>NZ_JBIAME010000010.1:113782-374890 GCF_042873935.1 Streptomyces sp. NPDC004327 | reverse complement strand
GTACCGACCCTCGCGGGCTTTCCTCCGGGCGCTTCCTTCGTTTCCGACTCTATCAGATCTTTCCGATCCGATTTCCTCGGTGCTTTCCGGTCCCGCTTTCTCGACTTTCGTCGTTTCTTTCGGGGCCTTCCGGCGTGTCCACTACTTTAGCGGATTTCCCTGGCGACTCATAATCGAGCCATGAGGAACAGATTTCGGCATGCCGAAATAGGCCCCGTTGGGATCCGTTGTCAGTGAGTGAGTGGCCGCTCCGGGAGGCTTGAGTAAGCACTGCCCGTCTCAAGCGGCTCGGGCCACGTTACGCGCCCGCCGGCGGCCGAGTCAAGCCGAGCGCTTCCTTGGTGTGTGGGCGCGATAGGGGCTCACGGTGTGGTCGCCGTCGATCCAGAAGCGCCAGGGATGCGGGGCGCCGTCGCCGCCGACGCCCGTGCGGGGGCCGCTGCGGATGAGGTCGGGGGCGGGCGGGGTTCCGTGGAGGATGCCGAGAGGGGCGTCCTCACCTGCGCAGGCGTCGGTGCCGTTCAGGGTGCGGGCGACGTCGAGCGCGGTGGCGAGGCGCGCCGGGCCTTTCGCGAGCTCGGAGTCGTAACGCGCGGAGAGCCGGCGCTTTCGGGCCTGCTCCGCGCCCTTCAGGATTTCGCCCGCGCGGAGCAGCACTCCGCTGGCCTCCCCCTCGGGGCCGCACACCAGATTCAGGCAGTGCCACATGCCGTAGGTGAAATAAACGTAGGCGTGTCCCGGCGGGCCGAACATGACGGCGTTGCGGGCCGTCCGGCCGCGGAAGGCGTGCGAGCCGGGGTCGATCGCGCCGGCGTACGCCTCCACCTCGGTGAGGCGGAGCTCGATACGGCCGTCCGGGGAGTTCCGTACCAGCGTGCGGCCGAGGAGATCGGGGGCGACCTCCAGGACCGGACGGTCGAAGAAGCTCCGCGGGAGCGGCATACGGTCGGGGCTCTCGCTCATGGCGTCCGAGCGTAGTGGGGAGGGGCGGGGAACCGGCTACGGTCGTCGGGCGTATGTAGGGGTCAGGACAGCGCAGGTCTGGCGCAATTCCGACGCGGTACAGAGAGCACAGAGAGAAGGAGTCGTTCCATGGGGTTCAAGAAGCTGCTCGCGAGCCTGGGAGCCGGTGGCGCTTCGGTGGAGACCGTGCTCACCGAGGAGAACGTCGTCCCGGGTGGCGTCGTCCAGGGTGAGGTGCGGATCCAGGGCGGTTCGGTGGCCCAGCAGATCGAGGGGCTGTCCGTCGGTCTGCAGGCCCGTGTCGAGGTCGAGAGCGGCGACTCGGAGTACAAGCAGGACATCGAGTTCGTGAAGGTGCGGCTCGGCGGGGCGTTCGAGGTGCAGGCCGGCGCGGTGCACGTGGTGCCGTTCGGTCTGGAGATCCCGTGGGAGACGCCGGTCACCGCGATCGCCGGGCAGCAGCTGCGCGGGATGCACATCGGGGTGAAGACGGAGCTGGAGATCGCCCGTGCCGTGGACTCCGGTGACCTGGACCCGATCAACGTGCACCCGCTGCCGGCGCAGCAGGCGATCCTGGACGCCTTCATCCAGCTGGGCTTCCGCTTCAAGAACGCGGACATGGAGCGCGGGCACATCCGCGGGACGCGGCAGCGGCTGCCGTTCTACCAGGAGATCGAGTTCTTCGCGCCGTCGCAGTACCGGGGCCTGAACCAGGTCGAGGTCAGCTTCGTCGCGGACGACCGGGCGATGGACGTCGTCCTGGAGATGGACAAGAAGCCGGGTCTGTTCACCGAGGGCAGCGACTCGTACCGCGCCTTCCAGGTGGGGCTGCACGACTTCCACACGACCGACTGGGCGGCGTACCTGAACCAGTGGCTCGCCGAGGTCGGCGGTCGCCGCAACTGGTTCTAGGCTCGGCCTCGTAAGGCCGTTCAGCGATACGGAGGTTCAGACGTGGCCGAGGGCAAGAGGGCACCGCTTCCCCATGACTTCCACCCGGAGGTGGCGTCGTTCACGGTGGTGAGCGACGACGTCGTCGAGGGCGGTGTGCTGAAGGACGCTCAGGTGTACGCGGCGGGGAACACGTCGCCGCAGCTGCGCTGGGAGGGGTTCCCGGCGGAGACGAAGAGCTTCGCGGTGACGTGCTTCGACCCGGACGCGCCGACCGGCAGCGGGTTCTGGCACTGGGTGCTGTTCGACATCCCGGCGTCGGTGACGGAGCTGCCCGCGGGCGCGGCCTCGGGGTCGTTCGAGGGTCTGCCGGCGGGTGCCGTGCACGCCCGTAACGACTACGGCTCCAAGGACTTCGGCGGGGCCGCCCCGCCGAAGGGGGACGGGCCGCACCGCTACGTGTTCACGGTGTACGCGGTGGACCAGGAGAAGCTCGGTCCGGATGCCGACGCCTCGCCGGCCGCGGTCGGCTTCAATCTGCGCTTCCACACGCTGGGGCGGGCGCAGCTCGTGGGTGAGTACGAGAACCCCGCTTAGAAGATTCGTTTGTTGTTTGCCCGCTTCTGGTCTTGGAGAGATCAGAAGCGGGCATCTTTCTTTGCGCAGATATTGCGTTGTCCTACCCGGCGCGCCCGGCCAGAGTTGATCCAAGCCCGGAGCTCCACGAGGGGGGCTGGGCCGGCACACGGGAGGTGGGCACAATGCGGGACACGCTGGTACTGAACGCGAGCTTCGAGCCGCTTTCGACGGTCACACTCAACCGTGCGGTGGTGCTTGTCCTGCAGGACAAGGCCGTCGTGGAGCAGGAGCACCCCGGGCTGCGGGTGCGGGCTGCGGCCGTGGACATGCCGGTGCCACGGGTGATCAGGCTCTGCCGTTTCGTTCGGGTGCCGTTCCGAAGACAGGCTCCGTGGTCGAGGCGGGGTGTGCTGGTCCGGGACCAACACCGGTGCGCGTACTGCGGGAAGCGTGCCACGACGGTGGACCATGTGGTGCCGCGGGCGCAGGGCGGTGGGGACCACTGGCTGAACACGGTCGCCTCGTGCGCGGAGGACAACCACCGCAAGGCGGACCGGACGCCGGAGCAGGCGGGGATGCCGCTGCTGCACCAGCCGTTCGTGCCGACGCCGCAGGACGCGATGCTGCTCGCGCTGAAGGCGGCGGAGCGCTCGGAGCTGCCGGAGTGGCTGGCCGCGCAGGCGGCGTGAAGCCGGGCGCATGAAGCCGGGACATGAGCCGGGCGCATGAAGCCGGGCGCATGAAGCCGGGCGCATGAAGCCGGGCGCATGAAGCCGGGCGCATGAAGCCGGGCGCATGAAGCCGGGACACAGACGTGCGGGCCCACTCCCTTCGCGGGGAGTGGGCCCGCGGTCGTGTGCGGGTTACCTCAGGGTGAGTTGGAGGATCGCGACGATGCCCACGGCGATGATGACGCCGCGCAGGACGGTGGGCGAGAGCCGCTTGCCGATCTTGGCGCCGATCTGGCCGCCGATGGTGGAGCCGACGGCGATGAGCAGGACGGCGGTCCAGTCGAAGTCGGCGACGAAGAGGAAGAAGACGGCGGCGATGCCGTTGACGACGGCGCCGAGGATGTTCTTGACGGCGTTGATGCGCTGCAGGCTGTCGTGGAGCAGCAGGCCCATCAGGGAGAGGTAGAGGACGCCCTGGGCGGCGCCGAAGTAGCCGCCGTACACGCTGGCGAGGAAGAGTCCGACGAGGAGGACCGGGCCGCCGTTCGGGTGGGCCTCGGTGCCGGCGGCCTCGCGGCGGCGCTGGACGGCGGCGGCGATGCGGGGCTGGAGGACGACGAGGACCAGGGCGAGGCCGATGAGGACGGGGACGATCGCGTCGAAGGCGTCGGACGGCAGGGCGAGGAGCAGGATCGCGCCGACGAGTCCGCCGACGAGGGTGACGCCGCCGAGGCGGAGGATCCGGGCCCGCTGGCCCTTGAGTTCGCTGCGGTAGCCGATGGCGCCGCTGACGGAGCCGGAGACGAGGCCGAGGGTGTTGGAGACGTTCGCGGTGACCGGCGGCAGGCCGGCGGCGAGCAGGACCGGGAACGTGATGAGGGTGCCCGATCCGACGATCGTGTTGATGGCGCCGGCGGCGGTGCCGGCGCCGAAGACTGCCAGTGCTTCCCAGATGGACAACGCCATCTCCTTAAGGGGTCAGTGAGTCGCCTCCCCGCTCCGTTGCGGCGGAGTCGAGGGGCTCGCACTGATCATGCACCAGGATCCGGGTTACGTGTACGTGTCACCCAACGCGGATCCGGCGGCCCAACCCTCAGTCGACGGTGGGCTCTTCGCGGCGCGCGGGGCCGTCGGCGGGCGGGGCGCTCTTGGTGTTGAAGCCGGGGGCGCCGGGGGCGACGTTGCCGAGGGCGCCGGAGAGGCCCTTGAGGGCGTCGCCGATCTCGCTGGGCACGATCCAGAGCTTGTTGGCGTCGCCCTCGGCGATCTTCGGGAGCATCTGGAGGTACTGGTAGGAGAGCAGCTTCTGGTCCGGGTCGCCGGCGTGGATGGCCTCGAAGACCGTCCGTACGGCCTGGGCCTCGCCCTCGGCCCGGAGCGCGGCGGCCTTGGACTCGCCCTCGGCGCGCAGGATCGCGGACTGCTTCTCGCCCTCGGCGGTGAGGATCTGGGACTGCCGGATGCCCTCGGCGGTGAGGATGGCGGCGCGCTTGTCGCGGTCGGCGCGCATCTGCTTCTCCATCGAGTCCTGGATGGAGGTCGGCGGCTCGATGGCCTTGAGCTCGACGCGGTTGACGCGGATGCCCCACTTGCCGGTGGCCTCGTCGAGGACGCCGCGCAGGGCCGCGTTGATCTCCTCGCGGGAGGTGAGGGTCCGCTCCAGGTCCATGCCGCCGATGATGTTGCGCAGGGTGGTGACGGTGAGCTGCTCGATGGCCTGGATGTAGCTGGCGACCTCGTAGGTGGCGGCGCGGGCGTCGGTCACCTGGTAGTAGATGACGGTGTCGATGTTGACGACCAGGTTGTCCTGGGTGATCACCGGCTGGGGCGGGAACGGGACGACCTGTTCGCGCAGGTCGATCCGGTTGCGGATCCGGTCGATGAACGGGACGACGATGTTCAGTCCGGCGTTGAGGGTGCGGGTGTAGCGGCCGAAGCGCTCGACGATGGCGGCGCTGGCCTGCGGGATGACCTGGATCGTCTTGATCAGGGCGATGAAGACGAGCACCACCAGAATGATCAGGACGATGATGATGGCTGACATCGTGTTCCCCGTGCCCTTCGCTGCCGGATTGATGACCAGATGATGATCTCGAAGATCGAGTTTCGCAGACCGCGGAGCGTCATGGGCGAGGTTCGGTCACTTGGGTCCCCCCGTCCCGTCACATGACGACGGCGGTCGCGCCGTCGATGTCGACGACGTCGACCTGTTCGCCGGGTTCGAAGCTCTGGCCCGAGTCGAGGGTGCGGGCGGACCAGACCTCGCCGGCCAGCTTGATGCGGCCTCCGCTGCCGTCGACCCGTTCCAGGACGACGGCCTGACGGCCCTTCAGGGCGTCGATGCCGGTGGCGAGCCGCGGCCGGTCGCCTTGGTGGCGGGCCGCGAGGGGGCGGACCACGGCGATGAGCGCGACGGAGACCACGGCGAAGACGACCACTTGGGAGACGACGCCGAAGCCGAGGGCGGCGGTCACCGCTCCGGCCACCGCGCCGACGGCGAGCATGCCGAACTCCGGCATCGCGGTGAGGACGAGGGGGATGCCGAGCCCCACCGCGCCGATCAGCCACCAGATCCATGCGTCGATGTCCACATGGTCATGGTAGGGCGGTGGGGTCGTACGTGACAGGGCGCCGCAGCTGTGCGGACCCGGCGCCCGCGGGGCTACTTGAGCGGCAGGCCCGTGGCGGTGTAGCGCTCGCCGTTGCGCTCGACGACGAGCGGGAGGCCGAAGCAGCGGGAGAGGTTGCGGGAGGTCAGCTCGGTCTCCATCGGGCCGGCGGCGAGGACCTTGCCCTGGCGGATCATCAGGACGTGGGTGAAGCCGGGGGCGATCTCCTCGACGTGGTGGGTCACCATGATCATCGAGGGGGCGATGGGGTCGCGGGCGAGCCGGCCGAGGCGGCGGACCAGGTCCTCGCGGCCGCCGAGGTCGAGGCCGGCGGCGGGCTCGTCGAGGAGCAGCAGCTCGGGGTCGGTCATCATCGCGCGGGCGATGAGGGTGCGCTTGCGCTCGCCCTCGGAGAGGGTGCCGAACCTGCGGTCCAGGTAGTCGCTCATGCCGAGGCGGTCGAGGAACGCCTTGGCGCGCTCCTCGTCGACCGGGTCGTAGTCCTCGTGCCAGGTGGCGGTCATGCCGTACGCGGCGGTGAGGACGGTCTGCAGGACGGTCTGGCGCTTGGGGAGCTTCTCCGCCATGGCGATGCCGGCCACGCCGATGCGCGGGCGCAGGTCGAAGACGTCGGTGCCGACGCCGCCGAGGCGCTCGCCGAGGACGGTGGCGCTGCCCTTGGTCGGGAAGAGGTAGCTGGAGGCGATGTTGAGCAGGGTGGTCTTGCCGGCGCCGTTGGGTCCGAGGATGACCCAGCGCTCGCCCTCCTTGACCGACCAGGAGACCTCGTCCACCAGAGCCCGTCCGTCGCGGACCACGGATACGTCCACCAGCTCCAGTACATCGCTCATGAGCGCGTTGTCTCCCCTTGTGGTCGAGTTCGGTCGTCGCCGTGCGCCGGTGGGCGTGGCGTCCAGGGAAAACCTACGCCACCGGCGGGCCGTGCCTGGCCCTGGGGGCTCGGTCGGGGCCGGGTTTGCGCCGTGGGGGGTGCCGGGAGTCCCTAGTCTTGGGGGCATGCTTTCGGAACCACGCTCAGGACGTCTGGCCGCCTGGGGCAATGCCCTGCTGGCCGGTGCGGTGTCGCCGGACGACGCGGCGCTCGCGATTGTCGGGGAGGACGCGGTGCACCGCGTGGCGGGGCTGCCGGGTGAGGCGGGGCCCGTGGGCCTGACGCTGGCGCTCGGGCGGCTGCGGCGGCTCGGGGTGACCGGGTGGCGGGTGGCGCTGCCGGCGCCGGGACATCCGCTGGGGCTGAGCGGTCCGCCGGAGTTCAACGCGCGGGCGCTCGACGCGGAGGAGGCGGCGGTCGGTTTCGGCGCGCCGTACGGTCTGGTGCCGGAGGTCTCGGAGGCGGGGCCGAAGGGCGATGTGCACGTGGAGGTCGTCTGGCACTGTCTGCCGGTGCGCCAGGCGCCGCCGGCGGACGTGCCGTCGCTCGGCGAGGCGGAGCGGGAGCTCGCGGAGGCGCTGCGCGAGGCGACGACGGTGCTCACCCGGCTCGACGTGGCGGCTTCGGGTCCGGCCGCCGACGCGGCCCGTGACGCCTACCGTGCCCGCGCCGAGGCCGGCCGCGAGATCCTCGCCCCCGGTTATCCCCCGCGCGCGGTCCGGGTCCTGGAGCTGGCCCAGCGCATCGGTCTCCTTGTCGACCTGGCGTACGACCACGGGCACGGCGGCGCGGTGAGCGCGGCCGAGATGGCGGCGCGGGGGGCGGCGCTGCGGCCGGTGGAGCGGACGGCGCGGCGGGCGCAGGTCGCCGCGTACAACGCGTATGTGGAGGAGAGGGAGCGGGACCGCTTCTAGGGTCCGCTCGGGGCGCGGGGCGGTGGTCGGGTACGGGCGCGGGGCAGAGGCCGGGTACGGGGGCCGGGTACGGTCGCCGGGCAGCGGTGGGCACGGAAGCCGGGCAGCAGCCGGCGGGCGCCCGTCGCGAGGCCACCGGTGTCACGTTGTCACGGCGCCGGGCGATCGGTGGCCCGGACGCGCACGGCGATCGGTGGCCCGGGAGGCGCGCGGCGTCGGCGGTGCGAGGAGTGCGCCGGCGGAACGGGCCCGGCCCCTGGGGGATCGTCCGGGGGCCGGGAGTTCTGGGGGCGGCGGCCGTCAGAAGTTGGCGGCGTCGTTGCCGAAGGCCGGGTTGAGCAGGCCGATCACGTTGATCGTGTTGCCGGAGACGTTCACGGGGACGTGGACCGGGACCTGCACCACGTTGCCGGAGGCGACGCCCGGCGAGTGGACGGCCCGGCCCTGGGCGTCCGCGCCGCCGTGGGCGGAGGCGACGCCGGCTCCGGCGGCGAGGATGCCACCGGCGACCATGGTGAGGGCGGCGGCCTTCTTGAGGTTGTTCACGAGAGGTTCCTCCTGGTGATCGCCGCGGCCGGTCCGCCGCGGCATGCCATGAAGAACGTCGCCACTCCCGCCCGGTTACGCCATGTGGGGGACATACACCCGACTGTATGAAGAGGTGAACGGCCGTGCCCCGGGAGGGTCACGTGGTCAGGCCGTGCCGTACGGCCCAGAGAGCCGCCTGAGTGCGGTCGGCGAGGTCCAGCTTCATCAGGATGTTCGAGACGTGCGTCTTGACGGTCTTCTCGGAGAGGACGAGCGCACGGGCGATCTCCCGGTTGGAGCGGCCGTCCGCGATCAGGCCGAGCACCTCCCGCTCCCGCTCGGTCAGCGTGGTGCCGCGGCCCGTGCCGCCGCCCTGGCCGTGGTCGTCCTGGCTGAGGAGCGCCTCGGCGACCTCGGGCTGGAGCAGGACGTGTCCGGCGTGGACGGAGCGGATGGCGCCGGCGAGGGCGTCGGGGTCGATGTCCTTGTAGACGTATCCGCTCGCGCCGGCGCGCAGCGCGGGGACGACCGTGCGCTGCTCGGTGAAGCTGGTGACGACGAGGACGCGGGCCGGGTTGCCGAGCTCGCGCAGCCTCTTCAGCGCCTCGATGCCGTCGGTGCCGGGCATCTTGACGTCCATGAGGACGACGTCGGGCCGCAGCTCCTCGGCGCGGGCCACGCCCTCGGCGCCGTCGGACGCCTCCCCCACCACTTCTATGTCGTCCTGGACCTCCAGGAAGGTGCGCAGACCGCGGCGGACGACCTGGTGGTCGTCGACGAGCAGGACCCGGATCGCCTTCCCCTCCCCCACGGCCGTCCTTCTGTCGCCGCGCTCCGCGCCGCTCCTCTTCTCCTCAGCCACCGGGGACCTCCATCTCGATCGTGGTGCCGTGCCCCGGGGCCGAGGTCACGCTCAGTGCGCCGCCGACGCCGGCGGCCCGGTCGCGCATGGAGACCAGGCCGAGGTGGCGGCCGGCGCTGCGGACGGTGGTGGGGTCGAAGCCCTTGCCGTCGTCGGCGACGGTCAGTCGCGCGCCCTGGCCGCTGCGGGCGAGGGCGACGGTGACCAGGCCGGCGCCGGAGTGCCGCAGCGCGTTGTGCAGGGCCTCCTGGGCGACGCGGAGCACGGCCTCCTCCTGGGCGGCCGGCAGCGCCCGTATGCCGGTGGCGTCGAAGGTGACGCGGGCGGAGTGGGCGCGGTCGAGGACCTGGATCTGGGTGCGCAGGGTGTGGACGAGGCCGTCCTCGTCGAGGGCGGCGGGGCGCAGCTCGACGACGGCGGCCCGCAGCTCGTCGGCGGCCTCGGCGGCGAGCTCGGCGACCTGCTGGAGCTCGCCCTTGGCGCGGGCGGGGTCGCGGTCGACGAGGGCGGCGGCGGCCTGGGCGGTGAGCCGGAGCGAGAACAGCTTCTGGCTGACGGCGTCGTGCAGCTCGTGGGCGAGGCGGGAGCGCTCCTCGGCGATGGTGAGCTCGCGGCTGCGCTCGTAGAGCCGGGCGTTGGTGAGGGCGATGGCGGCGTGCTGGGCGAGGAGGGTGAGCAGCTCCTCGTCCTCGGCGGTGAAGCCGCAGCTGCCCTCGGGCTTGGGGCAGCGCTTGTTGGCGAGGAAGAGGGCGGCCAGGGTCTCGTCGCCGTCGCGGACGGGCAGGCCGAGGAAGTCCGACATCTCGGGGTGGGCGGCGGGCCAGCCCTCGAAGCGGGGGTCCTTGCGGACGTCGCCGAGCCGCTCGGGCTCGGCCTTGTCGAGCATGGCCGCGAGGATGCCGTGCTGGCGGGGCAGCGGGCCGATGGCGCGCCACACGTCGTCGCTGACGCCGTCGACGACGAACTGGGCGAAGCCCCCGTGGTCGTCGGGGACGCCCAGCGCCGCGTACTCGGCGTCGAGGAGCTCGCGGGCGGAGGCGACGATCGTCTTGAGGACGTCGCGGACCTCCATCTGGCGGTTCATCGCGAGGAGCGCGCTGCTCACGGCGGCCAGGCCCGAGCTCGGTCGGTGGGTCATGGAATCACCGTACCGGCGGGGTGTGACGGTCCGTATCCGTCCGCGGACGGCGGCGCACCGGGTCCCGGGGACCGGGACCAGGGACCTAGGGCCGGTCTCGCGGATCGTTCCCGGGGCACCTCACCGTGCGCATTGCTCACGCAACCGCCGGTGAGCTTGTTACGTGGCCGATGTGAGCCCGCGCATAGGACCCACATCACTTACGAATCCCCCTAGTGGACGCGTAAATGCCGGATTAATCCGGACCTAACCGGTCCAGATGTGGTTCCGGCGCGCTCCCGTGGGGCCCCTGATCCACTACCCGGGATCGTACGTCACACCTTTGCCACAGGATTTTGCTGCCGCTAAGAATTGCGTCCGTCGCCGCCGATGCGAGGCGCAGCGCCGCCCCCGGCCTGAGCGACCCCCTGCGATTCGAAGAGGTATTCCTGCATGTCTGCGAACACCCCTGGCCACAGTCGTGGTCTCAAGAAGACCCACAAGGCCGCCATCGCCGGTGTCGCCGCTCTGAGCGCCGCCGCGCTGGGCTTCACCCTCGTCCCGGGCAGCAACGGCTCCACCCAGACCGAGCCGCAGGCCCTCGCGAACACCCAGCAGGTCGCCTGGTCGTACGACGCCAACAGCCCGCAGGCCAAGGCGCTCGCCTCCAGCCTCAACGAGCAGAGCTCGACCTTCGCCCTCAAGGCGAAGCAGGAGGCCGACGCCAAGGCCAAGGCCGCCGCCGCCGCGAAGGCCGCGAAGGCCGCCGAGGCGAAGAAGAAGGCGGAGGCCGAGAAGAAGGCCGAGGCGAAGAAGAAGGCCGAGGCCGACGCCAGGAAGCGCGCCGCGCAGAAGGCCGCCGCGAACCGTTCCACGGTCCGCAAGCCCGTCTTCGCGAACAACCTCGACGGCTGGATCCGCGAGTCCCTGTACATCATGGACAAGCACAACATTCCGGGTACCTACAACGGCATCTACCGGAACGTGATGCGCGAGTCGAGCGGCAACCCGTTCGCGATCAACAACTGGGACATCAACGCCATCAACGGCGTCCCCTCCAAGGGCCTGCTCCAGGTGATCTACCCGACCTTCAAGACGTACCACATCCCCGGCACCAAGTTCGACCAGTACGACCCGGTCGCCAACATCGTCGCCGCCTGCAACTACGCGGCCGACCGCTACGGCACGATCGACAACGTCAACAGCGCGTACTGAGCCGGCCGGAAGACCCCCAGGGGTTCCTCCGCGACGCCGAAGGGCGGCACCCCGTGCAGGGGTGCCGCCCTTCAGGGCGTTGCCTGGGACCGCGTCACTTGCGCATGACCTCGGGCTCGTGGCGGCGCAGCAACCGCGCGACCAGGACGCCGAGGACGGCGGTCATGACGAGCAGCACCGTGATGTTGAAGCCCCACTGCCCGGCGCTGTGCTCCCACAGCGGGTCCAGGTCGGTCGGGTTCTTCATGTCCCAGGGCGCCATCAGGTGCGACAGGTCCAGGGTGGTGGCGGCGCCGGCGATGCCCCAGCGGGACGGCATGAGCCAGGCGAACTGCTCCAGGCCCGGCGAGCTGAACACCTGGAACAGGACGCCGGTGAACACGACCTGGACGATCGCGAACATGACGAGCAGCGGCATGGTCTTCTCGGCGGTCTTCACCAGCGCGGAGATGACCAGGCCCACCATCATCGAGGCGAGGCCGAGCGCGATGATCACCAGGCACAGCTCGACGGCCGGCGGCATGATCAGGCCCTCGGTGGGCATGTCGCGCGGGGTGAAGCCGATGCCGCAGATGATCACGCCCTGGAAGGCGGTGATCAGGCCGAGGACGATCACCTTGGACATCAGGTACGCCGAACGGGACAGGCCGGTGGCGCGCTCCCGTTCGTAGATGACCCGTTCCTTGATCAGCTCACGGACCGAGTTCGCGGCGCCGGAGAAGCACATGCCGACCGTGAGGATCAGCATGATCGTGCCGGCGGCCCCGTTGAAGCGGGACGGCAGCACCGGCGCGCCCAGGCCGAACTTGGCGGGGATGACCACGGACACGCCGCCGAGCACGGCCGGCAGGATCACCATCAGGGCCAGGAAGCCCCGGTCCGAGGCGATCACCGACACATAGCGGCGGATCAGGGTCCACAGCTGGGAGCCCCAGCCCTGCGGCTTGGGCGGCTTGGTCATCGCCTGCTGGGCCTGCTGCGGCATCTGCACCGGCTGCGCGGCGACGGCGTCGATCTCCGCCGCGTACATCTGGTAGTGCTGCGAGCCCTTCCAGCGGCCCGCCCAGTCGTAGTCGCGGTAGTTCTCGAAGGCGGAGAAGACGTCGGCCCAGGTGGAGTAGCCGAAGAAGTTCAGCGCCTCCTCCGGCGGGCCGAAGTACGCCACCGAGCCGCCGGGCGCCATCACGAGCAGCTTGTCGCACAGGCCCAGCTCGGCGACCGAGTGGGTGACGACGAGGACCGTGCGGCCGTCGTCGGCGAGGCCGCGCAGCAGCTGCATGACGTCGCGGTCCATGCCCGGGTCGAGGCCGGAGGTCGGCTCGTCCAGGAAGATCAGCGACGGCTTGGTCAGCAGCTCCAGGGCCACCGAGACGCGCTTGCGCTGGCCACCGGAGAGGGAGGTGACCTTCTTCTCCTTGTGGATGTCGAGCTTGAGCTCGCGCAGCACCTCGCCGATGCGCTGGGCGCGCTCCTGCTCGCTGGTGTCCGCGGGGAAGCGGAGCTTGGCCGCGTACTTGAGCGCCTTCTGGACGGTCAGCTCCTTGTGCAGGATGTCGTCCTGCGGGACCAGACCGATGCGCTGGCGCAGCTCGGCGAACTGCTTGTAGAGGCTGCGGTTGTCGTAGAGGACGTCGCCCTGGTCGGCGGGCCGGTAGCCGGTGAGCGCCTTGAGGAGGGTCGACTTGCCGGAGCCGGAGGGGCCGATGACGCCGATGAGCGACTTCTCGGGAACGCCGAAGGTGACGTCCTTGAGGATCTGCTTGCCGCCGTCGACGGTCACCGTGAGGTGACGGGCCGAGAACGAGACGTCGCCGGTGTCGACGAACTCCTCGAGCTGGTTGCCGACGATCCGGAAGGTCGAGTGACCGACGCCGACGATGTCGTTCGGGCCGAGGAGGGCGGTGCCGCCCTTGGGGATCGGCTGACCGTTGACGTACGTGCCGTTGTGCGAGCCGAGGTCGCGGATCTCGAAGCGGCCGTCGGGCGTCGCGTGGAACTCGGCGTGGTTGCGCGAGACCTGGAGGTCGGAGACGACCAGCTCGTTCTCGAGGGCACGGCCGATGCGCATGACGCGGCCGAGCGTCATCTCGTAGAAGGTCGTGGGGCTGCGGTCGCCCTGTGCCGGCGCCGCGCCCTGGCCGCCGGGGCCCGCCTGCTGGTGCGGGAACTGCGGCGGGGCCTGCTGCTGCCAGCCGGGCTGCGGCTGCTGCTGTTGCTGCGGCGGGCCCTGGTGGGTGACCTCCTGGTGCAGCCCCTGGTGCGCGGGCTGCTGCACGGCGTGCGGCGCCTGCTGCTGGGGTACGGCCTGCGGCGCGGCCTGGGCGCCGGTGGCGGCGAGGTTGAGCCGCGGGCCGTCGGTGGCGTTGCCGAGGTGGACGGCCGTGCCGGGGCCGATCTCCATGTGGTGGATCCGCTGGCCCTGCACGAACGTGCCGTTGGTGGAGCCGTGGTCCTCGATGACCCAACTCCGGCCGCCCCAGCTGATGGTGGCGTGTCGCCACGAGACCCTGGCGTCGTCGATCACCAGGTCACCCTGAGGGTCCCGGCCCAGGGTGTACGACCTGGACGGATCGAGGGTCCAGGTCCTTCCATTCAATTCCAGTACGAGTTCTGGCACTCCATGCCCCACTACTTGTCCCCCGATGCACCCCCGTCATCGGGAGCCCAGGGATGGTGAACATCCGGTGGGAACTATTTCAGGCCGTAGCCCCGATCCGAAAGTCGGGCCGCGTGAAGAGCTTGCGCACGCGCGCACGGACCCGGCCGGACGGCAAGGGCGCGGCCGGGCGGGTGTCCGTCAGGCGGGACGGGAGATCCGGTGGCACCCGGTGCCCGATACGGTGGAAGCACCATGAGCGCATCGCAGACCTCAGACGTTCCCGACGTTCCCGGCGTCCCCGACGTTCCCGGCGTCCCCGACGCGGACGTCCCCACTCTCCTGGTCAAGATCTTCGGGAAGGACCGCCCCGGGATCACCGCCGGCCTCTTCGACACCCTCGCCGCCTACTCCGTCGACGTCGTGGACATCGAGCAGGTCGTCTCCCGCGGCCGGCTCGTGCTGTGCGCGCTCGTCACCGAGCCGACCGTCGCCACGCAGGGCGAGCTGCGGGCGACCGTGCACAGCTGGGCCGAGTCCATGAAGCTGCAGGCCGAGATCATCTCGGGCACCGGTGACAACCGGCCGCGCGGCGAGGGCCGCTCGCACGTCACCGTGCTCGGGCACCCGCTGACCGCCGAGCAGACGGCGGCCATAGCGGCCAGGATCGCCGAGGTCGGCGGCAACATCGACCGTATCTTCCGGCTCGCCAAGTATCCGGTGACGGCGGTCGAGTTCGCCGTCTCGGGCTGTGAGACGGAGCGGCTGCGCACCGCGCTCGCCACCGAGGCGCACGCGGTCGGCGTCGACGTGGCCGTGGTCTCCGCGGGGCTGCACCGCCGGGCCCAGCGGCTCGTCGTGATGGACGTCGACTCGACGCTCATCCAGGACGAGGTCATCGAGCTGTTCGCGGCGCACGCCGGCTGCGAGGACAAGGTCGCCGAGGTGACGGCGGCGGCCATGCGCGGCGAGCTGGACTTCGAGCAGTCGCTGCACGCGCGGGTGGCGCTGCTCGCGGGCCTGGACGCGTCGGTGGTGGACAAGGTCCGCGCCGAGGTGCGGCTCACGCCCGGGGCGCGGACGCTGGTCCGCACGCTCAAGCGGCTCGGCTACCAGGTGGGTGTGGTCTCCGGCGGCTTCACGCAGGTCACCGACGACCTCAAGGACAAGCTCGGCCTCGACTTCGCCCAGGCCAACACCCTGGAGATCGAGGACGGCAAGCTCACCGGCCGGGTCACCGGGATGATCGTGGACCGGGCCGGCAAGGCGCGTCTGCTGCGCCGCTTCGCCGAGGAGGCCGGGGTGCCGCTGGAGCAGACGGTCGCGATCGGCGACGGCGCCAACGACCTGGACATGCTGAACGCGGCGGGGCTCGGTGTCGCGTTCAACGCCAAGCCGGTGGTGCGCCGGGCGGCGGACACCGCGGTGAACGTGCCGTTCCTGGACACGGTGCTCTATCTGCTGGGCATCACCCGCGAGGAGGTCGAGGCGGCGGACGGCGGCACGGGAGAGCTGCTGCACTGACGACCCCGGTGGCCCTCAGGGTCACGGGAAGGGGCCCGGCCGTCGAGTGACGGCCGGGCCCCTGCGCGTACGGGCGCGCCGTGGGTCAGGCGTGCGGGGCCCAGTAGTCGGCGAGGCTGGCCACGCCGGGCTCGACGGCCTTCCAGGAGCCGGTGAAGGTCAGGACCGCGAAGGCCGAGGTCGGGAAGCCGCTGCTGGTCATCCGGGCGAGGGCGTCACCCTCGGAGCTGCCGGCGAGGACCTCGGCGAGGCCGTGCATGCCGGGGTTGTGACCGATGAGCAGGAGGTCGTTCACATCCTCGGGCGTCTCGTTGATCACGGCGATGAGCTGGCCGGGCGACGCCTCGTAGATCCGCTCCTCGTACACGGTCCTGGGGCGGTGGGGCATCTCCTGGACCGCGAGCTTCCAGGTCTCGCGGGTGCGCGCCGCGGTGGAGCAGAGGGCCAGGCCGAACTCGATGCCCGTGTCCGCGAGCCTGCGGCCGGCGACGGGGGCGTCCTTGCGGCCTCGGTCGGCGAGCGGGCGGTCGTGGTCGGAGACCTGGGGCCAGTCGGCCTTGGCGTGGCGAAGCAGCACGATCCTGCGGGGTGTGTCGACGCTCATGATGCTCAGCTTCGCACGAATCGGACCGGCTCGACTCAGAGAGACAGGGTTTGCTGGATCTGTTCCAGAATGCGGCCGACCGCGGGGTCGCCGGCCGTGCCCGGCGCCTGGCCCGGCTCGGCTATGAGCAGGAACAGGCCGACGAAGGCGATCACGGGCAGGGCGAGCATCCACCAGGGCAGCCGGGTGTCGACGGTGCCGGGAAGGCTGCGGACGGGCTGGAGTCCGGTGGGGGTTCGCGCCGTCATGGCCGCCTCCGTGGTCGGGATCTGTGCGATGTCTCCAACCTACGGAGCGCCGGGGTTCCGGCCCATCAGGTATTCCACCCACTTGACCCTGAGACCCGCCCCCTAGGGGATGCGGGGGTCACCCCCACCCCGGAGCCGGCCGGGCGCGGCCGGCGGGCGGCCGGGACGTCGGCCGACGGGCGGGAGGCGTCGGCCGGCGGGCGGCCGGGAGGGGCTACGAGGGTGAGGCGAAGGAGGCGATGACGCCGATGACGGCCGTGATGGCGAGCATCGCGCCGAGCACGATCAGCAGCTTCTTCTGACCGTTCGGGGGATTCGGTTCGAGTACGGGCATGGGGCCAGTCTCGCATCTCAGGATTCGTCCTCGACCGTCCGGTCCCTCCCCGCGAGGATGCCCACGATCATCTGCGGGATCATCAGGCCGCCCATCAGCATGACGGGCAGTCCCCAGCCGCCGCTGTGCTGGTAGAGCACGCCGACGAGGAGCGGGCCGGGGATGGAGATGAGGTAGCCGACGCTCTGCGCGAAGGCCGAGAGCCGGACGACGCCGGCGCCGGTGCGCGAGCGCATCCCGATCATGGTGAGGGCGAGCGGGAAGGAGCAGTTGGAGATGCCGAGGAGCAGCGCCCAGACCCAGGCGCCGGCGGCCGGCGCCAGGTAGAGGCCGGTGTAGCCGGCGAGGCCGCACAGGCCGAGGGCGACGACGATCGGGCCCTGGTGCCGCATCCGGGTGGCGAGGCCGGGGATGACGAAGGCGAGCGGCACGCCCATGACCATGGTGACGGCGAGGAGCACGCCCGCGGTGGAGGCGGGGACGCCGGCGTCGCGGAAGATCTGCGGCATCCAGCCCATGGTGATGTACGCGCCGGTGGCCTGGAGGCCGAAGAAGACGCCGAGCGCCCAGGCGGTGCGGCTGCGGGCGATGCGGGGCGCGGCCGGGACCGCGGAGGCCGGGGCCGACGGGGCCGGGACCGCGGAGGCCGGGGCCGGGACGGCCGAGGTCGGGACCGCGGAGGCCGTGGCCGCGGAGGCCGTGGCCGCTCCTCCGGTGGCCGGCGCGGAGGCGGGCGCGGGAACGGCCGCGGGGCCGGCGGCGCGGGCGCGGACCAGCGGGAGCCACGGGACGACGGCGAGGGCGGCGACGACGGCCCAGACGCCGAGGCCGATCCGCCAACTGCCGCCGAGGGCCTGGGTCATGGGCACGGTCGCGGCGGCGGCCAGGGAGGTGCCGAGGGCGAGGGCCATGGAGTAGAGGCCGGTCATGCTGCCGATGCGGTCCGGGAAGTACGTCTTGACGATGACCGGCATCAGGACGTTGCTGACCGCGATGCCCATGAGGGCGAGCGCGCTCGCCGCGAGGAACGTCACGGTGCCGCCGGCGAAGGGGCGCAGGGCCAGGCCGGCGAGGATCGCGGCCATGCCGGCGCAGACGACGGCGGCGGGGCCGAAGCGGCGGGCGAGCCGCGGGGCGGCGATGCCGAAGACGGCGAAGCACAGCGGCGGCACGGAGGTGAGGACGCCGGCGACGCTGCCGCTCATGTGCAGGCCGTCGCGGACCTCTTCGAGGAGGGCGCCGAGGCTGGTGATCGCCGGGCGCAGGTTGAGCGCGGCGAGGACGAGTCCGACGACGACGAGCCGGCCGACCCAGCGCGCGGGCTCGGCTCCGGCTCCGGGTCCGGCTGTGACTCCGGGTCCGGCGGGCGCGGGAGAATCGGCGCCCGCGGCGGCGTGCGGCTGCTTCCTGGTGGCGGGGTCGAGTGTCTGGGGCTCGTCAGGCATGAGGCTCATCATAGAATCATGGGATGATTGGTTGTCCAATCTCGAACCATGTGACTCGAACGACTCGACCAAGAGGAAAGGTGCGGCCATGGCGCTCGGCCAGCCCCGCCGCAGCGGGCTCTCCGACCAGGTGATCACCCAGTTGCGGAACCAGATCACCTCGGGCGAGTGGCCCGTGGGCACGCGCATCCCGACGGAGCCCGAGCTGGTCGAGCAGCTCGGCGTGGCCCGCAACACCGTCCGCGAGGCGGTCCGCGCACTCGCCCACAACGGACTCCTCGACATCCGGCAGGGCTCGGGCACCTACGTCGTCGCGACGAGCGAGCTGGCCGGCGTGATGCACCGCCGGTTCGCCGACTCCGACCCGCGCGACGTGGCGGAGCTGCGCGCCACCCTGGAGTCCTCGGCCGCGCGGCTCGCCGCGCAGCGGCGCACCGACCGGGACCTGAAGCAGATCGACGCGCTGTTCGCACGGCGCGAGGAGGCGTGGCGGTCGGGCGACGCGGAGGAGTTCGTGACGGCGGACGCGGCCTTCCACCACGCGGTGGTGGTCGCCTCGCACAACGACGTACTGACCGAGCTGTACGCGGACCTCGGGCACGTCCTGCGCGCGTGGCTGCGCGGCGACGTGGGCGCGGAGCTGCGGCCGGAGAACCACATGGACCACGCGCGGCTCGTCGAGGCGATCCACGAGGGCGACGCCGAGCGGGCGGCCACGGAGGCGGCCGGCTACCCCTTCATGTGCCTGCGCACCCCGGAACCCGCGGAGCCGGTCAAGGAACCCTGACCCCAGACGCTCCACCCCTAGGAGCCCCGAGCCGCAGGTTCGTGGGTGATCCAGGCCGAGCGGACCTCCTTCCAGCAGCGGCCGGTGACCCGGGCGTAGTCGGCGGGGGCGACGGCGACGGGGGCGCTGTCGGTGTCGACGTCCCACCAGCGGGCGCACTCCACGTGGAGGCGGACGCGGTCGGTGCGGGGGAAGGGGTTCTGGCAGTGGGCGGTGACGACGGAGCCCTGGACGAGGGTGCGACAGGAGGCGCCGAAGTCCTCGGGGTCCTGCCGTACGGGGGCGGGGGCGGGGGCCTCCTCCACGGTGGCGGGGTCGGCGCGCACCTCGGCGGCGACGGCGATCCCGGTGAGGAGGGCGGCGGCCGTGGCGAGTGCGGCGGCCCCGCGACGCAGCGCGCGCATGCCCGCACCTCCTCCCCACGCGTAGCCGGAACGTCACGCTCTGGACCAGTCTGCGGTGATTCGCCCGACTTTTCGACTCGGGGAGCGGCGCCCCGGGAGACGACGGCCCCGGAAACGACGAGGGGCCGGGCGCCCGCCGCTGTGGCGGGCGCCCGGCCCCTTCGCACGATGCCTGCGAGCGGGCCGTCAGGCGCCGATCGCGTGCAGACCGCCGTCCACGTGGACGATCTCGCCCGTCGTCTTCGGGAACCAGTCGGACAGCAGCGCGACGATGGCGCGGCCGGCCGGCTCCGGGTCGGAGAGGTCCCACTTCAGCGGGGAGCGGTTGTCCCAGACGCTGGCGAGCTCGGAGAAGCCCGGGATGGACTTCGCGGCCATCGAGCCGAGCGGGCCGGCCGAGACCAGGTTGCAGCGGATGTCCTGCCCGCCCAGGTACCGCGCCATGTAGCGGTTGGTGGCCTCCAGGGCGGCCTTGGCGGGGCCCATCCAGTCATACTGCGGCCAGGCGAACTGCGCGTCGAAGGTGAGGCCGACGACCGCGCCGCCCTCGTTCATCAGCGGCAGCAGCGCCGTCGTCAGGGACTTCAGGGAGTAGGCCGAGACGTGCATCGCGGTGGCGACCGACTCGAACGGCGTCTCCAGGAAGTTGCCGCCGAGCGCGTCCTGCGGCGCGAAGCCGATGGAGTGGACGATGCCGTCGAGGCGGTCGCCCAGCTGCTCGCGGACCTGGCCCTCGAGGCGGGCGAGGTGCTCGTCGTTGGAGACGTCGAGCTCCAGGACCTTGACCTTGTCCGGGTGCGGCAGCTTCTTGGCGATGCGCTCGGTCAGCGTCGGCCGCGGCCAGGCGGTGAGGATGATCTCCGCGCCCTGCTCCTGGGCCAGCTTCGCGGCGTGGAAGGCGATGGAGGACTCCATCAGCACACCCGTGATCAGGATGCGCTTGCCCTCGAGAATTCCGCTCATGTGATCAGTGACCCATGCCCAATCCGCCGTCAACCGGGATGACGGCTCCAGTGATGTACGACGCGTCGTCCGAGGCGAGGAACTTCACCGTGGCGGCGATCTCCTCGGGCTGCGCGTAACGGCCGAGCGGCACCTGGGACACGATGCCCGCGCGCTGCTCGTCCGTGAGCACCTTGGTCATGTCGGTGTCGACGAAACCGGGTGCCACGACGTTGAAGGTGATGTTGCGCGAGCCGAGCTCCCGGGCCAGCGAGCGCGCGAAACCGACCAGTCCGGCCTTCGAGGCGGCGTAGTTCGCCTGGCCCGCCGAGCCGAGCAGACCGACGACCGAGGAGATCAGCACGACGCGGCCCTTCTTGGCGCGCAGCATGCCGCGGTTGGCGCGCTTCACGACCCGGAAGGTGCCGGTGAGGTTGGTGTCGAGGACGGACGTGAAGTCGTCCTCGGACATGCGCATGAGGAGCTGGTCCTTCGTCACGCCGGCGTTGGCCACGAGGACCTCGACCGGACCGTGCTTCTCCTCGATCTCCTTGTACGCCTGCTCCACCTGCTCGGCGTCGGTGATGTCGCACTTGACGGCCAGGAGTCCGGCCTTCTCGAGCTCCTCGGGGTCGCCCGAGCGGTACGTGATCGCGACCTTGTCGCCGGCCTCGGCGAACGCGCGGGCGATGGCGAGGCCGATGCCCCGGTTGCCTCCGGTGACGAGAACCGAGCGGCTCAACGGATCACCCTTTCGATAGCGGTCTGGTATGCCGAAAACCTATCGGTACCGCCCCCGACATGAGCAATCGACCTCTGACAGTGGCGTACGGGCGTCGCTGTCGGGTCCCTACAGCTGCCTACGGGTCTCCGTGCAGATCGGCCCGGGACAAGGCGGCGCACAATTCGTCCAGCGTGTGGTCGTACACCACGGAACGGTGGGCCAGGGCGTTGCGCGCCTTGACGAGGAGGCGCAACAGCCGGGCGTCCTCCTGGGGCAGTGCGAGCACTCCGTCGTTGTGCGCCCTGAGCAGCTCGCCGACCTGCAGTTCGAGGAAGGCGCGCTCCGGCGGATCGTCCCGATGGGCGGTCCTGCGGTCGGCGTACTCGGAGAGCACGACTGCTGCGGGACGGTTGAGACGGCCGAGCGCCCGGGTGGCCACCCGCTGCCTGGCCTCCTCGATCCACGGCATGAGGACGCGCTGCTGGGCCTGGGAGACCAGAGCCGTGAGCAGCGTCCGGGTTTCCCGGTCCGCCCCTCCTGTCCGGGCCACTCCTTCCTGCTGGGCCGCTGGGCCGCCGGTGGCGGCCGGGTGCCAGGCCGCCACATGGAGCCGCAGGCGGCCTTCCCAGGAGACGACGGCGTCCCGCGCCCACGCCTGACGGAGTTCGGGGCTCGGGCGCGTCAGGGCGCCGACCCGGTGGAGCCGGGGACGCTCGCCCGGGCCGGGGCGGGGCTCCGCGGCGAGGCAGAGCTCCAGGGCGCCGGCCAGAGTGTCCTGCATGCCGTCCCACTCGAGGACCAGTCGCCTGGCGAGGGCGAGGTCGGGGCCGCACACCTCGACGACGGTCTCGGCGCGCACGGCGCGTCGGATGCGCCGGGCCGACAGGTCGGGCTCCCTGCGCGCGCCGGCGGGCCGGTGGTCGAGGAGGGGCGCGATGGCGGTGGCGGTGTCGAGTCGGCCGAGCGCGCCCCACCACCAGTGCACGGTGCTGTCGCCGGAGCCCAGCCGCAGCTCGTCCGGAAGGGATTCCGGCAGGTCGCGGAGGCGGGCGACGACAAGGAGCCGGGGACGCTCGCCGGGCGGGAGGCCGGCCGCCTTGACGGCCGCGGAGAGCGACCGGAAGAGCCGCGCGACGGCCGCGCCCCGTGGACCGGGGCCGTTCGTCCGGCCCTGCTCGGCCGTCCCGGCCTCGGCGTCCGCCTCGGTCCAAGCCCGTACGCCGACGAGGGGGCGCCGTACCGATTTCTGTTCCACCAGGGCGGCCACGGCCTCGTCGGGGCCCACGGACAGTTCCTTGCCCAGTCGTGCCAGCAGGCTCCGCGGGTCGTGCCGGGCCCCGGTGGTCCGGCGTGGGGCCGGGATCCGTGGTGGCCGTTCGGCCGTGGGCCAGCCGAGATCGAGGTCGAAGCCGCTGTCGGGAAGGTCCAGGTACGGCAGTTCGTCGCCGTAGACCCACGGCAGAACCGGCTCCGGCTCCCCCGGCACGAGGCCCGGCTCCGGCTCCCCCGGCACGAGGTCCGGTTCCGGGGCCGCCGGGGCGGGGGCCGGTATGTCGATCCGTACCGGCTCGCCGTCCAGTGCCGCCCGGTACAGCTCGTCCGCGAGCCCCGACTCCACCGCTCCGTCGGTCATCAGCCAGAGGCAGTGGAGCCCGGCGGCCAGGTCCGCGGCGATGGCGCGGAGCTGCTCGCGGACACCGGGCAGCCCGACCGCCGGCAGCTCGACCGCGGGCGGCGGGGCCGCCGCACGCGGGTCCCGTCGTGCTCGGCCCACCTCAGCTCCCCTCGGTGACCGCCCAGGCGCGGACCGACCGGTACGTGACCGGTTCCACCGCGAAGCCGTCGGGCGTCTCGTCGAGGACGCCGAGCTGGTCCAGGTGGCCCAGCCAGGCCCCGGTCTCCTCCTCGGACAGTTCGACCGCCGCCTCGACGTCGTCGCGGGGCACGCCCTGCCCCTCCTCGACGTAGCCCGTCCAGGCGGCGAGGAGGCGCAGGTCGCGCGGGTCGAGCCCGGAGCAGCGCAGGTGCTCGTCGATGTTGCGGGGGCCCGCGATGAGGTCGCGGATCCGCTCGACGCAGTTGTCCAGCGTGGCACCGTGCACGGACACGTCGGTCACCGCGATCTCCATCCAGCGCGGCCAGCCGCCCGTCGCGGCGACGATCCGGTCGCGGTCCTCGCGCGACACGAAGGGGCATTCGGACCAGGCGCGCAGGGCGTCGGCGGTCCAACGGCGGGGGCGCAGCCAGCGGACGGCGAGCTCCTCGTTGCGGTCCTCGGCGGCCAGCCGGGCGAGGGTGGTCGCGTCGGCGACCACCACGACCGAGCGGTTCTCGTTGCCGCCGCTGCGCGGCCCGGTCTGGCTGACGAGCCGGTCGGCGGCCGGGCCCGCGTGGACGAGCATGGAGCGCACGGCGTCGCCCAGCTGTTCCTGGCTCGCGCCGCGCAGGTCGGCGGTGATCACGTGGGCCTTGCGGCCGCGGCTTTTGAGCAGGCCGGTGAGGTCCTCGCCGTGCCGGTACGCGACGACCTCGACGCCCCGGTTCTCGGCGAAGGCGGTGACCGCCCGGCCGACCAGTTCGGGCCGGTGCAGGGCGGTGGTGCCGATGAGGCTGACGCCGGGCTGGGCGGTCTCGTGCAGCTGCTCCTCGGTGAGCGGGCTGTACGTCTGCACGTGCCGTGCATCGCGGCCGAGGATGCGCCGGGCGACGCGCGGGTTGTAGTCGTAGGGCAGGCCGAACTCGGTCTCGCTCAGCTCGAGTTCGAGCTCCTCCCGGGTGCCGAGCATGTTGACGACGTTGGGACTGCGTACGGCGAAGCGGGAACGGTCGCCGAGCTGGACGAGCAGCCCGAGGCCGACCATCTCGGTGAGGAAGATCTGCACCTGCCGGGCGCTGAGCATCTCGAAGCCGTCCGACCACGCGGCCCGGGCCTCTTCGAGGAGTTCGCTCGCCGAGTAGTCGGCGCGGTAGCCGTCCTCGAGGCTGCGCAGCGCTATGACGAGGGCGAGGACCCGGTAGCGGTCCTCCAGGTTGATCGTGAAGCGCAGCCGCTCGGCGATCTGCCGGCGGACGGTCTCGGAGGCCGCGACCTGCTGGACGTCCTGCTCGGTGATCCGTGCCGGGCCGTCCGGGCCGCCGGAGATGGAGTACGGCCGGTCGTGCAGGACCCGGACCAGCTCTCGGCAGAAGATCTGCACGAGGTTGGCCTGGTAGTTGGTGATGGCGAGGATCCGCCAGACCAGCTCGGGGCGTTCGAAGAAGTGGCCGAGCGCGGCCATGGGCTCGGTGACGAGGCGGACCGCCGCCTGGGTGCCGAGCGGGCCGACGAGGACGTCGGGGCCGCCGTGCACGGTGGACACGTTGGAGAGGTGGCCGAAGCGCTGGACCTGGTGCAGACCGGCGAAGACGATCTTGAAGCGGCGACCGGTCTGCTCCATCAGCCGCTGGAAGCGGGCGACGTTGGGGAAGGTCGACTCGCTGCCCACCCGGAAGGCGCGGCGCGAGTCGGTGTTGAGGAACGCGTCGGCCTCGTCCGCGAGCACGAGGATCCGCCGGGTCTCGTCCTCCTCCAGCCAGCTCTGGATGTTGTTGAAGACGACGTCGGGGTTGGCCTGCTCGGAGACCTTCCGGGCGAGCACGCCCTTGCGCTTGAGGTCCTCGACCAGCCTGCTCCAGATCCGCTCGGGGGCCTCGGCATGGCCGATCTCGGCCTTGAGGAGGTCGAGGTAGACGGCGACGTGGGCGGCGGAACGGCTGGGGAAGATCTCGGCGACCCGGCGCAGCAGCGCCGACTTGCCGAGCTGGCGTCCGCCGTACAGGAACATGCCCCCGTCGGGGCTCATCACCTCCCGCATCTCCTCGTCGCGGCCGTAGAAGACCTCGGGCGGGACGAGTCCGGCGACGAACGGGGTGTACGGGTTGTAGGCGGCCCAGGGCAGGGTTACCCGCTGCAGCGAGCGGAAGGCGCCGGGTGCGCGGGCGGCCATCCAGCCCATCACCGCGGCGTCGACGACCAGCGCCTGCTGGGCCGACGAGCGGGCGGACTCGGCGAGGCCGCGCCGGCCCTCCAGGCCGAGCGGGTGCAGGTAGAGGACGATGTTGGCGCCGACGTCGGCCTCCTCCAGGTGGGCGAGCGGACCGTCGGCCGGCTGCTCCTCCCAGATGAGCAGGACGGTGTACGAGGTGGCGCGCGAGCCGAGTGCCGCGACGTATCCGGCGCGTTCGGCGACCTTGGCGCGCACCTTGAAGCGGCGCATGCCCTGGCCCAGTGCCATCTTCTCGGCGACGACCTGTTCCTGGGAAGGGTCGAGGCCGAGCAGGCGCAGGACCCGGGAGAGGTGCTGCTTCCATCCGTTGCTCCGGCCCTGCGGGGTGCACAGGGCGGCCCACGCCTCCAGGGCGTTGTCCGCGAGGCGGGTGAAGGTGGCCTCGGGTCCGCCGTAGTGCCTCGCCCACCAGTCGGCGTCGACGCCCTCGCCGCCGGCCTTCGGCGCGCCGAGCGCGGCGACGCCGGCGAGGAAGGCGGCGAGCTCCGACCCGTCGTCGGCGGGTCGCTCCGGCAGCGGGTTGTGCCCGGTGGCCAGGGCGAGGAACTCCTGGGCGGTGACCGTGTCGCCCTCGTCGATGAGCCGCTCGATCCGGTCGTGGTCGGCCGCGGCGAGCGGACGGCCGGTGCGGGAACGCAGCCGGGCGAGGTCCTCCCGGAGCTGCCGGGTGTAGTTCTCGACTCGCCGGACGAGTTCGGCCTCCAGCTCGCGCAGCGACTCCACGGCCAGCCGGTAGCGCCCGTCACCGCCTCCGTCGGCGTACTGCTGGAGGCGCCCGACGAAATCGCGCTCCTCGTCGGGCGCGAGCTGGTTGAGCGTGCGCATCTGGGCGAGCAGGCCCGCCGCCGCGCGGTGGCGTTCGGCGACCGTGCGCCGCCAGTCCTCGTGCGCCTGGGCGAGCAGGCGGGCCGCCGACTCCGCCCACTCGGGGTCGGTGCACCCGTACCCGTCCGGGTCCTTCGCGATCAGGGCGGCGAGCGCGGTGGCGAGGTCGAGTTCGCCTTCGTCGAGGTAGCGGGCGAAGGCGTACTCGCCGTCGGCGGGGGTCAGCAGGGCGGCCATCCGGCGGGCCACCCGCGGGTGGGAGAGGTCCGGCTCGCCGTTGTCGTGCCGGGGCAGGTCGGGCAGCCGGAGCAGGCAGTCGGCCGATGGGACGCGGCCGCCGTCCTCACGGAGCCGGTCGGCGGTCGCGCCGGCGTCGACGGCCGTGCCGTCCGCGCGGCGGCGGCGGTCGCGGTCCCCTCCGGTGAGCCAGCCGAGCAGCAGCGCGAGGGCGCCACCGCCCGGCCCGGCGGGCACGGGCTCGGCGGCGAGGCCGCGCAGGGCGGAGGCCAGCTCCGGAACACCTCGCTCGCTCACGCCCTGGTGCGGGCGGGCGGCCGCCTGCACGGCCGCGGCCCGCATGACGAGTTCGCCGACGGAACGGCACGCGGTGTGCAGTTGACGCAGGGCGCCGGCCGTGATGGGTTCCTTGGCCTGCTTCGACGTGCGGAAGAGGGCGTCGGTGTCCTCGATGAGCCGGGCGATCCCGTCCTGCCGCCACAGCCGCTCCAGCTCCTGGAAGCGCGGCGCGCCGGTGTGCTGGTCCGCGCTCTTCCCGGCCCACTCGATGACGTCCTGGAGCGCGTGGCGCACGGTGCCGGAGGGACCGAGGAGGTGTTGGAGCACCTGGGAGGCGCGCTGGTACTTCATCTTGCGTCGAGGCAGGTCGTCGAGCAGCTGCCGGGCGGTCAGCCCGATCTCCTCCCGCGTCGCGACCTCCTTGTCCTCGGCGCTGTCCTGGAGCATGCCGGGTTCGAAGGCGCGACCGTCGCGGACGGCGGCGACGAGCACCTCCAGGAGGTGCTGCCAGGGCGCGGTGAGCCCGGGCGGCATGGTGAAGCCGCTGACCAGGGCGTGCGGCCAGCGCGTGGTGAAGCCGGTGCGCAGGGCCGCCGCGAGCGCCACGAGGTGCGCCTCGCGATCCTGGGAGACGACGGCGGGGTCGAATTCGTGCGCCATCTGGACGGGTGTGGCCTCGCTGTCGGAGACGCAGTCGAAGGCGGCAGCGGCGAAGGCGAGCGTCGCGGCCCGGACGCCGTCCTCGCGCGAGGCGACGGTCATCCAGTACGCCTCGGCGATCCGGCCGTCGCGCAATAGCCGGCTGACGGGCGATTCAGCCCCGGTGTCCCACGGAGCGTACGGGTCCCAGTCCGGCGCCTCGACGCCGTCGGGCCACCGGTCGTCGGGCTCGTCGGCCGCGGCCGGCCGGTCCGACCCGGCCGGCCCGGCGGCGTCCGGGGCTCCGGTCCGCTCGACGGGCCCGGACGGCGCCGGGGCGGACGGGGCGGCGGCAAGGGGCAGCGAGACGGCGGCGGGCGGCTCGACGGCCCTGCGGACGGCCTCGATCGCCGACACGCCGGCCGCGAAGCGGGCCGGAGCGGCGTCGCCGGTGCCGCGTCCGGTCGGGCCGGCCGGCGGTTCGGGCGCCGTGGGAGCCGCTTCCGGGTCTTCGGGACCGAGACCGGTCCCGGTCCCGGTCCCGGTCCCGGTCTCGGTCTCGGTCTCGGTCTCGTAAAGGGTGTCGGGCTCGACCGACGCGGGCGTTCGCTCGACCGCCGGTACGGGTGGAGGCAGGTGCGCGGGTACGGCTACGGGTACCTGCGTGGGTACCCGTACGGGCTCGGCGTCGTCCGCCACCGCACCGGGCCGGGTCTCCGCCGACGCCTCGGGTGCCAGGCCAAGCGCGCCGAGCGCACGTAACTGAGCCTCGATGCGGTCCAGTTGGCTGTGGAGATGGGCGGCTTCCTCCTCGTCGTCGGCGAGTTCCAGGAGTTCGGCGTACTTGCCGGCCTTGCGCCTCAGCCCGTCGATCTGGCCGCTGCGCACCCGGTCCAGCTCCGCCTCGGCCTCGGCGTGCCCGTGGCCGGGCTCCCACGCGATTCCCTGGGCGGCGAGGGCCTCGGCCAGCCGTTCGCGGCAGGCCGCCCACGCTCCGAACCTGCCGACGGGGTCCGTCTGGGGACGGCGTCCGGCGGCCACGTCGCCGGCCGCGGACCTCAGGTCCTCGGCGAGCCGTTCTCCAGCGCGCTTCAGGCCGGCGAGCGCGCCGGGGAGATCCGTGGGGTCGATGTCCGTGGGGAGGCCGGCTTCGGGGCCGGCGGCGGGGCTGGGCACGGGATCGGGTTCCTCACCCTCTGGATGTGTCGGGGCCGGGGCGACGACGGGCCACGGCCGGGGATCGCCGTACGGAGGGCCGGAGTACCCGGCGGGCACGAGGCCGTCGGCGGCCTCCTGGAGCGCGGCCTTGTGCGCCCTGGCCAGCGCGGCGGCGGGGAGGTCTCTCGTCTCGGGGACGAGCATCCCGTAGAGGGCACAGCGCGCAAGGGGCGGGTCGAGCACCTTCAGCATGGTGCGGAGTTCGTCGAGCGTCGGGGCGGCCAGAGTGCGCTCGTCGAAGCCGTGCTCGTCCCGTAACGCCTGCACCGTCCAGAAGAGGCCGCAGACGAGGACGCCGTTCAGCTGGTGCGGCGACGCCTTGGCGATCCTTACGCGGGCCGCGGTCAGTTCACGGCGCGAGGGAGGGGTCCGGCGGACCGATCGGCCCGGTCCATGGGGGTGTTTGTCGCCGCGTAAGCATTGATGCCAGGTCAGCAGGGACCGAAGCGCGTCCTCGTCCAGGGAGGACAGCCAGGTCCTGGCTTCGTTCACCCACGCATGCATGCGGCGGATCATCTCATCCTGTGAAGTGAGCTGCTATGCCGTTGCGTTGTTCTGGTTCCCGCCAAAACCGATTCCCCCGACGGGGGGCGCGTGGAAGCCTGTTGCGGACGGCGGCGACGCCGGGCCGCGGGTAACGGCGCGTGTGCGCGGCCGCCCGCGTGATTGACTTCCGGCACAGATCGACCCCCTCACCGCATCACCGACCCTCGAGAGTGAGGCCGCACGTGGTCCATGACATCGACCCTTCGTTCACCCGGCTCCCGCTGCGGGCGCTCGCCGACGCCGCGCTCGCGCGGGCGCGGGCGCTCGGCGCCGAGCATGCGGACTTCCGTCTGGAGCGGGTGCGCAGTGCCTCGTGGCGGCTGCGGGACGCCAAGCCGGCGGGCTCGTCGGACACCACGGACCTGGGCTACGCGGTGCGGGTCGTGCACGGCGGGGCCTGGGGGTTCGCGTCCGGGGTGGACCTGACCATGGACGCGGCCGCGCGGGTGGCCTCGCAGGCGGTGGCGATGGCCAAGCTGTCGGCGAAGGTCATCGCGGCGGCGGGCTCGGACGAGCGCGTGGAGCTGGCCGACGAGCCGGTGCACGCGGACAAGGTGTGGGTGTCCTCGTACGAGATCGACCCGTTCACCGTCTCGGGCGAGGAGAAGAGCGGGCTGCTCGCCGACTGGAGCGCGCGGCTGCTGCGGGCGGACGGCGTGGCGCATGTGGACGCCTCGCTCATGACCGTGTTCGAGAACAAGTTCTACGCGGACACGGCGGGCACCGTCACCACCCAGCAGCGGGTCCGGCTGCACCCGGAGCTCACGGCGGTGGCCGTGGACGGCACGACGGGCGAGTTCGACTCGATGCGGACGATCGCGCCGCCGGCCGGGCGGGGCTGGGAGTACCTGACCGGGACCGGCTGGGACTGGGACAAGGAGCTGGACGAGATCCCGGCGCTGCTCGCCGAGAAGATGCGGGCGCCGAGCGTCGAGGCCGGCCGCTACGACCTGGTGGTCGACCCGTCCAACCTGTGGCTGACCATCCACGAGTCGATCGGCCACGCCACCGAGCTGGACCGCGCGCTCGGCTACGAGGCGGCGTACGCGGGCACCTCCTTCGCCACCTTCGACCAGCTGGGCAAGCTGGCGTACGGCTCCTCGATCATGAACGTGACGGGTGACCGGACCGCCGAGCACGGGCTCGCGACCATCGGGTACGACGACGAGGGCGTGGCGGCGCAGTCCTGGGACCTGGTGAGGGACGGCACGCTCGTCGGCTACCAGCTGGACCGCAGGATCGCGAAGCTGACCGGCCTCGGCCGCTCCAACGGCTGCGCCTACGCCGACTCCCCCGGCCATGTGCCGGTGCAGCGGATGGCGAACGTGTCGCTGCAGCCGGACCCGGGCGGACTGTCCACCGAGGACCTGATCGGCGGGGTGGAGCGGGGCATCTACGTGGTCGGCGACCGCTCCTGGTCGATCGACATGCAGCGCTACAACTTCCAGTTCACCGGCCAGCGCTTCTTCCGCATCGAGAACGGCCGGCTCGCCGGCCAGCTGCGGGACGTCGCGTACCAGGCGACGACCACCGACTTCTGGGGCTCCATGGAGCAGGTCGGCGGCCCGCAGACGTACGTCCTCGGCGGCGCGTTCAACTGCGGCAAGGCCCAGCCGGGCCAGGTCGCCGCGGTGTCGCACGGCTGCCCGTCCGCCCTGTTCCGGGGTGTCAACATCCTCAACACCACCCAGGAGGCCGGTCGATGAGCCGCGTCAGCAAGCCGTACGAGATCGTCGAGCGGGCCCTGGAGCTGTCCCGCGCCGACGGGTGTGTCGTCATCGCCGACGAGCAGTCCTCCGCCAACCTGCGCTGGGCCGGCAACGCGCTCACCACCAACGGCGTCACCCGGGGCCGTACGCTCACCGTCGTCGCGACCGTCGACGGCGCCCAGGGCACGGCCTCCGGTGTCGTGTCGCGCTCGGCGGTCACCGCGGAGGACCTGGAGCCCCTGGTGCGGGCCGCCGAGGAGGCGGCGCGGGCGGCCGGTCCGGCCGAGGACGCCCAGCCGCTGGTCGGGGGCATGGCCGCGTCGCCCGACTTCACCGACGCGCCGGCCGAGACCTCCTCCGCCGTCTTCGACGCCTTCGCGCCGGCGCTCGGCGAGGCGTTCGCCCGGGCCCGGGCGGGCGGCCGCGAGCTGTACGGCTTCGCCAACCACGAGCTGACCTCCAGCTACCTCGGCACGTCGACCGGGCTGCGGCTGCGGCACGACCAGCCGAACGGCACCCTGGAGCTCAACGCCAAGTCGCCGGACCGCTCCCGCTCCGCGTGGGCCGGGCGCTCGACGCGGGACTTCAAGGACGTGGACCCGGCGGCGCTCGACGCCGAGCTCGCCACCCGGCTCGGCTGGGCCGAGCGGCGGATCGAGCTGCCCGCAGGGCGGTACGAGACGCTGCTGCCGCCGACCGCCGTGGCCGACCTGATGATCTACCAGCTGTGGTCCTCGGCGGCCCGGGACGCGGCGGAGGGCCGTACGGTCTTCTCCAAGCCGGGCGGCGGCACCCGCGTGGGCGAGACCCTCTCCCCGCTGCCGCTGTCCCTGCGCAGCGACCCGAACGAGCCGGGCCTGGAGTCCGCGCCGTTCGTGCTGGCGCACGCCTCCGGCGACGACTCCTCCGTCTTCGACAACGGTCTGCCGATCGCCCCGGTGGACTGGGTGCGGGACGGCAAGCTCGCGCATCTGGTCACCACGCGGCACACCGCGGGGCTCACCGGGCTGCCCGTGGCGCCCGGCGCCGGGAACCTGATCCTGGACGGCGGCGGCGAGAAGTCGCTGGAGGAGATGGTGGCCGCCACCGAGCGCGGTCTGCTGCTGACCTGCCTGTGGTACATCCGCGAGGTCGACCCGGCGACGCTGCTGCTCACCGGCCTCACCCGGGACGGCGTCTACCTGGTGGAGAACGGCGAGGTCGTCGGCGAGGTGAACAACTTCCGGTTCAACGAGTCGCCGGTCGACCTGCTGTCGCGGGCCACCGAGGCGGGCCGGACGGAGAAGACGCTGCCGCGCGAGTGGAGCGACTGGTTCACCCGGGCCGCGATGCCGGCCCTGCGGGTGCCGGACTTCAACATGAGCTCGGTCAGCAAGGGCGTCTGAGCCGTTCCGAGCGGTGAGACCGTGCCCGTCCCGGCCCGGGCAGGGGCCGGACACGCCCTAGACTGGCCGGGAACCATCCATGACCAGCCATGACCATCAATGACCCTCACGAGGAGACGGACGACGTGACCGACATCGTCGACGAGCTGAAGTGGCGCGGGCTCTTCGCCCAGTCCACCGACGAAGACGCCCTGCGCAAGGCGCTCGCGGACGGTCCCGTCACGTTCTATTGCGGCTTCGACCCGACCGCGGCCAGTCTCCACGTCGGCCACCTGGTCCAGGTGCTCACCGTCCGCCGGCTCCAGCAGGCCGGACACCGGCCGCTGGCGCTGGTCGGCGGGGCCACCGGCCAGATCGGTGACCCGCGGCCGACGGCCGAGCGCACCCTGAACGACCCGGAGACGGTCGCGAACTGGGTGAACCGGCTGCGTTCGCAGATCGAGCCGTTCCTGTCCTTCGAGGGCGAGAACGCCGCGGTCATGGTGAACAACCTGGACTGGACCGCCGGCATGTCGGCGATCGAGTTCCTGCGGGACATCGGCAAGCACTTCCGGGTCAACAAGATGCTGACCAAGGACTCCGTCGCCCGGCGCCTGGAGTCCGAGCAGGGCATCAGCTACACCGAGTTCAGCTACCAGCTGCTCCAGGGCATGGACTTCCTGGAGCTGTACCGGCGCTACGGCTGCACGCTGCAGCAGGGCGGCTCCGACCAGTGGGGCAACCTGGTGGCCGGCCTCGACCTGATCCACAAGCTGGAGCCGGGCGCCGACGTGCACGCGCTCGCCACCCCGCTGATGGTGAAGGCCGACGGCACCAAGTTCGGCAAGACCGAGGGCGGCGCCGTCTGGCTCGACCCGGAGATGACCACGCCGTACGCGTTCTACCAGTTCTGGCTGAACGTGGACGACCGCGACATCTCCACGTACATGCGGATCCTCTCCTTCAAGTCCCGCGCGGAGCTGGAGGAGCTGGAGCAGCTCACCGCCGAGCGGCCGCAGGCCCGCGCGGCCCAGCGGGCGCTCGCCGAGGAGCTCACCACCCTCGTGCACGGCGCCGACCAGTGCCAGGCCGTGATCGACGCCTCCAAGGCGCTGTTCGGGCAGGGCGAGCTGGGCGAGCTCGACGCGGCGACGCTGGCCGCGGCGCTCTCCGAGCTGCCGCACGCGCGGGTGTCGGAGCTCGGCCAGGTCGTGGACCTGTTCGCCGAGGTCGGCCTCGTGCCGAGCAAGTCGGCGGCCCGGCGCACGGTGAAGGAGGGCGGCGCCTACGTGAACAACGCGAAGGTGACGGCCGAGGACGCCGAGGTGTCGGCGGACGAGCTGCTGCACGGACGCTGGCTGGTGCTGCGCCGCGGCAAGAAGAACCTGGCGGCGATCGAGTACGCGCCGCAGGGCTGAACCCGCGCGACCGGAAACGCGCACGCGCCGCGGGGCTGAACCCCGCGACCGAATACGCGCACGCGCCGCGGGGCTCTGCCCCGTGCCGCACGCGTGCAGGCATGAAGGAGGCCCGGGACGGACGTCCCGGGCCTCCTTTCCTGTGTCCGCTCCCGTGTCCAGCGGGTCACGCCCGCTGTTTGCTGCCCTTGACCGACACCCACAGCATGTCCCCGAGCCCCACCACCGCCACCGCGCCGATGAGCTGGAGCAGATGACGGGTCCAGTCGATGCCCCTGGTGTCGTTGACCCCGATCCAGGTCGCGACGGCGTTGCCGAGCACGCTGCCCAGCATGCCGAAGATGATCGTCAGCCAGATCGGGATCTGCTGCTTGCCCGGCAGGATCGCCTTCGCGATCAGGCCCAGGACCAAGCCCACAATGATCGCCCACAGCCAGCCCATCGTCGCCTCCTCGCGCGCCCTCGCGTGCGCATGTGTGCGCCCGGTCTCGGTGCCCAGTGTCGGCCGGTCGGCCGTACGGCGCATGTCGGACGACGCCGAACGTGCCCCGGTCTCCTCCGTCCGGGGTGGCGGGCGTACCGTGGAGACAGGTCCGGACCGGGGAGAGTCCGGCGTGGCACTTGGCGGTGGATTGTGATGCGGAAGCGTGGCGGAACCGAGGTCTTCCGGATCACCGGCGCCCGGCAGGGCCTCGCCGACGACGTCCGCGGCCGGCAGCGCCGGTACATCGTGTCGATGTCGATCCGGACGGTGTCCGTGATCCTCGCGGCGACGCTGTGGAACGTGGAGCGGCCGGTGGCGATCGTGGCCCTGGTGCTCGGCGCGGTGCTCCCGTACATCGCCGTGGTGATCGCCAACGCGGGCCGGGAGAGCACGCCCTCGCTCCCCTCGACCTTCGACGCCGCCGGGCCGGTGCGCCACGCGCTGGGCCCCGGAGCGGAATCGCCGAACCGCCAGGAGCCTCACGCACGGTGACGCGCGGTGCGCGCACAGCTCAAGAAAAGCTCAGATCAATCATGAAGTTCCGGTGCCTCGCACCCCATGTGCCGTGACATACTGCCTACGCGCTCCGCATCCCCCGTCGGAGCGACGGACCGATGCCGGGCAGCTCCCCCCGTGGCTGCTCGGCATCGCCCTTGCTGGACAATGATCGGGTGATCCTGGGTCCAGTGAGTGACGAGAAGCCGATCTGTTCCGCGAAGGGGTGCCGGGCCGACGCCGTCTGGGTCCTCGCCTGGAACAACCCCAAGCTGCACACGCCGGAGCGGCGCAAGACCTGGCTCGCGTGCGAGGAGCACCGCGAGCACCTTTCCCAGTTCCTCGGCGTACGGGGCTTCCTGAAGGACGTCGTCCCGCTGAGCGAGTGGGAGTCCGGCCCTCAGGCCGGCTGACCTCAGCCGCCGATCGCCGACATCGGGCGCTCGGGCTGCGCGAAGTCCGGGTCGTCCAGGCCGGAGCCGGCCTTCTTGCCCCACATCGCCTTGCGCCAGAGCTCCGCGATCACCGCGTCCGGCGCGTCGGAGCGCAGCGCGGCCCGCAGGTCGGTCTCCTCGGTGGCGAAGAGGCAGGTCCGCACCTGGCCGTCGGCGGTGAGCCGGGTGCGGTCGCAGGCCCGGCAGAAGGGGCGGGTCACGGAGGCGATGACGCCGACCGTGTGCGGGCCGCCGTCGACGACCCAGCGCTCGGCGGGGGCGGAGCCGCGCTCGTCGGCGCCCTCGGGGGTGAGGGTGAAGCGGGTGCGCAGCGACTCCAGGATGTCCCCGGCGGTGATCATGCCGTCGCGCTTCCAGCCGTGCTGGGCGTCGAGCGGCATCTGCTCGATGAAGCGGAGCTCGTACTCCTCGGCGATCGCCCAGGCGAGCAGCTCGGGCGCCTCGTCCTCGTTGAGTCCGGGCATCAGCACGGCGTTGACCTTGACCGGGGTGAGGCCGGCCTCGCGGGCGGCGGCCATGCCGTCGAGGACGTCGTGGTGGCGGTCGCGGCGGGTGAGGGTCTTGAAGACCTCGGGGCGCAGGGTGTCGAGGGAGACGTTGACCCGGTCGAGGCCGGCGGCCTTCAGGGCGGTCGCGGTGCGCTTCAGTCCGATGCCGTTGGTGGTGAGGGAGAGCCGGGGGCGGGGCGCCAGGGCGGCGCAGCGCTCGACGATGCCGACGAGGCCGGGGCGCAGCAGCGGCTCGCCGCCGGTGAAACGGACCTCGGTGACGCCGAGTTCGGTGACGGCGATGCGGACGAGGCGGACGATCTCGTCGTCGGTGAGCAGATCGGGCTTGGCGAGCCACTGCAGGCCCTCTTCGGGCATGCAGTAGGTGCAGCGCAGGTTGCACCGGTCGGTGAGGGAGACGCGCAGATCGGTGGCGACGCGTCCGTACGTGTCGATGAGCACAGGGCCCCCTCCCCTTCTTCCGCTTCGCGTGCGTGCGGCCCGGCTGGTTCCGGTCCGGCTGCTTCCGTTCGCTTCGTGATCGAGCCTACGTGACCGCTCGGACATCGGGCACGGGCCGTTCGCTACGAGGCGAGGGCCGGCCGCGTCGTAGAACCCTACGACGGGGCCGGCCCGGGACGACGGACCGTATACGGCTCAGTGCGCTCCGACACCCGTGAGGGACTTGACCTCGAGTTCCGCGTACTTGCCCCGGTCCGGCTCCTCCTTGGAGAGCACGGTGCCGAGCCAGCCGAGCAGGAAGCCGAGCGGGATGGAGATCAGGCCGGGGTTCTCCAGCGGGAACCAGTGGAAGTCGACGCCCTTGAACATCGACGTCTTCGGGTTGCCCGAGACGACCGGCGAGAACAGCACCAGGACGACGGAGCTGACCAGGCCGCCGTAGATCGACCACAGGGCGCCGGTGGTGGTGAAGCGCTTCCAGAAGAGGCTGTAGAGGATCGTGGGGAGGTTGGCGGAGGCGGCGACCGCGAAGGCGAGCGCGACGAGTCCGGCCACGTTCATGTCGCGGGCGAAGGCCCCGAGGACGATCGCGACGGCGCCGATGAGCACGGTGGCCCAGCGGGCGGCCCGCATCTCCTCCTTCTCCGTCGCCTTCCCCCTGCGGATGACGTTGGCGTAGATGTCGTGCGCGAAGGAGGACGACGAGGCGAGGGTGAGGCCCGCGACGACGGCGAGGATGGTGGCGAAGGCGACGGCCGAGATGACGGCGAGCAGGATCGCGCCGCCGGTGGTGCCGACCCCGCCGCCGAGGTGTTCGGCGAGCTGCGGGGCGGCGGTGTTGCCGGCCGGGTTCTGGGCCTTGATCGCGGCCGGGCCGACGAGGGCGGCGGCGCCGAAGCCGAGCGCGATCGTCATCAGGTAGAAGGCGCCGATGATGCCGATCGCCCAGTTGACGGACTTGCGGGCGGCCTTGGCCGTCGGCACCGTGTAGAAGCGGATCAGGATGTGCGGCAGGCCCGCCGTGCCGAGTACCAGCGCGATGCCGAGCGAGAGGAAGTCCAGCTTGGAGGTGCCGGTGGCGCCGTACTTGAGGCCGGGCTCCAGGAACGCCGTGCCCTTCCCGCTCTTCTCGGCGGCGGTGCCGAGCAGGTCGGAGATGTCGAAGTGGAACTTGAGCAGCACCAGGAAGGTCATGAGGAGCGCGCCCGCGATGAGCAGCACGGCCTTGACCATCTGGACCCAGGTGGTGCCCTTCATGCCGCCGACGGTGACGTACACGATCATCAGCAGGCCGACCAGGGCCACGATGAGGATCTTGCCGGCGTCGCTGGTGATGCCGAGCAGCAGCGAGACGAGGACGCCGGCGCCGGCCATCTGGGCGAGCAGGTAGAAGATCGACACGACGATGGTGGAGGTGCCGGCGGCGGTGCGGACGGGGCGCTGCCGCATCCGGTACGCGAGGACGTCTCCCATCGTGTAGCGGCCCGAGTTGCGCAGCGGCTCGGCGACGAGCAGCAGGGCGACCAGCCAGGCGACGAGGAAGCCGATCGAGTACAGGAAGCCGTCGTAGCCGAACAGGGCGATGGCGCCGGCGATGCCGAGGAAGGAGGCGGCGGACATGTAGTCGCCGGAGACCGCGAGGCCGTTCTGGAAGGCGGTGAACTGCCGTCCGCCCGCGTAGAAGTCGGAGGCGCTCCTGGTCTGCCGGCCGGCCCACACGGTGATGCCGAGGGTCGCGGCGACGAACACCGCGAACAGGGTGATGATCAGGGGCCGGTGCTCGGTGGAGGCGGCGGCGAGCACGGTGTGCGCGGCGGGTGCCGGGTGGTTCATGCGTCGGCCTCCGTACGGGACTCCATGCGCTGCTTGATGGCCTCGGCCTTCGGGTCGAGCTTCGCGGCGGCGTGCCGCGAGTAGAGCCAGGCGATGAGGAACGTGGTGGCGAACTGGGCGAGGCCGAGGACGAGGGCCACGTTGACGTTGCCGAAGAGCCTGGTCCCCATGAAGTCGCCCGCGTAGTTGGAGAGCAGCACGTACAGCAGGTACCAGGCGATGAAGGCGATGGTCAGCGGGAAGGCGAACGAGCGGTAGGTGCGGCGCAGTTCGCCGAACTCCTCGCCTTCCTGGACCTCGGTGAACTGCTCCGTCGTGGGCTGGACGGGGCGGGGGTCGGTCTCCGCTCCGTCTCTCGGCGGCGGCGGTGCTTCGGTAGCCACGGAATCTCCTCGTGACGCGGGGGCGGACGGCTTGCTCAAGGGGGCCTCACCAGGGTGCGGAGACGGGGGTCCCGGACGGATCCCCTCCCCTGCACAACGGCACGGGGCGCGGTGCGAAGTGGTTCACGAGGGTGGATTTGTTTCGTCGGATCTTCATGAAGTCTTCTCAACTCATTGATGGGCGGGGAAGATCGGCGATAGCTTCACTCGTCATGCACCTGCCCGCGCGCAATCGGCGCCCGGGCAGTACATACGGATGATGTGGAGAACCCATGGCTCATCTGGGATCGAGGCGCGGCCGAGTACTCGCTCTGCCGGCCGGTCTCGCGCTCACGGCCTCGCTCGGCTTCCTGCCCTCCGGCGTCGCCTCCGCCGCGGAGCTGAGCGACGTGCCGGCGGCCGCCGTGGCCACGAACGGCCCGAAGCTCTCGTACGTCGTGAACGTCGACAACGCCCGCTGGGCGGCCGATTCGGTGCGCAAGGCCATCGCGGCCGCCGGCGGTGAGGTGGTCGTGTCCTACGACCAGATAGGCGTCATCGTCGTCCACTCGCAGAACCCCGACTTCGCGAAGACCATCCGCCAGGCGCGCGGTGTGGTGTCGGCGGGCGCGACCCGTACGGCTCCGCTGAAGGCGGCGGCCGACGACTCCCTCGCCGAGGGCGACCAGGCGCTGACCCCGGCCGAGATGAAGGCCGCCGAGGCCGCCGCGACGGACGGCCAGGACCCGTTCGAGCCGCTGCAGTGGGACATGCCCGCCATGAAGGCGGACAAGGCCCACAAGATCACCCTGGGCAGCAGGGACGTCACCGTCGGCATCATCGACACGGGCGTGGACGACACCCACCCGGACCTGGCGCCGAACTTCGACGCCGCCGCCTCCGCCAACTGCGTGAGCGGCGTGGCCGACACGACCCCCGGCTCGTGGCGCCCGAACAAGGGCGAGAGCGACCACGGCACGCACGTGGCGGGCACCATCGGCGCCGCGAAGAACGGCATCGGCATCACCGGTGTCGCGCCGGGCGTGAAGCTCGCGGGCATCAAGGTGGCGAACCCGGACGGCTTCTTCTACACCGAGGCCGTCGTCTGCGGCTTCGTGTGGGCGGCCGACCACGGCGTCGACGTCACCAACAACAGCTACTACACCGACCCGTGGATGTTCGCCTGCAAGAACGACGAGGACCAGAAGGCCCTCATCGAGGCGGTCACCCGCGCGACCCGCTACGCGGAGCACAAGGGCACGGTCAACGTGGCGGCGGCCGGCAACTCCAAGTTCGACCTGGCGGCCGACTCCATCACGGACACCACCAGCCCGAACGACACCACCGCGGTCAACCGCACCGTCGACCCGACGCAGTGCTTCGACTACCCGTCGATGCTGCCGGGCGTGGTGACGGTCTCCGCGACCGGTGCCAAGGGCCTGAAGTCGTCCTACTCCAACTACGGGTACGACGTCATCGACATCGCGGCGCCGGGCGGCGACCGCACCGAGTGGCAGACCCCGGACGCCCCGGCGGTCAACGGCCGCATCCTGTCGACCACGGTCGGCGGCGGCTACAACTACAAGGCCGGCACCTCGATGGCCTCGCCGCACGTGGCGGGCGTCCTCGCGCTGCTGAAGTCGACCCACCCGAAGGCCAGCCCGGCCGCCCTGAAGGCGCTGCTGTACGCGCAGGCGGACGAGCACGCGTGCACCGACCCGTACGACATCGACGGCAACGGCACCGTCGACGCGGTGTGCAAGGAAGGCGCCGACAAGAAGAACGGCTTCTACGGAGCCGGCATCGCGGACGCGCTGGCCGCGGTCCGCAAGTAGTCTCCCGCGGCTGTGACGAACCGCCCGTGGCACTGAGTGCCACGGGCGGTTCTACTGTGTGTCTATGGACGACACAGTGCACACGGGTACGGAGTTGTTGTGGTCGGCACTGGGCGGCGATCCCGCCCTGCTCGGCCGGGTGGCGTACGGCGGTCCCGCGGGGCTGCTCGGGGCGCGGCTGCCGGTGATGGACCTGGCCCGGGCGACGGTCGCGGTGGCCGGGCTCGCGGCGGTGGAGCACGCGGGGGCCCCGGGACGGGTGCGGGTCGACGACGGGGCGGTGGCCACGGCCTTCGTCAGCGAGCGGCATCTGCGGGTGGACGGGCGGGCGCCGGTGAACTTCGCGCCGCTGTCCCGGTTCTGGCGGGCGGCCGACGGCTGGGTCCGTACGCACGCCAACTACCCGCACCACAGGGCGGCGTTGCTGTCGGCGTTGGACATTGGATCCGACGTATTGGATCCAGGATCCGATGCGGTGGAGGCGGTGACGGCGGTGGCGGCGGCGATCGGCGAGCGGAAGGCCGTCGAGGTCGAGACCGCGGTGTACGGGGCCGGGGGCCTCGCGGTCGCCCTGCGCACACCGCAGGAGTGGGCCGCGCACGAGCAGGGCCGCCAGGTGGCCGCGCGCCCGCTGCTGACCCGGGAGCGGCTGGACGAGGCGGCGCCGCGGCATCCGGGCGGCCGCGAGGGGCGCCCGCTGCGGGTGCTCGACCTGACCCGGGTGATCGCGGGCCCGGTCGCGACGAGGACGCTCGCGCTGCTCGGCGCGGACGTGCTGCGGATCGACCCGCCGGCCAACCCCGAGCTGCCGGACCAGCACGCCGACACGGACATCGGCAAGCGCACCGCGGCCCTGGACCTGGACCGGCCGTCCGACCGGCGCGCCTTCGGCGAACTCCTCGACGCGGCCGACGTGCTGGTGACCGGCTACCGGCCCGGCGCCCTCGACCGCTTCGACCTGCACCGGCCGGGGCTCGTGACGGCCCGGATCTCGGCCTGGGGCGACTACGGGCCCTGGCGCGAGCGCCGCGGCTTCGACAGCCTGGTGCAGGTGGCGACGGGCATCGCGGCCGTGGAGGGCTCGCCGGAGCAGCCGGGCACCCTTCCGGCGCAGGCCCTGGACCACGGCACCGGCTATCTGCTCGCCGCCGCCGTGCTGCGCTCCCTGACCGAACAGCGCGAGCAGGGCGGCACCCGGGTCGTCCGACTCGCGCTCGCGCAGACCGGCCACTGGCTGACCCGGACCCTGCCGCGGTACGAGCCCGGCCGTCACCTCACGGAGACGGACGGCCCGCTCGGCCGGCTGCGCCACGCGCTGTCGCCGGTGTCGTACGAGGGCGGCCCGGCGGGCTGGTCGCGCCCGCCGGGCGTACAGGGCGGGGACGCGCCGGAGTGGCTTACGGCTTGACGAGGACCTTGAGGGCCGTGCGCTCGTCCATCGCGCGGTAGCCGCCGGGGACGCCGTCGAGGCCGACGGTCAGGTCGAAGACCGGGGAGGGGTCGATGGTGCCGTCGAGGACGTCCGGGAGCAGCTCGGGGATGTAGGCGCGGACGGGGGCGACGCCGCCGCGCAGGGCGATGTTGCGGTCGAACATGACCGAGAGGTCGAGGCCGGTGCCGGAGCCGTGCGGGACGCCGACGTAGCCGATGGCGCCGCCGTCGCGGGTGATGTTCACGGCGGTGCGCATGGACTGCTCGGTGCCGACGGCCTCGATGACGGCGTGGGCGCCGTGGCCGCCGGTGAGTTCGCGCACGGCGTCCTCGGCGGCCTCGCCGCGCTCGGCGACGACGTCGGTGGCGCCGAAGGCGCGGGCGATGTCGGTGCGGGCGGTGTGCCGGCCGAGCGCGATGATCCGCTCGGCGCCGAGCCGCTTGGCGGCGAGCACGCCGCACAGGCCGACGGCGCCGTCGCCGACGACGGCGACCGTGGCGCCCCGGCGCACGCCGGCGCCGAGGGCCGCGTGGTGGCCGGTGCCCAGCACGTCGGAGAGCGCGAGGAGCGCGGTGAGCAGGTGGTCGTCGGAGGCGGCGTCGGCGGGGAGCTTGACGAGGGTGCCGTCGGCGTAGGGGACGCGGACGGCCTCGCCCTGGCCGCCGTCGGAGCCGACCGAGCCCCAGAAGCCGCCGTTGGGGCAGGAGGTCTGGAGGCCCTCGGCGCAGTAGTCGCAGCGGCCGTCGGACCAGACGAACGGCGCGACGACGAGGTCGCCGGCCTTGAAGTCGCGCACCTCGGCGCCCGCCTCCTCGACGATGCCGAGGAACTCGTGGCCGATGCGCTGGCCGGGCTGCCGGGCGGACTCGCCGCGGTAGGCCCACAGGTCGCTGCCGCAGATGCAGGCGCGGACCACACGGACGACGACGTCCGTCGGCTCCTTGACCGCGGGGTCCGGCACCTCCTCCACGCGCATGTCGAAGGGGGCGTGGATGGTGGTGGCGCGCATGACGGACGTTCCTTGCTGTGCTCAGAGCCCCGCTGGGGCTGTTGTACGACGTTCACCGTACATCGTGCGCAGGGTTCCGGCCGTGAGCAGGTACTGCGCCACGATGTACGTCAGCATGACCCAGAAACCGGGCGCGGGCAGCTGGGGCCGGCCGGCGATGCCGGTGGCGATGAGCGTGTCGGACAGCAGGAACAGCGCGCCGCCCGCCCCGGCCGCCCCGCCGAAGGAGCTCGACCGGTACGCCGTCGTGGTGAGCAGCAGCGAGTAGCCGGCCACGGGAATCCGCAGGTCGGCGGGGAGATCGGGCCAGAGCGCGGCGACGGTGACGCCGAGCACGACGCCGTAGCCCAGACCGAGGAGCGGGGACGTCCGCCCGCGCCCGAAGAGGACCAGGTAGCAGACGTGTCCGGCGGCGAAGGCGGCCATGCCGGCGAGGAAGGCCCCGTCGGCGTTGGAGAGCAGCAGGACGTCGCCGGCCCAGCCGCAGAGCAGTGCGGCGAGCAGCGGCGCGGGGGCGCCCCGGCTGCCGGCGTACGCGGCGAGCAGCGGCATGAGGAGGGACTTGGCGACCGCGTGCCCCGGCTCCGCGCCGGCGAGCAGGGAGACCAGGTCGACGGCGGCGGCGAGGACGAAGGCGCCCAGGAGGACGCGCGGGACCCGGCTCACGCGGCTCCCTCCGGCGCGGCGCCGGGCGACGGGTCCTGCGGCCCCGGCCGCCAGCCCGGTCCCCGCAGCAGCCGTCCGGCCCGCTCGCCCCAGCCGCGCGCGGCGCGCAGGTCGCGGGCGATGGCGGCGTACTCGTGGGTGGCGACCCGCAGCGGGTTGTACGTGCCGATGTTCTTGGTGAGCCCGTAGACGGGCCGCTCGGTCTCGGGCACGAACGAGCCGAAGAGGCGGTCCCAGACGATCAGGATTCCTCCGAAGTTGCGGTCCAGGTAGCCGCCCTGGGAGGCGTGGTGGACCCGGTGGTGCGAGGGCGTGTTGAGCACGTACTCGAAGGGCCCCGGCAGCCTGCCGACCCGTTCGGTGTGGATCCAGAACTGGTAGACGAGGTTGACCGAGTAGCAGAAGGCCAGCGCCGCCGGGTGCACGCCGAGGGCGACGAGCGGCAGGTAGAACGGCCAGGACGTGAGGCCGGTCCAGGGCTGGCGCAGCGCGGTGGAGAGGTTGAACTTCCGGCTGCTGTGGTGGACCACGTGGCAGGCCCACAGGACGCGGATCACATGGTGGCCGCGGTGCTGCCAGTAGTAGCAGAAGTCCTGGGCGAGCAGCATCAGGAGGACGGTCCACCAGACGACGGGCACGCGCAGCGGCGTCAGCTCGTGGACGGCGGTGTAGATCGCCACGACCGGGATCTTCCACAGCGCGTCGAAGAAGAGGCTCCCGAGCCCCATCCCGATGCTGGTGGCGGCGTCCTTCGCCGCGTAGCCGGCGGCGTCCTCGTCCGGGTGGAGGCGGTAGCTGACCATCTCCAGGACGGTGAGCACGACGAACGCCGGTATGGACCAGAGAACGACATCGGGCAGACGGGGCATGCGGACGACGGTAGGCGCGGCGGGCGGGCACGGCTAGACGTCATTACTTACAAGTAAGAAAGACTGTTTGTCAGCAAGCGTTGGCGACTTCTCACAAGGGCTACACGCCCGCCGCGCCGAGCAGCGACCCCGCCGCGTAGGTCACCGCCATCGCCAGGGCGCCGCCGAGGACGTTGCGCGTGACGGCGCGGCCGGCCGGGGCGGCGCCGAGGCGGGCGGACCACCAGCCGGTGAGGGTGAGGGCGGCCAGGACGGAGACGACCGTGACCCAGAGCCGGTGGGCGGGCGGCGGCAGGACGATCGCGAGAAGCGGGAGCAGGGCGCCGACGGTGAAGGCGAGGAAGCTGGCGCCGGCCGCGTGCCAGGGGTTGGTGAGGTCGTCGGGGTCGATGCCGAGCTCCACGCGCGCGTGGGCGCGCAGGGCGTCGCGTTCGGTGAGCTGGACGGCGGCCTCGCGCGCGACGTCGGGGGTCAGGCCGCGGCGGGCGAGCAGGTCGGTGAGTTCGGCGAGCTCGGCCTCGGGCTGTTCGCGCAGTTCGCGGCGTTCCCTGGCGAGCGCCGCCCTCTCGGAGTCGCGCTGGGTGGAGACGGAGACGTACTCCCCCGCCGCCATCGACATCGAGCCGGCGAGCAGGCCGGCGAGGCCCGCGGTGAGCAGGGCGTCGCGGGAGCCGGTGGCGCCGGCCACGCCGACGACGAGGCCGGCGGTGGAGACGATTCCGTCGTTGGCTCCGAGCACGGCGGCCCGGAGCCAGTTGAGCCGGGAGCCGAGGCCGCCGCCGTGGGCCTCGTCGTGTGCGGGGACGGGGACGGGGGCGGGGGCTTCGGTCACCCCTGGAGGGTCGCACCCGGCGGGTCACCAGACGCGGACCGACCCGCCCTTCGCGAAGGCCGGGCTGGTGGCGCCGGCCGGGACCTCGGTGAGCGGACGGGCGATCTCCTCGACGGTCGGGCCGTGGACGGCGGCGAGGGTGTCGAGGTGGGCGAGGTCGAAGCCGTAGACGCGGGCGGCGTTGCCGCCCACCATGGCCGCGACCTCCTCCCGGGGCAGGCCGGCGTAGGCGATCCGCAGGCCCTCGCGGGAGTAGGGCGTGGTGCCCTCGTCGTGCGGGTAGTCGGTGCCCCACATGATCTTGTCGAGGCCGATCTCCTCGCGCAGCGGCACCTCGTGCGGCCGCATGAAGCTCGCGCCGACGAAGCAGTTGTCGCGCCAGACCTCGCTCGGCCCCCGGCCCATGGACTCGGCGAGCCCGACGCCGAACTTGGACTCCGCGGTCGGGGCCACGGGGGCCGAGGCCGCGACGAGCCGGCCGTGGTAGTAGTCCAGCATCCGCAGGACGCCGGGGATCCAGCCCGAGCCCTGCTCGGTGAGCACCAGCTTCAGCCCCGGGTGGCGCCGGAAGGCGCCGCCGAAGATCAGGTGCCACAGGGCCCGGTGCGAGAACCAGGTGGTCTCCACCATGAACACCGCCCGGGCGGCCGGTTCGTCGCCGAGCGGCGGCGAGGCGGAGCCGCCGTGGTGGTTGACCGGGACGCCGAGCTCGGCGCAGACCGCCCAGATCGGGTCGTAGGTCTCGGAGTACAGCTCCGGGACCGTCGAGCCGGGCGGGACGCCGGGCAGCAGGATGCCGCCGGTGAGTCCCGCCTCGCGGGTGCGGCGGATCTCGGCGACGGCCGCGTCCACGTCGTTGAGCAGGATCTGCGCCACGCCCGCGCGGCGCCCGGGGGCGTCCGCGCAGAAGTCGGCGAGCCAGCGGTTGTGCGCCTGGAGTCCGGCCCAGCGCCGCTCGTACTCGGCCCGGGTCGGCGGCTGGGCCATCAGGGACGCCTTGGGGAAGAACGGCGGGATGGTGTTGGGGAAGACGACCTCGGCGACGACGCCGTCCGCCTCCAGCTCGCTCAGGCGGCGCTTGGAGTTCCAGTTGCGGTCGGCGGTGTCGGCGAGCAGGTCCTCGTACGGGTTGACGTAGCCGGCCGCCCAGGCGTCGAAGTCGTCGTGATGGCGCTTGTCCAGGTACGGCTTGTAGTCGAGGAGGTCGGCGCCGGCGTGGCAGTCGGCGGAGATGACGGTGTAGCGGTCGGTGGCTTCGGGACTCATGGGTTCACCCCCAGGACCGGGAAGTCGTGGTCGGTGAGCCAGTGGCGGCCGACCTCGCGGGAGCGGGCCCAGGAGGCCTCGACGGCGGCCTGGTCGGCGGGCTGGCCGAGGTCGGCGGGAGTGGGGCCGATCCGCTTGGATATCGGATCCAGTATTCGGAGATCGAATCCGAAGACCTCCGCGGCGGCCAGCCCGAGGATCCGCCGCGTCTCCGCCACCGGGATGTCGTGGAAGGTGTTCCGCAGCCACGCCCGGGTGTTCGGCCAGGTGCCCTCCGGGTGCGGGAAGTCGGAGCCCCACAGGATGTTGTCGACGCCGATCTCGTAGCGCTGCGCCAGCTCCCGCCGCTTGGTGTTGGTCGCGCAGATGAACACCTGCCGGTCCAGGTACTCGCTCGGCGGCCGCTTCAGCTCCGCGAACGGGGACAGCTTCTTGCCGCCGTGCGCGCCCAGGTAGAGCCGGTCCATGAACCACAGCAGGTTCGGCAGCCACCAGCAGCCGGACTCGGCGATCCCGAAGCGCAGCCCCGGGTGCCGCTCGAACACCCCGGACCACAGCAGGAACCACAGCGGCCGGGCCGGCCACCAGGTCACCTCGGAGACGTAGATCCCGAGGTGGTCGCCGTACTCCTGGCGCGGCGCCGCGCCCGAGTGGGTGACCACGGGCATCCCGGTCTCGGCGGCCGCCGCCCACACCGGGTCGTAACGCCGGTCGTGGTAGGGCGGCTTGTCCACCCACATGGACGGGATCATCAGCGCGCCGAGCCCGGACTCCCTGGCCCGGTGGATCTCGGCGACCACCTCGGCCGGCTCGGCGGTGACGGGGAGCAGCGCCACCCCGCAGTGCCGGGCCGGGTTCTGCGCCACGAAGTCGGCGAGCCAGCGGTTGTGCGCCCGCGCGCCCGCCATGCCGAGCTCCGGGTCCTGGTCGCCGGAGAGCCCGAGGCCGACGCCGAAGGGCGCGGCGGTCTGGCTGTCGACGGCGTCCGCGTCGGGGAAGACGACCTCGGCGGCCACGCCGTCGCCGTCGAGCTCCTTCATCCGCTGCGCCGCGTCCCAGCCGCCGCGCAGCCCGTCCTCGTGGTCGGTGAACCACTTGTTCGCGAAGTCCTCGTTGCGCACCCCGAGCCGGGTCATGGCCTCGCGGCGGGCGCCCTGCCCGGCGAGGAACTCGTCGAAGGCGCGGTGGTGGCGGGAGTCGAGGTAGGGCCGGTACTGCTCGGTGGGCAGCCCGGCATGGCAGTCGGACGAGATGATCAGGTACGGGTCGTTCGAGTCGGTCATCACGGCCCCTCAGTCGAGGATGAAGCTCTCCAGGTACGACGGGTTGGCGCGGTCGAGCATCGACTGCGAACGCGCCCTGATCTGCCGGTCGCTGTGCTCGCTCGCCGGGAGCATCCAGAAGCGGTCCGCCCGGATCCCGTCGACGACGTGCCCGGCGACCTCCTCGACCGGCGTGAAGGCGACCTCGTGCCCGGCGTCCTTCATGGCGGCCTCCCACTGGTCGAGGCTGCGGTACGGGGTCCTGCGCGGCCGCTGCTTGGCGTACCGCTCCGGCCGGTTGCGGTGCGACTCCCACAGTCCGGTGCGCAGCATGTGCGGACCGGGGAAGAGCACGGAGGCACCGACCGGCGCCCGCTCCGCCTTCAGGTGCGCGTAGAGCGACTCGGTCATGGTGACGACGGCGGACTTGGTGACCGCGTAGACGGAGGCGGTGGGCAGCGGGGCGATGCCGCCGTCGCCGGAGGAGGTGTTGACGACGTGGCCGGGCCCGCCGGCCGCGAGCATCCGCGGCACGAACGCCTGGATGCCGTGGAAGACGCCCCACACGTTGACCGCGAAGGCCCACTTCCAGTCGTTGGGCTCGTGCTCCCACATGCGGCCCTCGGCCCCGGAGCCGACGCCCGCGTTGTTGCACAGCACATGGACGGCGCCGAAGGTGTCGTACGCGGCGTCGGCGAAGGCCCGTACGGAGCCGGCGTCGCTGACGTCGACGGTCCGGGCGAGGATCTGCGCCCCGCCCTCGATCAGCTCCTCGGCGGCCTTGGCCAGCGGCGCCTCCTCGACGTCGCCGAGGACGACCGCGAGGCCCTCGGCGGCGAAGCGGCGGGCCATGGCCAGTCCGATGCCGCTGGCGGCGCCGGTGACGACGGCGACCTGTCCCTCGCGCAGTTCCATCAGACGCTCCCCTTCGCGGAACCCTGGGGCGCGGAGCCCTCGGGCACGGAGCCCTCGGGCGGGGCGTCGAGGGCCTGCTGCGGGTCGTCGTAGCGCTGGTGGAGGTACGGCAGCAGGGACTCGGCGCTGACCCGTTCGACGACCCGGCCGCGCTGGTCGGTGGTCTTCTCGCCGATGGTGATCTCGACGAGCCGGCGCACCGGCAGATCGGCCACCGGATCGAACATCGACTCGCGCAGCACGACGTCGCCGGTGACCCGCTCCAGCCTGCGCACCTTCTCGTTGCGCAGGCAGTGCACGAGGACCGGGTCGCCGTCGAAGCCCGAGCCGTCGACCGCGGGCAGGAACTTGAAGTAGAAGTCAGTCTTCTCGGTGGGCTCGGGCAGCGGCAGCGCGCCGGAGACCGCGCCGCGCACCTCGACGAAGGCGATGCCGTGCCGGGCCAGGGAGGAGCGAACGACCATTCCGTCGCGCTCGACGAGGACCTCGCCGAGCTTCTTCGGCTCGCCGAAGACCTCGCGCCCACCGGTCAGGGCGCGTTCGTGGGTCATCGGCATGACCAGCGGGTACCAGCCCTCGGTGGCGCCGTGGGCGGCGGCGACGGCGACGGAGCCGGCGCCGAGCGGATAGCCGGGCAGGTCGACCTTGCTGATGTTGGCGCGGACCAGCGGGCGCGCGGTGGGCTTCAGCGGCGGCGGCAGGACGGCCGCGACCACGTCCGGGTCGGTCTCCCAGACGGCGACGACCCCGGTGGACCAGATGTCGGGGAGCCCGGCGCTCTTCTCGCGCGTCGCGGCCAGCTCCGCCGCGCTGCGCGCCCCGTACCGTACTCGTGCCATGACGTACCACCCTTCGGGAATGCGGGAAGGTATCGGCCTGTAACACAGTTACACCGACCCGCCCGAGGGGTAAAGAGCCGTGCACACACGGGAGTTGGGGGACTGATCGGATGGCACGCAGCGCGTTGACCCGCGACGAGGTCCTGGACACGGCGGCCGCCCTGGTCAGGGAGCACGGCCCGGCCGCCCTCACCATGCGCCGGCTCGCCGCCGAACTCGGCACCGCCGTCACCTCGATCTACTGGCACGTCGGCAACCGCGAGTCGCTCCTCGACGCCCTCGTCGAACGCACCGTCGCCGACCTCGGCACGCTGCGCCCGCACGGCGCCGGCCCGGCCGAGCGGATCGTCTCCGTCGCCCTGCTGCTCCGCCGCGCCCTGCGCGACCGCCCGCACCTGGTCGCCCTGGTCCACGAACGCGGCCTCACGGAACGCATGTTCCTGCCCGCCCAGCGCGCCCTCGTCCACGAGGCCCACGCCGCCGGCCTGCGCGGCGCGCGGGCCGCCGAACTCGTGCGCGCGGTCCAGTTCCAGGTCGTCGGCCACGTCCTCGTCGAGCGCAACCGCGAGCGCGCGCCCGCCCAGTCCCCCGCCGAGACCGAACTGTGGGCGGACGAGGCGACCGCCGGCACGGCCGAGCCGGACCCCGGGCTCGCCCGCGCGCTCGCCGCGCCGGTCGACACGGAGGCCCTGTTCGCGACGGTGGTACAGGCGCTGGTGGCGGGGCTGCTGCACCACGTGGCACCGCCGGCGAGGTGATGCGGAGGCACGCCGATGCGGACACACGTCGATGGGCAGGCACGTCGATGCGCAGGCACGTCGATGCGAGCCGGCTGCGGATCCGCCATCTGCCGGGCGGGCGGCGGGTGCTCCTCCCGCACGGCCGGGTCACCCATGCCTACGCACTGGACGACACCCGGGCGCCGCTGCCGGCCGCGCTCACCGCCGAGGTGTGCGCGCTCCTGGAGGCGGAGGCGCTGCGCCGGCTCGCGGCGGCGCCGCGCTTCGACGTGGCCGTGCTCGACGCGGACCTCGCGGGGCCCTTCCCTCCCCGGAGGGGAGGGACGCGGTGTACGACCCGCGGACGGTGCGGCAGCGCTACGACCTCACGGGCGACGCCGTCATCCATGTCCCCCCCTGATCGTCGACCTGGCTCGGCGCACCTTCCTGTGGACGGATCTGCATCTGCCCGCCGCCGAGGGCTTCCAGGACGTCGACGCGCACACCGCCGACCTGGGCCGGGTGGGCCGCGATCTGTACGGCTACTTCGCCGCGGGCCGCACCACCCTGTGGGACCTGGCGGTCTGGCAGGCGGCCGCCGGTACGGACGCGGTGACCGTGCTCCGGCGCGGGCGGGGTGCGCTGCCCGACGAGGTGTGGGAGTACCGGCGGGGCGACGGCGAGCCGGTGGCGCGCTTCGCGGACCGGATCCGGACCGGCGCCGCGCCCGAGCGCCGGCGCCCGGCCGACGACGACGGCGGCCCGGCGCTCGCCGCACGGGCCGCCGCGGGCCGGCACGCGTTCCTGGCGCTGCTCGACGGCGACGTCGTCCCGGCCGGGGCGACGGGCACGGTCTACCGGCTGCTGCCCGGCCCGGTGGACGGCTGCGGTCTCCAACCGGCCGCGGCCGGTGACCTCGTGGCCGCTCTGGGCTGGGGGATCGCGAAGGGCCGGGCGGCTGCCGGCCCGACCGGAGCCGACTTTTGGCCATGAACCGGACACCGGGGACCACGCTGTCGGTGCGGGCCCGTATTCTCAGTGACCATGCTCGACGACCGTACGACAGCAGCGACGTGGCCGGCCGCCTACCCACAGGGGTACGCGGTCGTCGACGTGGAGACCACCGGCCTCGCCCGCGACGACCGGATAGTGTCGGCTGCCGTCTACCGGCTGGACGCGCAGGGCAACGTGGAGGACCACTGGTACACCCTGGTCAACCCCGAGCGGGATCCGGGGCCGGTGTGGATCCACGGGCTGACCAGCGACATGCTGGCCGGCGCGCCGCTCTTCCCGGAGATCGCCGAGGAGTTCTCGGCCCGTCTCGACGGCCGGGTCCTGGTCGCGCACAACGCGATGTTCGACTGGCAGATGATCGCCCGTGAGTACGCGCGCGCCGAGGCCACCGCGCCGGTGCGGCAGCGGCTGTGCACGATCGCGCTGTCCAAGGAGCTGTCGCTGCCGCTGCCCAACCACAAGCTGGAGTCGCTGGCCGCGCACTTCGGCGTGGTGCAGCAGCGGGCGCACGACGCGCTGGACGACGCCCGGGTGCTCGCCGAGGCGTTCCGGCCGAGCCTGCACGCGGCCGCCGAGCGGGGCGTGCGGCTGCCGCTGCTCGAATGCCGTCCGCTGACCGAGTGGGCGTCGGCGCCCGCGCAGCCGCGGATCGGCTACCAGGCGTCGTACCGGACGAACGGCTGGCGGCCCTCGCGGAAGCGGCCGGCGTGCCCGCATCCGAACCCCGGACGTTACGAGTCGGACAAACCGCTCAAACAGGGCATGCGGGTGGCGTTCTCCGGCGACACCTCCATCGACCGCGAGCTCCTCGAGGACCGCACGGTCGAGGCGGGCCTGCACGTCGCGTCGAGTGTGTCGCGGCTCACCAGCCTGCTCGTCACCAACGACCCCGACGCGGCCACCTCCAAGACCGTCAAGGCCAAGTCCTTCGGCACGCCGATCGTCGACGAGGCCGCGTACACCCAGCTGCTGCGGGACGTGGCCCCGGCGGACGGGTGACGCACCCGCGGAAACCGGGCGTGCCGCCCGTTCTTCCGCCGTGCCTGGCGCCACCCTGTGGCGCATGGCACGTTGTGAGGTCTGCGGAAACGATTACGGCATGTCCTTCGAGGTGCACGCGCAGGGCGCGGTGCACGTCTTCGACTGCTTCGCCTGCGCCATCCACCGCATGGCGCCCATCTGCGAGCACTGCCGGGTCCAGGTCATCGGACAGGGCGTCGAGGTGGAGGGCCACTGGTACTGCGGCGGTCACTGCGCCCGCGCCGAGGGGAAGGTGGGCATCGTCGACAAGGTGTGAGTGCCGGGGCGGTGCGCCTACCGGCAAGCCGTGAGCGTCCACACCGTCCGGCGAAACGATCCTCCGGCCGCTCGCCGGCGACCGGAACCCCCTGCGGTCACCCCATGAGGCCAAGATGTACCGTCATGGGGTGTACCGCTTCCTGTTGTCCCGGCAGTGGGTGATCCTCACCCTCATCGCCGTCCTGCTCATCCCCGTGATGATCAAGCTGGGCTTCTGGCAGTTCCACCGGCACGAGAGCCGGGTCGCCCAGAACACCCTGATCGCGGACAACCTGGCGGCGGAGCCGGTCCCCGTCGAGCAGCTGACCTCACCCGGGCACACCGTGCCGCGCGCCGACTACTGGCGCCAGGTCTCCGCCACCGGCACCTTCGACACCGCGCACGAGGTCGTCGTGCGCCGCCGCACCTCCTCCGACGACAGCGTCGGCGTCCACGTCCTGACGCCGCTCGTCCTCGCGGACGGCAAGCTCGTCCTGGTCAACCGCGGCTGGATCCCGGCCGCCGACGACCAGCGCGCCTACCCGAAGGTGCCGCCCGCGCCGAAGGGCCGGGTCACCGTCACCGGGCGGCTGATGGCCGACGAGACCAGCGGCGCCAGCGGCATCAAGGACCTCAAGGGCCTGCCGGACCGTCAGGTCATGCTGATCAACAGCGCCCAGCAGGCCGCGCTGACCGGCCGCACCGTCCTCGGCGGCTACATCGAGCAGGCCGCTCCCGAGCCGGCCGGCGGCTCGCCCGAGCTGATCCCCGGACCCGACCACGAGTCGATCGGCCCCCACATGGCGTACGCCGTGCAGTGGTGGCTGTTCGCCGTCGGCGTGCCCGTGGGCTGGGTCGTCCTGGCCCGCCGCGAGCGGCGCGACCGGGAGGCCGCGGCCCGCGGCGCCGACGCCCCGGACGGAACGCCGGAACCGGCCGCCGCGGCCGTCTGACCCGCCGCGCTCCCGTTCCCTCCTGATTGACCGTCGCCGCTTCCGGGAACAGCCCAAAGCGTGACGCAACGTATCGACGACTACGCCCTCATCGGCGATCTCCAGACCGCCGCGCTCGTCGGCCGCGACGGGTCGATCGACTGGCTGTGTCTGCCCCGCTTCGACTCCGCCGCCTGCTTCGCCGCCCTCCTCGGCGACGAGAACAACGGCCACTGGCGCCTCGCCCCCAAGGGCGCCACGAGCTGCACGACCCGGCGCTACGCCGAGGACAGCCTGGTCCTGGAGACGTACTGGGAGACCCGTACGGGCACGGTCAAGGTCGTCGACTTCATGCCGCAGCGCGACCGGGCGCCCGACGTCATCCGGATCGTCGAGGGCGTCAGCGGCAGCGTGGAGATGAGCGGGGCGCTGCGGCTGCGCTTCGACTACGGCTCGATCGTGCCGTGGGTGCGCCGCGCCGACGGCCACCGGGTGGCGGTCGCCGGGCCCGACTCCGTATGGCTGCGCAGCGAGCCGCCGGTGAAGACGTGGGGGCAGCAGTTCGCGACCTGCTCCAGCTTCACCGTCGCGGCCGGCGAGAAGGTCGCCTTCGTGCTCACCTGGCATCCCTCGCACGAGCCGCGCCCGGATCTCGTCGACCCCTTCGAGGCCCTGGAGCAGTCGCTCGCCGACTGGCGCGAGTGGGCCGCCCGCTGCACCTACGAGGGCACCTACCGGGACGCGGTCGTCCGCTCGCTCATCACCCTGAAGGCGCTCACCTACGCCCCGACCGGCGGCATCGTCGCCGCGCCCACCACCTCCCTGCCCGAGGACCTCGGCGGTGTGCGCAACTGGGACTACCGGGCCTGCTGGCTGCGCGACTCCGCCTTCACCCTCGACGCGCTGCTCTCCACCGGGTACGTCGAGGAGGCGGCGGCCTGGCGCGACTGGCTGCTGCGCGCGGTGGCCGGCGACCCGGCCGACCTCCAGATCATGTACGGGCCGGCCGGCGAGCGCAGGCTGCCCGAGACGGTGCTGCCCTGGCTGCGCGGCTACGCCGACTCCGCTCCGGTGCGGACCGGGAACGCGGCCGTCGACCAGCTCCAGATCGACGTCTACGGCGAGGTGATGGACTCCCTGAACCGGGCGCGGGAGGCCGGCATCCCGGCCCAGCGGCACGCCTGGAACCTCCAGCTGAGCCTGCTCGGCTTCCTGGAGTCGACCTGGCGCGAGCCCGACGAGGGGCTGTGGGAGGTGCGCGGACCGCGCCGCCACTTCGTGCACTCCAAGGTGATGGCCTGGGTGGCGGCCGACCGGGCGGTGCGCACGCTGGAGGCCGATCCGTCGCTGCCGGGCGACGCGGCGCGCTGGCGGACGATGCGCGACGAGATCCACGCGGAGGTGTGCGTGAAGGGCTTCGACCCGGAGCGCAACACCTTCACCCAGGCGTACGGCTCGGCCGAGCTGGACGCGGCGACGCTCCTCATCCCCCGGGTGGGCTTCCTGCCGCCGGACGACCCGCGGGTGGTGGGCACGGTCGACGCGGTGCGGGCGGAACTGATGCAGGGCGGTCTGGTGCGCCGCTACTCGGCGCCGGGGGCGGGGCCGGCGCTGCGGGCCGGGCTGAGGACGGGGCCGCCGGGGCCCGGGGCCGGGGCGCCGGGGCCCGGGAGTGCGGTGGACGGACTGCCGGGCGAGGAGGGCACGTTCCTGGTGTGCTCGTTCTGGCTGGCGGACGCGCTGCGGCTGACCGGGCGGGTGAAGGAGGCGCGGGAGCTGTTCGAGCGGCTCGTGGGGCTGTGCAGCGACGTGGGTCTCCTCGCGGAGGAGTACGACCCGGTGGCGGGCCGGCAGCTGGGCAACTTCCCGCAGGCGTTCAGCCACATCGGCCTGGTGGGGGCGGCGCTGGCGCTGGACGCGGAGGACGGCGCGTAACGCACAAAGGGCCCGGCCCGCGTGACGCGGGCCGGGCCCCCGGGTGCGCTGAGGGTCACTCAGGCCGTCAGGCGGTGCCGTTCCTGCGCCTGCGCATCCACCACACCAGGCCCGCCCCGGCGACGATCACCGCCGCGGCGATGCCCGCGATGGTGCCGACGGGCGTGTCGGAGCCGGTGCGGGCGAGGTCGCCGCCCGGGCCCTTCGGTGTCTCGCCCGGCGCCGGGGTCTGGCCGTGCGAGGGCTGGGCGGTCGGGGTGCCCGGGTGGGTGGGCTGCCCGGTCGGCTTGGGCTCGGTGGGCTTGGGCGTCGGGGTGCCGCCGCTGGTGTCGCCGGAGGAGTCGCCGCCGAGGTAGAGGGTGTCGGTGTCGCGGTACGAGGTGTCGTCCGACTGCATCGACGTCCGGGTGGTGGTGTCGAGGGTGCGGTTCTCGGTGGTGAAGCGGGTCTTGCTGATGTTCTTCTTGGGCTGCCGGGAGAAGTCGACGCCGCCGACGATGTAGACCGTGACGCCGTGGTCGGTGTCGATGTCGTACGTGAACTCGCCCTCCGTGAAGATCTTCCGGTAGCGCTTGAAGAGCTCGTCCTTGTCCCAGTTCTGGTTGGGCGCGCGCAGCGGCCAGCGCTTGACGTCGCCGCTGTTGATGATCTTCCGGAAGTCGGACTCCTGCTTGGCGTCCTGCTGCCGGATCCACTCGGCGGCGACCCGGGAGGTGTAGACGCGGCGCAGGTCGGCGTACTGCGGTGCGGTGTTGATGATCTTCTCGACCTCGGGGACGATCATCGCGTCGACGACCTTCTGCGCGGCCTTGATCTCGGCGTCGCTCGGGTCGCAGATCGGCTCACCGGGACCGTGGGTGACGGTCTTCTGCGCGGTGGACTTCAGTGCCAGCGGGGCGTCGAGGATGTAGACGCCGCCGTCCTGCTCGCGCACCTGGGCGGGCTTGGGCTCGATCCAGTTCCGCAGGCCCGGCATGCACGGGTTGCCGTTCTGCTTGGGCAGGGCCGCCCAGTAGCGCTTGCCGAGCTCGGTCTTGGGGTCCATGGCCTTGTAGAAGTCGTGCTTCATCTGGAGGTCGGCCTCCAGGAGGACGCGGCCGGCGTCGGTGCTGGCGAACTTGGCGTCCATGACGCGGTCGGGCTCGTCCGGGTTCAGGTTGACCCAGAACTTGTCCGGCGTCAGCGCCAGCCAGGTGAACAGCGCGTCGGACGCGAGCTGCATCTTCTCCTGGCCGCCGTAGCCCGGGTTCTCGTCCGGGTCGGGCATCATGTCGGCCTTCATCGAGTACTGCATGCCCTTGCCCTTGGCGAGGCCGCCGACGTAGCGCAGTTCGAGGGTGGTGAAGTCGACGCCGCCCGGGCCTCCGCGCGGCAGGGTGCCGCGGGTGTCGAGCCGGCGGGCCTCGGCCTGGATCTGCCGGGCCTCGTTCAGGGTGCGGCCGGAGCCGTTGACGCGGTCGTTGAGCGGGCCGCGGGTGCCGCAGTTGCCGGCGGCCGCGAGCTGCGGCTGTCCGGCCGGGCCGCCCTGGCAGCCGGGCGCGAACCAGGTGTCGTAGCGCGAGTAGCCGCGGATCGGCTTGGTCTGCGGGATCGCGTTGTACTGCCGCTGGAAGCCGCGGACCTGGTTGGTCTTGCCGGGCCGCATCTGCTCGACGTCACGGTTGAAGTCGTCGATCAGCTTGCGCTGCCGGGCGTCGAAGTTCTTGGCGCCGGTGTAGCGGAAGGTGTGGTCGGGCATCGACTTCGCGATGACCCGGTCGTTGCCCAGCTGCTTCTTGGTCAGCGTGCTGTTGGACTTGAACTCGTTGAATTCCTTGGTGCGCTGGTTGTACGCGTCGTACTTGCGCGTGGCGACCTTGTTGCCGTTCTCGTCGAAGATGTCGACGTAGACCTCGCACAGCCAGTCGGGGCCGACCAGCTGGAAGTCCCGGACCAGGCGCGCCTCGAAGCCGGCGCCCTTGTTGAGGTTGATCTCGTTGCGGATGTACGTCTTGTCGAACCAGCGCTCGAAGCTCTGCGAGCGCTGCTTCTCCAGGTAGCGGGCGTAGATCTCCATGGCCTTGTCGGCGGGGTCACCCGTCGCCGCGGCCTGCTTCTTCCACGCCTCGACGTTCTTCACCGGGTCGCCCGGGACCTTGGAGAGCGCCTTCGCCTTCTCGGCCGCGGTGGGCGTCTTCAGTCCGTCGAACGCCTTGCCCGGGAGCGGGTAGTTGAAGTTCTTCGGGTCGCCGTTCCACTTGTCGAAGTTGGTGCCGGCGGTGGTGGGGAAGCCGGAGTTCGACGGGGTGCTGCCGTAGCTCTTGTTCAGGTGCTTGGTGTCGCACCGCTGACCGGTCCCCGGGCGCAGCTTGGCCGAGGTGGGGACGGCGGCGGAGTCGTGGACCGGGACACCGGGGAGTCCGGTGAGGGTGACGGCCCCGGCGAGACCGAGCGCGGCCGCGAAGCGCGCGACCAGCCGCCACCGCCGGGGTATGCGTATCTCCCTGTTCGTCATCCTGCTCTTCGCCCTGTTCAAATGTCGTGCCTTCCCTCGCTGTGGGGGCGTTGAGGGGGTGAGGGGGCGGCGCGCGAGGCCCCCGTGACGTTGGCGCCGCCCCGTTTCACCCTAGACCGCACGACCGTCAGACATGACAGGGTCATGCCCGTATCGGCGTGTCAATCCAGCGAAGAACCAGGCGAGTTGTCACACATCCGGAAGGAACAGCTCCTCCATGCGGAGGGTGTGCGACTCCGTGCGCCGGACCCGGAAGGCACTCACCCGGTGCCGCGGCCGGGTCCACGGGTCGGCGTCGCCCAGCGCCAGCGAGACGAGGTCGGCCCACTCCACCTGCTCCGGGTCGTCGTCCAGGTCGAGGTCGGCGCCCGCGAGCATCGCGTCCGTGATCCCGAGCGCGGCCGCCACCTCGTACGGATCCCCGGTCAGCTCCCACGGGTCCATGCCGGGCCAGCCGGACGCGTGGAACAGCGTGCCGTCCGGCAGCCACACGAGGTCCTCGGTGTGCGAGTCGCCTCGGTCGAACGACACCCGCCCGAAGATCCGCGCGTCCGGGAACCGTTCGCGCAGCCGCCCCGCCTCGCGGCGCAGCGGCTCGTCGTTGCCGTCGTCGGCGAGCGCGAGATCACTGACCCCGAGCACGCTCCCCCACGCCCCGGCCAGCACCACGTCGAGATCCGACCGCTCGGCCGGAAAGTGCGGCGTCTCGATCGCGGCGCGCTCCCCCAGCTCCGCGAGCACCTCCTCCACACTCCCGAAGGAGGCCGCGAACTCCCGTGCGCTCACGGGGTCGTTGGCCGCCAGGTCATGGACGTCCCGGGCGAACGGGGGCAGGAGGACGGTGAGATCGCAGCGACCGAGCGCACCGTGCACCGGGCGGTCGGACGGCGAGGACCAGTAGTCGGTGATGTCACTCATGGCGGACACGGTACGGGGGGTGGTGCTTGGGGTTCAGGGGTTCGAGGGCCAAGGGCCGGAGAGCCAGGGGTCCGGGTGTCCCAGGGCCGGCAGTCCGGGGTCCGGGTGCACGAGGACCGGGAGTCCCGGGTCCGGCAGTCCGGGGTCCGGCGGTGCCAGGACCGGGAGTGCCGGGTCCGGGAGCCCGAGGCCCGGCGGTGCCAGGACCGACGGTCCCAGGTCCCAGGCCCTGGTGTCCGATTCCGGCCCGGCGGCCCGGAACCTAGAATCGGGGCATGGATCTTGGGCTGAAGGACCGTGTGTACGTGGTGACCGGCGCGACGCGAGGGCTCGGCCGGGCCTCGGCGGAGGCGCTGCTCGCCGAGGGCGCGAAGGTGCTGATCACCGGGCGCGAGGAGAAGACGGTCGCCGACGCGGCCGCCGCCCTCGGCCCGGACGCGGCGGGCATGGCCGCCGACAACACCGATCCGGAGACCCCGGCCCGGCTGATCGCGGAGGCGCGGACCCGGTTCGGCCGGTTCGACGGCGTCCTCATCAGCGTCGGCGGCCCGGCGCCGGGCTTCGCCGCCGACAACACCGACGAGCAGTGGTCGGCCGCCTTCGACACCGTCTTCCTCGGCGCGGTGCGGCTCGCCCGCGCGGCGGCGGAGACGCTGCCCGAGGGCAGCGTCATCGGCTTCGTCCTGTCCGCCTCGGTGCACGAGCCGATCCCCGGCCTCGCCATCTCCAACGGGCTGCGCCCGGGCCTGGCCGGCTTCGCCAAGTCCCTCGCCAACGACCTGGGCCCGCGCGGCATCCGGGTGGTCGGCCTGCTGCCCAGCCGCATCGACACCGACCGGGTGCGCCACCTCGACGCCCTCTCGGGCGACGCGGACGCGGCCCGCGCGGCGAGCGAGGCGTCGATCCCGCTCCGCCGCTACGGCACGCCGGAGGAGTTCGGCCGCACGGCCGCGTTCCTGCTCTCGCCGGCCGCCTCGTACCTCACGGGCGTGATGCTGCCGGTGGACGGCGGGGCGCGCAGCGGCTTCTGACGGTTCGGATCGCCGGAGGCCGGGGAGATCGGCGCAGCCCCGGCCCGGTCCCTACACCACCCGGCGGGCCCGGTGCTTGACCGCCCGCAGCCGGGCCTCGGTCGGCAGGGCGGGCAGGCCCGTGGAAGTGCGGGCGTTGCCGAGCGCCGTGTCGGCGAGGGCACTGAGGGCACCGGCCGGGGAGGCGTACGGCTCCAGGAGCAGCGCGACCCGGGTACGGGGCGCGCCGCGCCGGCCGGTGAGCGCCACCCGGGCCCGGGCCACGCCCTCCTGGGCCGCCGCGTCCGCCTCCAGGACCGCCTCCAGGGACCGGCCGTGCACCACGGCCTCCTCGCCGTCGCCGGTCTCGACCACGACCTCGCGCAGCCGGGCCCGCCGGAACTGGGCGATCAGCCACCACAGCGCGAGCAGCACGACGAGTCCGAGCACGGCGATGACCACCGGCCACCACCAGCCCTCGGCGCGCCAGTGCTGCCGCTCGGCGCGGCTGAGCAGCACGTCGTCGGGGCCCGACCAGGGCCACCACGAGGGCAGGGACACCCCGAGACCGGCCACGAGCACCGCCCCGCCGCCCACGACCAGGAGCAGTCCGGCGAGGGCGAGCACGATGCGGTTGACGCGCCGCAGCACCCTGGTCACGGTGTCACCTCTTCCTGGGCGGCCGGGCCACCCGTACGGTCACGGCCGGCGGCCGGGCCAGGGCCAGTTCGTCGACGCCGGTGGCGAGAACCGCTTCGAGGTCGGCGCGCACCTCGTCCAGCTCGCGGAAGTGCGACACCGCCCGCACGGCCACCTTGGCGCGGCCCGCCTTGACGCGCACCGACTGCACGCCCGACACCTCGATCGCGCGGTCCCGCAGCGCGAGCGCCGCGGCCTCCCGGTCGAGTCCGGCCCGCACATCGGGGTGCCGGCGGCGCATCGGCAGCACGGCCCGCAGCCCCGGCGTGAGCGCAAGCAACAGCAACCAGATCCCGAGCACCACGGCGACGGACGCGCCGGCCAGCACCCACGTGTCGTCCAGCGGACGGGTCGCGAGGTCCTGGGCGAGGGAGCGCCGCCAGGCCATGGCGGTGTGACCGGCACGGACGGCGGCGACGTCGTACAGCAACAGCCCGGCGCCGCCGAGCAGCACGACGGCGAGTACGGCGGCGGGGATGCGCCGCACGGACCAGAAGCGCCGCACGGGCCCGGCCGCGCCGTCGGCCAGGACGGGCACGCCGTCCGGGGCCGCGGGGTCGGCGGGCGACCCGGAAGCGGGGCCGGACGGAGGGTGCGCGTGGGGCGGCGCCGGGGGCCCGGCCCCCGGTCCCGCCTCGCCCTGCGGCTCTCGTTCCTCCGTCATTTCAGCCGCCCCCGTCTGCGGTCGTGGCCGTGCCCGGCCGTGTACGCGGAGTGGAGGCGCTCGACGTGCACCAGGACCTCGTGGACCTCGATGCCGGCCAGTTCCTCCACGCGGTGGCGGACGCGTCCGCGCACCGCGCCGCACTGGCGGCCGATGTCGGCGGGGTAGTCGAGTTCGAGGCTCACCGAGACATGGGCGATGTCACGGTGGACGACCACCGAGGCGTGCGGGGGCGAGCCGTCCGCGGGGACGGCGTCGATCGCCTCCCGGGCCGCCTGCGCGGCGATCTTCGCGACGACCCGGTCGGCGACCGTGGTCGCGCCCCGGGTGGCCGCCCCCACCCGCTCCTTGACCAGCGTCGGCACCCCGGGTCACCGCCGCCGTTCGCCGCGCTCGCGGCCCCGGAAGAGGTCGCCGGGTTCCAGGTCCCCGTCGGCGAACCGGCCGACCACGAAGCCGATCGCGCCCAGCGCCGCGACCAGGACGAACGCGCCGAAGCCACCGAAGTACCCGGCGAATCCGAGCGCCATGCCGGCCACCAGGCCGATCACCGCCATGCTCATGTTGAGCCCTTGCCCTTCCGCTCGCGCCGACCGGGGCGGCTACTGGAGCCGCGACTCCGGCTCGTCTTCCTCTTCGTCCGGCAGCTTCACGTCGCTGACGGCGATGTTGACCTCGACGACCTCAAGGCCGGTCATCCGCTCGACGGCGGCGATGACGTTCTCCCGGACGGCGCCGGCGACGTCGGCGATGGAGACGCCGTAGTCGACGACGATCTCCAGGTCGAGCGCGGTCTGCACCTCGCCGACCTCGGCCTTCACCCCACGGGTGACCGATGTCGTCTTGCCGCCGCCGCCGGGGACGCGGTCGCGCATGGCGCCGAGGGTGCGGGACAGGCCGCTGCCCATGGCGTGGACGCCGACGACGTCCCGCGCGGCGAGGCCGGCGATCTTCTCGACGACGCCGTCGGCGATCGTGGTGCGCCCGCGGGTGGCGGGATCACCGCCGCCGCGTTTGATCACCGGGGTCTGGGTCTTCTGGTCGGAGCGCGTGGTGTCAGCCATAGCCGCCATATCCCTTCCGTTACCATTTCCCCTCTTTCGCCCACACTAAGGGCGCTTGCCCGCTCTCGCGTCAGGAATGCGGCAGGCTGGGGCAATGACGACGGCGGAGATGTGGCGCGTGACGGACCGGCTGCTGCCGCTCGGCGACGCGGCGGACGGCGCGTGGATCGCGGAGCGGGCGGTACGGGCACTGCTGACGGAGGCGGCTTCGGGGGTGTGGGGCGTGGTGCCGAAGCGCCCACGCTTCACCCTCGTGGGCGAGGCGGCGGACGGGGCCGGACGCGGGCACGCCGGCGGGGCCGCCAACCACGCCCCAGGCGAAGCCACGACGGCAGACGACACCACGACAGCCGGCGAGGCCGCGGACGCCTCGGCAGGGGGCGGCCCGGGCCGCGCCGCGGACGAAGCCGGCGGCGCGGGCGGGCGTCCCGCCACGGCCTCCGGCCTCGCCCCGGATTCGCCCTTCCCCGTACCGCCGGGCGGGCTGCCGCCCGGGCCGCTGCGCGTCACGCTGGACTTCGCGGCCGTGGCCGGCCGGCCGCTGCCGCAGCTCGCGGCCAGGCTGCGGGGCGCGCTCCTCGACGTGGCGGAGCGGGCGCTCGGGCTCACGGTCGCCGAGGTGGACCTGCGGGTGACGGAGCTCCTCGACGCGCCCCCGAAGCCGGCGGACACCACTGGGCCACCCGGGCGAACCTCGCCTCCGGCCCCCGACGACCCGGGCGCCCTCGCCGCGCTCGCGGTCCCGGGCGTGGCCGCACTCACGGACGCGTTCGGCGCCCCGCTCCGGCGTGACGCCGCCGGCCGGCTGCGGATCGAGGTGGCGGTGACGGCGGGGCACCGCGCGGTGGACGTGGCGCGGGCCGTCCGTACGGCCGTGACCGCCGCCGCCCCCGGGGCGACGACGGTCACGGTGCTGGTGTCGGAGGTCCGGTGAGCGAGGCCCGACGGGCTCCGGCTCAGTCGCCCAGGCCCGCCAGGTCGCGCAGGCGCCGCCCCTGCGCCGCACGCTCGGCGACGCGCTGCTCCTCGTACGAGCGGCCGGAGACGCCCTGGAGCAGCGCCTTGGTCTCGATGACCGCGTCGCGCGGCGCGGCGAGCAGGGCCGCGGCCAAGTCGCGCACGGCGGCGTCGAGTTCGGCCGTCGGCACGGCGATGTTGGCGAGGCCGATGCGCTCGGCCTCGTCGGCGTGGACGAATCGTCCGGTCGCGCAGATCTCGAGCGCGCGGGCGTAGCCGACCAGCGAGACGAGCGGGTGCGTCCCGGTGAGGTCCGGGACGAGACCCAGGCTGGTCTCGCGCATGGCGAACTGCACGTCGTCGGCGACGACCCGCAGGTCGCAGGCGAGGGCCAGCTGGAAGCCGGCCCCGATGGCGTGGCCCTGGACGGCCGCGATCGACACGAGGTCGCTGCGGCGCCACCAGGTGAACGCCTCCTGGTACTCGGCGATGGTCGCGTCGAGGTCCGCGTCGGACCCGCGCGCCATCTCCAGGAAGGACGGCTCTCCGTCGAAGCCCTCGGGCGTGAACGCCTGCCGGTCGAGGCCTGCGGAGAAGGACTTGCCCTCGCCGCGCAGGACCACGATCCGTACGCTGCCCGGGAGTGACCGGCCGGCTTCCGTCAACGCCCGCCACAGAGCGGGAGACTGGGCGTTGCGCTTCGCCGGATTGGTCAGGGTCACCGTGGCAACGGCGTCCTCGACGGTGAGCCGTACACCGTCCTTGTCGAAAACGAGCTCAGTGTGCTCGGAGTCGTCGAGCGTAGTCATGGGGCGCCTCCCGGTCACGGTGCAGCACTGCATCCGATGCTAAGTGACTGCACAGTAACCACCCGGTCGACCGCACGGTCGACCGGGTGGCCACCGAGAGACCCGGTAGGCCGGTCGAGCCGCCCCTGTCAGGCCGAGGCCGCCTTCTTGCCCCGTGTCGCTCCGCCGCGTCCACGCAGCGTGACTCCGGACTCACTGAGCATCCGGTGGACGAATCCATAGGAGCGACCGGTTTCCTCGGCCAGCGCCCGGATGCTCGCACCGGAGTCGTACTTCTTCTTCAGGTCTGCCGCGAGCTTGTCGCGCGCGGCGCCGGTCACCCGGCTGCCCTTCTTCAGAGTCTCGGCCACCCGTGCCTCCTCATGGGAAGTGCGCTCTGGACTTCTCATGATCACCCCTCCCGTCCGTCCTGGCCACCCATTCGACAAGGTCCGTGCCATTCGCTTGCCTCGGGCGGTACGCACCGTCACGACCGGAATTGATCGTTCCGGTGGGCTCGCCGACCGCCCGGAAGCCGCCGTGGCGGGGAAGTGCCAGGTCAGCGGCGCGCGTGGCGGAAAAACGCCACGCGGGCCCTGGCGGAAGGATTCCGCAGGGCCCGCGCAGGGGGTATGAGACGCACTCACTCAGATGAAGGATCACCCATGAGCCGAATGATCCAGCCCGACATGATCCGACCGCGGCCGGGAGACCACGGAGAGCGCCGGGAGGCGGTCAGGCCAGGGCGACCAGGTCCGCGTAGTCGGCGCCCCACAGGTCCTCGACGCCGTCCGGGAGCAGGATGATCCGCTCCGGGTCGAGCGCCTCGACCGCGCCCTCGTCGTGGGTGACGAGCACGACCGCGCCCTTGTACGTGCGCAGCGCGCCGAGGATCTCCTCGCGGCTGGCCGGGTCCAGGTTGTTGGTGGGCTCGTCGAGGAGCAGCACGTTCGCCGAGGAGACGACCAGGGTCGCGAGCGCGAGCCGGGTCTTCTCGCCGCCGGAGAGCACGCCGGCCGGCTTGTCGACGTCGTCGCCGGAGAAGAGGAAGGAGCCGAGCACCTTGCGCACCTCGACGAGGTCGAGGTCGGGCGCGGAGGAGCGCATGTTCTCCAGGACGGTGCGCTCGGGGTCGAGGGTCTCGTGCTCCTGGGCGTAGTAGCCGAGCTTGAGGCCGTGGCCCGGGGTGACCTCGCCGGTGTCGGGCTGCTCGACGCCGCCGAGCAGGCGCAGCAGCGTCGTCTTGCCGGCGCCGTTGAGGCCGAGGATGACGACGCGGGAGCCCTTGTCGATGGCGAGGTTCACATCGGTGAAGATCTCGAGGGAACCGTACGACTTGGACAGACCCTCCGCGGTGAGCGGGGTCTTGCCGCAGGGCGCGGGGTCCGGGAAGCGCAGCTTGGCGACCTTGTCGGAGACGCGGACCGCCTCCAGGCCGGAGAGCAGGCGCTCGGCGCGCTTGGCCATGTTCTGCGCGGCGACCGTCTTGGTGGCCTTGGCGCGCATCTTGTCGGCCTGCGAGTTGAGCGCGGCGGCCTTCTTCTCGGCGTTCTGGCGCTCGCGCCTGCGACGCTTCTCGTCGGCCTCGCGCTGCTGCTGGTAGAGCTTCCAGCCCATGTTGTAGACGTCGATCGTGGAGCGGTTGGCGTCCAGGTAGAACACCTTGTTCACCACGGTCTCGACGAGGTCCACGTCGTGGGAGATGACGATGAAGCCGCCGCGGTACGTCTTCAGGTAGTCGCGCAGCCAGACGATCGAGTCGGCGTCGAGGTGGTTGGTCGGCTCGTCGAGGAGCAGGGTGTCGGCGTCCGAGAAGAGGATGCGGGCGAGCTCGATGCGGCGGCGCTGACCACCGGAGAGGGTGTGCAGCGGCTGGCCGAGCACCCGGTCGGGCAGCCCGAGGGCGGCGGCGATCGTGGACGCCTCGGCCTCGGCCGCGTACCCGCCCTTGGTGAGGAACTCGGTCTCCTGGCGCTCGTACTGCCGCAGGGCCTTCTCGCGGGTGGCGCCGCTGCCGGTGGCGATGCGCTCCTCGTTCTGCCGCATCTTGCGGATCAGCACGTCGAGGCCGCGGGCGGAGAGGATCCGGTCGCGGGCGAGGATGTCGAGGTCGCCGGTGCGCGGGTCCTGCGGGAGGTAGCCGACCTCGCCGGAGCGGGTGATGGCGCCGGCGGCGGGCTGCCCCTCGCCCGCGAGGCACTTGGTGAGGGTGGTCTTGCCCGCTCCGTTGCGGCCGACGAGGCCGATGCGGTCGCCCTTGGCGACGCGGAAGGAAGCGGACTCGATGAGGACACGGGCGCCGGCGCGCAGCTCGATGCCGGAAGCGGTGATCACGGACAGACTCCAGGGCGGTGGGAAACGGCGGAAGGACGGCTGGGCGGAGCTTCGACGCCGCTAATGCACAAGGAGAATGGCCATGCGGCAAGTCTAACGGGCACGTGCAACTGGTTTTAGGCCACGCGATATACCTCACATGCACCACAAAAAGGGTGACAGACGGCGGATCCCCCGATACTCGGCAATGACGCGGAGGGCGGTGGGCATGCAGTTCGACGACGACGCCGATCTGGACACCTCGGAGGTCAAGGACGTCCGGGGCAGCCGTATTCCCGGCGGCCGGGCCACCGTGGGCGGCGGGATCATCGGCCTCGTCGCGCTGGTCCTCGGCCTGTTCTTCGGCGTGGGCCCCGAGGAGCTGGGCCTCTCCTCCACCGGCGACGAGCCCGCGTCCGCGACCTCCTCGTCGGCCGCCCAGGTCGCCCAGACGTGCAAGAAGGGCTCGGACGCCAACACCCGCGACGACTGCCGGATCGTGGCGGTCGTCAACAGCGTGCAGGACTTCTGGCGGAGCGAGTACGCGCGGCACGGCGGGCGGTACGCGGCCGCCTCGACCGTCGTGTTCAGCCGGCAGGTCCCGACCGCGTGCGGCACGGCGAGCTCGGCGGTCGGCCCCTTCTACTGCCCGGCCGACCGGCAGGTCTATCTGGACCTGGGCTTCTTCGACGAGCTGCGCACCACGTTCGGCTCCACCGGTGGTCCCTTCGCGCAGGCGTACGTGGTGGCGCACGAGTACGGCCACCACGTGCAGAACCTGATGGGCACGCTGGCCCGGGCCCAGGACGGCCGCACCGGCGCGAATTCCAACGCGGTCCGGGTCGAGCTCCAGGCCGACTGCTACGCGGGGGTGTGGGCGCGGCACGCGACGACCACGCCCGACGAGAAGACCGGCAGGCCGCTGCTCACCCGGCTCACGGAGCAGGACGTCCGCGACGGCCTGGACGCGGCGGCGGCGGTCGGCGACGACCGGATCCAGGAACGCTTCCAGGGCCGGGTGACGCCGGAGAGCTGGACGCACGGCTCGGCGGCGCAGCGGCAGCAGTGGTTCTCCACCGGCTACGGCAGCGGCGACATGGCGCGCTGCGACACCTTCCGGTGAGCGACGGACGGCCCGGAACGGTTCGGAACGGTTCGGGTCGGGTCGAACCCGGCCGGGACGGGCCGAGTAGATCCAGTCAGATCAGATCAGATGTGGTCAGAAAGGAAACGATCACGATGACCGACGCACCCGACATCTCCCCGACCCTGCTCTACGACGACGCGAAGGCGGCCGTCGCCCTCCTCACCGGCGCCTTCGGCTTCACCGCGGACGCCGTCTTCGAGGGCGAGGACGGCCGGGTCATGCACGCCGAGCTGTCCTACGGCAACGGGACGGTGATGCTCGGCAGCAGGGGCACGGGCAGCGCGTTCGACAAGGCGATGTCCGGCGCGGGTCCCGTTGGGGTGTACGTGCGCGTCGACGACGTGGACGCCCACCACGCCAGGGCGGCGGCGGCCGGCGCGGAGATCGTGATGCCGCCGACCGACCAGGACTACGGCGCCCGGGACTACATGGCCCGGGACGCCGAGGGCAACGTCTGGAGCTTCGGGACGTACGCCCCCGGCAGCTCCGCGTAGGTCGCCCGCGCGGATCCGCCCGCGCCGGTCAGGCGCCGCCCGTGTGGACCTGGAAGGCGGCGCGGCGCAGCGCCTTGGCCAGGGCCGGGTCGGGGTGCGCGGCGGCCAGGGCGACCAGGACCTGGACGGTGCGCGGATGGCCCACGGCCCGGACCTCGTCGAGCAGGGCCGGGACGGTGCCCTGGACCGCGGAGTCGAGGTGGCGGACGAGCAGCGTGCTCTCGCCGTGATCGGCGACGGCGGCCGCGGTGTCCACCCACAGCCAGGTGGCCTCCTCGCGGGTGAGCACCTCGGGCGCCTCGTCCGGGTCCGCGCCCTCGTACTCGGCGAGCCAGAGCAGCGCGTACGGGCGCAGGGACGGCTCCGCGAGGGCGGCGCGGACCTCGGGCTCGGCCGGGGCGCCGACGACCCGCAGCGCCTCGAAGGCGAGGCCGCGCAGCAGGGCGTCCTCGCCCCGGGCGACGGCGATCAGCTCGGCGACGGCGCTGGAGAGCGTCCGGGCGGCGAGCCAGGCGCGGTACTCGTCGCGGGCCGGGCCGGGGGTGAGCCGGGCGCAGCCGCGGAGCATGTCCTCGGCGGCCTGCTCGATGTTGCCGGCCGGGCTCTGGGCGGCGACGCAGATCTGTTCCAGCTTGACCCAGACCGCCCAGTTGCCGAGCGGGGTGAGGGTGGCCTGGCCGCCGTCGGGGCCGTCGCCGAGGGTGAGGGCGCCGACGTCGGCGAGGCCCGCCAGGGCCCAGTCGAGCAGCGCGGGCAGGCCCTCGGCGGGGTGCGGCGGCTCGGCGGGCTCGCCGGGCACGGCGGGGACCTCGCAGCGCTCCTCGCGGAGTTCGGCGACGCGCTGGCGCAGCAGGTCGAGCAGGCCGGTCACGGGGACGGGCCCGGCGGACAGCTGGAGCAGCGAGAGGACCTGGGGGACGGCCTCGACGACCTCGGCGACGGCGCCGGCCGCCACGTCCTCGGGCGCCGGGTGGGCGAGCGACCAGGCGTCGAAGAGCGCGACCCAGCCGCGCAGCACGGCGGAGTCGTCGCGGTCCCAGGCGGTCAGCCGCCAGCCGGGGCGGGCGGTGCCGCCGTGCAGCTCGACGAGCCCGGCGAGCCGCGCGCGGTCCCAGCCGGCCCGGACCTGTCCGGGGGTCAGATCGAGTGCGGCGGCGGCCTGTTCGCCGTCCGGGAGGGCGGGGAGTGCCGTCTCGGCCCGCCGGCCGGCCGCGGCCCAGCGGGCGATCCGCACCGCGTCGGCGAGCACGGCCCGGGCCTGCAGGGCGAGTTCCGCGCGGGGCGGGGTCCCCTCGGGCGGCCGGGGCGCCGGGCGGGTGCGCCGGGTCGTCACGGCCTTGCGCGCGGTGGCGAGCGGCCGCGGACGGACGAGTCGGAGTCTGGAGTTGCGCGCCAATGGTTCATCGGGCTTTCGAGACGTCACGGGGGCAGTCTTCCCGTTGACGGCCCGAAAGCCCAATCGGAATGCGGGGCGCCGCCGTACGGGCCCGGGATTCCGGGCCGGGAGGGCGGACGCGAGCCGTGGCGGCGCTCGGGGCGGGTTACACGAGCGGGGTCAGGAAGCGGCGCAGCGCCTCCTCGTAGCGGACCGGGTCCGCGTTCCACATGGCGGCGTGCGGGGCGTCGCGGACCGTGGTGAGGGTGACGAGCTCGGGGCGGAGCTCGGCGAGGCGGCGCGAGCGGTCCCAGGGGGCGAGGGTGTCGTCCGGGCCGTGGAAGAGCAGGGTCGGCACGCGCAGCCCGTGCGGGTCGGCGGCCTCCTGGAGCCGGTCGCCGTGGTAGCCGGTGCGGCCCTGGGCGGCGCGCACGGCGAGCGGGACCAGCGGGGCGGGGACGCGGTGGGCGGCGGCCAGGCCGCGCAGGGTGGCCTCCCAGTCGAGGACCGGGGAGTCGAGGACGAGGCCGCGGATCCGGTCGCGGACGCCGGAGCTCTCGGCGGCGTGCAGGGCCATCGAGGCGCCGGTGCCCCAGCCGAGCAGGACGACGCCGGTGGCGCCGCGTCGTACGGCGTAGCGGATGGCGGCGTCGGCGTCCCGCCACTCGGAGTCGCCGAGGTGGCCGAGTCCGTCGGGGGCCTCGGGCGCGCCGGCGTCGCCGCGGTAGGCGGGGACGAGGACCGGGACGCGCCTGCGGTGCAGGAAGGGGACGAGGTTGAGCGCGTGCTCGCGGGTGGTGCCGATGCCGTGCAGGGCGATCACCCAGGTGGTGCGCGGGCCGGGCACGACCCAGGCGGGCAGGCTGCCGAGTTCGCCGGGGATCTCGACGTCCTCGTAGGGCAGGCCGAGGGCGGTCCGGGGGGTGCCGCGGTGCAGTTGCGGGGTGAGCCTGACCCGGACGCCGGGGGCGAGGGCGCCGAGCTCGACGCGTTCGAGCCGGCGCACCACGGTGTCGGCGGTGTGCGGGACCCGGTCGAGCACCGGGCCGACGACGGCGTGCAGCCCGTCGGCCTCGATCCCGTACGTACCGGGGCGCAGCGCGGCGAGGCTGCGGGTGAGGCTGATCCGCTCCGGTCCCGTGGCGTGCACGGTGAGCCGGGGGTCGCCCGGGAAGGGGCGGCGGGAAGGCACGCGGAGGGCGGCGTCGCTGGCGTACCGGCCGGCCACGAGGGCGGCCGCGCCGAGACCGAGCACGGTGGTGACGGCCGCTGCCGTCGCGGTAACGGGGCGCACGGTCCCAGTGTCGGCAGCCGGGCCGCGCCCTGCCACCCGGCGGCGCCTCCCGGGGACTCCTTCGAGTGACGTGGGTCTCGTCCGCCGGGTCCTCCGTGGGGCTGAAGCGGTCCACGGGGCGATACGGGACGGAAGCGGCGGACGCTACGCGCGTTGCGTCGGGCCCGGAACGGCACGGTTTACCCGGGGTTGCACGGTGACCGCATCGTGGACAACAGGTCCGTCCGACGCATAAGCGGAATGCCCTGACCCCGGAACGGGACACCACTGCGCCCGACCCAGTTCACCTTCCGTTCACCCAGGTTGCTTACGTTCAACGCGCCACTGACGTCAAACGATTGCCTGGGTAAATGGAACACATCACGCTGCTGCTCGCCATTGTGGTCGTGACAGCTCTAGTGTTCGATTTCACGAACGGTTTCCACGACACCGCCAACGCGATGGCCACGACCATCTCGACCGGTGCACTCAAGCCCAAGACGGCGGTGGCCATGTCCGCCGTGCTGAACCTGGTCGGCGCGTTCCTCTCCGTCGAGGTCGCCAAGACGATCTCCAAGGGGCTCGTCGACGAGACGGGAATCCAGCCCGAAGTCATCCTCGCCGCGCTCGTCGGCGCGATCCTGTGGAATCTGGTGACCTGGCTGGTCGGACTGCCGTCCAGCTCCTCGCACGCCCTCATGGGCGGCCTCATCGGCGCGACCGTCGCCTCGATCGGCTTCAGCGGCGTCAACGGCGAGAGCGTCGTGACCAAGGTCCTCATCCCGGCGGTCGCCGCCCCGATCGTCGCCGGCATCGCCGCGACGATCGCCACGCGCCTGACGTACCGCATCGGCAAGGGCACGAACGACAAGGCCACGGAGAAGGGCTACCGGGCCGGTCAGATCGCCTCCGCCGGTCTCGTCTCGCTCGCCCACGGCACCAACGACGCCCAGAAGACGATGGGCATCATCACCCTCGCCCTGGTCGCCGGCGGCGTCCTCGCCCCCGGCTCCAACCCGCCGGTCTGGGTCATCGTCTCCGCCGGTGCGGCCATCGCGCTCGGCACCTTCCTCGGCGGCTGGCGCATCATCCGCACCATGGGCAAGGGCCTCACCGACCTCCAGCCGCAGCAGGGCTTCGCCGCCCAGACCAGCGCCGCCACGGTCATCCTGGCCTCCTCCCACCTGGGCTTCTCCCTCTCCACCACGCACGCCGTCTCCGGCTCCGTGATGGGCGCGGGCCTGGGCCGCAAGGGCGGTGTCGTCCGCTGGTCGACCGCCACCCGCATGTTCGTCGCCTGGGGCCTGACCCTGCCGGCCGCCGGCCTGGTCGGTGCCGGCGCCGAGTACGTCGCGCGGCAGGGCCAGTGGGGCGTCTACGTCGTCGCGGCCTTCCTGGTCGCCTCCTGCGCCGCCATCTGGCTCGTCTCGCGCCGCCAGGTCGTCGACCACACCAACGTCAACGACGTCGAGGACGCCCCCGCGGCCGAGGCCGAGAGCGCGGGCGTCGTGACCACCGCCATCGCGGCCGTCACCCCGCCGCCGGCCGGCTCCGTCGCCGCCGTCGCGGACGAGGACCTGAAGGCCACCATCCCCGCCCCGAACCCCGCGGACCCGGCCGCTCCGGCCGCCCCCGCCGCCGCGGTCTGACGGATCTCACGGAACTGGAAGCACGGACATGAAGATCGACTGGGCAGCTCTCGGCTCCGTCTTCGGAGTCAGCCTCGTGGTGACCGTCGCCCTCGTGGGCTTCTTCACCCTCGGCGTCGCCGGCCTCTCCAAGCAGGAGCGGGCCGCGGCCGGCGGGGGCTCGGCCCCGCTGGCCCGCACCGGCGCCTACGCCTGCTTCGCGCTCTGCGCGGCGGCCGTGGCGTACGGCATCTACCTGATCGTCGCCTGACCCGACGACCCCGACGGCCGGGCGGCCCGCACCTCGCGTGCGGGCCGCCCGGCTTTCGCGTACCGGTGCCGTGTTTGTGGTGCTTCGCACAGTGACGCGACGCAGGTCAAGGGTGAGTTGACGGCTGTTCGCGGAGCGTGGTGGACTGCCGAGGCCATTACGGCGGCAAGGAAGAGGAAGTCCGGTGCGATTCCGGCGCGGTCCCGCCACTGTGACCGGCCCCCACGGGCCGGGAGTCAGGAACTCTCGCCGCCGGTCACGTCGACCCAGGGCGCGGACCCTGAGTGAGGACACAGCGCCATGCCCGGCCGCGGCCCGAGCCCGTCCCGCACCACCGCCGTCTTCGCGTACGGAGCGGCCGCCGGCCTCGCCGCCGACCTGCTCGTCGGCGACCCGCGGCGCGGCCATCCGGTCGCCGCCTTCGGCCGCGCCGCCGCCGCCGTCGAGCGGCGCCTGCACCACGACCACCGCGCCTGGGGCGCCCTGCACACCGCCGTCTGCGCGGGCGGCGCCGTCGCGCTCGGCGCCCTCGCCGCCCGTACGGTACGGGGCGGCGGCAAGGCCTCCGTCGCCCTGACCGCGGCCTCCGTGTGGGCCGTCGTCGGCGGTACGACCCTGGGCCGCGAGGCCCGCGCGATCGGCGGCGCGCTCGCCGCCGGCGACCTGGACGTCGCCCGGGAACGGATGCCGCACCTGGTCGGCCGCGACCCGCAGGCGCTCGACGGGCCCGCGATGGCCCGCGCGGTCGTCGAATCGGTCGCCGAGAACACCTCCGACGCCGTCGTGGGCGCCCTCTTCTGGGGCGCGGTCGCGGGCGTGCCGGGCCTCCTCGGCTTCCGGGCGGTCAACACCCTGGACGCGATGGTCGGCCACAAGTCGCCGCGCTACCGCCGCTTCGGCTGGGCCTCGGCCCGCCTCGACGACCTCGCCGGCTGGCCCGGCGCCCGGCTCACCGCCGCGCTCGCCGCCGTCGCCGCCGTCCCCGGCGGGAATCCGCGGGGCGCGATTCGGGCCTGGCGGGCGGATGCCGGCAAGCACCCGAGCCCCAACGCGGGCCCGGTGGAGGCCGCCTTCGCGGGCGCGCTCGGCGTACGGCTCGGCGGCACCCTGTCGTACGGCGGCCGGATCGAACACCGGCCCGTCCTCAACGCGGACGGACGGGCCGTCGAGGTGGCCGACATCGAGCGGGCGGTCACGCTGTCGCGCCGGGTGACCTGGCTGACCCTGGCCGCCTGCGTGGGCGGCCGGACGATCATCAGTGCCGTACGCGGCAGGAAGCGGAGGGGCGCATGAAGGGCGGGGGGCTGCTCGTCGCCGGGACCACGTCCGACGCGGGCAAGAGCGTCGTCACGGCCGGCATCTGCCGGTGGCTGGTCCGGCAGGGCCTGAAGGTCGCGCCGTTCAAGGGACAGAACATGTCCCTGAACTCCTTCGTGACCCGGGAGGGCGCCGAGATCGGCCGCGCCCAGGCCATGCAGGCGCAGGCCGCGCGCGTGGAGCCGACCGCGCTGATGAACCCGGTGCTGCTCAAGCCCGGCAGCGACCGCTCCAGCCAGGTGGTCCTCATGGGCAAGCCGGTCGGCGAGCTCAGCGCCCGCGGCTACCACGGCGGCCGGCAGCAGCAGCTCTTCGAGCCGGTCCTCGGCTGCCTGGAGGAGCTGCGCGCCACGCACGACGCGGTGATCTGCGAGGGCGCGGGCAGCCCGGCCGAGATCAACCTGCGGCGCACCGACATCGTCAACATGGGCATCGCGCGGGCGGCCCGGCTCCCGGTGGTCGTGGTCGGCGACATCGACCGCGGCGGCGTCTTCGCCCAGTTCTTCGGCACGACCGCGCTCCTCGCGCCCGAGGACCAGCGGCTCGTCGCCGGCTACCTGGTGAACAAGTTCCGCGGCGACGTCACGCTCCTCGAACCGGGCCTCGACATGCTGCACGGCCTCACCGGCCGCCGCACCTTCGGCGTCCTGCCGTACGCCCACGGGCTCGGCATCGACGAGGAGGACGGCCTGCGCGTCTCGCTGCGCGGCACCGTCCGCGAGTCCGTCGTCGCGCCGCCCGTCGGCGAGGACGTGCTGCGGGTCGCCGTCTGCGCCGTACCGCTCATGTCCAACTTCACGGACGTCGACGCGCTGGCCGCCGAGCCGGGCGTCGTCGTCCGCTTCGTCGACCGCCCGGAGGAGCTGGCCGACGCGGACCTGGTCGTCGTGCCGGGCACCCGGGGCACCGTGAAGGCGCTGGCCTGGCTGCGCGAACGCGGCCTCGCCGACGCGCTCGCCCGGCGCGCCGCCGAGGGCCGCCCGGTCCTCGGCATCTGCGGCGGCTTCCAGGTCCTGGGCGAACACATCGACGACGAGGTCGAGTCGAAGGCCGGCCCCGTCGAGGCGCTCGGCCTGTTGCCCGTACGGGTCCGCTTCGCGCCCGAGAAGACCCTGGCCCGACCGGTCGGCGAGGCCCTCGGCGAGCACGTCGAGGGGTACGAGATCCACCACGGCGTCGCGGACGTACGCGGCGGGGAGCCGTTCCTCGACGGCTGCCGCGTCGGCGCGGTCTGGGGCACCCACTGGCACGGCTCCCTGGAGAGCGACGCCTTCCGCCGCGCCTTCCTGCGCGAGGTGGCATCGGCGGCCGGCCGCCGCTTCGTGCCCGCGCCCGACACGTCGTTCGGCACCCTGCGCGAGGAACAGCTCGACCGCCTCGGCGACCTGATCGAGGAACACGCGGACACGGACGCGCTGCTCCGGCTGATCGAGAAGGGCGCGCCGGAGGGGCTGCCGTTCGTGCCGCCGGGGGCGCCGTGAGCGCGCGACCGAGCCGCGCTGGGGCCGCCGGTGGCATCCCCGCGGGTGCGGGGAGCACGCCAGGACTCCGTCCACAGCCGGGCTCACGGCGGGATCATCCCCGCTCGCGCGGGGAGCACCGCGCCATAGTGGCCCGGCATGGCCACACAGACACTTTCGATCGCAGCAGTTCCCTCGAAAGGGGTATCGGTTAATGGCCTCCGTTCCCTATCCGTTCACCGCCGTCGTCGGCATGGACGACATGCGGCTGAGCCTGCTGCTCAACGCCGTCTCACCCGGCATCGGCGGTGTGCTGGTGCGAGGTGAGAAGGGCACAGCCAAGTCGACGCTCGTACGCGCCCTCTCCACCCTGCTGCCCACCATGGACGTCGTGGCGGGCTGCCGCTTCTCGTGCTCGCCGGAAGCGCCCGACTCGGAATGCCCTGACGGGCCGCACGAGCCCGCGGCAGGCGTCTCGCGTCCGACGCGCCTGGTCGAGCTGCCGGTCGGGGCGTCCGAGGACCGGCTCGTCGGCGCACTGGACATCGAGCGGGCGCTCTCGGAGGGCGTCAAGGCCTACGAGCCGGGGCTACTCGCGCAGGCTCACCGCGGCATCCTGTACGTCGACGAGGTCAACCTCCTGCACGACCACCTGGTGGATCTTCTCCTCGACGCGGCCGCCATGGGACAGTCGCACGTCGAGCGCGAGGGCGTCTCCGTGCGGCATGCCGCTCGCTTCCTGCTCGTCGGCACGATGAACCCCGAAGAGGGCGAGCTGCGGCCGCAGTTGCTCGACCGGTTCGGCCTGACCGTGGAGGTGGCCGCCTCCCGCGACCCGGAGCAGCGAGTGGAGGTCGTGCGGCGGCGGCTGGCGTTCGAGGACGACCCGGCCGGGTTCGTGGGCCGCTGGGCCGGCGAGGAGGCGGCGCTGGGGGAGCGGATCGTCGCCGCGCGCGAGCTGCTGCCGCGGGTGGTGCTGGGCGATGCCGCCCTGCTCCAGATCGCCGCGACGTGCGCCGCCTTCGAGGTGGACGGCATGCGCGCCGACATCGTCATGGCGCGCACGGCGACCGCGCTCGCCGCCTGGGCGGGGCGGACGGAGGTCACCTCCGAGGACGTACGGCAGGCGGCGCTGCTCGCGCTCCCCCACCGTCGCCGGCGCGCACCCTTCGACGCGCCCGGCCTGGACGAGGACAAGCTCGACGAGACCCTTGAGCAGTTCAAGGGCGACGACGAGCCCGATGACGAGCCCGAGCCGGACGGTCCGGGCGACGGAGGTCCCGGCGGGGGCGGCGGGGGCGGGGGCGGGATTCCGCCGCAGGGCGACGCGCCCGCGTCCGAGGAGTCCCCGGCTCCCGCGCCGGACAGCACTCCGGACGGTGCTCCGGACGGCGCGCCCGCACCGCAGAACGCCGGCCCCGGCGCCGGCGCCGGCGAGCGCGCCGCCGTGAAGGCCGCTGAGCCCTTCCGTACGAAGATGCTCAGCGTGCCCGGACTGGGCGAGGGCGCGGCCGGGCGCCGTTCCCGGGCCCGTACCGAGCACGGTCGGACCACCGGCGCGACCCGGCCCAAGGGCGCGCTGACCAAGCTGCACCTGGCCGCGACCGTGCAGGCCGCCGCCCCGCACCAGAAGGCGCGCGGCCGCGCCGGCCGGGGGCTGGTGGTGCGCCGGGACGATCTGCGGCAGGCAGTCCGCGAGGGCCGGGAGGGCAATCTGGTCCTGTTCGTCGTGGACGCGTCCGGGTCGATGGCGGCGCGGCAGCGGATGGGCGCGGTGAAGGGCGCGGTGCTTTCGCTGCTGCTCGACGCGTACCAGCGGCGGGACAAGGTCGGTCTGGTGACCTTCCGGGGCAAGGGCGCGGAGGTCGCCCTGCCGCCCACGTCGTCGGTCGACGCGGCCGCCGCCCGGCTCGAACTGCTTCCCACCGGCGGCCGTACGCCGCTGTCCGCGGGGCTGCTCAAGGCGCACGACGTGCTGCGCGTGGAGCGGCTGCGCGATCCCTCGCGCCGTCCGCTGCTCGTCGTCGTGACCGACGGCCGGGCCACCGGTGGCGGCGCGGACCCGGTGGCGCTCGCGGCGCGGGCCGCGCGGCTGCACGCCGCCGACGGTACGGCCGCGGTGGTCGTGGACTGCGAGTCGGGCCCGGTGCGGCTCGGTCTCGCCGGGAACCTCGCCCGTGAACTCGGCGGCACCGCCGTCACCCTGGACGAGCTGCGCGCCGACTCGATCGCCGGGCTCGTCCGTTCCGTACAAGGCAATCACTCCGCCAACCGCTCTGACGCCAGGAGGGCCGCGTAATGCCCAAGGGACAGCCGACCGTCGTTCCGGACGACGGTCTCACCACCCGTCAGCGCCGCAACCGGGCGCTGGTGATGGTGCACACGGGGGTCGGCAAGGGTAAGTCGACCGCCGCGTTCGGCATGGCGCTGCGCGCGTGGAACCAGGGCTGGCCGATCGGGGTGTTCCAGTTCGTCAAGTCCGCGAAGTGGCGGGTCGGCGAGGAGAACGCGCTGAAGGCGCTCGGCGAGACCGGCAAGGGCGGCACGGTCGTCTGGAACAAGATGGGCGAGGGCTGGTCCTGGATCCAGCGCGAGGTCGCCGAGGGCGAGCAGTCGCACGAGGAGAAGGCGCGCGAGGGCTGGGAGCAGGTCAAGCGGGACCTGGCCGAGGAGAAGTACCGGTTCTACGTCCTCGACGAGTTCGCGTACCTGCTGCACTGGGGCTGGATCGACACCAAGGAGGTCGTCGAGGTGCTGGCGAACCGTCCGGGGCAGCAGCACGTCGTCATCACCGGCCGCAACGCCCCGCAGGAGCTGGTGGACTTCGCGGACCTCGTGACGGACATGTCGAAGGTGAAGCACCCGATGGACGCGGGTCAGAAGGGCCAGCGGGGCATCGAGTGGTAGCACGTCTCGTCATCGCCGCCCCGTCCTCGGGCGCGGGCAAGACCACGGTCGCGACCGGTCTGATGGCCGCGTTCGCCGGCCGTGGTCTCGCGGTCTCCCCGCACAAGGTCGGCCCGGACTACATCGACCCGGGCTACCACGCGCTGGCCACCGGCCGCCCGGGCCGCAACCTGGACGCGTTCATGTGCGGTACGGGGCTGGTCGCGCCGCTCTTCGCGCACGGTGCGCGCGGGGCGGACCTGGCGGTCGTCGAGGGCGTGATGGGCCTGTACGACGGGGCCGCGGGCCAGGGCGAACTGGCGTCCACCGCGCAGGTCGCGAAGCTGCTGCGGGCGCCGGTCGTCCTCGTCGTGGACGCCTCCTCGCAGTCCCGGTCGGTCGCCGCGCTCGTGCACGGCTTCGCGTCCTGGGACCCGGAGGTGCGGCTCGGCGGGGTGATCCTGAACAAGGTCGCGACGGACCGGCACGAGGCGCTGCTGCGGGAGGCCCTGGAGGAGTCGGGCGTGCCGGTGCTCGGCGTGCTGCGGCGGGCGCCGGCGGTGGAGACGCCGTCGCGGCACCTGGGTCTGGTGCCGGTGGCGGAGCGGCAGGCGCAGGCGGTCGCCGCGGTGGCGGCGCAGGCGGAGCAGGTGCGGCAGGGGTGTGACCTGGAGGGCCTGCTGGCGCTCGCGCGGTCGGCGCCGCCCCTGCCGGACGAGGCGTGGTCGGCCGATGTCGTCGCACCGTCCGCCGGTGGTCCGGTCGCGCCCGCGGCCCGACCGGTGGTCGCCGTGGCCGGCGGGGCCGCCTTCACCTTCTCGTACGCCGAGCACACCGAGCTGCTGACCGCGGCGGGCGCCGACGTCGTCACCTTCGACCCGCTGCGCGACGAGGCGCTTCCCGAGGGCACGTCCGGGCTGGTCATAGGCGGCGGCTTCCCCGAGGTGTACGGGGAGCAGCTGTCCGCGAACGAGCCGCTGCGCGGGGCCGTCGCCGGGCTCGCCGCGTCGGGCGCGCCGGTCGCCGCCGAGTGCGCCGGGCTGCTCTATCTCGCGCGGTCGCTCGACGGGCGGCCGATGTGCGGGGTGCTGGACGCCGACGCGCGGATGTCGTCGCGGCTGACGCTGGGGTACCGCGACGCGGTCGCGGTGGGCGACAGCGCGCTGGCCGCGGCCGGGACGCGGATGCGGGGCCACGAGTTCCACCGGACGGTGATCGAGCCGGGCGCGGGCGCCCGGCCGGCGTGGGGGCTGCGGCAGCCGGAGACGCGCGTCGAGGGCTTCGTACAGGGTGGTGTGCACGCCAGTTATCTGCACACGCACTGGGCGGGGGCTCCGGAGGTCGCCGCCCGGTTCGTGGCGCACTGCCGGTGAGTTCAGCCGCCGGAGAGGCCCACGACGAGCCAGATGAAGGCGACGCCCGCCACCGTGCAGAGCAGGGTGGTGCGGGCGGGGTGTTCGTGGTGGGCCTCGGGCAGGATCTCGGCGGCGGCGAGGTAGAGCAGGGCGCCGCCGAAGAAGCCGAGATAGCTGCCGAGCAGTTCCACCGGGAGGGTGAACAGGGTGGCGAGGCCCGCGCCGAGGAGCGGGGCGAGGGCGTCGGCGAGGAGCATGGCGAGGGCCTTGCGGCGGTCGTTCCCGTAGAGCGTCGTGATCGTGTACGTGTTGAAGCCGTCGGCGAAGTCGTGGGTGATGACGGCGATCGCGACGGTGGCGCCCATGCCGCCGCTGACCTGGAAGGCGGCGCCGAGGGCGATGCCGTCCATGAGGCTGTGCAGCACCATGGCGGCCGCGGCGGTGAGGCCGACCTGCGGGACGCGGCCGCCTTCCTCGGCGCCGTGGGCGGCGCGGCGGGTGGCGAGGAGCCGTTCCACCACATGGGCGAAGAGGAAGCCGCCGACGAAGAGCAGCAGGGCCTGGGGAACGCCGAAGACCTTCCGGCCGGCGGCGTCGAGGGCCTCCGGCAGCAGGTCGAGTCCGACGACGCCGAGCATGAGGCCGCCGGCGAGGCCGAGGACGAGGTGGCGGCGGTCGGTGACGCGCTGGGCGGTCCAGCCGCCGAACAGCGTCATGAGGAACGCGCCGAGCGCGACGACTACAGCCATGGGCCCTTGCTATCCGATGCGCCCTCTCTCCCGCACCTCGGCCCGCGGGAGCCGGGCGTGGTGGTCGTCGGGGTCGGCGCCCGGTCCGGTGTCTCGGCGGGCGAGGTGCTCGCTCTGGTCGGGGCGGCGCTGCGGGAAGCGGGGCTGTCGGGCGCGGACGTGACGGCGCTGGCGACGCTGGACGTGCGGGCGGGCGAGCCGGGGATCGCGGGGGCGGCCGCGCTGCTCGGGGTGCCGGTGCGGGCGTTCGGGAGCGCGGAGCTGGCCGGGGTGGACGTGCCGCATCCGTCGGCGGTGCCGCTGGCGGCGACGGGAACGGCGTCGGTGGCGGAGGCCGCGGCGCTGCGCGGGGCGGGGCCGCCCGCGGCGGTTCTCCTGGTGCCGAAGCGCAAGAGCACGCGTGTGACATGCGCCATTGCCCGATCCGCACCATTTCGTCCGAACGAAGTCTCCCCAGCCGCACGCTTGTTGCCCGATACTCACGGGTAAATCGCTGACGAGCTCCACCCTTCCCCCACACGCGCCACCCACCCGCACCACCCTTCATCCCCTCCCCCCACACGACGGCGGCCATGGACATCCACACTTCCGCGGACAGTTCCGCTGACACGCACGACCTCAGACACCACGGCGACGCCGAGGTGCGCGACGAGAAGCTGACCGACCTCGCGGTCAACGTCCGGACGAACACCCCGCCGGCCTGGCTGCGGGAGCGGATCGCCGACTCGCTGACGGGACTCGCGGCCTATCCCGACGGGCGGGTGGCGCGGGCCGCGGTGGCCGAGCGGCACGATCTGCCGGCCCGTCGGGTGCTGCTCACGGCGGGCGCGGCGGAGGCGTTCGTGCTGCTCGCGCGGGCGCTGCCGGCGCGGCGGCCGGTGGTGGTGCATCCGCAGTTCACGGAGCCGGAGGCGGCGCTGCGGGACGCCGGGCACGAGGTGGAGCGGGTGCTGCTGCGCGAGCGGGACGGCTTCCGTTTCGATCCGGCGGCGGTGCCGGAGGACGCGGATCTGGTCGTGATCGGCAACCCGACCAACCCGACGTCCGTGCTCCACCCGGCGGCGGCGATCGCCTCGCTCGCCCGGCCCGGGCGGTGGCTGGTGGTCGACGAGGCGTTCATGGACGCGGTGCCGGGCGAGCGGGAGTCGCTGGCCTCTCGGACGGACGTGCCGGGCCTGGTGGTGCTGCGGAGCCTGACGAAGACCTGGGGTCTGGCGGGGCTGCGGATCGGCTACGTGCTGGCCGAGCCGGAGACGATCGCCGCGCTCGAGCGCGTCCAGCCGCTGTGGCCGGTGTCGACGCCCGCGCTGGTGGCGGCGGAGGCGTGCATGTCGCGGGCGGCGCTCGCGGAGGCGGAGGAGGCGGCACACCGGATCGGCGTGGAGCGGGCGCATCTGCTGGCGGGGCTGGCGGAGTTCGACGAGGTGCGGGCCGTCGAGGCGGCGGAGGGTCCGTTCGTGCTGGTGCGGATCGAGGGCGCGGACGCGGTACGGGAGCATCTGCGGGCGCTCGGTTTCGCGGCCCGGCGCGGGGACACGTTCCCGGGGCTCGACCGGCACTGGCTGCGGCTCGCGGTGCGGGACCGGGTGACGACGAACCGGTTCCTGCAGGCGCTGGACCAGGCGCTGTTGCTGCTGGGCTGAGGGCCCGGCGACCGGCCCGCGGCCGGCTGATGCCGCGATGCGGGTGAGGGGTGGTGCCGGGCCGGCACCACCCCTCGCCCGTCCCCTCGTTGTTCCCCCTCGGACCGGTCAGCCGCGGGCGCGGGCCCGGCCGCGCGCGAGGACGAGCGCGCCGCCGCCCACGCCGAGCAGCAGCACGGCGCCGCCGGCCAGGTACGGCGTCATGGAGCTGCCGCCGGTCTCGGCGAGGTTCTGGGTCGGGGTGGTGCCGCCGTTCTGCGTCGTCACGCCGGTGTCGTGGCTGGGCCGCCCGGACGGCTGGTGCGAGGGCTGCCCGCTGGGCTGGTGCGAGGGCTGCTCGCTCGGCTGGTGGCTCGGCTCGGTGCCGGCCGGGGTGGCACAGGTGGCCTCGGCGAGGGTGACCTTGCCCTTGACCTCGGCGACGCCGAGCTTGAGCGGGTTGACCTGCACGGACAGTTCGAGCGCGGTCGCGGCGGCGGTCCTGGAGGTGGTCGACGTGCGGGAGAGGTCGAGGACGACGTCGCCGACGCCCGGGACACTGACCTTGGTCCGGCCGCCGGTGGACAGGGTGGTCTTCTTGCCGAGCACGGTGACGTGGCCGAGCAGGTTGGACTCCGCGACCGGGCGCTTGCCGGCCTCGCAGACGGCCTTGGAGGTGACCTTCTCCAGCTCGATCAGGGAGAGCAGCGGGAGCCCGGGCACGTGGATCCGGGCCTTGGCGAGGTTGACGTAGCCCTTGGCCGTGCCGCCCTCCACGGTCGCCTCGGAGGTGGCGACGTCCGCCTTCAGGATGTCGACGGGGTCGCCGTCCTCCGCGCCCTGCACCTTCACGCTGAGCGCGGTCTTCTCGGCGCTGGCCGGGGCCTCGACCTCGTTGAGGGAGGCGCGCACGGGCACGCTCACCGTCTTGCCGAGCAGGTCGACGTCGAGGGTGGTGCGCAGGACGACGGCGGTGGCGTGGCCTTCGCCGCTCTCGGCCCCGTCGGCGTGGGCGGCCGGCGCGGCGAGGACCAGGGGCCCCACGGCGAGGGCGGCGACGGTGGCCGCGGCGGCGGAGCGGCGCACGGGACGGTGCGCCGGCCGGCGTGCGGGCAGGCGGAAGGTGTTGCTGTTCAAAACGGTGGAACCCCCACAAGAGACATGGCGTCGCCGGCCGCTCGCCACGGGGACTGTGGGTCGTTGCGGCTCCGGCGACTTGAGACACCGGAATCTTTACGCACTGTGGGTGAACTGGCAGACACCTGGCGTGAGTTCACTCCAAAGGGTGGTTTCCGTGCTCATTTTCGAATGAAAACGACACGGACGCCGCCACGAGCCCCGCGCGTCACGGCGCGGGCGGGCTCCGGGGCGCGCGCGACCGAAGAGCAACAACGACCCATGCCGGGCCGGAGTAACGAATCGTCAACGCCCCGCACGGCACCCTGCCGCACCCCTGATAGGTTAATTTAGGGCAGGCTAACCTAACCGAGCATGGGGAGTGCGGGAGCGCAGTGAGCATCGAGGTCTTCCGGGACGCGTACGGCGTCCCGCATCTGCGCGCCGCCGGACCGCGCGAACTCGCCCGCGCCCAGGGGCGGGTCACCGCCCTCGACCGGGCCTGGCAGCTGGAGGTCGAGCGGCACCGGGCCCAGGGCACCACCGCGGAGTTCCTCGGCGCGGCCGAGACCGGCTGGGACACCTTCGCCCGGCAGGCCCGGCTCACCGACACCGCGCGCCGCTGCCACGACCGGCTCGACGCGGAGACGGCCGCGTGGGTGCGGGCGTACGTGGCCGGGGTCAACGAGGGTCTGACCGAAGGGGCCGGGCGGGCACCCGAGTTCGCGGCGACGGGGCTCGCGCCCGGCCGCTGGGAACCGTGGACGCCGCTCGCCGTCTGGCTCTCCACCCACATCCTCTTCGCCGGCTTCCCCACCAAGCTGTGGCGCGAGGAGGTCGCCCGGCGCCTCGGCGAGCGGTGGACCGAGCTGTTCGCATCGGACGGCCCCGGCACGGCCGGCTCCAACGGCTGGCTCGTCTCCGGCGCCCGTACGGCGAGCGGCGCGCCGCTCGTGGCCGGCGACCCGCACCGGTTCATCGAGGCACCCGGCGTCTACCAGCAGATCCGCCTCGCCTGCCCCGACTACGACGTCCTCGGCCTCGCCGTCCCCGGCGTCCCCGGCCTCGCCCACTTCGGCCACGCCGGCCGGGTCGCCTGGGCCATCACCAACGCCATGGCCGACTACCAGGACCTCTACCGCGAGCACCTGCGCCGCCTGGCCGACGGCCGCGTCGAGGCCCTCGGCCCGGACGGCTGGGAACCGGCCACCGCCCACACCGAGACGATCCGGATCGGCGACACCACCGGGCCTGCCGTGACGGAGGCGTCCGAGGTGATCGAGGTGATCGAGACGGCCCGTGGCCCGGTGATCATCGGCGCGGACGGCCGGAGTGGGGGCTCCGGCGCGGGGACTGCGGACGGCCGGAGTGGGGGCTCCGGCGCGGGGACGACCGTCGGCACGGGAACGGCCGTCGGCACGGGAACGGCCGTCGGCACGGGAACAGGCGTCGGCACGGGAACAGGCGTCGGCACGGGAACAGGCGGGACGAGAACGGGTGGCACGGGAACAGGCGGGACGGGAACGGGCAGCGGCACGGCGGGCCGCGTCTCGGCCCCGGACGCCGAGCAGGCGATCGGTGCCGAGCGGGCCGCCGGCCCCGGACAGGCGACCGGCTCCGACTCCGCCGTCGTCCACGAGTGGGAGGCCGTCAGCCTGCGCTACCCGCCCCGCGTCACCGGCGAGCTGGGCTTCTCCGTGCTGCCGGCGCTGCTGCGGGCGCGGACCGTCGCCGACGTCGACCGGGCGCTCGACCGCTGGGTCGAGCCGGTGAACGTCGTGCAGGCCGCCGACGCCGACGGCGGCCTGCTGCACCGGGTGGCCGGGCACGTGCCGGTACGGGACCGGGCCAACGTCCTGCGGGTGGTGCCCGCGTGGGAGGCCGCGCACGCCTGGACCGGCCGGGCCGCCGCCATGCCCCGGGCCGCCGTCGACGGGCACGCGGTGATGGCCAACGCGCGCGGGCTCGCCGCGCCGCTCGGCGTCGAGTTCGCGCCACCGCACCGGGCCGAGCGCATCGCCGCGCTCCTCGGCGCCTCGGACGCCTGGACGCCGGACGCGATGGCCGCCGTGCACGCCGACACCGACAACCCGTCGGCCCGCCGGCTCCTGGACCGGGTCCGTGCCGCGGACGGGTCCGCCCTCTCCCCCGCCGCCCGCCGGGTGCGCGCCACGCTCCTCGCCTGGGACCGGCGGATGGCCGCCGACAGCACGGACGCCGGGCTCTACGCGGCGGTGCGCGGGGCGGTCGTACGGCGCCTGGCCGCGCACCCGGCGTTCGCGGAACTGCGCGAACCGGCCCCGTACCCCGCGCTGTTCCGGCCGTGGCTGGCGCTCGGCGCGCGGGTGGGCCTCGCCCTGGAGACGCTGCTCGTCACCGGGCCCGTACCGGACGCGGACGTGGCCGGAATCGTAGGGGCGGCGCTGGAGGAGGTCGCCGCCGGGGACGCGCCGCCCGCGTGGGGCGTCACGCACCGGCTCGCGCCCTGGCAGGCGCTGCCGGACCCGGACGACGAGCAGTGGCCGGGGCTCGGCGGCGACCACGACTGCGTGCTCTCCACCTCCAGCGTGCCCGGCTACACCGACCGCAGCGCCCGCGCGTCCGCCGCCCGCTACGTGTGGGACCTCGCGGACCGCGAGCGCAGCCGGTGGATCGTGCCGTTCGGCGCCTCCGGCGTGCCCGGCGACCCGCACCACCGCGACCAGCTGCCCCTGTGGCTGCGGGGCGAACTCGCCCCCGTCATCACCGACTGGAACGACCTTGTGAGGGAAGACCTTGAGCAGGACTGAGCACCCGCGGACCGCGCACCTACAGCACGTCGAGGGCTTCGGCACCGTCCGCGTCGACCGCATCGACCCGGACGCCGACGCGCCGCTCGTCCACCGCTGGGTGAACGAGGAGCGCGCCCGCTTCTGGGGCATGCACGGCACGACCGTCGAGCAGGTGCGGGACATCTACGCGCACCTGGACTCGCTCACCACCCACCACGGCTTCCTCGTCCACCGCGACGGCGAGCCGGTGGCCGTCTTCCAGACGTACGACCCCGAGGCCGACCGGATCTCCGAGTGCTACGAGGCCCGCCCCGGCGACATCGGCGTGCACCTGTTCGTCGCGCCCACGGCCGCGCCGGAACGGGGCTTCACCGAGGGGCTGCTCACGGTGCTTCTCGATTTCGCGCTGACCGGGCGCACCCGGATCGTCGGCGAGCCGGACGCCGCCAACGAGAAGGTGCTCGCCCGGCTGGCCCGGACCGGCTTCGAGCTCGGCCCGGAGATCACGCTGCCGGAGGTGGACCTGCCGGAGGTCTTCATTCCGGAGAAGAAGGCCCGGCTGGCCTTCTTCACGAGGAGCTAGCCAGGCGATCACACGGCCGTTGAAGAGGGCGCGGCTGGCCCTCTTCACGAGGAGCCGGCTAGGCGATCACGCGGCCGTTCACCACCACCCGGCGCGGCGCCGCCAGGACGCGGACGTCGGCGCGCGGGTCCTCGCCGTAGACGACGAGGTCGGCCGGGGCGCCCTCCTCCAGGGCGGGGCGGCCGAGCCAGGCGCGGGCGTGCCAGGTGGTGGCGGAGAGGGCGTCGAGCGCGGGAATGCCGGCCTTCGTCAGCTCCTCGACCTCGGCGGCGACCAGGCCGTGCGGCAGCGAGCCGCCCGCGTCGGTGCCGACGAAGACCGGGACGCCCGCGTCCCAGGCGGCGCGGACGGTGTCGTACCGGCGCTCGTACAGCCGGCGCATGTGGGCCGACCAGCGCGGGAACTTCTCCTGGCCGCCGTCCGCGAGGTGCGGGAAGGTGGCGATGTTGACGAGCGTGGGCACGATGGCGACGCCGCGCTCGGCGAAGAGCGGGATGGTCTCCTCGGTGAGCCCGGTGGCGTGCTCGACGCAGTCGATGCCCGCCTCGACGAGGTCGCGCAGCGAGTCCTCGGCGAAGCAGTGCGCGGTGACGCGGGCGCCGAGCCGGTGGGCCTCGGCGATGGCGGCCTCGACCTCGGGGCGCGGCCAGGACGGGGCCAGGTCACCGAGCCCGCGGTCGATCCAGTCTCCGACCAGCTTGACCCAGCCGTCACCGCGCCGGGCCTCGCGGCCGACGTACGCGACGAGCTCGTCGGGCTCGATCTCGTGGGCGTAGTTGCGGATGTAGCGGCGGGTGCGGGCGATGTGCCGGCCCGCGCGGATGATCTTCGGCAGGTCCTCGCGCTCGTCGATCCAGCGGGTGTCGGACGGCGAGCCGGCGTCGCGGATCAGGAGCGTGCCGGCGTCCCGGTCGGTCAGCGCCTGCTTCTCGGCCTCGCCCTCGTCGACCGGCCCGTGCTTGTCGAGCCCGACGTGGCAGTGTGCGTCGACCAGTCCGGGCAGCGCCCAGCCCTCGACGGTCAGCGTCTCCCCGGCCGGCCGCTCGAAGGTGATCCGCCCGTCGACGCACCACAGTTCGTCCCGTACGTCCTCCGGGCCGACGAGCACCCGCCCCTTCACATGCAGCACCACGTGATCGCTCATACCCGCACTCTACGAGCCGCCGCCCGGGGCCCGGGCGGCGGTCTTCGTCACGCCGCCGGGCCGCCCTACGGGCGCCAGTCGGCTTCCAGGTCGTGGGTGGCGGCGTGGGTGAGCTGGGTGAGCCCGGTGCCGTCGGCCCGTACCAGGAAGAGGTGCTCGGGATCCGCGTCGTCGGTGCCGCCCCGGGTGAAGACCAGCCGCCTGCCGTCCGGCGACCAGGAGGGGTTCTTGTCGTTGGCGCGGGCCGAGGTGATGCGATGCAGTCCCCCGCCGTCGGGGCGGACGACGTAGAGGTGCGCGAAGCCGGTGGCGTCCACGCGGCTGAAGACGATCCGGTTGCCGCGCGACCAGTCGGGCGCCCAGTCGTGGGAGCCGGCCAGGGTGACCGGCGTCTGGGCCAGGGTGGACAGTTTGATCCGCATCAGCCTGCTGTGTCCGGAGGCGTCGGCGCGGTTGAAGGCGAGGGAGGTGCCGTCCGGGGACCAGGAGGGGTGGAACTCGTCGGCGGCGGTGTGGGTGAGCCGGGTGGCGGGCGTGCCGTCGGTGTCGGCGACGTAGATCTCGCGCTGGGTGCCGACAGGCCTGGCGTAGGCGATCCGCGTGCCGTCCGGGGACCAGGCCGGGTCGGAGGCGCCCTTGGTGCCGGGCACGGACTTCAGGTCGGTGCCGTTGCTCTTCATCGTCCAGATGCCGTCGATCGCGCCACCGGCGCCGTAGCGGAGGAACGCCACCCGCTTGCCGTCCGGGGACCAGCTGGGCATCACGTCGCTGACGGTGGACGTGTGGGTGAGCTTGACGGGCGCGCCGCCGCTCGGGGAGATCGCGTACAGGTCCTCGACGGGCGCCGCGGCGCTGTAGCGGGCGAAGACGATCGGGTGGTCCATGACCACCGGCACCACCGCGGCGGGGCCGGCCGGCCCGGCCGCGCCCGCGTCGCCCGCGGCGCCGAGGGTCAGCGGCGCGGCGACGGCGAGCACGGCCGCGGCAACGGCCGCCCGGCGCCCCGGCCTTCGGCCGCCGGCGCCGACCCGCCCGGTTCCTGCGATTCGCACGGTTCGCGCGGTTCGCGAGGATCCGTCCGCCCGCTCGGCTCCCGCGGCTCTCTCGGCTCTCTCGGCTCTGCGGTTCATGGTGTCCACCCCGTTTCGTCCCGGCGGCCTCCCACGGCCGCTCCGGCCCGCAACATCCCACCGGCGGGGCTCCGGCGGAAGCGTCCGGACCCGGCGGTGCGAGCCCTGTGACACGCTCCGGACACCGCTGTCACAGCCGTCACGCGCACGGCACCGAGCGCTTACGCTGGCACGAGCTCCACCCCGATGTATGCGACACGCATTCGACACCGAAGAAGGCACCGCCGTGACCGTGACACACCCGCTCCTGGACCTGGCCCCGCTGACCGCCGCGCACTTCGCCTCGATCGAACGCCGGGTCGCCGCGCTGCTCTCCACCGAGCAGGACGTGGTGATCACCCAGGGCGAGGCGCTGCTGCCGCTGGAGGGCTGCATCCGCAGCGGGGCCCGGGCGGGCTCGACGGCGCTGAACATCGTCACCGGCCCGTACGGACAGACCTTCGGCAACTGGCTGCGCGACTGCGGCGCCACGGTCGTCGACCTGGAGGTGCCGTTCCACGCGGCGGTGACCGCGGAGCAGGTGGCGCGCGCCTTCGAGGAGCACCCGGAGATCGACTTCGTGTCGCTCGTGCACGCGGAGGCGGCGACCGGCAACACCAATCCCGTCGCGGAGATCGGCGAGGTCGTGCGGGCGCACGGCGCGCTGTTCTACCTGGACGCGGTGGCGTCGATCGGCGCCGAGCCGGTGACGCCGGACGCGTGGGGCGTCGACATGTGCATCATCGGCGCGCAGAAGGCGATGGGCGGCCCGGCCGGCGTCTCCGCGGTGTCGGTGAGCGCGCGGGCCTGGGAGCGCTTCGCCGCGAACCCGGCGGCGCCGCGCCGCTCGTACCTCTCCCTCCTCGACTGGAAGGAGCGGTGGATCGACGGCGGCCGCAAGGCGCTGCTGCACGCTCCGGCGCAGCTGGAGATGCTGGCCCTGGAGGCGTGCCTGGACCGCATCGAGGCCGAGGGCCTTGACGCTCTGATGGCCCGGCACGCGGCGGCCGCGGCGGCGACCCGCGCGGGCGCGCTGGCGCTGGGCGGCGGGATCGAGCCGTACGTGTACGAGGCGGCGGACGCGGCTCCGGTCGCGACGACGCTGCGCGCGCCGGCCGGGGTGGACGCCTCGGAACTGGTGGCGAAGGCGCTCGCCGCCGACCCGTCGCTGCCGCTGATCGCGGGTGGCGGGGCGCTGGCGAAGGAGATGATCCGGGTGAACCACTACGGGGTGGACGCCACCCCGGGCGCGGTGCAGTCCTCGATTGCGGCGCTGGGCGCGGCGCTCGCGGAGACGGGCCGCCCGGTGGACCTGGAGGGTGCGCGCCGCGCGGTGACGGAGGCGTGGGGGCGGTAGGGCTTCGCGGCCCATGCGGTTGGATCCAATGTCCGGGATCCAGGATCTCGGACATTGGATCCATGGTGCGGATCGTGGTTCGTGGATCTTGGATCCGAGTTCTTGGAGCCAGGATCCAATGTCTTCCAGGAACCCGGAGCCAGGATCCTGGACCTTGGATCCGGGAGCCGGGATCCGGGACCTTGGATCCAGCATCCGGGATCCAGGAGCCGGGAACCAGGACCTGCACCATGGATCCGGGATCCGGGATCCGGGATCCGGGATCCGGGATCCGCCGCCCCGCTTACAGCGACGGGTAGTCGGTGTAGCCGCGGTGGTCGCCGCCGAAGAAGGTGGCGGGGTCCGGGGTGTTGAACGGGCCGCCGGCCTGGAGGCGGGCCGGGAGGTCCGGGTTGGCGAGGAAGAGCGCGCCGAAGGCGACGAGGTCGGCGGTGCCGTCCTCGATCAGGGCGAGGGCGTCGGGGCCGGTCGGGCCCTCGGTGGCCGGGTTGAGGATGAAGGTGCCGGTGAACGCCTTGCGCAGGGCGAGGGTGAGTTCGCGGACCCCGGCCGTGGGCTCGGTGACGTGCAGGTACGCGAGGCCGAGGGGCTCGATGGCGGCGACGAGGACCGGGTAGAGCTCGTCGGTGTCGGTCTCGGCGATGTCGTTGTAGGTGTTGGCCGGGGAGATCCGCAGGCCGGTGCGCTCGGGGCCGACGGCGGCGGCGACGGCCTTGGCGACCTCGACGGCGAAGCGGATGCGGTTCTCGACGGAGCCGCCCCACTCGTCGGTGCGCCGGTTGGCGTTGTCGGCGAGGAACTGGTGGACCAGGTAGCCGTTGGCGCCGTGGATCTCGACGCCGTCGAAGCCGGCCTCGACGGCGTTGCGGGCGGCCTGGGCGTAGCCCTCGATCGTCTCGTGGATCTCGTCGACGGTGAGTTCGCGCGGGGCGAGGAAGTCCTTCATGCCGGGGCCGGCGAAGAGCTGTCCGGACGGCGCGACGGCGGAGGGGCCGACGGGGTGCAGACCGTTGCCGAGGACGTCGGGGTGGCCGATCCGGCCGGCGTGCATCAGCTGGGCGAAGATCCTGCCGCCGCGCGCGTGGACGGCGTCGGTGACCTCGCGCCAGGCGGCGATCTGCTCGGCGCTGTGCAGGCCGGGGGTGTCGGGGTAGCCCTGGCCGACGGCGGTGGGCTGGATGCCCTCGGTGATGATCAGGCCGGCGGTGGCGCGCTGCGCGTAGTACTCGGCGACCAGCGGGGTGGGGACGCGGCCCGCGGTCTCGGCCCGGCTGCGGGTCATGGGGGCCATGGCGATGCGGTTGGCGAGGCGGGTGCCGGCGAGGTCGACGGCGTCGAAGGCGGTGGTCATGGCGGTCCTTCCGGAGCGGGCGGGGGCAGTCGGGGCAGGTATGTGGTCGACCAACCATCTCATTACATTGGTCGGCCAACTATCTCCGCGGAAGTCACTGTAGCGCATTGTTTGGCTAGCCAAGATATTCTCTGGAGGAGAGAACACGCCCGAGGAGCCGAACATGCCCGGAACCGACCCCGCCTGTACCGTCCCGGCGGACCGCCTGCCGTCCGCCGCCCGCGGCGGCCCGGTCAGCCACGCCCTGTCCCGGGTGGCCCGGCTGCACCGGATCGCGGCCGGCCGGCTGCTCAAGGAGCTGGGGCTGCACCCGGGGCAGGAGTTCCTGATGATGGCGCTGTGGGACTGCGGGCCGGTCCGCCAGTCCGTGCTGATCGACCGGCTCGGGCTCGACCCGTCCACGGTCACCAAGATGCTCCAGCGCCTGGAGCAGTGCGGCTTCGTCCAGCGCCGGCCCGACCCCGACGACCGCCGGGCCGTGCTCGTCGAGCCGACGGAGAAGGGCGAGGAGCTGCGTACCGCCGTCGAGGGCGTCTGGCGCGACCTGGAGGAGCACTCCCTGACCGGCCTCGACCCCGCCGAGCGCGCCGGCCTCACCCGGCTGCTCGCCCGCCTGGAGGAGAACCTGTGCCGCGAGGCGGGCGACTGCGCGGGCCCGGACAGGTCCTAGCCGGCCCCGGGAGAGGCCCAGACCCTAGGCAGCGATGACCTCCAGGGCCCGGTCGACGTCGCCCGCCGAGTTGTAGAGGTGGAACGAGGCCCGCAGATTGCCCGCGCGGGCCGAGAGCAGCACGCCGGCGTCGCGGAGCGCCTCGGCGCGGTCACCGAGGCCGGGGACGCCGACGACCGTCGAGTCGTCCGCGACCGGGGTGTGGCCGAGCGCGGTGAGCCCGGCGCGGAAGCGGGCGGCGAGGGCCTTGTTGTGGGCCTCGATGCGCTCGATGCCGATCTCTTCGAGCAGGGCCAGCGACTGCGCCGCCCCGTGGTACGACATGAAGGCCGCGGGCTCGTCGAACCGCTTGGCCGAGCGGGCCAGTTCGCGCACCGGGCCGTAGCTGTTGACCCAGCGCTCCTCGCCGGTGACCCAGCCCGCGTGGATCGGCAGCAGCGCGTCCTGCGCCTCCTCGGTGACGGTGAGGAAGGAGGCCCCGCGCGGGCAGAGCAGGTACTTGTAGCCGCCGGCGACGGTGAAGTCCCACTCCCCCGCGCGCATCGGCAGCCAGCCGGCCGACTGGGTGGCGTCGAAGAGGGTGCGGGCGCCGTGCGCGGCCGTGGCGGCGCGGATCGCGGCGAAGTCTGCGGTGCGGCCGTCCTTGGACTGCACGGCGGAGAAGGCGACGAGCGAGGTCTCGGGCCGGACGGAGTCGGCGAGCCGCTCCAGGGGCACGAAGCGGGTCTTGAGGTCGCCGCGGATCGTGAACGGGGTGATGACGGAGGAGAACTCGTCCTCCGGGAACAGGATCTCCGCCCCGGCCGGCATGGACTGCGCCACCATGCCGACGTGGACGGAGACCGAGCTGCCGATCGCGACCCGCTCGGGCGTGACGTGCGCGAGCCGGGCGAAGGCGGCGCGGGCCTCGTCGACGATGTCGAAGCTGCCGGCGCCGTCGGCGCGGCCGGCCGCGGTCTCCTCGGCGAGGAGGGTGACGGCCTCGATCGTGCGGCGGGGCAGCAGCCCGCAGGCGGAGGTGTTGAGATAGGTCCGCGTGGGCGCGAACTCGGCGCCGCCGAGCGGGGCCAGGACGTCGGTGCTCTCCAGGGATTCCATGGCCTCAGCCTGGATTCCCCACGATCTCACGTCAATTGGCGACGATCATGGGGAATCCCCAAGCCCTGCTTATCCGCGCTGCTCGGCGGTGCTGCTCATCCGCGCCGCTTGTCCGCGCCACCTGTCCGCGCCGCTTGTCCGTGCCGCGCCTCCGTGCTGCTGGAGCGCGTGGCTCAGCAGTTGCCGCCGTCGACGTCACAGGCGGCCGCGTCGCCGCCGACCGGCTGCAGGGCACGGCCGGCCCACGCCTGCTCCAGGGCCTGGGTGAAGACCTCGGCGGGCTGGCCGCCGGAGACGCCGTACTTGCGGTCGAGGACGAAGAACGGCACGCCGTTCGCGCCCAGTTCGGCCGCCTCGGCCTCGTCGGCCCGGACGGCGTCGGCGTACGCGCTCTCGTCGGCGAGCACCGCGCGCACTTCGGCCTCGTCGAGACCGGCCTCGACGGCGAGCGCCACCAGGGTCTCCGGGTCGAAGACGGAGCGCTCCTCGGCGAAGTTGGCGCGGTAGGCGAGGTCCAGGAGCTCGTTCTGCAGGCCGCGGTCCTTGGCCAGGTGCAGCAGGCGGTGGATGTCGAAGGTGTTGCCGTGGTCGCGGCCCTCGGCGCGGTAGCCGAGGCCCTCGGCCTGAGCGTTGGAGGCCACGTGCGCCTCCATGGCGCGGGCCTCGTCGAGCGTGCGCCCGTACTTCTGCGCCAGCATGTCCAGGACCAGCGCGGTGTCGCCCTTGGCCCGGTGCGGGTCGAGCTCGAAGGAGCGGTGCACGACCTCGATCTCGTCGCGGTGGGCGAAGGCCGCCAGGCCCTTCTCGAAGCGGGCCTTGCCTATGTAGCACCAGGGGCAGGCGATGTCGCTCCAGATCTCGACGCGCATGGTGGTGTTCTCTCCTGGACGGTGGACGACGGTGCGGGCGGGGTGTTCCGTGACGGGAACGTCCCGGCCCGCCGGATTCATTCCGTCCCGGCCGCGAGTGTGAGCCGGAGCACGAGGTGGGCGCCGGAGCGGGGGGTGTCGGGGTCCGGGGTCCAGCCGTGGGCGGCGTAGAAGGACTGGGCGCGCCGGTTGTGCTCGTACACCTCCAGGCGGGCGGTGGTGACGCCGGCCGCGCGCCAGGCCTCGGTGCACGCCGTGTGGAGCGCGGTGCCGATGCCCGCGCGCCAGTGGGCGGGGCGGACGTGGAGCTGGCTGAGGGTCATGATCCCGTCGCGGATCCCGTACGCGGCGATGCCGACGATCTCACCGCCAGAGCCGCCGGAGCCGCCAGAGCCACCGGCACCGTCCGATCCACCGGTGCGGTCCGATCCACCGGTGCCGCCGGTACGGGCCACCAGTACGCGGCCCGCGTCGATCGCTCCCGCCCAACCCGCGCGGGAGCGGGCCAGCTCCTCGGGGCCCTCGAACGCGGCGTCCGGGATGTGGCCGCGGTAGTAGGTCGCGCGGGCCTCCGCGTGGAGGTCGGTGACGGTGTCGAGGTCCGTGGATATTGCGTATTGGATACGAATATTGGATCCGATCATGCTCCCTCAGGACGCGCCGGCCGGCACTGCGGTTCCGGTCAGCCTGCTGAAGGAGGCCCGGTACGCGCTCGGCGTCAGCCCGGTCCGGCGCAGCAGGTGCTGCCGCAGCGAGTCCGCGGTGCCGAGCCCGCAGCCCCGCGCCACCTGGTCCATGGGCAGCGAGGTCGTCTCCAGGAGCTCCTTGGCCCGCTCGACGCGCTGGTGCAGCAGCCACTGGAGCGGGCTGACCCCGGTCTCGGCGTGGAAGCGGCGGGAGAGGGTGCGCACGGAGACGCCGGCGTGCCGGGCGAGGTCGGTGAGGGTGAGCGGCTCGTCGAGGTGCGCCATCGCCCACGCGCGCGTGTCGGCGAAGGAGATCCCGCGCTCGGGCGGCAGCGGGGTCTGGGTGAACTGGGTCTGGCCGCCGGGCCGTACGGGCGCGACCAGGGCGAGCCGGGCCACCTGGTTGGCGACGGCGGCGCCGTGGTCGGTGCGGATGATGTGCAGGCACAGGTCGATGCCGGCGGCGTAGCCGGAGGAGGTGAGCAGCGGGCCGTCCTGGACGAAGAGCACGTCGTCCTGGAGGTCGACGGCCGGGTGGCGTTCGGCGAGCAGTCCGCTGTAGGCCCAGTAGGTGGTGGCCCGGCGTCCGTCGAGGAGTCCGGCGGCGGCGAGCGCGAAGGCGCCGGTGCAGATGGAGGCGATCCGGCTGCCCTGGGCGGCGGCCCGGCGCAGCGCGTCGAGGATGCGCGGGTCGGGGTCGCTGTACTGGCCGGTGCCCGCCAGGATCACCGTGTCGGCGCCGGCCACCGCGTCCAGGCCGTGCGGGATCCGCAGGTCGAGGCCGCCGGAGGTGGTGACGGGCCCCGGGTCCGTGGTGCAGATGACCGTCTCGTAGCCCGGGCCGCCGTCGACCTCGACCTTGGCGAAGAGCATCTCGGGGATGGCCAGGTTGAACATCGAGACGGGCGGGGCGGCGATGACGGCGACGCGCCGGACAGCGGACATGGCCAGAACCTCCGGTCGTATGGCATTCAGGCCACTACTCTACGGCCCCGGAGATCACGAGGCTGAGGACATGACCTCAACCGACCTCTCCCCGGCCCCCGTTGACACCCCGGCCACGGCCTCCGCACCACCCGCCCCGCGCCGCGGCCCGGGCCCCGCGCTCGCCGCCGCCATGCTGGGCTTCGCCGTCATCACCCTCGACACCTCCGTCGTCAATGTCGCCCTGCCCGCGATCGGATCCGATATCCAGACAGGGCTGACCGGACTCCAGTGGGTCGTCGACTCCTACACGCTCGCCTTCGCCGCGCTGCTGCTGTCCAGCGGCGCACTCGCCGACCGGATCGGCGCCGGCCGGGCGTACGCCTTCGGGGTCGTCGTCTTCACCCTCGCCTCCGCCGCCTGCGGCCTCGCGCCCGGCCTGCCCGCGCTGCTCGCGGCCCGTACGGTGCAGGGCGTGGCGGCCGCCGTGATGCTGCCGGCCTCGCTCGCGCTCGTACGGGAGGCGTACGGCGATCCGGTGCGGCGGGCCCGAGCGGTGTCGCTGTGGGCGGCGGGCGGCACGGTCGCCGTGGCGCTCGGTCCGGTGGCGGGCGGGGCGCTGACCACGGCGTGGAGCTGGCGGGCGATCTTCTTCATCAACCTGCCGCTCGGCCTGCTCGCGATCGCCCTGCTCACCCGGGTCGGCCGCTCGCCGCGGCGCCCCGCCCCGCTCGACCTGCCCGGCCAGCTCACGGCCGTGGTGGCGCTGGCGGCGCTGACCTTCGCGGCGATCGAGAGCGGTACGCGCGCGTGGTGGGCGCTCGGGATCGCGGTGGTCTTCTTCGCCGCGTTCCTGGTGATCGAGGCGCGGCGGAAGCACCCGATGGTGCCGCTGGGCCTGTTCCGCGACACCACGGTGGTGGTGGCGGTGACGGCGGGCTCGGCCAACACCGTCGCGTTCTACGGCATGGTGTTCGTCTTCGGCCTCTTCTTCCAGCAGGTCCTCGGCCTGTCCGCGCTGGGCGCGGGCCTGATGTTCCTGCCGATGACCGGGCTGCTCGCCGGCGTGAACGTGCTCTCCGCGCGGGTCGCGGCCCGCTACGGCGCCCGGCTGCCGATCGTCGTCGGCCAGGTCGTGTCGGTGGCCGGACTGCTCGCCCTGCTCGTGGTCGACGCGGACACCCCGAAGGCGGCGCAGGCGCTGCTGCTCGTGCCGCTGGCGCTGGGCTGCGGCTTCGCGCTGCCGCCGCTGATCGCCTCGATGCTGGAGGCCGTCCCGGCCGAGCGCGCGGGCACGGCGGCGGGCCTGCTGAACGCCATCCGGCAGACGGCGGGCGCGCTGGCCGTCGCGGTCTTCGGCTCCTTCGCCGCCACGGGCGTGGCCGGCGCCCTGCGCACCTCGCTCCTGATCAGCGCAGGGCTGCTGACGCTCACCACGCTGGCCTCGCTGAGGCTGCCGCGCCGCCGCCGGGAACGGCCCTAGGAGGCGCTTCGGTACTGGCCCGGCGCCATCCCGTACTCCCGCTTGAACGCCTTGGCGAAGGCGAACTCCGAGGCGTAGCCGAAGCGCTGGGCGACCACCCGCAGCGGCAGGTCGTCGTCGCGCAGCAGCCGTCCGGCGGTCGTCATCCGCCACCAGGTGAGGTACGCGAGCGGCGGCCGGCCCACCAGGGCGGTGAAGCGGCGGGCGAAGGCGGCGCGGGAGAGGCCGCCGAGGGCACCGAGTTCCTCGACCGTCCAGGGGCGGGCGGGCTCGCCGTGCAGGGCGCGCAGGGCGGCGGCGACGGCCGGGTCGGCGAGGGCGGCGGACCAGCCGGTGGTCCGGTCGGCGCGCTCGGTCAGCCACCAGGTGCGCAGCAGGTAGAGCAGCAGGGTGTCGAGGAGCGCGGGCACGGCGGCGTCGGATCCGGGCTGGGGCTCGGCGAGTTCGGCGCCGAGCAGTTCTACGGCGGCGCGCAGCCGCGGATGGGCGCCGACCCGGGCGGGGATGTGGACGTACGGGGGCAGCTCGGTGAGCAGCGGATGGGCGCGGGTCCGGTTCAGCTGGTAGGCCCCGCACAGCAGCAGGGTCTCCTCGGCGCCGACCGGTCCGCGGTCGGGCGGGGTGGGCCAGGAGCCGTCGGGCGCGGGCACGGCGTCGACGAGCGGGGTGTCGGGCCGGTCGGCGAGGCCGTGGCCGGTGCCGTGCGCGAACAGGACGACGTCGCCGGGGCCGAGCCGGACGGGCGCGCCGCCCGGGCGGTCCGGGCCCTCCGGGGGCAGCAGCCAGGCGGTGCCCTGGAGGATGACGTGGAAGCCGGCGCTCTGGCTGGCCGGGTAGCGGACGCCCCAGGGCGCGAAGCGGACCGTGCGGGAGGAGTGGGGGCGGCCGGTGCGCATGGCGGCGATGGCATCGCTCAGTACGTCCATGCCCGGCACCGTACCCCTTCCGCCGGGCGGCGAGACGATCGGACATATCCGGGAGCCGGTCGGACATGGATCGTCTCACCCGGCCCCGCCTACGGTCGAAGTCATGGGAAACAAGACGGCAGTTGAGATGAAGACCAGGACGGTTCTGTTCCACGAGCTCGGCGGGCCGGAGGTGCTGACGGTCGAGGAGACGGTGCTGCCGGCGCCCGGGCCCGGCGAGGTACGGGTGCGGGTGGAGGCGATCGGGCTCAACCGGGCCGAGGCGCTGTTCCGTTCGGGCGGCTACCACTACCAGGCGACGCTGCCGGGCTCGCGGCTCGGTTACGAGGCGGCGGGCGTCGTCGAGGAGGTCGGCGAGGACGTCACGGCGTACGCGCCGGGCGACCCGGTGCTGTCGGCGGCCAACTTCGACTTCGGGGTGCACGGGGTGTACGCGGAGCACGTGGTGCTGCGCGAGGAGCATCTGGTGCCGCGTCCCACGGGGGTGGACGCGGTCGCCGGTGCGGCGGCCTGGCTCGCGTACTCGACGGCGTACGGCGGCATGGTGGAGGCGGGCGGGCTGCGGCCCGGCGGCCATGTGGTGATCACCGGCGCGTCCAGCGGCGTCGGCACGGCCGCGATCCAGACCGCGCTGCGGATCGGCGCGGTTCCGATCGCCGCCACGCGGGGCGCGGCCAAGGCCGGGCGGCTGCGCGCGCTCGGCGCCGCGCACGTGATCACCACCGACGAGCAGGACCTGGTCGCCGAGGTGCGCCGGATCACCGGCGGCGAGGGCGCCGACGTGGTCTTCGACGCGATCGGCGGCCCCGGCTTCGCCCGGCTCGGCGGGGCGCTGCGCCCGGCGGGCACGGCGGTGCTCTACGGCTGGATGGACGCGCGCCCGGCCGAGGTGCCGATGCAGTGGCCGCTGACCGTGCGCGGTTACGCGAACGGCGCGGTGGTGCGGTCGGCCGAGGGGCGCGCCCGGATGGCCGGGTTCATCGGCTCCGGGCTGCGCGACGGCTCGCTCGCGCCGGTGGTCGCCGAGACCTTCGAGGGCCTGGAGGCGCTGCCGGACGCGCACCGGCTGATGGAGTCCAACAGCCACCTCGGCAAGATCGTGGTGCGGGTGTGAGAGCGGGGGCGGCCCGGACGGCGTGATCAGTCGCGCAGTTCGGGCGGGAGCAGGGCCTGCGGCGTCGACTGGTACGTGACCGGGCGCAGCCAGCGGTCGACGGCCGTGCCGCCGACCGAGGTGTACGGGGAGGTGGTGGCCGGATAGGGGCCGCCGTGGTGCTGGGCGTCGGCCACGGCCACTCCGGTCGGCCAGCCGTTGACGAGGATCCGCCCGGCGAGCGGGGTGAGCCGGGCCAGCAGGTCGGCGGCGTCGGGGTCGGCCGCGCCTTCCGTGCCGTCGGCCGTGCCGTCGGTCGTCTGCAGGGTGGCGGTGAGGTTGCCGGGCAGCAGAGCGAGGACCGCGTCGAGTTCTTCCCGGGAGGCGTAGCGGGCGACGACCGTCACCGGCCCGAAGCACTCCTCCAGGAGGGCCGCGTGGCCGCCTTGCGGCAGCAGGCCCGCGGCGAGCGTGAGGACTCCGGCGCTGACGGTGTGCTCGCCGCCCGCGCCGGGCGTGACGGGCGCGGTGACGCCGGGCAGCGCGGCCCGTTCCCGTACGCCGTCGACGAAGGCGTCGCGCATCCGGTGGTCCAGCATCACGCCCGGCTCGGTCTCGCTGACGGCCGCGGTGAGGGCGGCCACGAAACGGTCGCCGGCCGGGCCCGCGGGCGCCAGGACGAAGCCCGGCTTCGTGCAGAACTGGCCCTGCCCCTGCGTCATGGAGGCGGCGAGCCCCGCGCCGAGCTCCTCGGCGCGCGCCTCGGCGGCGGCCTCGGTGACGACCACCGGGTTGAGCGAGCCGAGTTCGCCGTGGAAGGGGATGGGTACGGGCCGGGCGGCCGCGGCGTCGAAGAGCGCCCGGCCGCCGCGCACCGACCCGGTGAAACCGGCGGCGGCGACCAGCGGGTGGCGGATCAGCTCCACGCCCGCGTCGAAGCCGTGCACGAGCGAGACCCCGTCCGTGGGCAGCCCGGCCCTGGCGGCGGCGCGGCGCAGCAGCGCGGCGCACAGCTCGGAGGTGGCCGGGTGGTCGGGGTGCGCCTTGACGACGACGGGGCAGCCGGCGGCGAGGGCGCTCGCGGTGTCGCCGCCGGGAACGGAGAAGGCGAGCGGGAAGTTGCTCGCGGCGTAGACGGCGACGACGCCGAGCGGGATCCTCATGCGCCGCAGGTCGGGCGTGGGCGGCGTGGTGGCGGGATCGGGCCGGGAGATCCGTACGCCGAGGAAGGCGCCCTCGTCGACGATGTCGGCGAAGAAGCGCAACTGGGCGGCGGTGCGGGCCAGTTCGCCGGTGAGCCGGACCGGGCCGAGCGCGGTCTCGGCGTCGGCGGCCTCCACGACCGCGTCGCGGGCCTCGTCGAGGAGGTCGGCGGCGGTGCGCAGCAGCAGGGCGCGGGCGGGCCGGTCGGCGAGCGCGCCGAGGGTGGCGTGCGCGGCCCGTACGGCCCGGTCGAGCTCCTCGCCGTCGGCCGTCACCGCGACCTGTTCGCGCTGCTTTCCCGTCCTCGGGTCCACGCTCCACACTGGTTCCGCCGTCGCCGCCACGCCGCCCACCTCGTTCGCTATTCTGAACAACGTCCCTGTACGTGAATACGTCAGGGACTCTAGGGACGGCCGAGCCGTCTCCACAAGGGGCTCGGGGCGCTTCGGGGAGAGGGGCGGCGATGACGGTCGGCGACACGGGTGGCGGGGGCCAGGTCAAGTCCGCGGTGCGGACGGTGGAGTTGCTGGAGTGGCTGGCCGGCCGGCCCGGCATGCACTCGCTCGCCACCGTCCAGGAGGCCGTCGGCTACCCCAAGTCCAGCCTCTACATGCTGCTGCGCACGCTGGTCGAGCTCGGCTGGGTGGAGACGGACGCGACCGGCACCCGCTACGGGATCGGGGTGCGGGCGCTGCTCGTCGGCACGTCGTACGTGGACGGCGACGAGGTGGTGGCCGCCGCCGGGCCCACCCTCGACCGGCTCTCCGACGACACCACCGAGACCATCCATCTGGCCCGGCTCGACGGAACCGACGTGGTCTATCTGGCGATCCGCCCGTCCCGGCACCATCTGCGGCCGTCCGCCCGCGTCGGCCGCCGGCTGCCCGCGCACTCCACCGCGCTCGGCAAGGCACTGCTCGCCACCCTCGGCGACGAGCGGGTGCGCGCGCTGCTGCCCGAGGCGCTGCCGGCGGTCACCGAACACACCGTCACCGACCGGGAGCTGCTGATCGAGGAGCTCGCGGGCATCCGCGAGCAGGGCTACGCGGTGGACCGCGAGGAGAGCACGCTCGGCCTGCGCTGCTTCGGCATCGCGATCCCCTACCGCTCCCCCGCGCGCGACGCGATCAGCTGCTCGGTGCCGGTGGCCCGGCTGACGCCGGAGCGCGAACGGATGGTCAAGGAAGCGCTGTTCGAGGCGCGCGACCGGCTCGCCCGGGCGACCCGCCGGCTCTAGCCGCACCGGCGGCGCCGGCCCTCGTCCGTACGGACGCCCCGACGGCTCCGGCGGCTCCGGCGGCTCCGGCGGCTCCGGCGGCTCCGGCGGCTCCGGCCGTACGGTCTCGCCCGGGCGACCGGCCGGCTCCCGTCCGACCCCGCCACACCGGCCCCCGTCCGGCCCCGCCCCACCGGCCTCCCGTCCAACCCCGCGACGTCGGCTCTCGTCCGGTCCGCGACGCCACCGGCCCCGGTCCCCTCGTCCGTGCGGACCGGGCGTCTCCCCCGCGCGGCGGAGGCACTTCGCCGTACGGCAGGACGTGCCGGGCCCGGTCGCGGCGCGAGGGTGAGGGCATGACGACATCCACCGCCCCCACCGCCCCCGCCGGGGCCCTCCGCCCGACGCTGCGCGTCCTCGCCATGGTCGCCTGCCTCCCGTACATCGGTCTGAAGGTCGCCTGGGTGGCCGGCAGCCGGGTCGGCATCCCGGCCGGCAGCGTGCTGCTCGACCATCCGACGCTGATGGCCGTCGCCAACGGCCTCTCCGTGCTCGCCGACGCGGTCGTGGTGCTGCTCGCCCTGCTGCTCACCCGGCCGTGGGGCATGCGGGTGCCGGCCTGGCTGCTCGCCTTCCCGATGTGGGCGGCGACGGGCCTGCTCGCGCCGATCATGGCGGGGTACCCGGGCCAGCTGATCGTCTCGCTCGTCGGCGGCGGGTCCGGGGCGCCCTCCCCGACGGGCAAGGAGCCCTTCCTCGACGCGTGGGTCTTCCCCGTCGTCTACGGCGGCTTCATCCTCCAGGGCCTCAGCCTCGGCACCCTCTTCGTCCTGTACGCCCGCGACCGCTGGGGCCACCTCTGGGCCGGGCGGCTCGGCGCACTGCCCGCCGGGCTCATGGGCCCGCGCACCCGGGCCGTCGCCGTGACCGGTGCCGTCCTCGCCCTGCTGCCGGCCGCGCTGCACACCCTGTGGGCCTGCGGCGTGACCTCGGGCCTGTCGCCCGCGTTCGCCGCGGAGTACGACAGCGACCACGCGACCGTCGACGTCGTACGCGCCCTGTTCCTCGTCCTCGCCGCCGCGATCACCCTGTGCCTGGCCCGGCGGCGGCCCGCCGGACTGCGGGTGCGGACGGCGCTCGCCGTGTCCTGGGTGTCGTCCGGCGCGGCCGGGTGCTGGGGCGCGTACATGACGCTCGTCTCGCTGCTGCCCATGGGCGAAGCCGCCAAAGCCCCCTCGGGCCAGATGATCACCACCTACGCTGGCGAGATGATCACCGGATTCCTGCTGGCCGGCTGCCTGGCCGTGGTCCTGACCCGCCGGGGCCGGACCGCATGAGACGCCTCGGGGGCGCGCTGTTCGGGCAGACGGCCCGGCGGCGCTGGCTCCATCTGATCCTGGGCGGCGCCCTGTTCATGCCGTACTGGCTGGTCGGCACCCTGGTCGTCGGCCCGTTCACCGGCGGCGGGGCGATGTTCGGCAGCAGCCTCGTCACCCAGCTCGGCGCGTACGCGGTGGGGCTGCCGCTCGTCGCCGTCACCGCGCTCTTCCCGCTCACCCGGCCGATGTCGGTGGCGGCGGCCCGCGCGCTGTGCGGGGTGCCGGCCGGGCGGTTCGCGGAGGGTCCCGCGCGCGGGCGGAGCGCCCGGGCGCGCACGGCCGGCTGGTTCACGCTGCACCTGGGCGCGGGCGCGCTGCTCAGCGGGGCCAGCCTGGCGCTGCCGCCGTTCGCGGTGTCCGTGGCGGCGCTGTCGTTCTCGGCGGAGCTGCGCCGCTCCGAGCTCGGCCGGCTGTGGGGCCTGGACCAGGACTGGCTGGCCCGGGCCGGGCTGCCGCTCGGGCTCCTGATGCTGCTCGCGCTCGTGGCCGCGGCGGCCGCCACCGGCGCGCTGCTCGCCGCCGCCGCGCCCCGGCTGCTCGGGCCGAGCCCGGCCGACCGGCTGGCCGCGGCGGAGCGGCGGGCCGCCGAACTGGCCGTGCGCAACCGGCTCGCCCGCGAGCTGCACGACTCCGTCGGGCACGCGCTCAGCGCCGTCACCCTCCAGGCCGGGGCGGCCCGCCGGGTGCTCGACTCCGGCGCCGACCCGGACTTCGTGCGGGAGGCGCTCACCGCCATCGAGGAGACCACCCGGCGCACGGTGGGTGAACTCGACGCCGTGCTCGGCCTGTTGCGCAGCGGCGAGGACGACGGCACGCTGCCCGCGCCCGGCCTGGAGGCGCTCGACGCGCTCGTCCGGGGCGCGGACGCGGGCGCCGCGCGGGTGGCGCTGACGGTGCGCGGGGAGCTGACGGGCCTGCCGGAGGCGGTGTCGCGGGAGGCGTACCGGATCGTGCAGGAGGGACTGACCAACGCCGTGCGCTACGCGCGCGAGGAGACGGTGACGGCGCGGATCGCGCTGTCGGGGGACGAACTGGAGATCACCATGGAGAATCCGCTGCCCGACGGCGGCCGCACCGCGCCGGTGGCCCGCCCGGACGGCGGGCGCGGCCTGCGCGGCGTCGCCGAGCGGGCCCGGCTGCTCGGAGGCACGGCCGAGGCCGGCCCGGTGGACGGCGTGTGGCGGCTCGCCGCCCGGCTGCCGGTCGGAGGCGCGCGATGACGGAGACGACGACGGACGCGCGGACGGTGGATCCGATCCGGGTGGTGCTCGCCGACGACGAGCGGATGGTGCGGACGGCGCTGCGGGTGATCCTGGACGCCGAGCCCGACCTCACGGTCGTCGGGGAGGCCGCGACCGGCGCCGAGGCGGTGTCGGTGGTGCGGGAGCTGCGGCCGGACGTGGTCCTGATGGACGTGCGGATGCCGGAGATCGACGGCATCCAGGCGACCCGGCACATCCTCGGCGGCGCGGGGGGCGACGGCGGCGCGGACGGGCCGCGGATCGTGGTCGTGACCACCTTCGAGAACGACGCCTACGTGTACGAGGCACTGCGCGTCGGCGCCGTCGGCTTCCTGCTCAAGCGGGCCGCGCCGGAGGAGCTGGTGAGCGCGGTCCGGCTGGTGGCCCGCACCGACTCGCTGCTCTACCCGGCTGCGGTGCGCGGCCTCGCCGCCGAGCACGCCCGCCGCAACCCGCCGACCGCCCCGCCCTGGGCCGCCCGGCTCACCGAGCGGGAGGCGGAGGTGCTGCGGCACATGGCGAAGGGCCTGGCCAACGCGGAGATCGCCGGCCTGCTGGGCGTGGGCCCCGCGACGGTGAAGACGCACGTGGCCGCCGTCCTCGCGAAGACGGGTGCCCGGGACCGCACCCAGGCGGTGATCGCGGCGTACGAGTCGGGGTTCATCACGCCGCGGTGAGCCTTGGGCACACTCCGTGCACACCGCATGAAGGTTCCCTGAGAAACCGAACACGTCCGGAACGCCGCTCGGTCATCCGTTCGTCCCGCATATGGGATGAACAAGACGATCAGGCGCGCCTCGGTCTTCGCGCTGCTCCTGGTGCTGGCCCTGCTCGGCTGGGCCACCTGGGTGCAGGGGTACGAAGGCAAGGCCCTCGCGAACGACAAGAAGAACCGGCGGAAGACCATCGCGCAGTACGCGCAGCCGCTGGGCAACATCGTCGTGGCCGGTTCGCCGGTCACCGGCTCGAAACGGACGGAGGGCGGCGACCTCGCGTACAAGCGCGACTACACCGACGGCAGGCTCTACGCGGCCGTCACCGGCTACAGCTCCCAGGCGTACGGGGCGACCCAGCTGGAGGGCATCTACGCCGACGTCCTCGACGGCACCGACACCCGGCTGACGAACCCGGTCGACGCGCTGACCCGCAAGCAGGCCGAGCCGGGCACGGTCGTCACGACGATCGACCCGGCCGTGCAGAAGGCCGGCTACAAGGCGCTCGGCGACAAGAAGGGCGCCGCCGTCGCCATCGACCCGAAGACCGGCCGGATCCTCGGCATGGTGTCGACCCCGTCGTACGACCCGTCGAAGATCGCCGGGCTCAAGGACGGCAAGGAGTGGCAGCGGCTGACCACGGACGAGGACAAGCCGCTGGTCAACCGGGCGCTGCGGCAGCCGCTGCCGCCGGGTTCGACGTTCAAGCTGGTCGTCGCGGCGGCGGCCCTGGAGGACGGCCTGTACGGCTCGGTGGACACGGCGACGCAGAGCCCGAACCCGTACACCCTGCCCGGCACCCGCACCGTGCTGCGCAACGAGAACGCGTCCGCGCCCTGCGAGAACGCGACGATCCGCACCGCGCTGCGCTACTCCTGCAACAATGTCTTCGCGAAGATGGCCGTCGACCTGGGCCAGGACAAGGTGAAGGCGATGGCGGAGAAGTTCGGCTTCAACGACAAGGAGCTGGACGTGCCGGTACGGGCCTACGCCAGCGGCTACCCGTCCGGCATGGACAAGGCGCAGACGGCGCTGAGCGGCATCGGCCAGTTCGACGTGACGGCGACGCCGCTGCAGATGGCCATGGTGTCGGCGGCGATCGCCCACGACGGTCTCATGGCGGCGCCCCACATGGTGTCCCAGGTCGTCGACGCCAACGGCGACGCGCTGCAGACGTACGAGGACGGCGACACCCGGCGGGTCGTGTCGTCCGGGACGGCGCAGCAGCTGCGCAGCGCGATGCGGACGGTGGTCGAGGAGGGCACCGGCACGAACGCGGCGATCTCCGGTGTGGAGGTCGGCGGCAAGACCGGCACGGCCCAGCACGGCGAGAACAACAGCAAGACGCCGTACGCCTGGTTCACCTCGTACGCGAAGGACCCGGCCACCGGCAAGGAGGTCGCCGTCGCGGTGATGATCGAGGACTCGGGCGCGGCTCGCTCGGAGGTCAGCGGCAACGGGCTCGCGGCGCCGGTGGCGCAGAAGATGATGAAGGCGGCGCTGAAGTGACGCACTGAAGTCACGTGCTGCTGAAGCGACGCGCTGAAGTCACGCGCTGAAGTGACGTAAAAGTGGGGGCCGATGAGGGATCGGCCCCCACCGCACGATATGCAGGTGTCCTGCCCATGCCTCGCGCATATGTTCGTGCTTCCCGGAGGACCCGCCGTGCGTCTGCCCCGTTCCCTGTCCGGCTGGACCATGGCCGTCTTCGGCGTCCTCGCCGCGGTCCTCGGCGTGGTGGGCCTGATCTCGCCCGACACGACGATCCGCCTCATGGGCCTCACGCCGATATCCGAGGCGAGCCGCGCGGCCGACGACCACACCCTCCTCTTCCTGACCGCCTCCTCCATGGCGGCGCTCAACATGGGCGTCTACTACGTCTTCGCCGCCCTCGCCGACTGGAAGTCCTTCTTCCGCTGGACGGTCCCCTTCCGCCTCCTCACCTGCACCGTGTTCACCCTCGCCGTCGTCACCGGCCGCGCCCCGGCCGGCTTCCTCGGCGTGGGCCTGTGGGAGGGCACGGGCGCACTGGTGACGGGTGCGGCGCTGTGGTTCGAGACGCGGCGGGCGGCACGGATCACGGCCTGAGCGTGCCCTCGCCCCACATTCGTGGACACCCCCGCCCGCTGATCGAGCGGCGGTCCTACGGAATGCCGTAGGACCGCATTAGGGCAGGTGACCGATCCGGCGCGGCCACCTCAGACGCCAGCCTGACGACATGCGTGTTCCTCTCTATCTGACCGCCGTGCTCGTGTCCGGCTTCGGCACGACCGCGATGTGGCTCGTCTCCGGGATCTGGGTCAAGTCGCTCACCGGCTCCGACAGCCTGGCCGCCCTCACCGCCTTCGCCCTGTGGGCGCCCGCACTGCTCGGGCCGCTGCTCGGCTCGCTCGTCGACCGGGTGCGCCGGCGGCCGCTGCTCGTCACCGTGAACCTGGCGATGGCGGCGCTGCTGCCCCTGCTGCTCTGGGTGGACCGGCCCGGGCGGGTGTGGCTGCTGTTCGTCGTGCTCCTGGCGTACGGGACGCAGGGCGCCGTCCATGACGCGGCGGAGGCCGCGCTCGCGGCGGGCGCGCTCGACCCGGAGCGGCTCGGGGAGCTCAACGGGCTGCGGATGACCGTCAACGAGGCGATGAAGCTGCTCGCGCCGCTCGTCGCGGCCGGGCTCTTCGCCCGCTACGGCGGCGGTCCCGTCGCCGTCCTGGACGCGGTCACCTTCGCCCTGGCGGCCGGAGTGTTCGCGCTCCTGCGGGTGCGGGAGGAGCCGCCCGCGCCGGAGCGGCGGCCCCGGGTCGCCGACGGCGTCCGGCTGCTGTGGGAGTCGCCGCTGCTGCGGCTGCTCGTCGGGGCCGGCGGCTTCACCATGCTGCTCGCGGGGCTCAACGGGGCCGCGATCTACGCGGTCGTCGACCGGGGGCTCGGCCACTCCCCGGCGTACGCGGGCGTGCTGTACGCGGTGCAGGGCGCCGGGTCCGTCGCGGCCGGGCTCACGGCGGGGCCGCTCCTGAAGCGGCTGCCGGAGCGGGCGCTCGCGGCGGCCGGGCTCGCGCTCTTCGCGCTGGGCGCTGCGGGGCGGGCGCTGCCGTACGACACGAGCGCCCTGGCCGCGAGCGTGCTCATCGGGGTGGGCCTGCCGTGGGTCCTGATCGCCGCGATGACGGCCGTTCAGCGCAACGTCCCGGCGGAGGCGGTGGGCCGGGCGGCCGGGACCGCGAACACCCTGGTCTTCGTGCCGAACGCGGTGGCCATCGCACTCGGCGCGGGCCTGCTGGCGGTGGTCGACGTACGGGTGCTGCTGCCGGTCCTCGGGGTGGCGGGGCTCGCCGGCGCGGCGCTGCTGGCCCGGGCGTGGACGCCGGGGCGCGGGGAGAAGAGCACAGGCCCGGCCGGACTATGCGGGGGAGCCGGCCGGGGCCCGGGTCGACGCGAGCTCAAAGGCACGCGGACAAGCCGACGATAGGCCGCGGTCAAGATCGCCGCGAGCCGCGAAGCGCGGCCAGTGTCCACAAAACGCGACGGATTCGATCTTCAGCTGGCCCTCAGTCGACGAAATCGGTCATGAGGAGGCGCGAAAAATGCGGATTCGGTCACTCTGCCAGCACCTCCCGTCACAGCCCGTCAGCCGCGCAGCGTCCGCGAGGGCGGCTCGCCGAACCGGGCCCGGTACTGCGCCGCGAACCGGCCCGGGTGGGTGAAGCCCCAGCGCCAGGCCACGTCGCCGACGGCCATCCCGTCCGGGTCGCCCGTCCGCAGCTCCTCGTGGACCCGCTCCAGGCGCACCTCGCGCACGAAGGCCATCGGGGACATCCCCACGTACTGGCGGAACGACTCCTGGAGCCGGCGCACGCTGACCCGGGCGAGGGCGGCCAGCTCGGTGGTGGTGAAGGGGTGCTCGGGGCGGGCCCGCACCGCCTCCATCACCCGTTTGACGGGCGCCGGCCGGGCCGGGCCCGCCGGCCGGTCGAGCTCCTCGCGCCAGGGATGGTCGGCGGCGAGCAGCAGGCCGTTGAGCAGCGCCTCCTGGAGCGGGCGGGCGACCAGTTCATGGGTGGCGAGGCCGTCGCCGGCGAGCGCCCCGGCCGCCACCTGGCGGGCGAAGGTCACCCAGCTCAGACCGGGGCCGCGGGTGATGTCGAGCCCGCCGCCGAAGCCGAGACGGCCGCCCGGCGGCCGGCCGAGCAGCGCCTCCAGGCGCTCCTCCAGGGCCTCCGCGCCGATCTTCACCGAGAGCACCCGGCAGTCCCCGCTCCACCGGTCGAGGAAGGTGTCCCCGGACGGGTCGAGCAGCACCGCCTCGTCGGCGGTCGCGACCAGCCGGCGCCCGCTGCCGCCCTGGCGCAGCTCCATGGTCCCGCTGAGCGGCGCGTTGATGTGGAACGCGCCGAGTTCACCGAAGCGCATCCGCACGTCCGCGCCGCAGCTCAGGTCGCCGATCATCAGCGGCCCGAGGCCGACGGTGTCGAAGCGCGCGGCGAACGGGCGTCCCTCGCGCGCGTCGATGACGTCCATGAAGTTCGCGTAGTAGCGCGCCTCGATCTCCTCGCGCGCCTCGTCCACGTCCACTGTCCGAAAAGAGCTCCCACCCACGAGTCGAAAGCGTAAGGGAACGGCAAAGGCATGCCGCTCGTTACCCCGGGCATGACCGCTATGACCCCCGGCTCGAACATCCCTCTCACCGCCGCTCGCGTGGCGGTGGACGTCGCCGCCCCGGTGCGGCTCGACGTCTCGGGCCTGCTGCTCGGCGCCAACGGCAAGGTGCGTTCCGACGACGACTTCATCTTCTACAACCAGCCGTCAGGCCCCGGTGTCACCTACCGCTCCGGCGGCGGCACGGCGCCCGACGCCATCCTGGTGGACACCTCCGCGGTGCCGTCCGGCGTCGAGAAGATCGTGGTGACCGCGAGCCCGGACGCCGCCGGCCAGACCTTCCAGGGCATCGAGCCCACCGCGACCCTGCGCGACGCGGACGACGGCAGCGTGCTCGCCACCTTCACCCCGCCGAGCCTCGCCACCGAGACCGCGCTCGTGGTCATGGAGATCTATCTGCGCAACGGGGCGTGGAAGGCCCGCGCGGTGGGCCAGGGGTACGCGAACGGGCTGGCCGGAATCGCCACCGACTTCGGCGTGAGCGTGGACGAGGAGCCCACGCCCGCCGCCGCCCCCGCCCCGGTCGCCCCGCCCGCCCCGGCCGCGCCGCAGGCTCCCGCCGCCCCGCCGTCGGCCCCGCCGGCCTGGCAGACCCCGCCCGCGCCGCCCGCCGCTCCCCCGGCCCCGCCGGCCGCACCGCCGGTCGGCACCGGGAAGATCAACCTGGACAAGGGCCGGGTCAGCCTGCAGAAGAACCAGACCGTGTCCCTGGTCAAGGGCGGCCGTCCGCTGCTCTCCACGGTCAAGATGGGCCTCGGCTGGGAGCCCGCCTACCGCGGCCGGGACATCGACCTGGACGCCTCCGTCATCGCGTACGGCCCGCAGCGCAACCACATCGACAGCTGCTACTTCGGCAAGCTGTCCATCCTCAACGGCGCCATCAAGCACTCCGGTGACAACCTGACCGGCGAGGGCGCGGGTGACGACGAGGTCATCGTGGTCGACCTCGGCCGGCTGCCCGCAGACACCACCGGCCTGGTCTTCACCGTCAACTCCTTCTCCGGCCAGAAGTTCACCGAGGTCGCCAAGGCGTACTGCCGGCTGCTCGACGGGACGACCGGCGAGGAGCTGGTCCGCTTCGACCTGACGACGGCGGAGCCGCAGACGGGCGTGATGATGGCCAAGCTCATCCGCCAGTTCTCCGGCGAGTGGGAGATGACGGCGATCGGCGACTTCGTGAAGTCCCGGACCGTGCGCGGCATGGTGAAGCCCGCCGCCCAGACCCTCTGAGGGGCCCGGCGGCGGGCAGGACCGCTGGGCGCGGCGGGAGCCGGCCCCGGCGGCGTCAGCGGCGGGGCTGGCGGCGCCAGGGGCCGGTGATCGCGAGCATGATGCCCGGCGTCTGGATGTTGGCGAAGAGGGTGTCGCCGTCGGGCGAGAAGGTCACGCCCGTGAACTCGCTGTCGTTGAGGTCGTTGCGGGCGATCGGGTAGGTGCGGCCGCTCTCGGTCGCGCCGAACAGGTGGTTGATGCCCTCGCCGTCCTCGGCGATGACGAGACCGCCGTACGGGGAGACGGTGATGTTGTCGGGGCCGTCGAAGGCGCCGTCCTGCTCCGGGGCGGCGTTGACGCCGAGCAGCACCTGGAGGGTGAGGGTGCGGCGCTTCGGGTCGTAGAACCAGACCTGGCCGTCGTGCGCGACGGGGCTCTCCTCGCGGGCGTACGAGGAGACGACGTACGCGCCGCCGTCGCCCCACCACATGCCCTCCAGCTTGCGGGCTCGGGTGATCTCGCCCTCGCCGAACTGCTTGCGCAGCGACGTCGTGCGGGCGTCGCGGTCCTCGACGTCGACCCAGTCCACGCCGTAGACGGTGCCGATCCTCGTCGCGCGGGAGAGGTCGTCGACGTACTGGCCGGCGGCGTCGAAGCACTTGGCCGCCTGGAGCCGGCCGGCGTCGTCGGCGAGCGCCCGGAGCCGCCCGCGGCCGTGCTCGAAGCCCTGCGGCGGCACCCAGCGGTAGAACAGCCCGTTGGGGCCGGCCGCGTCCTCGGTGAGGTAGGCGTGGCCACGCCTGGGGTCGATGACGACGGCCTCGTGGGCGTAGCGGCCGAACGCCTTGACGGGCTTCGGGTCGCGGCCCGCGCCCCGGTCGTGCGGGTCGACCTCGAAGACGTAGCCGTGGTCCTTGGTCATGCCGTTCTTGCCGGCCAGGTCCTCGGTCTCCTCGCAGGTGAGCCAGGTGCCCCAGGGGGTGCGGCCGCCCGCGCAGTTGGTGGAGGTGCCGGCGATGCCGACCCACTCGGCGACCGTGCCGTCGCGGTGCACCTCGACGACCGTGCAGCCGCCGGCCGCCGCCGGGTCGTAGACCAGGCCCTCGGTGAGCGGGACCGGGTAGGTCCACTTGGCGCGCGGGCCCTTGAGCTCGTGGTTGTTGACCAGGTACGTGGTGCCGCGCGGGCCGTCGAAGGCGGCGGTGCCGTCGTGGTTGGAGGGCGTGAACTCGCCGGACTCCAGGCGGGTGACGCCGCTGTGGGTCACCACCCGGTAGCTGAAGCCCTCGGGGAGGGCCAGGATGCCGGCGGGGTCGGCGACCAGCTCGCCGTAGCCGAGGGCGCGGCCGCGGCCCTGCTCGTCGCCCTGGGCGCTCACCTCGTGCTCGTCGGCGGCCAGCGCCTGCGGCGCGGTGGCGAGCACACCGACGGCACCGGTGAGGGCGAGGCCGGCGCCCGCCGCGGCGGACTGCTTGGCGAACTCTCTGCGGGTCTGGGACATGACGGTCTTCTCCCTGTCGTCACCTGACGGCACCTGGTGTCGCGGCACACGGTCGCGCCCCCGTATAAACGGGACTTGAACAGAAAGGCGATCCTCCATGAACCTGCCCGCGCACGGTAGGCGCGTACTGGTCAGCGGCGCGTCGCGCGGCCTGGGCCGGGCGGTGGCCCGGGCCTTCGCCGCACACGGCGACCGGGTGGCCGTCCACTACGGCTCCCGCGCCGACGAGGCCCGCGCGACCCTCGACTCGCTCGACGGCACCGGCCACACCCTGGTCTGCGGCGACCTCGCCGACCCGGCCGGGGCCGCCCGGGTCGCGGACACGGCGGCCGAGGCGCTCGGCGGCCTGGACGTCCTGGTCAACAACGCGGCCGTGAACCTGCCGCATCCTCCGGCGACGACGCCGTACGAGGAGTGGGCGGAGCTGTGGCAGCGGCACGTCTCCGTGAACCTGCTCGGCACGGCCTATCTCAGCCATCGCGCCGCGCACTGGATGATCTGGGGGTGCCCCCGTGCCCAAGGGGATGCGAGGGAGGGCACCGGCGGCCGCATCGTCAACATCGGCTCGCGAGGCGCCTTCCGCGGCGAGCCGGACCACCCGGCCTACGGCGCCACGAAGGCCGCCGTGCACGCGCTCGGCCAGTCGCTGGCCGTCGCCCTCGCCCCGCACGGCATCGCGGTGGCCTCGGTGGCACCCGGCTTCTTCGCCACGGAGAGGGTCGCCCCGCGCCTCACCGGAGCGGAGGGCGAGGCCATCCGGGCCCAGTCGCCGTTCGGCCGGGTGGCGGGCCCCGAGGAGATCGCGGCGGCGGTGCTGTGGCTGGCGTCCCCGGAGGCCGAGTGGGCCTCGGGGACGGTCCTCGACATGAACGGGGCGTCCTACCTGCGGACGTGAGCCGCTCCGGGGGCTCCGGTCAGCCCCGCGACCTCGCCTTGAACGCGGCCTTGCGGGCCTCCTTCGCCGAGGGCTTGTCGCGGTGCAGCCGGCCCATCGCGTCGAGGACGTCGGCGGTGGCCGGGTGGTCGACGCGCCAGACCTCGTCGAAGAAGCCGCCGTGACGGCCGGTCAGGCCCTCGATGAGGTCCTGGAGTTCCTCCAGGTCGCCGTCGGCGTCGAGGTGGGCGGCGATGGTGTCGACGGCCAGCCAGAAGATCATCGCCTCGGGCGGCGCCGGGATGTCCGTGGCGCCGCGCTCGGCGAGCCAGACCCGGGCGAGACCACCGAGTTCGCGGTCGTCGAGGACCTCCCGTACGGCCGGTTCGGCGTCCGGGCCGACGAGGGAGAGGGCCTGTTGGACGTGGAGCCGGCGCAGCGGGGCGCCGGCGTCGGCGCCCCGCGCGGCGGCGAGCAGCTCGCGGGCCGCGGTGGCGGCGTCACGGGCGGCGAGCCAGCCGGCGGTCTCGGCGCGGGCGGCGGCCTGCGGGTAGTGGGCGAGGCCGTCGAGGAGCACCTCGGCGCCCTTGCCGGCGAGTTCGCCGACGGCGGGGGCGGTGAGGCCGGCTTCCAGCATCCGGGCGCGGACGCCGTAGAGGCCGAGCGGCGTGAGCCGGACCATGCCGTAGCGGCTGACGTCCTCGTCGTCGAAGGGGGCGGCGGACTCCGCGCCCTGCTCGCCCTCCTCGACCATCAGGGCCTCGTCGACGGGCTGGTACTCGACGAGCCCGATCGGCTCCAGGATCCGGAACTGCTCGTCGAGCCGCATCATCGCGTCCGAGACCTGCTCCAGGACGTCGTCGGTGGGCTCGCTCATGTCGTCGGGGACGACCATCGAGGCGGCGAGCGCGGGCAGCGGCACCGGGCCCTCGCCGGCCCCGCCCTCGGAGACGGTCAGCAGGTAGAGGTTGCCGAGGACGCCCTCCAGGAACTCGGCCTCGCCCTCCGGGTCCCAGTCGAGGGCCTCGAAGTCGATCTCGCCGTCGGGGCCGACGAGCGCGTCGAGGTCGTCGATGTAGGGCGCGGCGGCGTCGGAGAAGACGGCCTCGAAGCCGTCGAGCCAGACGGCGAGGACGTCCTGCGGCGAACCGGCGGTGAGCAGGCCGAGGTTCTCGCCGACGGTGACGGTGCCGGCCTCCTCGCCGCCGTCGCCCCCCGGGCCCTCGTGGCCCGCGCCCTCGGCGCCCCCGGCATCCTCCGCGCTGTCCGCCTCATCGGCGTCGTCTGCGTCGTCTGCGTCGTCTGCGTCGTCTGCGTCGTCGGGATCGTGGATCTCGACGAGGCCGGTGTCGACGGCGACCCGCCACGCCTCGCTCGCGTACGCCTCGCCGTCCTCGTCGCCGGCCAGGCCGAGGGCCTCGGCGGCGGCGGGCAGTTGCTCCTCGACGAGCTCGCCGCCGGCGCCGACCCGGGTCTCGGGGCCGGCCCAGCGGGCGAGCCGCACGGCACGGGTGAGGAGGGGGGCGGCCAGGGCGTCCCGCGCCAGCTCCGCGTCCGAGGGCAGCCGAACGGGGGGAAGGGTCGGGTGGTCCGGTGCCATGTCGGGTGTTCTCCTCGGCGGCTGGGGGCACCTCCCGTGCCGTGGAGGCGACGGGGGCGGGCGGGGACGGGACGGTCGCGCGTCGACGCGGCCTTCAGCGTAGACGCATTCGGGGGGCGGTCCGCCGGTTCACCGGGGCGTCAGCCTTCGTACACCCGTCGACCCTTGACAAGTGTGCGTCTGTGCAACGAAATTGACGCGCGTAGATCTTTCGATCGTTCGTCCAAATCCTCCCGGAGTACCTTGATGTCTTCCTCCATACCGAGATCCGCCGCCGTCGCCGCCGTCGTCTCCGCCGCCCTCGCCGCCGGTCTGCTCGGTGGGACGGCCGCCTCCGCCGACGAGGCGGTGACCGCCGCCGCCGCGCCCGGCGCGGCCACCCCCGCCCGGATCCACGACATCCAGGGCACCACCCGCACCTCGCCGCTGGCCGGCAGGCAGGTGACCGGCGTGACCGGCATCGTCACGGGCGTGCGCACCTACGGCTCGCGTGGATTCTGGATCCAGGATCCGAACGCCGACGACAACCCGGCCACCAGCGAGGGCATCTTCGTCTTCACCAGCTCGGTCCCGACCGTCGCCGTCGGCGACGCGGTGAGCGTGGCCGGCACGGTGACCGAGTACGTGCCCGGCGGCCTGAACTCCGGCAACCAGTCGCTGACCCAGATCTCCAAGCCGGTCGTCACCGTCGCCTCCAAGGGCAACGCGGTCCCGGCCCCGGTCGAGATCTGGTCCGGCTCCGTCCCCGAGGAGTACGCCCCGGCGGGCGACCCGGCGGCCGGCGGCTCGGTCAACGGACTGACGCTCGACCCGGAGAAGTACGCCCTGGACTACTACGAGTCCCTGGAGGGCATGAACGTCAGCATCGGCTCCTCGCGCGTGGTCGGCGCCACCGACCCGTACTCCGAGCTGTGGGTGACGGTGAAGCCGTTCGAGAACGACAACGAGCGCGGCGGCACGGTCTACGGCTCGTACGACTCGCAGAACACCGGCCGGCTGCAGATCCAGCAGCTCGCGCCGATCTCCCAGCAGCCCTTCCCGAAGGCCAACGTCGGCGACTGGCTGACCGGCACCACCGAGGGCCCGCTGGACTTCAACCAGTTCGGCGGCTACACCCTGGTGGCCCGCACGCTGGGCGAGCGCGTGGACCTCGGCCTGGAGCGCGAGGTGACGGAGCGCCAGCACAAGAACGAGCTCGCGGTCGCCACGTACAACGTCGAGAACCTCGACCCGACGGACCCGCAGGAGAAGTTCGACGCGCTCGCCAAGGCGGTCGTCGAGAACCTCGCCTCGCCCGACATCGTCGCCCTGGAGGAGATCCAGGACGACAACGGCGCCAAGAACGACGGCACGGTCACGGCCGGCGAGACGCTGAAGAAGTTCACGGCGGCCATCGAGGCGGCCGGCGGCCCGGCGTACCAGTGGCGCTCGATCGACCCGCAGAACGGCAAGGACGGCGGCGAGCCCGGCGGCAACATCCGTCAGGTCTTCCTCTTCAACCCCGCGCGCGTGTCCTTCGTGGACCGTCCGGGCGGCGACGCCACCACCCCGGTCGGCGTCACCGGCGAGAAGGGCGACGCCCACCTCACCGTCTCCCCCGGCCGCATCGATCCGGCGAACACCGCCTGGGAGAACAGCCGCAAGCCGCTGGCCGGCGAGTTCCGCTTCCGCGGCCGCACGGTGATCGTGGTCGCGAACCACCTCACCTCGAAGGGCGGCGACGAGTCGATCGTCTCCCAGCACCAGCCGCCGAACCGTTCCTCCGACGCCAAGCGACTGCTCCAGGCGCAGGCCGTCAACGCCTTCGTGAAGGACATCGAGGCCGTCGACAAGCAGGCGAACGTGCTCGTGGTCGGCGACATGAACGACTTCGAGTTCTCCGGCACCACGCAGGCGATGACCGACGGCGGCGCGCTCTACCCGGCCATGCTGTCGCTGCCGGAGAGCGAGCGCTACTCGTACGTCTACCAGGGCAACAGCCAGGTCCTCGACCAGATCCTGACCAGCCCCGGCGTGCACCACTTCGAGTACGACTCGGTGCACATCAACGCGGAGTTCGCGGACCAGAACAGCGACCACGACCCGCAGGTGCTGCGCTTCCGCCCGTGAGGTGACGACGGGACGGCCCGTGGGCACGGGTGTGCGAGACTGCGGCCGTGATCCTGCGTCCCGCCACCCGTGCCGACCTGCCCGCCGTCCTCGCGCTCCTCGCCGACGAGGAGCGGGTGGTGGACCCGGCCTCGGTGACCGTGACGCCCGCCTACGAGAGGGCGTTCGCGGACATCGAGGCCGACGCGCGCAACGAGATGCTGGTGCTGGTGGACGACCGTGACGGGGAGCTCGTCGTGGGCTGTCTCCAGGCCACGTACATCCCCGGCCTCGGCAAGGGCGGCGCCGAGCGGGCCCTGATCGAGGCCGTGCGCGTCCGGGCCGACCGCCGCGGCGGCGGGCTCGGCCGCGAGCTGATGCGCCGGGCGGTCGCCAGGGCCGCGGCCCGTGGCTGCGGGCTCGTCCAGCTGACCAGCAACAAGTCCCGCACCGAGGCGCACCGCTTCTACGGCTCGCTGGGCTTCGCCCGCAGCCACGACGGCTTCAAGCTCACGCTGTGACGGCCCGCCGCCCCGGCGGTGCGTGACGGGGGCGACGGGCCGTCCGACAGAGCCGGGCTCGGTTGCCGGGGCTCAGTTGTGGCTGTGCAGGATCTCGTTGAGGCCGCCCCAGACCGCGTTGTTCGGGCGGGCCTCGACGGCGCCGGTGACCGAGTTGCGGCGGAAGAGGATGTTCGAGGCGCCGGAGAGGTCGCGGGCCTTGACGATCTCGCCGTCGGGCATGGTGACCCGGGTGCCGGCGGTGACGTACAGGCCGGCCTCGACGACGCACTCGTCGCCGAGCGCGATGCCGACGCCCGCCTCGGCGCCGATCAGGCAGCGCTCGCCGATGGAGATGATGACGTTGCCGCCGCCGGACAGCGTGCCCATGGTGGAGGCGCCGCCGCCGATGTCGGAGCCGTCGCCGACGACGACGCCGGCGGAGATGCGGCCCTCGACCATGGAGGTGCCGAGGGTGCCGGCGTTGAAGTTGACGAAGCCCTCGTGCATGACGGTGGTGCCGGCCGCGAGGTGGGCGCCGAGGCGGACGCGGTCGGCGTCGGCGATGCGGACGCCGGCGGGCGCGACGTAGTCGGTCATGCGGGGGAACTTGTCGATCGAGGTGACCTGGAGGTGCAGGCCCTCGGCGCGGGCGTTGAGCCGCACCTTCTCGATGTCGTCGACGGCGACCGGGCCGAGCGAGGTCCAGGCGACGTTGGCGAGCAGGCCGAAGACGCCGTCCAGGCTCTGGCCGTGCGGCTTGACCAGCCGGTGGCTGAGCAGGTGGAGGCGCAGGTAGGCGTCGTGCGCGTCGAGCGGCTTGTCGTCCAGCGAGGCGATGACGGTGCGGACGGCGACCACCTCGACACCGCGGCGGGCGTCCACGCCGAGGGCCTTGGCGGCGCCCTCGCCGAGGGCGTTCACGGCCGCGTCGGCGTCGAGCCGCTCGGTGCCGGCCGGGCCGGGCGCGTCGGTCAGCTCGGGGGCGGGGAACCAGGTGTCGAGAACGGTGCCGTCACCGGCGATGGTGGCGAGGCCGGCGGCGACGGCGCCGGTGGTGCGAGGAGCAGTGGTCATGACGGAAAACCTAACGGTCGGGGCCGGGCGCGGGCCAACCGGTCTCAGGAGGCGGTCGGCGCTTTGGGCGGTTTCACCGAGTGTCCGGCCCGCCCTTTCGGGTCTTCGTTCAGGATCCGGGCCAGCATCTCCCGGGCGTAGTCCTCGTCGTACGGAGCGCCGGTGAGCAGCACCTGGAGGCTGATGCCGTCCATGAGGGCGACCAGGGCGCGGGCGGTGGCGGGCCCGGTGCGCGGGGCGAGGGCGGAGACGACCTCCTCGGCCCATTCGGCGGCGACGGGGCGCAGCGCGGGGCGGCGCAGGGCGGCGAGGTAGAGCTCGTACTCCAGCTCCACGCCGGTGCGCTCGGCGGCCAGCCACTGCCCCATGAGCGCGGCCAGGCCGGCGGCCAGATCGGGCGCGGCGATCTCGGGGCCCTGCCGGAGGCGGGCGCCGAAGGTGCCGTTGACCCGGTGGAGCGCCGCGACGAGGAGTTCGTCGAGGGAGGCGAAGTGGTACGTGGTGGAGCCGAGCGGCACGTCGGCCTCGGCGGCGACGGTGCGGTGGCTGAGGCCCGCGAGGCCGGCCCGGCCGACCACCCGCAGGGCGGCGTCGACGATCCGCTCGCGCCGGTCGGGGTCGTGGCGGCGGGGGCGGGCCATCAGTGGGCGCCGCCGAGGTTGAGGGCGACGACGCCGGCGATGATCAGCACGATGCCGGCGATCTTGGCGGCGCCCAGGCTCTCGCCGAGGAAGAGGAAGCCGATGGCGGCGACGACCGCGGTGCCGACGCCGGACCAGATCGCGTAGGCGGTGCCGATCTGGAGGGTCTTGAGCGCCCGGGAGAGGAGCACGAAGGAGACGAGATAGCCGGCGCCGGTGAAGAGGGAGGGCCAGAGCCTGCTGAAGCCCTCGCTGTACTTCATCGAGGTGGTGGCGAATATCTCGGCCGCTATGGCGCCCGCGAGCAGTCCGTATCCCATGTGTACGAGTGTACGCATGCATGTGTACGCCCGTACGCAACCCCGGCCGATACGGTGTGCCCATGACATACCCTCCAGGACCGTACGGCTACGGCTATCCGCCTCCGCCGCCTCCGCCGCAGCCCGGCGTCATACCCCTGGCCCCGCTGGGCCTCGGCCAGCTCCTGACCGGCGCCTTCACCACGTACGGCCGCTACTGGAAGCCGCTGATCGGCGTCGCGGTGGCGGCGTACGGAGCCGAGGCGGTCCTGACCGGAGGCGGCTTCCTGATCGCCTACCAGGCGGTCAAGGACGACCTGGACCGGCTGACCCACATGACGCCGCACACCACCGACTTCGCCGACTTCCAGCCCCTGGTCCTCGCCTTCGGCGGCGTCTGGTTCGTCGCCCTGCTCGGCCTGGTCGTCACCGCCGGCCTGGTCGGCGCCGCCGCCCCGGCCGTGGTCCAGGAAGCGGTGCTGGGCCGGCCCGTCGGCTTCGTCACGATCTGGCGCCGCGCCTGGTCCCGGCTCGGCTCGGTGATCGGCGCGGTCCTGCTCTCGGCCCTGGCGTCGGTCGTCCCGATGGTGCTCTTCCTGGCCGGTTTCGCCCTGGTGATGGTCGGCATGATCACCGGCATCAACGCCTCCGGGTCCGACGCCGCGGCGTCGACGGGCCTGGCCGTGGCGGGCGGCGTGCTCCTGCTCGTCGCCGTGCTGACCCTCCCGCTCTGGCTGTGGCTCTACGTGAAGTTCAGCCTGGCCCCGGCCGTCGCCGTCATCGAGAACCAGGGCCCGGTGGCCTCGCTCCGCCGCTCCGCCGCCCTGGTCCGCGGCGACTGGTGGCGGGTCTTCGGCTACGGCCTCGTGGCCGCCCTGATCGTGGGCTTCATCAGCATGCTGCTGCAGCAGATCGTCTCGATGGGCAGCACGGTCTCGATGTCGTCCCTGTACGGCTCCGACGGGACCGCGACGCCCGGCGAGATCATCTCCGCCATGTTCGGCTCGATGATGATCCTGGGCTTCGTCCAGATGCTCCTGCAGGCCGTGTTCGCCCCGTTCCTGCCGCTGGTCAACGCGCTGCTCTACGTCGACCAGCGCCTCCGCAAGGAGAACCTGGGCCCGATCCTGGCCCAGCAGGCGGTCTGAGCGCTCCGGACGGCCGAGAGGGCCGCACCCGGTCGGGTGCGGCCCTCTCGTACGACGTGTGACGTGTGACGTGCGACCGTCAGACGTTGAAGCCCAGCGCGCGCAGCTGCTCGCGCCCGTCGTCCGTGATCTTGTCCGGGCCCCACGGGGGCATCCAGACCCAGTTGATCTTCAACTCGTTGACGATGCCGTCGGTCGCGGCCTTCGCCTGGTCCTCGATCACGTCGGTCAGCGGACAGGCCGCCGACGTCAGGGTCATGTCCAGCGTCGCGACGTTGGAGTCGTCGACGTGGATGCCGTAGATCAGGCCCAGGTTGACCACGTCGATGCCCAGCTCGGGGTCGACGACGTCGTACAGCGCCTCGCGGATCTCCGCCTCGCTCGCGGGCTTCATGGATACGGCCTCGGAGGCCGGCTTCACGATGGCCTCGGTGTTCTCGGTCATGCCGACTTCCTCACAGACTTCTGGTCGTCCCCGCCCAGGGCCTGGGCGGTCGCGTCCTTCCACGCCATCCAGCTGAGCAGCGCACACTTCACCCGGGCCGGGTACTTGGAGACGCCGGCGAACGCGACCGCGTCCTCCAGGATCTCCTCCATGGCGTCGTCCGGCTCGATCTGGCCCTTGGACTGCATCAGCTCCAGGAAGGTGCCCTGGATCTTCTGCGCCTCGCCCAGCTCCTTGCCGACGAGCAGCTCGTTGAGCACGGAGGCCGAGGCCTGGCTGATGGAACAGCCCTGGCCCTCGTACGAGACGTCCTCGATGCGCTCGCCGTCGTACTTCACCCGGAGCGTGATCTCGTCGCCGCAGGTCGGGTTGACGTGGTGCACCTCGGCGTCGCCGGGCCGCAAGCCCCGCCCGTGCGGATGCTTGTAGTGGTCCAGGATGACGTCCTGGTACATCGAATCCAGCTTCACAGGTCAGCCGCCCTATCCGAAGAAGTTACGGACGTGCTCCAGGCCCGCGACCAGGGCGTCGACCTCGGCCGGGGTGGAGTACAGATAGAACGACGCCCGGGTGGTCGCCGGAATTCCGTACCGCAGGCAGACCGGGCGCGCGCAGTGGTGGCCAACGCGGACGGCGATGCCCTCCTCGTCGAGGACCTGGCCCACGTCGTGCGGGTGGATGTCGCCGAGCGTGAAGGAGATCGCCGCGCCGCGGTCCTCGGCCGTGGTCGGGCCGATGATCCGCAGGTCAGGCACCTCCTGGAGGCGCTTGACGGCGTACTCGGTGATCGCGTGCTCGTGGCGCGCGATGTTCTCCATGCCGATCGCCGACAGGTAGTCCACGGCCGCGCCGAGGCCGACGGCCTGGGCGATCGGGGGCGTACCCGCCTCGAACTTGTGCGGGGCCGGCGCGTAGGTGGAGGAGTGCATCGAGACGGTCTCGATCATCTCGCCGCCACCGAGGAACGGCGGCAGGTCCTCCAGGAGCTCCTGCCGTCCCCACAGCACGCCGATGCCGGTCGGGCCGCACATCTTGTGGCCGGTGAAGGCCACGAAGTCGGCCTGCAGCGCCTGCACGTCGAGCACCATGTGCGGGGCGGCCTGCGAGGCGTCGATGCAGACGAGGGCGCCGACCTCCTGGGCACGCCGGATGATCGTCTCGACCGGGTTGATCGTGCCCAGCAGGTTCGAGACCAGCGTGAAGGAGACGATCTTGGTCTTCTCGGTGATGACCTCTTCGATGTTCGACAGGTCGAGACGACCGTCGTCCGTGAGGCCGAACCACTTCAGCTTCGCGCCGGTGCGCTGCGCGAGCAGCTGCCACGGCACGATGTTGGAGTGGTGCTCCATCTCCGTGATGGCGATCTCGGTCTCGTGGTCCACGCGGTAGGGCTCGTCGGCCCAGCCCAGCATGTTGGCCACGAGGTTGAGCGACTCGGAGGCGTTCTTGGTGAAGATCACCTCGTCGCGGCTCGGCGCGTTGATGAAGGCGGCGACCTTGTCGCGGGCGCCCTCGTACAGCGCGGTGGCCTCCTCGGCGACCGTGTAGACGCCGCGGTGCACGTTCGCGTTGTGCCGCTCGTAGTACGCGTTGAGCGCGTCGAGGACCTGGCGCGGCTTCTGCGAGGTCGCCGCCGAGTCCAGGTACACGATCTTCTTGCCGTCGTGGACCAGGCGATCCAGAAGCGGGAAGTCCTTGCGGATCGCCTCGGTGTCGAGGAGGCCGGTCAGCCCCTGATGGGCGGAAGTCACGCGGATGCGCCACCCTTCACGTACTTGTCGTAGCCCTCGTTCTCCAGCTGGTCGGCGAGCTCGGCGCCGCCGGACTCGACGATGCGGCCGTTCGCGAACACGTGCACGAAGTCGGGCTTGATGTAGCGCAGGATGCGCGTGTAGTGCGTGATCAGCAGGGTGCCGACCTCGCCGGTCTCGCGGACGCGGTTGACGCCCTCGGAGACGATGCGAAGGGCGTCGACGTCGAGGCCGGAGTCGGTCTCGTCGAGGATCGCGATCTTCGGCTTGAGCAGCTCCAGCTGGAGGATCTCGTGGCGCTTCTTCTCACCGCCGGAGAAGCCCTCGTTGACGTTGCGCTCGGCGAAGGCCGGGTTCATCTGGAGCTTCTCCATGGCCTCCTTGACCTCCTTCACCCACAGCCGCAGCTTCGGGGCCTCGCCGCGGACGGCGGTGGCGGAGGTGCGCAGGAAGTTGGAGACCGAGACACCGGGGACCTCGACCGGGTACTGCATGGCCAGGAAGACGCCGGCGCGGGCGCGCTCGTCGACCGACATCTCCAGGACGTCCTCGCCGTCGAGGGTGACGGTGCCGCCGGTGATCGTGTACTTCGGGTGGCCGGCCAGCGAGTACGCCAGGGTCGACTTGCCGGAGCCGTTGGGGCCCATGATGGCGTGGGTCTCGCCCTGCTTCACGGTCAGGTCGACGCCCTTGAGGATCTCCCGGGGGCCGTTCTCGGCCTCGACGGAGACGTGCAGGTCGCGGATTTCAAGCGTTGCCATGGGTGACTCAGGACTCCTGGGTGACGGAGACGAGCACATCGTCCCCTTCGATCTTTACGGGGTATACGGGGACGGGGCGCGTCGCGGGGAGGCCGGACGGCTTGCCGGTGCGCAGGTCGAACGCGGAGCCGTGCAGCCAGCACTCGATCTGGCAGTCCTCGACCTCGCCCTCGGAGAGGGAGACGTTCGCGTGCGAGCAGATGTCGTGGATCGCGTACACCTCGCCCTCGGTGCGGACGAGGGACACCGGCGTGCCGTCGAGTTCCACCCGCTTGGGGGTGTCCTCGTCCAGCTCGCTCAGCGCACAGGCGCGGACGAAGGCCATCAGACGGACGCCTCCAGCTCGGCCTCGATCTTGGCGATCAGGCGCTCCTCGACGTCCGCGATGCCGATCTGCTGGACCAGCTCGGCGAAGAAGCCGCGGACGACCAGGCGGCGGGCCTCGGTCTCCGGGATGCCGCGGGCCATCAGGTAGAAGAGCTGCTCGTCGTCGAAGCGGCCGGTGGCGGAGGCGTGGCCGGCGCCGGCGATCTCGCCGGTCTCGATCTCGAGGTTCGGCACGGAGTCGACCCGGGCACCGTCGGTGAGGACGAGGTTCCGGTTGAGCTCGTAGGTGTCGGTGCCCTCGGCCTTGGCCTGGATGAGGACGTCACCGATCCACACCGCGTGGGCGTCCTGACCCTGCAGCGCGCCCTTGTACGCCACGTTGGAGCGGCAGTGCGGGGTGTTGTGGTCGACCAGGAGGCGGTGCTCCTGGTGCTGGCCGGCGTCGGTGAAGTACAGGCCGAAGAGCTCGGCGTCGCCGCCGGGGCCGGCGTACTCGACGCGCGGGTGGAGGCGGACCACGTCGCCGCCGAAGGTCACGACGACCGACTTGAAGGTGGCGTCGCGACCGACCAGGGCGTTGTGCTGGGCGACGTGGACGGCCTTCTCGTCCCAGTCCTGGACGGAGACGACGGTGAGCTTGGCCCCATCGCCGAGCACGTAGTCCAGGTTGGCGGCGAGCACGCCGTCGCCGGTGTGGTCGATGACGACGACGGCCTCGGCGAAGGCGCCGAGCTCGATCACCTGGTGGCCGAAGGCGACCCCGCCCTGGCCGTGCACGGAGATCCGGATCGGCTCGGTGAGCACGGCCTCCTTGGCGACGGTGACGACGGACGCCTTCTCGAAGGAGGTGTACGCCTGGGCGGCGACGCGGTCGACCGGCTTGCCGGCCTTGCCGAGGCGCGAGTCGTCGCGGCCCACGGTCTCCACGATGACGCCCTCGGGGGCCTCGATCTCGACGCGGACGCCCTCGCCCGTGGCGACGGCGGTGCCGTCGTGCAGGCCGCGCAGGCGCTCCAGCGGAGTGAAGCGCCACTCCTCCTCGCGGCCGTGCGGGACGGGGAAGTCCGCGACGTCGAAGGACGGCGGGGCGCTCATGCGCGTGGCGACGGTGGACTCGGCGGCCACCGCGATCGAGCCGGCGGTGGTGGAGCCCGCCGGGATGTTCTGGGCGTCAGCCATGGCTGTCGTGTTGCTCTCTTCCTGCGTAAGAAATCGGTCGCTGCGTGCGGGTGGGGCGGGGCTCTAGCCGACCGCGCCTTCCATCTGCAGCTCGATCAGCCGGTTCAGCTCCAGCGCGTACTCCATCGGCAGCTCCTTGGCGATCGGCTCGACGAAGCCGCGCACGATCATCGCCATGGCCTCCTGCTCGGTCAGGCCGCGCTGCATCAGGTAGAAGAGCTGGTCCTCGGAGACCTTGGAGACGGTGGCCTCGTGGCCCATCGTCACGTCGTCCTCGCGGACGTCCACGTAGGGGTACGTGTCGGAGCGGGAGATCGTGTCGACGAGCAGCGCGTCACAGAGGACGTTCGACTTGGCGCCGGGGGCGCCCTCGCCGATCTCGATCAGGCCACGGTAGGAGGTGCGGCCGCCGCCGCGCGCCACCGACTTCGAGACGATGCTCGACGAGGTGTTCGGGGCCATGTGGACCATCTTGGCGCCGGCGTCCTGGTGCTGGCCCTCGCCCGCGAAGGCGATGGACAGGGTCTCGCCCTTGGCGTGCTCGCCCATCAGGTAGACGGCCGGGTACTTCATGGTGACCTTGGAGCCGATGTTGCCGTCGACCCACTCCATGGTGGCGCCCTCGTAGGCGACGGCGCGCTTGGTCACCAGGTTGTAGACGTTGTTCGACCAGTTCTGGATGGTCGTGTAGCGGCAGCGGCCGCCCTTCTTGACGATGATCTCGACCACGGCGCTGTGCAGCGAGTCCGAGGAGTAGATCGGGGCGGTGCAGCCCTCGACGTAGTGGACGTAGGCGTCCTCGTCGACGATGATCAGCGTCCGCTCGAACTGGCCCATGTTCTCCGTGTTGATACGGAAGTAGGCCTGGAGCGGGATCTCGACGTGCACGCCCTTCGGCACGTAGATGAACGAGCCGCCGGACCACACGGCCGTGTTCAGGGAGGCGAACTTGTTGTCGCCGACCGGGATGACGGTGCCGAAGTACTCCTTGAAGAGCTCCTCGTGCTCCTTCAGCGCGGTGTCGGTGTCGACGAAGATGACGCCCTGCTCCTCCAGGTCCTCACGGATCTGGTGGTAGACGACCTCGGACTCGTACTGGGCGGCGACGCCGGCGACGAGGCGCTGCTTCTCCGCCTCCGGGATGCCGAGCTTGTCGTACGTGTTCTTGATGTCCTCCGGCAGGTCCTCCCAGGACTCGGCCTGCTTCTCGGTGGACCGCACGAAGTACTTGATGTTGTCGAAGTCGATGCCCGACAGGTCGGAGCCCCAGGTCGGCATGGGCTTCTTGTCGAACAGCCGCAGACCCTTGAGGCGCAGCTTCAGCATCCACTCGGGCTCGTTCTTCTTCGACGAGATGTCGCGGACGACGTCCTCGGAGAGACCGCGCTTGGCGGTGGAGCCTGCCGCGTCCGAGTCGGCCCAGCCGTACTCGTACCGACCCAGGCCCTCGAGCTCGGGGTGGCTGATCTCGGTGGTCATGCGGGGTTCCTCCCGGCCGTGCTTGCAGATGCTGTGGATGGAGTGGTCTGTGGGGCGCCGTGCGGGATGAACGTCGTGCAGACGCCGTCACCATGCGCGATGGTGGCCAGGCGCTGGACGTGGGTCCCGAGGAGGCGGGAGAAGATCTCCGTCTCCGCCTCGCACAGCTGCGGGTACTGCTCGGCGACGTGGGCGACCGGGCAGTGGTGCTGGCAGAGCTGCTCGCCGACCGGCGCGTGACGCGCGGTGGCAGCGTACCCGTCGGCACTCAGCGCCTTGGCCAGTGCCTCGGTGCGCTGGTCCGGATCGGCGGACTCGACGGCCGCGCGGTACGTCTCGGCCTGGGCCTCGATCCGGTCGCGGGCGAAGGCGGCGACGGCCGCCTCTCCCCCGGCGTTGCGCTCGATCCAGCGCAGCGCCTCGACGGCCAGCTTGTCGTACGACTGGTCGAAGGCGTCGCGGCCGCAGTCGGTGAGCGAGAAGACCTTGGCGGGGCGGCCGCGGGTGCGGGTCCCGTAGACCCGCTTCTCGCGCGCCTCCACCACGTTGTCGCCCACCAGGGAGTCGAGGTGGCGGCGGACGGCGGCCTGGGTGAGGCCGAGCCGCTGGGCCAGATCGGCGACGGTCGAGGGGCCGTGGTCCAGGATGGAGCGCGCGACCCGGTTGCGGGTGGACCGCTCACCGGTCGCGAGTTCCTCCGTGGGAGCCTCACCGACGTTTTTCACAACGCCATTGTTGCGTAATTAATCACGGGCTGACAAGCGAGGTGCCCCGAGGCGGCGGTGCGGTGCGTCACGCAGGTAAGGCTTACCTGACCTGCGGAAACGATCATTCGTAGGACGAATCACGACCGGGTGACCAGCGGTTTCCGGCCGCTCACCCTCCGCCGGTCACCCCTCGGGGACCCGTACCGACCGCCCCGACGACTCCACGACGTGGACGAAGGATTCCGCGTTGCGGACAGCCGCCCCGCCCACGTCGTTGTTGAAGAACACGAACACGTCCGCCCCGTCCCGCCAGCTCCCCGCGATCCGCTCCGCCCAGCTCACCAGCGCCCGCCGCCCGTACGAAGGGAAGGGCCGGGCCCGGCCCTCGTGCAGCCGCAGATAGCCGAAGCCCGCGGTCCGCCACAGCGGGGCCACCGGCCGGCCGCCCCGGTCCGCCCAGCACAGCGCGGCGCCGTGGCGCGAAAGCACCTCCTCGGTCCCGTCCGTCCACCACGACTCGTGGCGCGGCTCGACCGCCACCCGCACCCCCTCCGGGAAGCGGGTCAAAGCCGCGTCGAGAAGACCGGTGTCCACCCGCAGGTTCGGCGGCAGCTGGAGCAGCACCGGCCCGAGCCGGTCACCCAGCGCCTCCGCGCGGCCCATCAGCCGCGCCACCGGCTCCGCCGGACCCTTCAGCCGTTTGATGTGCGTCAGATAACGGCTGGCCTTCACCGCCATCACGAAGCCCTCGGGCGTCCGCTCCCGCCACTCGGCGAAGGTCGCGCGCTCGGGCAGCCGGTAGAAGGCGTTGTTGTTCTCCACGGCCGCGAAGCTCCGCGCGTACTCCTCCAGCCAGAGCCGCTGGGGCACGCCCTCGGGATAGAGCACGCCCCGCCAGTCGCGGTACTGCCACCCGGAGGTGCCGACGAAAACCGTCATACCCGTCCTGTACCCCGCGGGGTCCCCCCCGTACGGAGCAGTCCTTAGACTTCCCGGCATGCGAAACGAGTCCGTCGAGCCCGCGGTCCGGGTACGGGGCCTGGTCAAGCGGTACGGCACCAAGACCGCCGTCGACGGCCTCGACCTCGACGTCCGCGCGGGCACCGTCACCGCCGTCCTCGGCCCCAACGGCGCCGGCAAGACCACCACCATCGAGACCTGCGAGGGCTACCGCAGGCCGGACGCCGGCACCGTCCGCGTCCTCGGCCTCGACCCGGTCGCCGACGCCGCCGCGCTGCGCCCCCGGATCGGCGTGATGCTCCAGTCGGGCGGCATCTACTCCGGTGCCCGCGCCGACGAGATGCTGCGCCACATGGCCCGGCTGCACGCCCACCCGCTGGACGTCGACGCGCTCGTCGAGCGCCTCGGCCTCGGCTCCTGCGGCCGCACCACCTACCGCCGGCTCTCCGGCGGCCAGCAGCAGCGCCTCTCGCTCGCCATGGCCGTCGTCGGCCGCCCCGAGCTGGTCTTCCTCGACGAGCCGACCGCCGGCCTCGACCCGCAGGCCCGCCACGCCACCTGGGACCTGGTCCGCGAACTGCGCGCCGACGGCGTCACCGTCGTGCTCACCACGCACTTCATGAACGAGGCCGAGGAGCTGGCCGACGACGTCGCCATCGTCGACGGCGGCCGGGTCGCCGCCCAGGGCAGCCCCGAGGAGCTGTGCCGCGGCGGCGCCGAGAACACCCTGCGCTTCACCGGCCGCCCCGGCCTCGACCTCGACTCGCTGCTCAAGGCGCTCCCCGACGGCACCGCGGCCGCCGAGACCACCCCGGGCGCCTACCGCCTCACCGGCACGGTCGACCCCCAGCTGCTCGCCACCGTCACCAGCTGGTGCGCGCAGCACGGCGTGATGCCCGACCGCCTCTCGGTCGAGCGCCACACCCTCGAAGACGTCTTTCTTGAGCTGACCGGCAAGGAGCTGCGCGGATGAGCACGGGTACGTACGCGCCGAAGCCGGGCGCCGCGCCGGTCGGGCGGATGATCGGCGCGCAGACCGCCCTGGAGACCAGGATGCTGCTGCGCAACGGCGAGCAGCTGCTCCTCACGGTGATCATCCCCTCCCTCCTGCTCGTGCTCTTCTCGACGGTGGACATCGTCGACACGGGCGCGGGCAAGGCCGTCGACTTCCTCGCCCCGGGCGTCCTCGCGCTCGCCGTGATGTCCACCGCCTTCACCGGGCAGGCCATCGCCACCGGCTTCGAGCGCCGCTACGGGGTGCTCAAGCGGCTCGGCGCCTCGCCGCTGCCCCGCTGGGCGCTGATGACCGCGAAGACGCTGGCCGTCCTCGTCACCGAGGTGCTCCAGGTGGTGCTCCTGACGGTGATCGCGCTCGCCCTCGGCTGGTCGCCGCACGGCAACCCCTTCTCCGTCCTGGTCCTGCTCGTCCTCGGCACCGCCGCCTTCTCCGGGCTCGGCCTGCTGATGGCCGGCACGCTGAAGGCGGAGGCGACGCTGGCCGCCGCGAACCTGGTCTTCCTGCTGCTCCTGGTGGGCGGCGGGGTGATGGTGCCGCTGGAGAAGTTCGGCGCCGCCGGTGACGTACTCGCGTTCCTGCCGATCTCCGCGCTCTCCGACGGGCTCCGTGACGTCCTCCAGCACGGCGCCGCGATGCCGTGGGGCGACGCGGCGATCCTGGCGGTGTGGGCGGTGCTCGGGCTCGGCGCGGCGGCGAGGTTCTTCCGGTGGGAGTAGGGGGTGTCTTGTCGGTCGGGCCGGATCAGGGAGCGGCGTCTGGTGCCGTGCATCGCAAGGCGGAGGAGGGAGCCATGGCGGAGCCGTGGCGACCGACGACAACGCGGCGAGGCGCGGTGCCAGACGCCGCGAGCCCGGTCTGATCGGCAAGACACCCCCCTAGAGCCCCGCGTAGCGGTTCGGTGACGTTTCGGGGCGACTCGCCCCGTAACCACCCCCTCGTGAAAGCGTGCACAAGCCCCCGCCTACGATGTGGGACGTGCAGACCCCCCTCGCCTTCATCGCCCAGCGCTGGACCCCGTCCCCCCGGACGCTCCGGCGCGCCGCGCTCTCCGCCGTCGTGATGAGCGTGCTGATCATCGTGACCGGCGGCGCGGTCCGGCTGACCGGCTCCGGCCTCGGCTGCGACACCTGGCCGAAGTGCACGGACGACAGTCTGATCGTCACCGCCGCGCAGGGCTTCCACGGTTACATCGAGTTCGGCAACCGCATGCTGACGTACGTCCTGTCGGCCGCGGTCGGCTGGGCGATCATCGCCGCGCGGTCCGCGAAGCCCCGCCGCCGCTCGCTCACCCGGCTCGGCTGGGCGCAGTTCTGGCTCGTCATGAGCAACGCCGTCATCGGCGGCATCACCGTGTGGATGGGCCTCAACCCGTGGACGGTCGCCGGCCACTTCCTGGCCGCGAACTCGCTCCTCACGGTGGCCGTCATCACCTGGCACCGCACCGGCGAGGGCGACACCGACCCCAAGCCGCGCGTGCCGCGCCCGGTCCGCAAGCTGTCCTGGGCGCTCGTGATCGTCTCCGGGCTGCTCATCGCGCTCGGCACGACGGTGACCGGCGCCGGCAAGCACGCCGGCGACAGCAGCGACGTGCCGCGCATGCCCTGGGACTGGACCGCCGCGGCCCACATCCACGCCATCGCCGCGTGGCTGGTCGTCGCCCTGGCGGTCGCCATGTGGCTGGTCCTGCGCGTCGTGGACGCCCCGGACGACACCCGGGCGCGCGCCCGTGACCTGCTGATCGTGGTCCTCGCGCAGGGTGCGATCGGCTACGTCCAGTACTTCACCGGCGTCCCCGAGCTGCTCGTCGCCGCGCACATGCTGGGCTCCTCCCTGATGTGGATCGCGGTGCTGCGCCTGGCGCTGAGCCTGCGCGAGCGTCCGGTCGCCGTCCCCGAGATCCCGGCCCAGGCCGACCCGGAGCTGGCCACCGCCTGAGGCGGCTCATCCCCGAGATCCCGGCCCAGGCCGACCCGGAGCCGGCCACCGCCTGAGGCGGGGCCTCAGCCCAGCCCGTACACGCGCCGCGCGTTCCCGGCCGCGATCATCTCCGCCACGCGCCGCGCGTCCGTACGCGACCACGCGCCGTCCGCGACCCAGTCGCCGAGGACGCGGGCGAGCGCGGCGCGGAAGACGTGCGCGGCCACCACGTGCAGTTCGGGCAGGCCGCGGGCGCCGCTGGAGAAGAGCAGTTTGCCGAAGGGGGCCTGCTCCAGCAGCTCGGCGAGGACGGCGGCCGCGCGGGCGCCGGTGCGGGTGACGACGGGGCCGAGGTCCGCGTAGACGTGCGGGAAGTGCGCGGCGAGCCGGGCGGCCCGGCGGTGGTACGGGGAGTCGTGCAGCAGGACCAGGTCCGCGCCGAGGCCGCCGGTGGCGGCGGCGAAGCCGGCCAGCGTGCCCGGGTCGCGGCCGCCGAGGCGCAGCTGGAGCGGCCGGCCCGTGCCGACGGCGACCCACAGCAGATGGCGCAGCAGCACCGGATCGTCCAGGGCCCCGCCGGCCGGGCGCCCGGCCAGCCAGCGTCCCGCCGCCCCGCGCGCCTCGCCGGGCCCGGGCGGCTCGGGAAAGGCGGCGAGCCCGCCCCGCAGTGCCGCCTCGGAGCTGAAGCCGACGGCGCCCGCGGCGGCGGCGTGGACGGCCTCGGTGAGCCCTGCCAGGAAGGTGTCGACCGTGGCGCGGCCGTCGGCGGTCCGCTCGGCGAGGAGTTCGAGCCGGACGATCTCGTGGGCGGCGGCGCCGCCGGTGGCGGCGAGTTCGGCGGGGCCGGTGAGCTCGCCGGGCGGCCCGGGCGGCCCGGTGTCGACGAGGTACGTGGTGATGCCGGAGGCCCGCAGCAGGCGCCGGCCGGATTCCAGGACGCCGAGTTCGCGGCGCCGCGCGAGATAGCGCGCGGGCGGGCAGTGCGGTTCGAGGCCGAGCAGCGGCGGGCACCAGCGGCGTACCGCGAAGCCGGTCTGGGTGTCGAAGAAGGTGGTGCCCGCGGCGGGCAGTGGGGGTACGCCCACGCGAGCTCCGCGGGCCGTGGGCGAGGCCGGGGCCAGATGGGTCTCGAAGGTGCCGAGGCCGAGCTCCGTGCGCAGCACCCCGTGGCAGTGCTGGTCCACCAGGCTCGGGGTGTCGATCATTCGGGGGCTCCCACGTGTGGACGGGCTTCCGCCCCTCCTAACGGGTGAGCCCCGCGCGAGGTTGTTGCCTCCCGGCGGACCGGTCAGCCGTTGGACGGGCCGCCGAGCTGGATGCCGGCCATGCGGGTCCACTCGTACGGGCCGGTGACGACCTTCGCGGCGAACTCGCCGTCGAACTCGTCGTGCAGCGTCAGGCCGGCCTTCTCGGCGGCCTCCTGGGCGATCGCGTAGCTGGGCGCCACCAGGTCGCCCCAGCCGCCGTCCTCGCCGACGAGGACGATCCGGGTGCCCGCCTGTCCGATGTGGGCGAGCTGGCCCTCGGCGCCGCCGTGCTTACCGGCGAACGCCTTGATCTCCTTGGCCAGCTTGGCCGCCTTGCGCTCCGCCTGCTTCGTGTCTGCCATGACAACGAGCCTACTCGCGGGTAGATCGACTGGCGACGGCCGGGGCACGTGGCGTGGGCCACGCACCCCGGCCGTCACCGGGAAGAACAGGGGGTCAGCGCAGGAAGGGGTCCACCGCGACCGCCACGAAGAGCAGCGAGACGTAGGTGATGGACCAGTGGAACAGGCGCATCTCCTTGAGCTTCGCGCCGGTCTGCTCCGCCTTCGCGCGGTTCAGCAGCGCGTGCGCCTCCCACAGCCACCAGCCGCCGGTGGCCAGCGCCACGGCCGTGTAGAACCAGCCGGTGTAGCCGAGCGGGGTGAGCAGCAGCGAGACGGCGACCATCACCCAGCTGTAGAGGACGATCTGCTTGGCGACGACCTTGTTGGAGGCGAGCACCGGGAGCATCGGCACGCCGGCGCGCGCGTAGTCCTCCTTCACCTTCATCGACAGCGGCCAATAGTGCGGCGGCGTCCAGAAGAAGATGACGAGGAAGAGGATGACGGCGGCCCAGGACATCGAGTTGGTGACGGCCGACCAGCCGATGAGCACCGGCATGCAGCCGGCGATGCCGCCCCAGACGATGTTCTGCGCGGTGCGCCGCTTGAGGATCATCGTGTAGATGACCACGTAGAAGAGCAGCGCGCCGAGTGACAGCCAGGCGGACAGCCAGTTGACGAGCAGGCCGAACCAGAGCGTGGAGACCACCGCGAGGGTGATGCCGAAGGCCAGGCACTCGCGCGGCGAGACCATGCCGGTCACCAGCGGGCGCTGCGAGGTCCGGTCCATCACCGCGTCGATGTCGCGGTCGATGTACATGTTGAGGGCGTTGGCGCCACCCGCGGACAGGTAGCCGCCGAAGCAGGTGGCGAGCACCAGCCACAGATCGGGCACGCCCTGTTCGGCGAGGAACATCACCGGAACGGTGGTGATGAGCAGCAGCTCGATGATCCGCGGCTTGGTCAGCGCCACGAATGCCTTGACGCGGGCCCCGAACGGCCGATGGCCCCCCGGGCTGGGAGTCAAGTGGACCCCGGCGGGTCGGGACTCGACGGCCGTCACGCACACCCCTGACAGAGAAATCCCAGCAAGCTCCCCGCGTGAAGAGGGGATGAAACTTGCGCGTACCACGCCACTGTAGACGTTGCCCATACGCCGATCTTCGCGGGGGTGGGTCGTGTTGGCGGGCCTCACCCGCGGGTGCGCCCCGGGTGCGCGCCGGGCGCGTCCCGAGCTGCGGACACGCGGTCGGGCGTGGCTCGGGAGGCGGATTCGCGCGGGCCCCGGCAGTCTTGCTGTGTGCGCTCATTTGAGGGGCATGGACACGAAAAGAGAGGCGATTTACAGGGGTAGGCTCGACATCGCCGGGACACCCTCAGTCACCGGCTCTCGACATGCGGAGAGGAGCCCTGACTCAGGGTGAGCACTAAGCCGACGACCACAGACCTCGAGTGGACCGAACTGGACCAGCGGGCCGTGGACACCGCCCGCATCCTGGCCGCCGACGCCGTACAGAAGGTCGGCAACGGCCATCCCGGCACGGCGATGAGCCTGGCGCCCGCCGCCTACACCCTCTTCCAGAAGGTGATGCGGCACGACCCCGCCGACCCGGAGTGGGTGGGCCGCGACCGGTTCGTCCTCTCCGCCGGGCACTCGTCCCTGACCCTCTACACCCAGCTCTACCTGGGTGGGTTCGGACTCGAGCTCGACGACCTGAAGTCCTTCCGTACCTGGGGCTCGAAGACCCCGGGTCACCCGGAGTACGGCCACACGGCGGGCGTGGAGACCACGACCGGCCCGCTCGGCCAGGGTGTCGCGAACGCGGTGGGCATGGCGATGGCCGCCCGCTACGAGCGCGGACTGTTCGACCCGGAGGCCGCCACCGGCGCCTCCCCCTTCGACCACCACATCTACGTGATCGCGGGTGACGGCTGTCTCCAGGAGGGCATCTCCGCGGAGGCGTCGTCGCTGGCCGGTCACCAGAAGCTCGGCAACCTGATCCTGCTGTGGGACGACAACCACATCTCGATCGAGGGCGACACCGAGACGGCCGTGTCCGAGGACACGATGAAGCGGTACGAGGCGTACGGCTGGCACGTCCAGCGCGTCGAGCCGCAGGCCAACGGCGACCTGGACCCGGCCGCGCTGTTCGCCGCGATCAAGGCCGCCGAGGCCGAAACCGAGCGCCCGTCGTTCATCGCGATGCGCTCGATCATCGCCTGGCCGGCCCCGAACGCGCAGAACACCGAGGCCGCGCACGGCTCGGCGCTCGGCGACGACGAGGTCGCGGCCACCAAGCGCGTCCTGGGCTTCGACCCGGAGCAGTCCTTCGAGGTCTCCGACGAGGTCATCGCGCACACCCGCTCCCTCGGCGACCGCGGCCGCGAGGCCCGCGGCGAGTGGGAGAAGTCGCTCGCCGCGTGGCGGACGGCCAACCCGGACCGTGCCGCCGACTTCGACCGCATCCAGGCCAACGAGCTGCCGGCCGGCTGGGCCGGGAAGCTGCCGGTCTTCGAGGCGGGCAAGAGCGTGGCGACCCGTGCCGCGTCCGGCAAGGTGCTGCAGGCGCTCGGCGCGGTGATCCCGGAGCTGTGGGGCGGCTCGGCCGACCTCGCCGGCTCGAACAACACCACGATCGACAAGACGTCCTCCTTCCTCCCGGAGGGCAACCCGCTGCCCGAGGCGGACAAGTACGGCCGGACGATCCACTTCGGCATCCGCGAGCACTCCATGGCCGCGGAGATGAACGGCATCGCCCTGCACGGCAACACCCGCATCTACGGCGGCACGTTCCTCGTGTTCTCCGACTACATGCGCAACGCGGTCCGCCTGTCCGCGCTGATGCACCTGCCGGTGACGTACGTGTGGACGCACGACTCGATCGGTCTCGGCGAGGACGGCCCGACCCACCAGCCGGTGGAGCACCTGGCCTCGCTGCGCGCGATCCCGGGTCTGAACGTGGTCCGCCCGGCCGACGCCAACGAGACGGCGATCGCCTGGCGCGAGATCATGCAGCGCCACACCAAGGTCTTCGGCAAGGGCGCCCCGCACGGTCTGGCGCTGACCCGCCAGGGCGTGCCCACCTACGAGTGGAACGAGGACGCGGCGAAGGGCGGCTACGTGCTGTTCGACGCCGAGGACTCCTCCGGGCAGAGCGCCGACGCCCAGGTCGTCCTCATCGGTACCGGTTCCGAGGTGCACCTGGCCGTCGAGGCCCGGGAGCAGCTGCAGGCCGCCGGCGTCCCGACCCGCGTGGTCTCGATGCCGTCGGTGGAGTGGTTCGAGGAGCAGGACCAGGCGTACAAGGACGCCGTCCTGCCGCCGTCCGTCAAGGCGCGGGTCGCGGTCGAGGCCGGTGTCGGCCTGACCTGGCACAAGTACGTCGGCGACGCCGGCCGCATCGTCTCGCTGGAGCACTTCGGCGCCTCGGCGGACGCGAAGGTCCTGTTCCGCGAGTTCGGGTTCACGCCGGAGGCGATCGTCGCCGCCGCGCGGGAATCCCTGGACGCCGTCGCGCGCTGACGCGATTACGTACGACTTTTTGGAGATGCAACTCTCATGACAGACGCTCTCAAGCGCCTCTCCGACGAAGGCGTCGCGATCTGGCTGGACGACCTGTCCCGCAAGCGGATCACGTCCGGCAACCTGGCCGAGCTCATCGACCAGAGCCACGTGGTGGGTGTCACCACCAACCCGTCCATCTTCCAGAAGGCCATCACCTCGGGCGACGGTTACGAGCAGCAGCTCGCCGACCTCGCCGCCCGCAAGGTGACGGTGGACGAGGCCATCCGCATGATCACGACGGCAGACGTGAGGGACGCCGCCGACATCCTGCGGCCGGTCTTCGACGCGACCCAGGGCCAGGACGGCCGGGTCTCGATCGAGGTCGACCCGCGCCTCGCCCACGAGACGACGGCGACCATCGCCGAGGCCAAGCAGCTGGCCTGGCTGGTGGACCGCCCCAACACCCTCATCAAGATCCCGGCCACCAAGGCGGGTCTGCCGGCGATCACCGAGGTCATCGGCCTCGGCATCAGCGTCAACGTGACGCTGATCTTCTCGCTCGAGCGCTACCGCGCGGTGATGGACGCCTACATGGCCGGTCTGGAGAAGGCCCGCGAGCGCGGCCTGGACCTGTCGAAGATCCACTCCGTGGCGTCCTTCTTCGTGTCCCGCGTGGACACGGAGATCGACAGCCGGCTCGACGCCCTCGGCACGGACGAGGCCAAGGCCCTCAAGGGCAAGTCGGCCCTCGCCAACGCCCGTCTGGCCTACCAGGCCTACGAGGAGGCGTTCGGCACCGAGCGCTGGGCCTCGCTCGACAAGGCGCAGGCCAACAAGCAGCGTCCGCTGTGGGCCTCGACCGGCGTGAAGGACCCGGCGTACAAGGACACCCTGTACGTGGTGGACCTGGTCGCCCCGGGCACCGTCAACACCATGCCGGAGGCCACCCTGGAGGCCACCGCCGACCACGGCGAGGTCACCGGCGACACCATCCACGGCACCTACGACGAGGCCCGCTCGGTCCTCGACGACGTGGCCGCCCTGGGCATCTCGTACGACGACGTCGTCCAGGTCCTGGAGGACGAGGGCGTCGACAAGTTCGAGTCCGCCTGGAACGACCTGCTGAAGTCGACCGAGGCGGAGCTCGCCCGCCGCTCACCCGCGGAGGCGTAAGCACCTTGAGCGCAGTCACCGGAGCCAACCCGCTCCGTGACGCCGCAGACCGACGGCTCCCGCGCATCGCGGGGCCGTCGGGTCTGGTGATCTTCGGTGTCACGGGCGACCTGTCCCGTAAGAAGCTGATGCCCGCCGTCTACGACCTCGCCAACCGGGGTCTGCTTCCGCCGGGCTTCTCCCTCATCGGTTTCGCCCGCCGCGAGTGGGAGGACGAGGACTTCGCCCAGGAGGTTCACGAGGCCGTCAAGCAGCATGCCCGCACCCCGTTCCGCGAGGAGGTGTGGCAGCAGCTGATCCAGGGGATGCGTTTCGTCCAGGGCGACTTCGACGACGACGACGCCTTCGAGCAGCTGAAGTCCACCATCGAGGAGCTGGACAAGGCGCAGGGCACGGGCGGCAACTTCGCGTTCTACCTCTCCGTGCCGCCGAAGTTCTTCCCCCTGGTCGTCCAGCAGCTCAAGAAGCACGGCCTGGCCGACCAGAAGAACGGCTCGTGGCGCCGTGCGGTCATCGAGAAGCCCTTCGGCCACGACCTGGCCTCCGCGAAGGAGCTCAACGAGGTCGTCCACGAGGTCTTCCCGCCCGAGGCGGTCTTCCGCATCGACCACTACCTCGGCAAGGAGACCGTCCAGAACATCCTGGCCCTCCGCTTCGCCAACACGCTCTTCGAGCCGATCTGGAACCGGTCGTACGTCGACCACGTGCAGATCACCATGGCCGAGGACATCGGCATCGGCGGCCGGGCCGGTTACTACGACGGCATCGGCGCGGCCCGTGACGTCATCCAGAACCACCTCCTCCAGCTGCTCGCGCTGACCGCGATGGAGGAGCCCGCCTCCTTCGACGCCGACGCGCTCGCCGCGGAGAAGACCAAGGTGCTCGGTGCCGTACGGCTGCCGAAGGACCTGGCCGAGTCCACGGTCCGCGGCCAGTACGCGGCCGGGTGGCAGGGCGGCGAGAAGGCCGTCGGCTATCTGGAGGAAGACGGCATCGACCCCCAGTCGAAGACCGACACCTACGCGGCCATCAAGCTGGGCATCGACAACCGCCGCTGGGCGGGCGTCCCGTTCTACCTGCGCACCGGCAAGCGGCTCGGCCGCCGGGTCACCGAGATCGCGGTGGTCTTCCAGCGCGCCCCGCACTCCCCGTTCGACCACACGGCGACCGAGGAGCTCGGCCGGAACGCCATCGTGATCCGCGTCCAGCCGGACGAGGGCGTCACCGTGCGCTTCGGTTCCAAGGTGCCGGGCACCCAGATGGAGATCCGGGACGTGTCGATGGACTTCGCCTACGGCGAGTCCTTCACCGAGTCCAGCCCGGAGGCGTACGAGCGGCTCATCCTCGACGTCCTGCTCGGCGACTCCAACCTCTTCCCGCGAGTGGAGGAGGTCGAGCTGTCCTGGAAGATCCTCGACCCGATCGAGCAGTTCTGGGACACGCACGGCAAGCCCGCCCAGTACGAGTCCGGGACCTGGGGCCCGGTCGAGGCGGACGAGATGCTCGCACGAGACGGCAGGAGCTGGCGCCGGCCATGAAGACCGACCTGACGGACACCACGTCCTCCAAGATCAACAAGGCGCTGGTGCTCGGGCGGCGGGCCATCGGCACCCCGGCCGTCGGCATGGTGCTCACCCTCGTCATCGTCACCGACGAGGAGAACGCCTACGACGCGCTGAAGGCGGCCAACGACGCGTCCCGCGAGCACCCCTCGCGGACCCTCGTCGTCATCAAGCGGGTCTCGCGCACTCCGCGGGACCGCGCCAACGCGCGGCTCGACGCCGAGGTCCGCCTCGGCGCCGACGCCAGCACCGGCGAGACGGTGGTGCTCCGGCTGTACGGCGAGGTCGTCGACCACGCCCAGTCGGTGGTCCTGCCGCTGCTCCTGCCGGACGCGCCCGTCGTCGTCTGGTGGCCGGTGAACGCGCCGAGCGACCCGGCGAACGACCCGCTGGGCGCGCTCGCCCAGCGCCGGGTGACCGACACGTACGCCGCCGAGCAGCCCATCCAGGAGCTGACCGCGCGCGCGGACGCGTACACCCCGGGCGACACGGACCTGTCCTGGTCCCGGATCACCCCGTGGCGGTCGATGCTGGCCGCCGCGCTCGACCAGGTGGTCTGCGAGGTCACCTCGGCCGAGGTCGAGGGCGAGGAGTTCAACCCGAGCGTCGAGCTGCTCGCCATGTGGCTCGCCGACCGGCTGAAGGTGCCGGTGCGGCGCTCCGGTTCGGCCGGGCCCGGGCTCACCTCCGTGCGGATGGAGACCAGCGCCGGACCGATCGTGCTCGACCGGCCGGACGGCTCGCTCGCCACGCTGTCGATACAGGGCCAGCCGGACCGCGCGGTGGCGCTCAAGCGCCGCGAGACGGCCGAGCTGATCGCGGAGGAGCTGCGCCGGCTCGACCCGGACGACACCTACGCGTCGGCCCTGCGGTACGGCCTGGAGCGGCTGGACGAGGAGGCGGCGACGACCGCTCCCGAGCCCGTCGAGCCGGTGGCCGAGACCGTCGTGGTCGTGGAGGAGGCCGCGGCTCCGGCCGAGGCCGAGCCCGCTCCGGCCGCGACGCCGGCCGGCAAGCCCGCTCCGAAGAAGGCCACGGCCAAGAAGGCGGCGTCGAAGTGAGCGCCCCTCAGCTGGTCGTGCACCGCGACAAGGAGCTGATGGCCGAGGCCGCCGCGGCCCGGCTCATCACCCGGATCGTGGACGCCCAGGCCGCCCGCGGCTCCGCCTCGGTGGTGCTCACCGGCGGCCGCAACGGCAACGGGCTGCTCGCCGCGCTGAGTTCGGCGCCCGCCCGGGACGCGATCGACTGGTCGCGGCTCGACCTGTGGTGGGGCGACGAGCGGTTCCTGCCCGAGGGAGACCCGGAGCGCAATGTCACCCAGGCCCGCGCGGCGCTGCTCGACAGCGTCCCGCTGGACCCGGCGCGGGTGCACGCGATGCCTGCCTCGGACGGCCCGTACGGCCGTGACGTGGAGGCGGCCGCCGACGCGTACGCGGCCGAACTGGCCGCGGCCGCCGGCCCCGGCGACCATGGCGGTGTGCCGACCTTCGACGTGCTGATGCTGGGCGTCGGCCCGGACACGCACGTGGCCTCGCTCTTCCCGGAGCTGCCGGCCGTCCGCGAGACGGAGCGCACGGTGGTGGGCGTGCACGGCGCGCCCAAGCCGCCGCCGACCCGGATCACGCTGACGCTGCCGGCGATCCGGGCCGCGAAGGAGGTCTGGCTGCTCGCGGCGGGCGAGGACAAGGCGAAGGCCGCGGCCATCGCACTGTCCGGCGCGGGCGAGGTGCAGGCCCCGGCGGCCGGTGCCTACGGGCGCTCGCGCACGCTGTGGCTGCTCGACGCGGCGGCGGCCTCGGAGCTGCCGCGCGACCTGTATCCGCCGGCTTCCGCCTGAGGCCGTCGACAGCACGTCACGGAGGCCCGGTTCACCTTTCGGTGGGCCGGGCCTCCGGCTTTTCGGGTACGGGCACCGATACGGGCACGGGCTCCAGGAACGGGGCGAGCAGGCCGGGTACGGCCTCGGCGGCGAAGCGCAGGCCCTCGCTCGCGCCCGCGTCGTACACCGCGTACGCGCCCTCGCCCGCGGCCGTCGTCGCGCTGAGCGTGAGCACCCCGGCGCGCCGCTGGAACCAGGACTGCTTGACGGTCCAGCCGATCACCCCGGCACGCTGGAGCGCGACCGTGGTGCGGCGCAGCGCGCCCGAACGGGTCACCAGATAACCGCCGCTGACGGCGTGTCCGAGGCTGCGGTAGGCGTCCTTGGCGAGCAGCAGGGCGAGCGGGGTGAGGACGACGGCGGTGCCGGCGGCGGCGTAGAACAGGACGGGGGTGAGCCAGGCGCCGAGGGCGGCGAGCGCCGCGGCCGGGCCGAGCGCGGTCCACAGCGCCCAGCGCAGCCGCCGGGCGCGGGCGGCCTTCGGGTGGGCGGTGAGCGGGGCGCCGGTGGGCGGTGCGCTCTCGCGCAGTACGTGGGCGGCGACCCGGCCGGCGGTGGCGCGCGGCACGGGCGGCAGCAGGTTCTTCAGGTCGGCGTGCTTGTCGTCGTCGTCCTGGGCGAGCCCGGTGGCGACGGCGTCGACGCGGGCGCCGCGGAACAGCCGTACGCCCAGGGGTTCGACCAGCGCGACGCCGCGCAGCCGCCGCTCCTCCAGGGTGACCGAGCGGGCGGTGAACAGGCCGCGGCGGACCCGGAGGGTGCCGCTCGGTTCGCGCTCCAGGCGGTAGTGGGCCCACATCTCGATCCAGAGGCCGAGGGCGCCGATCATGCCCACGAGCGTGGCGAGGGTCGCGAGCAGGACCACGCCGACGATCATCCAGGTCACCGAGACGCCCCGGAAGCGGTCGACCGTCCAGCCGATGACCTGCTCCTGGGCGCCGAACCAGTCGCTGACCTGCAACAGGCCCCAGGCGGCGCCGCCGCCGAGCAGCGGGGCGACGAAGGAGACCGGGGCGTAGCGGATCCAGCGCGGGTCGAGGGTGGCGAGGACGCCGTCGTGGGCGGGGTCCGCGGTGGCGCCGGCGGGGCGGGCGAGCAGCGTCCGGCGGAGGTGTTCGCCCTCGGCGCGGGTGACCAGGTCGAGCTTGAGGGTGGACTCGCCGTCGGTGTGCTCACCGGTGCCTATCCGGACCTGGACCAGGCCGAGGAGGCGGTGGAGGGGGTTGGCGGTGAGGTCGACGCTGCGGATGCGGTCGCGGGCCAGCGAGCGGCGTTTGACGACCAGGAGGCCGGTGTGGAGGTCGACCCGGTCGGTGCCGACGCGGTAGCGGGTGCGGCGCAGCCGGACCCAGTCGGCGAGGCTGCCGCCGCCGACGAGCAGCACCGCCCCGGCGAGGACCCAGGCCTGCCACGGGTGCCGGGCGCCGGAGAAGAGGCCGAGGAAGGCCGGCAGGGCCGGTCCCGCGGCGACGCCGGACAGGACGACGGCGCCGGCGAGCAGGGTGCGGGGCGCGAGCCGCCGCCAGTCGTCCACGGGGCCGGAGGGGCCGGGGGTGCTCATGTGGCGTCTCCGGGGGTGTCCCGGGTGATCGCGGTGAGCCGTTCGGCGAGTTCGGCGGCGAGCTCGTGGTCGAGGCCCGCGATCCGCAGGGCGCCCTTGGCGGAGGCCGTGGTGACGGTGACCGTGGCCAGCCGGAAGGTCTGTTCCAGCGGGCCGCGCACGGTGTCCACGGTCTGGATCCGGGACATCGGGGCGATCCGCCACTCCTGCCAGATCGCCCCGGTGCGCACGTACACGGCGTCCTCGGTGACCTCCCAGCGGTGCACCCGGAACCACCAGGAGGGGAGGAACGCGGTCTGGGCGAGCCCGAGGACCGCCAGGGCCGCGGCCGCGCCGAACAGCCAGTCCCTGGCGGGCTCGACGAAGGTGCCGAGCACGGCCAGGACGGCCACCGGCACGGCGCCGCCGAGCAGCAGCTGTGCCCGCCACCAGCCGACGGCACGCCGGTCGACGGCGTTGCGCGGCGGCCGCAGCCGGAGCTCCCGTACCACCTGATCCCCCGCGTTCTCCCCCCTCATCGCTCTACCGGCCGCGCAGCGAGCGGTAGACGGCGACGAGAGCGGCGGTGGAGGAGTCGAGCCCCTCGCCGCCCTTGCCCCCGCCGTCGGTCAGCACCGGCTCGATCCTCTTCGCGAGGACCTTGCCGAGTTCGACGCCCCACTGGTCGAAGGAGTCGATGTTCCAGACGGCGCCCTGGACGAAGACCTTGTGCTCGTAGAGCGCGATGAGCTGGCCGAGCACGGACGGGGTGAGCGCGTCCGCCAGGATCGTGGTGGTGGGGTGGTTGCCCTGGAAGGTCTTGTGCGCGACCAGCTCCTCCGGCACGCCCTCGGCGCGCACCTCCTCGGGCGTCTTGCCGAAGGCGAGCGCCTGGGTCTGGGCGAGGAAGTTGGCCATCAGCAGGTCGTGCTGGGCGACCAGGCCGGGGGCCAGGTCGTCGACCGGGCGGGCGAAGGCGATGAAGTCGGCCGGGATGACCTTGGTGCCCTGGTGGATCAACTGGTAGTAGGCGTGCTGGCCGTTGGTGCCCGGGGTGCCCCAGACGACCGGGCCGGTCTGCCAGTCGACCGGCTGCCCGTCGCGGGTGACGGACTTGCCGTTGGACTCCATGTCGAGCTGCTGGAGGTACGCGGTGAACTTCGACAGGTAGTGCGAGTACGGCAGCACGGCGTGCGACTGGGCGTCGAAGAAGGCGCCGTACCAGATGCCGAGGAGGCCGAGTAGGAGCGGGGCGTTCTCGGCCGGCGGCGCGGTGCGGAAGTGCTCGTCGACGAGGTGGAAGCCGTCGAGCATCTCGCGGAAGCGGTCGGGCCCGATGGCGATCATCAGGGAGAGTCCGATGGCCGAGTCGTAGGAGTAGCGGCCGCCGACCCAGTCCCAGAACTCGAACATGTTCGCCGTGTCGATGCCGAAGTCCTCGACCTTGGCGGCGTTCGTCGAGAGCGCCACGAAGTGCTTGGCGACGGCCTCCTGGCCGGCCCTCAGCTCGGTGAGCAGCCAGTTGCGGGCGGACGTGGCGTTGGTGATCGTCTCGATGGTGGTGAAGGTCTTCGAGGCGACGATGAAGAGCGTCTCGGCGGCGTCGAGGTCGCGGACGGCCTCGTGCAGGTCGGCGCCGTCGACGTTGGAGACGAAACGGAACGTCAGATCGCGCCGCGTGTAGGAGCGCAGCACCTCGTAGGCCATCGCGGGGCCGAGGTCGGAGCCGCCGATGCCGATGTTGACGATGTTCTTGATGGGCTTGCCGGTATGACCGGTCCACTCGCCCGCGCGGACCCGGTCGGCGAACGTGGCCATCTTGTCGAGCACGGCGTGCACCTCGGGGACGACGTCCACGCCGTCGACCTCGATCACCGCGTCGCGCGGGGCGCGCAGCGCGGTGTGCAGCACCGCCCGGTCCTCGGTGATGTTGATCTTCTCGCCGCGGAACATCGCGTCCCGCAGCTCGGCCACGCCGGTGGCGGCGGCCAGTTCGCGCAGCAGCGTCAGGGTCTCGTCGGTCACCAGGTGCTTGGAGTAGTCCAGATAGAGGTCGCCGACGCGCAGGGTGTACCCGGTGCCACGCTCGGCGTCGGTGGCGAACAGCTCGCGCAGGTGGGTGTCGCCCAGCTGTTCGCGGTGCTTGCCGAGGGCCGCCCACTCGGGCAGCTGGTTGAGCCTGGTGCGGCCTGCGTTGGTCATCTCGACATCGCCCATTTCTTCGTCTTGCTCCATGTACGGCGTGTGTGCCCCGCTACCACCAACCTAATTGATCGGACGCCGGAAACCCGTTCAGTGCCTCAGTGGCCGCCGCGGTGGAGGCGCCCGGCGTACCGCGCTTCGAGCAGCGCGTTGCGCTCGTGCCCGCCGGGCAGGTTGGCCGACACGTACACCGGCGGTTCGTGGCCCTCTTCGAGGAGCAGCGCGACGGCGTCCGCGACGACCATCTGGACGAGGAGCGAGGAGGTGAGCGTGGAGATCCCGCACAGCGCGCCGCCGTCCGGCAGCGGCAGCACGGCGTCGCCGGCGGGCGCGCCGTTGTCGAGCACGGCGTCCGCGAGGTCCGCGAGCCGCTTCCCGCTCGCGTGCAGCGCGGGCACGGCGCGCGTGTGCTCCAGGGAGGTGAGCGCGACGAGCCGGTGGCCCGCGCCGGTCGCCTTGAGGGCCAGGTCCACGACGGCGTTGTTCACCCCCGAGTTCGAGATGATCACGAACAGGTCGCCGGGGCGGGGCGTCGCCAGCGCGTAGAGCCGGTCGGCGAGCCCCGGGGAGCGTTCGAGCAGCGGGTCGTCGAGGATCGCCGGATCCTCGCCGCCCCTCAGTACGAGGTCCGCGAGCGCGATCCGGCTGGTCGGCACCAGCCCCCCGGCCCGCCCGGCCACTTCCAGCGCGGCGGCCTGCGAGTGCCCGGTCCCGAAGGCGTGGATCACCCCGTCGGCGGCGACGCAGTCGGCGAAGAGGCGGGCGGCGAGGGGCAGGGAGTCCTTGTTGGCGGCGATGACGCGGTCGAGGGCATGGCGGGCGTGATCGGCGAACCGGGCCGCGCCGAGGGGGTGTTGGGGCATGGGGTGCGGGCTCCTCTGATTGAGTGAACCGAACTCTCCTTGACTACTCGGCTCAATCAACCAGCGGGCCGGGACCGCGTCAAGGGGGCCCGCTGGCCGCCCGCCACCCCACCGGGCGCGCTCGCCGGGCCCGGCGCGGGCGAGCCGCCCCGTCACTCCCGCAGCCGCGCCAGCGCCACCGCGCCCGCCAGCCCGTCGCGCACCGGCGCCGGTACGAGGCCGAAGCCGGCCACGCGCGCGCCCAAGCGCCCCAGCAACGGCCCGTCCGGCCCCAGCAAGCCGCCCGTCACCACCAGCGGCTCGCCTTCGCGCGGCCCCAACGCCGCCACGATCGCTGCCAGTTCGTCCGCCGCCCGGTCCAGCAGGCCGGCCGCCACCGTGTCGCCCTCCGCCGCCGCGGTCACCACCAGCGGACTCAGTTCCGCCAGTCGCACCGGGTGCGCCGCGTACGCGAAGCACACCACCCGCTCCTTGGTCAGGCCCCCGCACAGCTCCCCCACCGGCCCCGCGAGCGCGGTCGCCGGCCCGCGCCCGTCGAGGCCGCGCAGCACCGCGCGCAGCGCCTCGCGACCCAGCCAGAAGCCGCTGCCCGCGTCGCCGAGCAGCCAGCCGTCGCCGTCCACCGCACGCACCATCCGCCGTTCCCGCACCCGGGCACCGGCCGCGCCCGTGCCCGCGATGAGGACGAGTCCGTCGGCGGGGGCGCCGGGTGCGGCCGCGAAGGCGATCTCGGCGTCGCCGTGGACCTCGACGCGGGCCGGGACGGCGCCGAGCCGGGCGAGGGCCGTGCGCAGGGCGGCGAGCGCGCGGTCGTGCCCGCCGCCGGGCCCGCCGCCGGCGAAGCCCGCGACCACCGAGCCGGCGCGCCTCACCCCCGCCGCGCGCAGCGCGTCGGCCAGGTGCCGTACGAGATCCGCGGCGGGCACGCTGAGCGCGTTGCCGGGACCTCCCGTGCCCTCGCCCACCGTCCGGCCGGTCGTCGCGTCGGCGAGCCGGGCACGGGTGCGGGTGCCGCCGGCGTCGATGCCCACCACGTAGTGAATCCGGGATTCGTCCATCACTCCGCATGCTGGTTGATAGATTCACCCGACCACAAGACCCGCGCCACCTGACCCGCTCCCGCGGATCCGCGTCACCTGACCCGCTCCCGCGGACTCGCTCCCCCAGACCGGCTCCCCCAGACCCGCCCCAGAAGAAGGCCCGCATGATCACCGCACTGATCCGCTCCGAACTCCCGCGGATGTCCGGCTCCTTGCGCAAGGTCGGCGCGTGGGTGCTCGCGGACCCGGCCGGGGTCGCCACGGTCTCCGCCGCCGAACTGGGCCGGCGCACCGGCACCTCGCAGGCCACGGTCACCCGCTTCTGCCGGGCGCTCGGCCTCGACTCGTACCAGGGGCTGCTGCTCGAACTCGCCCGCGAGCAGGGCCAGGAGGCCACGAGCGAGGAGCCCGGTCCGCTCGGCCCCGACGTCGGGCCCGACGACCCGCTCGACCAGGTCGTCGCCGCCGTCGCCCAGGCCGATCTGGGCGCCCTGCGCGCGACCGCCGAGCGGCTCGACCTGGACGCGCTGGAGCGGGCGGCACGCGCGCTCGCGCAGGCGCGGCGGATCGACGTGTACGGGGTGGGGGCCTCGGGCGTGCTCGCCCTCGAGACCCGGGCCCGGCTGTTCGGCATCGGGTGCGAGGCTCGCGCGTGGACCGAGGTGCACGCGGCGGAGACCTCGGCCGCGCTGCTCACGCCGGCCGACGCGGTGGTCGCGCTGTCCCACTCGGGCGCGACCCGGGAGGTCCTGGCGCCGCTGCGGCTGGCCGGCGAGCGGGGCGCGGCGACGGTGGCCGTCACGGGCGATCCGCGCTCACCGGTGGCCCGGGCGGCCGGCGTCCATCTCACGTCGACGTCGGCCGAGACCGGCTTCCGGCACGGCGGCTTCGGCACCCGGCACTCGGTGCTGCTGATCCTCGACTGCCTCTACGCGCGCGTGGCGCAGCTGACCTACTCGCGCGCCACGGCCGCCCTCGCGCTCACCGCGCACATCGCCGACGCCCACCGGCGATAGGCACCCCGGTACGACGAACGGGCCCTGCGCGCAGAGCCCGTTCACCCGGTCTTCAGATCTCGCCCCGCAGCTTCGCGAGCGCCTCGGCGAGGATCGCCTCGCCGTCCGCGTCGCTGCGCCGCTCCCGCACGTACGCGAGATGCGTCTTGTACGGCTCGGTGCGCGGCGGGTCCGGCGGGTTGTCCCGGTCCTGGCCGGCCGGGAATCCACAGCGCGGGCAGTCCCAGGTGTCCGGCACAGTTGCGTCACTGGCGAAGCTGGGCTGGGTCTCGTGCCCGTTCGAGCACCAGAAGGAGATGCGGAGACGCGGTGCTGACTCGCCGCGCTCGGCCTCCCCCATCGGCCCCGCCCCGACCCGGCTTCCCCGGATCGCGTTGCCACTTGCCACGGTCGTAACTCCCTGCGTGATGGTGCTCGAAGATGCCCCAGTCTACGTAAGGCCCAACGCGCGTCCAGTGATTGGAGTTACCCGTCCAACTTCATCAGCAGACCAAGTACGACAATGCAGGCGAACCAGAGCAGACCGACGACCACGGTGATCCGGTCGAGGTTGCGCTCGGCGACCGAGGAGCCGCCCACGGAGGACTGCATGCCGCCACCGAACATGTCGGAGAGGCCGCCGCCCTTGCCCTTGTGCATCAGCACGAGCAGCATCAGCAGCGCACTGAAGACGATCAGGGCGATCGAAAACCCCATAACCACGGCTGGACCAACTTCCTCGGACTTGTACGGACGGGGGCCGGGCATCGTACCTGGCCCGACCCCCGCAAGGGTACGACGGATCGCCTCCGCCGCTCTACATCATCACTGGTCGCGGAAGCGGACGATCTTCACGAACTCGTCCGCGTCGAGCGACGCGCCGCCGACCAGGGCGCCGTCGATGTCGGCCTTCGCCATGATCTCGGCGACGTTGCCGGACTTGACGGAGCCGCCGTACTGGATGCGGACCTTGTCGGCCAGCTCCTGCGAGTAGAGCTCGGCGAGCTTGCCGCGGATCGCCGCGCAGACCTCCTGCGCGTCGTCGGCGCCGCAGACCTTGCCGGTGCCGATGGCCCACACCGGCTCGTAGGCGATCACGATCGTCTCGGCCTGCTCGGCCGGGACGTCCTTGAGGCCGCCCTCGACCTGGGCGAGGGTGTGCGCGACGGCGTCGCCGGCCTCGCGGACGTCCAGCTCCTCGCCGACGCAGAGGATCGGCGTGATCCCGTGCGCGAAGGCGGCCTTCACCTTGGCGTTGCAGACCTCGTCGTTCTCGGCGTGGTACTGGCGGCGCTCGGAGTGGCCGACGGCGACGTAGGCGCACTTCAGCTTGGCCAGCATCGCGCCGGAGATCTCGCCGGTGTACGCGCCGGAGTCGTGCGCCGAGAGGTCCTGGGCGCCGTACTTGATCTTCAGCTTGTCGCCGTCGACCAGGGTCTGCACGGAGCGCAGGTCGGTGAAGGGCACGAGGACCGCGGTCTCGACGGCGTCGTGGTCCTTGTCGGTGAGCGCGAAGGCGAGCTTCTGGACGTGCGCGATGGCCTCGAGGTGGTTGAGGTTCATCTTCCAGTTGCCCGCCATCAGCGGGGTACGGCCAGAAGTAGTCGAAACAGTCATAAAGGGGTCAGTCCTCCAGTGCGACGAGGCCGGGAAGCTCCTTGCCCTCGAGGTATTCGAGGGAGGCGCCGCCGCCGGTCGAGATGTGGCCGAATGCATTCTCGTCGAAGCCGAGCAGGCGGACGGCCGCGGCCGAGTCGCCGCCGCCGACGACGGTGAAGGCCGACGAGTCGAGCAGGCCCTGGGCGACGGCCTTGGTGCCGTTCGCGTAGTCGGGGTGCTCGAAGACGCCCATCGGGCCGTTCCAGAAGACGGTGCCGGCGTCGGCGAGCTTGGCCGCGTAGAGCTCGCGGGTCTTCGGGCCGATGTCCAGGCCCTCCTGGTCCGCCGGGATGGCGTCCGAGGCGACGAGCCCGGGGTTGGCCGGGGCCTTGGTCTTCAGGTCCGGGAAGTCGGCGGAGACCAGGACGTCGACGGGGAGCACGAACTCGACGCCGCGCTCCTTCGCCTCGGCCAGGTACGCCAGGCAGGTCGGGATCTGGTCCTTCTGGAGCAGCGAGATGCCGACCTCGTGGCCCTGGGCGGCGAGGAAGGTGTAGGCCATGCCGCCGCCGATGAGGATGCGGTCGGCCTTCTTCAGCAGGTTGTCGATGACGCCCAGCTTGTCGGAGACCTTGGCGCCGCCGAGGACGACGACGTAGGGGCGCTTGACCTCGTCGGTCAGCTGCTTGAGGACGCCGACCTCGGTGGCGATGAGGTAGCCGGCGTAGTGCGGCAGCCGGCCCGGGAGGTCGTAGACGGAGGCGTGCTTGCGGTGCACGGCGCCGAAGCCGTCGCCGACGTAGACGTCGGCCAGCTCGGCCAGCTCGCCGGCGAAGGCGGCGCGCTCGGCGTCGTCCTTGGACGTCTCGCCGGCGTTGAAGCGGAGGTTCTCGACGACGGCCACCCGGCCGTCGGCGAGGCCCGCGACGGTGGCCCTGGCCGAGTCGCCGACGGTGTCGGTCGCGAAGGCCACGTCGGCGCCGAGCAGTTCGCCGAGGCGCCTGGCAGCCGGGGCGAGGGAGAACGCCGGGTCCGGGGCGCCCTTGGGACGGCCCAGGTGCGAGGCGACCACGACCCGGGCGCCGGCGTCGGCGAGCGCCTTCACGGTCGGGACGACGGCGCGGATGCGGCCGTCGTCGGTGATGGTGGTGCCGTCGAGGGGCACGTTGAGGTCGGCGCGGACGAACACCCGCTTGCCGGTGACGCCCTCGGCGAGCAGCTCGTCGATCGTCTTCATCTGTTTCTCTGACTCCTTGTTGCACGCGGTGGAGCACACGACACAGGGCTCGCACAGTGCGTCATCGCACTGCCCGAGCCCTGCTTCACATCGAAAGCCCGCTCAGAATCTTAGAGAGCTTAGAGCTGGCCGCCGACGAAGACGGTGAGGTCGACGAGACGGTTGGAGTAACCCCACTCGTTGTCGTACCAGCCGAGGACCTTGACCGAGTTGCCCTCCTGGACCATCGTCAGCGAGGAGTCGAACGTGCAGGACGCCGGGTCGCTCACGATGTCCGAGGAGACGATCTCGTCCTCGGTGTAGAACAGGATGCCCTTGAGCTCGCCGTCCGCGGCCTTCTTGAACGCGGCGTTGACCTCGTCCTTGGTGACCTCGCGGGAGAGCTCCACGACCAGGTCCGTGACCGAGCCGGTCGGGACCGGGACGCGCATGGCCATGCCGTCGAGCTTGCCCTTGAGCTGCGGGAGGACCAGGGCGGTGGCCTTGGCGGCACCCGTCGTGGTCGGGATGATGTTCTCCGCGGCGGCGCGGGCGCGGCGCAGGTCCTTGTGCGGGAAGTCCAGGATGCGCTGGTCGTTGGTGTACGCGTGGACCGTGGTCATCAGACCGCGGACGATGCCGAAGTTCTCGTCGAGGACCTTGGCCATCGGCGCGACACAGTTGGTGGTGCAGGACGCGTTGGAGATGACGTGGTGGTTGGCCGCGTCGTACTTGTCCTGGTTGACACCCATGACGATGGTGATGTCCTCGTCCTTGGCCGGAGCCGAGATGAGGACCTTCTTGGCACCGCCGGCGAGGTGCTTGGCGGCGTCCTCGCGCTTGGTGAAGATGCCGGTGGACTCGATGACGACGTCGACGCCGAGCTGACCCCACGGGATGTCGGCCGGGTTGCGCTCGGACAGCACCTTGATGGTGTGGCCGTCGACGGTGATGGTGTCGGCGGTGTGGGTCACCTCGGCCTTGAGGCGGCCCAGGATGGTGTCGTACTTCAGCAGGTGCGCGGTGGTCGCGGTGTCGCCCAGGTCGTTGACGGCCACGACCTCGATGTCGGCACCCTGCTCAAGGAGCGCGCGGAAGTAGTTGCGACCGATACGGCCAAAGCCGTTGATGCCTACGCGGATCGTCACGAACCGATCTCCTCGTTAGGTACGCCGGGTTTCAGACGCCCGGCGAGCTTCGTTTTTGGGATGTCCCCGACCGCTTACGACCCTACCTCTCCTGACGCCTTTGAGTGACATCGCGTGCGGCCGGATGCGCCCGGAAACCGCCTCGAAAAGGCCGACAACCCGGACTTACCCATAGGTATGGTCCGCCTCGGGACCTTGGTCCCGACTACGGAGGGTGACGAAAATCGGTGCTCGCCTGAGCAGCCCGATCAGCGTCGGAGCGAATTCAGCGCCTTTCTCAGCAGAGCCGCCCGTTCCGCCGCATTCGGGACGTGTTCAAGCCCGAAGCCGAGGAGGACGGTGTCACGGGTGGTGACCGCCGAACGGGAATGGAAGAGCGCCTCGGAAATGGTCCAGTCATTTCCGTTCCCGGGGCTTCCGGCGGGCGCTCCCGGTACGGACCAAGCGCCCATTCCGGTCTCGAATCCCTCGGTGCCGGAGGCCGCGCCGGCGTTCAGCGCGACGTCGTCGACGAACGCGCCCGTCTCTCCCGTGCTGGAGTCGGAGACGTACGAGATCGCCAGCTCGACCCGCTTGCCCGCGTAGGCGCTCAGGTCGACCCTGGCCTGCCGCCAGCCGTTGGAGGGGCCGGTGAAGGCGTTCCAGGCGCCGGTGGTGCCGGTGGTGGCGCAGGAGTCCTGGCCGACGGTGAGGTAGTGGGCGAGGAAGGGGTGCTCGCGGACGTAGAAGCCCTCGCCGCAGTCGGCGGGCGGCTCGGTGGAGGTGCCGCCGTTGGCGTCGGGCAGCGTGGTCCAGTCGTCCTGGCCGACGGTGTGGGCCTCGACGATCAGGTTGTCGTAGCCGGGCTCGGTGTCGTAGCTGACCTGGAAGGTCAGGTTCGGCCGCGAGGCGGCGGCGACGCCGGTGAGGTCCACGGTCCGGGCGAGCCGGCCGTAGGTGTCGTCGGAGTGGCTCAGGGCGGCGAAGCGGCTGCCCGCGTACGGCTCGAAGGGGGTGCGGATGCCGGGGTAGTCGCCCGCGGCGGCGCTGGACGCGAACTGCGGGAACTCCTTCGGCGTGAGGGTGTCGGAGGTGACGGTGTAGGCGCCCGCGTTGTCCAGCGGGTTGCCGTCCGCGCGCCCGAGGCCCGCGGTGGCGGCCCCGAGGCGGCCCGAGCCGCTGAAGGACGGCGGGGCGTTCAGGCCCGCGCGGTGGTAGGCGCCGAGGTAGTACTGGGCGAAGTCGTTGGACTCGGCCCGGCCGAGCTGGACGAGCCCGCCGGACTTCTCGCCCGCGTTGATCAGCTTGCCGCCCTCGTTGAGGTAGGCGCGGACGGCGAGCAGGGTGCCGCCGGAGGGCTGCTCGGCGCCGCTGTACCAGACGACGGTGCGGAAGTGGCTCAGCACGCCCAGCGGGTGCGGGGTGCCCTGGGTGGCGACGTCCCAGACGGCGGCCTTCCGGCCTGCCGCGGCGAGCGCCGCCACATAGGTGCCGGCGTTCCTCGCGGCGGTGGTGCCGCCCTCGTCGGCGAGGACGAGGACGTCGGCGCGGGGCCGCTGCGCCACGGTGTACGTGAACGGGGCGGACGCGGTCGGCCTGCCCTCGCTCGTGCGGGCGGTGTACCAGACCTCGACCTCGTCGCCGGGCCGGGCGCCCTCGACCTCGGCGCGGTACTCGTCGAAGTAGAGGTTGTCCGCGCCGCCGTAGGTCTCGCCGCCGCGCCAGGCCTTGAGCGCCTCGCGGTGGACGCGGCCGCCGTTGATCCGGTAGGCGAGCGTCTTGCCGCGCAGCGACTTGCGGGCGGTGACGGACACCTCCTGGCCGGCGCCGTTCGCGTACGAGGCGGTGAAGGCGCTCGGGGTGAAGTCGGGGGCCTCGATGCCGACCGGGGAGACCGGGCGGTCGGGGTGGGCGGTGGTCTCGGCGACGGCGAGCGCGAACGGGATGTTCTTCGCGAACTCGGCCTGGATCAGCTTCTCGTCGTCGGGGAAGTTGAAGACGGAGGCGCAGTCCGCCGGGTTCCAGGCGTCGTTCGGGTCCACGCGGGAGGCGGTGGCGCAGGTCGACATCTCCGGGGTGAACATCTGCATCCCGTTGACGTTGGCGGCGTGTCCGTCGGCCTCGCCGTTGGTGATGTAGAGCTCGGAGGAGACCTGGGAGCGGTAGCCGGGGATCGCGGGCTTCTGCGGGGTGCCGGCGAGCGCCTTGAGGGCCACGTCGTCGGGGGTGTCGGTGGCGACCTGCCAGCCCACGCCGTACAGCAGCAGCTGCGCGGCGGAGTGGTAGTTGATGCCGTAGCGGAAGCCGATGCGCTTCTCGAAGGCGTCGACGGCCCGGGTCTCCGGCTCGGACATGGCGCGGGTGCCGCGGTAGGTCTCGTCGGCCGGGTCGGGGGACGAGCCCTCGTTGTCGTAGCCCCACTTGTAGGCGAAGTTGCGGTTGAGGTCGACGCCGTCGCCGGGCCCGATCCGCCCGTCGCCGTCGTTGTCGCGCAGGTTCTTGCGCCACTGGCGGTTGGCGGGGTCGGCGTGGGTGAAGTCGTAGCCGTCGGGGTTGGCGGAGATCACGAACCACAGCTCGGTGGTGTCGACGATCCTCGTGAGCCGGGGGTCCTTGCCGTAGCCGTCGAGGTAGTAGTGCATCAGCCGCCGGGTCATCTCGGGGGTGATCCACTCGCGGGCGTGCTGGTTGGACATGTACAGGGTGGCGGGCCGGGACCCGTCCTCGGTCTGCCGCGCGCCCTTGGTGAGCTTGAGCGCGAGGATGTCCTGGCCCCTGACGGTCTTGCCGATGGAGACGACCTTGGTGAGGCCGGGGTGGGTCCGGGCGGTGTCCAGGATCTCCTGCTTGAGGCCGCCCTTGCCGCCGTACGGGCGGAAGACGCCGTCCCCGGCGGCCGCGACCCGCCGCTCGGCCTGCGCGGACAGCGTGTGCTCGCTGAGCGGGACGCCCTGCCGGCGCAGCTGCCCGGCCTGCCGGGCGGTGAGGTAGAGCTCGACGGTGGCGGAGCCCTTGGCGGGCACCTGTTCGGTCAGCTCGTGCGCGTCGGTGCCGGCCTCGAGGAGCAGCGGCACCTGCTGCTGGGTGACCGTCGCCCGGTAGACGGAGAGGGCGTCGGCGTCGTTCCCGTGGTTCGGCCGTGCTCCGGCGACGGGCGCCGCCACCAGACCCGCGATCAGCAGTGAAGCCGCGGCGAGGATCGATCTCGCTCCGCGTCTCATAAGCCCCCCTTGCTGTTGTCTGCCACGAAAGTGAACAGACGCCAGGCTCGTGGGGGCTCATACCCCTGTCAAGGGTGCGGACGGCGGGTCGGCCGAAGCCCGCCCCCGGGTACGCCAAACGGAACTGCCGGTACCTCAGAAAGGCACCGGCAGCGCGGAGTTGGGGCTTTTCGGGATCGGCCCGGGGCGTCAGCCGACGAGGCTGTCGTCCAGCTCCTCCGTCAGGTTGGACTCGGTCCCGGGGATGCCCAGGTCCTGCGCCCGCTTGTCGGCCATGGCGAGCAGCCGGCGGATCCGGCCGGCCACCGCGTCCTTGGTGAGCGGCGGGTCGGCGAGCGCGCCCAGCTCCTCCAGGGAGGCCTGCTTGTGCTCCATCCGCAGCCGTCCGGCGGCGGCCAGGTGCTCCGGCACCTCCTCGCCGAGGATCTCCAGGGCACGCTGCACGCGCGCGCCGGCGGCCACGGCGGCGCGGGCCGAGCGGCGCAGGTTGGCGTCGTCGAAGTTGGCGAGCCGGTTGGCGGTGGCGCGGACCTCGCGCCGCATCCGCCGCTCCTCCCAGGCGAGCACCGACTCGTGCGCGCCGAGCCGGGTCAGCAGGGCGCCGATGGCGTCGCCGTCGCGGACCACGACCCGGTCCACGCCGCGGACCTCGCGGGCCTTGGCGGCGATGGAGAGCCGTCGGGCGGCGCCGACCAGGGCGAGCGCGGCCTCCGGGCCGGGGCAGGTGACCTCCAGGGAGGAGGAGCGGCCCGGCTCGGTCAGCGAGCCGTGCGCCAGGAACGCGCCGCGCCAGGCCGCCTCGGCGTCACAGGTGGCCCCGGAGACGACCTGCGGGGGCAGGCCGCGGATGGGGCGGCCGCGGCCGTCCACCAGACCGGTCTGCCGGGCCAGCTGGTCGCCGCCGGCGACCACCCGCACCACGAAGCGCGAGCCGCGGCGCAGCCCGCCGGGGGCCATCACGATCAGCTCGGAGCTGTGCCCGAAGATCTCCAGGATGTCCCGCTTGAGCCGGCGCGCCGCCATCGCGGTGTCCAGCTCGGCCTCGATCACGATCCGGCCGCTCACCAGGTGCAGCCCGCCCGCGAACCGCAGGATCGACGAGACCTCGGCCTTCCTGCAGCAGGTCCGGGTGACGGGGAGCCGGGAGATCTCGTCCTTCACCGCTGCCGTCATCGCCATGGGCCGATCCTTCCATGCATCCGAAAAATACGGTCGTACGCGGCGGCCAACAGCTCCGGATCATGTTTCGGAGCACCGTCGGGCCTGGCCACCGGCGCCAGCTCGACCGCGGCGCCGAGCCGCTTGGCGGCTTCGGCGAGGGGCTCTCTCGCTGACGCGTCGGGCACGGCGGCCTCGTCGGCCAGCACCACGTCCAGGGCGAGTTTAGGGGCGTGTCGGGCCAAAACCTCCAAATGACGCTGCGGGGAGAAGCCCTCGGTTTCTCCGGGCTGCGGCGCGAGGTTCAGCGAGAGCACCCGGCGGGCCTTGGTCTCCATCAGGGCGTCGAGGAGCTCGGGCACGAGGAGGTGCGGGATCACCGAGGAGAACCAGGAGCCCGGACCCAGCACCACCCAGTCCGCGTCCAGGACGGCGGCGACCGCCTCCGGCACGGCCGGCGGGTCGTTCGGCACCAGGTGCACCGACTGCACCTCGCCGGGCGTGAGCGCCACGGTGGCCTGGCCCCGTACCGTGTCCACGTCGTGCGGGCGGGCCGGGTCGTGGCCCCTGACCAGGGCCTGGAGCTCCAGCGGCACCGCGGACATGGGCAGTACCCGGCCCTGGGCGCCGAGCAGCCGGCCGACCAGGTCCAGGGCCTGCACGGGGTCGCCGAGCTGCTCCCAGAGGGCGACGATCAGCAGGTTGCCGACGGCGTGGCCGTGCATCTCGCCCTGGGACTGGAAGCGGTGCTGGATGACCCGGGCCCAGGTCTGGCCCCAGTCGTCGTCGCCGCACAGCGCGGCGAGCGCCTTGCGGAGGTCGCCCGGCGGCAGCACGCCCAGCTCCTCGCGGAGCCGGCCGCTGGAGCCTCCGTCGTCGGCGACGGTGACCACGGCGGTCAGGTCGCCGGTGATCCGGCGCAGGGCGGCGAGGGAGGCCGACAGGCCCATGCCGCCGCCGAGCGCGACGACCTTGGGCTGGGCGCCGCGCCTGCGGAGCGTACGGACGGAGAGGGTGGACGTGCGCCGGCGGTACGGCTTCACTCGCGCCCCATGTCACGGTGGACGACGACGGTCTCGACGCCCTCCGATGCCAGGCGGGCGGCCAGCTTCTCGGCGGTGGCGACCGAGCGGTGCTTGCCGCCGGTACAGCCGACGGCGATGGTCACGTAGCGCTTGCCCTCGCGGCGGTAGCCGGCGGCGATCAGCTGGAGCAGCTCGGTGTAGCGGTCCAGGAACTCCTTGGCGCCGGGCTGGTTGTAGACGTAGTTGGCGACCTCCTCGTTGAGGCCGGTGAAGGGGCGCAGCTCGGGGACCCAGTGCGGGTTCGGCAGGAAGCGCATGTCGACGACGAGGTCGGCGTCGACCGGCAGTCCGTACTTGAAGCCGAACGACATCACGGTGGCCCGCAGCTCGGGCTCCTCATCGCCGGCGAACTGGGCGTCCATCTTGGCCCGCAGTTCGTGCACGTTGAGGCTGGAGGTGTCGATCACCAGGTCGGCGTCGCCGCGCAGCTCGCGCAGCAGGTCGCGCTCGGCGGCGATGCCGTCGACGATGCGGCCGTCGCCCTGCAGCGGGTGCGGGCGGCGGACCGACTCGAAGCGCCGGACGAGGGCCTCGTCGGAGGACTCCAGGAAGACGATCCGGCGGGTGACCTGCTGGGCGTCGAGGGCCGCGAGGGAGTCCTTGAGGTTGTCGAAGAACTGCCGGCCGCGGACGTCGACGACGACCGCGATCCGCGCCACGTTCCCCTGGGAGCGGGCGCCGAGCTCCACCATGGTGGGGATCAGCGCGGGCGGCAGGTTGTCGACGACGAACCAGCCGAGGTCCTCCAGGCACTTCGCCGCGGTGGACCGGCCGGCGCCGGACATGCCGGAGATGATCACCAGTTCGGGGATGGCCGCGTCGGCGGTGCCGTTCTCGCCGTTGTTCTCGCCGGCGGGCTCTGGGGTGCCCGTTTCCATGTCCGGTGCTCCGTCTTCGTACTCGTTGCGCTGGTCGTTCTCGCTGTGCTGGCCGTGCTCGGTCATGCCGTGGTGCCCCCGTCGTCTTCCATGATCTCTCCTGTGGCCGTGTTCACGGCGGGCGCGGCCGGGGCGGCCTGCGCGAGGGCCACCGCCACGGCCTCGGCCGTCTTCCGGCCCATGCCGGGGACCTCGCAGATCTGCTCGATTGTCGCCTGCCGGAGCCGTTTGACCGAGCCGAAATGCTTGATGAGCGCCTGTTTGCGCGTCTCGCCCAGGCCGGGGACGGCGTCGAGCGGGCTGGTGCGGATGCGTTTGGTCCGCTTGGACCGCTGGTAGCGGATGGCGAAGTCGTGAGCCGCGTCACGTACCCGCTGGAGGAGGTAGAGGCCCTCGGAGGAGCGGGGCAGCACGACCGGGTCGTCGTCGCCGGGCAGCCAGACCTCCTCCAGGCGCTTGGCGAGGCCGCAGACGGCGACGTCGTCGATGCCGAGCTCGTCGAGGGCGCGCCGGGCGGCCGCGACCTGCGGCTGCCCGCCGTCGACGACGACGAGCTGCGGCGGGTAGGCGAAGCGCTTGGGCCGCCCGTCGTCCTCGGCGGCCGCGGGGGCGTCGGTGAGGGTGTCGGCGGCGTCGCCGGGCACCTCCCCGTCGCCCCATTCCCCCGTCTTCTCCTTCTCCAGGAGGTAGCGCCTGAAGCGGCGGCTGATCACCTCGTGCATGGACCGGACGTCGTCCTGACCCTCGCCGTGCCAGATCTGCGTGTCTCCGACACGGCCCTTGATCTGGAAGCGGCGGAACTCGCTCTTGCGCGGCAGCCCGTCCTCGAAGACGACCATGGACGCCACGACGTCCTCGCCCTGGAGGTGCGAGATGTCGAAGCACTCGATGCGCAGCGGCGCCGAGTCCAGGTCCAGGGCCTCGGCGATCTCCTCCAGGGCCCGGGAGCGGGTGGTCAGGTCGCTGGCGCGCTTGGTCTTGTGCAGCACGAGCGCCTGCTGCGCGTTGCGCGCGACCGTCGCCATCAGGTCCTTCTTGTCGCCGCGCTGCGGGATCCGCAGGGACACCTGGGACCCGCGGCGGCCGGAGAGCCAGGCGGTGACGGCCTCGGTGTCCTCCGGCAGGGCGGGGACCAGGACCTCCTTGGGGACCGCGTCGCCGCTCTCCTCGCCGTACAGCTGCTGGAGGGCGTGCTCGACGAGCCCGGCCGTGTCGACGGCCTCGACCTTGTCGGTGACCCAGCCGCGCTGACCGCGCACGCGTCCGCCGCGCACGTGGAAGATCTGCACGGCGGCCTCCAGCTCGTCCTCGGCGAGCGCGATCAGGTCGGCGTCGGTGGCGTCGGCGAGCACCACGGCGCTCTTCTCCATGGCCTTGCGCAGCGCCTCTATGTCGTCGCGCAGCCGGGCGGCCCGCTCGTACTCCATGTCCTCGGCCGCCAGCGTCATCTGCTTCTCCAGGCGGCGGATGTACGTGCCGGTGCGGCCGGTCATGAAGTCGCAGAAGTCGTCGGCCAGTTCGCGGTGCTCCTCGGGCGTGACCCGGCCGACGCAGGGCGCCGAGCACTTGCCGATGTAGCCGAGCAGACAGGGCCGGCCGGCCGAGGCGGCGTTGCGGAAGACGCCCGCGGAGCACGTGCGGACCGGGAAGACCCGCAGCATCAGGTCGACGGTCTCGCGGATCGCCCACGCGTGCGCGTACGGCCCGAAGTAGCGCACGCCCTTCTTCTTGTGGCCGCGCATGACCTGGACGCGCGGGAACTCCTCGTTCAGCGTCACGGCGAGGTAGGGGTAGCTCTTGTCGTCCCGGTACTTGACGTTGAACCGGGGATCGAACTCCTTGATCCAGGAGTACTCCAGCTGCAGCGCCTCGACCTCGGTCGACACGACGGTCCACTCCACGGAGGCGGCCGTGGTCACCATCGTCGCCGTGCGCGGGTGCAGGCTCGCGAGCGGCTGGAAGTAGTTCGCCAGCCGCTGGCGCAGGGACTTCGCCTTCCCGACGTAGATCACCCGGCGGTGCTCGTCGCGGAACTTGTAGACCCCCGGCGAGTCGGGGATCTCTCCCGGCCTGGGGCGGTAGCTGGAGGGGTCGGCCATGGTCCCCACCCTACTGGCGGGGACCGACACTCAGGCCGACACTCGGGCCCCTCCCGCTCGTTGGCCGGACATGACGAACGAGGGTTCAGGGCGACTGGCGGACCGGGTGTGCGTGATCACCGGCGCGGCCAGCGGGATCGGCCGGGCGACGGCGCTGCGCTTCGCGGCGGAGGGCGCCCGGGTGGTGGCGGCGGACGTGGACGAGGAGCGGCTCGGCACGCTCGGCGACGGCTTCGTGACGGTGACCGGCGACGTCGCGCGGGAGGCGGACGCCCGGCGGATGATCACCACGGCGGTGGAGCGCTTCGGCCGGCTCGACGTGCTGGTGGCGAACGCCGGCGTGATCCCGCTGCTCGACGTGGTGGAGGCGAGCGCCGCGGACTTCGACCACGTGATGGCGGTCGACGGCCGCGGCATGTTCCTGACCTGCAAGTACGCGATCGAGGCGATGCGCGGTGGCGGAGGCGGCGCGATCGTGTGCACCTCCTCCGTCTCGGGCGTGGCCGGCCAGGCCAGGCAGGCGGTCTACGGTCCGGCCAAGTTCGTGGCGACCGGCCTGACCAAACACCTGGCCGTGGAGTGGGCCCCGCACGGCATCCGCGTCAACGCGGTCGCCCCCGGCACGATCGAGACCGAACGCGTCGCCGCCGTCCGCCACGAACCCGGCGGCCCCGAGTACCTGGAGACGGTGTCCCGGGCCCACCCGATGGGCCGCTTCGGCCGCCCGGAGGAGGTGGCCGCGGCGATCGTGTTCCTGGCATCGGACGAGGCGTCGTTCGTGACGGGGGCGGTGCTGCCGGTGGACGGCGGATATCTGGCGCAGTGAGAAGGGGGCGAAGGGCCGGGGCCAGCGTGCAAGTCCTGGGGAGGGGCCGGTGCGGGGGCGCGGGCCCGGGGTCGGGGCGGCGTGCGGGGGCGGCGGAGGGGTGTGCGGCGAGCCCTCCCCCGCCCTCGTCTTTCCGCTGGGCGGAGGTGCCACAGGCCGGGCCCGGCCGCTCGCGGCGCCTCCGCCCCGCTCGCCGTCAGGCCGTCCCGGTCCCGCCCCGGCGGCGGAGTGCCGCCGCGGCGACCAGCCCCAGGGCGAGAACGGCGCCCGCGCCCGCCAGGACGGGGGCCAGGGCGGAGCCCGGCTCGTCATGGACGGCGAGCGGGGCGGGGGCGGCCGCGCGGGCGGGGGGCGCGGACGTGTCGTAGCCGCCGGCCGCGCCCCTGCGCGCGTACGCCGAACCGGGCAGCTTGTCGCCGTACGCCCGGACGACGCGCTCCCGGTAGGCGGCGAGCGTGGTGCCGTTCCGCCCCACGGCCCGCACCGCGTCCTCGTCCAGCGGCAGCACCTTCGCGCCCTTCTGCACGTACCAGGCGTCGATCTGCGGCTCGCGGAAGACCAGGCCGCCGGGCAGCGCCCGCCGCCCCTGCTCGCTGTAGCGCCGCTCGTCGTCGCCGGTGGCGATGTTCACCACCTGCCAGCCGCCGTCCGCGCCGCGCACCGTCCACAGCGAGGCCGTCCGCCCGTCGGCGGCGACGGCCGTGCCGGCGTAGAACTCGACCCGGGCCACCGGCGCTCCCGGCTTCCCGGCGACGAAGTCGGGCGACAGGATCCGTACGGGAACGGAGGCTCCTACGACACGGGGCCGCCCCGCCGCGCGGGCCAGACCGTCCCGGGCGAAGAAGCGGGCGACGGTGTCGAGCGTCTGCGGCGCGGCGGCCGCCCGCTCGGGGGTGGGCGCGGTGGGCAGGGGCGCGGCACCGGCGGGGACGGCGCCGAGTGCGGTCAGGGCGGAGGCGCCGAGGAGACCGGTGGCGGCGGCTCGCGTCCACGGGTTCCGTACGCTCATCGTCGTCACGCCCCGATCCGGTAGAGCGAGTGGGTCCAGGAGAACGAGCCGTTGTTCACGTACCAGGCGTGCGAGGCCCAGTTGTAGCGGTCGCTGCTCGGCCACGGATCGCCCCAGTAGACCCAGCTGTTGGCGTCGTCGTAGCCGTAGAGGACGTGCATGTGGCCGCCGCCGCTCGCCCATTGGATCCGGGTCTCGACGGGCCGGTTCGCGTTGATCTCGCTCTGCACGGTCGAGTAGCGCAGCCATCCGTCCACGTACGAGCCGGGGTTGATGCCCGCCCAGCTCAGGCCGGTCTGCACGTTGGAGAGGTTGGCCTGCCAGTTGGGGCAGTCGTAGCCCTGCTGACGGTTGAAGGCGGCGTTGCAGAACTGGTTCTGGGAGTAGGAGCGGCCGTAGTAGGTGGCGATGGTGTTCCCGGCGCCGGCCCAGCACCAGTTGCTCTTCTGCTGCGCCTGCATGGTGATGTCCAGGCGCTTGTACGACAGGGTGCCGGCGTTCTCGGCCGCCGGCCCGCCGGCCGTCGGCGGTGCTGCCGTCGGCGGTACGGCGGTCGCCGGCGCGGCGGTCGCCGGCGCGGCGGGGACGAGCCACAGGGCGGCGGCCGCGGCCAGCGCCGCCAGGATCGGCTTGCTTGTGCGCATCGCGTTCCTCCCGGGGTGGGGATGTGGGGAGTCGGAGGAGAGGAGCGCGTCCGGACGCTGCCAGGAGCATCGGGCGTTGTCCGGAGCGGGTCAACACGCTTCAATGCGGGGTGACGGCGCGCTGTGAACGGTGTGACCCGCGTGTGAACAGCCGTCCCCGGCCCACCTGCCCACTCGCCGTCGGCGGCAGCCGCTCCGCCACCCCCACCGTGAACGTTCACTGAGGAGTCCTCGTGGGCCAATCCGAGGCCGATCTGGTGCAGTTGCTGCACACCGGCCCGTTCCATCTGGCGCTGCGCACCGCGCTCGCCGTGCGCGGGCTGCCGCTCCAGCGGGTCCAGCACCATCTGGCGCACCGGGGCGTCAAGGTCGGCGTGACGAGCCTGAGCTACTGGCAGCAGGGCGCCCGCCGGCCGCAGCGGCCCGAGTCGATGAAGGCGGTGCGGGCCCTGGAGGAGGTGCTCCAGCTGCCCGACAACTCGCTGCTGCGGCTGCTCACCGACGCCGTGGCCGCCCGCACCGACGTGGAGCGCCCGGCCACCCGCTCGTACCGCTCGCTCGTCGAGGTCTCGGGGGCGGTGGAGGAGCTGCTCGCGGAGCTGGAGTGCCCTGCGGACGGCGGGCTGCACACGGTGGGCCACCAGGAGCGGGTGCGGATCGGGGCGGGGCGCGAGCTGCTGGGCCGGGACTCGCAGCAGGTGGTGCGGGCGCACCGGGACGGCGTCGACCGCTATCTGGCGATCCACCGGGGCGACCCGGGCTGCGAGGTGTCCCGGGTGGTGGTGCGGGCTGCGGAGAACTGCCGTACGGGACGGGTGCGGCGGCACGCCGGCACCGGGGTGGTCGTCGCCGAGCTGCTCTTCGACACCCGGCTGCGGGCCGGGGACACGTACCTCTTCTCGTACGGCTTCGAGGACGGTACGGGCGGGCCGAGCCGGGAGTACGTGCGCGGGTTCAGCTTCGCCGGCGGGCAGTACGTGCTCCAGGTCCGCTTCGACGAGGCGGCGCTGCCGGTGCGCTGCCGGCGGTTCGCGCAGGCGTCGGCGGGTGCGCCGCGCGGCGGCCGGGCCGAGCTGACGCTGAGCGGCCGGCACCGCGCGGTGCACCTGGTGGAGCAGGGGGTGCGCCCCGGGATCCTGGGGATCGACTGGGACTGGGCGTGAGATCGGGCCGGTGGGCCTGCCGGTGACACGCCAGGGGGGTGTGACGACTGAGGGCGTCACGCCTGGGGGCGTGCCGCCCCGGGCGTGTCACGTCTCGGGGCGCGGCGCCTTGGGCGGGTCACACCTCGGGAGTGTGTCGCCCCGGGCGCGTTACGCCTTGGGGCCGGCGATCAGCCGGCCGTTCTCGACGCGCACCGGGACCTCGGGCAGCGGCACCGTCGCCGGGCCCTGGACGGCCTGGCCGGTGGCCACGTCGAAGCGGCTGCCGTGGCAGGGGCAGTTGCCGTGGTTGTCCTCGATCTTGTCGAGGAGGCAGCCGGCGTGGGTGCACTGGGCGCTGAACGCCTTGTACTGGCCCTTGGCCGGGCAGTGCACGAGGACCCGCTGCTCGCGGTAGAGCTTGGCGCCGCCGACGGGCACCTCGTCGGGCGCGCCGAGCGTGACCGGGGCGGTGGGCGTGGGGTTCTCGGCGTGGCCGAGCTTGGAATCGGTGGAGCAGGCGGCGACACCCAGCCCGGCGGCCCCGGCGAGGGCGGCGCCTTTCAGTACGGTGCGGCGGGGGGTCTGGCCGGACATGAGCGCTCCACGGGGACGGGGTGACGGTTCCGGCATCCGACGATACCGGCGGAGTTTCGCTCCCTTTCGCGCGGGTCTGTCGCCAGGTCCGTCGCGGGTTCCGTCCCCGGCCCGTCGCCGGTTACGCCCCCGGCCCGTCGCCGCCCCGCCGCCGGGTCCGTGAGCTGTCGCACGGGGGTGTCGGGCCGGGCGGGCCATGGGTTACGTTCCGGTACGTGATCGTCGTCGCCGGTGAGTCCCTGATCGACCTGGTCCCGGACGGGGCCCCGGGCCCGCTGTCCCCGCTGCTGCCCCGGCCGGGCGGTGGCCCGTACAACACGGCCGTCGCGCTGGGCCGGCTCGGCGCGGACGCCGCCTTCTGCTCGCGGGTGTCGACGGACGCCTTCGGCGAGGCGCTGCTCGCGGGGCTGCGGTCCGCGGGCGTGGCGACCGGGCTGGTGCAGCGCGGTCCGGAGCCGACGACCCTGGCGGTGGCCTCGGTGGGCCCGGACGGCTCCGCGCGCTACGGCTTCTACGTGGAGGGCACGGCCGACCGGCTCTTCACGCTGCCCGAGCAGCTGCCGGAGGGGGTGCGGGCGGTCGCCTTCGGGACCTGCTCGCTCGCCCTGGAGCCGGGCGCGAGCGCGTACGAGGCGCTGCTGCGGCGCTCGTACTGGCAGGGCGCCTTCACCCTGCTCGACCCGAACATCCGGCCGGCCCTGCTTCCGGACCCGGCGGCCTACCGGGAGCGCTTCGCGACCTGGCTGCCGTACGTGTCCCTGCTGAAGCTGTCGGAGGAGGACGCCGACTGGCTGGACGGCTCTCCGCGGGAGTGGCTGGCCGCGGGGCCGGACGCGGTGGTGCTGACCCGGGGCGGCGCGGGCATGACGGTCTTCACACGCTCCTTCGAGGTGTCCGTGCCGTCGGTGCCGGTGCGGGTGGTCGACACGATCGGCGCGGGCGACACCGTGAACGCGGCCCTGCTGCACGGCCTGGCGGACCGGCCGCCGGCCGCCCTGGGCCCGGAGGACTGGCGCGAGCTGCTGTCGTTCGCCGCCCGCGCGGCGGCGGTCACCTGCACGCGCGCGGGCGCGGAGCCTCCGTACGATCACGAGCTGGCCGGCCTGAGCGAAGGCTGAGCGGCCCCTGACTGCGACCGCCGAGCGACGCCAGGCCGACGGCCGAGCAGGCCTACCCGACGGCCGAGGGTGCCTACCCGACGGCCGAGCAGGCCTGGCCCACGGCCGATCGGGCCTACCCGACGGCCGAGGAGGCCTGACCAACGCCCGAGGGGGCGCCCGCCTGCTCGGCGGGCGCCCCCTCGGGCCGGATCGGTGACCGTCAGGCCTTGCGGGCCCGGGCGGTCGTCTTCTTCGCGGCGGTCGTCTTCGCAGCGGTCTTCTTCGCGGGCGCCGCCTTCTTCGCCGGCGCCTTCTTGGCCGCGGTCTTCTTGGCGGTGCGCGCGGCCGGGACCGAGGCCGCGGCGTCGCTGACGCGGCCGCCCAGGATCTCGCGGAGGAACTTGCCGGTGTGGCTGGCCGGGACCGAGGCGACCTCCTCGGGCGTGCCCTCGGCGACGACGAGACCGCCGCCGCTGCCGCCCTCGGGGCCCATGTCGATGATCCAGTCCGCGGTCTTGATGACGTCCAGGTTGTGCTCGATGACGATCACCGAGTTGCCCTTGTCGACCAGCCCGGACAGGACCTTGATCAGCTTCGAGATGTCCTCGAAGTGGAGGCCCGTGGTCGGCTCGTCCAGGACGTAGACCGTGCGGCCCGTGGAGCGCTTCTGCAGCTCGCTCGCGAGCTTGACGCGCTGGGCCTCGCCGCCGGAGAGCGTCGGCGCGGACTGGCCGAGCCGGACGTAGCCCAGGCCGACCTCGGTGAGCGTGCGCAGGTGGCGGGAGATGGTCGGGACGGCCTCGAAGAAGTCCAGGGCCTCCTCGATCGGCATGTCCAGGACCTCGGCGATGGACTTGCCCTTGTAGTGGACCTCCAGGGTCTCCCGGTTGTACCGGTCGCCGTGGCAGACCTCGCACGGGACGTAGACGTCCGGGAGGAAGTTCATCTCGATCTTGATGGTGCCGTCGCCGGAGCAGTTCTCGCAGCGGCCGCCCTTGACGTTGAAGGAGAAGCGGCCGGGCAGATAGCCGCGGACCTTCGCCTCCATCGTCTCCGCGAAGAGCTTGCGGACGTGGTCGAAGACGCCGGTGTAGGTCGCCGGGTTGGACCGCGGGGTACGGCCGATGGGCGACTGGTCGACGTGCACGACCTTGTCGACGAGGTCGTCGCCGTCCACCCGGGTGTGCCGGCCGGGCACCGACTTGGCGCCGTTCAGCTCGCGCGCGAGGTGGGTGTAGAGGATGTCGTTGACCAGCGTCGACTTGCCGGAGCCGGAGACTCCGGTGACGGCGGTGAGGACGCCGAGCGGGAAGGAGACGTCGATGTCCTGCAGGTTGTTCTCGCGGGCGCCGTGCACGGTGAGGCTGCGCGAGGGGTCCACGGGACGGCGGATGTGCGGCGTGGTGATGGACCGGCGGCCGGACAGGTACTGCCCGGTGATCGACTCCTTGTTGGCGAGCAGCTCCTTCAGCGGTCCGGTGTGGACCACCTTGCCGCCGTGCTCGCCGGCGCCGGGGCCGATGTCGACGATCCAGTCGGCGACCTTGATGGTGTCCTCGTCGTGCTCGACGACGATGAGCGTGTTGCCCATGTCGCGCAGCCGGACCAGGGTCTCGATGAGACGGTGGTTGTCGCGCTGGTGCAGGCCGATGGACGGCTCGTCGAGCACGTAGAGCACGCCGACCAGGCCGGAGCCGATCTGGGTGGCGAGCCGGATGCGCTGGGCCTCGCCGCCGGAGAGGGTGCCGGCGGCCCGGTTGAGCGAGAGGTAGTCGAGGCCGACGTCGACGAGGAAGCGCAGCCGCTCGTTGACCTCCTTGAGGACCCGCTCGGCGATCTTCTTGTCGCGGGCGTTGAGGGTGAGCCGGCCGAGGAACTCGGCGCAGTCGCTGATCGACATCGCGGAGACCTCGGCGATGGACTTCTCCATCACCGTGACCGCGAGGACGATCGGCTTCAGGCGGGTGCCCTCGCAGGTGGGGCAGGGCACCTCGCGCATGTAGCCCTCGAAGCGCTCGCGGCTGGAGTCGCTCTCGGCCTCGCTGTGCCGCCTCTTCACGAAGGAGACGGCGCCCTCGAAGGCGGGCGTGGTGTAGGCCCGCTCGCGGCCGTACCGGTTGCGGTAGCGCACCTCGACCTGGGTCTTGTGGCCGTGCATCAGTGCCTTCTTGGCGCGCTGCGGCAGTCCGGCGTACGGGATGTCGGTGCGGAAGCCGAGGGCCTGGGAGAGGCCGCCGATGAGCCGGCCGAAGTACTCCTTGGTGTGGCCGTGCGACCAGGGGTGGATGGCTCCCTCGTCGAGGGACTTCTCCTCGTCGGGGACGACCAGCTCGGGGTCGACCTCCATGCGGGTGCCGATGCCGGTGCAGTCGGGGCAGGCGCCGAAGGGCGAGTTGAAGGAGAAGGAGCGCGGCTCCAGCTCCTCGAAGGACAGGTCGTCGTACGGGCAGTAGAGGTGCTCCGAGTACATCCGCTCGCGCTCGGGGTCGTCCTCGGCGAGGTCGACGAAGTCGAGCACGACCATGCCGCCGGAGAGCCCGAGCGCCGTCTCGACGGAGTCGGTGAGCCGGCGCTTGGCGCTGTCCTTCACGGTGAGGCGGTCGACGACCACCTCGATGGTGTGCTTCTCCTGCTTCTTCAGCGTCGGCGGCTCGCTGAGCTGGATCGTCTGCCCGTCGACCCGGGCGCGGCTGTAGCCCTTGGTCTGGAGGTCGGCGAAGAGGTCGACGAACTCGCCCTTGCGCTCGCGGACGAGCGGCGACAGCACCTGGAAGCGGCTGCCCTCGGGCAGCTCCAGGACCTTGTCGACGATGGCCTGCGGCGACTGGCGGGAGATCGGCCGGCGGCACTCGGGACAGTGCGGCTTGCCGATGCGGGCGAAGAGCAGCCGGAGGTAGTCGTAGACCTCGGTGATCGTGCCGACGGTCGAGCGCGGGTTGCGCGAGGTCGACTTCTGGTCGATGGAGACGGCGGGCGACAGACCTTCGATGAAGTCGACGTCCGGCTTGTCCATCTGGCCGAGGAACTGACGGGCGTAGGAGGAGAGCGACTCGACGTACCGGCGCTGCCCCTCGGCGAAGATCGTGTCGAACGCGAGGGAGGACTTGCCCGACCCGGACAGCCCGGTGAAGACGATGAGCGAGTCACGGGGGAGGTCGAGCGAGACGTTCTTGAGGTTGTGCTCGCGAGCGCCACGGACGATGAGACGGTCGGCCACGCCGGTCCGCACCTTTCTTGAGAGAGCGGATGTGCCTGAACACCCAACAACCAAGGATGCCGGATGCTTCCATCGAGCCTATAGCACGCACATTCGATTTCCGGCCGTCGGTCACCGTCTTCACCCGAACGAGTGGCGGCGCCCAGGCCGTCACCCCGGCCTTCGCCCAGGTCGGAGCCCGGGAGGCCTGGCCGGACCGGCCCGGGAGCCCCTAGGGTCGGCGCCATGATCGATCATCTGCGTGACCTGGCCTCCGTGCGCGAGGCGACCGACCGGCTCCTCGCCGCCGTCTCCTCCTGGGACAACGCGGCACTCGCCGAGCCGTCACGGCTTCCGGGCTGGACCCGGGGCCATGTCCTGGCCCACGTCGCCCGCAACGCCGACGCCCTCGTGAACGTCCTCCACGGCCTGCCGATGTACCAGGACGGCGCCACCCGCGACGCCGACATCGAGCGCGACGCCGGCCGGCCGCTCGACGTCCAGCTCGCCGACCTGCGCGCCACCGCCGACCGCTTCCAGGCCGTCACCGAGGAGCCCGCGGACTGGAGCCGCACCGTCGAGCTGCGCAACGGCGTCACCGACAGCGCCTCCCGGGTGCCCTTCCGCCGCTGGGTCGAGGTGGCCCTGCACCACGTGGACCTGGGCGCCGGCTACGAGCTCGCGGACCTCCCGGAGGACTTCCTGCTGCGGGAGATCGACTTCCTCGCCGACCGCTGGTCCGGCCGGTCCGACGTGCCCCCGGTGACGCTGCGCTCCGCCGACGGCCGGGACCTCGGCACCACCGGCGGCACCGAGGGCGGCCCGGTCACCGTGGAGGGCTCGCTCGGCGACCTCCTCGGCTGGCTGGCCGGCCGCGGCGACAAGGGCGCCGCGCTGGTCACGAAGGGCGGCCCGCTGCCCGAGCTCCCGCCCCTGTAGCCGCAGTTGCCGCCCCGCCCGCCGGTGGCCGGGGCTAGGCTGAGCCCATGACGTACAGCGGAGCGGTGAAGGTCGGCGGACCGGCGGACGTGCACGAGCTGAGCGACCTGATGATCTCGAAGGTCGCGGTCGGCCCGATGGACAACAACGCGTATCTGCTGCGCTGCCGGGCGACCGGCGAGCAGCTCCTGATCGACGCGGCCAACGAGCCCCGGACCCTGCTCAACCTGATCGGTGACGACGGCATCACGGCCGTCGTCACCACCCACCAGCACGGCGACCACTGGCAGGCCCTGGCCGAGGTCGTCGCCGCCACCGGCGCCACGACGTACGCGGGCGCGTACGACGCCGACGGCATCCCCGTTCCGACCGACGTCCGCGTCGAGGACGGCGACACGGTCAAGGTCGGCCGCGTCGAGCTGACCGCCCGCCGCCTGGTAGGCCACACCCCCGGATCGATCGCCCTGGTCTACGACGACCCGCACGGCCACGCGCACGTGTTCACCGGCGACTGCCTCTTCCCCGGCGGCGTCGGGAACACCTGGAAGGACCCCGAGGCGTTCGCGAGCCTCCTCCACGACGTGGAGACCAAGCTCTTCGACGCCCTCCCCGACGAGACCTGGGTCTACCCCGGCCACGGCGGCGACACCACCCTCGGCGCCGAGCGCCCGCACCTCGCGGAGTGGCGCGAGCGCGGCTGGTGACGCACGGCCGGTGACGGCCGTGCGCGGGTGGTGACCCTCCGGTCACCACCGCGCGCCCCCGTAACCCGCACGGCGGGCGGGTAGTTGGCGCCACATGCACCACAGTCACCCTCCGTCGCCGCCCACCGCCCGCCCGTCGCCGTCGATGGGCCGGCTCGCCGCGGCCTCGCTCGTCGGCACGGCCATCGAGTTCTTCGACTTCTTCGTCTACGGCACGGCCGCCGCACTCGTCCTCGGCCCGCTCTTCTTCCCGTCCTTCTCCCCCGTCGCCGGCACCCTCGCCGCCTTCGGCACCTTCGCGGTCGGCTTCCTGTCCCGGCCGCTCGGCTCGGTCGTCTTCGGTCATGTCGGCGACCGGCACGGCCGCCGCCCGGTGCTCTTCGCCTCGCTGCTGCTCACCGGCTCCGCCACGGTCGCGGTCGGCTGCGTCCCCACGTACGAGTCGATCGGCGTGGCCGCCCCCGTCCTGCTGCTCGTGCTGCGCTTCCTGCAGGGCCTCGGCCTCGGCGGGGAATGGGGCGGCGCGGTGCTGCTGACCGCCGAGCACGCCCCGGAGGGGCGGCGGGCGCTGTGGGCGAGCTTCCCGCAGATCGGACCCGCGGTCGGCTTCCTGCTCGCCAACGGGGTGATGCTCGCGCTGACCACCGGCCTGAGCGACGCCGAGTTCCGCGCCTGGGGCTGGCGGGTGCCGTTCTGGGCGGCCGGCCTGCTCGCCGCCGCCGGACTGCTGCTGCGCTCCTCGCTCGCCGAGACCCCGCAGTTCGAGGCCCTGGCCGCCGAGGGCCGCCGCGCGAGCGCCCCGCTCACCGAGGTGATCCGCGGGCACTGGCGGCTCGTGCTGCTCACCGCGGGCGCGCTGGCCGTCGGCTATGCCGTCTTCTACACGGTCTCCACCTGGGCCCTGACCTACGGCACGGAGCACCTCGGCGTCTCCAGCGCGGTCATGCTCACCTGCGTGATGGCGGCGGTCGCGATCAAGGGCGCGGTGACCCCGTTCGTGGCGCTGCTCGGCGACCGCTTCGGCCGCCGGACCATGTGCCTGGCGGGCTGCACGGCCTCCGCGCTGTGGATGTTCCCGATGGTCGCGCTGCTGCACACCGGCCGACCGCTGCTGATGTTCCTCGGCTTCCTCGGCTCGCTGCTCGCGTTCATCTCGATGTTCGCGGTGGTCGCCGCGTACCTGCCGGAGCTGTACGAGCCGCGGGTGCGCTGCACGGGCGCGGCCGTCGGCTACAACCTGGCGGGCGTCCTCGGCGGCGCGCTCACCCCGATCGTGGCGACGGCGCTCTCGGAGGGCCGCGCTGGCCCGCCGTGGGGCGTGGCCGCGTATCTGACGGTGGTGGCGCTGGTGAGCCTGGGCTGCTTCGCGCTGCTCCCGGAGACGCTGCCGGCCCGGGTGGCGGTGCGGGAGCCGGAACCGGAGCCCGCTTAACGGCGAAAGGGGCCGGTGCGCGCGGTGGTGAACCGCGCGCACCGGCCCCTTCGGGGTCGTACGGGTCAGGCGTCGACCGCGCTCTTCTCTGCCTCGGCCGTCTCGGCCGCCTCGCGCCGCTCCTGCTTCCTCGTGGCGAGGAGGCTGGTGATCGTGGTGACGATCAGGACGCCGCAGATGACGGCGAGCGAGAACGGGATCGAGATCTCGGGGACGTGGACGCCCGACTCGTGCAGGGCGTGCAGAACCAGCTTCACGCCGATGAAGCCGAGGATCACCGACAGGCCGTAGCTGAGGTGGACCAGCTTCTTGAGCAGGCCGCCGATCAGGAAGTACAGCTGGCGCAGACCCATGAGGGCGAAGGCGTTGGCGGTGAAGACGATGTACGGGTCCTGGGTGAGACCGAAGATCGCCGGGATGGAGTCGAGCGCGAACAGCACGTCGGTCGTGCCGATCGCGAGCATGACGACCATCAGCGGGGTCAGCACGCGCTTGCCGTGGTCACGGATGAAGAGCTTGGTGCCGTGGTAGCGGTCGGCGACGCCGAACTTCTTCTCGATGGACTTGAGGAGACGGTTCTCCTCGAACTCTTCCTCCTCCTCGTCCGCGCGCGCCTCCTTGATGAGCTTCCAGGCGGTGTAGATCAGGAAGGCACCGAAGAGGTAGAAGACCCAGGAGAAGCTGGTGATGATCGCGGCTCCGGCGGCGATGAAGATCGCGCGGAGCACCAGGGCTATGAGCACGCCCACGAGCAGCACGCGCTGCTGGAGGTGGGACGGCACGGAGAACTTCGCCATGATCAGGACGAAGACGAAGAGGTTGTCGACACTGAGCGACTTCTCCGTGATGAATCCGGCGAAGAACTCGCCGGACGCCTGGCTGTTGCCGAAGACCAGCAGGCCGAGACCGAACAGTCCGGCGAGGACGATCCAGACGACCGTCCAGATGCCGGCCTCCTTGACCGACACGTCGTGCGGCTTGCGTCCGATGAAGAAGTCGACCGAGATGAGGGCGGCCAGACCGAGGATGGTCAGCACCCACAGGGTCACAGAAACGTCCATTGCGCCTCCGGCGTCGTACGGCTCGCGAGGAGCCTGCTCGTTGCCGGAGGTCTCTTCCACCCGGGGCGGCGGCACATCGCCGTCCACGGGCCGGCGCCCCGGGATCAGGTGTCTGACCTGTCCGTATTGACGGGTACGCCGCGTATAGGGAGTACTCCCCTCCGCTGCCATGAGAGTACCGAAGAACCAAGAAAAGGTAAAGAGAAGGGTAAAGCCAACTCAAAACAGCAGGTCAGAGCCCATCGGGTCCCCATTGCCCACGTCCGTCGGCCACCTGGGCGAGCACCTGCCGCAGCACCCCGCCGCCCGCCGGGAAGACCGGCGGCTCGTACGTCCACGCGTGCCCGACCCACGGGTCGGCGAGGTGGTCGTCGGGCACCGGCGTGAGCCGCGTCAGCGAGCGCCACAGCGGGTCGAGCACCGGCCCGTACGCCGCCGCGTCCGCGCGGTCCGCGACCATCATCAGATGGGTGCCGACCGCCGGGCCCTCGTCGGCGAGATAGCGCAGCCGGGTGACCGCGCGGTCGTCGAAACCGTGCGGGAAGTCATGCACGATCAGCAGCTCCTCGGCGGTGTCCAGGCCGGGTGGCAGATCCTCGGAGGCATCGGCCCGCGCCGCCATCTGCAGCAGGTCGACCCGCTCGGTGAGCTGCGCCAGGACCGCCGAGACCCCGGCCGCGCCGGCGGCCGGCGGCCCCTCGATCACACCCGCCTCGACGAGCGGTGCGAACGCGGCCGCGCCCGCTCCGGCCGCGTCGATCACCCGCACCCGGAAGCGGTGCGCCGGGTGCACGGCGAGCAGCCGGACGGCGTGCGCGACGGCGCACTCCAGGGCGGCCCTGCGCAGCTCGGCCTCGTCGAGCAGCGCGGCGTCCACCGAGTGGCCGCGCCCCGAGTCCACCCAGAGGCCGCGGGCGAGCGGCAGCCGGGCCAGGAACGGGATGCGCAGCCCGGTCCGCTCCGGGAGGTGCAGATCGCCGAGCCGGACGGCCATCGGCGCCTCCATGGGCACGCGGTACGCCTGCCAGACCGGGCTGTCCCAGCGGGCGTAGGCCGGCGGCAGCGCGGGCTCGACCACCTCGGACTCGGCGGCCAGCTGGGCGAGGTCGCGGTCCAGGGCCTCCCGGGCGCGGGCGGTGAGCTCGTCGTGCTTCGCCCTGGCCTCGGCCCGGGCGGCGTCGCCCGCGCCGCCGATCCGGGCGCGGGGGTCGGACAGGACCCGGTCGAGCTCCTGGTCGAGCCGGGACTCGGCGAACTGGCAGGCGCTGCGGTACGCGGCGGTGGTGCGGGCCAGGTCCTCGAACATGCCCCACACCTGGTTGTAGAGCCGCTCGTCCATCGTCCAGCCGGTGGCGTCCCCGGCGACGGGTGCCGGGTGCGCGGCGGGGCCGGCGTCCGGCGCGGGCGGCACCGTCGCCGGGGCGGGCCCGGGCGACGGGCGGCGGCCGGGGTGGGTGTAGTCGATGGGGCCGGTGCTCGCGGACGGCGGCTGCGGGACCGGGCCGGGAGGGGCGGCCGGCGCCGGGGTGGGCGTGGAGGCCGGGGCCGGGGTGGGCGTGGAGGCCGGGGTCGGGGTGGGCGTGGAGGCCGGGGTCGTCCGGCGGGCCCGGTCGGTCTCGGGGAGGCGCGGCGGCGGCGCGGCGACGGAGCGGGCGAGGCCCTGGGCGACGGCCTCCAGGACCGTGCCGGCGAGTTCCCCGGGGTCCGGGAGGCCCTGGTCGGCGAGGAGGGCGGCCAGCCCGCCCTCGTACCCCTGGCCGACGGCCCGGACCTTCCAGGCGCCCTGGCGGCGGTAGAGCTCCAGGGCGATCACCGCGGTCTCGCGGTCGAGGCCGGTGACCGTGTAGTCGGCGACGCCGCTGCCGTCGGGTGCGGCGACGGTGACGACGGGGGCGGCCGTGGCCCCGAAGCGGGCCGGGCCGCCGGCGCCGACGGGCAGCGCGAGGAGGACGCAGACCCGGTGGACGGTGTCCCGGACGGCCTTCAGGTCGACGGCGAGGCGGTGCCGGTCCGCGGCCTGCCGGGGCACCTCGATCCCGGGCAGCGCGGCCGCGCCGGGGTGGGCGACGGCCTCGGGGCCGGCGATCCGGCCCTGCTCGTCGCCGAGGGTGACCGCGGCGAGGACCGGATGACCGGCCGAGACCCGGATCTCCAGGCGGGTGTGGGGCAGGGGGTGGTTCTGCCCCCGGACCAGCTCGGCGGTCATCTGTTCCGTCTCTCCGTATGCAGGTGTGCCTGGTGCGGCGGGTGTGCGCTGCGGCCGCGTGCCGGACCGGCGCTTACAGGACCGGGAAGATCGCCGGCATCAGGTCCTGGAAGGTGCGGCCGTTGGCCGGGTTGCCGATGGCCGTCATCGACCAGCCCGAACCGACCCGGTGCACCTTGGCCATGATCTGCGCCGTGTACGGGCCGCCGCCGTTGAGCGTGTAGCGGGCGAGCTCCTGGCCGTTGGTCTCGTCCACGAGGCGGCAGAACGCGTTCTGCACCTCCTGGAAGGTCTGGCCGGTGAAGGAGTTCACCGTGAAGACGATCTGGTCGATGTGCACCGGGATCCGCTGGAGGTCCACCAGGATCGCCTCGTCGTCGCCGCCCTGGCCGACGCCGCCCACCAGGTTGTCGCCGGTGTGGCGGACGGAGCCGTCGTCGCTGACCAGGTGACGGAAGAAGACCACGTCGATGGGCTGCTTGTCGGCGAAGAGGACGGCCGAGGCGTCCAGGTCGATCTCACGGGTGCGCGAGCCGAACAGGCCGCGGCGGGGCGCCGCCTGCCAGCCCAGGCCCATCCGCACGGAGGTCAGGCTGCCTCCGCCCTGCTTCTCCAGACTGATGGCCTGTCCCTTGGACAAGTTGACCGTCACGCGCTGCCCCTCTCATCGGTGTGTTCAGCACCCTACGCAGGGGCACTGACAACCTGCCCCGACGGGCCCGGTTTTGTGTCGGTCTTGCAACACACCGGGCCACGTCCGGGGCCCCCGCCCGGAGCACCCGTCAGGCCAGGCCGGCCTCCTTCATCTGGCGCAGCTCCTTCTTCAGTTCGGACACCTCGTCGCGCAGCCGGGCCGCGACCTCGAACTGCAGCTCCGCGGCGGCGGCCTTCATGCGGTCGGTCATCTCCTCGATGATCCCGGCCAGTTCGGTCGCCGGACGGTCGCCGAGCTCCATGGTCGCGCCCGCCTTGACGCCCTTGCCCCGGGGCGCGTGCGCGGCGAGCGAGGGCACGGGGGCCTTGGCGCCCTTGCCGTCCTTCGACTTGCGGTAGCCCGAACCGAGCAGCTCCTCGGTGTCGATCTCCTCGCGCGCGATGGTGGCGACGATGTCGTTGATCTTCTTGCGCAGCGGCTGCGGGTCGATGCCGTTGGCCTTGTTGTAGGCGATCTGCTTGTCGCGGCGTCGGTTGGTCTCGTCGATGGCCTGCGCCATCGCCGGGGTGATCGTGTCGGCGTACATGTGGACCTGGCCGGAGACGTTGCGGGCGGCGCGGCCGATGGTCTGGATCAGCGAGGTGCCGGAGCGCAGGAAGCCCTGCTTGTCGGCGTCCAGGATGGCGACCAGGGACACCTCGGGCAGGTCGAGGCCCTCGCGGAGCAGGTTGATGCCGACCAGCACGTCGTACTCGCCGGCGCGCAGCTCGCGCAGCAGCTCGATGCGGCGCAGGGTGTCGACGTCGCTGTGCAGATAGCGGACCTGGATCCCCAGCTCGAGGAAGTAGTCCGTGAGGTCCTCGGCCATCTTCTTCGTGAGCGTGGTGACGAGCACCCGCTCGTCGCGCTCGGTGCGCAGCCGGATCTCGTGCACCAGGTCGTCGATCTGGCCCTCGGTGGGCTTGACGACGACCTCGGGGTCGACGAGGCCGGTCGGGCGGATGATCTGCTCGACGAAGCCGTCCCCGCGCGACAGCTCGTAGGTGCCGGGGGTGGCGGACAGATAGACGGTCTGGCCGATCCGCTCCTGGAACTCCTCCCACTTCAGCGGGCGGTTGTCGAGCGCCGAGGGCAGCCGGAAGCCGTGGTCGACGAGGGTGCGCTTGCGGGAGGCGTCGCCCTCGTACATGGCGCCGATCTGCGGCACGGTGACGTGCGACTCGTCGATGACGAGCAGGAAGTCCTCGGGGAAGTAGTCGAGGAGGGTGTTGGGCGGGGAGCCCGGCAGGCGGCCGTCGAAGTGCATCGAGTAGTTCTCGATGCCGGAGCACGAACCGATCTGGCGCATCATCTCGATGTCGTACGTGGTGCGCATGCGCAGCCGCTGGGCCTCCAGGAGCTTGCCCTGCTTCTCCAGCTCCGCCAGGCGCTGCTCCAGCTCGGCCTCGATGTCGTTGACGGCCCGCTCCATGCGCTCGGGTCCCGCGACGTAGTGGCTGGCGGGGAAGACGTACAGCTGCCGGTCGTCGCTGATGACCTCGCCGGTGAGCGGGTGCAGGGTGGAGAGCGCCTCGATCTCGTCGCCGAACATCTCGATGCGGACGGCGAGCTCCTCGTACACCGGGAAGATCTCGATGGTGTCGCCGCGGACCCGGAAGGTGCCGCGGGCGAACGCCACGTCGTTGCGCGTGTACTGGATGTCGACGAAGCGGCGCAGCAGCTGGTCGCGGTCGATCTCGTCGCCGACCTTGAGGGAGACCATCCGGTCCACGTACTCCTGCGGCGTGCCGAGGCCGTAGATGCAGGAGACGGAGGCGACCACGATCACGTCGCGGCGGGTCAGCAGCGAGTTGGTGGCGGAGTGGCGCAGCCGCTCGACCTCCTCGTTGATGGAGGAGTCCTTCTCGATGTACGTGTCCGACTGCGGGACGTACGCCTCGGGCTGGTAGTAGTCGTAGTACGAGACGAAGTACTCCACCGCGTTGTTCGGCAGGAGCTCGCGGAACTCGTTGGCCAGCTGGGCGGCGAGCGTCTTGTTCGGCGCCATCACCAGGGTGGGGCGCTGGAGCTTCTCGATCATCCAGGCCGTGGTGGCCGACTTGCCCGTGCCGGTGGCGCCGAGCAGCACGACGTCCTTCTCGCCGGCGCGGATGCGCCGGTCCAGCTCGGCGATGGCCGCCGGCTGGTCGCCGCTGGGCTGGTAGGGGCTGACGACCTCGAAGGGCGCCACCGTACGTTCGATCTTGGAGACTGGCCGCATGCCCCCACCGTACGACTCGGCACTGACAGCCGGGGTGTGATCGCCGGGGAGGCGCCGGGCGGGACCCGGGGCGGCCGGTCGTCACGGGCCTTCGCGTCACCTGTCGCGCGCGACCCGTCCGGCGTCGCCGGTCCCGCTCCACCGGTTCCCGCGTCACGGGTCCCGCTTCACCGGTCCCGCGTCACCAGTCCTGCGAGCGGTAGGCGTCGCGGTGCACCGGCCGGCGGCCGCCGCGGGCCGCGGGGCGGGCGGAGGAACGGTAGGCGGGCTCGCCGTAGGCCGGCACGCGGCGCGGGACGGGCACGCCGGGCGCGCCGTGGCGGTAGCCGCCGCGGGCGGTGGGCCGCTGCCAGTCGGGCTCGCCCATGACGAGCAGCGGGTCGAACATGACCACGACGGCGGCGAGCAGCAGGAAGACGCCGGGGCCGACCAGCATGGGCAGCAGCAGCGAGGTGGCGCTGTCGCCGGCGCCGGCGGCGGCGGGCATGTCGTGCAGTTCGACGTGGACCGCCGCCATGGCGGTGTAGTGCATGCCGCTGACCGCGAGCCCCATGACCAGGCTCGCGCCGAGGCTGGCCATGAAGCCGTGCACGGAGACGGCCGCCCAGAGGGCGGAGGTGGCGGCCACGACGGCGATGACCACGGAGAGGGCGACGGTGAGGGTGTCGTACTCGATCTGCCCGTGCAGCCGCATCCCGGCCATGCCCAGGTAGTGCATGGTGGCGACGCCCAGGCCGGTGATGGTGCCGCCGGTGACCAGGGTCAGCGGGGTCGCTCCGCGGTAGCCGACGATGAAGATGCCGATGCCGACCATGACGATGGCGACGGCGAGGCTGGCGAAGGTGATGGGGCGGTCGTAGCTGATCGGCGCGTGCTGGACGGAGAAGCCGATCATGGCGATGAAGTGCATGGTCCAGATGCCGGTGCCGATGGAGGTGGCACCGAGCGCGAGCCAGCCGGCCTTGAAGCTGTCGTGGTGACGCAGCGATCTGGTGGTGCAGCGCAGTCCGAGCGCGCCGCCGAGGCAGGCCATGAGGAAGGCCGCCACCGGTGTGACCAGGCCGTAGCTGAATCCGTCGACCGTGCCCTGCATGAGCGTCCGTCCTCCACCCCTGGTGCAACGTCGTCCGAAAACAGTCGGTACCGCTGAGTAGTGCTAACGGATTATGGCGCCCGCCGAGGTCCTTGGGCCATGCGGTCCTGGAATTGCCCGCCCCGGGTGTCGGTGCCGGGCCGTATGGTGATCGGCATGGGACAGGAGAAGCCGGGGGCGGAGCGGCCCGCGGCGCGCGTGGAGTGGACCGTGGTGCCGAGCGGCATCGGTCCCCTGCTGCTCGCCGCGACGGACCGGGGCCTCGTGAGCGTGAACTTCCACGCCGACGGGCGGGTGCTGGAGCGCATCCTGGAGCGGCTCGCGGCCGGGCTCGGCGCGGAGCTGGTGCGGTGCGAGTCAGGGCGGCTGGCCGAGCCGATACGCCAGATCCGGGCGTACTTCGACGGGACCCTGCAGAGCTTCGACGTCAAGCTGGACTGGTCGCTGGTGACCGGATTCAACCGTCAGGTGCTGCGCGAGCTGGCGGACGGCGTCCCGTACGGGACGGTGGTGGCGTACGGGGACCTGGCCCGCCGCGTCGGGCAGCCGTCGGCCGCGCAGGCCGTCGGCGCTGCGATGGGATCCAATCCGCTGCCGGTCGTGGTGCCGTGCCACCGGGTGGTCGAGAGCGACGGCGGGATCGGGGGCTTCGGCGGCGGTCTGGAGACCAAGCGAAAGCTGCTCGCCCTGGAGGGCGTGCTGCCGGAGCCGCTGTTCTGAGCCGGTGAGCCGCGGAGCCGGTGGGTCGCTGAGCTGCTGAGCTGCTGAGCTGCTGAGCTGCTGAGCTGCTGAGCCGGAACGAGCGTCGCCGGAGCAGGACTGCCCGAGCGCTCCGTGTCGGGCGGTGGGCCGTTCGGCGCCCTGGCGTTCCCACAGTGTGGGAACGCTGGCACTATGCGTAAGTGACCAACAGCTCCAGCGCCCCTGACGCCGTACTGTCGACCGCGATATCCGACTCCGCCCCCGTCTCCCCCGAGCGGCTCCCGGCGCTGCGGCGCCGCATCCAGGCCGTACTCATCGCCACCCAGATCCTCGGCGGACTCGGCATCGCCATCGGCGTCGCCCTCGCCGCGGTCCTCGCCAAGGAGGTCAGCGGCACGGAGGCGCTGTCGGGTCTCGCGTCGACGGCGTCGGTCGCCGGGCCCGCCCTGCTCGCGATGCCGCTCGCCTCGCTGATGGGCCGGCGCGGCCGGCGTGCCGGACTCGTCCTCGCGTACCTGGTCGGCGCGCTCGGCGCGGGAGTCGCGGTGCTCGGCGCCGTCATCGGCAGCTTCCCCGTGCTGCTCCTCGGCCTCGTCGGCTTCGGGGCCGGCTCCTCGGCCAACCTCGCGGCCCGGTTCGCCGCCGCGGACCTCGCCGAGCCCGACCGCCGGGCCCGCGCCATCTCCACCGTCGTGTGGGCCACCACCATCGGCGCCGTCCTCGGTCCCAACGTCGCCGCCCCGGCGGGCGAGAGCGTCGCCGGCCTCGGGATCCCCGTCGCCGCCGGCCCCTTCGTCTGGGCGTCCGGCGTGTTCGTCGTCTCCGCCGTCATGGTCGCCCTGCTGCTGCGTCCCGACCCGCTGCTCACCGCTCGCGCCCTCGCCGGCCCCGAGGATGCCGCGGCGGCCGACAGCCGCTCCCTCAAGGCCGGTCTGCGGGCCGTACGGGAGTCCTCCCGCGCCCGGCTCGCCCTGGTGACCGTCGCCGGCTCGCACACCGCGATGGTGTCGATCATGTCGATGACCCCGGTCGCGCTCAGCCACCACGGCGCGGACATCCGGCTGATCGGTTTGGTGATCAGCGGTCACATCGCCGGCATGTACGCCTTCTCGCCCGTCATGGGCTGGCTCTCCGACCGGCTCGGCCGCCTCTCGGTCATCGGCCTCGCGGTCGCGCTCATCTCCGTGGCCGCGCTCCTCGCCGGAACGTCCGGCCCCAGCCACGGCCAGACAGCGCTCGGCCTCTTCGTCCTCGGTCTCGGCTGGTCCGCCGGCCTCGTCTCGGGCTCGGCGCTCCTCACCGACTCCGTCCCCCAGGCCGCCCGCGCCGCCGTCCAGGGACTCTCCGACTTCATCATGAACACCTCGGCCGGGCTCGGTGGCCTCGCCGCCGGTCTGATCGTGTCGCAGGCGGGCTACGGCTGGCTGAACCTGGCCGGAGCGTGCCTGCTGGTGCCGATGACGGTGCTCGCGGTGCGGACGGGAGTGCGTCGGGGCTGAGGCGCGTCGGGATCCAACATCCGGGAGCTCGGACATTGGATCCCGGAGGTTGGATCCCGGATGCTGGATCCCGAACACAGATCCCGATCGCTCAGAGGCTGATGTGGTACGCCTTGCGCAGCGTCTCGTGGACGGTCCAGGTGGTGCGGTCGCCCTCGCGCAGCACGCAGGCGTCACCCGGGCCGACCTCCAGGGTCTCGCCCCCCTCGACCTCGACGGTGGCACGGCCGCTGACGACGACGAAGAGCTCGTTCGCCTCGGTGTCGGTGACGACGCCGGGGGTGATCTGCCAGATGCCGCGGATCTGCTTGCCGTCGGCGGACTCCCACAGGACCTTGCCGGTCACCTCGGGCGTTCCCGAGACGATCTGGGCGGGGTCGAGGGGCTCGGCTTCGAGGTCGGCGTCGGGGATGTGGACGGCGAAGGAGGGCTGCTCGTGAGTGGTCATGGGCGGTGACTGTAGCGGGACCCAAAGGCCGTTCCGGCACAGGGACGGCATGGAATGAATGACTCCGTTTCACCTCCCCACCAGCGCACTTCATCAGTCCATGGACGCGACGGAATCCGCAGGAGGGGTTTGCCGCGCGGGCACGGCGGGAGCGGCGGACCGCCGGCGCGCGAGGGGGTCGCGGGGCACCGATTCCGCAGCCGCCGGGGCGCACGCCCGCGCGTCGGCGGATTCGGCGACCCGGAGGGAAGCGGAGGGGCGTTTTCCGCTCCGGCGCGCTGAAAACCGCGCCGCGGCGGACGGCGACGGCGGGGGTCGCCGCTGGTCGCACGCGGCGCCTTTGGTGGGCCCAATGATGCTCGCGGGAGCGGCGTCACGCCCCCTGACAGACGGGCCCTGGAGCGTCACACTCCCCATCGGGCCACTCCCCCCGAGTCCCCACGTCTCCCCCACTCCGGACAGGAGAGTGCGATGCCGGCCATCCCCACCCCGCTCCGCGCGACCGTCCTCGCGGCGGCGGCCCTGCTGACCGCCGCCACGACCGCCCCCGCCACGGCGGCCACCGCCACGGCCGCCTCCGATCCCGCGCCGGGCGCCGCGTACAAGACCGCCCACGACACCCTCGGGCCGCAGCGGCTCACCCCTGACCAGCGCCGGCTGGCCGCCGCCAAGCAGACCGAGGCGGCGAGAACGTACGAGAACGCGCGCGCCCCGCAGACCTCGGGCGTCCTCGCCGGGTACAAGCTGTCCGGCGGCATCCAGCAGTCCCAGCAGACCTCCTACTGGTGCGGCCCGGCGACCCTGGTCATCACCCAGTCCGCCCACGACGAGGTCGGCGGCCGCTCGCAGCAGGACGCGGCGACGCTGCTCAGGACGACCACCTCGGGCACGGCGTGGTACGGGATCAACATCAACGTGCCGAACCCCACCGGCTACCCGATGGCCGACGCGCTCAACTACCGCCTGCCGGGCGCCGGTTACGTTCCCAACGCACTGCCGTACACCCCGACGGCCGCCGACAAGACCGCCTTCAGGCAGCACATCACCCACAACACGGACAACGACTACGCCATCGCGGGCAACGCCTGGGAGGTACCGGGCGGACCGCATCTCGTGGGTCACCCCAACGTCGAGATCTTCCACTGGGTGACCATCGACGGCTACAACACCGACACGGCGGCCGGTGAGGTCGACTACCTGGATCCGGTCGGCGGAGTGAGCACCAGCGTCATCTCGTGGGCGGGATCGGTCCCGAGGTCCGCGCACATCTCCTCCGACACCCTCACCACCATCATGGGCGGCCGTGGCTACGTCTGGTAGGTACCGCCGCTCCCTGTTCCGCGTGGGCGCCCTCCTGTCGGTCCTGACGGGCGCCCTCGTCACGGGCTGCACGACGGACGGCGGCGCGGACGGGCCCGTACGGACGACGGCGCGGGCGGCCGGGCCGGCCTGCGAGGTACCGCTGCCCGCCGCGTGGCGCCACGCCTTCGCCGCGGGCGCGTACCGGCCGCCGGCCGGGTCGCGTCCGGTCCTGGCGGACGCCGGCCCGGGGTGGACCGCCGTCCAGCTCAGCGGCGCGGACGGGCGCCGGGCGGTCCTGGTCCGGGCGGGCGAGGCCGCGCCCCGCACCCTGCTGAGCTTCACCGACCCGGTCGAACACCAGTTGCTCGCCGCCGACTTCGACGGCCGCCGGTGGGGGGCCTTCGCGGTCCTCGAAGGCCGGACCCTGGACAGCCCGTGGAGCCTGTACGGGTGGGACGCGGCCACCGGCCGGGCACGGCGGCTCGCCCACGCCGACCGGCCGGGCCCGCTCCCCCGCCCGGTCGTCCACGACGGCACCGTGATGTGGGCGCAGGGCACCGGCTCCGGCAAGGCCACCGTCTTCGCCGCGCCGGCCGGCGGCGGGCACGCGCGCGCGTGGCACACGGGCGTGCTCGACACACCGTTCGCCGCGGGCGGGCTCCTGGTGTGGCGCGAGGCGTTCGGCGGCGAGACCCGGCTGACGGCCGTCTCGCCGGCCGACGGGCGCCCGGCGGCGCTGCCCGCGCCGGTCGCCGGGCTGCGCGAGGTGCGCGCTCTCGTCTCCGACGGCAGGACCTGGGCGTGGGTGGCGGGCGAGAGCGCGCCCCGCCTGATGGTGTGGCGCGCGGGCGAGGCCCGTCCGACGGCCGCCGTGGCCGGCGCGCCCGCCGCGGACGGCATGGACCAGCTGCGGATCGCCGGGCGCCTGGTCGTCTGGCGCACACCGGAGACCTCGTACGCGCTCGACCCGGGCTCGCGCGCGTACACGGCGATCACGCCCGCGTACGGGTACGCCGCGGCCTCCGGAACCGGTCTGGCGCTCGCGTACAGCCTCGGCGACGCCAAGGCGGACGGTGCGCGGACCGTGATCCAGACGGTCGACGCGGCCCGGCTGCCCCGGCTGCCGGGCTGTGGCTGACGGCCGTGGCCGATGTCCGCCGCCGAGGTTTGCCGGACGCGGCCGTGCGCCAGACATCGAACATGCCCACACAGGTGTCCGAAGAGGTCCGGGAGGCGCTCCACGAGGGGCGTCCCGTGGTCGCGCTCGAGTCGACGATCATCGCCCACGGCCTGCCGCGTCCGCGCAACCTGGCCGTGGCGCACGAGCTGGAGGCCCTGGTGCGCGACGGCGGCGCGGTGCCCGCCACGATCGCGGTGGTCGACGGCACGGCCCGGATCGGCCTGGACGAGGCGGCGCTGACCCGGATCGCGGACGACCCGTCGGTGCGCAAGCTCGGCCACCGCGATCTGGCGCCGGCGCTCGCGGCCGGGGCGACGGGCGCGACGACGGTCTCGGCGACGGCCTGGCTCGCCGACTCCGCCGGCCTGCGGGTGTTCGCGACCGGCGGGCTCGGTGGAGTGCACCGGGAGTGGACCGAGACGCAGGACGAGTCCGCGGATCTGAGGCTGCTCGCCCGGGTCGGGATCACGGTGGTGTGCGCGGGCGTGAAGTCGATCCTCGACGTGCCGGCGACGCTGCAGCGTCTGGAGACGCTGGGGGTGACGGTCGTCGGTTTCGGCACGGACCGGTTCCCCGGCTTCTATCTGTCGTCCTCGGGCGAGCCGGTGGACTGGACGGTACGGACCCCGCAGGGCGTGGCGCGGGTGATGCGGGCCCAGGACGAGCTGGGCGGGCCGCGCGCGGCGCTGATCGTCGGGAACCCGGTCGCCGCCGATCGGCAGCTGGATCCGGAGCTGCACGACCGGGTGCTCGCGCAGGGGCTCGCGGCGGCGCGCGAGAAGGGCATCACGGGGCAGGCCGTGACCCCGTTCCTGCTCGACTATCTGATGGTGCACACGGACGGGGCGTCGCTGGAGGCGAACCTGGCGGCGGTGCGGGGCAACGTACGGCTCGCGGCACGGATCGCGGCCGCCTACCGCGACCGCCCGTGACCGGGCCGGGCGCGCTGCTGGTCGTCGGCGACGTCGTCACGGACGTCGTCGCCCGGCACCGTACGCCGCTCGCGCCCGCGACCGACACGGCGGCGGAGATCCGCACGCTGCCGGGCGGCGCCGGGGCGAACGTGGCGTGCTGGGCCGCGCGTTCGGGCTGCGCGGACGTGCGGATCCTCGCGCGGGTCGGCGCCGACGCGCTGGCGTGGCACGCCGGGGAGCTGCGCCGGGCGGGCGTACGACCGCTGCTCGTCCGGGATCCGCAGGCGCCCACGGCGGCGGTGATCGCGCTGGTGGGTCCGGACGCGGAGCGCACGTTCCTGACGGACAGCGGGGCGGCGCTGCGGCTCGCGCCCCACGACTGGGCGCCGGAGCTGCTGGCCGGGGCCGCCCGGGTGCACCTGTCCGGGTATCTGTTCTTCGCCGCCGCGAGCCGGGAGACGGCCGGGCGGGTGCTGCGGGACGCGCGGGCGGCGGGTGTGCCGGTGAGCGTGGACCCGGCCTCGGCAGGCTTCCTGAAGGAACTGGGCCCGGAGTCCTTCCTCGCGGCCGTGGCCGGCGCGGAGTGCCTGCTGCCGAACGCGGACGAGGCCCGCCTCCTCACCGGCCGCACCGACCCGCTCCACGCGGCGGCCGACCTCAGCCGCCGCTTCCCGCTGGTCGCCGTCACCCTGGGCGCCGAAGGCGCGGTCGTCGCCGCCGACGGCCGCGTGACCGCCCGGGTCCCGGCCCCGCCGGTCCGCCCGGTGGACTCCACGGGCGCGGGGGACGCCTTCACCGGCGCCTTCCTGGCCGCCCGTCTCGCGGGCGCGGACCCTGGCCACGCGGCCGCCGCGGGCTGCCGGGCCGGTGCTGTGGCCGTGACCGGGGTGGGCGGGCGGCCCGCTACTGCCTGAAGCCCGTCCAGGCCGGCCGGCGCGGGTCGTCCACGCGCACGACGGCGTCGGCGGCGTCGGCCGGGCCGACCTCCTGCTCGTAACGCGCGAAGGCGGGCAGGGCCCACGGCTCCTCGGTGCGCCGGGCCAGCGCGCCGGGCGAGAGCCGCAGATGGACCTTCACGTCGAAGGGGAACCAGTGGCCGAGCAGGAACGGGCCGTGGAGCACGAGGACCCCGCCGGGCGGCAGCGGTACGGCGGGGCTGCGGGTGGCCCGGTCGGTGACGGGGTCCCACAGGTCGGGCAGCACCCGCCCGCTGCCACCCGGCTCCAGCGGACCGAACACCTCCCGCCACAGCGCGCCGGTGTCGAACCAGCCGTCGTAGTACGCGTCGGGGTCCTGCTTCCCGTACTCGAAGCGCAGCGACGCCGGACGCAGAAACCCGCCGGTGCCGACCACGAGCACGGACCGGCCGCGCAGCCGCAGCACGTCGGCGACCCGCTCGGCGAACTCCGCGCCGGGGGCGGCGGGGGCACCGTCGATGCCGACCTTGAGCCAGTCGCCGCCGTCGCCGGGCGCGGCCCGGTCGACGCGGTCGGCGACGGTGTCGGCGAGCCGCTCCCAGGTGATCGCTTGGAATCGCATCCGTCCCATCCTGCCGCATGGATCCCGGACATCGGATGCTGGAGTTTGGACGCCGGATGATGGATGTCGGATCCAACCTCCACGGTCGTGGATCCGGGACGTTGGATCCGAATATTGGATCCCGGACGTCGGATCCAATATGCGTGATCCCGGATCCCTGATCCGTGATCCCGGATCCCGGATCCCGGCTTGACCTTGCCGCTGGCGGCAGGGTTCGACGATCTCCCCATGAACGTCAGCAAGCAGGAGCAGAACAAGCACCGCGTCGTCGTGGTCACCGGCGCCGGCACCGGCATCGGCCGCGCCACCGCACGCGCCTTCGCACGCCGGGGCGCCACCGTCCTCGCCGTGGGACGCAGGCCGGAGCCGCTCGACGAGACGGCGGCGGGGTGTCCGGGCATCCGGCCGCTGGTCGCGGACGTCACCGCGCCCGGCGCGCCCGAGGAGATCGTCGGCGCGGCCGTGGCGGCGTACGGGCGGCTCGACGTGCTGGTCAACAACGCGGGGATCGCGACCGGCGGTCCGCTCGGTTCGCTCGGCCGGGAGGTGATCGGCCCGCTGCTGGAGACGAATCTCGTCGCCCCGGTGCTGCTCACCCAGGCCGCGCTGGAGCCACTGGCGGCGGCGAGCGGGGTGGTCGTGAACGTGACGACGGCGGTCGGGCAGCGCGGCTGGCCGGGCAACTCGGTGTATCCGGCGACGAAGAGCGCCCTGGAGACGCTGACCCGCAGCTGGGCCCTCGAGCTGGCGCCGCGCGGGATCCGGGTGGTCGCGGTGGCGCCCGGGGCGGTCGACACGCCGATCGGTGAGCACCGGGGGCTCACGCCGGAGCAGCGCGCCGCGGTGCGGGAGTGGCAGCTGGCGCACACGCCGCTGGCGCGGGTCGGCCGTCCGGAGGAGGTGGCGTGGGCGATCGAGGCGCTGGCGTCGCCGGAGGCCGGGTTCGTCACGGGCACCGTGCTGTCGGTCGACGGAGGTGCTCTCGTGGCGTGAGGCGACGTGATACGACTGCGCGGGGAGGTGGGGTCCTTGCGCATCGGTGAGCTGGCGCGGCGGACGGGGACGACGGCGCGCGCCCTGCGCCACTACGAGGAGGCGGGGCTGATCTCGTCGGTGCGCGCGGACAACGGATACCGGGTGTACGACGAGGGCGCGGTGGTTCGTGTATCCAATATCCGATATCTGCTGGGCGCGGGGCTGACGTTGGAGGACGTGGCGGCGTTCGCGGCCTGCCTCGACGGGCACGTGCCCGCGGCGGAGCCCTCCCCGCGCGGTCTCGCGATCGCCCGTGAACGGCTCGCGGTCCTCGACGCGCGGATCGCGGCGCAGACGGAGGCCAGGGACCGGCTCGCCGCCGCCCTGGCCTCCCACGGACGAGCTCGGCCGGCCGCGTCCGCCGCGCGGGCCGGGGCGGGATCGCCGACCGCCGCCGGCGCGCCCTCGGGCAGCGGACAGGCCACGTAGAACGCTCAGGGAACGGGGACCTCGGCCGGTTCCCGGAGTTCGACGCGGCCCGACTCGACCGCCTCCGCTAGCGTCAGTTCACCGGCTACCAGGGCCCGGCAGGTCGCCGCGTCCGTGCGCAGCCGTACGTCCGCGTCGGCCGCCGGCCCGTCCCCGTAGGCGACGCCCTCGGACGAACCCCGCCCGCCGTCGCCGGCCCGTACGTGGAACTCCCCCTCGTCCAGGGTGACCTGGACGACCTTCGCGCCGAGCCCCTCCAGGACGCCGAGGAGCGGGATCGCGAACCAGTGGGCGCGGACGGCGTCGGTCGGCCGGGGCTCGTCGAGGGCGGGCGCACCCCAGGCGGCGAGGGCACGCAGGACCGGGAGCAGGCCGCGGCCGCGGTCGGTGAGCTCGTACACGTACGCCGAGGCGGGGGGCGGCAGACGGCGGCGGGTGACGAGTTCGGCGCCCTCCATGTCCTTGAGCCGGCCGGCGAGCATGTCGGTGCTGACGCCCGGGAGATCGGCGTGCAGATCGGTGTAGCGGCGCGGTCCGGCGAGGAGCTCACGGACGATCAGCAGCGTCCAGCGGTCCCCGACCGCGTCGAGGGCGCGGGCTGCGGCGCAGTACTGGTCGTAGCTTCGGCGGCGGGCCTGCCGCGGCGGACGTGACTGTGCTGACTGAGCTGGCATGCGACGCAGTCTAGACATGTTGTTGGACTTTCCAAGCTCGAACTTGGTAAAACCAAGCATCAACACTTCTGGGGAGGTCGGCACATGGAGTTCCGGCAGTCGAGCAAGCTCAGCGAGGTCTGCTACGAGATCCGCGGCCCGGTCATCGAGCACGCCAACGCCCTGGAGGAGGCGGGCCACAGCGTGCTCCGCCTCAACACCGGCAACCCCGCGCTCTTCGGCTTCGAGGCGCCCGAGGAGATCGTCCAGGACATGATCCGGATGCTTCCCAAGGCGCACGGCTACACCGACTCCCGCGGCATCCTCTCCGCCCGTCGCGCGGTCGCCCAGCGCTGCCAGTCGATGGGCCTGCCGGACGTCGACGTCGACGACATCTACCTCGGCAACGGCGTCTCCGAGCTCATCTCCATGGCCACCCAGGCCCTCCTGGAGGACGGCGACGAGGTCCTCATCCCGGCCCCCGACTACCCGCTGTGGACCGCCGTGGTGACGCTCGCCGGCGGCAAGCCGGTGCACTACCTGTGCGACGAGTCGGCCGACTGGTACCCGGACCTCGACGACATGGCGTCGAAGATCACCGACCGGACCCGTGCCGTCGTCGTCATCAACCCCAACAACCCCACGGGCGCGGCCTATCCGAAGGAGATCGTCGAGGGCATCCTCGACCTCGCCCGGCGCCACGGCCTGATGGTCTTCGCCGACGAGATCTACGACCAGATCGTCTACGACGACGCCGTCCACTACCCGGCCGCCTCGCTCGCCCCCGACCTCGTCGTGCTCACCTTCGGCGGCCTGTCCAAGACGTACCGGGTGGCCGGGTTCCGCTCCGGCTGGCTGGTCGTCACCGGCCCCAAGGAGCACGCCAAGAGCTATCTGGAGGGCCTGGACATGCTGGCCTCCATGCGGCTGTGCCCCAACGCGCCCGCGCAGTACGCCATCCAGGCCGCGCTCGGCGGCCGGCAGTCCATCCACGAGCTGACCGCACCGGGCGGCCGGCTGCGCGAACAGCGCGACCGGGCCTGGGAGAAGCTCAACGAGATCCCCGGCGTCTCCTGCGTCAAGCCGAAGGGCGCGCTGTACGCCTTCCCGCGCCTCGATCCGGCGGTGTACCCGATCCACGACGACGAGAAGTTCGTCCTCGACCTGCTGCTGCGCGAGAAGATCCAGGTCGTGCAGGGCACCGGCTTCAACTGGCCGCGCCACGACCACTTCCGCATCCTCACGCTGCCGTACGTGGACGATCTGGACGCCGCGATCAGCCGCATCGGCCGCTTCCTCGCCGGATACCGCCAGTAGCCGCCCTCGGATTACCTCCCTCCTGCGATGATCTGACGGATCGTCGCAGGAGAACGGTCGTCACGAGGGAGGAGCGGAAGCGTCATGGATGCGGCCCTGATAGCCGTCGTCGGAACCCTGCTGGGAGTCGTCGCCACCCATTGGTTCCAGGGCCGGGCCGCAGAGCGCACGGCCTCGCTCGCCCGGACCGAGCAGCTGCGCCAGGAGCGCATCTCGACCTACAGCGCCTTCGCGGGCGCCGTCGTGGACTACCGGCAGAGTCAGAACGACCGCTGGTTCAAGGCCCACCTGGATCCCGGCTCGGAGGAGGCGGAGCAGTCGCGGTTCGCCTCGTACCGGCAGCGCACCACCGCCCGGCAGGCGCTCTTCCGGGTGCAGCTCATCTGCGACGACGCGCGCGTGCGGCAGCTCGCCGAGGCCGCGTTCCAGGTGACCCACTGCATGCACGAGGCCGCGGACGACGCCGAGCGCACACGGCGCTCCGACGAGGCGAAGGAAGCCCTGGCCGTGTTCGTCGCGGCGGCCGCGCCGGGCGTGCGCTGAGCGCGAACCGGCACGAGGGGCGTGCGTCAACGGACTGTGCGCGCCCCGGCGTACGCGACCGGGGCACCCGGCCCGCGCCGGGTTCACGCCGGGGCATCGGCCGCGCCCCGTACGGGTAGAAGACCGTCGTGGATCTCGTCGCCCCGGTCGTGGTCGAACCGCTCAGACGGCGCCGCTGCTCGGAGTGCCACCAGGGGCCGCTGGAGCGGATGATCGTCGAGTTCAACGCGCCGGTCTGCCTGGACTGCGCCGATCTCGGCCATCTCGTCTTCCTGCGCCGCGGCGACACCGCCCTCACCCGCCGGGCCCGCGAGGGCAGTTCGCTGTGGGCGGTGGTGGTACGGCACAACCGGCGGCGCACCCGCTACGAGCGCCAGGGCCTGCTCGTCGAGGAGCGGGCGCTGGTCCGGGCGGAGGCGGCCTGCCTCGCGGACGCCGAGGCGCGGGCGCGGCGCCGGGCCAGGGACGCGGCGCGCCGAGCGGAGCGGGACGCGGAGATCACCGCGACCCTGGAGGCGGAGATCCTGCGGCGCTTCCCGGGCTGCCCGGCCGACCGGGCGGCGGAGATCGCCGCCCACGCCTCGGCCAAGGGCAGCGGGCGGGTGGGCCGCACGGCCGCCGGCCGGGCGCTCGACCCGGGCGCGGTCGCGGCAGCGGTGCGGGCCGCCGTCCGGCATGTCGACACCGACTACGACTCGCTGCTCATGACCGGGGTGCCACGGCACCAGGCCCGGGCGAGAGTCGCGCCCGCCATCGAGACGGTCCTCCGGGCCTGGCGTGCGGGCTGAGGGGCGCGGCGACGCGGCGCCCTGAACTCAGCCCTGTCCGACGCGCGGGCCGTACGGCGGGATGACGGCGGAGCCAAGGGCGCCGGGGCAGCCCTGGTGGGACGCCCCGGCCGGCCGGCTCAGCCCTGGTCGGCCGACGCGCGCCGGGCCCTGCGGTAGAGCAGCGCCCCGCCGAGGAGCAGCGCGGCGCTCGCCGGGGCGGCGAAGCCGAGGGAGTCCGATCCGGTGCTGGCGAGCGAAACCGGCTCGGAGTGCGGGCGCGGGGCCGGCAGGTGCCCGCCGGTGCTCTTGGCGGGCACCTGGGGCTCCGGGGCCGGCGGGCGAGGGGTCGGGATCTCGGGGTGCTCGCACTCCTCCTGGGACTCGTTGACCGAGGTGTTGCCGGTGGCGGCGTTGCCGATGCCGACGACGTTGACCGAGTTGCCGCTGAGGTTCACGGGCAGGTCGATCGGCAGCTGCAGGCCGTTGCCGGAGAGCACGCCCGGGGAGCCCGCGGTGTGGCTCTCGGCGGTGGCCCCGCCGCCGTTGGACGCGCCGCCGCCGCGCGTCCCGCTGCCGGATCCGGTGTCGCGCGGGGTGCCCGGCAGGTCCTTGTGGGCCGGTCCGCTGTCCGCGGAGTCGCCGCCCGCGGACTCGGTGGAGCGGTTGGCACAGCTGTTGCCGGCCGCGGGGTTGAGCAGTCCGACGACGTTGACGGTGTTCCCGCAGACGTTCACGGGGACGTGCACCGGCAGCTGAACCGCGTTGCCGGAGCCGACCCCCGGCGAGCCGACGGCGGCACCCTGTGCCGCGGAGTCGGCGTGGGCGGCGCCCGCCGAGAGCGCCAGCGCGCCACCGGTGACCAACAGTGTGGCCAGACCACTTCGGCGAATCTGCCTCATGGCTTCCTGCCTTCCGGATGTCTTCACGGGCACTCGCCCGTACCCGAAATAACGCCATCCATGACGTGCCCGGATCCGCAGCCCGACGTGTTTCACTCCATCGAGGGAGTGTGAACGGGGCGGATCATGTCCCGGCGTCGGTTGTTGGCAGTGGGTTACGGTGACACGCGGGTGACCGGAGCGGGCCGGGAGAGGGCGCGGACGAGGCCCGGAGGAAGTCCGGAGGGGACGAGGTGTCCGTGGGGCGGGAGTGGCTGCGGGTGCCGGTGGGCCGGGACGCGGCGCGCTGGCGGACCAGGGAGCCCGCTCGTACGGTGCTGTTCGTCGTCCACAACGTCACCTCGGCCACCCGGCTGCTCGACGTGCTGCCGCTCTTCGACGACGCCCTCGACCTGCAGACGCTCGCGACCTGTACGGGTTCCTCGCCGTTCCTGGCCGGGGTGCCTGAGCTGCTCGACCGGGCCGGCCTGCCGGTGGTGCCGTGGGAGCAGGCGAAGGAGCTGGCCGCGAGCGGAGCCGTCGACCTCGCGGTCAGCGCGAGCTACGGCGGAGAACTCCAGGCGTTCCAGGGGAAGTTGACCATCCTCTCACATGGCGCCGGATACAATAAGAGGCTGGCGACACCGGACACCGGACACCGGACACCGGACACCGGGCTCGGGGCGTGGGGCGGGAACGGCGGTGCTCCCGTCTTCGGCATGGACCCGCAGTGGCTGCTCCACGAGGGCAAGCCGCTCGCCGCGGCGACCGTGCTCTCCCATCCCGAACAGCTCGACCGGCTGCGGCGCGCCTGCCCCGAGGCCGCCGGGACCGCCGTACTCGCCGGTGACCCCTGCTTCGACCGGATGCTCGCCCTCCGCCGCCGCCGCCCGGCGCTGCGGCGGGCGTTCGGGGCCGGTGACGGGCGCCGGCTCGTCGTCCTGAACTCCACCTGGGGCCGCGCCTCCCTCGCCGGCTCGGACGCCTTCCCGGCCCTCCTGCGGGAGTTGACGGAGACGCTGCCGGTGGACGAGTACCGGCTGTGCGCGGTGCTGCACCCCAACATCTGGTACGGGCACGGGCCCGGCCGGGTCCGCGCCTGGCTGCGCCGGGCCGCCGACTCCGGAGTCCTCCTCGTCGACCCGCTCGACCACTGGCGGCAGGCCGTCGCGGCGGCCGACTGCGTCATCGGCGACCACGGCTCCGTCACCTACTACGCCGCGGCCCTCGGCCTGCCGGTGCTGCTCGGGACCTTCCCCCACGACGAACTCGACCCGGCCTCCCCCGTCGCCGCGCTCGGCCGGGCCGCTCCCGCGCTGCGTCCGGGAACTCCGCTGCGGGCCCGGCTGGACACGGTGATCGACGGTCATGTGCCGGGGCGTCACGACGGGTTCGCGGCGGCGGTGACCTCGGACCCCGGCGCGTCGGCAGAGCTGCTGCGGACACTGTTCCACCGTCTGCTCGCCCTTCCCGAGCCCGCACGCCCGGCCCGGCTGCCGTCGCTTCCCGTCCCCGAAGGGACGGAGAACCCGCGGGTGACCGTTCCGGTCCGGGTCCTCACCACGGTCCGGGACGCCCCGGGCGGCCCGCCCGAGGTCGCGGTCACGCGTTACGCCGATCCGGTCGCCGAGCCGGAGGTCCCCGTGGCGGAGGACGCGCACACGGTCGTCGACGACGGCACCGCCGACGAGGGGCGGCTCGCGCTCGCGGACGTCGTCACCGACCCCGGCCGGGCCGGCGAGCCGCCGGGCCCGCGCGCCGCGGAGCTCCTCGCCCAGCGCCCGTACACCGCGCTCGCCGCCGTCGCCACGGGCCCGGGCCGCTGTCTGGTCCGCGACCGGGACGGCACGGCCCTCGAACTGACCGCGCTCCCCCGCCCGGACGGCTTCCCTGACCCCTGCGACCCGTTCGCGTACGCCTCGGCCGTCCACGCCTGGCGCGCGAGCGGACGGCCGCTGTCGGAGCTCGCCGCCGCCGGTGTCCTCGTCGTGGCGACGGGCGCGACGCGCCACCGGGTCGCCGTACGGCCCGCTACCTGAGCGCCTCCCGTTCGGCGCGCAGAGCGGCCGCCTGGGGTGCGCCGAGGCGCTCGTACCGCTCGATCGCGTCGGTCAGGAAGCTCCGGCGCTCCTGCGTGGTCGCCGCGGCCCGGGCACGCAGCGCCGCGAGGGCCGCCTCCTGGACCGGGACCCGCTCACCGGCCATCCGCTCGGCCGCGTCGGCGAGGACCCGGGCGGCGCGCTCGCGGTCGCCGGCCGCGAGGGCCGCCTCGCCGAGGCTGGTGAGCACGCGGGCCTCGTTGTACGGGTCGGGCAGCGCGGCCATCAGCTCCCGGGCCCGCTCCAGGGTGGCGACGGCGTCCGCGTGCCGGCCCTGACCGGAGAGGGCACGGCCCAGGTGGTGGGCGAGGAGCGCGCGGGCGCGGGGGTCCTCGGTGAGCGTCCCGGCGGTGCGGAAGGAGTCGGCGGCCTCCTCGTGGCGGCCCTGGGCGAGCCGGACCAGGCCGATGGATTCCCGTGCCGTCGCCTCTCCCGTACGGAAGGCGGCGCGCCGGTCGGCCTCGGCGGCGGCGATGAAGGCCGCCTCGGCCTCGGCGTACCGGCCGAGCTGGTGGAAGGCGAAGCCGAGCTGGGTGTGCATGCGGCCCTCGGCGCCGGGCGGCGCGGGGCAGCGGGTGACGGCCGCGATGCCGAGGCGGTGGGTCGCGATCCACTCCTCGTGGAAGCCCTGCCGGAAGAACAGGCTCCAGAGCGCCTCGCAGAGCTGCCAGGTGAGGTCGTCTAGTCCGTACGCGTCGGCGGTCCGCACGGCCTCGACGAGGTTCTCCCGCTCGGCGAGCTGCCAGTCGGTCGCGGCGCCCGGGGTGGCGGGGACGCCGGGGCCCTCGGGCAGCCGGTCGTAGACGGGGCCGAGGCGCCAGCGGCCGGGCATGACGCGGGCGTCCGCGGCGGCGGCCATGGCCAGGTGGTGGCGCAGCAGCCGCCCGACGGCCGCGGCGGACCGGCCGGGCCCGTCGGTCTCCAGGGCGCGGCGCTCGGCATGGGCGCGGAGCAGGTCGTGGTAGCGGTAGCGGCCGGACTCGTACTCCTCCACGAGGTGGAGCGAGGCCAGCTCCTCCAGGAGCTCGGCGGCCCGCTCGGCCGTGACCTCGGCCAGCGCGGCGGCGGCGGGCGCGGTGAGCCCGGACCAGCGGCGCAGTCCGCCGAGCCGGTACAGCCGGGCCGCGTCGGGCGTGAGGTCCTGGTAGGAGGTGTCGGCACCGGCGGTGACGGGGTCGCGGCCCTCGGCGCCGCCGGTGCCGTGGGCGTCCGCCGCCGGCGTGGCCATGTCGCGCTCCAGCTGCTGCCAGGTGAGATGGGTCCGCACGGCGAGCCGCTCGCCGGCCATGCAGAGGGCGAGCGGGAGGCCGCCGCAGCGCCGGGCGACGGCTGCCGCGCCGGTGCGGGCGTGGGTGCCGTCGCGGCCGGACAGCCGGGTGAGGAGGAGCGCGGAGTCGGCGGGGCCGAGCGGGGTGAGGGCGAGGCGGTGGGCGCCGGTCTCGCGGGTCAGGCCGTCGAGCCGGCGGCGGCTGGTGACCAGGGTGAGCGAGCCGGGGCCGGTCGGCAGCAGCGGGAGCACCTGGGCGGCCGAGTGCGCGTTGTCGAGCACGGTGAGCAGCCGGCGGTCCGCGGTGAGCGTGCGGAACCAGTCGATCTGCTCCTGTTCGTCGGCCGGCACGTACTGCGGGGCGACGCCGAGGGCCCGCAGGAAGCGGACGAGGATCGCGGAGGGTGTGGCGGCCGTGGCGGTGGCGTCGCCGCGCAGGTCGGCATGGAGCTGGCCGCCGTCGAAGCGGTCGCGCAGGCGGGCCGCGAAGTGGAGCGCGGTGGCGGATTTGCCGATGCCGCCGGTTCCGGTGAGCAGGACCACGCGGGGAGCCGGGTCGTCCTCGGCGCCGTCCAGGAGGGCGGTGAGCCGGTCGAGTGCGTCGCGGCGGTCGGTGAAGTGGCGGGTGGCGGGCGGGAGTAACCGGGGTGGCGGGCTGCCCGGGACGATCGCCGGGACGACGGCCGCCACGGTGAGCGTGTCGATCCGCCCGGCCTGGACGACGGTTCCGTGGACGGTGCCGCCGACGTCGTTGCGCACGACGGGGTCGCGGGTCATGACCGGGAGCCGTCCCGGGTGTCGCTCCCGGCGGTGCCGCCGGTGCCGCCCGTCTGGTGGGCGGTCATCCGGCCTACGGTGCCGGCCTGGATGAAGAGGCCGTGACTCCCCCCGTTGACGGTGTTGTTGACGATGAGGGTGGCGCTCTGCTCGCCGCCCAGCTCGTCCAGGATCGCGCGCAGTTCCGCCGCCGACTCGGGGTCCGCCAGCAGGCTGCGCCGCATCCGGGCCCGCCACTCGACCTGGGCCTCGCCCCGGGCCTCGGCCGCCGCCTCCGCGTCGCCGCTCTGCTGGGCGCGGAGCACCTCGTCGCGGGCGGCCTGGAGTTCGGCGCCCACCGCCTCCTCGTCGGCGCCGGAGCGCGCCGCGAAGTACGCGGCGATCCGGGTGCGGGCCCGCTCCCAGCCGTCGCTCACCATCTGCTGTACGAGGGCGGTCGCCCCCGTCGTCGCCAGTGCCACCAACTCGGCTTCCACCAGGCCCCCTTCGAAGCTCCGTGCGTCCGCGTCCAGCCTATCGGTCACCTGCCGAGCAGGTCGGTGATCACTCCCACCGGGTCGGCGTCCGGGGTGCCGCGCGGCCACCAGTCCTCGCGGTCGGCGTCCGACTCGTACCCGTACCAGAGCCCGTCGCGGCCGAGGCGGAGCTGGAGGGTGCGGGTGGACAGCTGGTTGCGCCAGGGGCGGAAGGCGGGGAGGTCGGCGGCGAGCAGGGCGGGTCTGGCCCGGTCGAAGGGGCCGGCGGGCGGGTCCCAGGGCTCTTCCAGCACGGCGAGTCCGGCGGGTCCGCCCTGGCGCCAGGCGGCGACGGCGCGGGCGAGGTCGGTCGGGGTGCGGTCCAGGGCGTGGGCGAGGTCGCGGTAGAGAGCGCGGGTGGAGGCGGTGAGGCCGGAGCCGGGGTGCGCGGCGGCCAGCCGTACCGCGTCCTGCCAGGGGGTGAGGGCGGCGACCGGGTCGTGTCCGGTGGTGAGGAAGGCGTGGGCGCGGGCGGCGGCCTCGGTGGCGAGGAGGTCGAGGGCGAGCGGGTCGGGCGCGTCGGGGTCGGCGGGGAAGACGGCGGGGCGGCCGGGATGCGCGGGTGCGGGCAGGGGCGGCGGCAGGGGCGGGAGGGTGTGGCCGGTGGTGGGGGCGAGCACGGTGCGGGCCGGGACGCTCGGCAGGTCGGGGCCGGCCGCCGGGCCGCTGCCGGTGCGCTCGGCGGCGGCGCGGGTGGCGTTGCGGCGGGTGAGGGCGGCGAGGATCTCCTGTTCGCCGCGACCGCGCATCAGGAAGAGGACGAAGGGGTCTTCGTCGAGGAGGCGGGCGGACTGGTAGCAGAGGGCGGCGGCGTGTTTGCAGGGGTAGCCGTCGTCGGGGCAGGAGCAGTCGGGGACGAGGTCGCCGGGCGCGGGCAGGAGGCCGGTGACGGCCTCCAGGGCGTGCGGGACGTCCTTGTCGAGAAGGGCGGCGATGTGCTCGGGCCGGGCTGCGGCCTCGTCGAGGACCCGCTCCCAGTCGTCGTCGCCGAGGGTCCGCAGCCGGATCTCGGTGCGGTACGGGCGGGGGCGGCTGCCGTGGACGTAGGCGACGACGCGGCCGGGGGTGACGGTGATGGCGTCGACGTGGCCGCGCTGGGCGTACGCCTTGCCGCGGGCGAGCCGGGCCGGGTCGAGGGCGGTGTCCTCCAGGGCGTCCACCCAGGCGTTGCCCCACCAGGTGGCGGCGAAGCGTCCGTCGGGCGCCGTGTGCGGGGCGAGCTGGGGGAAGGTGCGGCGCCGGTCGTCGTGGCGGGGCAGGGCGCCGGCCCGGGGCGCGGGACGGCCGGGGAGGCGGGGGGTCATGCGGGCCTCCTCAGCGAGACCAGGTCGGCCAGTTCGCGGTCGGTGAGCTCGGTGAGGGCGGCCTCGCCGGAGCCGAGGACGGCGTCGGCGAGGGCCCGCTTGGCGCGCAGCATCTCGGCGATGCTGTCCTCCACCGTGCCCTCGGCGATCAGCCGGTGGACCTGGACCGGCTGGGTCTGGCCGATGCGGTAGGCGCGGTCGGTGGCCTGTTCCTCGACGGCCGGGTTCCACCAGCGGTCGTAGTGGACGACATGGCCGGCCCGGGTGAGGTTGAGGCCGGTGCCCGCGGCCTTCAGGGAGAGCAGGAAGACGGGGACCTCGCCGTTCTGGAAGCGGTCGACCATCCGCTCGCGCTCGGCGACGGGCGTGCCGCCGTGCAGCAGTTGGGCGGGGATGCCCCGGCCGGCGAGGTGGTCGGCGAGGAGCCGCGCCATCGACACGTACTGGGTGAAGACGAGGACGGAGCCGTCCTCGGCCAGGATCGTGTCGAGCAGTTCGTCGAGGAGGGCGAGCTTGCCGGAGCGGCCGGCGAGCCGTGGGGCGCGGGTCCCGGCCGCGTCCGGCCGGGTGCCCTGCGGGGCCTGTTCGGCCGCTTCCTTGAGGTACTGGGCGGGGTGGTTGCAGATCTGCTTGAGCGCGGTGAGCAGCTTCATGATCAGTCCGCGGCGGGCCATGCCTTCGGCGCCCTCGATCTGCGCCATGGTCTCGCGCACCACCGCCTCGTAGAGCGACGCCTGTTCGCGGGTGAGGGGGACGGGGTGGTCGGACTCGGTCTTGGGCGGCAGCTCGGGGACGATCCCGGGGTCGGACTTGCGGCGGCGCAGCAGGAACGGCCGGACGAGTCGGGCGAGGCGCTCGACGGCCTCCTGGTTGTCGAGCTCCTCGCTGTTCTCGACGGCGCGGGCGTGCCGGGCGCGGAACGCCTTCAGGGGGCCGAGGAGGCCGGGGGTGGTCCAGTCGAGGAGCGCCCACAGCTCGGAGAGGTTGTTCTCCACGGGGGTGCCGGTGAGCGCGACGCGGGCGGGGGCGGGGAGCGTGCGCAGTGCCTTGGCGGTCGCGGAGAAGGGGTTCTTGACGTGCTGGGCCTCGTCGGCGACGACCATGCCCCACCGCTGCTCGGCGAGCCGGGGCGCGCTGGTGCGCAGGGTGCCGTAGGTGGTGAGGACGAAGCCGCCGTCGAGCCCTTCGAGGGTGCGGCCGGTGCCGTGGAAGCGGCGGACGGGAACGCCGGGTGCGAAGCGCTGGATCTCCCGCTGCCAGTTGCCGAGGAGCGAGGCCGGGCAGACGACGAGGGTGGGGTGGCGGTGGGCGCGGCGCAGGTGCAGGGCGATGAGGGTGACGGTCTTGCCGAGGCCCATGTCGTCGGCGAGGCAGCCGCCGAGGCCGAGGGAGGTCATGAGGTCGAGCCAGGCGAGGCCGCGGAGCTGGTAGTCGCGCAGGGTGGCGTCGAGTCCGGGCGGCGGCGGGATGTCCTCGGGGCCGGCGAGGAGCCGGTCCCGGAGGGTGGCGAGGGCACCGACGGGGACGGCGGGGACGGTCTCGCCGTCGATGTCGGCGGTGCCGGTGAGGGCGACGGCGAGCGCGTCGACCGGTTCGAGGAGGCCGAGTTCGCGCTTGCGGGCCTTGCGGACGAGGTCCGGGTCGACGACGACCCACTGGTCGCGCAGGCGCACCACGGGCCGGTGGGCCTCGGCGAGGGCGTCCATCTCGCGGGTGGTGAGCGGGTCGCCGTCGAGGGCGAGCTGCCAGTTGAAGCGGAGGAGTTCGACGCTGTCGAGGAAGCCGCTGCCGTCGGTCGCGGAGCCGGGCGCGGTGCGGGCGGGGCGGACGACGGCGGAGGCGGTCAGCGAGCGGGCGAGGTCGCGGGGCCAGTGGACGACGACCCCGGCGTCGGCGAGCCGGGCGGCGGCGGGGCCCAGCAGCTCGTACAGCTCGTCCTCGGAGAGCGCGAGGGTGTCGGGCACCTCCCGTTCGAGCAGGCGGCCGAGGGGCGGCCAGACGCGGGCGGCACGGCGCAGGGCGAGGACGGCGTCGATCCGGGCGCGGGGGCCGAAGTGCTCGTCGCCGTCCCCGGCCCAGAGGGCGGCGGCGTCGATGACGAGGGTGGGGTCGGCGAGGCTGTGCACCTGGAGGAGGGCGGCCGCGGCCTGCCGCCGCTCGACGCCGCCGTCGTCCACTCCTTCGGCGGGCTCGGAGATGTCGAAGAGCTCGTGGGCGGAAAGATCGAGGCGCAGCGAGACCCGCACCCCGGCGTCCATGCCGGCGGCGGCCTCGGCGGCCCAGGCACGCGCGCGGGGCAGCCGGTGGGGCTCGCGGGCGGCGAACGGCGCGCCGACGGCGTGCGGCGCGGCCGGAGTGCGGGGCAGGGTGTCGGCGACGGCGTCGAGGAAGGCCCGCACCAGCGCCTCCGGCTCGGGCAGCCGCAGCGGGCCGCGGCCGGGCACGGGCGTGGCGTGGGCCTCGTACGGCATGGCGGCGGCGATCCCCCGCAGATGCGCGATGTCCTCGGCGTCGAGCGGTCCGGCCCGCCAGGCGTCGTGGTCGTCGGCGGTGAGGCCGGGAAGGAGCCGGGCCCGGGCGACGAGCTGGAGCGCGTGCAGGGCGGCGGCGCCCCAGCAGGCGGCGGCAGGGTGCGCCGCCGGATGCCGGCGGGCGGCGACCAGGGCGGGCAGGGCGTCGGCGACGGGCAGGATCACGGCGGGCACGGTCCGGCTGCGCGCTCCCGTGCCGTGCCGCCGCACGACGGTCAGCTCGCCGTGCTCGGCGGAGCCGGGCAGTGCGCCCGCGCCGTCCGCGCCGGGCCGGGCGTCCGGTCCGGCGGACGGCGCGGCCCCAATCCCGGCTCCGGCTCCGGCTCCGGCTCCGGCTCCGGGCAGCGGGCCGCCGTCCGGGGCCCAGAAGGCGACACGGCCCTCGCGGGGCAGGGCGGCCGGCACGAAGACGGCCGCGAGACCGCACAGGGCGCTCCAGGTGTGGGTCACGGCGCTGCTCACCTCCCGGTCCGCGACGGATTCCGACTGGATCTCCGACCTTACGGGTGAGGTCTGACAATGCCCCTCGCGGCGCCTTCCCCCGGGCGGCCCAGCCGTACGTGACAGGCCGCGCGGGAGGGGGCAGGGTGGCGGGCAACAGGCTTCCCGCCCGTGCCCGCCCGCCCGACCCGCTCGGCCCGCACCGACCTGCCCCGACAGATGAGGATTCCGCATGTCCGTTCACCGGCGTCTCACCATCGCCACCGGGACCGTCCTGCTCACCTTCGCCGTCGCGGGCTGCTCCGGGCTCGGCCGCAGCGCGGTGGGCACGATCTCGTACGAGACCGGACGCGAGCTCGCGGTGACGGTCACCAGCCCCTCGGTGAACGGCTGCCACCGGCTGGCGCCGTCGGGGGTGACGAAGATCGAGAACGCGTCGATGCTGGACCTCAGGCTCTACCGGACCCGCGACTGCACGGGTGAGCACAACATCTACCTGCCCAGCCGGAGCGGCAACGAGATCGTGCCGGGCACGCCGCCCTGGCGCAGCTACAGCGTCGTCCACTGACCCGGGTCAGCGCGGCCTCCCCGGCGCGGCCACGGGGCGGGCGAGCACCCATGTGCCGTCGTCGGTCAGAGCGGCGTCGACGGCGAGCCCGGCCTCGGCGAGATGGCCTTCGAAATCCTCGCGGGTCAGCGGCCGGGACAGGAAGGTCTGGGTCCAGCGCGCGTCCGGGAAGACGTACTCGGCGTGGACCGAGTTCACGCCGTCGCCGACCGGTTCCGCCGACACGATCCGTACGGTGTAGCCGCCCGGGTCGTGGCGCTCGCGCGGCACGTCCAGGTGCCAGTCAGCGCCCTCGCGCTGGATCAGGACGCGGCCGTCGTCCTTCACATGGCGACGGCAGGTCTCCAGGAGGGCCTGCCGGGTCCGGTGGTCGGCGGTGTGCACGAGGAACGAGCCGAGCACGACCGCGTCGAACCTGCGCGGCAGGTCCAGCGTCTCGATGGGGCTGCGGACGGTCTCGACGCCCGGGGCGCGCTCGCGGACCGCGGCGAGCATCTCCGCCGACTCGTCCACGGCCGTCACCGCGAAGCCGCGTTCGGCGAGCGGCACGGTCACCCGGCCCGCGCCGCTGCCCAGCTCCAGGAGCGCGGCGCCGGCCGGCACGGCGGCCGCGATGACGTCGGGTTCGCTGCCGACCGACAGCCGCCGGTACAGCTCGACGGCGCAGCCGTCGGGGGTGATCGGCCCGGGCCCGGTGCCCTGGTGGCCGTGGCGCATGGGGTCGGTGCCGTGATCCCCGTCTTCGCTCATGCCCTCTCACGTCCTCTCGTCGGGCCCCGGTGGGTCTTCGGGCCTTCTTGGGCTTTCTCGGGTCTTCTCGGGCCTTTTCGGATGGTGCGTCGCGGGTAGATGCTGGATGTGCCCTCGGGGGATCCCTGACCCGGGAGATGCGATCTCATGCGTACGGGCAGTGAACCGGCGACCGCGCGCAGCGCGCTGCGGCTGCGTTTCTGGCTGAGCCTGTGGGGCCTGCTCTGGGCCGCCTTCGGGACGACCGTGTTCTCCCTGGTCGAGCGGCCGGGCTGGGCGGCCGCCTGCGCGGTGCTGTTCGTGGTGGCCGCCGTGGACCTGGGCATGGTGACGCACCACCTCCGGCAGGGCCCGCACTGGCAGCCGGGACGTGACATCCCTCCGTACGAGCCGGACCACGGCGGCAGGGGACGGCGGCCGGGGACGGGGGCCGGTCCGCGGCCGTGAACCGAGGGGGCCGGGGGCCGGGGCGGCTGCGGCTGTGGGGCGCGGGCGGCGGGTCATCCGGCGACGGCGGTGGGAGCGGATCGGAGCAGCGGGCCGTGGCGCCGGGTCTACTCCTCCGGCGAGCCGGGGTCGGCCGGTCCGAAGCGGGCCGCTTCCAGGTACTCCGGCTTGGGGTCGAGCGCGGCGGCGAGCCGGAAGTGGCGGGTGGCCTGCTCGTCGCGGCCGGAGCGCTGGTAGGTGCGGGCGAGCGCGAAGTGGGCGAACGCGTTGTCCGGCTCCCGCTCCAGGACCAGCTCGAACTCCAGCTCGGCGGGACGGAGTTGCGCGGCGGCGAAGAAGGCGCGGGCGCGCAGCAGCCGGGCCGCTGTGTTCTCCGGGTGGGCGGCGATCACCGAGTCGAGCAGCTTGACCGCGCCTCTCGGGTCCCGCGCGGCGAGCAGGTGCTCGGCGGCGCGGAAGTCGATGACGTGGGTCTCCGGGTTCCTCTCGGGCACGGCGGCTTCCTTCCCTCGCTCCGGCAGTTCAACAGCGGGCACGGCGACCGCATTCCGCGGAGCACCACCCCCTGGTGGGGTATTTCCTCGCGGACCCCATCCCTACCCCCGTCGCCGGACTCGGGACGCGCCGGAACCGCGCCGAACCCCTTGCCGCCGCTAGGAGTTGCCCGCCGCGCGCTGCCGGAGCTCCTCCCACACCTTGCGCACCTGGGGCTCCAGCGCCTCCAGGGGGCCGTCGTTGTCGATGAGGAGGTCGGCGACGGCACGGCGCTGGGCGCGGGTGGACTGCGCCGCCATCCGGGCCCGGGCCTCGTCCTCGGTCATCCCTCGCTGCCGGACCAGCCGGTCGAGCTGGGTCTCCGGGGCAGCGTCCACGACGACGACCAGGTCGTAGAGGGACGCGAGGCCGTTCTCGGTGAGGAGGGGGACGTCATGGACGACGACGTCGTCGGGGCCGGCCTGGCCCTCCAGCTCGGCGGAACGGGCGCCGACGAGCGGATGGACGATGGCGTTGAGGGCGGCGAGGCGCGCGGGATCGGCGAAGACGATCGAGCCGAGCTTGGGCCGGTCGAGCGTGCCCTGCGGGGTGAGGATCTCCGGACCGAACTCCTCGACGACGGCCGCGAGCCCGGGCGTGCCGGGCTCCACCACCTCGCGGGCGATCCGGTCGGCGTCGACGAGGACGGCTCCGTACGAGACGAGCAGCCGGGACACTTCGCTCTTGCCGGCGCCGATTCCGCCAGTCAGGCCGACGGTAAGCACGACTACCCCTCCAGGCTTCATCCCCGCGCAAGCAGGGAGCAATGACCAGCGCCGATGCCGCCAGTCAGGCCAGCCGGATCATCCCCGCCGGCGACGGGGAGCATGGCCGGTCAGGCAGCCTAGCAGCCGGTCCGACGGCTAGGCGTCGCCCTCCCGTTCCGCGAGGAAGCGCTCGAACTCGCGGCCCAGCTCGTCCGCGGAGGGCAGGTCGACGGGCTCGGCGACGAGGCTGCCGCGGGTCTCGGCGCCGGCCACGGCGTCGTACTGGTGCTCGAGGCCCTGGACGAGCGCGGTCAGCTCCTCGTCGCCCTCGCCGATCTGGCGCTCGATCTCCGTCTGAGTGCGCCGGGCCTCGGTGCGCAGGGCGTGCGCGACGCCGGGCAGGACCAGGCCGGTGGCGGCGGTGACGGCCTCGAGGGCGGTCAGGGCGGCGTCGGGGTACGGGGAGCGGGCGACGTAGTGCGGGACGTGGGCGGCGACGCCCAGGGTGTCGAAGCCCGCTTCGGTGAGGCGGAACTCGATCAAGGACTCGGCACTGCCGGGCACCTGCGCCTCGTCGAACGGGCTGCGGTGGCCCGGCATGAGGTCGACGCGGCTGCCGTGCGGGGTGAGGCCGACCGGGCGGGTGTGCGGCACGCCCATGGGGATGCCGTGGAAGTTGACGGCGAGGCGGACGCCGAGGCGCTCGACGATCTGGCCGACCGCGGCGGCGAACCGCTCCCACTCGACGTCGGGCTCGGGCCCGGAGAGCAGCAGGAAGGGCGCGCCCGTGGCGTCCTGGACGAGGCGGACCTCGATCGCCGGGGTCTCGTAGGCGGTCCAGCGGTCACGGCGGAAGGTCAGCAGGGGGCGGCGGGCCCGGTAGTCCACGAGGCGGTCGTGGTCGAAACTGGCCACCAGCTGGTGCGGCAGGGTGTCGAGCAGCCCGTCGACGATCTGCTCGCCGGTCTCACCTGCGTCGATGTAGCCGTCGAAGTGGTAGAGCATGACCAGCCCGGCCGACTCCTGCGCCAGGGCCATGTCCACGACGGCCAGACCCTTCTGGTCCCATTCGTACAAATCCTGGGGATCAAGCACGATTTCCGCTCCTCCTCGCGTTCTTCAGCGACAACACCACCCGGCACACCGCCATTCCCCGTACCCCGGATTTCCGTGTACCGCGGATTTCCACGCGGCAGCGGACGGTGACCGGAAAACGAACGAGGCCCGCCTCCCCGAAGGGAGACGGGCCTCGACGCTAGCTACTGGAGCTCAGCGGTGAGCCGATTCAGCTCTGGCCGCCGGCCAGCTTCTCGCGCAGGGCGGCAAGCGCCTCGTCCGACGCCAGGGCGCCGGCGGTGTCGTCCGACTCCGAGGAGTACGAGCCACCGGTCGGCGCGGCGGCCGGAGCGGCGGCGCCACCCTCGGCAGCGGCGGCCTCGTCGGCCTCGCGGGACTTGATGACCTGCTGCTGGTGCTGCTCGAAGCGCTGCTGCGCCTCGGCGTACTGGCGCTCCCACTCCTCGCGCTGCTTCTCGTAGCCCTCGAGCCAGTCGTTGGTCTCGGGGTCGAAGCCCTCGGGGTAGATGTAGTTGCCCTGGTCGTCGTAGGACGCGGCCATGCCGTACAGGGTCGGGTCGAACTCGACCGACGCCGGGTCGGCACCGAAGGACTCGTTGGCCTGCTTGAGGGACAGCGAGATCCGGCGACGCTCGAGGTCGATGTCGATGACCTTGACGAAGATCTCGTCGTTGACCTGGACGACCTGCTCCGGGATCTCCACGTGGCGCTCGGCCAGCTCGGAGATGTGGACCAGACCCTCGATGCCCTCGTCCACGCGGACGAACGCACCGAACGGAACCAGCTTGGTGACCTTACCCGGGACGACCTGGCCGATCTGGTGGGTACGGGCGAACTGCTGCCACGGGTCCTCCTGCGTCGCCTTCAGCGACAGGGAGACACGCTCGCGGTCCATGTCGACGTCGAGAACCTCGACGGTGACCTCCTGGCCGACCTCGACAACCTCGGACGGGTGGTCGATGTGCTTCCAGGACAGCTCGGAGACGTGAACGAGACCGTCGACGCCACCCAGGTCCACGAAGGCACCGAAGTTGACGATCGAGGACACGACGCCGGAGCGGACCTGACCCTTCTGGAGGGTCGTGAGGAAGGTCTGGCGGACCTCGGACTGGGTCTGCTCGAGCCAGGCGCGGCGGGACAGGACCACGTTGTTGCGGTTCTTGTCCAGCTCGATGATCTTCGCCTCGAGCTCCTTGCCCACGTAGGGCTGGAGGTCGCGGACGCGACGCATCTCGACCAGGGAGGCCGGGAGGAAGCCGCGGAGGCCGATGTCGAGGATGAGACCACCCTTGACGACCTCGATGACGGTACCGGTGACGATGCCGTCCTCTTCCTTGATCTTCTCGATGGTGCCCCAGGCGCGCTCGTACTGGGCACGCTTCTTCGAGAGGATCAGGCGGCCTTCCTTGTCCTCCTTCTGGAGAACCAGGGCCTCGATCTCGTCGCCGACCTTGACGACCTCGTTCGGGTCGACATCGTGCTTGATCGAGAGCTCGCGGCTCGGGATGACACCTTCGGTCTTGTAACCGATGTCGAGCAGGACCTCGTCCCGGTCGACCTTCACGATGACGCCGTCGACGATGTCGCCGTCGTTGAAGTACTTGATCGTCTCGTCGATCGCGGCGAGGAAGGCTTCCTCGTTACCGATGTCGTTGACCGCAACCTGCGGGGTGGTGGCGGTGGTCTCGGTGCTGCTCGTCATGTGGGAAAGGGCTCCGGTTACGGACAGAAAGTCGTAGGTACTGCTACGCCGAGAGCCCGTATCGCACTGAAGAAGCCGGACAGCCAATGAAGCGCCTTCCCGCCGAACGGGGGGCGCCTCGAAAACCGAGGGGACTGCAACAGGTGCGAGCGCGGCCTGCTCCGTCTGAGGCGCGCAGGCCCGCAGCGCAACCTTTAGCATACGGGGGCAGCCGGACAGGGTCAATGCGCGAAGCGCACACCCGGGGCGGATCGCCTCATACCCGGCACAACTCGTGTCAGCCCAGGCCATCCTGGCCGCGGGAAGCCGTGCCGCGTTCTACGCGCGCGGCTCTGAGCGCAAACTACATCGACGGGCGAGATGAACCAAGAGTACGGACACGAAGACGAACCCGAGGACGACGCCGAGGCCACCCGGCGTGACGCCGGGGACGCGGAGAGCAGCCGCGCGAGCCGGGGCTGGTGGGACCGGAACGCCGACGAGTACCAGACCGATCACGGAGCGTTCCTCGGCGACGACCGGTTCGTCTGGGGCCCGGAGGGGCTCGACGAGGCCGAGGCGGGGCTGCTCGGGCCGGCCGCGGCGCTGAAGGGCCTCGACGTCCTGGAGATCGGCGCGGGCGCGGCGCAGTGCGCGCGGTGGCTGGCGGCGCAGGGGGCCAGGCCGGTGGCGCTCGACCTCTCGCACCGGCAGCTCCAGCACGCGCTGCGGATCGGCGGGGACGTGCCGCTGGTGGAGGCGGACGCGGGGGCGCTGCCGTTCCTCGACGGCTCCTTCGACCTGGCCTGCTCGGCGTACGGCGCGGTGCCGTTCGTGGCCGACCCGGTACGGGTCTTCCGCGAGGTGCACCGGGTGCTGCGGCCGGGCGGCCGGTGGGTGTTCTCGGTGACGCACCCGATCCGCTGGGCGTTCCCGGACGAGCCGGGGCCCGAGGGCCTGTCGGTCGCGGCCTCGTATTTCGACCGGACGCCGTACGTGGAGCAGGACGAACGGGGGCGCGCTGTCTACGTCGAGCACCACCGGACGATCGGCGACCGGGTGCGGGACGTGGTGGCCGGCGGCTTCCGCCTCGTCGACCTGGTCGAACCGGAGTGGCCGGCCTGGAACAGCCAGGAATGGGGTGGCTGGTCGCCGCTGCGGGGGAACCTGATCCCGGGCACGGCGATCTTCGTCTGCGAGCGCATCGACGCGTAGGCGCCCGCGCATATAGGGGAGTGGGTGGGGCCGGCCGCCGGGGAGGGCTGCGGCGCCCGGCTCGCCCTGGCAGGGCCGGCTCGGCTCTGCACCGCCCGGCTCGGCTCGGCTGATTAGTACTACTGATCGGCGGGCCTGTGGACGACGTGACGCGGCTGGTCGGCCCGGCGTACGAGACTTGCCATGTGATCCGAAACGACGCTCTCGACCGTCTTCCCGTCCGCCATGCCGTCCCCGAGCTGCTGACCGCGCTCGAGGAGCGCGGCACTGCGGTGCTGCACGCCCCGCCGGGGACCGGCAAGACCACGCTGGTCCCGCTGGCGCTCGCGGGGCTTATAGGGGACGGGCCGGAGCGCCGGGTGCTGGTCGCGGAGCCGCGCCGGATGGCGGTGCGGGCCGCGGCCCGGCGGATGGCGTGGCTGCTCGGCGGGGAGGTCGGCGGGGCCGTCGGATTCTCCGTGCGCGGGGAGCGCCGGGCAGGGCCCGCGACCCGGGTCGAGGTGGTGACCACGGGTGTCCTGCTGCAGCGGCTCCAGCGCGATCCGGAGCTGGCCGGAGTGGACGTGGTGCTGCTCGACGAGTGCCATGAGCGGCATCTGGACGCGGACACGGCATTGGCGTTCCTGGTGGACGTGCGGGCGACGCTGCGGCCGGAGCTGAAGCTGATCGCCGCGTCGGCGACGAGCGACGCGAAGGCGTGGGCGGATCTGCTGACGGTCCTGGACGGCAGTGGTCCGGCGCCGGTCGTGCGGGCCGAGGGCCGGATGCACGGCTCGGCGATCCACTTCGCGCCACCGCCGGCCGGGGTACGGCCGGCGCACGGCACCTGGGTGGATCCGGCGCTGCTGCGGCATGTCGCCGCGACGGTCCGGGAGGCCCTGGAGCGGCACGAGGGCGACCTGCTGTGCTTCCTGCCGGGGACGGGGGAGATCGCCCGGACGGCGGGGCTGCTCGCGGATCTGGACGCCGAGGTGCTCCAGCTGCACGGGCGGGCGCCTGCGGCGGTGCAGGACGCGGTGCTGCGGGGCGGCGAGCCGGGCGGCCGGCGGCGGGTGGTCCTCACGACGTCGGTGGCGGAGTCGAGCCTGACCGTGCCCGGGGTGCGGATCGTGGTGGACTCCGGGCTCGCGCGGGAGCCGCGGATGGACCACGCGCGGGGTCTGGGCTCGCTCACCACGGTGCCGGTGTCGGTGGCGGTCGCCACGCAGCGCACGGGCCGGGCGGGCCGTGAGGGCTTCGGGACGGTGTACCGCTGCTGGTCCACGGCGGAGGACGCGCGTCAGGCGCGGTTCCCCTCCCCCGAGATCAAGGTCGCCGATCTGACCGACTTCGCGCTGCGCGCGGCCTGCTGGGGCGATCCGACGGCGGCCGGGCTCGCGCTCCTGGACGCGCCGCCGGCCGGGGCGATGGCGGCGGCCCGGGCGGTCCTGATGGCCGTGGGCGCCGTGGACGAGGTCGGCCGGGCGACGGACCGGGGGGTGCGGATGTCCCGGCTCGGCCTGCATCCGCGGCTGGCCCGGGCGCTGCTCGACGGCGCCGCCGAGGTGGGGGTGCGGCGGGCGGCGGAGGTGGTGGCGCTGCTGAGCGAGGAGCCGCCCCGGGAGTACGGGGACGATCTGGCGGCGGCCTGGCGGGAGGCACGCCGGGGCGGCGACGGATACGCGGCGCGCTGGAAGGCGGAGGTGCGGCGACTGGAGCGCGCGGCCGGCGGGGACACCCGGGCCGGTGGGGAGATCGGGGCCGGTGGGGCGTCGGGGGCCGGTGGGGCGTCGGGGGCCTTGAGCGAGGACGCGGTGGCGGGTCTGGTGACGGCGCTCGCCTTCCCCGAGCGGGTGGCGCGGGCCCGGGAGCAGGGCGGCCATCTGATGGTGTCGGGGACGGGGGCGCGGCTCTCGGAGGGCTCGCGGCTCGGCTCGCCGGCGTGGCTCGCGGTCGCGGTGGCGGACCGGACGGCGCAGAGCGCGACCGCGCGGGTGCGGCTCGCGGCCGTGGTGGACGAGGAGGTGGCGCGGCGCGCGGCGGGGCATCTGCTGCGGGCGGGCGAGGAGGTCCACTGGGAGGACGGGGACGTGGTGGCCCGGTCGGTGGAGCGGCTGGGTGCGGTGGAGCTGACGGTCCGCCCGCTGCGGGAGGAGGCCGATGCCGGCCTGGTCCGGGAGGCGCTGCTCGACGGGCTGCGCCGGGAGGGCACGGCGCTGCTGCGGTGGAGCCGGGAGGCGGCGGAGCTGCGGCAGCGACTGGCGTTCCTGCGCCGGGAGCTGGGCGAGCCGTGGCCGGATGTGGCGGAGGCGGCGCTGCTCTCGCGGGCCGGGGAGTGGCTGGAGCCGGAGCTGTCCCGGGCCCGGCGGCGGGCGGATCTGGGCCGGATCGACGCCGGGGAGGGCCTGCGGCGGCTGCTGCCGTGGGCGTCGGGCGAGGCGGGGCGGCTCGACGAGCTGGCGCCGGAGCGGATCGAGGTGCCGAGCGGTTCGCGGATACGGGTGGACTACGGCGGGGAGCGGCCGGTGCTGGCGGTGAAGCTCCAGGAGATGTTCGGGCTCGCCGAGACGCCCCGGGTGGCGGGGGTGCCGGTCCTGGTGCATCTGCTCTCCCCCGCCGGGCGGCCGGCGGCGGTGACCTCGGACCTGGCCTCGTTCTGGCGGGACGGCTATCGCGCGGTGCGGGCGGAGCTGCGGGGCCGCTATCCGAAGCATCCGTGGCCGGAGGATCCCGCGGCGGCGGAGCCCACCCGGCACACCAGTGCCCGGCTCAGGCGGGAGCGGTGACGGGGGCCGGTTCGGGGCGGGCGTCCGGGGCCCGTCCGCCGCGGGAGCGGGCTTCGAGCCAGAGGGAGAGGGCGAGCAGGAGGAGGGCGAGGACGGTGAAGCCCCAGGGCAGATAGGAGACGAGCAGGAGCACCATGAGCCGGTTGGACTTGACCAGGTCGACGACGCTCGCGATGTAGTCCTCGCGCATCTTCACGTGGCCGGCGAAGACGGTGATCGTGTCCTGGCCCATCAGGGCGCGGGCGTTGCGGAGCTCTTCCTTGTGGATCTCCTCGCCGTTGACGGGGGCGCCGGTGACGGGGTCGACCCAGAACATGCGCTTGGTGGTGTACCAGCGGGTGAGGCCGGTCTTGGCGAGGACGTCGGGGGTGATGCCCTGGACGGGCATGGCCTTGGGCATGGGGACCTTGGTCCAGGGGATGGTCTGCTCGAAGTAGTAGACGTCCAGGCCGCGGAAGGTGCGGGTGCCCTTGTAGTGGATGGGGGCCGAGGTGCGGGTCTGGGCGTCGAAGTACTGGTAGTCCCGCTTCTCGGTGAGGAAGGGCCACTTGAACTCGATGCCCTCGCGGCGGACCGGGTCTCCGTCGACCATCTCGCCGGTGGCGTGGACGGGGTCCTGGGTGTGGGCGTCGAAGACGTAGCGCTCGGGGATCTTGGAGACCATCTTGCCGTCGGGGCCGGTGACGTAGGAGAGCGAGTCCCAGACGACGACGTCGCGGCCGGCGTCGCGCTCGATCTTCTTCGACTCCTCCACGTTGCCCTTGAGGGTCTGGATGATCGTGATCTTGTCGACCTTCTCGGCCTTGAGGGTGGAGTAGTTGAGCAGGGTGGCGGGCTTCGCCTCCAGGACGGTCACCTGGTACTGGTTCGGCGGGATCTTCGCGAGGCGCGGGAAGGCGTACCAGCGCAGGGTGGGGGCCATGGCGGCGAAGAAGACGGCGAGGGCGAGGAGGACGAGGCTGGCTCGGCGGCGCATGGCGGCCCCCTACTTCTGCGGGCCGGGATCGGCGGTCAGCAGGGGCCGGGGCGAGGTGGGTCCGTCGGGCGGCAGGTCGACGAAGGAGACGAGCAGCACGAACAGGAGGACGGGAACGAGTCCGATGGCGGCGGCAACTAGGGCACGCAAGGTCGGCCTCCCGGCGCTCGATCTGATACATCGTCAGGGCGGGGGCACCGTAGCAACGCGGCCGTGAGATGAGAACACGTCGTACCCGGAACGCCCTCCGGGCGCCGGGCGCGCACAGGGCGCCGCCCCCGTGTCCGGCGGGGACACGGGGGCGGCGCGGGGTGAACGTGCGGCGGGCCGTCAGGCGCTGGGCGTGGCCTTCGGGGCGCCGGTGGCGGTCGACTGCGACGGCGAGGGCGCGGTGGACGGCGTGGCGGGCGCGGACGGGGTCTGCGACGGGCTCGGCGTCGTGGGCGACGGGGTCGGCGTCGTGGGCGACGGCGTCGGGTCGGTGGCCGGGGCGCTGACCTTGAGCTGGACGGCGAGCGTGCCGCCGCCGGGCGCGGTGAGCTTCAGCGTGAAGCCGCCGGCCTTGTCGCCCGCGAAGATCTCCGGGAGCTTCAGGACGCCGTCGGCGTCCGTCTTCAGACCGGTGAGCGTGCGGACGGCGGTGCCGTCGGCGGCCTTGAAGAAGGGGCCGTCGGTGGCGGGCTTCGGGTCGTCGGCCGAGGTGACGAAGGTGGCGGTGACGGCGACACCGGAGGCGGTCGCGCCGCCTGCGGTGGCCTTGACCCGCACCTCGTCGACGAAGGTGCCGCCGGTGGTGGCCGCGAGCTCCTTCTCGTCGACGCGGGCGAGCTTGTCGGCGCGGCGCTCGGTGACGGTCGCCTTGAACGAGAGCGCGTTCAGGCTGCGGCCGACGACGGTGGCGCTGACGGTGAAGTCACCGGTCTGCTCACCGGCCTTGAGCTCCGGGGTGGCGGCCTTGCCGCTGCTGCCGGTGACGGCGGTGATCTCGCGGACGCCGCCGAGGGCGAAGCGGGTGTCGGTGCCGTCGCCGATGCGGAAGCGGACCTTGACGCCGGCGACGGGCTTGCCGGCGGTGTCGAGGGCCAGGACGGTCGGCCGGGTGGTGAAGGTGGTGCCCGCGGTGGCCGTGAGGGTGCCGGAGGCGGCGTCCTTGATCCGCACCACGGTCAGCGCCGGGTCGGTGGTGGGCGGCGTGGGCGGCTTCGGGGTGCCGGGCTTCGACGGGTGCGGCTTCGGGGTGCCCGGGTGGGCCGGCGTGACCGGCGGCGTCGGGACGGTCCGGCCGGGCGTGCGGCCGCTGCCCCGGTTGTCGCTGCGGTCGACGGGGAGGACACCGGTGCCGTCGGGCACCTGGTGCGTACCGCGCTTGTAGTACTCGAACCAGGACAGCACCGTGCTCAGGTACTCGTTCGAGTGGTTGTAGCTCAGGATGGCCCGGTCCAGGTCGGCCTTGACCGCGAGGTTGCGGTCGTTGGCGCACAGGTACAGGCCGGCCGCCTGGGCGGCGTCGTAGATGTTGCTCGGGTCCTTCTTCCCGTCGCCGTTGGCGTCCTGGCCCCAAGTGGCCCAGGTGGACGGGATGAACTGCATCGGGCCGATCGCCCGGTCGTGGACCCGGTCGCCGTCGTACGCGCCGCCGTCGGTGTCCGAGATGTTGGCGAAGCCGACACCGTTCAGGACCGGGCCGAGGATCGGCGAGGTGGTGGTGCCGTTGGCGTCGACGCGGCCGCCGCGCGCCTGACCGGACTCGACCTTGCCGATGCCGGCGAGGAGCTGCCAGGGCAGGTTGCAGCCGGGGTCCGTGGACCGTATCGACTCCTCGGCGCGCTTGTAGGCGGCGAGGACGCTCGCGGGTATGCCGGCCTCGGCGGGGCCGGTGGTGATGGGCACGTTGGGGGTCGGCGCGCCCGGCTGGTTGGGCGTGTTGAGCGTGGGCAGATCGGTGAAGTACGGCGAGTCGCCGGAGGCGGAGCCGTTCGGGGGCGTGGTCGCGTCGCCCGCTCCGATCGGCGTGTCACCGCTCGCGTTGTCTGCGGGCGGCGGCGGAGTGCCCGGCGCCTGCGACGCCGCGAGCGCGGCGACGGCCGCGGCGACGATCGCACCGCTGGTGGCTCCCCTGCGCAGCCGGCGGCCCAAGTGCGCTGCCATGTGTGGTCCCTCCCCGTATCCCGCTTCCGCGCTCCCCGCGCGGGTCCGACCCGCCGAACCCTATGCCAACTCCCGGCACACCGACACCGTGCCCTGACCGTGTTTCACGGTTTCGTCACCACTTGGCCGTCCGCGCCTTCTCCCTCGGAGGGTGCTGAATACTGGGGGCACTTCAGGATCTGGGGGGATTTCCGTGCCGTTCACGCTCAGCCATGCCGCCGCGGTGCTGCCGGGCATCCGTCGCGGCGGCACGGGACGCGGACCCCTGGTGGCCTCGGCGCTCGTCGCCGGTTCCTTCTCTCCCGACATGACGTATTTCGCGGCGAGTGCGGTACCCGACGCGATGTTCTTCGGTGACGTCACGCACGCGCCGCTCGGTGTCGTCACCGTCGACGTGCTCATCACCGCGGCGCTGGTGGCCCTGTGGCTGATGGTGCGTGAGCCGCTCCTCGCACTGCTTCCCCGGAGGTGGCGCGGCCGGGTGTACGAGGCGGTCCGCGGGGAGCCGTGGCGCCGGCGGCGGCCGGCGGCGCTGGCCGGGTGGTTCGTCGTCTCGGCCGTGATCGGCGCGACGACGCACATCGTGTGGGACGCGTTCACCCACCTCGACCGCTGGGGCACCCGGGTGATCCCGCTGCTGAGCGAGGTGGTGGGCGGCTTCCCCGTCTATCTGTACGCGCAGTACGGGGGTTCGGCGCTGGCCCTGGTGGCGCTCACCTGGTTCACGGTTCGGGCGCTTCGCGCGGTGCCCGCGGACACGCCACTGCCCGCGCGCGTGCCGGCGGCGGACCGGCGCGGGCGGATGCTCGCGGCGGCGGTGATCGGGGCGGGTGTACTGGGCGGGGCGGTGCACCGGGTGGTGCGGTGGTACGCGTACTGGGGCCGGATCGACACGCCGCTCGACGTGATTCCGACGCTGTGTTTCGGCGCGGGAGCGGGGCTGATGGCAGGGGTGGTGGTGTACGCGGCGGGGGTGCGGCTGCTCGGTGGCCGAGCGGGAGGCCCGGTCGCGGATCCCGTTTCCGAGCACTCCCGTACGGGGTCGCGCTGACCCTTCGGTGAGGGCGCCGCGCCGTCACCGCCCCGGCGGGACGACGGCCCGCACGAGGGTGGGACGAGCGGGGCGGCACCGCGCAGCGCGGTCCCGCCCCGCTCCGTCTCTCAGTGCGCCGCCGAGTCCCAGTCCCTGCCCACGCCCACCGAGACGTCCAGCGGGGCGCGCAGCTCCACCGCGTTCGCCATCCGCTCACGGACCAGGGTCTCGACCTGGTCGCGCTCGCCCGGGGCCAGTTCGAGGACGATTTCGTCGTGGACCTGGAGGAGCATGCGGGAGGCGAGGCCGGCCTCGGTGAGGGCGCGGTCGACGTCGAGCATGGCGACCTTGACGATGTCGGCGGCGGTGCCCTGGATGGGGGCGTTGAGGGCCATGCGCTCGGCGGCCTCGCGGCGCTGGCGGTTGTCGCTGTTGAGGTCCGGCAGATAGCGGCGGCGGCCGAGCATGGTCTCGGTGTAGCCGGTGGCGCGGGCCTCGTCGACGACGCGGCGCAGGTAGTCGCGGACGCCGCCGAAGCGCTCGAAGTAGGTGTCCATCAGACCGCGCGCCTCGGCGGGGTCGATGCCGAGCTGCTGGGAGAGGCCGAAGGCGGAGAGCCCGTACGCCAGGCCGTACGACATGGCCTTGATCTTGCGGCGCATCTCCGCGTCGACGGCGGTGCGCTCGACGCCGAAGACCTGCGAGGCGACGGTGGTGTGCAGGTCCTCGCCGGAGGCGAACGCCTCGATGAGGCCCTCGTCCTCGGAGAGGTGGGCCATGACGCGCAGCTCGATCTGGCTGTAGTCGGCGGTCATGAGGGCCTCGAAGCCCTCGCCGACGACGAAGCCGTGGCGGATGGCGCGGCCCTCGTCCATGCGCACCGGCACGTTCTGCAGGTTGGGGTCGGTGGAGGACAGCCGGCCGGTGGCGGCGACCGTCTGGCTGAAGGTGGTGTGGATGCGGCCGTCGGCGGCGACGGTCTTGATCAGGCCCTCGACGGTGGAGCGGAGCCGGGCCTGCTCGCGGTGGCGGAGCATGATGACCGGGAGCTCGTGCTCGGTCTGGCCGGCGAGCCAGGCGAGGGCGTCGGCGTCCGTCGTGTAGCCGGTCTTGGTCTTCTTGGTCTTGGGCAGGTTGAGCTCGCCGAAGAAGACCTCCTGGAGCTGCTTGGGCGAGCCGAGGTTGAACTCGTGGCCGACGGAGGCGTGGGCCTCCTTGACGGCCTGCTGCACGGCTCCGGCGAACTGCTGCTCCAGGGCCTCCAGGTGGTCGCGGTCGGCGGCGATGCCGTGCCGCTCCAGACGGGCCAGGAGGACGGAGGTGGGCAGCTCGACGTCGTGGAGCAGCTCCTTCGCGCCGACCTCGGCGAGCTTGTCCTCGAAGGCGGTGCCGAGGTCGAGGACGGCGCGGGCCTGGGACATCAGGGCCTCGGCCTCGGCGGTGTCCTCGGCGCCGAAGGCGAGCTGGCCGTCGGAGGCCGCCGCGGGGGCGAGCTCGCGGCCCAGGTATTCGAGGGAGAGCGCGTCGAGGGCGAAGGAGCGGCGGCCGGGCTTGACCAGGTAGGCGGCGAGCGCCGTGTCCATGGTGACGCCGGCGACGCTCCAGCCGTGCTCGGGGAAGACCCGCATGGCGCCCTTGGCGCTGTGCATCACCTTCGGGCGCTCGGGGTCGGCGATCCAGGCGGCCCACGCCCGCTCGTCGGCCTCGTCGAGCTCGCTCGGGTCGAACCAGGCGGCGGCTCCCCCGGCCGAGGCGAGGGCGACCTCGGCGACGCTGCCGGTGCCGAGGGCCCAGGTGTCGACGGTGGCGATGCCGAGCGGCTGCCCGCCGTGCTCGGCGAGCCAGCCGGCCAGCTCGCCGGAGCCGAGGACGGTGAAGTCGAGCTCGACGCCGGGGGCAGGGGCGGGGGCGGCCTCCTCGGCGGCGCCGGGGTCGACGGCGAGGAGCCGCTCGCGCAGCGAGGGGTTGCGGATCTCCAGGGTGTCGAGGAGGAAGGCGAGGGCCTTGCGGTCGTACGGCTCGCGGGCGAGGTCCCGGGCGTGCTTCGGCAGTTCGACGTCGCGGACCATCTCGGTGAGGCGGCGGTTGAGCTTCACCGACTCCAGATGGTCACGGAAGTTCTGGCCTGCCTTGCCCTTGACTTCCTCGGCGCGCTCCACCAGCTCGGCGAAGGAGCCGAACTGGTTGATCCACTTCGCGGCGGTCTTCTCGCCGACGCCGGGGATGCCGGGCAGGTTGTCCGACGGGTCGCCGCGCAGGGCCGCGAAGTCGGGGTACTGCGAGGGCGAGAGTCCGTACTTCTCCTGGACCTTCTCCGGGGTGAAGCGGGTCAGCTCGGAGACGCCCTTGGTGGGGTAGAGCACGGTGGTGTGGTCGGTGACCAGCTGGAAGGAGTCGCGGTCGCCGGTGACGATCAGGACCTCGAAGCCCTCGGCCTCGGCCTGGGTGGCGAGGGTGGCGATGATGTCGTCCGCCTCGAAGCCGTCGACGGCGAAGCGCGGGGCGTGCATGGTGTCGAGCAGCTCGCCGATGAGCTCGACCTGGCCCCGGAACTCGTCGGGGGTCTTGGAGCGGGTCGCCTTGTACTCGGGGAACTCCTCGGAGCGCCAGGTCTTGCGGGACACGTCGAACGCGACGGCGAAGTGCGTGGGCGCCTCGTCGCGGAGCGTGTTCGCCAGCATCGACGCGAATCCGTAGATCGCGTTCGTCGGCTGCCCGGTAGCGGTGGTGAAGTTCTCCGCGGGCAGTGCGAAGAACGCCCGGTACGCCAGGGAGTGCCCGTCCATGAGGAGCAGGCGCGGGCGGTTCTCTTCGGTCATATCGGTCTTCTTCGCTGCTGTCTCGGCCACGGGACGATCCTGCCACGCGCCACTGACATTCCCGTCCACGTCCGCACACGGAGGCGGACGGCAGACCGGGCGTGGTCCGGTGTCGGTGCCGCGTGACAGGATCGGAGTCGTACGACACAGGTTCCGCTCAAGGGAGAGCGTGATGGTCAGCAAGCCGCCGGTCGGCGACCCGGTCCAGGACGCACCGCGGGTCGAGGCGCCGCAGCACGCCGCCGCCGGCCTGCCCGCCGTCGCGCACACACTGCGGATCGCCCAGGCGCAGATGGGTGTGCGGCGCACCGCGCAGACCCTGCTCAAGGTCAACCAGAAGGACGGCTTCGACTGTCCCGGCTGTGCCTGGCCGGAGGCGGACAAGCGGCATGTCGCGGAGTTCTGCGAGAACGGGGCGAAGGCGGTCGCCGAGGAGGCGACGCTGCGCCGGGTGACGCCGGAGTTCTTCGCCGCGCACCCGGTGGCGGACCTGGCCACCCGCAGTGGGTACTGGCTGGGCCAGCAGGGCCGGATCACCCAGCCGATGCTGCTGCCCGAGGGCGGGACAGCCTACGAGCCGGTGTCGTGGGAGCGGGCCTTCGCGATCATCGCGGAGGAGCTGACCGCGCTCGGCTCCCCCGACGAGGCGCTCTTCTACACCTCGGGCCGCACCAGCAACGAGGCCGCGTTCCTGCTGCAGCTCTTCGCCCGCGAGTTCGGTACGAACAACCTGCCGGACTGCTCCAACATGTGCCACGAGTCCTCGGGCTCGGCGCTCAACGAGACGATCGGCATCGGCAAGGGCAGCGTCTCCCTGGAGGACCTGCACCGGGCGGACCTGATCGTGGTGGCCGGCCAGAATCCGGGGACGAACCATCCGCGGATGCTGTCGGCCCTGGAGAAGGCGAAGGCCGCGGGCGCCCGGATCATCTCGGTGAACCCGCTGCCGGAGGCCGGCCTGGAGCGGTTCAAGAACCCGCAGACGCCGCAGGGCATGCTCAGGGGCGCCGCGCTCACGGACCTCTTCCTGCAGATCCGCATCGGCGGCGACCAGGCGCTGTTCCGGCTGCTCAACAAGCTGGTCCTGGAGACTCCGGGCGCCGTCGACGAGGACTTCGTCGCCGCGCACACGCACGGGTACGAGGAGTTCGCGGCGGCCGCCAAGGAGGCCGACTGGGACGAGACGCTCGAAGCGACCGGGCTGTCCCGGGCGGAGATCGAGCGGGCCCTGGAGATGGTGCTGGCCTCGGAGCGGACGATCGTCTGCTGGGCGATGGGCCTCACCCAGCACAAGCACTCGGTGCCGACCATCCGCGAGGTGGTCAACTTCCTGCTGCTGCGCGGCAACATCGGCCGGCCGGGCGCCGGGGTGTGCCCGGTGCGCGGTCACTCCAACGTGCAGGGCGACCGCACGATGGGGATCTTCGAGCGGCCGTCGGCCGCCTTCCTGGACGCCTTGGACAAGGAGTTCGGGATCGTCTCGCCGCGCCACCACGGCTTCGACGTGGTGCGCTCGATCGAGGCGCTGCGGGACGGCGAGGCGAAGGTGTTCTTCGCGATGGGCGGCAATTTCGTCGGCGCCACCCCGGACACCGAGGTCACCGAGGCGGCGATGCGCAACGCGCGCCTGACGGTGCACGTGTCGACGAAGCTGAACCGCTCGCACGCGGTCACGGGCAGGCGCGCGCTGATCCTGCCGACGCTCGGCCGCACGGACAAGGACGTGCAGAAGAGCGGCAAGCAGGTGGTGACGGTCGAGGACTCGATGGGCCTGGTGCACGCCTCGCGCGGCAACCTGCCGCCGGCGAGCCCGCAGCTGCTGTCGGAGCCGGCGATCGTGGCGCGGATGGCGCGGGCGGTGCTCGGCGCGGGCTCGGCCACGCCGTGGGAGGCGTTCGAGGCGGACTACGCGGTGATCCGCGACCGCATCGCGCGCGTGATCCCCGGCTTCGAGGACTTCAACGCGCGCCTGAAGGCGAACCCGGGCGGCTTCGCGCTGCCGCACGCGCCGCGCGACGAGCGCCGCTTCCCGACGGCCACCGGCAAGGCGAACTTCACGGCGGCCCCGGTCGAGTACCCGAAGGTCCCGGAGGGCCGGCTGCTGCTGCAGACGCTGCGCTCGCACGACCAGTACAACACCACGATCTACGGCCTGGACGACCGCTACCGCGGCATCACGGGCGGCCGCCGGGTGGTCATGATCCACCCCGAGGACGCGGCGGAGCTGGGCTTCGCGGACGGCTCGTACGCGGATCTGGTGAGCGAGTGGACCGACGGCAGCGAGCGGCGGGCGCCCGGCTTCCGGGTGGTGCACTACCCGACGGCCCGTGGCTGCGCGGCGGCGTACTACCCGGAGACGAACGTGCTGGTGCCGCTGGAGTCGACCGCCGACATCAGCAACACCCCGGCGAGCAAGTCCGTGATCGTGCGTCTGGTTCCGCGGGAGGCCGCCGGCTGATCACAGCGGGCGGACGGTAGGAGGGCCGGTTCCGGAGCGACCGGCCCCGGCGGGGTGTTCGTACCTTCCACTCCCACGTCGCGCGCGAGGCCGTCGGCCGGACAGGCCGGGGACCGCTCATGCCCGGCTCGCGGCGTGACCTGCGCGACACCCCCTGGACCCGGTACCGGTTCCGTCTGGAACAATCACGATCCGCCTAAGCGTTTGCTCAGGAAGATCAGACGTGAGCAGCACGAAGCACGACGACGAACGGAGCCGGGTCATGGGTGAGCAGCAGCACGTGAAGTTCCCGCAGGAGGTCATCGACGAGTACGCCTCGCTCGGCGTGGACCTGCCGGCGCTCTTCTCGGCCGGACACCTGGGCAACCGGATGGGCGTGCAGATCCTGGAGGCGTCGGCGGACCGGGTGGTCGGGACGATGCCGGTGGAGGGCAACACCCAGCCGTACGGGCTGCTGCACGGCGGCGCCTCGGCGGTGCTCGCCGAGACCCTGGGGTCGATCGGCTCGATGCTGCACGGCGGCGTCTCCCGGATCGCCGTGGGCGTGGACCTGAACTGCACGCACCACCGCGGGGCGCGCAGCGGTCTGGTGACGGGTGTGGCGACGCCGGTGCACCGCGGCCGGTCCACCGCCACGTACGAGATCGTGATCACCGACGAGCAGGACAAGCGGGTCTGCTCCGCGCGGCTGACCTGCATGCTCAAGGAGGTCGGCGCACAGGACGCCCACAACCTCCCGGCGGCCGCCCGCCTCGACGGCGCCGGCGCCTGACCCGTACGCCCCGAGGTGTACGAGCACCTCCTCCGCGGCCCCGGACGGCAGCACCGTCCGGGGCCGCTGCGTTCTTGAACTCCCCTTTCCTCACCGGCTCTTGTCGGGGCCGGAAGGCAGCGGCTTCACTGGCGGTCCACTCACACGACGAGGGGATCCCCTTGACCGCGATACGCACCACCACCGTGGCGACCGCCGTGACCGCCGCCGTCTGCGCCGCCGTGCTCGCCACCGCGATCCCGTCCGCCGCGATCAACTCGTACAACGCCACCCCGGCCCCCGAGCGCACCGAGGTGGGCGCCCTGGTGGCGACCTGGGACGACGACGGCGACCCGGGCACCCCGGACCGGGTGGACTGGGTCTGCTCGGGCACCATGATCGACGCGGACACCTTCCTGACCGCGGCGCACTGCACGACCGACTGGCCCGAGAACGTGCGTTTCTACGTCTCCCTCGACCAGGACGTGCAGTCCGGCCTGGACCGGGCCGCCGCCGAGCACCCGGGCGACCCGGCCGCCGTGGCGCGGGCCGTCGCCGTCGAGGGGACCGCGCACAGTCACCCCGCGTACCCGGGCCCGGCGTCCGACCGGCACGACATGGCGGTGATCGAACTGCCGGCGGCGAAGATCGCGGAGCGCTGGAGCTTCACGCCCGCGAGCCTGCCGGCGGCGGGCGCGCTCGACGCGCTGGGACCGCAGGGGCTGAACGACACCGACTTCACCGTCGCCGGTTACGGCACCGAGGAGGCGCAGCGCGGACCGGGTGGTCAGACCCATCCGGGCGGCGGGGTCCGGATGAAGGCGCCGGTGTCGTTCAACGCCCTGAACAACGCCTGGATCCGGCTCGGGATGACGGCGCCGCAGGGCAACGGCGGTGCCTGCTACGGGGATTCGGGCGGTCCGAACTTCGCGACGCTCGACGGCCGGCGCACTCTGGTGGCCACCACGATCACCGGCGACACGCCCTGCTACGCCACCAACGTGGTCTACCGCCTGGACACTCCGGGTGCCCGCGACTTCCTGAAGACGTACGTCCGCCTGCCGTGATCCGCATGCCGGTCGCCCCGGTCAGGGCCGCGCTCGTCGCGGCCCTGGCCGGCTGTGCGCTGGTCATGTCCGCCGGTTGCGAGCGGGCGCCCAAGTCCCCTGAGCCGCAGGCGAGTTCGCCGGCGGACGTGTGCACGAACCTGGTGTCGTACTGGGTGAAGGAGGCGCTCAAGGGCAGCAAGTGGGCCGGGCTCGACTGGGAGCAGAAGGGGATGTCGAACGAGCAGTACGAGATCCATGACGCGGTCCTGGTCGGGGCGCGGGCGGAGGAGAGGCGGGCGGGCCGCGAGGCGGCCTTCGCGTACACGGACCGGGAGACGCGGCGGCGCTGCGAGGCGGCGAAGGGGGCGACGGGCAGCTCCGAGAACTGGCGTCCGCCGGACGAGCAGAAGACCCTCCCCCGGACTCCGTCCGCGGCCACCCCCGGGCGTCCGACCGTCGGATCCCGGCCATCGCCGACGTAACGCAGCGTGACCTTTTCACCAGATGGGACACGCGGCGGAACGGAACGCTCCGGTCAGCGATTCCGTCCGCTGGCCCACCGGCCACTGTCCGATATCCGGACACCCTCCCAAGGGGCCCGTCAGGACCGTGATCTGCTCAAGCCCCTTAGCGGAACTGCACGTTCTCAGCATGTGAACACCGCCGTACCGACCGTTGTGCCCGGGTTTGCCCATGGCCTGCACACCGTCTCCGCCCGTCGGCATAACAAGACAGTCACATCCTGACCTCGGCGCTCCCTGTCCTTCCCCACCTGCGCCTAGAGTCACGGCCAGTCACCGCGCCGCCGGGCGCTTCCACTGCACGGCCCTGCTCCACCCAGTACGGCCCGGCATCGAAATCGGCACCTCTCGCTTCACAGCTCCACGGCACCGCCTCAGCTCGAGGGGGCCGAGCCAGGGAAAGGATCCTTCGTGCGACACCGTTCTTTGCTCATCCTCACCAGCGTGCTCACCACGGGAGCGCTCACCCTCACCGCCTGCGGTTCGCGCGACGAGGGCAAGGGCGGCGGCGGCGACAACGCCGGCGGCACGACCACCGTCGTGATCGGTGTGGACGCGCCGCTCACCGGTTCGCTCTCCGCCCTGGGCCAGGGCATCAAGAACTCCGTGGACCTGGCGGTGCAGACCGCCAACAAGAACAAGGAAGTCCCGGGCGTCACCTTCAAGATCGAGGGCCTCGACGACCAGGCGGTCCCGGCCTCCGGCCAGGCCAACGCCACCAAGCTGGTCGGCAACAAGGACGTCGTCGGTGTCGTCGGCCCGCTGAACTCCGGCGTCTCCCAGCAGATGCAGGGCGTCTTCGCCTCCGCCAACCTGGCGCAGGTCTCCCCCGCCAACACCAACCCGTCGCTCTCCCAGGGCGACAACTGGGGCAAGGGCGAGTTCAAGCGTCCCTTCAAGACCTACTTCCGCACCGCCGCCACCGACGTGGTCCAGGGCAAGTTCGCCGCCCAGTACCTCTTCAAGGACGCCGGCAAGAAGAAGGTCTTCGTCGTCGACGACAAGCAGACCTACGGCGCCGGCCTCGCCACGATCTTCTCCGACGAGTTCAAGCGCCTCGGCGGCCAGGTCGTCGGCACCGACCACGTCACCGTGAAGGAGACCGACTTCTCCTCCACCGCCGACAAGGTCAAGGCCTCCGGCGCCGACTCCGTCTACTTCGGCGGCCAGTACCCCGAGGGCGGTCTGCTCTCCGACCAGATCAAGAAGACGGGCGCCAAGATCCCCACCATGGGTGGCGACGGCATCTACGACCCGGCCTTCATCAGCGCCTCGGGCGAGGCCAACGACGGTGACCTGGCCACCTCGATCGGCTACCCGGTCGAGAAGCTCCCGACCGCCAAGAAGTTCATCGAGGACTACAACGCGGCCGGCTTCAAGGACCCGTACGCGGCCTACGGCGGCTACTCCTACGACGCCGGCTGGGCGATCATCCAGGCCGTCAAGGCCGTCGTCGCGGCCAACGGCGGCAAGGTCCCGTCCGACGCCCGCGCCAAGGTCACCGAGGCCCTGGGCAAGGTCTCCTTCGACGGTGTGACCGGCAAGGTCTCGTTCGACGAGTACGGCGACACCACCAACAAGCAGCTCACGGTCTACAAGGTCGTGGGCGGCAAGTGGACCGACGTCAAGAGCGACACGTTCAACCAGTAAGACCCGTCCCGGCCCCGGGCCGGGAGCCCCGCACGAACTGAACCACGACCGCGCGAGGGCGCAAACAGCGCCCTCGCGCGGTGTCATATCCGACAAGCTCATCGGAGGCCCGCGGTGAACGAACTGCCGCAACAGCTGGCCAACGGTCTGGCCCTCGGTGCCCTTTATGGCCTCATCGCCATCGGGTACACCATGGTCTACGGCATCGTCCAGCTCATCAACTTCGCCCACGGCGAGATCTTCATGATCGGGGGCTTCGGCGCCCTCACCACCTACTCCGTTCTGCCGAGCGGAACGTCCCTGCTGGTGGCGATCCCGCTCATGATCGTCGGTGGCGCGATCGCCTCCGTGGCCGTCGCCACCGCCGCCGAACGGTTCGCCTACCGGCCGCTGCGCAACGCGCCCCGGCTCGCCCCGCTGATCACCGCGATCGGCCTGTCCATCGCGCTGCAGCAGCTGGTCTGGCAGTTCTACCCGGACGCCAAGAAGGCCGTCAGCTTCCCCGAGTTCCCGGGTGAGGCCTTCGAGATCACCAAGAACCTCTCGATCCAGCGCGCCGACCTCTTCGTCCTGGTCCTCGCCCCGCTGTGCATGCTCGCCCTCGGCCTCTTCGTCTCCAAGAGCCGCAGCGGCCGCGCCATGCAGGCCACCGCGCAGGACCCGGACACCGCGAAGCTGATGGGCATCAACACCGACCGCATCATCGTGATGGCCTTCGCCATCGGTGCCGCGTTCGCCGCCGTCGCCGCCGTCGCCTACGGCCTCGACAAGGGCCAGATCAACTTCGAGATGGGCTTCATCCTCGGCCTCAAGGCGTTCACCGCGGCCGTCCTCGGCGGCATCGGCAACATCTACGGCGCCATGGTCGGCGGCGTGGTCCTCGGCATCGCCGAGTCCCTCTCGATCGCCTACATCGAGGACATACCCGGCATGCAGCAGCTCGGCGGCGGTGCCTGGTCCAACGTGTGGGCCTTCGTCCTCCTCATCGTGGTGCTCCTCGTGCGGCCGCAGGGCCTGCTGGGCGAGCGCGTCGCGGACAGGGCGTGAGCAGCATGACGACCGAGAACATCACCGCGCCCGTGGCCGAGACCACGGCCAGGCCCACCGCTCTGCTGTGGGCGATCGTCGCCGGCTCCGCCCTGACCGTCGCCTCCGCCTTCCTCGCCTGGACGTGGACCGCGGAGTTCCCCGGCGACCTCACGATCTACGGCAACCCCGCCCCGCTCCAGCTGCTCACGCTCGTCGGAGCCGTCCTCACCGGTCTGTTCGCGCTCTCCGCGCTCGGCGTCAAGGGCCTCGGCTGGCTGACCCCGGCCGGCGCCCGCAAGCCGCTGTGGATCATCGCCCTGGGCACCTTCGCCACCACCCTCTTCACGGCGGTCGCGATCATCGTGGAGCTGGGCCACCTGGTGGACCTGGAGCCCGGTGCCGTCGTCGCCGTCGTGGCCGCGGCCGTTCCGGCGGTCGCCGCGTACAAGGTGCCCGACGACACCCGCAAGGCCGCCCCGGCGAAGAAGCTGGCGTCGTGGGCCGAGATCCTGATCATCGTCGCCGTCTTCACCGTCGGCCTCCTGGTGGTCACCTTCGGCATCGACACCGACGACAACGAGCCGCAGCTCTTCGTCGCGTACCTGATCCTGGTCGGCTTCTCCGCCACGGCGCTGGTCAAGTCCGGGCTCACCACCCGCCTTTCGCAGATCACGGCGCGCAACCGCCAGGTCACGGTCACCGCCAGCCTCGTCATGGCGATCGCGTTCCCGTTCCTCCAGCAGAGCGGCGACACGTACACGCTGATCGCGGTCAACATCCTGATCTTCGCGACCGTCGCCCTCGGCCTGAACATCGTCGTCGGCCTCGCGGGTCTGCTCGACCTCGGTTACGTCGCGTTCCTCGGCGTCGGCGCGTACACCGCGGCCCTGGTCTCCGGCGCCACCTCCTCCGCCTTCGGCGTCCAGTTCCCCTTCTGGGCCGCGGCCCTCACCGGCATGGCCGCCTCGCTGGTCTTCGGTGTCGTCATCGGCGCCCCGACGCTGCGGCTGCGCGGCGACTACCTCGCCATCGTGACCCTCGGCTTCGGTGAGATCTTCCGCATCGCCATGGGCAACCTGGACGGCACCTCGGGCCCGCAGATCACCAACGGCCCGAACGGCATCCCGAACATCCCGCAGCTGGAGTTCTTCGGCTACAACTTCGGCGAGTCGCACACCGTGTTCGGCATCGAGCTCGGCGCCTACGCCAACTACTACCTGCTCATGATCCTCATCATGGCGCTGGTCGTGGTCGTCTTCTCCCGAGCGGGCAACAGCCGCATCGGCCGTGCCTGGGTCGCGATCCGCGAGGACGAGACCGCCGCCACCGCCATGGGCATCAACGGCTTCCGCGTGAAGCTCGTCGCCTTCGCCCTCGGCGCGGCTCTCGCCGGCCTCGCGGGCACGGTGCAGGCGCACGTCAACACCACGGTCGTGCCGGAGAACTACGTGTTCGCCGGTCCCGTCCCGCCGAACTCCGCGTTCCTCCTCGCGGCCGTCATCCTCGGCGGCATGGGCACCATCACCGGTCCCATCGTCGGCTCCGCCCTCCTCTTCCTCATCCCGGCCAAGCTGTCGTTCCTCCAGGACTACCAGCTGCTCGGCTTCGGCATCGCGCTGATCCTGCTGATGCGCTTCCGCCCCGAGGGCCTCATCGCCAACAAGCGGGCGCGACTGGAATTCCACGAGAACGACGACCAGCTCGACGTACCGGAGCAGCGGCAGCCCGCGGAAGCGGACTCGGCGGCCGCCGGCACGGCGAAGGCAGGGGCGTGAACGGCATGACGACCACCACCACCGAGAAGGCGACGGCCACCGGGGCCACCGTCCTCGACGCCAGCGGTGTCACCATGCGCTTCGGCGGTCTGACCGCCGTGCGCGGGGTGGACCTGACCGTCCGCGAGGGCGAGATCGTCGGTCTGATCGGCCCCAACGGCGCCGGCAAGACGACCTTCTTCAACTGCCTGACCGGTCTGTACGTCCCGACCGAGGGCCAGGTCAGCTACAAGGGCACGGTGCTCCCGCCCAAGCCGCACCTGGTCACCCAGGCCGGCATCGCCCGCACCTTCCAGAACATCCGGCTCTTCTCCAACATGACGGTCCTGGAGAACGTCCTCGTCGGACGGCACACCCGGACCAAGGAGGGCCTGTGGTCCGCGCTGCTGCGCGGCCCCGGCTTCAAGCGCGCGGAGGCCGCCTCCCGCGAACGGGCCATGGAGCTCCTGGAGTTCGTGGGCCTGGCGAACAAGGCCGAGCACCTGGCGCGCAACCTGCCGTACGGCGAGCAGCGCAAGCTGGAGATCGCCCGCGCGCTCGCCAGCGACCCGGGTCTGCTGCTGCTCGACGAGCCGACGGCCGGCATGAACCAGGCCGAGACCCGCACCACCGAGGAGCTCGTCTTCGCGATCCGCGACCGCGGCATCGCGGTCCTGGTCATCGAGCACGACATGAAGTTCATCTTCAAGCTGTGCGACCGGGTCGCCGTCCTCGTCCAGGGCGAGAAGCTCGTCGAGGGCACGGCCGAGGTCGTCCAGGGCGACGAACGCGTCGTGGCCGCGTACCTGGGCACGCCGTACGAGGGCGCGCCGGGCGCGGCCGAGGTCGCCGAGGTCGAGGCGGCGGAGGCCCACGCGGCCGAGGAGGCCGGCGAGGCGGCCCAGGCCGAGGCAGCGGAGGCCGAGGAATCCGAGGCCGCTCCGGCCGCGGAGGCCGAGGAAGCCACGGAAGCCGCAGAGGCCGCGGAGCCGGAGGCCACCCCGGCCGACTCCTCCGACGACACCTCCGCGGAGGACGCCGCCGACGCGGACAACGCCGACGAGGCCGAGGAGGCCGACGAGGCCCCCGCTCCGGCGGCCGAGGCGGGCTCCGCCGAATCCGCCGAATCCGCGGGCACCGCCGGCAGCGCGGACAGCACCACCGAAGGAGACTCCAAGTGACCGCACTCCTCGAAGTCGAGGACCTCAGGGTCGCCTACGGCAAGATCGAGGCCGTCAAGGGCATCTCCTTCTCCGTCGAGGCGGGCCAGGTCGTCGCCCTCATCGGCACCAACGGCGCCGGCAAGACCACCACCCTGCGGACCCTGTCCGGGCTCCTCAAGCCCAGCGCGGGCAAGATCACCTTCGACGGCGAGGTCCTCAACGACGTCCCCGCCCACAAGGTGGTCGCCCGGGGCCTCGCGCACTCCCCCGAGGGCCGGCACATCTTCCCCCGGCTCACCATCGCGGAGAACCTCCAGCTGGGCGCCTTCCTGCGCAGCGACAAGGACGGCATCGAGCGGGACGTGCAGCGGGCGTACGACCTCTTCCCGATCCTGGGCGAGCGTCGCAAGCAGGCGGCGGGCACGCTGTCCGGCGGTGAGCAGCAGATGCTGGCGATGGGCCGGGCGCTGATGTCCCAGCCGAAGCTGCTGATGCTCGACGAGCCGTCGATGGGTCTCTCCCCGATCATGATGCAGAAGATCATGGAGACGATCGACACGCTGAAGTCCGAGGGCATGACGATCCTGCTCATCGAGCAGAACGCGCAGGCCGCCCTGTCCCTCGCGGACTACGGCTACGTGCTCGAGGTCGGCAAGATCAAGCTGTCCGGCACCGGCCAGGACCTGCTCGTGAACGACGACGTGCGCAAGACGTACCTCGGCGAGGAGTAGGACCCACGGATACGAGAAGGCCCGCCCCGCATCGCGCGGGGCGGGCCTTCTCGTCGTGGGAACGTACGTACGCCTCGTGCGGACGCCTACTGCTCCTTGGCCTTCGCGGCCTTCTTCTCCTCGGCGTCCTCGATGACCGCCTCCGCGACCTGCTGCATCGACAGGCGGCGGTCCATCGACGTCTTCTGGATCCAGCGGAACGCGGCCGGCTCGGTGAGCCCGTACTGCGTCTGCAGGATCGACTTGGCGCGGTCGACGAGCTTGCGGGTCTCCAGGCGCTGGCTGAGGTCGGCGACCTCCTGCTCCAGGGCGCGCAGCTCGGCGAAGCGGGAGACGGCCATCTCGATGGCCGGCACCACGTCGCTCTTGCTGAACGGCTTGACCAGGTACGCCATGGCGCCGGCGTCCCGGGCACGCTCGACGAGCTCGCGCTGGGAGAAGGCGGTGAGCATGAGGACCGGGGCGATGGACTCGCCGGCGATCTTCTCGGCGGCCGAGATGCCGTCGAGGACCGGCATCTTCACGTCGAGGATGACGAGGTCGGGGCGGTGCTCCCGGGCCAGCTCGACGGCCGTGGCCCCGTCGCCGGCCTCGCCGACGACCGTGTAGCCCTCCTCCTCCAGCATCTCCTTGAGGTCGAGGCGGATGAGGGCCTCGTCCTCGGCGATGACGACGCGGGTCGTCAGCGGCGGGACGTGGGACGCGGTGCCGGCGTCGTCGTCGGCGGCGGGCTGGGGCGACTCGGGGGAGGTCACGCGGGCTCCTCGTTCAGGGCCTCGTTCCGGGGGAATCGAGGCGGATACAGCTCCCCATGAGCGTACCCACCTCCTGTAAGGTAGGGCTACGGCGGGTGACCGCCGCCCTTCGTTTCGAAGGTGGGCCCCGGTAGCCCAGCGGTAGAGGCAATGGTCTCAAACACCATCTAGCGTGGGTTCGAATCCCACCCGGGGTACATTAACGCGATTTCCAAGGTCACGTTCCGAGAGGGTCACCGATGTGGTGGACCCGGACCAGGTTGGTGGAGCCCGCGACGCCGGGCGGTGAGCCGGCCGTGATGACCACGATGTCCCCCTTCTCGCAGCGGCCGATCCTCAGCAGCTCCTCGTCCACCTGGGCGACCATGGCGTCGGTCGAGTCGACGTGCGGGCCGAGGAAGGTCTCGACGCCCCAGGTGAGGTTGAGCTGGGAGCGGGTGGCCGGGTCCGGCGTGAAGGCGAGCAGCGGGATCGGCGAGCGGTAGCGGGAGAGCCGCTTGACGGTGTCACCGGACTGGGTGAACGCGACCAGGAACTTCGCCCCGAGGAAGTCGCCGATCTCGGCGGCCGCCCGGGCCACCGCGCCGCCCTGGGTGCGGGGCTTGCTGCGCTCGGTCAGCGGCGGCAGGCCCTTGGCGAGGATGTCCTCCTCGGCCGCCTCGACGATCCGGCTCATGGTGCGCACGGTCTCGATCGGGTACTTGCCGACGCTGGTCTCGCCGGAGAGCATCACGGCGTCGGTGCCGTCGATGACGGCGTTGGCCACGTCGCTGGCCTCGGCGCGGGTGGGGCGGGAGTTGTCGATCATCGAGTCGAGCATCTGGGTGGCGACGATGACCGGCTTGGCGTTCCGCTTGGCGAGCTTGACGGCCCGCTTCTGCACGATCGGCACCTGCTCCAGGGGCATTTCGACGCCGAGGTCGCCGCGGGCGACCATGATGCCGTCGAAGGCGGCGACGATCTCGTCGATGTTCTCGACGGCCTGCGGCTTCTCGATCTTGGCGATGACCGGGACCCGGCGGCCCTCCTCGTCCATGATCCGGTGGACGTCCTCGACGTCCCGGGCGCCGCGGACGAAGGAGAGGGCGATGACGTCGGCGCCGGTGCGCAGGGCCCAGCGCAGGTCCTCGACGTCCTTCTCGGACAGGGCGGGGACGGAGACGGCGACTCCGGGCAGGTTGAGGCCCTTGTTGTCGGAGATCATGCCGCCCTCGACGACGAGGGTGCGCACGCGCGGCCCTTCGACGCCGGTCACCTCGAGCGTGACGCGACCGTCGTCGACGAGGATGCGCTCGCCGGTGGTGACGTCCGCGGCGAGGCCGGCGTAGGTGGTGCCGCAGCAGTGGCGGTCGCCCTCCATCGGCTCGACGGTGATGGTGAACTCGTCGCCGCGTTCAAGGAGTACGGGGCCCTCGCGGAAGCGGCCGAGGCGGATCTTCGGGCCTTGAAGGTCGGCGAGGACGCCGACGCTCCGGCCGGTCTCCTCGGCGGCCTTGCGGACGTGCCGGTAGCGCTCCTCGTGCTCGGCGTATCCACCGTGGCTGAGATTGAATCGGGCCACGTCCATTCCGGCCTCGATCAATGCCTTGATCTGGTCGTATGTTTCGGTGGCGGGCCCAAGGGTACAAACGATTTTTGCTCGGCGCATAAGGCGAGCCTAGGGCTTACCGATGGGTAGCGAAGGGGCCCGGCATGACGACTCAACAACCTTTCCGTGAAAGGTTGTTGACAAGACTTGAATGTGTGCGCGGGGCTGCTCCAATGAGCGGATTACGGCCCGAAAAACCGTTCGCCCCACAGGGCGGCCGGAATGCCGTCAGAGCACGGGCGGCGTCATCGTGAACCGTGCCGCGACCTCCGCCGTGACCGTCTGGCGCTGCGGTTCCAGATCCAGCGGAGCGGGTGCTTCCACCGACTCGGCCGCGAAGGCCATCCGCATGCCGCCACCGCCGGGCCCGCCGTACGGAGCTCCCGCGCCGAGACCGGTGTCGGAGAGTTCGAGCAGCGCGACGAGCGAGGAGCCGAGCGCCTCCGCGTACTCCCGGGCCCGGCGCACCGCCTCCTTCACCGCCTGCCGGCGCGCCTCCGCGTACGCCGGCGAGTCCGGGCGCAGCGACCACCAGGGGCCGTCGACCCGGGTCCACTCCAGGTCGGCGAGGCGGGTGGTCAGCTCTCCGAGCGCGGTGAAGTCGGTCAGCTCGGCCGTCAGGTGCACCCAGCCCTGGTAGCCGCGGACCCGTTCGCCGCGGCCGTGCCGGGCGCCTTCCGGGGTGATGGAGAGGGCGCCCGTCTCCAGGGTGGCGACGGCGTCCCCGTACGACTTGACCAGGGCGATCGCCTCGGCGTTACGGCCCGTCAGGGCGGCGAGCACCGAGGCCCGGTCGGTGCCGCGGGCCCGTACCGCCACGCCGATCCGGGCGAGTTCGGGCTCCACTTCGAGGCGGCCCTCGCCGCGGACGGTCACCTGAGGCGTCTCGGGGGTCGGGTGCGGCTGTGTCATACCGAACACTTTCCCACTCCGTAACCCTAAAGGGCTGTTGCGACAGTGCGGTCTGAGCCAGAATCTACGCGCGTTGTGCGCCAGTGAAGGCGCCGGCGCCGCAGATCAAAAGGGGAGAAACACACATGCCGCTGAACCGCAGGACGTTCCTGGAGCGCTCGGCCGCCGCCGGTGCCGCCGTGGCGCTGACCGGGGCCGTCGCCGCCCCCGCCGAGGCCCAGGAGGGCACCGCCGCCCTCGACCGTCCGCGCCCGCGGAAGCGGTACTCGTTCACCGTGATGGGCACCACCGACCTGCACGGGAACGTGTTCAACTGGGACTACTTCACCGACAAGGAGTTCGACGACAAGGCCCACAACGACGTCGGCCTCGCCAAGATCTCCACCCTGGTCAACCAGGTCCGCGCCGAGAAGGGCGAGGAGAACACCCTCCTCATCGACGCCGGTGACACCATCCAGGGCACCCAGCTGTCGTACTACTACGCCAAGGTCGACCCGATCACCAAGGCCGGCGGCCCGGTCCACCCGATGGCCCAGGCCATGAACGCGATCGGCTACGACGCCGCCGCGCTCGGCAACCACGAGTTCAACTACGGCATCCCGGTGCTGCGCAAGTTCCAGGAGCAGCTCGACTTCCCGCTGCTCGGCGCCAACGCGCTCGACGCGAAGACGCTGCGGCCGGCCTTCCCGCCGTACAGCCTGCACTGTCTGCGCACCCCGCACGGCCGTGACGTGACGGTCGCCGTGCTCGGTCTGACCAACCCCGGCATCGCCATCTGGGACAAGAACAACGTCACCGGCAAGATGGTCTTCCCCGGCCTGGAGGAGCAGGCGGCGAAGTGGGTGCCGAAGCTGCGCTCGATGGGCGCCGACGTCGTCATCGTCTCCGCCCACTCCGGTTCCAGCGGCACCTCGTCCTACGGCGACCAGCTGCCGTACATCGAGAACGCGGCCGGGCTCGTCGCCGAGCAGGTGCCCGGCATCGACGCGATCCTCGTCGGTCACGCGCACACCGAGATCCCCGAGTACCGGATCAAGAACAAGGAGACGGGCAAGGACGTCGTGCTGTCCGAGCCGCTCAAGTGGGGCCAGCGGCTCACCCTGTTCTCCTTCGACCTGGTGTGGGAGAAGGGCAGCTGGATCGTCGAGAAGGTCGGCGCCCAGGTCCTCAACTCCAACACGGTCGCCGAGGACCCGGAGATCACCGGGCTGCTCGCGGACGAGCACAAGAAGGTCGTCGCCTACGTCAACCAGGTGATCGGCACCTCGACCGCCGCCATGACCACGGCCGACGCGCCGTGGAAGGACGAGCCGATCATCGACCTGATCAACGTCGTCCAGGCCGAGACCGTGAAGGCGGCCCTCGCGGGCGGCGCCTACGCGAACCTGCCGGTGCTCTCGCAGGCGTCCTGCTTCTCCCGGACCGCCCGCATCCCGGCCGGCGAGATCTCCATCAAGGACGCCGCCGGGCTCTACCCCTTCGAGAACACCCTGGAGGCCCGGCTGATGACGGGCGCCCAGCTGAAGGACTACCTGGAGTACTCGGCGAAGTACTACGTCCAGACCCCGGCGGGCGCGCCCGTCGACACCGCGAAGCTGACCAACGCGGACAACACCCCGGACTACAACTACGACGCCGTGTCGGGCCTCACGTACGACATCGACATCGCCAAGCCGGCCGGCCAGCGGATCGGCAACCTGTCCTTCCAGGGCAAGCCGCTCGACCCGGCCGCGCAGTTCGTGCTCGCGGTGAACAACTACCGCGCGAGCGGCGGCGGCGCGTTCCCGCACGTGGCCAAGGCGCAGCAGCTGTGGTCCAACTCGGACGAGATCCGCAACACGATCATCGGCTGGGTGAAGGCGAAGGGGACGGTCGACCCGGGCACCTTCGCGTCGGTGGACTGGAAGCTGACCCGGGACGGCGTGCCGGTGTTCTAGTCACCCCTCATTGCTGTACGAGAGGCGTCAGCTTCCGGTCCTGGGCCGGAATGCCCGGCGCCTCTCGCGCGTCCAGGCCGAAACTCGTGAAGGCGGTGCGGCGCGGCAGCGGGTACGGCTCCTTGCCCGTGACCGCGTTGAGGATGACCGCGCTGCGCCAGGCGGCGAGGCCCAGGTCGGGGGCGCCGACGCCGTGGGTGTGCCGCTCGGCGTTCTGGACGTGGACGGCGCCGGTGACGGAGTCGTCGAGGACGAGGCGGTACTCGGCGTCGATCCGGGGCCGGCCGTCGGCGTCGCGCCGCACGTACGGGTCGAGGCCGGCCAGCATCCGGTCGACGGGGCGCTCGCGGTAGCCGGTGGCGAGGACGACGGCGTCGGTGGTCAGCCGGGAGCGGCTGGACTGCTGCGCGTGCTCCAGGTGCAGCTCGATCCGGGTGGTGGCGACCCGGCCGGCGGTGCGGACCCGGACGCCGGGGGTGAGCACCGCGTCCGGCCAGCCGCCGTGCAGGCTGCGGCGGTAGAGCTCGTCGTGGATGGCGGCCATCGTGTCGGCGTCGATGCCCTTGTGCAACTGCCACTGGCGGGGCATGAGTTCGCCGCGGACCCGCTCGGGCAGGGCGTGGAAGTAGCGGGTGTAGTCGGGGGTGAAGTGCTCCAGGCCGAGCTTGGAGTACTCCATCGGGGCGAACGCCTCGGTGCGGGCCAGCCAGTGGATCCGCTCCCTGCCGACGGGACGGGTGCGCAACAGGTCGAGGAAGACCTCGGCGCCGGACTGGCCGGAGCCGATGACGGTGACGTGCTCGGCCGCCAGCAGCGCGTCGCGGTGCGCGAGGTAGTCCGCGGAGTGGATCACCGGCACGCCGGGCGCGTCGGCGAGCGGGCGGAGCGGTTCGGGGACGTACGGCTCGGTGCCGACGCCGAGGACGACGTTGCGGGTGTAGGAGCGGCCGAGCGCGGCGGCCTCGCCGTCGGCGTCGAGCTGGGTGAAGTCGACCTCGAAGAGGCGGCGCTCGGGGTTCCAGCGGACGGAGTCGACCTGGTGGCCGAAGTGCAGGCCGGGGACGAGCTCGCTGACCCAGCGGCAGTAGGCGTCGTACTCGGCGCGCTGGATGTGGAATCTCTCGGCGAAGTAGAAGGGGAAGAGCCGGTCGCGGGAGCGGAGGTAGTTGAGGAAGCTCCACGGGCTGGCCGGGTCGGCGAGGGTCACCAGGTCGGCCAGGAACGGGACTTGGAGGGTGGCGCCCTCGATGAGCAGCCCGGGGTGCCAGTGGAAGGCGGGCCGCTGCTCGTAGAAGGCGGTGGCCAGGGAGCCGGGGACGCCGTGGGCGAGGGCGGCGAGGGAGAGGTTGAACGGGCCGATGCCGACGCCCACCAGGTCGTACGGGCGGTCAGGGTCGTGCGGGGGGCGGGTGGTGTCGCCTTCGGCGGTGGTGCCGTCGGCATTGCCTTCGGTGGGGCCGGTGCTGCCGGTCATCGGTCGGTGCTGCCTTCCACGAGGGTGATGATCTCTGCCAGGTCGCCGGGGGTGGCGTGGGGGTTGAGAAGGGTGGCCTTCAGCCACAGCCGCCCGTCGGCCGCGGCCCGGCCGAGCACGGCGCGGCCCTGGGTGAGCAGGGTGCGGCGGATTCCGGCGACGGCGGCGTCGGACGCGTCGTACGGGCGGAAGAGGACGGTCGTGAGGGTGGGGCGGGCGTAGAGCTCCAGGCCCGGGGCCTTCTCGACCAGGTCGGCGAGGTGTCCGGCGAGGTCCATGCAGGCGTCGACGAGCCCGCCGAGGCCGTCGCGGCCGAGGGCACGCAGGGTCACGGCGGTCTTCAGGACGTCGGGGCGGCGGGTGGTGCGCAGGGAGCGGCCGAGGAGGTCGGGGAGGCCGGCCTCGGTGTCGTCGTCGGCGTTGAGGTAGTCGGCGGTGTGGGTGAGGGCGGAGAGGTCGGCGCCGTCGCGGACGGCGAGCAGGCCCGCGGCGGCCGGCTGCCAGCCCAGTTTGTGCAGGTCGATCGTGACCGTGCGGGCCCGGTCGAGTCCGGCGAGGAGGCGGCGGTGGGTGTCGCTGAGGAGGGCCGGGCCGCCGTAGGCCGCGTCGACGTGGAGGTCGGCGCCGCCGTGCGCGGCGCAGAGGTCGGCGATCTCCGGGAGCGGGTCGATCAGTCCGGCGTCGGTGGTGCCGGCGGTCGCGGTGACGAGGAGCGGGCCGGGGAGGTCGGTGAGTGCCTCGTCGAGGGCGACCGGGTCCATGGTGCCGCCGGGCGCGGGGACGACGACGGGTTCGGGCAGGCCGAGCAGCCAGGCCGCGCGGTGGAAGGAGTGGTGGGCGTTGGCACCGACGAGGACCCGCACGGTGCCGTGTCGGGCGTGGCGCTCGCGGGCGAGGAGCAGGGCGAGCTGGTTGGACTCGGTGCCGCCGGTGGTGACGAGCGCGTCGGGCGCGGGCGCGTCCGGGTAGGTCACGGTGGCGAGGGTCGCCGTGACCAGCGCTTCGAGGGCGGAGGCGGCCGGGGCCTGGTCCCAGGAGTCCATGGAGGGGTTGAGCGCGGACGCGGCGAGGTCGGCGGCGGCGGAGAGGGCGAGCGGCGGGGTGTGCAGGTGCGCGGCGCACAGCGGGTGGGCGGGGTCGGCGGCGCCGGCGGCGAGCGCGCGCACGAGGGTGCGGAGGGCTTCCTCGGCGCCGGTGCCGGTCTCGGGGAGTACGGCGCCGAGGGCGTCGCGGACCTGGTGGGCGACCGCGCCGGGCCCTCCGGCGGGCAGCGGCCCGCCGCGGGCCTCGGCTCCGTCGCGCAGGGCGTCGAGGACGGTCAGGAGGAGGGGGCGCAGGGCGTCGGGCCCGGGGACGCCTCCGGCGAGGGGTGCGGCACGCATGGACGACAGGGTGCCGGGGGTGGGGGCGGCCTGTCCTGGGAGTGGCGCGGAGTGACCCGAACGAGGGACGGGCGCGGTATTCCTCCGCGCTCGTTCAGATCACCTCCAGGTTCGCCATCATGCCCATGTCCTCGTGTTCCGCGTTGTGGCAGTGGAAGAGGTAGCGGCCTCGGTAGGCGTCGAAGCGGGTGAGGATTTCGGCGGACTCGCCGGGGCGCAGCGAGATCGTGTCCTTCAGGCCGGCGTCGTGCGGGAGGGGGGCCTCGCCGCCGCGGGAGAGGATGCGGAAGCCGCTGAGGTGGAGGTGGACGGGGTGGTGGACGTCGGCCACGAGGCGCCAGACCTCGGTGTCGCCGTGGCGGACGGTGACGTCGGTGCGGGTGGGGTCGAAGGCGCGGCCACCGATGAGCCAGCCGTGGGTGCCGCCGTCGCCCGTCCGGCCGGCGCGGAAGGCGAAGTCCCGCACGCGGACCGCGTCTTCGCGGCGCCAGGCGGGCAGGTCGGTGGAGAGCACGCGCGGGACGCGGCTGGTGTCGGCGGCCTTGCGGGCGACCCGGAAGGCCATGACGTCCCGGGTGCGGCCGGAGCCGAGCCGGTTGACGAGCCGGACGAGGGTGCCGACCGGCATCCGGGAGAAGTCGACGACCAGGTCGTAGCGTTCGGCGGGGGCGACGGGCAGGGACCGGTGGGTGACCGGCCCGGCGAGCAGGCCCTGGTCGGCGCCGATCTGGAGGAAGTCGTACGAGCGGCCGTCGCCGGCGTCCTCGAACGCGAGCTCGTAGTGCCGGGCGTTCGACCCGTTCAGGACGCGCAGCCGGTAGCGGGCGGCGTCGACCTCGTGGACGGGCCAGGGCGCGCCGTTGACGAGGATGACGTCGCCGAGGACACCGGCGGCGTACGGCTCGCGCACGCCGGGGCGGTCGCGCAGGGCCGGGTCGAGGGAGGGGTAGTCGAGGCTGCCGTCCTCGGCGAAGGCGCGGTCGGCGATCATCAGGGGCAGTTCGCGCGGGCCCGAGGGCAGGCCGAGGGCGTCCTCGGCGTCGTCGCGGACGATGTGCAGGCCGGCGAGGCCGCGCCAGATCGCGGGGGCGGTGAAGTCCATCCGGTGGTCGTGGTACCAGAGCAGCGCCGGGCGCTGGTCGAGCGGGAAGGTGTAGTCGCGGGTGACCTCGGTGGTGACGGCACGCGGGTCGTGCGCGCTCATGCCCGCGCCCATGTCCATGCCGTGGCCCGGCATCCCGTGGCCCCCGTGCGCGCCGTCGCCCCGCGCACCGTCGCCCCGCGCCCCGGGGCCCGCCCGGTGCCAGCCCTCGGGGACGACCAGGTCCGTCGGGTAGCCGTCCGACGCCGCCGGGGTGCGCCCGCCGTGGAGGTGGACGACGGTCGGCACGGGCAGTTCGTTGCGGTGGGTGACGGTGACGGGCCGGCCCCGGCGCGACTCGATCGTCGGGCCGGGGAAGGTGCCGCCGTACGTCCACAGCCGGGTCCGGACACCGGGCAGGATCTCCGCCGTGACCTCGCGCTGGGTGATCGCGTACCGGTCGGCGCCGCCGGTCCGGCCGACCGGTGCGAGCACGGACGGGATCGGCAGCGGCACCTGGAAGGGGCGCGGGAGCGGTACGGCGCTGCGCAGTTCGGCGCCGGTGGCCGCCGGGCGGCGGGACAGCGCGGCCGCGGCGGACAGCCCGGTGACGGCCATCACCCCCAACGCGCCGCCGATGCCCAGGATCTGGCGCCTCGTCATCTCCTCGCCGTCACGCATCGGCGGCCTCCCGCCGGACGAGCGGACGTGCCCACACCGCCACGAACAGCAGGGCCGCGGCCACGATGGTGAACACGCCGAGCGGGATGTGCAGCCACAGGGCGCCGGCCGTCCCGGCGACGTACTGCACCGTCTCGGCCACCGCGAGCGCCAGCGTGCCGAGGAACGGCCAGGCCCGGCGCAGCCGCACCCACAGCACGACCGCCACGACCAGCTGGACCAGGCACAGCGAGGTGACGGCGTCCGCGCCCGCCGCGTGCATGCCGAGACCGTCGAAATCGCCGCTCAGGTACACCCCGGCGAACACCGGCTGGCCGAAGACCGCCACCACGTGCGCCGTGACGGCCGCCCGCCACACCCCCCGAAGCATGAAGCTCCCCTCCCTCTCGAACGGACACCTCGACGCTATGCGCCGGCCGCTACCCTGTCCAAGATCAATACCGCTATGGCGCCATGCCCCGGGAGACATGATGGATCTCCACGCCCTCCGTCAGTTCGCCGTCGTCGCGCGCCTGGAGCACCTCAGCCGCGCCGCCCGGGAACTCCGGGTCGCCCAGCCCTCGTTGAGCCGCACCATCGCCCGCCTGGAGCACGAGCTCGGCACCCCGCTCTTCGACCGGGCCGGGCGCCTTCGGCTGAACGACGCCGGGCGGCTCTTCCTCGGCCATGTCGAACGCGCGCTCGGCGAACTCGACGCGGGGCGGCGGGCGCTGGCCGAGCGGGCCGGCGACGGGTTCGGCACCGTACGGCTCGCGTCGGAGACCTTCCTGACCCTGACCGGTCCGCTGGCCGCCTTCAAGCGGGCCCATCCGTCCGTCGAGGTCGAGCTGCACCAGATGGAGGCCGAGGAGATGGCCCGCCGGCTGCGCGCACAGGAGGTCGACCTGTGCGTGGCCTCGCAGCCCGTGCCGACCGAGGGCCTGGAGGCGGTGCGGCTGCTCGACGAGCCGGTGTGGGTGATCACCCCGCTCGGCCATCCCCTCGCGCCGCTCGCGGACGGCGGCGCGGTCTCCGTCACCGACCTCGCCGACGAGCCCTTCGTCACCACCCGGGAGGGCCACTGGCAGCGCCGGCTGCTCGACCGGCTGTTCGCCGACCACGGGCTCCCGTCCCCGCGGATCGTCTGCGAGGGCGACGAGCCCAGCGCCACCGCGATCCTGGTGGCCGCCGGGCTCGGCCTCGCCCTCATCCCCGACATGGCCCGCCGCAGCGCCACCCGCGCCCCGGTCGCCTGGCTGCGCGTCGACAGCCCGGACTGTCTGCGCACCCTCACCCTGCTGCGCGGCGCCACCGGGAGGCCGACGAGCGCGGCGCGCCTGATGCACGCCACGCTCACCGGCTGGGACTGGACGGCGGGACCGGTCTAGGTCCGGGGCCGTCTAGGTCCGGGGCCGGGCCCCCGGGGTCAGCCCCGCACCCGCAGCGCCCGGCGCAGGTCGTCCAGCTGGTCGACGAGCTTGCGGCGGAGGGCCGGGATCATGTCGTCGTCGGCGAGGTGACGGTCGCCGAGGGCGAGGGAGTCGGCGTCGACGGCGTAGTGCGGGAAGGCGGAGCGGCCCGCGGCCTCGGCCATGGCGGGGCCGCGGCGGGCGGACATGGCGATGGCCGCCGGATAGAAGCGGGCGACGAAGTCGCCGGTGAGGGCGGCCTGTTCGGGCTGCCAGAAGCCCTGCGCGGTGGCGGTGAACAGGTAGTTGGAGAGGTCGTCGGAGTCGAACATGGCCGCCCAGGCGGCCTCCTTCGCCTCCGGCGTCGGCAGCGCGGCGCGGCAGCGGGCCGCGCCCTCCTGGCCGGTGGCGCTGGGGTCGCGCTCCAGCTCGGCGGCGACGGCGGCCTCGTCGGTGGCGCCGAGGACGGCGAGCCGGGCGAGGATCCGCCAGCGCAGCTCCGGGTCGAGCTCGGGGCCGCCGTGGACGGTGCCCTCGGCGAGCCAGGAGGCGATCTTGTCCGGGGTGGAGGCGCTGTCGATGCAGGTGCGGACGGCGGTGAGGCGCAGGCCGGGGGCCTCGCCGTCCTCGGTGCGGCGCAGCAGGTCGCGGGCGATGCCGCTGATGGTGGCGAGGGCGGCGGGGCGGTCGGCCGCGGCGACGTAGCGGTCGGCGATCTGCGTCCGGGCGAAGCCGAGCACGCCCTGGACGAGGGCGAGTTCGGTCTCCTCGGGCAGGTGGGCCGCGGCGGTCTGCAGGTAGTCGGCGGGCGAGAGTTCGCCGTCGCGGACCATGTCGCGCAGGGCGTTCCAGACGACCGCGCGGGTGAGGGCGTCCGGGATCCGGGAGAGGGAGCGCAGCGCGGTCTCCCGCGACACCTCGTCGAAGCGCATCTTGGTGTACGTGAGGTCGTCCTCGTTGAGGACGACGAGCGCCGGGCGCGGGCCGTCGAGGGCGATCGGGGCCTCCTGCGGCACGTCGGCCCAGATCCGCTCGCGCGACACCAGGTCGCCGGCCGCGTCGCGGTCGTAGACGCCGACGGACACCCGGTGCGGGCGGCTGCCGTCGCGGTCGACGGTGAGCCGCCACGTGCGGCCCTCGCCTTCCAGGCGCGGGGTGAGGACGTCGACGCCGGTGGTGCGCAGCCACTGGTCGGCCCAGCCGTGCACGTCGCGGTCGGTGGCGGCGGCGAGGTTGTCGATGAAGTCGGCGAGGGTGGCGTTGCCGAACTTGTGGCGCTTGAAGTGGATGTTGATGCCGGCGAGGAAGTCCTTCTCGCCGAGCCAGGCGACCAGCTGGCGCAGCGCGGAGGCGCCCTTGGCGTAGGAGATGCCGTCGAAGTTGAGGAGCGCGGAGGCGGTGTCGGGGACGGCGTCCGGGTCCGGCGCGACGGGGTGGGTGGAGGGCCGCTGGTCGGCCTCGTAGCCCCAGCTCTTGCGGGTGACGCCGAAGTCGATCCAGGTGTCGGCGAAGCGGTCGGCGCACGCCTCGTTGACGGTCTGGTAGCCCATGTACTCGGCGAAGGACTCGTTCAGCCAGATGTCGTCCCACCAGCGCAGGGTGACCAGGTCGCCGAACCACATGTGCGCCATCTCGTGGGCGATGACCATGGCGCGGGTCATCCGCTCGGTGTCGGTGACGGCGGAGCGGAAGACGAACTCGTCGCGGAAGGTGACGAGTCCGGGGTTCTCCATGGCGCCCGCGTTGAACTCGGGCACGAACGCCTGGTCGTAGGAGTCGAAGGGGTACGGCTCGTCGAACTTCTCGTGGAAGCGGTCGAAGCACGCCTTGGTGACGTCGAGGATCTCGTCGGCGTCGGCGTCGAGGTGCGGCGCGAGGGAGCGGCGGCAGTGGATGCCGAAGGGCAGTCCGGCGTGCTCGGTGCGCACGGAGTGCCAGGGGCCGGCGGCGACGCAGACGAAGTAGGTGGAGAGCAGCGGGGTGGTGGCGGCCTTCCAGCGGCCGTCGGCCTGCTGCTCGGTGATGCCGTTGGCGAGGACGGTCCAGCCCTCGGGGGCGGTGACGGTGACGTCGAAGACGGCCTTGAGGTCGGGCTGGTCGAAGGCGGCGAAGACGCGCTGGACGTCCTCCATGAACAGCTGGGTGTAGACGTACGCCTCGCCGTCGGTCGGGTCGGTGAAGCGGTGCATGCCCTCGCCGGTGCGCGAGTAGCGCATGGTGGTGGCGAGTTCGAGGGTGTGCTCGCCCTCGGCGAGGGTGAGCGGGAGGCGGTTGCCGTCCAGGGCCGTGGTGTCGAGCGGTTCGCCGTCGAGGACGGCGGAGTGCAGGGTTTCCGGCTTGAGCTCGACGAAGCTGTCCCCGGCGGCCCGGGCGGTGAAGCGGATGCGGCTGGTGGACCGGAAGGTGTCGTCGCCGGTGGTGAGGTCGAGGTCCACGGCGTAGTGGTGGACGTCGAGGAGCTGGGCACGGGTCTGCGCTTCGTCGCGCGTCAGTACGGACATGCGCCCATGCTGCCCGATGGTCATCGCCCCGGGGAGGGGCGTTCACCAAGAGCTCAGGAGATCCCGCGGGAGATCGCCCGGGAGATCGCCCGGGAGTTCGCCCGGACGGTCCGTCAGGCGAGTCCGGTGCCGTCCAGGTGCGCGAAGGCGGCGGTGATCCGCGGCCGGTCGTAGCCGGCCGGTCCCTTGGCGCCGCTGGAGAGCAGCGCGTGCAGGAGCAGCCGGGCCTTGGCTGGGGCGAGCGGTCCGGCCGGGACGAGGCCGTGGTGCAGCAGGTCGTACTCGGAGCCGGGGCCGCGGTAGGTGTGCGAGAGGGTCGCGCCGGAGCCCGTACGGGAGGCGAGGACGACCGGGATGCGGGCGGCGAGCCCGGCGAGCGGTTCGACGAGCCGGGCCGGGACGTGCCCGGCGCCGAAGGCGGCGACGACCAGGCCGTCGTACCGGTCCGCGATCCCGTCGAGGAGGTCGCCGGTGTCGCCGAGGGAGAGGGTGAGCAGGGCGACGCGGACGGCCGGGTCGATGCGCAGCGGGCAGATCCGGCTGGGCACGGCCGGGCGCAGCAGGATCCGCGGCTCGCCCTCCACGACGGCGCCGAGCGGGCCCGCGCCGGGCGAGGTGAAGGTGGCGATCGACGTGGTGTGGGCCTTGTGGGCGAAGCGGGCGGCGTGGATCTCGTCGGCGAGGACGACGAGGACGCCGAGCTCGCGGCAGCCGGGGTCGGCGGCGACGGCCAGGGCGGCGGCCAGGTTGGCGGGGCCGTCGGCGCCGGGCAGGTCGGGGCGGCGCATGGCGCCGGTGACGACGACGGGTTCCTCGGTGGTGCAGAGCAGGTCGAGGAGGAAGGCGGTCTCCTCCAGGGTGTCGGTGCCCTGGACGACGACGACGCCGGAGCCGGCCGCGACGGCCTTGCCGACCTCGTCGGCGAGCGCGGTCAGGTCCTCGAAGGTGAGGGAGGAGCTGGGCACCCGCCGGAAGTCGCGCAGCTCGACGTCGACGCCCTCGGGCCTGACGCCGAGCTCGGCGAGCACTTCGGTGCCGCTCATCCGCGCGGCGTCGCCGCCCCGCGCGGAGATCGTGCCCCCCAGGGTGAATACGGTGACGCGACCCATACCGGTTCCCCGTTCCTCGGCGTGCTTCGTCGCTCGGCTTGTTCGGTCAGCGTGCTTGTCGGCCTGCGTGCTTGTCGGCCTGCGTGCTTGTTCGGCCTGCGTGCTCTCGTCGGTCAGCGTGCTTCGTCGGCGATCGTCTCGTGGTGGCGGATGACCTCCGCGATGATGAAGTTCAGCAGCTTCTCCGCGAACGCCGGGTCCAGTTTCGCGCTCCCGGCGAGTTCCCGCAGCCGGGCGATCTGGCGGGCCTCGCGGGCCGGGTCGGCGGGCGGCAGGTCGTGCCGCGCCTTGAGGACGCCGACCTGCTGGGTGCACTTGAAGCGCTCGGCGAGCATGTGGACCACCGCCGCGTCGATGTTGTCGATGCTCTCGCGCAGCCGGGTCAGCTCGGCCCGTACGGACTCGTCGATGTCAGTGCCTGGGGTGGTGTCGCTCATGAGGGGCGAGCCTATCCGGATCCGGTGAGGATGGTGGGCGGGTGTTCGGAATCCGGAACGGTGGTGGACCAGCCTCCGGGAACGATCCTGCCCTGCTGCTCGCGGAAGCGGACCGGGGCGGTGCCGACCCGGCGGGTGAACAGCCGGGAGAAGTAGGCCGGATCGTCGTAGCCGACGCGGCGGGCGACGGCGGCGACGGGCAGGTCGGTGCCGGCGAGGAGTTCCTTGGCGCGGCCGAGCCGGACGGTGAGCAGATAGTCCTTGGGGCTGCATCCGGCGGTGCGGCGGACGGCGGTGCGCAGCTCGGCGGGGGTCATGCCGTGCCGGGCGGCGTGCTCGGCGACCGAGAGCCGGGCGAAGGCGTCACGGGCGAGGGCGGCGAGGACGGGGTCGCCGTCGGCGTTGGTGTCGGCGCGGGCACGGCGCAGGGCGACGAGGAGTTCGTGGACGGCGGCGCCGGTCTCGACCTCCAGGAGCGGGTTGCCGGGGCGGGCGGCGCGGGCGATGCGGCCGACGACGGCGCGGGCGGGGGCGGCGTCGGCGAGCGGGACGACGGGCCGGTCGGGTTCGATGTAGCCGAGCTCGGTGTAGGTGGCGGTGGCGGGGCCGGAGAAGTCGACGAAGGACTCGTCCCAGCCGGTGGCGGGGTCGGCGGAGTAGTGGTGCGGCACGCCCGGGGTGAGCCAGATCAGGGCCGGGGCGGTGACGGTGGTGCGACGGCCGTCGGGGCCGCGGTACCAGCCGCTGCCGGAGCTGACGACGACGGCGACGTGGTGGTCGAGGGTGCGCGGGCCGACGGTGGGCAGGGCGCCGTGCTGGAGTCCGACGCCGAGGCAGACGAGGCCGAGGCGGTCGTGGACGGGTCCGGGCGTGAAGTAGCGCATCCAGGTGTGGTACATCGCGCCGCTGTCCTTCCTGCCCCGTCCCGAACGTCCAAACTGCGACGATCTTTGTCCATGGACCGGTCCGCCGCCAGAGGCGAAGGTGAGCCACATGAGCGAGTTCGTGGTGGGTGACGAGGACTTTCTTCTCGACGGGCGGCCGGTGCGGCTGCTGTCGGGCGCGCTGCACTACTTCCGGGTGCACGAGCAGCAGTGGGAGCACCGGCTCGGGATGCTGCGCGCGATGGGCCTCAACTGCGTCGAGACGTACGTGCCGTGGAACCTGTACGAGCCGGAGCCGGGCCGCTACGGGGACGTGGCGGCGCTCGGCCGCTTCCTGGACGCGGTGGCACGGGCCGGCCTGTGGGCGATCGTGCGCCCCGGGCCGTACATCTGCGCCGAGTGGGAGAACGGCGGGCTGCCGCACTGGCTGACGGGGCCGCTCGGTCGGCGCGTGCGGACGGCCGACCCGGAGTACCTGGGCCACGTCGAGCGCTGGTTCCGGCGGCTGCTGCCGCAGGTCGTGGAGCGTCAGGCCGGGCGCGGCGGTCCGGTGCTCATGGTGCAGGTGGAGAACGAGTACGGCAGTTACGGCACGGACGCCGGGTATCTGCGCCGGGTGGCGGACCTGCTGGTGGCGTGCGGGGTGGAGGTGCCGCTGTTCACCTCGGACGGCCCGGAGGACCACATGCTGACGGGCGGTTCGGTGCCGGGGGTGCTCGCCACGGCGAACTTCGGCTCGGGCGCGCGCGAGGCGTTCGCGACGCTGCGGCGGCACCGGCCGGCCGGTCCGCTGATGTGCATGGAGTTCTGGTGCGGCTGGTTCGACCACTGGGGCACGGAGCACGTGGGCCGGGACGCGGCGGACGCGGCGGCGGCGCTGCGCGAGATCCTGGAGTGCGGGGCCTCGGTCAACGTCTACATGGCGCACGGGGGTACGAGCTTCGCCGGCTGGGCAGGGGCGAACCGGTCCGGGGTGCTGCACCGGGGGGCGCTGCGGCCGACGGTCACGTCGTACGACTACGACGCGCCCGTCGACGAGGCGGGGCTGCCGACGGAGAAGTTCTGGCGCTTCCGCGAGGTGCTCGCCGACTACGCGGAGGGGCCGCTGCCCCCGGTGCTGGAGCCGCCGGCGCGGATCGGGGCGCCGGCGTCGGGCGCGGTGACCGGCTGGGCGCCGGCGGCCGCGGTCCTGGACGTCCTCGGCGACGAGGAGACGGACGCGCCGGTGCCGCCGACCTTCGAGGAGCTGGGCGTGGACCGGGGCCTGGTGCGCTACCGCTTCGAGGTGCCGGGACCGCGGCAGCCGTATCCGCTGGGTGTGACGGGGCTGCGGGACCGGGCGACGGTGTACGTGGACGGGGTCCGCGCCGGGGTCCTGGACGAGGAGGACGCGGAGCTGCCGGAGCCGGTCGCGGGGCCGGCGGTGGTGGACCTGTGGGTGGAGTCGCTGGGCCGGGTCAACTACGGGCCGCGGCTCGCCGAGCCGAAGGGCGTCACGGGCGGGGTGCGGCACGAGCGCCAGTATCTGCACGGGGTGCGGGCTCGGGGCCTGCGCCTGGACGCGTTCGAGCCCGCGGCGGTGGCGAAGGTGCCGTTCGGGGAGGTGCCCGTGGGCTCCGGGCCCGGCCTGTACACGGCCGCGCTCACGGTGCCGGCTCCCGGTGACGCGCGGCTGCGCCTGCCGGGCTGGTCGCGCGGCTTCGTCTGGGTGAACGGCTTCTGTCTGGGCCGCTACTGGAACGCGGGCCCGCAGGAGGCGCTGTTCGTGCCGGGGCCGGTGCTGCGGCCGGGGGCGAACGAGGTGTGGGTCCTGGAGCTGGAGGGCGGGGCGGGGGGCGCGGTGGAGCTGGGGTGACGGGGTGCCCCCGGGGCGGACCGTCCGGATCGGTCCGCCCCGGGGGCGTGAGCGCGAGTGAGCCGAAGGGGCGCGTGGGTGTCGAAGGCGAGAGTGCGCGGAGGCTGCGAGGAACCAGCGGACCAGAGGAACCGGCGGAACCAGCTGTCGAGCACGACGGCCGTCGGCACGCGCAGAAGCGCCCGGGGGGTGAACCGAGCCGCTACAGAGCAGCCGCGGCCGCGCGGATGTCCTTGGCGAAGGTGGACACCTCGGAGTAGACGCCGGGGTAGCCGGGCCGGGCGCAGCCCTCGCCCCAGCTCACGATGCCGACCTGGATCCAGGCGCCGTTGTTGTCCTTGCGGAACATCGGGCCGCCGGAGTCGCCCTGGCAGGTGTCGACGCCGCCCTGGTTGAAGCCGGCGCAGATCTCGTCGCCGGGGACGAGGGAGCTGCCGTACGCGGACTGGCAGTCGGCGTCGGAGACGAACGGGACGGTCGCCTTGCGCAGGTAGCGCTGCTGTCCGCCGCCCTCGGTGGTGGCGCCCCAGCCGGCGACGGTGAAGGTGCCGTTGTTGTAGGCGGTGGTGTCGGCGATGTTGAGGTTCGGCAGGCTGGTGATGGGCGAGGCGAGCTTGATGAGGGCCCAGTCCTTGCCCTGCCCGCTGTAGCCGGGGGCCTGGTAGACCTTGGTCGAGCGGACCTTGATGGCGCTGGCCGACTGGAGGTCCACGACGCCGGCGGTGGCGGTGATGCTGGTGTTGGCACCGGAGCCGCTGACGCAGTGCGCGGCGGTGAGGACGACCTGAGGGGAGATCAGGGAGCCGCCACAGCCCATGGAGAGCCTGACCATCCAGGGGAACTCGCCCTGGGCGGCGCGGGTGCCGCCGACGACCGGCGCGGGCGCGGCGGACGCGGTGGTGGGCTGGAGGCTGAGCGCGGCGAGGGCGACCGCGCCGGTCGCGGCGAGCTGCTGCAGGACGCGGACCAGCCGGTTCTTCTTCTGCTGCATACCACTGCCTTCTTTCATGGGGGGGTGATCTTGATGGCATGAGCCCGTCAAGACGTTCCGGATTATGAGGAGCGCCCGACAGGCGTCACAAGCACGCCTTTTCGGCCAGATGGGCAGATGGAGGACGAGGAGCACGCGGAGCCCCCGGCCGTACCCTGGACGGCAGGGGGTGGTCGGGCATGCCGTACGTGCCGCACAGCGATGCAGTCTCCCGCGTCGTCCGCGGGTTCCCGCACCTCGACACGGTCCGGGCGTCGATCACCGCCCTCTACCGGCGGCTCTCCCCCGACGGCGTCCGGCGCTACGAGCTGAGCCTCCCGGCCTCCGACGTCGCCGTCGACGCCCTCGGCGCGGCCGAGGACGGTCTGCACCTCGGCGCCCAGCGCGCCGCCCGCGCCCTGGTCCGGCACCTGCGGCTGCCGGAGGCCCGGATGGTGGTGGCCTTCCGCGCGATGGAGCACGCCGGCAGCGTCGAACTGTCGGCGGGCCCCGAGTACTTCGTCGAGCTCAACGACCGCTTCCGCGTCCACCGCCAGGACATCGGCGCCGTCCTCGCCCACGAGGTCACCCACGTCCTGCTGCACCGTCTCGGCCTGTCCTTCCCCACGACCGCCGAGAACGAGATCCTCACCGACGTCGTCACCACCTACCTCGGCGCGGGCTGGCTGCTCCTCGACGCCTTCCGGCAGGACCGGCTGACGGGGCAGAAGCTCGGCTATCTCACGCCGGAGGAGTTCGGCTACGTGCTCGCCAAGCGGTCCGAGGTGTTCCACGAGGACCCCTCGCCGTGGTTCACCAGCCCGGTGGCGTACGAGGCGTGGCAGCGGGGCCGCGAGGAGGCCGCCCGCGACTGGCGCCGGCCGCCGCTCGCGGGCGCGGGCCGGGTCGCCCGGCGGCTCGCCCGGGGCGGGGACGGCGTCTTCCCGTGCCCGGTGTGCGGGCAGCGGCTGCGGGTGAGCGGGGCCCGGCGGGTGAAGGCCCGCTGCGGGGTGTGCCGGACGGTCCTGGAGTGCGCGCCGTAATCCCCGAGGGCCGTGATCCCCGAAGAGCGTGGGCATTTGCGCCATTCGGGTCGTTCGGGTGAGGGTCGGCGCATGAGCAAGCTGTTCGACGCGCTGTGGACCGGGGACGACGACGGGGTGGTGCGGGCCCTGCGGGAGGGCGCCGGCCCCGAGGAGCGCGACGCCGACGGTGAGACCCCGCTCTACCGCGCGGCCGTCGGGAACCAGCCGGTCGCCGTCCGCCTGCTGCTCGCCGCCGGCGCCGACCCGGGCCGCCCGAGCGGCGCGGACGAGGGCGACCTGCCGCTGTGCGGGGCCGCGTGCGGCGGCCACACCGAGGTCGTCCGGGCGCTGCTCGCGGCCGGTGCGGACCCGGACCAGGAGGAGGCGTACGCCTACACCGCGCTCGCCTGGGCCGTACGGCTCGGGCACACCGGGGCCGCGCGGGCCCTGCTCGACGCCGGAGCCGATCCCACGCGGCCGGGCCCGGACGGGCTCGACCCGCTGACCGCCGCCGCCCGGCGCGGCTCGGCCTCGCTCGTCCGGGCCCTGCTCGACCACGGCGCGGGGCGCGATCCGGCGGCCGTCACGGCGGCGCTCGCCGAGGCGCGGCGGTGGATCGGCGCCGACATGGCGGCGGTGCTGCGGCGCGGGCTCGTGGAGAGCCGGGGCGCCGGGGAGACGTACGAGGCGGTGGTGCGGCGGGTGCCCGAGGACGGCGGGATCACCGTGGTCGTCGAGCTGTTGCGGGAGGACGGCGCGCCGAGCCACGGCGACGAGCGCCAGACCTCCCACGCCGCGATCGCCACCCTCCTGGAGGGCGCCCTCGGCGAGCCCGCGCCGGCCGGGGAACTCGCGGAACGCGCGCTGCGCTGCGGCGTACCCGGCCACGCCGACTGGACCACCGCCGTCGCCGCGCTCGCGGCCCGGCCCGCCGAGGCCGCCTTCGTCACCGCCACGGCCTGGTGCGCCGGCCCGGAGCCGCTGCGCCGCGCGCTGGGCGCCCAGGTGCTCGCCGCGCTGCCCGGGTACGCGGCGAGCGCGGTGCCGGTGCTGCGCCGCCTCGCCGCGGAGGTCGCCTCGGGCGAACGCGAGCCGGAGCGGGAGCCCGCGCTGTCCGTCGTGACCGCGCTGGGGGCGTGCGGCGACGGCGGCGCCGTACCGGTACTGCTCGCCCTCGCCGGGCATCCGGACGCGGAGGTGCGGCGGCAGGTGGGCGCCGCGCTCGCCGGCCTGGTGCCCGCCGGCGACACGGCGGCGGTCGCGGCACTGGTGGGCCTGAGCCGGGATCCCGATCCGCGGGTGCGGGACTGGGCGACGCTCGCGCTCGGCGAGCTTGCCGACGACACACCGGTGGTGCGGGAGGCCCTGGCGGCGCGGCTCGCCGACCCGGACCCGGAGACCGCCGCCGAGGCCGCCCGCGGCCTGGCGATCCGTCAGGATCCGCGTGCGGTGGACGCCCTGGCCCGGATCCTGGCCGACGGCGACCCGGAGGGCCCGGCCCGCGAGACGGCCCTGGCCGCCCTGGAACACGTGCCGGATCCGCGGATCAGGACCCGTCTGGAGTGGACCGCTCCCCGGTGCCGCTGACGGATGCCGTGCCGTCGGGGGCGGGCCGGGGGCGAGGTGCGGGGGGAGCGCGGGTGTCCGCCGGCCGGGAAAGCGGCGCGGGGCGCTCACCGGGCGCTTCGCGTGCCCCTTCACGCCCCCACCAGGGGTGATTACGGAGAGTAGCGACCGGGGTACGTTTCGTCATGCCCACCGTCGGCGAGCGCCGGCAACCGGCGGGCAGTCGCCACCACCTCAGGAGAGGCCATGTCCCACATCACCGGTACGGTGCAGACGCTGTCTCCCCCGGTCACCGTAGGGCCCGCTTCGGGAGCCCCGCCGACCTCGCCCGGCACCTGGGAGTTCGACTTCCCATGGGTCCCCGCACCCTCCGGCACCAAGCTGGTCGTCCTGCACTTCAGCGGGGTGAGCCTGCCGGCGAACAACCGCCTGGAGGTCGACCTCGGCTACGGGAAGGACGTGTTCACGTCCGCCGACGGGCCGGAGTTCTGGAGCCGCCCGGTGAACGTGTACGCGTTCCCGGCGGGCCGGGTGCCGATCCGTTACGTGACGGACGGCGCGACCACGGGCGGCGCGACCCTCGACAGATACGCGCGCGGGGAGCGGCACGCGGGCAAGCAGGATCCGACCGCGTTCTCCAACAGCGACCCGTTTCTCGGCGAGGCGGTCTACACGGAGCCGAAGTACGACCCGTTCTGGTTCTGCCGCACGCCGCCGAACTGGGAGAACGCGGCGTGCGCGACACCCGCGGCGGACGTGCGCGCCCGGGTGGCGAAGAGCGTCGGAATGATCATGATGGTCAGCGGGGCCGAGCTGTCGACGTGCTCGGTGACGCTCATCGAGCCGAACGTGGTGCTGACGGCCGGCCACTGCCTGGAGGACGTCGCGGCGGAGGCCGCCTCGGCGTCGGTCACCTTCGACTACGCGACGGACTGCGCCGGCAACCGTCCGCCGGGGTACGCGGCGCGCTTCCACAAGGTGGTGAAGGTCCTCGGGCACACCTACGACCCGAACACCGGGGTGGACTACTGCCTGCTCCAGCTGAAGGTGCCGGCGGCGGGCCTCGGCATCCCGCCGATCCCGGTCCGGCCGGACCTGCCGGTGGCCGGCGAGTCCGTCTTCGGCGTGCACCACCCCAACGGCGCGGTGAAGAAGCTGTCGCCGCCGCACGCCTCGTTCGGCGCGCTCAAGACGGCCTCGCCCCAGGCGCTCGACGTCGACTTCGACGTGTCGGGCGGCAGTTCGGGCTCCGGGCTCTTCGACTCCTCCGGGAGGATCGTCGGCATCCTCTCCAACGGCAGGGCCTGTCTGCTGCACTACTACCCGACGTCCAGCATGCTGGGCCAGCTCGCCAACCCACCGGGGCCGCAGGTGAACCGCGACGTGATGGTGGTCGTCGACCGCTCCGGCAGCATGCAGGACAAGTCCGGGACCGGCCGCGACCGCACCAAGATCGAGGAGGCCAGGGACGCGGCCTCGCTGTTCGTGCGACTGGTCCGCGCCGGGACCGGGAACCGGCTCGGCCTGGTGTCGTTCTCCACGACCGCGAGCTCACCGGTGGACTTCGCGCTCGCCCCGGTCACCGACGCCACCAAGAACACGCTCACCGGGCCGGCGCCGTTCACCGGCGGCGTGGTCGGCGGGCTCACGCCGGGCGGCGCGACCACCATCGGCGGCGGACTCGCGGCGGCGCGCGGCCAGTTCCCGGCACCCGGCACCAACCCGCGCTCGGTCCTGCTGCTCACCGACGGCCTGCAGAACACGCCGCCGATGATCGCGGACGTGGAGGGCTCCCTGGCCGGCATCGACGTCAACGCGATCGGCTTCGGCACCGAGACCAGCCTCGACGGGGCGCTGCTCACCCGGCTCACCCAGGACCACGACGGGCTGTACACGCGGGCGGGGAACGGCCTCGCCCTGAAGAAGTTCTTCGGCCTCGCCTTCGGCAACATCTTCGAGGCGGGCGCCCTGATGGACCCCGAGGCCGACATGCCGGCCGCGATCCGGCGCAGCGACCCGATCCCGTTCCACGTGTGCGGGGAGGAGGCGCTGACCGTCATCGTCGGCTGGGACAACCCCGACGGCGAGCTGCAGATCTCGCTGCGCACCCCGGCCGGCGACTACGTCTCCGCGTCGTCCACCTCCGGTCTGACGTGGTGCTTCGTGCGGGTGCCGCTGCCGTACGGGCAGCAGCGCGACGGCCAGTGGACGGTGCAGGTGTACCGGCCGGGCGGCGGCGAGATCCCGCCGCCGGGCGTGGACCTGCGGTACTTCGTGCAGGTGGTGGCCTCGGGCGGGCCGCGGCTCGACCCGGTGCGGATGCCGGCGCGCCTCTACACCGGCGACGTCGTCAATCCGAAGGTCTTCCTGCACTACGGGGAGGGCGGCAGCCCGCCCGGCGGCCGTGTCGACGTCACGGTCACCCGGCCGACGTCCGGCGCGGGCAACCTGCTCGCCCAGGCGGGCCTCGGCGCCGCGGTGAGCGTCGGCGGCGACACGATCCCGCCGCGCCAGGCGACGCTGCGGGCCCTGGAGAAGGCCGCCGGGAAGCCGCTGTTCACCTACGCCACCGACACCTTCCCGCTCTTCGACGACGCGGCGCACACGGACGGCGCCTTCGAAGCGGCCGGCCTGTTCGGCAATCCGCTGCCCGAACTGCTCACCATGGAGGGCAACTACACCTTCCACGCCACGGCGGTGTACGGGGAGGGCTGCGCGTCCAGCCGCGAGGCGCAGTGGACGGTGCACGTCGACGTCTCCGTGGACCCCGGCCAGACCGGCGTCACGGTCGCCGGCGGGCCCGACGGCGGCACGCTCACCCTGGTCCCCCGCGACCGCTACGGGAACCAGCTCGGCCCCGGCCGCTCCGACGCGCTCCCGGTCAGCGCCGCCCCGGGCACCACGGTCACCGGGCCGGTGCGGGACAACGGCGACGGCAGCTACACGATCCCCGTCACCTGGGTCCCGGGCACTCCGGGCGCGCCGGGGGTCATCGTCTCCCAGCCCGGCCGGCCGCCGGTCCTGATCCCGGGCACGCCCCTGACCCCGGGCGGCGGCGACGCGTGCGACTGCCTGCACACCCTGCTGCGCACGCTGTGCCGCTGCCTCGTCCGCCCGCCCCACGACCACCCCTGCGGCGACCACCCGCACGGACCGCACGACCCGCATGACCCGCACGGACCGCACCGTCCGGATCGCCCCCACGACGGCCAGGACCAGGACCACCCCCGGCCGCGCCCGCACGAGGGCGGGAGCGGCGGATGCGGTGGATGCGGCGGGCGCGGTGGCGGCAAGGGCTGCTGCGGCGACAGGAAGTAGGACAAGGGTCCGCCCCCGGGGCCTGGTGGCCCCGGGGGCGGGTTCCGGCAGCGTCGCGCTCGTCAGGCGGCGGCGACGGCGTGGCGCGGGAGGCGGAGGGCGAGGAGGGCGGTGACCAGAGAGGCGGCGACCACCCAGGGCAGGGCGTCGGCCAGGGAGAGACCGGTGAAGTAGAGCGTGCCGATCGACGCCGCGCCCAGCGCGCCGCCGAACTGCTGGGCCGTGGAGAAGACTCCGGACGCGCCGCCCGCGAGGGTGGAGGGGACGGCGGACAGGACGATGTCGACCAGGGGGACGATCAGGAAGCCCAGGCCCGCGCCGGCGAGGAAGAGGCCGGGGGCCATCGGCCAGGCGGCGGTGTGGACGGGGGCCGCGGCGTGGGTCATGGCGTACCAGGTCCAGCCGTAGCCGCCGGCCATCAGCAGGGCACCGGCCGCGAGGACGAACCGCCCGGCCTTCAGCGCGAGCGGCACGGCCACCGGAGCGGTGACGAAGCCACCGGCCGAGAAGGCGACCATCAGGACGCCGGCCTGCAGCGGGGTGTAGCCCTGGCCGCCCTGCAGCCAGATCACGAAGACCAGGAAGAAGCCCTGCATGCCGAGGGAGAAGAGGAGTTGGACGGCGAGACCGTAGGAGAAGGCGGCCAGGCGGAAGGCCCGGCCGGGCAGCACGGACCCGCGCACACCCAGGGCGGCGACGGCCGCCACGCCGCCGGCGAGCAGCAGCCAGCCCCACAGCGGCCAGCCGTTGCTGCGGCCCTGGACGAGCGGGAGGACGATCGCGACGAGTCCGGCGGCGAGGACGAGGCTGCCGAGGAAGGGCGGCCGGGCCGCGGCCCGCTCGCGGGTGGCGGGGACGAGGACGACCGCGGCGGCGAGGGTGAGCACGGCGACGGGGACGTTGACGAGGAAGACCGCGCGCCAGCCGAGCCCGAAGAGGTCGGCGTCGGTGAGCACGCCGCCGAGCAGCAGCCCGACCGCGGAGGCGAAGCCGGCCACGGCGCCGTACACGCCGAAGACCTTCCCGCGCTCCCGCCCCTGGAAGAGGCTGTGGAAGGAGCCGAGCACCTGTGGCATCAGGACCGCCGCGGCCACGCCCTGCACGGCGCGCGCCGCGACCAGCTGGGCGGGGGTCTGGGCGAGGCCGCAGGCGAGGCTGGCGAGGCCGAAGCCGGCGGTCCCGGCGAGGAAGAGGGCCTTGCGGCCGTAGCGGTCGCCGAGCCGCCCGGCGACGATCAGGGTGGCGGCGAAGCCCAGCAGATAGGCGGAGATCGTCCACTGCAGGGCGCTCGCGGAGGCGCCGATGTCGCGGCCGATCGACGGCAGGGCGACGTTGACGATGGTGCCGTCGACCAGGTCCATCAGGGCGGCGGCCGTCATCACGTAGGCAGCGGCCCAGCGGCGCGGATGGGGCGCCTCTGCGGCGTCCGGCGGGGCGGTGGTGAGCGTGGTCATCGCGGGCTCCTCGGAACGGCTCGGATTTATTTCGTTCGGCCAAACGAAATAGTTCCACGCACACCACCGCCCCGCAAGTCTTTCGTTCGGCCGAACTAAATAAATATTGCTAGGCTTCCCCCATGACCACCGCGAAGAGGAGCGACAGCGGCGTGCTGAACAGCCGGGCCGAGATCATCGCCGCGCTCAACACCGCGGGCCGTGACAACAGCGCGGCCTCCGTCGCCTTCCACTCCGCCGTGGCGGCCAGGTACGACCTCGGGGCGAGCGAGACCAAGACGCTCGACCTCCTCGAACGGCACGGTGCGCTCACCGCGAAGGAGCTGGCCGAGCGCTCCGGGCTCGCCCCCGCCTCCATCACCGGGCTCGTCGACCGCCTGGAGCGCAAGGGCTTCGTGCGCAGGGTGAAGCACCCGACGGACAAGCGCCGGGTGCTGGTGGAGCCGCGACCCGAGAAGCTCGCGGAGTTCGCACCCCTGATGGCCGACTGGTCCCGCGAAGTGCACGAGCTCTACGAGGAGTTCACCGACGATGAGCTGCGCGTCGTGCTGCGCTTCCTGGTCGGCGCCTCCACCCGGCAGCGCGAGGCCACCCGCCGCCTCACCCGCTAGCGGGCGCCCTGCCGGTCACGCCGGCGAGGCGTCCCCGGAACCGTAGACGGGCCGCGGCACCTCCGCCTGCGCGAGCAGCTCGAGCGCCGCCTCGCCCGCCTCGGCCGCAGTCCAGCGGGCGCCCTTGTCGGCGGTGGGGCCGGGGCGCCAGCCCTCCATGACCGTGAGCCGGCCGCCCTCCGCCTCGAAGACCCGCCCGCTCACCCCGGCGGAGGCGGCCGAGCCGAGCCAGACGACCAGCGGCGAGACGTCCTCGGGCAGCGCGGCGAGCCCCGCGAAGGCCTGCTCGGTCATCCGGGTCCGGGCGGCGGGCGCGATGGCGTTGACCTGGACGCCGTACCGGCCCATCTCGGCCGCCGCGACCAGGGTGAGCCCGACGATCCCGGCCTTGGCGGCGGCGTAGTTGCCCTGCCCGACGCTGCCGAGCAGCCCGGCGCCGGAGGTGGTGTTGACGACGCGTGCGGCGACCGGGCGTCCCGCCTTCGCCTCGGCGCGCCAGTGCGCCGCGGCCTGCCGCAGCGGCAGGAAGTGGCCCTTCACATGGACCCGCAGGACGGCATCGAAGTCGTCCTCGCCGAGGTTGACGAGCATCCGGTCGCGCAGGAAACCGGCGTTGTTGACGAGGGTGTCGAGCCGCCCGAAGGCGTCCAGGGCGGTCCGCACGAGCGAGGCGGCGCCCTCCTCCGTGGCGATGTCGCCGCCATGGGCGACGGCCCGCCCGCCGGCCGCGCGGATCTCCTCGACGACCCGGGCGGCCGGGCTCCCGGGGCCGGGCCGGCCGTCGAGGCCGACGCCGAGGTCGTTGACGACGACCCGCGCCCCCTCGGCGGCGAAGGCCAGGGCATGGGCGCGGCCGAGGCCCCGGCCGGCGCCCGTCACGATCACCACGCGTCCGTCGCACAGACCCATGTCAGTTCTCCTTCTTCACGGTCGAGTTGTTGACGGTCGCGGCATCGAGGAAGGCGGGGCGCTCCCCGCCGCCGTGCACGAGCAGCGAGGCTCCGGAGACGTAGCCGGCCCGTTCGGAGGCGAGGAAGACGGCGGCCTCGCCGATGTCGGACGGTTCGGCGAGCCGGCCGAGCGGCACGGTGCGGCCGACGGCGGCGATGCCGTCCGCGTCGCCGTAGTGCAGGTGGGACAGCTCGGTGCGGACCATGCCGGGGACCAGGGTGTTGACCCGGACCTCGGGGGCCCATTCGACGGCCATGGAGCGGGCCAGGCTCTCCAGGCCGGCCTTGGCGGCGCCGTAGGCGGCGGTGCCGGGCGAGGGGCGGGTGCCGCTGACGCTGCCGATCATGACGACCGAGCCGCGGGCCGCGCGCAGCAGCCCGTAGGCGGCGAGGGAGACGGTCAGCGGGGCGGTGAGGTTCAACGCGACGACCCGCGCGTGCCGTTCGGCCTCGCTCGATCCGCCCTCGCCGAGCAGCCGGTACGGGGTGCCGCCCGCGTTGTTGACGAGGGTGTCGAGCCGCCCGTACCGCTCGGCGACCCCGGCGAAGAACGCCGCCACCTCGTCGGGCCGGCGCAGGTCGAGGGCGTGGAACGCGGCCTCGCGGCCGCCGTCCGCGACCGGTCCGTCCGGCGGTCTGCGGGCGCAGACGACGACCTCGGCCCCGGCCCGCAGGAAGGCCCGGGCGATGCCCGCGCCGACCCCGCGGGTTCCGCCGGTGACGACGGCGACCCTCCCGTCCAGCTCCATCGGCTGCTACCTTCCTCCCATTGCACCTAACAAACGTTTGGTGGAAAGGTAGCTGATCCGCTCATGGGTGTCTCCACCTCACGCCCGGACAAGGGCATCGCACTCGTCACCGTCGACTTCCCACCCGTCAACGCCCTTCCCGTGCACGGCTGGTACGAGCTGGCCGACGCCGTCCGCGCCGCCGGGCGCGACCCGGAGACCCGCTGCGTCGTGCTCGCCGCCGAGGGACGCGGCTTCAACGCGGGCGTCGACATCAAGGAGCTCCAGCGCGACCCCGGCCACGGCTCACTGGTGGCCGTCAACCACGGCTGCGCGGAGGCCTTCGCGGCGGTCTACGACTGCGAGGTGCCGGTCGTCGCCGCGGTCGGCGGCTTCTGTCTGGGCGGGGGCATCGGGCTCGTCGGCAACGCGGACGCGATCGTCGCCTCCGACGACGCCGTCTTCGGCCTCCCCGAGCTCGACCGGGGCGCGCTCGGCGCCGCCACCCATCTCGCCCGGCTGGTGCCGCAGCATCTGATGCGCGCGCTGTACTACACCTCGCGCACCGCCACCGCGCGGGAGCTGCACGCGCACGGCTCGGTGTGGCGGGTGGTCCCGCGCGACGGGCTCCGCGCCGCCGCCCTGGAGCTCGCGGCCGAGATCGCGGCGAAGGACGGCACCCTCATCCGGCTCGCCAAGGCCGCCATCAACGGCATCGATCCCGTCGACGTGCGCCGCAGCTACCGCTACGAGCAGGGCTTCACCTTCGAGGCCAACCTGAGCGGCGTCGCCGACCGGGTCCGCAACGGCTTCGGAAGGGACGGTGCGGACCGGTGACCGACAAGACCATGACGCCCGAGGACGTGGTGGCCCGCCTGCGCTCCGGGATGACGCTGGGCATCGGCGGCTGGGGCTCCCGGCGCAAGCCGATGGCCCTGGTCAGAGCGCTACTCCGATCCGAGATCACCGATCTCACCGTGGTCTCCTACGGCGGCCCCGACGTGGGCCTGCTCGCCGCCGCCGGCCGGATCCGCCGCCTCGTCGCACCCTTCGCGACCCTCGACTCCATCCCCCTCGAACCGCACTTCCGGGCCGCCCGCGAGCGCGCCGCCTTCGAGCTCACCGAACTCGACGAGGCCATGTTCATGTGGGGCCTGCACGCCGCCGCCAACCGGCTGCCGTTCCTGCCCGTGCGGGCCGGCCTCGGCTCCGACGTGATGCGCGTCAACCCGGGCCTGCGGACGGTCACCTCCCCGTACGAGGACGGCGAGGAGTTCGTCGCCGTGCCCGCGCTCCGCATGGACGCCGCCCTCGTCCACCTCAACCGCGCCGACCGCCTCGGCAACGGCCAGTACCTCGGCCCCGACCCGTACTTCGACGACCTGTTCTGCGAGGCCGCCGACACCGCGTACGTCTCCTGCGAACGGATCGTCGAGTCCTTCGGCCCGGACACCGTGCCGCAGTCCCTGCTCGTCTCCCGGCACAGCGTCACCGGCGTCGTCGCGACCCCGAACGGCGCCCACTTCACCTCCTGCGTCCCCGACCACGACCGCGACGAGCCCTTCCAGAAGCTCTACGCGACCACCCCCTGGCCCGAGTTCGCCGAACGCTTCCTGTCCGGCAAGAGCGAGGACGACTACCAGGCCGCCGTGCGCGCCTGGCGCGACGAGCGGACGGAGCAGCCGAAGTGACCACGGAGACGACCCCGGAAGCGGCCCCGGACCCGACCGTCACCCGCGCCGAGTACTGCGTGATCGCCTGCGCCGAGGCGTGGCGCGACAACGGCGAGGTGCTCGCCAGCCCCATGGGCCTGATCCCCGCCCTCGGCGCCCGCCTCGCCAAGCGGACCTTCTCCCCCGACCTGCTCCTCACCGACGGCGAGGCGATGCTCGTCGGCCTCGACGGGCGGCCCGAGGGCTGGCTGCCGTACCGCAGGCACCTGACCATGGTCACCGGCGGAAGACGGCACGTGATGATGGGCGCCAGCCAGATCGACCGCTACGGCAACCAGAACATCTCCTGCATCGGCGACTGGCAGCGGCCCGCCCGCCAGCTCCTGGGCGTGCGCGGCGCACCCGTCAACACCCTCAACAATCCGGTGAGTTACTGGATCCCCAGGCATTCGCCGCGCGTCTTCGTCGAGCGCGTCGACATGATCAGCGGCGTCGGCTACGACCACGCCACCGGCCCGTACCACCACCTGCCCCGGGTCGTCACCGACCTCGCCGTGCTCGACTTCGCGACGCCCGACCACCGGATGCGGCTCGCGTCCGTGCATCCGGGCGTGAGCGTGGCGGACGTCCGCGCGGCGACCGGCTTCGAGCTGGCCGTCGAGGGCGAGGTGCCGACGACGAGGGAGCCGAACGCCGAGGAACTGCGCCTGATCCGCGAGGTCGTCGACCCGCAGGGTCTCCGGAACCGCGAGGTCAGGGGCTGATGGAGACCGCCGGCATGGAGACCGCGTTCACCAGGCTCGTCGGCGTCCGCCACCCCCTCGTCCAGACCGGCATGGGCTGGGTCGCCGGGCCCCGGCTCGTCTCCGCCACCGCGAACGCCGGCGCGCTCGGCATCCTCGCCTCCGCCACCATGACCGTCGACGAACTGCGCGCCGCGGTACGGGAGGTGAAGTCCCGCACCGGCCGGCCCTTCGGGGTCAATCTGCGCGCCGACGCGGGCGACGCGCGCGAACGGGTCAGGATCATCGTCGAGGAGGGCGTCCGGGTCGCCTCCTTCGCGCTCGCGCCCTCCCGCGCGCTGATCGCCGAGCTGAAGGACGCCGGTGTCGTCGTCATCCCGTCCATCGGGGCGCGCCGGCACGCCGAGAAGGTCGCCGCGTGGGGCGCGGACGCGGTCGTCGTGCAGGGCGGCGAGGGCGGCGGGCACACCGGCGAGGTGGCGACGACGGTGCTGCTGCCGCAGGTCGTGGACGCCGTCGGCATCCCGGTGATCGCGGCCGGCGGCTTCCACGACGGGCGCGGCCTCGTCGCCGCGCTCGCCTACGGCGCGGCGGGCGTCGCGATGGGCACCCGCTTCCTGCTCACCTCCGACTCGACCGTGCCCGACGCGGTCAAGGCGAAGTACCTGGCGGCGACCGTCAAGGACGTCACCGTCACCACCGCCGTCGACGGCCTGCCGCACCGCATGCTGCGCACCGAGATGGTCGCCGCACTCGAAAAGGCGGGCCGGGTACGGGCGTTGGCACAGGCCGTGCGCCGGGCGGCGGGCTTCCGCAGGCTCTCCGGGCTCTCCTGGCCGGCGATGGTCCGGGACGGTCTCGCGATGCGCCACGGCAAGGACCTGTCCTGGAGCCAGGTCCTGCTCGCCGCGAACACCCCGATGCTCCTGAAGGCCTCCATGGTCGAGGGCCGCACCGACCTCGGCGTCATGGCCTCCGGACAGGTCGCGGGGGTGATCGAGGACCTGCCGAGCTGCGCGGAACTCGTCACCCGGATCATGTCCGAGGCCGCGCACGTGCTCCGTACCCTTCCCTCCTCGTAAGGGAGTCAGCCATGCCGCTGCCGAGACACCCGCTGCCGGGACGCGCGCTGTCCAGACGCGCCCTGCTGAGCACCGCCGGCGCCGCCGGTCTCCTGGCGCTCGCCGCCCCGCCCGCCCTGGCCCGGCCCCGTTCCCGGCCCGGGACCCCCACCGCGAACGCCATCCGCCTGATCCCGCTCCAGGGCGCGGTCAACGTCCGTGACCTGGGCGGTCACGGCACGTACGACGGCAGGCGGGTCCGGTACGGGCTGGTGCACCGCGGCGACCACCTCGGCAAGCTGACCGACGCCGACGTGGCCGTGCTCGGCGGGCTCGGCCTCGGCCGGGTGATCGACTTCCGGATCCCGCTGGAAGTGCGGTATGACGGCGCGGACCGGCTGCCGGCCGGCGTCCTGGGCGTCTCCCGGCCGGTCACGGACAACGGCCTGTACGGGCAGCTGCTCGCCGCGATCGGTTCGCGCGACCCGGTCCGGCAGGAGCAGATGCTCGGCGGCGGCCGGGCGGCGGCCTTCATGACCGAGGTGTACCGCACCTTCGTCACCAGCGCCGCCAACCGCGAGCAGCTCGGCACCACCCTGCGCGAACTGGCCGCACCCGGCGCCGCCCCGGTGCTCTACCACTGCACCTCAGGCAAGGACCGCACCGGCTGGGAGAGCTGGCTGCTGCTCACCCTGCTCGGTGTGCCCGAGCGCGCCGCCACCGACGACTACCTGGCCTCCAACACCTTCCGCGCCGCCTACGACGCCCGGGTGCGCGAGGGCCTGAAGCAGAGCGGCATGATGCAGGACCCGGACCTGATCGTCCCGCTCCAGGAGGTCCGCCAGGAGTACCTGGACACGGCCCTCGCCGAGGTCCGCGCCGGCTACGGCGGCCTGTTCCGCTACGTGACGGAGGGCCTGGGCCTGGACCTGCGCACGCTGGCCGCGCTGCGCGAGCGCCTGGTCGGCTGACCGGTCCCGTACGTACGGGCGCGGCCCGCAGCGGGCCGCGCTCGTACTCGTACTCGTACTGGCACTCGTACTCGCACGCGTACGAGTACGCGCCCTACAGCCGCTCGATGATCGTCACGTTCGCCTGGCCCCCGCCCTCGCACATCGGCCCCGTCCCCTGTCCGGCCCCCCTCGCACCGCTCGGCCCCAGGGGCCTCCCGGGCTTCGGGAGCCTGCGCCGGCCTCCGGCCGGACGGTCGGTGGTCGCCGCCGGCCGTCGCCGTCAGAGCCGCTCGATGATCGTCACGTTCGCCTGACCCCCGCCCTCGCACATCGGCCCCGCCCCCTGTCCGGCCCCCTCGCACCGCTCGGCCCCAGGGGCCTCCCGGGCTTCGGGAGCCTGCGCCGGCCTCCGGCCGGACGGTCGGTGGTCGCCGCCGGCCGTCGCCG
>NZ_JBIAME010000010.1:0-113684 GCF_042873935.1 Streptomyces sp. NPDC004327 | reverse complement strand
CGTCAGAGTCGCTCGATGATCGTCACGTTCGCCTGGCCCCCGCCCTCGCACATCGTCTGCAGCCCGTACCGGCCGCCCGTGCGCTCCAGTTCGTGCAGCAGCGTCGTCATCAGCTTCACGCCGGTCGCGCCCAGCGGGTGGCCGAGGGCGATGGCGCCGCCGTTGACGTTGACGCGTGCCGGGTCGGCGCCGGTCTCCTTGAGCCAGGCGAGGACGACCGGGGCGAACGCCTCGTTGATCTCGACGAGGTCGATGTCGTCGATGGTCAGGCCGGTCTTCTTCAGGGCGTGCGCGGTCGCCGGTATCGGCGCGGACAGCATCCGGATCGGGTCCTCGCCGCGCACCGAGAGGTGGTGGATCCGGGCCCGGGGCGTGAGCCCGTGCTCGCGCACCGCGCGTTCGCTCGCGAGGAGCATCGCCGCCGCGCCGTCGGAGACCTGGGAGGAGCAGGCGGCGGTGATGGTGCCGCCCTCGACGACCGGCTGGAGGTTCGCCATCTTCTCCAGGCTGGTGTCGCGGCGCGGGCCCTCGTCGACGGTCACGTCGCCGTAGGCCACGGTCTCGCGCGCGAAGCGGCCCTCGTCGATGGCGCGCAGGGCCCGCTGGTGCGAGCGCAGGGCGAACTCCTCCTGGTCGCGGCGGGTGATGCCCCACTTGGCGGCGATCAGCTCGGCGCCGTGGAACTGGTTGACCGGCGCGTCCCCGTACCGCGCGCGCCAGCCCTCGGAGCCGGCGTACGGGCCCTGGGTGAGGCCGAGCGGCTCGGCGGCCTGCCGGGAGGCGAAGGCGATCGGGATCATCGTCATGTTCTGGGTGCCGCCCGCGACGACGAGGTCCTGGGTTCCGGAGAGCACGCCCTGCGCGGCGAAGTGCACGGCCTGCTGGGAGGAGCCGCACTGGCGGTCGACGGTGACGCCGGGGACCTCCTCGGGCAGGCCGGCGGCGAGCCAGCAGGTGCGGGCGATGTCGCCGGCCTGCGGCCCGACGGTGTCGAGGCAGCCGAAGACCACGTCCTCGACGGCGGCCGGGTCGATGCCGGTGCGTGCGACGAGGGCCTTCAGGACATGGGCGCCGAGGTCCGCCGGATGGACGGCGCCGAGCCCGCCCTTGCGGCGGCCCACCGGGGTGCGGACCGCGTCGACGATGTATGCCTCGGCCATGGCTGTGCCTCCTGAGTCGTCAGTCTGATCGTGCGGTGCGTACGGCGATCCCGTCGAGCACCATGGACAGGTACTGGCGGGCGATCTCCTCCGGGCTGTGCCGGCCGCCGGGGCGGTACCAGCTCGCAGCGACCCAGACGGTGTCGCGCACGAAGCGGTAGGTGAGCCGGATGTCGAGGTCGGTGCGGAAGACGCCGGACCCGACGCCGCGCTCCAGGGTGCCGAGCCACGCCTTCTCGAACTTCACCTGCGAGTCGGCGAGGTAGTGGAAGCGCGGCTGGTCGGCGAGGTGGCGGGCCTCCTTCTGGTAGATGGCGACGGCGGCGCGGTGCCGGTCGATCTCCCGGAAGGACTCGGTGACGAGGGCCTCGATGGTCTCCCGGGGGCCGAGCCCGGCGGCGAGCACGGTGTCGTAGCCGTCCCAGAGCTCGTCGAGGAAGGTCGAGAGGATCTCGTCGAGCATCGATTCCTTCGAATCGAAGTGGTAGTAGAGGCTGCCGGCGAGCATGCCCGCCTCGTCGGCGATCTTGCGGACGGTGGTGGCGTTGTAGCCCTGGGCGGCGAACACCTCGGCGGCGATGTCGAGCAGCTCGCGCCGGCGCTCGGGCGAGGCGGTCACCTGGGGCTTCTTCTTCGGGGTCTTGGGGGTCTTCGCGGTCTTCGGGGAATTCGGGGTCTTCGGGCTCTTCGGGGAAGGCTTCGTGGTTGGCACGCGTCCATTGTTGTCCTACGCGCGCTGGCTGCTGACGGAGACCGTCTCGCCGGTCATGTACGAGGAGTAGTCGCTGGCCAGGAAGACGATGACGTTGGCGACCTCCCACGGCTCCGCGTACCGCCCGAACGCCTCGCGCGCGGTCAGCTCGTCCAGGAGTTCCGCGGAGGTGACCTTGACCAGGTGCGGGTGCATGGCGAGGGAGGGCGCGACGGCGTTGACGCGGACTCCGTGGGCGGCGGCCTCGACGGCGGCGCAGCGGGTGAGGGCCATGACGCCGGCCTTGGCGGCGGCGTAGTGGGCCTGGCCGGTCTGGGCGCGCCAGCCGACGACGGACGCGTTGTTGACGACGACCCCGGTGCGGCCGGTGCCGCGGAAGTGGCGCAGCGCGGCGCGGGTGCAGCGGAAGGTGCCGTTGAGGGTGACGTCGACGACGCGGTGCCACTGTTCGTCGGTCATGTCGGCGAGCTCGGCGGTGCCGCCGAGGCCCGCGTTGTTCACGAGGACGTCGAGGCCGCCATGGAGCCGTACGGCCGTGTCGTAGAGGGCCTGGACCTGGCTCTCGTCGGTGACGTCGCACGGCTGGGCGGCGACCCTCTCGGCGCCGAACTCGGCGGCGAGGGCCTCCTCGGTCTCCTTGAGGCGGCGGGCGTGGGCGTCGCTGATCAGCACCCGGGCGCCCTCCTCCAGGAGGCGGCGGGCGGTGGCGCCGCCGATGCCGGCGCCGGCGGCGGCGGTGACGACGGCGGTGCGCCCGGCGAGCAGGTCGTGGCCTTCGACGTAGGGCGGCGGGGGTGTGCGGCGGCTCATGCGCGGGGCTCCTTCGGCAGTCCGAGCACCCGCTCGGCGATGATGTTCCGCTGGATCTCGCTCGACCCGGCGTAGATGGTGTCGGCGCGGGAGAAGAGGAACAGCCGCTGCCAGTCGTCGAGTTCGTACGGTTCCCCGGCGGCGAGGGTGCCGGCGGCGCCGCGGATGTCCATGGCGAGTTCGCCGAGGTCGCGGTGCCAGTGGGACCAGTAGAGCTTGGCCATGGAGGGGTCGGCGCCGCAGCGGGCGTTGGCGCGCATGGTGCGCAGCCCGGTCCAGGCGCGGACGAGCCGGTCGCGGATCAGCGGGTCGGCGGCGGCGCCGCTGGCCCGGGCGAGGCCGACGAGGGCTTCGAGCTCGCGGCGGAAGCCGACCTGCTGGCCGAGGGTGGAGACGCCGCGTTCGTAGCCGAGGGTGGCCATGGCGATCCGCCAGCCGTCGCCCGGGGCGCCGACGACGTGCGCGGCCGGGGTGCGGGCGCCGTCGAAGAAGACCTCGTTGAACTCGCTGGTGCCGGTGAGCTGCACGATGGGGCGGATCTCGACGCCGGGCTGGTCGAGCGGCACGAGGAGGTACGAGAGCCCGGCGTGCGGGCGCGCGCCGGGGGCGCGCGGCTCGGTGCGGGCGAGGACGAAGCACCACTGGGACTCGTGGGCGAGCGAGGTCCAGGTCTTCTGGCCGTGCACGACCCACTCGTCGCCGTCGCGGACGGCCCGGGTGCGCACGGCGGCGAGGTCGGAGCCGGCGCCGGGTTCGCTGTAGCCCTGGCACCACAGTTCCCCGGCGGCGCGGATCGGGGGCAGGAAGCGGGCCTTCTGCTCCTCGGTGCCGTGGTCGATCAGGGTGGGGCCGAGGAGCTGTTCGCCGATGTGGTTGACGCGGGCGGGGGCGTCGGCGAGGGCGTACTCCTCGTGGAAGGCGATCTGTTCCCCGATGCTCGCGCCGCGCCCGCCGTACTCCTGCGGCCAGCCGACGCAGGTCCACCCGTGGGCGGCCATGTGCCGTTCCCAGGCGAGCCGTTCGGCGAACGCCTCGTGTTCGCGACCGGGGCCGCCCAGGCCCTTCAGTCCGGCGAACTCACCGGTCAGCCGGTCCCTGAGCCAGTCGCGTATCTCGGCGCGGAACTCCTCGACGCTGCTCATGGCGCTGCTCATGGCTGCACGGTAACCTACCAAACACTTGTTAGGGAAGGATGAGGCATTGGCTGGCACCCCTGTCCTGTACGAGCGGCGCGGCCCGGTCGCGTACGTCACGACGAACCGCCCCCGCCACCGCGACGCGTGGCCGCCCGTCCCGGCGACGGAGGAAGCGGCCGGGGAGCCCGCGAGGGAGGAGGCGCGCTGATGGACCTGTCGTACAGCGCCGAGGAGGACGCGTTCCGGGCCGAGGCCCGCGCCTGGCTGCGCGCCCATGTGCCCGCCGCACCGCTGCCGTCCCTGGAGACGGCCGAGGGCTTCGCCGCCCACCGCGCCTGGGAGGCCGAACTGGCCGCCGGCCGCTGGTCGGTGGTCTCCTGGCCCGAGCGATACGGCGGCCGGGGCGCCGACATCTTCCGCTGGCTGGCCTTCGAGGAGGAGTACTACGCGGCGGGCGCGCCCGGCCGGGTCTCGCAGAACGGCATCAGCCTCCTCGCCCCCACCCTCCTCGACCACGGCACCGAGGAGCAGCGGGCCCGGATCCTGCCGTCCATGGCGAGCGGCGCGACGATCTGGGCGCAGGCGTGGTCCGAGCCGGAGGCCGGCTCCGACCTGGCCTCGCTCACCTCGCGGGCGGTGCGCACGGACGGCGGCTGGCTGCTGTCGGGGCAGAAGACCTGGTCGTCGCGGGCGGCCTTCGCGGACCGGGCGTTCGGCATCTTCCGCACCGACCCGGGCCCGGCGGCGGAGGGCCGGCCGCACCGGGGCCTGACGTATCTGATGTTCGACCTGCGGGCGCCCGGCGTGACCGTGCGGCCGATCGGGCGGCTCGACGGCAAGCCGGCCTTCGCCGAGCTGTTCCTGGACGGGGTGTTCGTGCCGGACGAGGACGTCATCGGCGAGCCCGGGCAGGGCTGGCGGATCGCCATGTCCACCACCGGCAACGAGCGCGGGCTCACCCTCCGCTCCCCCGGCCGCTTCCTCGCCGCCGCCGACCGGCTCGTACGGCTGTGGCGGGACGCGGCGGACCCGGGGGACACGGCGCTGCGCGACCGGGTCGCGGACGCGGTGATCGGTGCGCGCGCCTACCGCTTGTTCACCGCCGCCGGGGCCTCGCGCTTCGCGGCGGGCGGGGAGATCGGGGCCGAGTCGAGCCTCAACAAGGTGTTCTGGTCGACGTACGACATCGCCCTGCACGAGACGGCGCTCGACCTGCTGGGCGCGGACGGCGAGCTGGCGGACACCGAGTGGGCCGAGGGGCATGTCTTCTCGCTCGCGGGGCCGATCTACGCGGGCACCAACGAGATCCAGCGCGACATCATCGCCGAGCGGCTGCTCGGCCTCCCGAAGGGCCGCCGCTGATGCGTTTCCTGCCGACCGACGAACAGCGCGACTTCGCGCGCTCGCTGGACGCGATGCTGACCGCCGCCGGCACCGCGGCGGTGTCGCGCGCCTGGGCCGCGGGCGATCCGGGCCCCGGGCGCGCCCTGTGGGCGCGGCTCGGCGATGCGGGCGGGTTCGCGCTCGCCGCGCCCGAGGCGTACGAGGGAATGGGGCCGCTGCCCGTCGAACTCGCGCACGCCTTCGTCGAGTTGGGCCGCCATGCCGTGCCGGGGCCGGTCGTGGAGACGGTCGCGGCGACGGCGCTGCTCGCGGAGCTGGCCGGGCGCGGCGAGGCGGGGCCGGCGAAGCGGCTGCTGCCGGGGCTCGTGGCGGGAGGCGTGGTGGCGACGCTGGCCCTGGAGGACGTGTCGCCGTACGCCCTCGATCCGGACGCCGCCGACGTGATCCTGGCGGTGCGCGGGGACGAGCTGCGGATCGCGCCCGGGCACGAGGGGCTGCGGATCTCGGCGGATCCGGTACGGCGGCTCGCGCGGCCCGCCGCCGGCGGGGAGCTGCTCGCGGCCGGTCCCGGGGTCGCGGCGGCGGCCGGGCGGGCGCGGGAGTGGGCGCTGCTGGCGACGGCGGCGCAGTCGCTGGGGCTCGGGCTCGCGCTGCTCGACCGGACGGTGGCGTACGCGAAGCAGCGCACCCAGTTCGGGGCGCCGATCGGCTCGTTCCAGGCGGTGAAGCACCGGCTCGCGGACACGCTGCTCGGCCTGGAGTTCGCCCGGCCGCTGCTGTTCGGAGCGGCGCTCACCTTCGCGAGCGGTGATCTCGCGGCGGCGAAGGTCACGGCCGGCGAGGCCGCCCACGCGGCCGCCGCCACCGCCCTGCAGATCCACGGCGCCGTCGGCTACACCGAGGAGCTCGACCTCTCGCTCTGGCTGCGCAAGGCCCGGCCCCTGCGGGACGCCTGGGGCAACCCGTCCTGGTGCCGGGCCCGGGTGCTCGCCGACCGCTAGGGCCTGTCCGGCCCTGATCCGCCGGACAGGCCCTGGCCGGCGTCCCCGGACGGCCGGTCTCCGGCAGCGTCCTCGCGGGGCGGCGCGTCGTCGTTGCCCCGCCGGATGGTGCGCACCGCCCGCCCCGGCGCCCACGCGCGGAAGACGATCTCCTCGCCCTCCACCGCGGTCCGCACGACCTCCGTCAGCGCCACCTTGAAGAGGTGGAAGGGCTGCGGCGCGCCGGCCTCCTTCGCGTACCAGTCCAGGGTCTCCGGGTCCGTGACCTCGACCGCCCGCCCGGAGACCCGGACGTCGCCGCCGCCCATGCCCGTGCCCTCACCCGGGTTGGCGAGCAGCGAGAAGCGCGGGTCGCGGCGGACGTCGCGGGCCTTGAGCGAGTTCGGCATCATGCCGAGCCACAGTTCGCCCTCGCGGAACTCCGCCTCGATCCCGCTCAGCCGCGGCGAGCCGTCCTTGCGGAGGGTGGCGAGGGCGTGGTGGGTGTACATGCCGAAGCGCTCGCGCACGGTGGCGGCGAGCTCGGGCTCGGCGGCCTCGAAGGCCGCCCAGCGAGCGGTGGCCGGGGTGGTTCCGTCGTTCTCCATGTCTCCAGGGAACACCGGAATCCCGACACCTTCTGTCTGGATTACTCCGGAGCACGCGCGACTGCCGCAGGACTGCCGCGGACCACAGCGAACCGGACCGGTCCCGTCCGGGCTACCGCGCCCGCTCGGCCTTGCTGCGCTCGATGCAGAACTCGTTCCCCTCCGGGTCGGCCATGACCACCCAGCCGGTGCCGTCCGGCCTGCGCCGGTCGTCGACGACGGTCGCACCGAGCCCGGCCACCCGCTCGACCTCCTCGTCCCGCGTCCGGTCCTGCGGCTGGAGGTCGAGGTGGACGCGGTTCTTCGTCGACTTCCTGTCGGGGACCTGGACGAAGAGCAGCCCCGTACCCGCCGACTCGACCAGGGCCTCCGGGTCGCCGGGGCTGTCCTCGTCGGTGACGCGGCCGTCGATCACCTGGGCCCAGAAGGAGGCCAGGGCGTAGGCGTCGGAACAGTCGATGGTGATGTGTCGCACAAGAGACGTCATCCGGTCATGGTCGCGCTCCCCCGCGCCCCCGACCACCGGTTTACGCCACGGTTCACGCGCCGCGGCGCCTGCCCAGTCGTCCAGGTCGGGGACAGTGGGGCAGGCGCCGCGCTCAGTTCCGTACGTCGTTGTACGGGACGTCTTGGTTGAGCCCGGTCAGACCGTCAGGGAGCGGTCCGTCGGGCGGATCGGGGCCGGCAGGGAGCTGGCGCCCGTGAGGTGGCGGTCGACGCCGCGGGCGGCCGAGCGGCCCTCGGCGATGGCCCAGACGATCAGCGACTGGCCACGGCCGGCGTCACCGGCGACGAAGACGCCATCGACATTGGTGGCGAAGTCCGCGTCACGCGCGATGTTACCCCGCTCATCGAGGTCTAGACCAAATTGCGCGACCAGGCCGTTCTCCACGTCGGTGCCGGTGAAGCCCATCGCGAGCGTGACCAGCTGGGCGGGGATCTTGCGCTCGGTGCCCGGCTTCTGGGTCAGCTTGCCGTCGACGAACTCGACCTCGACGAGGTGGAGGAACTGGACGTTGCCGTCCTCGTCGCCCTCGAAGTGGGTGGTGGAGACGGAGTAGACCCGCTCGCCGCCCTCCTCGTGCGCCGAGGTGACCTTGTAGAGCATGGGGAAGGTCGGCCAGGGCTGGCCGGCGTTCCGCTCCTCGCCCGGCCTCGGCATGATCTCCAGCTGGGTGACGGAGGCCGCGCCCTGCCGGTGTGCCGTGCCGACGCAGTCGGCGCCGGTGTCGCCGCCGCCGATGACGACGACGTGCTTGCCCTCGGCGGTGAGCGGCGGGGTGACGAAGTCGCCCTCCTGCACCTTGTTGGCGAGCGGCAGGTACTCCATCGCCTGGTGGATGCCGGCCAGCTCGCGGCCCGGCACGGGCAGGTCGCGGGCGGTGGTGGCACCGGCGGCGACGACGACCGCGTCGAAGCGCTTGCGCAGGTCGGTGGCGGTGATGTCGCGGCCGACCTCGATGCCGGTGCGGAACTTCGTACCCTCCGCGCGCATCTGCTCGATGCGCCGGTTGATGTGCCGCTTCTCCATCTTGAACTCGGGGATGCCGTAGCGCAGCAGACCGCCGATGCGGTCGGCGCGCTCGTACACGACCACGGTGTGGCCGGCCCGGGTCAGCTGCTGGGCGGCGGCGAGACCCGCCGGGCCCGAGCCGATGACGGCGACGGTCTTGCCGGAGAGGCGCTCGGGCGCCTGCGGCCGGACGTCGCCGCCGTCCCACGCCTTGTCGATGATCGAGACCTCGACGTTCTTGATGGTGACGGCCGGCTGGTTGATGCCGAGCACGCAGGCCGCCTCGCACGGAGCCGGGCACAGGCGGCCGGTGAACTCCGGGAAGTTGTTGGTCGCGTGCAGCCGCTCCGACGCCGCCGACCAGTCCTCGCGGTAGGCGTAGTCGTTCCACTCGGGGATGAGGTTGCCCAGCGGACAGCCGTTGTGGCAGAACGGGATGCCGCAGTCCATGCAGCGGCCGGCCTGCTTGCTGATGACCGGCAGCAGGGAACCGGGGACGTAGACCTCGTTCCAGTCCTTGACGCGCTCGCTCACCGGCCGGGTCTTGGCGACCTCGCGGCCGGTGGTCAGGAAGCCCTTGGGGTCAGCCATGGGTCGCCGCCTCCATCATCTTCTCGGTGGTCTCGGCCTCGGAGAGACCGGCGAGCTCAGCGGCGTCCTTGGCGGCGAGCACTGCCTTGTACGTGGTGGGGATGATCTTGCTGAAGCGGGCCGCGGCCGCGTCCCAGTCGGCGAGCAGCTTCTCGGCGACCGTGGAGCCGGTCTCCTCGAAGTGGCGGCGCACGACGTCGTGCAGCCACGTCCTGTCGGAGTCCGAGAGGGGCTCGACCGCGCCCAGGTTGCCGGAGTTGACGTTGTCCCGGTCGAGGTCGATCACGTAGGCGACGCCGCCGGACATGCCGGCCGCGAAGTTGCGGCCGGTCTCGCCGAGGACGACCGCCTGGCCGCCGGTCATGTACTCGCAGCCGTGGTCGCCCACGCCCTCCGAGACGACCAGCGCGCCGGAGTTGCGGACGCAGAAGCGCTCGCCGGTGCGGCCGCGCAGGAACAGCTCGCCGCCGGTGGCCCCGTACGCGATGGTGTTGCCCGCGATGGTGGAGTACTCGGCCAGGTGCTCGGCGCCCCGGTCCGGGCGGACGATCACACGGCCGCCGGAGAGGCCCTTGCCGACGTAGTCGTTGGCGTCGCCCTCCAGGCGGAGCGTGACACCGGCCGGCAGGAAGGCGCCGAAGGACTGGCCGGCGGAGCCGGTGAAGGTGATGTCGACGGTGTCGGCGGGCAGGCCCGCGCCGCCGAAGCGCTTGGTCACGTGGTGGCCGAGCATGGTGCCGACGGTCCGGTTGATGTTCCGGATCGGGACCTGCGCGCGGACCGGCTGGGCCTCCTCGGCGGAGGCCGCGTTCAGGGCCTCGGCGGCGAGCTCGATGAGCTCGTTGTCGAGGGCCTTCTCCAGGCCGTGGTCCTGCTCGACCAGGGCGTGGCGGACCGCGCCGGCGGGCAGCTCGGGCACGTGGAACAGCGGCTGGAGGTCCAGGCCCTGCGCCTTCCAGTGCGACACGGCGCGGCTGGTGTCGAGCAGCTCGGCGTGGCCGACGGCCTCCTCGACGGAGCGGAAGCCCAGCTCGGCGAGGATCTCGCGCACTTCCTGGGCGATGAACTCGAAGAAGTTGACGACGTACTCGGCCTTGCCGGAGAAGCGGTCGCGCAGGACCGGGTTCTGGGTGGCGATGCCGACCGGGCAGGTGTCCAGGTGGCAGACGCGCATCATGACGCAGCCGGAGACGACGAGCGGCGCGGTCGCGAAGCCGAACTCCTCGGCGCCGAGCAGCGCGGCGATGACGACGTCACGGCCGGTCTTGAGCTGGCCGTCGGTCTGCACGACGATGCGGTCGCGCAGGCCGTTGAGCAGCAGCGTCTGCTGGGTCTCGGCGAGGCCGAGCTCCCAGGGCCCGCCGGCGTGCTTGAGCGAGGTGAGCGGCGAGGCGCCCGTTCCGCCGTCGTGGCCGGAGATGAGCACGACGTCCGCGTGGGCCTTCGACACACCGGCCGCGACCGTGCCGACACCGACCTCCGACACCAGCTTCACGTGGATGCGTGCCGCCGGGTTGGCGTTCTTGAGGTCGTGGATCAGCTGGGCCAGGTCCTCGATGGAGTAGATGTCGTGGTGCGGCGGCGGGGAGATCAGGCCGACGCCGGGCGTCGAGTGCCGGGTCTTGGCGACCCACGGGTAGACCTTGTGGCCGGGCAGCTGGCCGCCCTCGCCGGGCTTGGCGCCCTGGGCCATCTTGATCTGGATGTCGTCGGCGTTGACCAGGTACTCGGAGGTGACGCCGAAGCGGCCGGAGGCGACCTGCTTGATCGCGGAGCGGCGCGCCGGGTCGTGGAGGCGGTCCGGGTCCTCGCCGCCCTCGCCGGTGTTGGACTTGCCGCCCAGCTGGTTCATGGCGATGGCGAGGGTCTCGTGGGCCTCGCGGGAGATGGAGCCGTACGACATGGCGCCGGTGGAGAAGCGCTTGACGATCTCGGAGACCGGCTCGACCTCGTCGACGGAGATCGGGGTGCGGCCTTCGGCGGCGAAGCCGAACAGGCCGCGGAGCGTCATGAGGCGCTCGGACTGCTCGTTCACCCGGTCGGTGTACTTCTTGAAGATGTCGTACCGCTTGGAGCGCGTGGCGTGCTGCAGGCGGAAGACGGTCTCGGGGTCGAAGAGGTGCGGCTCGCCCTCGCGGCGCCACTGGTACTCGCCGCCGATCTCCAGGGCGCGGTGCGCCGCGGCGATGCCGGTGACCGGGTACGCCTTGGCGTGCCGGGCGGCGACCTCCTTGGCGACGACGTCGAGGCCGGCGCCGCCGATCTTGGTGGCGGTGCCGTTGAAGTACTTCTCGACGAAGGCGGTGTCGAGGCCGACGGCCTCGAAGACCTGGGCGCCGCGGTAGGAGGCGACGGTGGAGATGCCCATCTTGGACATGACCTTGAGGACGCCCTTGCCGAGGGCGTAGATCAGGTTGCGGATGGCCTGCTCGGGCTCCAGGCCCTCGATGAAGGTGCCGGCGCGGACCAGGTCCTCGACGGACTCCATGGCCAGGTACGGGTTGACCGCGGCGGCGCCGTAGCCGATGAGGAGCGCCACGTGGTGGACCTCGCGGACGTCTCCGGCCTCGACCAGCAGGCCCACCTTGGTGCGCTGCTTGGTGCGGATGAGGTGGTGGTGGACGGCCGCGGTGAGCAGCAGCGACGGGATCGGCGCGTGCTCGGCGTCGGAGTGCCGGTCGGAGAGGACGAGCAGGTGCGCGCCGCCCTCGATCGCCGTGTCGGCCTCGGCGCAGATCTCCTCGATGCGGGCGGCGAGCGCCTCGCCGCCGCCGGAGACCCGGTAGAGGCCGGAGAGCGTGGCGGCCTTCATGCCGGGCATGTCGCCGTCGGCGTTGATGTGGATGAGCTTGGCCAGCTCGTCGTTGTCGATGACCGGGAAGGGCAGCGTGACGCTGCGACAGGAGGCCGCGGTCGGGTCGAGCAGGTTGCTGCCGGGGCCGAGGGAGGACCGGAGCGAGGTGACGAGCTCCTCGCGGATGGCGTCCAGCGGCGGGTTGGTGACCTGCGCGAACAGCTGGGTGAAGTAGTCGAAGAGCAGCCGGGGGCGCTCGGACAGGGCGGCGATCGGCGAGTCCGTGCCCATGGAGCCGATCGGCTCGGCGCCGGTGCGGGCCATCGGGGCGAGGATGACGCGGAGCTCTTCCTCGGTGTAGCCGAAGGTCTGCTGGCGGCGGGTGACCGAGGCGTGGGTGTGCACGATGTGCTCGCGCTCGGGGAGGTCGGAGAGCTCGATCTCGCCGGTTTCGAGCCACTCCGCGTACGGCTGCTCGGCGGCGAGGGCGGCCTTGATCTCGTCGTCCTCGATGATGCGGTGCTCGGCGGTGTCGACGAGGAACATCTTGCCGGGCTGCAGGCGGCCCTTGCGGACGACCCTGGCGGGGTCGATGTCGAGGACGCCGACCTCGGAGGAGAGCACGACGAGGCCCTCGTCGGTGACCCAGTAGCGGCCGGGGCGCAGACCGTTGCGGTCGAGGACCGCGCCGACCTGGGTGCCGTCGGTGAAGGTGACGCAGGCCGGTCCGTCCCAGGGCTCCATCAGGGTGGAGTGGTACTGGTAGAAGGCGCGGCGGGCCGGGTCCATGGAGTCGTGGTTCTCCCACGCCTCGGGGACCATCATCAGGACCGCGTGCGGCAGCGAGCGGCCGCCGAGGTGGAGCAGCTCCAGGACCTCGTCGAAGGAGGCGGAGTCGGAGGCGTCCGGGGTGCAGACCGGGAAGATCCGCTCGATGCCCCGGCCGTCGGCGCCGGTGCCGAAGACCTCGCCGGCGAGCTGGGCCTCGCGGGCGGTCATCCAGTTGCGGTTGCCCTTGACCGTGTTGATCTCGCCGTTGTGGGCGACGAAGCGGTACGGGTGGGCGAGCGGCCAGCTCGGGAAGGTGTTGGTGGAGAACCGGGAGTGGACCAGGGCCACTGCGGTGGCGCAGCGGCGGTCCGACAGGTCCGGGAAGAAGGGCTCCAGCTGGCCGGTGGTCAGCATGCCCTTGTAGACGAGGGTGCGGGCGGACAGCGACGGGAAGTACGTGCCGGCCTCGCGCTCGGCGCGCTTGCGCAGGACGAAGGCCTTGCGGTCGAGCTGGATGCCGCTGTTGTCGCCGTCGGCCACGAAGAGCTGGCGGAAGACCGGCATGGTGGAGCGGGCGGAGGCGCCGAGCAGCTCGGGGGCGACGGGGACCTCGCGCCAGCCGAGGACGTCCAGACCTTCCTCGGACGCGATCGTCTCGATCCGCGAGACGGCCTGTGCGGAGCCGTCGGCGGGGAGGAAGGCGATGCCGACGGCGTACGAGCCGGCGGCGGGGAGCTCGAATCCGGCGACCTCGCGGAGGAAGGCGTCCGGGACCTGGAGCAGGATGCCGGCACCGTCTCCGGAGTCGGGCTCGGAGCCGGTGGCGCCGCGGTGCTCGAGATTGCGCAGTACGGTCAGCGCCTGCTCGACCAGCTCGTGGCTGGCTACACCGGTGAGGGTGGCCACGAACCCGACACCACAGGCGTCGTGTTCGTTACGGGGGTCGTACATCCCCTGCGGGGCGGGGCGACCGTCCATGGGCGACCAGGCGTCGGAACGCATCGGCTCTCCCGTCGTCGTCGTGGCATATGCAATAGCCGAGGGACGACGTTGGCCCTCCGCGAAATTTCGTGCAGGTTACATGATGGCTGGCTTCTCGCGAAGTGGATAGCTCATTCCAGCATGCGGACACCGCCGATACGGGCGGTGGTGGCGTGACGCAACCTTGGTTCAGCTGTGGGTCCAGCTATGAGACGCGGAAACTACGGCGTTTCCGCGGGGGGACGGATCAGGGATTCCGGGGGTGGTGGCCGGTGTCCGGCCGATCCGTCGCAGGGCGGGCTTCTTTGCCCGCGGCGCTTGTGCCTCATGCCCGGTGGTCGGGCGTTCGAAACCGCCGGGTAACCGGCTAGTTATGTGGCGACCCGCATAGTGTCCCACCGGATCACCGAATCCGCCCAGGGAGATACGTCACAGCGGCGAGGACTGGCCGCGACCGCCACCCGCATGGGCGTACGACGAAGGGCCCCCGGAGGTCCGGGGGCCCTTCTGCGCAGGTCGCGGGCTTTCCGTGCGGGTCGTGTCCCTCGCATGAGGGCCCGTGTCCCCGCTGCGCGGGTCGTGACTCCTGCGTGCGGGTCGCAGGGTTTCCGTGCGGGCGGTGGGTGCGGGGCGGGTGCGGCCGTTCGGGCTACAGGGCCGCTCCGAAGAGCATGCCGAGCCCGTACGTGACGGCCGCGGCCGCGCCGCCGAGGACGAGCTGGCGCAGCCCGCTGAACCACCAGCTGCGGGCGGTCACCCGGGCCACCAGCGCGCCGCAGGCGAAGAGCCCGAGGAGCGCGAGCAGCAGGGCCGGCCAGAGGGCGGTGGCACCGAGCAGGTACGGCAGCAGGGGGAGCAGTGCGCCGAGCGCGAACGAGCCGAACGAGGACACCGCGGCGACCGTCGGCGACGGCAGGTCGTCGGGGTCGATGCCCAGCTCCTCGCGGGCGTGGATCTCCAGTGCCTGCTCCGGGTCGCGGGACAGCTGCATGGCGACTTCGCGTGCGAGCGCGGGCTCGACGCCACGGGAGACGTAGAGCGCGGCCAGCTCCTCCATCTCGTCGACCGGGTGCTTGCGCAACTGGCGCCGCTCGACGTCGAGTTCGGCCTGGACCAGCTCGCGCTGCGAGGCGACCGAGGTGTACTCGCCGGCGGCCATCGAGAAGGCGCCGGCGGCGAGGCCCGCGAGGCCGGTGATGACGATGGTCTGCGAGGAGACCGCGCCGCCGGCGACACCGGTCATGAGCGCCAGGTTGGAGACGAGTCCGTCCATCGCGCCGAAGACGGCGGGGCGCAGCCAGCCGCCGTTGACGTCGCGGTGGGTGTGGTTGTCGCGGTGAGCCTCGTGGAGCGGCGCGACGGCCTCGATGATGGACATGCTTCTCCCCTGTCTTTCCTGCGGGTTCGGCGTGCCCGCCCCCTCCTGACGTCATCGAAAATACGCCCGATGTAAGGGGCGCGCCAGCAAGGTAGGCCGTACTTAGTAAGGCTCGTCTAACTGAGGCGACCCTGTCTGAGGGCTGCCTTACCCGACGTCAGAGCGCCCGCCCGAGCCCACCCCGCGACTGCCTGACGTGCCGTCACCCGGGTGACAGAAACGTTTCCGTGAGCGTCCGGGAGGGACGCGTGGCACAGATGGGAGCAGCGCGGAAGGGGACTGACATGGCCGGTACGACGGCGTGCGAGGTACGCGGGCGGGCGCGGGGCGCACTGCTCGGGCTCGCGGTCGGCGACGCGCTCGGCGCGCCCGCCGAGAACCTGCGCCCCTCGCAGATCCGGGCCCGCTGGGGCCGCATCGAGGGCTTCGTGACGGACCGCCCGGCGGGCACCGACGACACCGAGTACGCCGTCTTCTCCGGCCTGCTGCTCGCCCGGCACGGCTCCGCCCTCACCGTCGCCCACGTCGAACGGGCCTGGCACCACTGGATCGCCGACCTCGACGAGGGTCCCTTCCGTGGCGCCGGCTTCTCCGAACGCGGCACCCTGGAGAACCTCCGCCGCGGTCTCGCCGCGCCCATCTCCGCCCAGCACCGGCACGCCTGGAGCGACGGCCTCGCCATGCGCGCCGCCCCCTTCGGCGTCTTCGCCGCCGGCCGGCCCGCCGAGGCGGCCCGGCTCGTCGCCATCGACGGCACCGTCAGCCATGAGGGCGAGGGCATCTACGGCGGCCAGGCCGTCGCGGCGGGAGTGGCCGCGGCGATGGGCGGCGCGTCCGTCACCTCGGTCATCGCCGCCGCGCTCTCCGTCGTCCCCATGGACTCCTGGACCGCCCGCTCCATGCGCCGCGCCGTCGTCGCCGCCCGCCCCTTCGTCCCCGACCCGCTCGAACGCGAACGCGCCGTCCGCTCCGCCGTCGTCATCGGCGGCTACCCCTGGACCGACCTCGCCCCCGAAGCCGTCGCCCTCGCCTTCGGCGCCTTCGCCGCCGCCCGCGGCGACTTCCGCACCGCCGTCCTCACCGCCGTCAACATGGGCCGCGACGCCGACACGACGGCGGCGCTGGCGGGCGCCCTGGCCGGCGCGCTGGGCGGCGACGCGGCGATCCCGGCGGAGTGGGCGTCGGCGATCGGCCCCGTACGCGGCAGCTGTCTGCCGTCGATGAGGGGCTACCACGTGCTGGACATCGCGGACCTGCTGAGCCCGCAGGAGGAGGACCGATGAGCGCGGACCTGACGACGCCGGAGGAGACGGAACGGACCGCTGACCGCGAGGGGCGCGGGGGGAGCGTGGCGGCGGCGAGCGGAGCGGGCGCCCCGGCCGGCGCGGGTGACGCGGGGCACGGCGGGAGCGCGGCCGCCGCGAGCGGCGTGGGGGACGTGGGCGGCGCGGGGCACGGCGGGAGCAAGGCAGCCGCGAGCGGCGCAGGGGGCGTGGGCGGCCCGGGGCACGGCGGGAGCAAGGCAGCCGCGAGCGGCGCAGGGGGCGTGGGCGGCGCGGGGCACGGCGGGAGCAAGGCAGCCGCGAGCGGCGCAGGGGGCGTGGGCGGCGCAGGCGAACCGGGCGGCGCGGGGCACGGCGCGAGCGCGGCCACCGCGAACGGCGCGGGCGACCAGGGCGGCGCAGAACACGGCGGCAGCGCGAGCGGCCCGGGGCACGACGGCAGCGCGGGCGGCCCGGGGCACGGCGAGAGCGCGAGCGGCGCAGGCGGCACGGGGTACGCCGGGAGCGAGGCAGCCGCGAGCGGCCCGGGCGGGGCGGGGCACGCCGGGAGCAAGGCAGCCGCGAGCGGCGCGGGCGAACCCGGCGCGATCGAGACCCGCGCCCGCGGCGAGCACGTGGGCAGCGCGGCCGCCGCGAGCGGTGCCGGCTACCCGGAGGCGTCGGAGACCCGCGCCCGCGGTGGGGGCGCGGGCGGTGGCGGCGGACCGCAGGCGGTGGAGGTCTCCGCTCCCGTCGCGCGTCTCACCGCCGGGCGCGGCCGGTACGGCGGGGGCGCGCGGGCGGCGGACCGGGCCGGGGGCGGCACCGCGACACCTGCCGGCGGCGGTGGCGGGCCCGGTGCGGGAGGCCGTCTCGCCCCTCCGCCGGTACGACGCGCCCGCCGCGCCCCCGTACCCGGCGCCGCTCCTCGCGCGGTCGACCGCCGCGACAGGATCGAGGGGCTGCTGCTCGGCCTCGCCGCGGGCGACGCGGCGGGCTGGCCCGCGGCACGGCACCGGGCCGCGCGGATGCCCGAGTGGACCCGGCGGCTCACCCGTGAGCTCGACACCTTCGCCGAGGAGAACGCGACCACGACGCTCCCGGTCCCGATCGCCCTCAACCAGCCGCCCGAGCCGCTGCGGCTCGGCCCCTCGGACGACGCCGAGTGGGCGGTGTTCACCGCCGAGGCGGTGCTCGCCGCCGCCGGCCCGGGGCCCCTGTTCCGCGCCCTCGCGCCCGAACGCCGCCTGCGCGCCGCCGTCGACCTCGCCTGGAACTCGCTCGCGAGCCAGGTCGGCGCCGCGTCGGACCGCGCGCCCGAGGTGGAGTCGGCCGTCCTGCCGCTGCGCGCCCGGATCTCGGTCCGGGCCGGACTCGGCAACCTGGCCGCCGGGCTGCGCCCGCCCGCCACCGGCCACGACAACCCGCACTACTTCGACGACGCCGCCTGTGTCCGCGCCGCCGTGCTCGCCCTGGTGCATCCCGGGGACCCGGTCGCGGCAGCCGGACTCGCCGAGTTCGACGCCCGGTTCACCCAGGACGGCGACGGCGTCCACGGCGCCCGCGCGATGGCGGCGGCGACCGCGGCCGCCATCGGCGGGGCCGGCCCCGGCGAGGCGGTGGAGGCGGCCCTGGGCCAGCTGCCGCCCGCGACCGAGATCGGCCGCAACGGCCGCCACGCGGTCAAGCTGGCCCGAACCGCCGCCACAGCCTTCGAGCTGGTCCCGCTCCTGGAGCACCAGATCGTGGACCACGTCTACAGCTACGGCATCGCCGCCGCCGAGACGGTCCCCGTCGCCCTCGCGCTGACCCTCGCCGCCCGCGGCGACCTCGCCGCCGCCGTGCCCGCCGCGGCCTGTCTGTCCCGGGTCGCCGACTCGGCCCCGGCGCTCGCGGGCGCGCTCACCGGGGCGCTCGGCGGCGGTGCGGCGGTGCCGGCGACCTGGCGGGAGGCGTGCCGGACGCTCGCGGGCTGCGCGCTGCCCCGGCTCGCGGGCACCGACCTGGTCGAACTCGCCGGTCTCCTCGCAGCCACGGAACCGGCCGCCCCGGGTGGACAATTCCGACATGACACCCCTCATGCCCCTGCTGGATGACCGGATCGCCGGCAGCCTGATCGGGGCCGCCGTGGGCGACGCCCTCGGCGGCCCGGTCGAGGGCTACACGCCCGAGCAGATCCTGGAACGCCACGGCGGCCGCGTCACCGGCATCGTGGGCCCGTGGAACGGCGACGCCTGGCGCACCGCCCGCCCCATCGCCCCGTACCACAAGGGCGACGGACACGTCACCGACGACACCCTGATGACGCACGCGCTGATCCGGGTGTACGAGAAGGTGCGCGACCACCTCGACGCGTACGCCGTCGCCGAGCACCTCGTCCCCGAACTCATGGGCCGCGCGGTCTGGATCCCCGAGCTGGAGGCCGAGGCGCTGCCGCTGCAACGGGTCTTCCTCGCCGAGAAGTGGATCGTCACCCGGCTCCACTACGGCCACGCCGACCCGCGCGAGGCCGGCACCGGGAACATCGTCAACTGCGGGGCCGCGATGTACATGGCGCCCGTCGGCCTCGTCAACGCCGCCCACCCGTCCGCCGCCTACGCCGAGGCCCTCGACATCACGGGCGCCCACCAGTCCTCGTACGGGCGCGAGGCGGCGGGTGTCTTCGCGGCGGCCGTGGCGGCGGCCTGCGCGCCGGACGCGACCCCGCGCTCGGTCGTCGAGGCGGCCCTCGCCCTGGCCAAGGACGGCACCCGGGACGCGATCGAGGCGGTCGCCGAAGTCGCCGAGAAACACGGCGACTTCGAGACGGCGCTCGCGCCGCTGCGCGCGGCGGTCGCTCCCTTCGACTCCGTCGGCCCCGACTACCGCGCCCCCTCCCTCGATGCCCGCCGCCCCTCCCGCGTGCACGCCGTCGAGGAGCTGCCGATCGCCCTCGGCATGCTGCTCGTCGGCGCGGGCGACTACCGCCGTACGGTCCTGGGCGCGGTGAACTACGGCCGCGACTGCGACTCCATCGCCACGATGGCCGGCGCGCTCGCGGGCGCCCTGCACGGCGAGTCCGCCGTGCCGCCCGACTGGGCCGAGCGGGTCGCCGAGGCCAGCCGCCTCGACCTCCACGCCCCGTCCGCCGTGCTCGCCGCCGTCACCCGGGAGGTCTTCGCCCGTGACGCGGCCCGCCGCCGCGCGCACGAGTCGGCGTACGCGACGCTGACGGGCGCGGCGGGATGAAGGCCGCGTCACGCCGAGCGGCGGACGGCACCGCCGGCGACCGGGTGCGCCGCCCGTCGGGCGCCGAGGACGGGGCCGCGCCGTCCGGCAACGGCGGCGGAGCGCCGGGCCGTTCGGTCCGTCTCACCTGGGTCCAGCCCGAGGACCTGGTCGGCCACGAACTCCGCCAGGCCGCCGAGGACGGCCGCGACGCCCGCGCACTCGCCGCCCGCTGGCAAGCCGCCGGCGGCCCCCCGGCCCCGCCCGCCGCCGGCGCCTCCCCCACGCCCCGCCCCGAGCTGCGCCCCCTGGCAGAGGAGATCCTGGACGCCCTGGCCGCACTCCCCCGCCCCCGCGCCCGTCAGGAACCGAACGACCTGACGGCGATCACCGCCGCCTGCCCCGACTGGCCGCGGGGCCCCGCCGCAACAGCCGGCCGCCTCCCGGGCGAAGCCCTCGGGGACGCCGGTGTGGGGGAATCCGGCGCCCTGCTCGACCGGCTGCACGCCGCCTGGCTCGGGCGCGCCGCCGGCTGTCTGCTCGGCAAGCCGGTCGAGAAGCTGCCTCTCGCCGCCCTGCGCGCCCTCGCCCGCGCCGCCGGCAACTGGCCGCTCGCGCACTGGTTCACGGCCCGCGGCGTGGACCCGCGTCTCCTCGCCGCCCACCCGTGGAACCGGCGCTCCGCCGGCACCTCCCTCGCCGAGAACATCGACGGGATGCCCGAGGACGACGACCTCGACTACCCGCTGCTCAACCTGCTCCTGCTCCGGCGCCACGGCCGCGCCTTCACCACCGCCGACGTCGCCCGCCTCTGGCTGGACGAGCTGCCCGCGGGGCGGGCGTTCACCGCCGAGCGGGTCGCCTACCGCAACCTCCTCGACGGCGTCGAACCCCCGCACACCGCGACCCGCCGCAACCCCTTCCGGGAGTGGATCGGGGCGCTGATCAGGGCGGACGTGCACGGCTGGACGCACCCGGGGGACCCGGCGGGGGCGGCGCGGCAGGCGTACCGGGACGCGGTGCTCACGCACACCGGGAACGGGGTGTACGGCGCGATGTTCGTCGCGGCCGCCCTCGCGGAGGCCGCGAGCGGAACGGCGGACGTGCACCGGGCGCTGGCGGCGGGGCTCGCGGTCGTGCCGCCGCGGTCCCGGCTGGCGGGCGCCGTCCGCCTCGGCATCGCCGCCGCTCGCGCGGACCGCGACTTCGACGCCGTCGTCGACCGCCTCCACGCCGAACTCGGCGGGTATCACTGGGTCCATGTCGTCCCCAACGCCGCTCTGCTCGCCGCCGCGCTCACCCACGCCGACGGCGACTACACGCGCTCGATCTGCGCGGCGGTCTCCGGCGGCTGGGACACCGACTCCAACGGCGCCACCGCCGGTTCGGTCGCCGGGCTGCTGGCCGGGCACCCCGACCGGCTGCCCGAGCGCTGGACCTCCCCTCTCAAGAACCGGCTCTCGACCTCGGTGCCGTCCTTCGACGGCATCGGCTTCGACACCCTGGCCGCACTGACGCACTCGGAGGCAGTACGCCCATGACCAGCCCCACCCGTCCGACCGGCCCGAGCGGCCCGCCCGGCATCGTCGTGCTCGGCAGCACGAACATGGACCTCGTGGCCTACGTGGCCAGGGCCCCCGCCCGCGGTGAGACGGTCACCGGCCGCGCGTTCCGCACCGTGCCCGGAGGCAAGGGCGCCAACCAGGCGGTGGCCGCCGCGCGGGCGGGCGCGGAGGTGTCGATGATCGGCGCGGTGGGCGCCGACGACTTCGGCTCCCGGCTGCGGGCCGCCCTGGAGCACAGCGGCGTCGACACGGATCTGCTGCGCACGGTCGAGGGCCCGTCGGGCACCGCGCACATCGTCGTGGACGACGAGGGCGGCAACGCGATCGTCGTCGTCCCCGGCGCGAACGGCACCGTCACCTCCCTCGACCACGGCGACGAGGCGCTGATCGCGACCGCCGACGCCCTGCTGCTCCAGCTCGAACTCCCCCTCTCCGCCGTCGTCGAGGGCGCCCGCCACGCCCGCGAGCGCGGCGTGCGCACCGTCCTCACGCCGGCCCCGGTCCCGGAGCGGCCGCTGCCGCCCGAACTGCTCGCCGTCACCGATCTGCTGGTCCCCAACGAGCACGAGGCCACCGCGCTCACCGGGCTCGCCGACCCACGGGCCGCCGCCCTCGCCCTGCTCGACGCCGTGCCGGAGGTGGTGGTGACCCTGGGCGCGGCCGGCTGTCTGCATCTGGCGCGCGGCCGGGAGCCGCTGGCCGTGCCCGCGCCCCGGGTGACGGCCGTGGACACCACCGCCGCGGGTGACACCTTCGTGGGCGCGCTGGCCGTGGCGGTCGCCGAGGGCAGGCCGATGCCGCGGGCGCTGGCCTGGGCGTCGGCCGCCGCGGCGCTGTCGGTGCAGCGCGCGGGGGCGTCCACCTCGATGCCGTACCGCACCGAGATCGAGGCCGCCCTCGGCTCCGCGGGAGACCTGGAGGCCGACCCCGTATGAGCACGGACACCGGCACCGGGGCCCCCGCTCCTCCCCTGCACGGGCTGCGGGTCCTCGACCTCGCCACCCTCTTCGCGGGCCCGCTCGCCGCGATGATGCTCGGCGACTTCGGCGCGGACGTGGTCAAGATCGAGCATCCGCGCAAGCCCGATCCGTCGCGCGGCCACGGCCCCGCCAAGGACGGCGTCGGACTGTGGTGGAAGGTCCTCGGCCGCAACAAGCGGACCATGACCCTGGACCTGTCGACGCCGGGCGGCCGCGACACACTGCTGCGGCTGGCCGCCGGCGCGGACGTGGTCGTGGAGAACTTCCGGCCCGGCACCCTGGAGCGCTGGGGGCTCGGCTGGGAGGAGCTGTCGGCCGTCAACCCGCGTCTCGTGCTGGCCCGGGTCACCGGCTTCGGCCAGTTCGGACCGTACGCCCGCCGGCCCGGCTTCGGCACCCTCGCCGAGGCGATGAGCGGCTTCGCCGCGATCACCGGCGACCCGGACGGCCCGCCGACCCTGCCGCCGTTCGGTCTCGCCGACTCCGTCGCGGCGCTCGCCACCGCGTACGCCGTGATGACCGCGCTCACCGCGAGGCACACCACCGGCCACGGCCAGGTCGTCGACATGGCCATCATCGAACCGATGCTCTCCGTCATCGGACCCCACCCCCTCTGGTACGACCAGCTCGGCTACGTCCAGCCGCGCACCGGCAACCGCTCCCGCAACAACGCCCCGCGCAACACCTACCGGACCGCGGACGGCTCCTGGGTCGCCGTCTCCACCTCCGCCCAGTCGATCGCCGAGCGGGTGCTGCGGCTGGTCGGCCGGCCGGAGCTGATCGACGAGCCCTGGTTCGCCGACGGCACCGGCCGGGCCGCGCACGCCGACGTGCTCGACGAGGCCGTCGGCTCCTGGATCGCCCGGCACACCCGCGACGAGGCCCTGGTCGCCTTCGAGAAGGCGGAGGCGGCCATCGCACCCGTCTACGACGTCCGGGACGTCCTCGCCGACCCGCAGTTCCGGGCCCTCGGCACCGTCACCGAGGTCCCGGACCCCGAACTCGGCCCGATCCGCATGCAGAACGTCCTCTTCCGGCTCTCCGGGACACCCGGCGCGATCCGCTGGACCGGCCGGCCGCACGGCGCCGACACCACCGAACTCCTCACCGAACTCGGCCTGACCGACGCCGAGATCGACACCCTGCGCGCCCAAGGAGCCGTATGAGCCGGATGGACCACAGCCCCACGAGCCGTACGGGCCGGCCGGACCAGCGGCCCGTCCCCCTCACCTGGCTGTACGCCCCGGGCGACCGGCCCGCCGTGGTGCGGCGCGCGCTCGCCTCCGGCGCCGACGTCGTCATCGTCGACCTGGAGGACTCGGTGGCCCCGGACCGCCGGGCCTACGCCCTGGCCGCCACCGTCGAACTGCTCGCCGACCCCCAGCCCGTGCCGGTCCATGTCCGTGTCCACGCACCCCGTGACATCCCATCCCTCGTCTCCCTCCCCGGACTCGTCGCTCTCCGTGTCCCCAAGGTGACACACGCCACTGACATCGCCCGGATCGTCGAGCTCTCCGCGGGCCTCCCGCTCTACCCGCTCCTGGAGAACGCGCTGGCCGTGGAGCACGCCTTCGCCATCGCCACCGCCCACCCCTCGGTCCACGGCATCGCGCTCGGCGAGGCCGATCTCGCCGCCGACCTCGGCGTCCGGGAGGACCGCGGGCTCGACTGGCCGCGCGGCCGGGTCGTGCTCGCGGCCCGCGCGGCCGCGCTCCCTCCCCCGGTCCAGTCCGTGCACCCGGACGTCCACGACCTCGACGCGCTGGCCGCGGGCTGTGCCCGGGGCCGGGCCATGGGCTTCCTGGGCCGGGCCGCGATCCACCCCCGGCAGCTGCCGGTCATCGAGCGGGCCTACCTGCCCACCCCCGACGAGATCGCGGCGGCCGAGGAGGTCGTCAAGGCCGCCGAGACCGAGGCGGGCGCCCTCGCCCTGCCCGACGGCCGCTTCGTGGACGCCGCCGTCGTCAGGCGCGCCCGCCGCGTCCTGGCCCTGGCCGCGCGCCGGGACTGACCGCACCGCGAAACGGCCAAGGCCCGCCGGGACCAGTGGTCCCGGCGGGCCTCCGCCGTGTGTCGCGCGGGCGCGGCGTCAGCGACCGCTCGCGCCGGCGCCGTTCCCGGCGCCGTCCTTCTCCTTGGCCTCGTCCTCGCCGTCGTCCTTGCCCTCGCCGGCGCTGTCGTCCTCGGCGGGCTTCCCGTCCTTCGGCGCCTCGTCCTCCACGGACTCCGACGCCTCCGACACCTTCGACGCCTTCGACGATCCCGACGACTCTGCCGAGTCGGCGGCCTTGTCCTCCGTCTTGCCCTCGGCGGACTCGGCGGCCTCACCGGGCTCACCCTCGGCGGTGGCCTTGCGCGGCTCCACGATCTCCTCGCGGCCCGGGCGCACCTTCGCCGAGATGATCATGTACACGACGGCGAGCACACCGACGATGATCGCGGTCCAGACGTTGAGGCGCAGGCCGAGGATGTGGTGCGCCTCGTCGATGCGCAGGTACTCGGTCCAGACGCGCCCGGAGCAGTACGCGGCGACGTACAGGGCGAAGGCCCGGCCGTGGCCCAGCTTGAAACGGCGGTCGGCCCAGATGACGAGGAAGCCGACGGCGACGTTCCACAGCGACTCGTAGAGGAAGGTCGGGTGGTAGAGGCCGGCCTCGCGGTTGGGGCCCTCGGTGATCTTCAGCGCCCACGGCACGTCGGTCGGCTTGCCGTAGAGCTCCTGGTTGAACCAGTTGCCCCAGCGGCCGATGGCCTGGGCGAAGGCGATGCCGGGCGCGATGGCGTCCGCGTACGCCGGGAGCGAGATCCCGCGGCGGCGGCAGCCGATCCAGGCGCCGACGGCACCGAGCGCGATGGCGCCCCAGATGCCGAGGCCGCCCTGCCAGATCTTGAAGGCGTCGACCCAGTTCTCACCCTCGCTGAAGTACAGCTGGTAGTCGGTGATCACGTGGTAGAGCCGGCCGCCGACGAGGCCGAAGGGCACCGCCCAGACGGCGATGTCGGCCACGGTGCCGGCGGTGCCGCCCCGGGCGATCCAGCGCTTGTTGCCGAGCCAGACGGCGACGAAGACACCGATGATGATGCAGAAGGCATAGCCGCGCAGCGGGATCGGTCCGAGGTGGATCACGCCGGTCGACGGGCTGGGAATGTAGGCAAGGTCCATGGCAGGTCCGACGCTACCCTGCCGGGCGGGCCGTGCGGCAGCCAGCCCGGCAACTTCTCCGTAACTACCTGAGGGAAGTCAGTGGCGCGTGGGGGATCCGGCGGCCGGCGAGGCGGTGCCCGGCTGCTTGCCCTTGTTGGCCTCGGCGACCCACTTCTTCAGGTTCTCCGGGGAGATCTGCTCGCTCCCCTTCTGCGGGAAGATCGACTCGCCGTTGAGGAGGACGGACGGGGTCCCGTTGAAATCGCTCTTCTTGAAGGCGTCCTGCGACTTCTTCACCCAGCTGTCGTGCGTGCCGTCCTCGACGCAGGAGCGGAAGGCGGGCGTGTCGAGGCCGGGGACCTTCGCCGCGAGCTCGATCAGCTTCTCGTTCTTCGCGTAGGCGTCGTCGGTCTCCTGCGGCTGGTTCTTGTAGAGCACGTCGTGGTACGCCGTGAACTTCCCGGCGTCCTGGGCGCAGGCGGCGGCGTTGGCGGAACGCAGCGAGCCGGTGCCGCCGAGGTTGCCGTCGATGAGGGTGACCAGGTGGTACTCGGCCTTGAGGGCGCCGGACGCCTGGAGCTGGTGGATGCTGTCGCGCATGACGCTCTCGAACTGGGCGCACGCGGGGCAGCGGAAGTCCTCCCAGACCGTGAGCGTGGACGGGGCGTCCGGGCGGCCCGTCGGGATGGCGGGCTTGTCGCCGGGGATGGCGCCGGCGGGGTCGACGACCGGGCCCGCCTTGTCGGAGGTGCCCTTGCCCCCGCTGTTGGCCGCGATCACACCGACGACCGCGGCCAGGCCGAGGACGCCGACGACCGCGGCCGACACGATGAGGACGCGTCGCCGCTTCTCGCGCGTCTTGTCGCGCTCGCGCTGTTGCTTGAGGCGCTCCCGCGCGCTCTGCATACCGTCTCGGTTGTTCTCGCTCACGCCCACAGCAACGAACCGGGGAGGCACGCGCGTGCCTCCCCGGTGACGAATCCACCCGTACGGGTTACGAGGTGCGGCGCACGCCCTCGGCGAGTTCGGCCGCCAGTTCCCTTACGGCGCCGAGGCCGGCCGTCTCGTCGGCGGCGTCGAGCATCCGCTTGACGAAGGCGGAGCCGACGATGACGCCGTCGGCGAAGCCGGCGACCTCGCGCGCCTGGGCGGCGTTGGAGACGCCGAGGCCCACGCAGACGGGCAGCTCGCCGGCGTCGGCGTCCCGGGTGCGGCGGACCAGGTCGGCGGCCTGCTCGCCGACCGACTCGCGGGTGCCGGTGACGCCCATCAGGGAAGCGGCGTAGACGAAGCCGGAGCCGGCCGCGGTGATGGTGGCGAGCCGCTCGTCCCTGCTGCTGGGCGCGACGACGAAGACGGTGGCGAGCCCGTGCCGGGTGGCGTGCTCGCGCCACACCGCGGACTCCTGGACCGGCAGGTCGGGCAGGATGCAGCCGGCGCCGCCGGCCGCGGCGAGCTCCTCGGTGAAGCGCTCGACGCCGTAGCGGTCGATGGGGTTCCAGTAGGTCATCACGAGGACCGGCTTGCCGGTGGCCTCGTGGGCCTCCTTCACCGTGCGCATGACGTCGGCGATCCTGACGCCGCCGCGCAGGGCGATGTCGTCGGCGGTCTGGATGACCGGGCCGTCGAGGACCGGGTCGCTGTGCGGCAGACCGACCTCGACGACGTCGGCGCCGCCGTCGAAGACGGCCTTGATGGCGGCGATGCCGCCGTCGACGGTCGGGAAGCCGGCCGGCAGGTACGCGATGAGCGCGGCCCGGTTGTCGGCCTTCGCCTTGGCCAGGGTGTCGCTCAGGAGCTGGATGTTGCCGGTCACTTGGCGTCCCCCTCGATCTCGGCGGTGTCGGCTGCGTTCGCGGCCACCTCGGCGTCGGTGTCGTACAGCCCGAAGTAGCGAGCGGCGGTGTCCATGTCCTTGTCGCCGCGTCCGGAGAGGTTGACGACGATCAGCCCGTCCGGGCCGAGCTCCTTGCCGACCTCCAGAGCGCCGGCCAGGGCGTGCGCCGACTCGATGGCCGGGATGATGCCCTCGGTGCGGGAGAGCAGCCGCAGCGCCTGCATGGCGGCGTCGTCGGTGACGGCCCGGTACTCGCCGCGGCCGCTGTCCTTGAGGTACGAGTGCTCCGGGCCGATGCCCGGGTAGTCCAGGCCGGCGGAGATCGAGTACGGCTCGGTGATCTGGCCCTCGTCGTCCTGGAGGACGTAGCTGCGGGAGCCGTGCAGGATGCCCGGCTCGCCGGCCGTCAGGGTGGCGGCGTGCTCGCCGGTCTCGACGCCGTGGCCGGCCGGCTCGCAGCCGATCAGGCGGACGCCGGCGTCCGGGATGAACGCGTGGAACAGACCGATGGCGTTGGAACCGCCGCCGACGCAGGCGACGGCCGCGTCGGGCAGCCGGCCGGCGCGCTCCAGGATCTGGCGGCGGGCCTCCACACCGATGACCCGGTGGAAGTCGCGGACCATGGCGGGGAACGGGTGCGGGCCCGCGACCGTGCCGAACAGGTAGTGCGTGCGGTCCACGTTGGCGACCCAGTCGCGGAACGCCTCGTTGATGGCGTCCTTGAGGGTTCGGCTGCCGGACTTCACCGCGACGACCTCGGCGCCGAGCATGCGCATGCGGGCGACGTTGAGGGCCTGGCGCTGGGTGTCGATCTCGCCCATGTAGATGGTGCAGTCGAGACCGAAGAGGGCGCAGGCGGTGGCCGTGGCGACGCCGTGCTGGCCGGCGCCGGTCTCCGCGATCACCCGGGTCTTGCCCATGCGCTTGGTGAGCAGCGCCTGGCCGAGCACGTTGTTGATCTTGTGCGAGCCGGTGTGGTTCAGGTCCTCGCGCTTGAGGAACACCCGGGCGCCGCCGGCGTGCTCGGCGAACCGCGGCACCTCGGTCAGCGCGCTCGGGCGGCCCGTGTAGTTGACCATCAGGTCGTTGAGCTCGCGCGCGAACTCCGGGTCGCTCTTGGCCTTGTCGTACTCGACGGCGACCTCGTCGACGGCGGCGACGAGGGCCTCCGGGATGAACTTGCCGCCGTAGACGCCGAAGTAGCCCTCGGCGGTGGGGACCTGACCCTCCGGGTCGGGAATGAAGAACTCGGACATGCGGATGCGCTCCTCGCGGGGCGGGTGCCCCGGGTGACGTGGGTTGGTGGTCACGGTATGCGCGCGTGAGGGTGACGTACGGCAGCGGGCGCGTGGCGCGCCTGGGCGGTGCCCGGCCCGTCGGCCACCCCGTGTGGGCAATCGTCCCGCTGGGCGGGACGGGTGGGCACACGGGACGGCGCGCTTGGCGGCGCCTCCGCCCCCTGGACCTGGCCGCACCACGACCACGACACGCTTCCGGTGCGGGTCGAGGCGCAGGAAGCCCAGGCCCGGCAGGGGGCGTCGTTTCGTTGTGCGGGGGTGGCGAAGGCGGCCATCGCGGCTGGGCGCGGGCCACGCAGGGTGGGTGCCGTTCCGGCGGGGTGACAGCCCCGTCGGCGACGCCCGCCCGGCATGGGCGGGTCAGGCGTGCCGCACCCACTGGTGCGGACGCCCTTCGCCTCGGCTCAGGCTTGGCTGCTGTACGTGATGTCGCGCGCTCGGCGCGCGCGCCATCGCATGCCGTTGACCTGGCCCGGCTCGTCACCGATCACATAGCGCACCCGGCGGCCGTGGACGCGGCGGGCGGGGGCGCGGCAGCCGCGCGGGCGGCAGCCGCGGGCGAGCGGGGCGTGGCGGCGGTCGCTTCCGTCCGCGTGCACGTCGACGGCGCCCCGGGCGCTGCGGCCCGGGACGACGTGCGGCGTGTCGTGGTGGAAGCGGAGGTCCATGCCGGGTCAGCTCCGCCCGTGGCGCAGCGCGGGGTGGGCGCCTGCGGCGACGAGGTCGGCGACGGCGGCCTTGGGGTCGCGGCCGGTGACCAGGGACTCGCCGACCAGGACCGCGTCGGCGCCGGCGTTGGCGTACGCGATGAGGTCGTGCGGGCCGCGGACGCCGGACTCGGCGACCTTGACGATGTGGGCCGGGATCTCCGGGGCGACGCGCTCGAAGGTGGAGCGGTCGACCTTGAGGGTCTTCAGGTTGCGGGCGTTGACGCCGATGATGCGGGCGCCGGCGTCGACGGCCCGCTCGACCTCCTCCTCGTCGTGGACCTCGACGAGCGGGGTGAGCCCGATGGACTCGGCGCGCTCGATGAGGGAGACGAGGGCCTCCTGCTCCAGGGCCGCGACGATGAGCAGCGCGAGGTCCGCGCCGTACGCCCGGGCCTCCCAGAGCTGGTAGGCGGTGACGATGAAGTCCTTGCGCAGGACCGGGATGTCGACCCGGGCGCGCACGGCTTCGAGGTCGGCGAGCGAGCCGCCGAAGCGGCGCTGCTCGGTGAGGACGGAGATGACGGCGGCTCCGCCCGCCTCGTAGTCGGCGGCGAGGCCGGCCGGGTCGGCGATGGCGGCGAGTGCGCCCTTGGACGGGCTGGAGCGCTTGACCTCGCAGATCACCTTGACGCCGTCGCCGCGCAGTGCGGCGACGCCGTCCTTGGCCTGCGGCGCCTTTGCGGCGCGCTCCTTGAGCTCGTCGAGGGAGACCCGCGCCTGCCGCTCTGCGAGGTCGGCGCGCACGCCTTCGATGATCTCGTCGAGCACACTCACGCGAGAGGCCCCCTTCCGGGACGGTGACGTTCTGGCGGTCTGGGTCTTGCGGACTTGCGGTCCTGCGGTCTTGTTCAGCCATGTCGATGGTATCCGCAGGTGGGCCCCGGACCCGCATCGGTTTGCGCCGCGTCCCAATTGCTGGGACTTCCGGGCGTGGCCGGAGGGCGCTCAGGGGGCCAGCGCGGAGCCGAAAGGAAGGTTCCGCACGAGGGTGAACGCTCCCAGAACGGCACCGATCGCCCACCACCAGGCCGGGGAGATCGCGAGCCGCATGGGGATGCCCCGGATGGCACGAATCAGCCAGAGGACCATGACGACGGCGAAGACGCCGTAGCCGACGACGGCGAGGGCGTTGTAGCCGAGGGCGGCGCCGATGTCGCCGTGGACGAAGGCGTGGGCGCTGCGCAGGCCGCCGCAGCCGGGGCAGTAGATGCCGGTGAAGCGGAGCAGCGGGCAGACGGGGTAGTGCCCGGGTTCGCCCGGGTCGACGGTGCCGACGTACGCGAAGGCCGCGGCGACGGCGGTGAGCGCGCCGAGCGGAGCGAGCAGGCGGCGGGCGAGCGGCCCGGGCGGCGGCGGAGGCCCGAACGGCGGGTACGACGGGTACGGGGTGCCCTGGGGGGCGGGCGCGGGGGCCGGCTGCTCGGTCACGGCTCCCGCCGTCGGGTTCGGGTCCACCCGGTGATTGTCGCCGGTGACGCGCGAAGGCGCAGCCCCGTGTCGCGGGACTGCGCCTTCGGAGTGACGTTGGGCGATCAGGCGCCGGTCTTCTCCAGAACGCGGGCGGTGGCGGCCTCGCGGGCGGCCACGACGTCGGCGGTGGGCTTCGGCATGCCGAGGCCCGCGACCTTCATCGCGCCACCGACGACACCGCCGAGGAGGATGACACCGATACCGGCCCAGAAGCCGGGACCGTTGGCCGCCACCATGAAGACTCCGGCGATGCAGAAGCCGATGAAGGAGATGATGACACCGGTCCAGGCGGCCGGGGTGTGTCCGTGGGCGCTGCCCGCCATGAGTTGCTCCTCGTTGATGTTGCTCGGTGGTGACGTCTCAGTGACGTCTCATTGTTCCGCACATGGGGCCGCGGCGGTGAATCGGGGTGCCCGAACGATCACGCGTCGCGGCGAAGGAGCGGGAACTCAGTCGCCGTGCGTCGGGTCCTCGCCGCGGTCGAGGGCCTTCCACAGGTCCTCGGGGCGGTCGGGGTCGACGGCCGCGGCCCGGCCGCGGCGGCCCGCGCGCGGGGCGCCGGAGCGCTCGTAGCGGCCGCCCATCGCGGGCCAGGACTTGCCGAAGCGCAGCGCGAAGAGCCCGGCGACCAGGATGAGCAGGGCGCCGGCGGCGGCCACGTACGGCCAGACGGTGTGGCTGAGGCCGCCGACGGCGGCCGCGGTGTTGCCGCTGACCCTGGCCGCCTCCGCGTTCAGCGCGTCGCTGTCGGAGGCGCCGAGGACGGCGGCGAGGGCCGCGCCCGCCCCGCTCAGGGCGAGCAGGGCGGCGACCAGGGTGCGGCCGGCGCGGCGGACGGCGAAGACCGCGACGAGCGCGGCCAGGCCGACGATGGCGAGCGCGGTCGGCACGCCGGTGACGGCACCGCCGTCGGCCTGCACGGGGACGGAGCCGCCGCCGACCGCCGCGGTGCCCTCGGCCCACTTCTGTCCGGCGGAGAGCAGGACGACGGTGGCTCCGAGGGCGCCGAGCAGCAGGGCCACGGCCAGGCTGCGGCGGGCGCCGGAGGAGGCGGCGCCGCCCGGACGGGCGGCTCGGGGCTGGGGTACGGAAGCGGCACTCACATACCCCACTATCCCCTACCGGCCCAGAAGCGATTCATCCGGTCGCGGCACTCGGTGGGTGAGTCGCGGCATTCAGTGGGTGATGGGTGCCGTCATCCGGTTGGCGGTGTGGACGGCGCGGAGCACCGCCGCCGCCTTGTTGCGGCACTCGGTGTCCTCGGAGACCGGGTCGGAGTCGGCGACGACACCGGCTCCGGCCTGCACGTACGCCGTTCCGTCGCGCAGCAGGGCGGTACGGATGGCGATGGCCGTGTCGGAGTCGCCCGCGAAGTCGAGGTAGCCGACGCAGCCGCCGTACAGGCCGCGCCGGGACGGCTCCAGCTCCTCGATGATCTGCATCGCGCGCGGCTTGGGCGCCCCGGAGAGGGTGCCGGCCGGGAAGCAGGCGGTGAGGACGTCGAAGGCGGTCTTCCCCTGGGCGACCTTGCCGGTCACGGTGGAGACGATGTGCATGACGTGCGAGTAGCGCTCGACGGACATGAAGTCGACGACCTCGACGGAGCCCGGCTCGCAGACCCGGCCCAGGTCGTTGCGGCCGAGGTCGACGAGCATCAGGTGCTCGGCGCGCTCCTTGGGGTCGGCGAGCAGCTCCTCGGCGAGGTCGTGGTCCTCCTGCGGGGTGGCGCCGCGGTGCCGGGTGCCGGCGATGGGGTGGACCATCGCGCGGCCGTCCTCGACCTTGACCAGGGCCTCGGGCGAGGATCCGACGACGTCGAAGCCGTTCTCGAAGCGGAAGAGGTACATGTACGGGGACGGGTTGGTGGCCCGCAGCACCCGGTAGACGTCGAGGGCGGAGGCGGTGCACTCCGTCTCGAACCGCTGCGAGGGCACCACCTGGAAGGCCTCGCCGGCCCGGATGCGCTCCTTGATGTCCTCGACGGCGTCCTGGTAGGCGGGGCCGCCCCAGAGCGCGGAGAACTCGGGCAGGGCGGACTCAGGAAGCGCGACCGGGGTGGAGGCGACGGGGCGGGCCAGGTCGGCCTCCATCGCGTCGAGGCGGGCGACGGCGTGCGCGTACGCCTCGTCGACACCGGTCTCCAGGTCGTTGTGGTTGATCGCGTTGGCGATCAGGAGCACCGAGCCGTCCCAGTGGTCGAGGACGGCGAGGTCACTGGTGAGCAGCATGGTGAGCTCGGGCAGCCGCAGGTCGTCGGTGCCGTGCTCGCCGATGCGCTCCAGGCGGCGCACGATGTCGTAGCCGAGGTAGCCGACCATGCCGCCGGTGAACGGGGGCATCCCGGAGGCCAGGTCGCGCGGGGTGTGCAGGGTCTCGACGGTGGCGCGCAGGGCGGCGAGCGGATCGCCGTCGACGGGGACGCCGACGGGCGGGGTGCCGAGCCAGTGCGCCTGGCCGTCCTCGACGGTGAGGGTGGCGTCGCTGCGGACGCCGATGAAGGAGTAGCGGGACCAGCTGCGGCCGTTCTCCGCGGATTCGAGGAGGAAGGTGCCCGGGCGTTCGGCGGCGAGCTTGCGGTAGAGCCCGACCGGGGTGTCGCCGTCGGCGAGGAGCCGGCGGCTGACGGGGATGACGCGGCGGTCGGCCGCCAGCTTGCGGAAGGTCTCGAGATCCATGGCGCCAGACCCTACTCGGCCGCGAGAAGCACGTCGGTGTCGAAGCAGGTGCGGGTGCCGGTGTGGCAGGCGGCGCCGACCTGGTCGACCTTGACGAGCAGTGTGTCGGCGTCGCAGTCGAGGGCGACCGCCTTCACGTGCTGGACGTGGCCGGAGGTGTCGCCCTTGACCCAGTACTCCTGGCGGCTGCGGGACCAGTAGGTGGCGCGGCCGGTGGTGAGGGTGCGGTGCAGCGCCTCGTCGTCCATCCAGCCGAGCATGAGCACCTCGCCGGTGTCGTGCTGCTGGGCGATGGCGGGGACGAGGCCGTCGGCGCTGCGCTTGAGGCGGTCGGCGATGGCCGGGTCGAGGTCGCTGGAGGTCCGGGGCGTGCTGGTCATGCCGCCATTGTGCCGTGACGGCGGGTGCCGGACGGGGTTGCGTCCAGTGGGCGGACCCCGGGGTCCGGTCGGCGGGCGGCGGCGGGGCGAAGCGGCGACACGGCCGGCGGGTGCCCGCTGGGCGGAGCGGCCGTCCGGGCCTTACGCTGGCGCACATGTCGACCCATGCCAAGCGTGAACGACTTCTGCTCGCCGACCTGTTGGAGGCGGCCGGCCCGGACGCGCCGACGCTCTGCGAGGGGTGGCGGACCCAGGACCTGGCGGCGCACGTGGTGGTGCGGGAGCGCCGGCCGGACGCGGCGGCGGGCACGCTCGTCCCGCTGCTCAAGGACCGGCTCGACCGGGTGCAGGCGGAGTTCGCCGCGAAGCCGTACGAGGAGCTGGTCCAGCTCCTCCGTTCGGGTCCGCCGCGGCTGTCCCCGTTCACGATCAAGCAGGTGGACGAGGGCGCGAACATCGTCGAGTTCTACGTCCACGCCGAGGACGTGCGCCGGGCGCAGCCTGACTGGACCGCGCGCCCGCTCGACCCGGTCTTCGCGGACGCCCTGTGGTCACGCCTGGAGAAGTCGGCGCGGCTGCTCGGCCGCAAGGCGCCGGTGGGGCTCGTGCTGCGCCGCCCGGACGGGCAGACGGTGGTGGCGCACCGCGGCGTGCCGGTGGTGACGGTGTCCGGGGAGCCGGGCGAGCTGATCATGTTCCTGTTCGGGCGGCAGGACGCGGCGAAGGTGGCGCTGGACGGCGAGCCGGACGCCGTGGCGAAGCTGCACACGACGAAGCAGCTGGGGCTCTAGGGCCTGTCCGACCCTGATCCGCCGGACAGGCCCTGGCCGGGCTCGCCGGTCATGGCGAGCCCGGCATGACCGGCGAGACATCCGTAGGACCTGTCCGGCGGGTCAGGCCCCGGCGGTGATCCGCCGGGCGGGGCTCTGGCCCTTCGGCAGCTCGGCCCTGCGCAGGGCGGGTACGGCGAGACCGTAGACGCCGCTGAGGGCGCAGACGGCGGCGCCCGCGACGAAGACCGGGCCGAGGCCCCAGTGGCCGATGGCCGCGCCGGTGAGCGGGAGGGCGAGCGGGGCGATGCCGAGGCTGCCGAGGCTGGAGACGGCGCTCACCCGGCCGAGGTAGGCGGGGTCGCACGCGGTCTGGACGAGTGCGCCGCAGAGCACTCCGGAGAGTCCGGCGAGCACGCCGATGGACAGGGCGACGAGGACGGCGACGGGCAGCAGGGGCACGTAGGCGAGGGCGCCGATCGACACGGCTCCGAGGATCATGACCCCGTTGAGGACGGCGCCCGCGCGGGGGACGCGGCCGCGGACGGTGAGGAGCAGGGAGGCGGCGCTCGCGCCCGTACCGAAGCCGGCGAGGATCCAGCCGATGCCGGCCGCTCCCCAGCCGCGCTGCTCGGCCAGGAGGGCGAGGCCGACGTTGAGCGGGCCGGCGAAGCCGAGGTCGCCGAGGAGTACGACGACCATCAGCGGGCCGAGGACCCGGTGGCGGCGGACGTAGCGCAGGCCGTCGGCGAGGTCGCCCAGGGCGGTGCTGCCGGCCGTGGCGTTCTCGGCGGGCAGCGGCCGGATCCGCAGCGTGCACAGCAGCGGCAGGGAGAGGGCGAACAGCACGCCGGCGAGGGTGAAGGCCGTGGCGGAGCCGCCGACGGCGACGGCGAGGCCGCCGAGCGGGGAGCCGAGGACGGCGCCGAGGCGGTAGGCGATGCCGCGCATGCCCTGGACGCGGGCGAGCTGGTCGTGCGCGGCGATCCGGGGCGGCAGGGCGCCGACGGCCGGCAGGAAGAGGGCGTCGACGGTGCCGAAGACGAGGGCGACGGCGGCCAGGATCCACAGGCCGGGCGAGGCGAGGAACAGGGTCGCGGCGAGGCCGAGGGTGACCAGGCAGCGGACGGTGTCCGAGGCGATGACGACCCGGCGCGGGCCGAGCCGGTCCGCGATCACTCCCCCGAACAGCATGAGCAGGGCGCGCGGCACGGCGGAGACCGCCATGACGAGGCCCGCCTGGGCGGGAGTGCCGCTGCTGACGGCGGCCCAGGAGAGGGCGAGGTAGTAGACGCTGTCGCCGAGGGTGGAGGCGGTGAAGGCGCCGAGCCAGCGCAGGACCTGAGGGTTGCGGTGGGCGGGGCGGGCCGCGGCGGCGACGGGGGCGGCGATGGTCGTGGTCATCGCGCTCAGCCCCGGTAGGGGAAGCCGTGGAGGTGGACGGCGACGTTCTCGCGGCCCTCGGTGTCGCCGGCGGCCTCGGCGGCGCGGGCCGCCTGGTCGTACTTCGTCAGGAGCGCGTCCAGCTCCTTGCCGAGGGCGGCGAGTTCGGGCGCGGTGAGGCGGGGCAGCCATTCGGAGCTGATGGCGGCGGAGCGCCACTCCTCGGACCAGGTGTGGCGCTCGTCGAGGAAGCGGCGCTGCATCCCGGTGCGCTGCTCGCTGACCGTGCGGCCGAAGGCGGCGCTCGCGGCGGCGAGTTCGGGGGCGCCGGTCATGTCCTCCTCGCGGATGCTGAAGCCGTACGAGCTCGGCTGCCACCATCGCTCCCGGCCGTCCGCCGACTGGGCCTTCGCCTCCTCGATGAGGCCGTGCTCGGCGAGCTTGCGCAGGTGGTAGCTGACCAGCGACACGGCCTCGTCGACCTGCTCGGCGAGCTGGGAGGCGGTGGCGGTACGGGCGACGAAGAGGGCGCGGTAGAGGCGCATGCGCAGCGGGTGCGCGATGGCCTTGAGGGTGCCCAGGTCGTCGATGCGGCGGTTCTCCGGCGAGGTCATGTCCACGACCGTAGATGCGAAAGAAAACTTGCGCAACAGAAATTGCACAAATAATCCTGCGCGTCCGCGGAGAGTTCAGGGCACGAAGAAGGGCCCCCGAGGGGGCCCTTCCGGAGACTGCTCAGAAGCGGAATCCGCCTCAGCGGACCTCGTGGCCCGTCTCCCGCAGCGCCTGCTTCACCTCGCCGATCCGCAGATCGCCGAAGTGGAAGACGGAGGCCGCGAGCACCGCGTCCGCGCCCGCGTCGATCGCCGGCGGGAAGTCGGCCAGCTTGCCGGCGCCGCCGGAAGCGATCACCGGCACGGTGACGTGCTTGCGCACGGCCGCGATCATCTCGATGTCGTAGCCGTCCTTGGTGCCGTCGGCGTCCATCGAGTTGAGCAGGATCTCGCCCGCGCCCAGGTCGGCGGCCCGGTGCGCCCACTCGACGGCGTCGATGCCGGTGCCCTCGCGGCCGCCGTGCGTCGTCACCTCGAAGGAGCCGGAGGCCGTGCGCCGGGCGTCGACCGAGAGCACCAGGACCTGGCGGCCGAAGCGCTCGGCGATCTCGCGGATCAGCTCGGGACGCGCGATGGCGGCCGTGTTGACGCCCACCTTGTCGGCGCCGGCCCGCAGCAGCTTGTCGACGTCCTCGGCGGAGCGGACGCCGCCGCCGACGGTCAGCGGGATGAAGACCTGCTCGGCGGTGCGGCGCACCACGTCGTAGGTGGTCTCCCGGTTGCCGGAGGAGGCGGTGATGTCGAGGAAGGTCAGCTCGTCGGCGCCCTCGGCGTCGTACAGCTTGGCCATCTCGACGGGATCGCCCGCGTCCCGCAGGTTCTGGAAGTTGACGCCCTTGACGACCCGGCCGTTGTCCACGTCCAGGCAGGGGATCACGCGTACGGCGAGGCTCATGCCGCACCTCCCTCGGTGAAGTCCGGCCGGTACGCCTCGACCTCGACCTCGACGACGAGGCGCGGGTCGACGAAGCCGGAGACGATGATCATCGACGCGGCGGGGCGGACGGCGTCGAACAGCTCCTTGTGGGCGCGGCCGACCTCCTCCACGTCGCGCGCGTGGGTGATGTACATGCGCGTCCGCACGACGTGCTCGGGGCCCAGGTCCAGCTGCTTCAGGGCGTCGAAGGCCACCTTGAAGGAGTTGACCGCCTGCTCGTACGGGCCGCCGTCGGCGATGGCGCCGCCGACGACCGAGGTGCAGCCGGCGACCAGCACGGTGCCGTTCGGCAGCTCCACCGCGCGGGAGTAGCCGAACTGCTCCTCCCAGGGAGCGCCCGTCGACACCTTCCTCAGTGCGCCGCTCATGCGGAAGCCACCGCCGTGAGCGCCTCTTCGAGGGTGAAGGCCTTCGCGTACAGCGCCTTGCCGACGATCGCGCCCTCGACGCCCAGCGGCACGAGTCCGGCCAGCGCCCGCAGGTCGTCCAGGGAGGAGACGCCGCCGGAGGCGACGACGGGCTTGTCGGTGGCGGCGCAGACGTTGCGCAGCAGCTCCAGGTTGGGGCCCTGGAGGGTGCCGTCCTTGGCGATGTCGGTGACGACGTAGCGGGCGCAGCCCTCGGCGTCGAGACGGGCCAGCGTCTCGTACAGGTCGCCGCCGTCGCGGGTCCAGCCGCGGCCCTTCAGGGTGGTGCCGCGCACGTCGAGGCCGACGGCGATCTTGTCGCCGTGCTCGGCGATGACCTTGGCGACCCAGTCGGGGGTCTCCAGGGCGGCGGTGCCGAGGTTGACGCGGGTGCAGCCGGTGGCGAGGGCCGCGGCGAGCGAGGCGTCGTCGCGGATGCCGCCGGAGAGCTCCACCTTGAGGTTCATGTCCGCCATGGATTCGGCGACCTGGCGGACCAGGTCCCGGTTGTCGCCGGTGCCGAAGGCGGCGTCCAGGTCGACCAGGTGCAGCCACTCGGCGCCGGAGCGCTGCCAGGAGAGGGCGGCCTCCAGAGGGGAGCCGTAGGAGGTCTCGGTGCCGGACTCGCCGTGGACGAGGCGGACCGCCTGGCCGTCGCGGACGTCGACGGCGGGCAGGAGTTCGAGCAGGGCGGGCGACACGGTCACAGGGTTCCGATCCAGTTGGTGAGGAGCTGGGCGCCGGCGTCGCCGGACTTCTCGGGGTGGAACTGGGTCGCCCACAGGGCGCCGTTCTCCACCGCGGCGACGAACGGCTCGCCGTGGGTGGCCCAGGTGACCTTCGGGGCGCGCATGTTGGGGTTGCCGACCTCCAGGCTCCAGTCGCGCACCGCGTAGGAGTGCACGAAGTAGAACCGGGCGTCGGCGTCGAGGCCGGCGAACAGCTCGGTGCCGGCGGGCGCGTCGACCGTATTCCAGCCCATGTGGGGCACGACGGGCGCGTTCAGCGGCTCGACCGTGCCGGGCCACTCGTCGAGGCCCTCGGTCTCGACGCCGTGCTCGATGCCGCGGGCGAAGAGGATCTGCATGCCGACGCAGATGCCCATGACGGGCCGTCCGCCGGCGAGCCGGCGGCCGACGATCCAGTCGCCGCGGGCCTCCTTGAGGCCCTGCATGCAGGCGGAGAAGGCGCCCACGCCGGGGACGAGGAGCCCGTCGGCGTTCATGGCCTTGTCGTAGTCGCGGGTGATCTCGACGTCGGCGCCGACCCGGGCGAGGGCCCGCTCGGCGGAGCGCACGTTGCCGAAGCCGTAGTCGAAGACCACGACCTTCTTCGGGGATCCGGCGGCCGTCATGACCACACGTCCAGCCGCAGGAGGCCGGCCGCGAGGCACATGGCGGCGCCGAACGCGAGCACGCCGACGAGGCTCTTGGACTGCTTCTGCTTGACGAAGGAGTAGACGCCGCCGAGGAGGAAGAGACCGACGACGATGAGGACGGTGGAGAGTCCGTTCACGGTTACAGGGCGCCCTTCGTGGAGGGGAGGATGCCGGCGGCGCGCGGGTCGCGCTCGGAGGCGTAGCGGAGCGCCCGGGCGAGCGCCTTGAACTGGCACTCGACGATGTGGTGCGCGTTGCGACCGTACGGGACGTGGACGTGCAGGGCGATCTGCGCCTGGGCGACGAACGACTCCAGGATGTGCCGCGTCATCGTCGTGTCGTAGGAGCCGATCATCGGCGCCATGTTCTCGGGCTCGGTGTGCACCAGGTAGGGGCGGCCGGAGAGGTCGACGGTGACCTGGGCGAGCGACTCGTCCAGCGGGACGGTGCAGTTGCCGAAGCGGTAGATGCCGACCTTGTCGCCGAGGGCCTGCTTGAAGGCGGCGCCCAGCGCGAGGGCGGTGTCCTCGATGGTGTGGTGCGTGTCGATGTGCAGGTCGCCGTCGGTCTTCACGGTCAGGTCGAACAGACCGTGCCGGCCGAGCTGGTCGAGCATGTGGTCGTAGAAACCGACCCCGGTCGACACGTCGACCTTTCCGGTGCCGTCGAGGTCTATCTCGACGACGACGGACGTCTCCTTGGTGGTGCGCTCAACGCGGCCTACGCGGCTCATGCGTTCTGCTCCTTCTTCAGCTCACGAACCGCGTCGAGGAACGCGTCGTTCTCTTCGGGGGTGCCCGCGGTGACCCGCAGCCAGCCCGGCACGCCGTTGTCCCGGACCAGGACGCCCCGGTCGAGGATCTTCCGCCAGGCCGCGTGGGAGCCCTCCGCTCCTTCGAAGCGGCCGAACTGGACGAAGTTGGCGTCGGACTCGGTGACCTCGTAGCCGGTCGCGCGCAGTTCGGCGACCAGGCGGTCGCGCTCGGCCTTGAGCTGCTCGACGTACCCGAGGAGGGTGTCGGTGTGCTCCAGGGCGGCGAGCGCGGTGGCCTGGGTGACGGCGGAGAGGTGGTACGGCAGGCGGACCAGCTGGACGGCGTCGACCACGGCGGGGTGGGCGGCGAGATAGCCCAGGCGCAGGCCCGCGGCGCCGAACGCCTTGGACATGGTCCGGGAGACCACCAGGTTCGGGCGGCCCTCGATGAGGGGCAGCAGCGAGGCCCGGTGGCTGAACTCCACGTACGCCTCGTCGACGACGACCAGGGCGCCGGCGCCGGGCCGGGCGGCCTGGGCGGCCTCGTACAGGGCGAGGACGGTCGCGGCCTCGACCGCGGTGCCGGTGGGGTTGTTGGGCGAGGTCACGAAGACGACGTCCGGCGCGTTCTCCGCGATCGCGCTGACGGCCGCCGCCACGTCGATGGTGAAGTCGTCGTTGCGCGGGCCGGAGATCCAGCCGGTGCCGGTGCCGCGGGCGATCAGGGCGTGCATCGAGTACGAGGGCTCGAAGCCGATCGCGGTGCGGCCGGGGCCGCCGAAGGTCTGCAGCAGCTGCTGGAGCACCTCGTTGGAGCCGTTGGCGGCCCACACGTTCGCGAAGCCCACCCGGTGGCCGGCGGTGCGGGTGAGGTAGCGGGCCAGCTCGGTGCGCAGCTCGACGGCGTCCCGGTCGGGGTAGCGGTTGAGGCCGCGCGCGGCCTCGGCGACCCGCTCCGCGATCCGGGCCACCAGCGGCTCGGGCAGCGGGTAGGGGTTCTCGTTGGTGTTCAGCTGGACGGGCACGTCGAGCTGGGGCGCGCCGTACGGGGACTTGCCCTTGAGCTCGTCGCGGATCGGCAGGTCGTCGATCCCGAGGGTGTCGTTCTTGTCGGTCACTTGCTCTCCGGCACCTTCCACCCACCGCGCTCGTCCGGTTCGCCTCCGGCACTGCGCTCGTCCGGTTCGCCTCCGCCAAAACGCGCCTTGATCGCGGCGCCGTGCGCGGGCAGGTCCTCCGCCTCGGCGAGGGTCACCACGTGGTGGGCGACCTCGGCGAGGGCGTCGCGGCTGTAGTCCACGATGTGGACGCCGCGCAGGAAGGACTGCACCGACAGGCCCGAGGAGTGGCAGGCGCAGCCACCGGTGGGCAGCACGTGGTTGGAGCCGGCGCAGTAGTCGCCGAGGGAGACCGGCGCCCAGGGGCCGACGAAGATCGCGCCCGCGTTGCGGACCCGGTCGGCGACGGCGGCGGCGTCGGCGGTCTGGATCTCCAGGTGCTCGGCGCCGTAGGCGTCGACGACCTTGAGGCCGTCCGCCAGGTCGGTGACGAGGACGATCGCGGACTGCCGGCCGGCGAGCGCCGGGACGATCCGGTCGTCGACGTGCTTGGACGCGGCGACCTGCGTCTTCAGCTCGGCCTCGACGGCCTCGGCGAGCTCGGCGGAGTCGGTGACGAGCACGGAGGCGGCCATCGGGTCGTGCTCGGCCTGGCTGATCAGGTCGGCGGCGACGTGCACCGGGTCGGCGGTGGAGTCGGCGAGGACGGCGATCTCGGTGGGGCCGGCCTCGGCGTCGATGCCGATGCGGCCCTTGAGGAGGCGCTTGGCGGCGGCCACGTAGATGTTGCCGGGGCCCGTGACCAGGTTGACCGGGGCGCAGCCGGGCTCGTCGGCGGTGCCCTGCGTGCCGTACGCGAACATGGCGATGGCCTGGGCGCCGCCGGCCGCGTAGACCTCGTCCACGCCGAGCAGGGCGCAGGCGGCCAGGATCGTCGGGTGCGGCAGGCCGCCGAAGTCCTTCTGCGGCGGGGAGGAGACGGCGATGCCCTCGACGCCGGCCTCCTGCGCCGGGACGACGTTCATCACGACGGAGGACGGGTAGACGGAGCGGCCGCCGGGCACGTAGAGGCCGACGCGCTCGACCGGGATCCACTTCTCGGTGACCGTGCCGCCGGGCACGACCTGGGTGGTGTGGGTGGTGCGGCGCTGGTCGCGGTGGACCACACGGGTGCGCCGGATCGACTCCTCCAGGGCCGCGCGGACGGCCGGGTCGAGCTCGTCGAGGGCGCGGGCGATCGCCTCGGCGGGCACGCGCAGGCTCTCGACGCGCACGCCGTCGAATTTCTCCCCGTAGTCGATCACCGCGGCCGCGCCATGATGCCGTACGCCCTCGCAGATCGGCCGCACCTTCTCCAGGGCGGCTTCCACGTCGAACTCGGCACGGGGCAGCAGGTCGCGCAGCGCGGAACCCTCGGGGAGGGTCTCGCCACGCAGATCGATTCGAGAAATCACGGGTCAATTCTCTCAGACGCCCCTCAGGGCCGGACGTCCGTATCACTGGCTGATACGAACCACTCTGACGTCTGATACGCACCACTGGCGTCTTGTCGCCACACCTGACCGTTAGCGTTCAGTCCGTCACACAGCGGGAAGAACGGCTGTACGAATCCGGGAAAGCGGAATCGTGGGAAGCGAGGGGGCGGCAGTGACCGAGCCGCGCGAGGACGACGGGATGCCGGAGGACCTGACCGGTCCCGAGCGCGTGATGTGGAGGGCGTACCGGGTCGGCCGGACATGCGATCTGCGGGAGGGGGTCGCGGAGCGGGACGACCCGTTCGCGGTACGGGAGGTGTGGGGCGAGGCACGCAGCGTGCGGGCGGACGTGGTGGCGCTGCTGCTGCTCGACGGCCCGCCGGCGCGGGCGGGACGGGTCGCCGCGCTGAAGCTGCGCGGGGTGCGGATCACCGGGGTGCTGAATCTGGCCGGCGGTGAGATACGGCCGTACGTGGAGCTGAACGGCTGCCGCTTCGACCACGAGGTGGTGCTGCCGGAGGCCAAGTTCGGCACGCTGCGCATGGTCGAGTGCGCGATACCCCGCCTGGAGGCGGCCCGGCTGCACACGGCGGGCGATCTGCACCTGCCGCGCTGCCGGGTGGAACGGGGCATCCGGCTGACGGACGCGCAGATCGGCACGGACCTGCTGATCAACCAGATCCGGGTGTGGCCGGACCGGCGCGGCCGCGCCATCACGGCCGACGGCATGGTGGTCGCCCAGGACTTCCAGGCCGAGCTGATCGAGACGTACGGGGAGCTGAGCCTGCGCGGCGCGCGGGTCGGCGTCTCGCTCAGCCTGCGCGGCAGCGTGCTGCGCGGCGCCCAGCAGCGCCGCGCGCTGAACGCGCCGCAGCTGACGGTGGAGCGCACGCTCTATCTGAACGCGGCGTGGGTCTACGAGAGCTCGGGGAACGCGACGGCGACACCGCCGTACGGGGTGACGCCCGCCCAGGGCGCGCGGCGCAAGCCGGTCGAGTGCCACGGCGGGGTGCGGCTCGACGACGGCCGCTTCGGCGACTCGGTGGACCTGCACTACGCCCGCTTCCTGCTCGACGGCTCGCGCCGCGAGGAGCTGTCGCTGCGCCGGATAGTGACTCCGGAGCTGCGGTTCAACGGGGAGCGCCCCGAGGAGGGCCGGGTGGTGCTCAACGGGGCGAAGGTGGTGACGCTGATCGACCTGTCCAGCAGCTGGCCGGGCCCGGGCGGGCTCGCGATGGGCGGCTTCGTCTACGAGACGCTCGTGCCGTACGGGCACTTCCCGCTGACCCGGCGCCTGGAGTGGGTCGCCGCGGCCACCCCGGAGTACGCGCCGGAGCCGTACGAGCGCCTGGCGAGCGTCCTGCGCAACAGCGGCGAGGACGCGGACGCGCGCGAGGTGCTGCTCGCCAAGCAGCGGCGGCGCCGCGAGACGCTGCCGGTGGGCGCGAAGCTGTGGGGCTACGTCCAGGACCTGGCGGTGGCCTACGGCTACCGGCCGGGGCGGGCGGCGCTGTGGATGGCGGTGCTGTGGGCGGCGGGCACGTTCGCCTTCTCGCACTACACGCCCGTGCCGCTGAAGGCGGAGGAGGCGCCGCACTGGAGCGCGGCACTGTACGCCCTCGACCTGCTGCTGCCGGTGATCGACCTGGGCGAGGTCGGCGCCTGGCGCCTGCAGGGCTTCTGGCAGTGGGCGTCGACGGCACTGGTGCTCGCCGGCTGGGTGCTGGCGACGACGGTGGCGGCAGGGGCCTCACGGCTGCTCAGGAGGGGGTGAGGCCGGGGGCGGCGGCCAGGGGCCGGCAGGGCTGCGGCCGGAGGGCGCGGTGCTGCGGCCCGGGCGCTGGCGTGGCTGCGGCCGGGTGGCGCCAGAGGTGTCGTCGGCGGCGGTGCCCAGGGGGCGCGGAGGGCAAACCGAGGGGGTCGCATCGGCACCGATTCGCCCCTATCTTTACGCTGTCTTGACTCCTGTCAGCACAACCTTCCCGCCGCTACCAAAGCTTCACAGGCAGCTACTGGCGCCGCCCTCACCTGCGGTTTTCAATGATTCGCACCATGTCCTTGCTCCGCGCCCTGATCGGCACCTCCCGACTGCTCCGGCACACCCCGCGGCTCGCCGCCGGGCACCCGCCGGACGACGACGTGCTGCTCGACGCGCCGGACGGGCGACTCGGGCCGGCCCTGGTCGCCGCCGCGCTCGCCGACCCCGAGCCGGCCGCCAAACTCCTCGCCACCACCCGGGACGCCGAGGAGTGGGAGGACCGGGACCGCTATGTGTCCCGGCTGAGCGCCTTCGCCTACCGCCGGGACGGCTGGCTGGAGCACTGGCTGGCCGCCGCGCCGCACGACCCCGACGCGCTGCTGGTCAAGGCGCAGCTCGCGGTGCGCCGGGCCTGGGACTCCCCCGCCCGGGCCGAGCGGCTGCGCGACCTCGGGCCGCTGATCGAGGCGGCGGCCGAGGCCGCGCCGCGCGACCCGGTGCCGTGGCGGCTCGCCCTGGACCACGCGCGCGGCGCGCACGCCGGTCACACGGCCTTCGAGACGCTGTGGGAGCAGGCCGTGCGCCGCGCCCCGCGCCACTACGGCAGCCATGTGGCGGCGCTGAAGTATCTGTCGGCGCAGTGGTACGGCTCGCACCGCGAGTGCTTCGACTTCGCCGAGGACGCCGCCGAGGACGCGCTGCCCGGCTCGCTGGTCCAGGCGCTTCCGGTGCGCGCGGCGTTCGCGCAGCTGATCGCCGGGTCCGACGCGGGGCACGGGGTCGCGGGCGACCGGATCGACGCGGCGTGCGACCGGGCGCTCGCGCTGTCGGCGGAGTACCCGGCGGGCGATCCGTGGCCGGCCGAGGTGCGCAACCTGCTCGTGCACGTCCTGGTGGAGCGGGGCCGCTGGCACGACGCGCTCGCCGAGTTCGGCCGGATCGGGGCGCAGGCCACCTCGTTCCCCTGGACGCTGGTCGCCGACGACCCGCTGCGCGGCTTCCTCGAGGCCCGGACCTGCGCCGTACGCGAGGTGGCGCGGCGCACTCCGCTGGGCGCCGGCGCCGCTGCCGGGCCGGGCTCCGCAACGCGGAGCGGGACGTTCCCCGGGGCTCGCCCCGACGCCTTCCCCGAGTCCTTTCCCCGGACGTTCCCCGGGTGGGAGGGACCGGCTGCCGGACGGCCCGGCAGGGGCGGGTCCGGCGGCCATTACGCTTGACCGCTGTGACCACCGCTCGTCTGCCTCTCTTTCCGCTCAACGCGGTGCTGTTCCCGGGCCTCGTGCTGCCCCTGAACGTCTTCGAGGAGCGTTATCGCGCGATGATGCGCGAGCTGCTCAAGACGGACGAGTCCGAGCCGCGGCGCTTCGCCGTCGTCGCCATCCGCGACGGCCGCGAGGTCGCGCCGACCGCGCCCGGCCTGCCGGACCAGACGGCGCTGCCCGAGAAGGGCCCGGCGGCAGGCTTCGGCCCCGATCCCATCCAGGCGTTCCACCGGGTCGGCTGCGTGGCCGACGCGGCGTCGATCCGGGAGCGCGCGGACGGCGGCTTCGAGGTGATGTGCACCGGCACCACCCGGGTCAAGCTGCTGTCCGTCGACGCCGACGGCCCGTTCCTGACCGCCGAGGTCGAGCACATCCCGGAGGAGCAGGGCGAGGAGACCGAGGAGCTCGCGGAGGGCGTGCTGCGCGCGTTCCGCGCGTACCAGAAGCGGCTCGCCGGCGCCCGGGAGCGCTCGCTGACCACCAGCGAGCTGCCGGACGACCCCTCGGTGGTGTCGTATCTGGTGGCCGCCGCGGCCGTGCTCGACACCCCGGCGAAGCAGCGGCTGCTCCAGGCGCCTGACACGGCGACGCGGCTGCGCGAGGAGCTGGCGCTGCTGCGCGCGGAGACGGCGGTCCTGCGCCATCTGCCGTCGCTGCCGGCCGTGGAACTGACCCGTACGCCGACCAGCCCGAACTAGGGCCTGCCCGGACAGGCCCCGAGCCCGAACCCAGTCCTGCGAGGAGAGCCCGGCGTGGCGAAGAAGCAGAAGAAGAACGCCGGGGGCACCCCGGCGACGGTGGCCCTCGCGGCGGCCGGCACGGCGTACACCCTGCACGCCTACGACCACGACCCGGCGGCGCCCTCCTACGGCGAGGAGGCCGCGGAGGCACTCGGCGTCACCCCGGACCGGGTGTTCAAGACGCTGGTCGCGGACGTCGACGGCGAGCTGACCGTCGCGGTCGTCCCGGTCGCCGGCCAGCTCGACCTGAAGGCGCTCGCCTCGGCCGTCGGCGGCAAGCGCGCCGCGATGGCCGACCCGGCGGCGGCCGAGCGCACCACGGGCTACGTCCGCGGCGGCATCTCGCCGCTGGGCCAGCGCAAGCGGCTGCGTACGGTCCTGGACGCGTCGGCCTCCGACCACGCCACGATCTGCATCTCGGCCGGCCGCCGCGGCCTGGAGGTCGAGCTCGCGCCCCAGGACCTGGCGGCCCTCACGGGCGCCGTCCTGGCCCCGATCGGCCGCGGCTGAGCAGCCGAGAGGCTGAGGGGCCGAGCGGCTGACCGGCTGACCGGCTGACCGGCTGAGGGACCGTCCCGGCCGAGACGCCGACCGGCCCGGGACGCCGAGGAGATCAGCTCTGCGGGTCCTGCGGGGGCTGAGGGGTCTGCGGAGCCTGCGGGGCCTGAGGGGTCTGCGGGTTCGCCTGCGGCGGCCAGGTGCCGTCGTACTCGGGCTCCGGGTCGCGCGGGCCGAACAGCGCCGTGAGCGCCAGGTGGATGATCATCGCCGCGATCGGCCAGGCCAGCATCGCAGCGAAGCCCATGCCGAGTTCGAGCGGCGCGTCGAAGGGGACCTTCGGGCCGACGGCCTTGGCATGGGCGACGACATCGCTCTGCCCGCCGAACCAGACGCCCACGCCCCACGCGAGCAGCGAGCCGAGGATCCCGCCGAGCGCGAGGCCGAGGACGAGGGCGACGCCGCCGCGCCGGTGGACCAGGAAGACGAGGGCCGCGGCGACGGCTCCGAAGCCGAGCGCGAGCAGGACGAACGTTCCGTCCGCGCCGATCGCCGACTCCGCCTCGCTGTTGCGCAGGAAGACCGCCTTGCCGTCGGAGATCAGCGAGACCCGCGGTGCGAGCCACAGCCACAGCAGCCCGAGCAGTGCGCCGGCGACCCCGGAGGCGGCGGCCACGACGGCGGCCTGCCGGATCTCGGTCGCCGTTCCGGGCCCGCCGTCCTCGGCGGGCGGCACGGGCGAGGGCGGCGGCCAGGCGGAGTCGTGCGGCGGCTGGTGCGGCGGAGTCAGAGGTGCGGTCACCACGCCATCGTGCCAGGTGCGGCTGTGAGCCGCCTCAGCGAGCCGGGCCTCTGGGCATGTCAGCGCACCGCTGCGCGCCGGTACGCCCAGGTCGCCACCGCCAGCGAAGCCACGCCCACCGCGCCGCACACCGCGAGGTCCAGGAAGACCGCCGTCCAGTCGGGGTGCCGGTCGAAGGTGCGGGCGAGGGCCTCGACGCCGTAGGTGGACGGGAGCAGGTCGCGGGCCCAGGTGATCGGGGCGGGCATCCGGTCGGCGGGGAGCACGCCGAGGAGCAGGGCCGCGGACATGCCGAGCTGGCCGAGGAGGGTGGCGAGCTCCTGACGGGGGGCGAGCAGGCCGAGGGCCGCGCCGAGGCCGGCCAGGGCCGCGCCGGAGAGCGGGACGACCGCCGCCAGGATCCACAGATGGCCGAGCGGGAGCCCGAAGAGCACGGATCCGGCGACCGCGGTCGCCACCGTGCCGGGCACGGTGAAGGAGGCGTACGCGCCGGCCGCGCCGAGCACCACGGCCGCGGGCGGCACGGGCAGCGTCGCGTAGTGGTCGAGGCCGCCGCCGGCCCGGAGCTGGCCGAAGTACTGGGCGAGCAGGTTGAGCGCGACGAAGGCGACGACGAGCACGGCGGAGCCGGCCACCACGGACCGGGCCTCCTCGCCGCCGTCGACGACTCCGCGCATCAGGATCATGATGCCGATCGACTGGAAGGTCGCGACGAAGAGCAGCGGGATGCGGGCGACCCGGGCGCGGCTGAGCTGCGCCCGGTAGACGGCGCCGAGCGCGGGCAGCAGCCGGGCGCGCGGAGCGAGCGGCGCGGCGGCGGCCGCGGTGTCGTCGCGGACCGGACCGGCGGGAGCGGTGGTGGCCGTCAGGGCCTCGGCGGGCAGGGTGCTCAACTCGTCCAGCTCCTGATGTTCCCGGTGTTCGCGGTGTTCCCGGGCTTCCCGGCGTTCAAAAGGTGTGTCACGCCTTCACCAGCCCCCGCGTCTCGCCGCCGAGCGCCAGGTACACGTCCTCCAGGCTCGGCGTGGCGAGGGTGAAGTCGTCGAGGGCCGCGAACGCCGCTCCGCCGGTCACCGCGGCGACCGCGGCGCGCGCCTCGTCGGGGCCGAGCCGCAGCACCCAGCGGCGGCCGGACTCCTGCGCGCAGACCCTGAGCGCGGCGACCTCGGGGACGTCGAGCGGGGCGCGCTCGCGCCAGACGAGCTCGACGCGCACCTCGCCGGCGACGCGTTCCTTGAGGCCGGCGGGGGTGTCGCAGGCGATGACCCGGCCGCGGTCGATGACGGCGACGCGGTCGAGGACGGTCTCGGCCTCGATGACGTTGTGGGTGACGAGCAGCACGGTGGTGCCGTGTTCGGCGCGCCGCCGGTCGACGGCGGCCCAGACGGCGCGGCGGGCGACCGGGTCCATGCCGGTGGTGGGCTCGTCGAGGACGAGGATCGGCCGCTCGCCGACCAGGGCGGTGGCGAAGCAGGCGAGCCGGCGCTGGCCGCCGGAGAGCTTCTTGAGGGGGCGGCCGGCGATCTCGTCGAGGCCGAGTTCGCCGAGGACGGCGTCGCGCGCGGCGCGGGCCTCGCGGGCGCCGAGGCCGCGCAGCCGGCCGGTGGTCTCGGCGGCGAGGGCGACGGTCAGCTCGTCGAGTGCGGTGGACTCCTGGCCGAGGTAGGCGAGGAGGCGGGCAGCGCGCTCGGGGTGGCGCACGATGTCGTGGCCGAGGATCCGGACGGTGCCGGAGTCGGGGCGCATCAGGCCGGTGAGCTGGCGGACGAGGGTGGACTTGCCGGCGCCGTTGGGGCCGAGCAGGCCGAAGATCTCGCCGCCGCGCACATCGAGGCTGATCCCGTCGGTGGCCCGCACCTCGGGGGTCGCGGGCGCGCCGCGTCTGCCGCGCGTGGCGGGGTACGTCCTGACCAGATCCCGCACCACGCACACCGTACTCACGAGGGATGAGCCTAAGGGGTGCCGCGGCTCTCCTCGGGCGCGGGGGCGTGTTGGGCGGCGGCGTGCATGTCGATCTCGCGCCAGAATCCGGCCCGGATCGCGTAGCGGTCGTGCTCGTCGATCTGGTCGTCCTTGTGGGCGAGGAGTCCGAAGCGGGCGGCGTAGCGGAGCAGTTCGCCGTCGATGCGGTGCGGGATGCGCGGGTACATGGTGGCGAGTTTCGGCACGTGGCCGGGTTCGGGCAGCCGGTCGAGCCAGCGGCGGGCGAAGACCTGGCCGACCTCGTAGGGGTCGCCGCCGACGGTGGTGATGTCCTCCTCGCGGTCGGCCCAGCGCTGCTCGGCGCTGGTGAGCTGGGCGAGGGTGGGCAGCGAGGCGGTCTCGGCGGGTTCGCCGAGGGACGGGCCGGGCCGGTCGATCCAGCCCCGGTCGGAGGACCAGCGCAGCGTGGCGCCGGCGGGGTGCGGGGCGGGCGGCGGGGTGGGGCCGCGCAGTCCGGCGAGGTCCTTGGGGGTGGGCACGGTCCGGCCGGAGGCGGGCGCGGGGACGCCGGTGGCGCCGGCGGAGCCGTTGACCGTGCCGTTCACGTGGTCGCCGGTGCCGGAGGCCGGGTCGGTCCGGGTGTCGTCCGCCCGTGCGGCGGCGGAGGGCCCGTCGTGGGAGGCGGCGGCCGCTGCGGCGGCGGAGGCGGCGAGCGCGGACTCGGGCAGCGGCGCGGAGAGGATCGCGGCGATCTCGGGGCGGGGCACCGGCTGCGGGGCGCACAGTCCGGTGAGGTCCTTGGCACGGATGGCGCGGGTGATCCAGGCCCGGTCGAGGACCCGGCGTTCGTCGGCCTCGGCGACCAGGTCCTCGGACTGGTTGTAGTCGCCGTCGGCGGCCTGCACGGCCCAGAGGTGAACGGCGACGCCGTGTTCCTTCGCGGACATCAGGCCGGGCAGCAGGTCGCCGTCGCCGGTGACGAGGACGATGTCGGAGCAGGCGCGGTTGCGGGAGAGCTCGGTGAGCTCGGTGTGCATGGCCGCGTCGACGCCCTTCTGGGCCCAGCGGCCGTCGCTGCGGGTCAGGGCGCCGAGCCGGACGGTGACCCGGGGCATGACGCGCAGCCGGCGGTGTTCGGGCTGGGGCACCCGGTCGGGGGCTCCGTCGAACCAGTAGATGCGCAGCAGCGGCAGCTCGGTGTCGGCCTCGGCGCGCTCGCGCAGCTGCCGGATGAGCGCGGCGTGGTCGACGGTGATGCGTGAGCGGGCCGGTTCCCCGGCGAGCAGGCTGGCGGCGGCGCCCAGCAGGTAGCCGGCGTCCACCAGGACGACGCAACGGTCCACGTGTTCCACCCTCTTTCGCCGAACCTGCTCGGGAACCTCGGGATCGGAATTGCTCCGGGTTCCTTCGAGTCTGCCCGACCGGGATGGCGTTGACGTCCGGAACTGGATCATCGGCGTGGCGGATCTCACTCGGATCCCACCCGGGCGCGACGCTTACTGTCCGTAATGATCCAAAATGCGACGCTTTCCGCCGTGTGTGAGTCTGACAGCGGCCCTGGCCCCCAGACCCCCTTGAGGAGGCATCATCACCATGGCCAAGAACCGCAAGCAGGATCGCAGTCAGCAGCAGCGCTCGCAGTCCCCGCAGTCCGAGCGCGGCCAGCAGCAGGCCGAACGCTCGTCGATGGAAGCCCAGTCGCAGGAGCGCATGAGTCAGGTCACCCCTGGCGACATGGCCCGCAAGGGCCGGCAGAAGCGTTTCGGCCACAACTGACGGCCGACGGTCGACGCGGCCGGTGGACGAAGGCCGGCGAACGAGGACGAACGAAGGGGCGCGCCCGTGACGACGGGCGCGCCCCTAGCGCGTGCGCGTACCCCCGTGGGGCGGGTACGGAACCGGGCTAGCCGGCCAGGCAGGACGGGCCGAGCAGCACCTTCAGGTCGCCGAAGAGCGCCGGATCGGGCTGCACCCGGTGCCGGTCGAGCCGCAGCACGGTGGTCGAGCGCGGGCCCTGGAGCTTGATCCGGACCTCCGTGTTGCCCTTGTGGTGCTTCAGGATCTCGCCGAGGCGGCTGATCATCGGCGGGGTCACCTTCACCGTGGGGATGGTGAGGATCACCGGCGCGTTGGTGCCCGCGTTGGACAGGTCGGGGACCATCAGCTCCATGGCGACGAGCCGCGGGATGTCCTCGCGCTTGTCGAGCCGGCCCTTGACGAAGACGACCGCGTCCTCGACCAGCTGGGTGGAGACGAGCTGGTACGTCGCCGGGAAGAACATGCACTCGATGGAGCCGGCCAGGTCCTCGACGGTGGCGATGGCCCAGGCGTTGCCCTGCTTGGTCATCTTCCGCTGGAGGCCGGAGATGATGCCGCCGATGGTGACGACGGCGCCGTCGGAGTGCTCGCCTCCGGTGAGCTGGGAGATGCCGGCGTCGGTCTTGTCCGACAGGACGTGCTCCAGACCGAAGAGCGGGTGGTCGGAGACGTACAGGCCGAGCATCTCGCGCTCCTGGGCGAGCAGGTAGGACTTCTCCCACTCGACGTCGGAGAACTCCACGTCGAGGCCGAAGCCCGGCTCGCTGCTGTCCTCGTCGCCCATGCCGCCGAAGAGGTCGAACTGTCCCTCGGCCTCCTTGCGCTTGACCGCCACCACGGTGTCGATCATCGGCTCGTGCTGGGCGACCAGGCCCTTGCGGGTGTGGCCCATGGTGTCGAAGGCGCCGGCCTTGATCAGCGACTCGACCGTGCGCTTGTTGCAGACCACGGCCTCGACCTTGTCGAGGAAGTCGGGGAAGGAGCTGTACTTCCCCTTGCTCTTGCGGGTCTTGATGATCGACTCGACGACGTTGGAGCCGACGTTGCGGACGGCGGTGAGGCCGAAGAGGATCACGTCGTCGCCCTGGGCGGCGAAGTTCGACTCGGACTCGTTGACGTTCGGCGGGAGCACCTTGATGCCCATGCGGCGGCACTCGTTCAGGTAGACGGCGGACTTGTCCTTGTCGTCCTTGACCGAGGTGAGCAGTCCCGCCATGTACTCGGCCGGGTGATTGGCCTTGAGGTAGGCGGTCCAGTAGGAGACCAGGCCGTACGCGGCGGAGTGCGCCTTGTTGAAGGCGTAGCCGGCGAAGGGGACCAGGACGTCCCACAGGGCCTGGATGGCCTCGTCGCTGTAGCCGTTCTTCTTGGCGCCGGCCTGGAAGATGGTGAAGTTCTTCGCCAGCTCGTCGGGCTTCTTCTTGCCCATGACGCGGCGGAGGATGTCGGCCTCGCCGAGCGAGTAGCCGGCGATGATCTGGGCGGCCTTCTGCACCTGCTCCTGGTAGACGATCAGGCCGTAGGTGACCGCGAGCACCTCTTCGAGCGGCTTCTCCAGCTCGGGGTGGATCGGGGTGATCTCCTGCTGGCCGTTCTTGCGCAGGGCGTAGTTCGTGTGCGAGTTCATGCCCATCGGGCCCGGGCGGTAGAGCGCGGACACGGCGGAGATGTCTTCGAAGTTGTCCGGCTTCATCAGCCGGAGCAGGGAGCGCATGGGGCCGCCGTCGAACTGGAAGACGCCGAGCGTGTCGCCGCGCTGGAGCAGTTCGAAGGTCTTGGGGTCGTCGAGCGGCAGGGCGAGCAGGTCGAGCTCGATGCCCTTGTTCGCCTTCACCATCTTGACGGCGTCGTCCATGATGGTGAGGTTGCGCAGGCCGAGGAAGTCCATCTTCAGCAGGCCGAGCGACTCGCACTGCGGGTAGTCCCACTGCGTGATGGTGACGCCGTCGGTGTGCCGCACCCAGATCGGGGCGTGGTCGACGATCGGCTCGCTGGACATGATCACGCCGGCGGCGTGCACGCCCATCTGGCGGACCAGGCCCTCGACGCCCTTGGCGGTGTCGATGACCTTCTTCACGTCCGGCTCGTTCTCGTACATCGCCCGGATCTCGCCCGCCTCGCTGTAGCGCGGGTGTGCCGGGTTGGTGATGCCGTCGAGGTCGATGCCCTTGCCGAGGACGTCGGCGGGCATGGCCTTGGTGAGCCGGTCGCCCATCGCGTACGGGTAGCCGAGGACGCGGGCGGAGTCCTTGATCGCGTTCTTGGCCTTGATCTTGCCGTACGTGCCGATCATGGCGACCTTGTCCTCGCCGTACTTCTCGGTCACGTACCGGATCACCTCGACGCGCCTGCGCTCGTCGAAGTCGATGTCGACGTCGGGCATCGAGATGCGCTCGGGGTTGAGGAAGCGCTCGAAGATCAGGCCGTGCGGGATCGGGTCGAGGTCGGTGATGCCCATGGCGTACGCGACGATCGAGCCGGCCGCGGAGCCTCGGCCGGGGCCCACGGCGATGCCCTGGCTCTTCGCCCACATGATGAAGTCGGCGACGACGAGGAAGTAGCCCGGGAAGCCCATCGAGATGATGGTGTCCATCTCGTACTCGACCTGCTTCATGCGGTCCTCGGGGATGCCGCCGGGGAACCGGCGGTGCATGCCCTTCATCGTCTCCGCGCGGAACCAGGTGACCTCGGTGTAGCCCTCGGGGATGTCGAACTTCGGCATGAGGTTCTTGGCCTCGAACATGCCGGAGGTGTCGATCTGCTCGGCCACCAGGAGGGTGTTGGCGCAGCCCTCCTGCCAGGCGTCCGAGGAGTCGACGGCGTACATCTCGTCCGTGGACTTCAGGTAGTAGCCGGTGCCGTCGAACTTGAAGCGGTCCGGGTCCGAGAGGTTCTTGCCGGTCTGGATGCACAGCAGGGCGTCGTGGGCGGTGGCCTCGTGCGCGTAGGTGTAGTGCGAGTCGTTGGTGACCAGCGGCGGGATGCCGAGCTTCTTGCCGATCTCCAGGAGTCCGTCGCGGACCCGGCGCTCGATCTCGATGCCGTGGTCCATCAGCTCCAGGAAGTAGCGGTCCTTGCCGAAGATGTCCTGGTACTCGGAGGCGGACTTCAGGGCCTCGTCGAACTGGCCGAGGCGCAGCCGGGTCTGCAGCTCGCCGGAGGGGCAGCCGGTGGAGGCGATCAGGCCCTCCGACCACTGCGAGATGGTCTCCTTGTCCATCCGGGGCCACTTCTGCAGCCAGCCCTCCTTGTAGGCGTCGGAGGAGAGCCGGAAGAGGTTGTGCAGACCGGTGGAGTTGGCCGCCCAGATGGTCTTGTGGGTGTAACCGCCGGAACCGGAGACGTCGTCCCGCTTCTGGTGCGGCTGGCCCCACTGGATCTTCCGCTTGTTGCGCCGGGACTCGGGCGCCACGTACGCCTCGATGCCGATGATCGGGGTCACGCCGGCCTTCTTGGCCGTGTGGAAGAAGTCGTAGGCGCCGTGCAGGTTGCCGTGGTCGGACATGGCGATATGGGTCATGCCCATCTCGTTGCACGCGTTGAACATGTCCTTCAGCCGCGCGGCACCGTCCAGCAGGGAGTACTGGGTGTGGACGTGGAGGTGCGTGAAGGGCGGCCTGGTCACGGTGGGGATGCCTCCAAAGCAGCAAGCTTCGATCTTCCGGGGAGCGACCCCCGGGCCCCCGGTGAATTTCTGGGGGGACAGCGTGGAAGTCTACGTCGCCGGACTGACAGCGGCCGGGCACTCGGCGGTACGGTCGCGCGTTGGAGACAGGGAACACCTGTCCCATTTGTCATGCACAATTTTGAGCCACATCCCGCGGCGCTCGCACGCCGTGTCCAGTACCAGGAGGCACCTTCGATGTCGGTCCCGCAGCCCACCGCCGCCGAGCGCGGTGAGCAGATCCTCGCCGTCTTCGACACCGCCTTCGGCGAGCTGCTCGCCGCCGACCCGGCCGCCTTCAAGGTCAAGTTCCGGAAGATGGCGGGCTCCGCCTTCGCCTTCTACCGGGGCACCGCCTGCCTCTTCTACCAGGACCTGCAGCGGGAGGCGCACGGCGGCCCGTTCCTGGACGAGCGCACGGGCCGGGTGTGGATCCACGGCGATCTGCACGCCGAGAACTTCGGCACCTACATGGACGCCAACGGCCGGCTGATCTTCAACGTCAACGACTTCGACGAGGCCTACGTCGGCCCCTTCACCTGGGACCTCAAGCGGCTCGCCGCCTCGCTCGCGCTGATCGGCTACGCGAAGGCGCTCAGCGACGAGCAGATCACCGAGCTCGTGACGGTGTACGCGGGCGCGTACCGGGAGCGCGTCCACGCCCTGGCGACCGGCGCCAAGAACGACGAGATCCCGCCCTTCACGCTGGACACCGCCGAGGGTCCGCTGCTCGACGCGCTGCGCGAGGCCCGCGCGCTGACCCGCTTCGGGCTGCTCGACTCGATGACCGAGATCCGCGACTACGAGCGCCGCTTCAGCGCCGGCGGCGGCTCGATCGAGCTGGACGCGGCCACCCGCTACAAGGTGCTCGCGGCCTTCGACGGCTACCTGGAGACGCTGCCCGAGTCCAGCCTGGCCCGCCCCGACTCGTACCGGGTGAAGGACGTCGTCGGGCGCCGCGGCATCGGCATCGGCTCGGCCGGCCTGCCCTCGTACAACATCCTCCTGGAGGGCAACAGCGACGCCCTGGAGAACGACGTCGTGATCTACATGAAGCAGGCGCAGACCCCGGCGGTCTCCCGGCACGTGACGGACGCGGCGGTCCGTGACTACTTCCACCACGAGGGCCACCGCACGGTGATCTCGCAGCGGGCGCTGCAGGCGCACGCCGACCCGTGGCTCGGCTGGACGGAGCTGGACGGGGCCGGGCAGCTGGTCGCGGAGGTGTCGCCGTACGCCGTGGACCTGGACTGGTCGGACATCGACGACCCGGAGGAGATCGCGGCGACCGTCGCCGACCTCGGCCGGGCGACCGCGGCGATGCACGCGGCGGCGGACGACTCCAGCGGCCACTCGCTGGTGCCGTTCTCCACGGAGCGGGCCATCGACGCGGCGATCGCGGCCGACGAGGAGGGCTTCGTCTCGCTCCTGGTGGACTTCGCGCACGCGTACGGCGCCCGGGCGCGGGCCGACCACCAGATCTTCGTCGACCTCTTCCGCAACGGCCGGATCCCGGGCCTGTAGGGGCCCGCGCGGAGGATCCACAGCCCGGCCTTAGGGGACCCTTATGGCCGGGCATGGGAGACTTCCTGGCGATGAACATGGCAGGAATCCAGCTGAGAGCCCTCAGGGCGGCGTTCTTCACGGCACTGGCCGTGACGCTGTCCGTGGCCTCGCACGTCCTGCTGTCCGGGGTGCCGCTGCCGCTCGGCACGGTCGTCCCGGTCGCGGTGGCGGTCTTCGGCGTGGCCTTCGCGCTGGCCGGCCGCGAGCGCGGCTTCGGCCCGATCGCGGCGCTGCTCGTCCCGCTGGAGCTGGCCGCCGACACGCTGTTCACCAGCGGTCAGGCGGCCTGTTACGGACCCGCCGGCGGCCCGGTCGCCGGTTCGCTGCGCGCGGTCGGCCTCGACGTGGACGCGCTGTGCGGCGGCGCCGTCGGCGCCCCGCTGCCCGGAGTGGCGGCGCCCGGCTCCGGGGCCGTGACCGCGCTGCTCTCCTCCCCCGACCCCGCCGTGCCCTGGCTGCTGCTCGCCGCCCATGTGGCGGTCGGGCTGACCGCGGCCTCCTGGCTGCGCGGCGGCGAGCGGGCTCTGGCCCGGCTGCTGCGCGCGGCCGTGGCCGTCGCCTTCCGGCCGCTGCTGCTCGTGGCGGCCCTCGTCCGCGCGGCCGGCACCGGCCCGCGGCGCGCCGGGCGTCCGGTGGAGCGGCCGCGCCGCTCCCGCACCCGGCTGTGGGCGCACTCCGTGGGGCTGCGGGGACCGCCGTGTCCCGTCCTCGTCTGACTCCCCGAGTCGGCGCCTGACCGCTGCGGTCGGCGCGCGAGAGACGGCACGCGATCCCCTTTCCTCCTCCCCTTCACGGAGTTCCTCACCATGAGCAAGCGCAACAGCCAGGAGAACAAGGCCGCCGCCCGCGAGCGGCTGCGCGCCGAGCGCGAGAAGCAGGCCAAGAAGGACAAGGCCCGCCGGCAGCTGATCGTCGCCGGGTCGGCCGTGGCCGTGCTCGCCGTCGCCGGCGGCATCGGCTTCGCCGTCGTCCAGGCCAACAAGCCCTCCCAGTGGGAGGCGGCCGCCGACGCGAAGAGCGTCACGGCCCCGAAGAACAGCGAGGGCACCGACGGCACGACGGTCGTCATCGGCAAGCCCGAGGCGAAGAAGACGCTGGAGCTGTACGAGGACTCGCGCTGCCCGGTCTGCGCGACCTTCGAGCAGGGCGTGGGCGCCAACGTCGAGAAGGACGTCGCCGACGGCAAGTACAAGATCAAGTACATCGGTGCCACCTTCATCGACAACTCCGACCAGGGCCAGGGCTCCAAGAACGCCCTCTCGGCGCTCGGCGCGGCGCTGGACGTCAGCCCCGAGGCGTTCCTGAAGTACAAGGCGGCGCTCTACTCGACCCAGTTCCACCCGGACGAGCGCGACGACAAGTTCGCCAAGGACGACTACCTGCTGAAGGTGGCCGACTCGGTGCCGGCCCTGAAGGGCAACGCCGCGTTCAAGAAGAACGTCGAGGACGGCACGTTCGACGCCTGGGCGATGAAGATGTCGAAGACCTTCGACAAGAGCGGGGTCACGGGCACGCCGACGCTGAAGATGGACGGCAAGGCGCTGACCGCCGAGGGCAGCAAGAACCCGCCGCTGACGGTGGACCAGTTCAACACGGCCCTGACGAAGGCCCTGAAGGGCTGACGCCCCCTCACCACCCCACGGGCCCTTCCCTTGCGCGCTCCGGCGCGAAGGGGAAGGGCCCGTGGGGTACGGCCCGGCGAATGCTGGACGAACATTCGCACGCACCCCTGCCCTTTTGGCTTACTCGTCGGTAATCTGACGGGCCGTGACCAGTCGTAACCTCATATCCGCCCCCAGCCGCCGCACCGTGGTGAAAGCCGCCGCCGTGACCGCCGTGGTCGCGCCGGCCCTGGTGGGCACAGCCTCGACCGCGCTCGCGGACTCCGCGGCCCCCGCGTTCCTGCACGGCGTCGCCTCCGGCGACCCGCTGCCCGACGGCATCCTGCTCTGGACGCGCGTCACGCCCACGCCCGACGCCGTGCCCGGCTCGGGCACCGGCCCCGACGTCACGGTCGGCTGGGAGCTGGCCGAGGACCGGGGCTTCACCCGGGTCGTGGCCGGCGGCACCACCGTCGCCACCGCCGCGTCCGACCACACCGTGAAGGCCGACGTCCGCGGACTGCGGCCGGCCACCGCGTACTTCTACCGCTTCACGGCCGGCCCGACCGTCTCCCCCGTGGGCCGTACCCGCACCGCGCCGGCCGCCGACGCGACCGACGGCATCCGCTTCGGCGTGGTGTCCTGCGCCAACTGGGAGGCCGGCTACTTCTCGCCGTACCGGCACCTGGCCGCCCGGACCGACCTGGACGCCGTCCTCCACCTCGGCGACTACATCTACGAGTACGCGACCGGCGCCTACCCGGCGGCGAAGTACGTCGTGCGGCAGCACCGGCCGGCGCACGAGATCCTCACCCTCGCCGACTACCGCCTCCGCCACGCCACCTACAAGACGGACGCCGACCTCCAGGCGCTGCACGCGGCGCACCCGATCGTGGCGATCTGGGACGACCACGAGTTCGCCAACGACGCCTGGTCGGGCGGGGCCGAGAACCACACGCCGGGCACCGAGGGGGCGTGGGCGGACCGGGTGGCGGCGGCCAAGCGGGCGTACTTCGAGTGGATGCCGGTGCGCACCTCCACCGAGGGCACGGTCTACCGCCGGCTGCGCTTCGGCCGGCTCGCCGACCTGCACCTGCTCGACCTGCGCTCGTTCCGTTCGCAGCAGGCGGGCGTGGGCAGCGGCAAGGTCGACGACCCGGAGCGCACCATCACCGGCCGGGCGCAGCTGGACTGGCTGAAGTCGGGCCTGGTGGCCTCGGACGCGACCTGGCAGCTGGTGGGCACCTCGGTGATGATCTCGCCGGTGGCCTTCGGCGCGCTGCCGGCCGATCTGCTCGGCCCGCTCACCGAGCTGCTCGGGCTGCCCGGCGGCGGCATCGCGGTCAACGTCGACCAGTGGGACGGCTACACGGACGACCGCAAGGAGCTGCTGCAGCACCTGGTGGACCGTTCGATCCGCAACACGGTCTTCCTGACCGGCGACATCCACATGGCGTGGGCCAACGACGTGCCGGTGAAGGCGGCGACGTACCCGCTGTCGGCGTCGGCGGCGACGGAGTTCGTGGTGACGTCGGTGACCTCGGACAACCTGGACGACCTGCTGCACGTGGCGCCGGGCACGCTCTCGGTGGTGGCGGCGGGCGCGGTGAAGGCCGCCAACCGTCATGTGAAGTGGGTGGACATGGACCACCATGGCTACGGCGTGCTCGACGTGACGGCCGACCGCTCGCAGATGGACTACTACCAGGTGTCCGACCGGGCGGACCGCGACGCGACGGCGTCGTGGGCGCGTTCGTACCGCACGCTCAACGGAACGCAGCGTGTCGAGCGGGTGTACCAGCCGGTACGCTGATCGATGATTTTCAGCCATGATCCATCGCGTTAACGGGGGATCACATGGCTACGGCGGGTGGTGGGTCCGGAGCTTCGAATCCGGACACATCACCCGCCTTTGTCGTTCCTTCTGTTACGTCGACGTCTCAAACTCCGGAAGCGGCGCAAGTTTTTCTTCCCGATGACCCCATTTGCCCGACGAATGATTGGGCTTGATCAACCCTCAACGTCATATGACATGGACGCGTAATCTCCCCGCCGTGGCGAGGAAGTACCTCTCCACAACCCCCCGCGAGGAGTCCCCCCGTGCGCGCTCTTGCCCGTATATCGCCGCGTATGTCCCGTCGCCTGCTCGGCACCGCCGTCATGGCCGGAACGCTGGCCCTGGCGCCGCTCTCCGCCCCGGTGGCCGCCCCCTCCGCCGGCACCACCACCCTGGCCTCGGCCGAGAAGTGCGCCGACGGTGCGGCCGCCCTCTCCGGCGCCCGCAAGGCGAAGGGCAGCGCCACCCAGGCCGAGCCCAACGAGCTGACCGCCGCCCAGGCCAAGGCCATGAACGACGACCTGGCCAAGAAGGTGTCCGCCGCCCGCGCCGAGGGCCGGGTCTCCTCCGCCGCCGGTCTCGCCGCGACGACCACCATCCCGGTCTACTTCCACGTCATCCACAGCGGCACGACGGGCAAGCTCAGCGCCACCGCCATCAACAACCAGATCGCCGTGCTCAACGCCGCCTACGCGGGCCAGGGCACCGGCAACGTGGACTCGGGCTTCCAGTTCTCGCTGGCCGGCACCGACTACACGGACAACGCCACCTGGTACAACCTCACCGACGGCACCCAGGCCGAGAAGGACATGAAGAACGCCCTGCGCAAGGGCGGTGCCAACGCGCTGAACATCTACACCGCCAACCTCGGCGGCGGCCTGCTCGGCTGGGCGACCTTCCCGTCCTCCTACAAGTCCAGCCCCAGCATGGACGGTGTCGTGATCCTCGACGCCTCGCTGCCCGGCGGCTCGGCGGCCAACTACAACGAGGGCGACACCGCCACCCACGAGGTCGGCCACTGGATGGGCCTGTACCACACCTTCCAGGGCGGCTGCACGGGCAACGGCGACTACGTCAGCGACACCCCGGCCGAGAAGAGCGCCGCGTTCCAGTGCCCGACCGGCCGTGACACCTGCACCTCGAAGCCCGGCGTGGACCCGATCCACAACTTCATGGACTACACGTACGACTCCTGCATGTACCAGCTCACCGCGGGCCAGGTGACCCGCATGAACGACTCCTGGGTCGCGTACCGCGCCTGACGCACCGCGCACGAAGGCGGCGGCCCCGGGGAACTCCCCGGGGCCGCCGCCCTTTTCACCCGTGGCCGTGTCCGCTCACGGGCCGCGTCCGCCTACAGGCTCTCCAGGAAGGACAGCCCGACCGCCCAGGTCCGCTCCGCCGCCTCCGCGTCCCAGTCCGGCGACTCCGGGTCGGTGTAGAGGTGCCCGGCGCCCCGGTATCGGTAGATCTCCACGTCCGCACCGGCCTTGCGCATCTGCAGGTACCAGGCCGACAGCCAGTCGTCCGTCTCGAACGGGTCCGGCTCGGCCACGTGCAGCTGCACCGGCAGGTCGTCCACCGAGGCCGACTCGGCGATGTCCGAGGTGCCGTGGAGCAGCAGCAGTCCACGCGCCTTCTCGTCGCCGAGCGCGAGCGTCTGCGCCACCGAGGCGCCGAAGTCCAGGCCCATGTAGACCAGGCCGCGCTCCGAGTACGGGGCCGCCGCCAGGACCGCCCGCTTCAGCAGCTCGTCCTTGCCGATCTCGTCCCGCAGCGCCGTGCCCTCCTCGGCGGTCCGCGCCGTCCGTCCGCCGAAGAGGTCCGGCGTCCAGACCTGGTGTCCGGCGGTCCGCAGCCGCTCGGCGGCGGCCTCCACGGCGGCATCGAGCCCGTGGACGGAGTGGAAGAGCATGATGTCCATGCGCCCCATCCTGCCACCCGTCCCCATCGGTGCCGGTCAGCGCATGCTGCGCACGTCCAGCTGGCGCAGCACCCGGTCCACCACCTCCGGGTCGGCGCCCGGCTCGCTGCGGGCCGAGAGCACCGCGTGCCGGGCGGCCGACATCATCTCCCGCTGGATCCGCTGAAGGGACTTCAGCCGCGCCGCGCGCTGGGTGAACGCGGCCCGCCGCTCCTCGTCCACCATGTCCGCGCTGATCCGCGCCCCGATGTCGTAGGCCCCGCGCAGCAGCCGCTCGGCCACCTCCTCGGGCAGCTCCTCGAACTCCTCGATCTCCTTCAGCCGCTGCTTGGCGGCCTTCGCCGCCCGGATCGCCAGGTCGCGCTCGAAGGCCCGCTCGGCGTCCGCGTCCGCCTTCACGCCGAGCCACTTCACCAGCCGGGGCAGGGTCAGGCCCTGCACCACCAGGGTCGTGAGGATCACACAGAAGGCGATGAAGATCAGCTCGTCCCGGCCGGGGAAGGGCGAGCCGTCGTCGGTCCGCAGCGGGATGGCGAGGGCGAGGGCGACCGAGGCCACCCCGCGCATCCCGGCCCACCACATGACGACCGACTCCCGCCAGCTCATCGGGATCTCCTCGGCGTAGTCCCGCCGGTCGTGCAGCTTCTTCGCCACCCAGGCGGCCGGCAGCAGCCAGAGCAGCCGCACCACGACCACCACGCCGACCACGGTCGCGCCCCAGCCGAGCATCTGTCCGCCGCGGCCCTCGGCGACCCCGAAGACGTGCACCAGCTCCAGGCCGATCAGGCCGAAGGCGATGCCGGTGACGAGGGTGTCGACGACCTCCCAGAAGGTCTGCCCGGCGAGCCGGCCCATGACGTCGTCGGCGTCGCTCGCGTGCTCGGCCAGGAAGAGCGCCGTGACGAGCACGGCGAGGACGCCGGAACCGTGCAGCTCCTCGGCGAGCACGTACGACACGAACGGCACGAGGAGGGTGAGGCCGGTCTGCAGGGTGGGGTCGCCGAGGACGCCGATCAGCTTGTTGGCGACCCAGCCGAGCGCGAGGCCGACGGCGACGGCGACGACGGCCGACAGGACGAGCTCGGCGAGCGCCTCCGGCCAGGAGAACCGGCCGCTCACCACGGCGGTGATCGCCACGTGGTAGAGCACGATCGCGGTGACGTCGTTGAAGAGCCCCTCGCCCTCCAGGATCGACACGAGCCGCCGGGGCAGCCCCAGCGAGCCGGCCACGGCCGTGGCCGCGACCGGGTCGGGCGGCGCCACCAGCGCGCCGAGGGCGAGCGCGGCGGCCAGCGGGATGCCCGGCACGAGGGCGTCCGCGACGGCGCCGACGGCGGCCGTGGTCACGAAGACCAGGGCCACCGCGAGCAGGAAGATCGGGCGTCTGTTGGCCGCGAACTGCCGCCAGGAGGTGCGCTGCACGGAGGCGTAGAGCAGCGGCGGCAGCACCAGCGGCAGGATGTACTCGGGCGGGATGTCGACGTTCGGCACGAAGGGCAGGAACGCCAGCGCGATCCCGACGAGGGTCATCAGGACGGGCGCGGGCAGCCCGAGCCGGTCCCCGAGGGGCACGGTCAGGACGGCGCCGAGCAGCAACAGGAACAGCAGGGCCAATTGATCCACGGCCCCACATTGTCACGTACATCCGTTTTCGCCGTCTGATCAGACGGCCGACGGCCGGTACCACATCGTGACCGGACGTCCGGCTACAGAGACCTTCGCATGGCCCGGTGCGGCATGCCCGCGTCCGGGAACTCGGGGCCGTACGCCACGTACCCGAGCCGCTCGTAGAAACCGAGCGCGTGGGTCTGCGCGTGCAGGTCGACCGCGGCGAGCCCGCGCCCGCGGGCCACGTCCTCGATGGCCCGTACGAGCGCCGCGCCGACCCCGAGGCCGCGCGCGGCCCTGGTCACCGCGAGCCGCCCGAGGGAGCCCACCGAGGCGTCGGCGCCGGTCTTGCCGGTCGCGTCCGCCCCGTGCAGCAGCCGTCCGGTGCCCAGCGGGACGCCGTCCGCGCGGATCGCGAGCACGTGCACGGCGGTCTCGTCGTAGGTGTCGTACTCCAGCTCGCGCGGCACGCCCTGCTCGTCGACGAAGACGTCACGGCGCACCTCGAAGCAGGCGTCGCGGTCGCCCGGGCCCACGGCCTCGCGGACCTCGTACGACACGGCCCCGTCCGGGCCGGCCCCGGCGGTGGTGGTCACCGGCTCTCCGAGGCGATCCGGTCGAGCGCGGTCTGCAGGTCGGCCGGGTAGGTGCTGGCGAACTCGACCCACTGCCCGTCGGCGGGGTGCTCGAAGCCGAGCCGGACGGCGTGCAGCCACTGCCGGGTCAGCCCGAGGCGCTTGGCCATGGTCGGGTCGGCGCCGTAGGTGAGGTCGCCGACGCAGGGGTGGCGGTGGGCGGACATGTGCACCCGGATCTGGTGGGTGCGGCCCGTCTCCAGCTTGATGTCGAGCAGCGACGCGGCCCGGTACGCCTCGATCAGGTCGTAGTGCGTCACGGACGCCTTGCCGTCGGCGGTCACGGCCCACTTGTAGTCGTGGTTCGGGTGCCGGCCGATGGGCGCGTCGATGGTGCCGCTCAGCGGGTCCGGGTGGCCCTGCACCAGGGCGTGGTAGCGCTTGTCGACCACGCGCTCCTTGAACTGCCGCTTCAGCGAGGTGTACGCGTACTCCGACTTCGCCACCACCATCAGACCGGAGGTGCCGACGTCGAGGCGGTGCACGATGCCCTGGCGCTCGGCGGCGCCGGAGGTGGAGATGCGGTAGCCGGCGGCGGCCAGGCCGCCGATCACGGTGGTGCCGGTCCAGCCGGGGCTGGGGTGCGCGGCGACGCCGACCGGCTTCATGATCACGACGATGTCGTCGTCGTCGTGGACGATCTCCATGCCCTCCACGGGCTCGGCCACGATCTGCACCGGGGCGGCCGCGCCGGGCATCTCGACCTCGAGCCACGCGCCACCGCTGACCCGCTCGGACTTGCCGACGACGCTGCCGTCGACGAGGACCTTGCCTGCGGCGGCCAGCTCGGCCGCCTTCGTACGGGAGAACCCGAACATACGGGCGATGGCGGCGTCGACGCGCTCGCCCTCCAGGCCGTCGGGTACGGGCAGCGTGCGGATCTCGGGACTCGTGCTCACCCTGTCGAGTATGCCTTGCCGCGGGACGTGGCCCCGCACTCAGTCCTTGTGGACGGTCCCGTCCGGGTCCAGCCCGCGGAACGACAGCAGGACGATCAGGATGCCGCCGCACACGATCGCCGAGTCGGCGAGGTTGAAGACGGCGAAGTGCGCGGGCGCGATGAAGTCGACGACCGCGCCCTCGAAGATGCCGGGCGAGCGGAAGATGCGGTCGGTGAGGTTGCCGAGGGCGCCGCCGAGCAGCAGGCCGAGGGCGATGGCCCAGGGCAGGCTGTAGAGCTTGCGCGCGAGCCGGATGATCACCACGATCACCACGGCCGCGATCACCGTGAAGATGATCGTGAACGCCTCGCCCATGCCGAAGGCGGCACCGGGGTTGCGGATGGCCTCCAGGCGCAGCAGGTCGCCGATCACCTTGATCGGCTCGTGCCCCTCCAGCCTGTCGACCACGAGCATCTTGCTGCCGAGGTCGAGCAGGTAGGCGAGGACGGCCACCACGAAGAGCGCGGCGATCTTCCGCTTGCCCTTCGGCCGCTCCTCGACCTCGGGAGCCGTCGTCCCGTCGGCGCCTGCCGATTCCGGAGTACCGATGACGTTCTCCCCGATGACGCTGTCCGCCTCTGCCATGCCACGAGGGTACGGCACGCGCCTCGGGCGGCGTCAGCCGCGGCGCTCCTGCTTCTGCTTGTCCTCCACGCACAAAGTGGCCCGGGGGAACGCCTGCATCCTGGCCTTGCCGATGGGCTTGCCGCAGACCTCGCAGAGGCCGTACGTGCCCGCGTCGAGCCGCTCCAGGGCGTGCTCGGTCTGCTCCAGCATCTCGCGGGCGTTCGCGGCCAGGGCCAGCTCGTGCTCGCGCGTGATGTTCTTCGTACCGGTGTCGGCCTGGTCGTCGCCGGCGCCGTCGCCGGAGTCGCGCATCAGCCCGGTCAGCTCCTCCTTGGAGTGGACGAGTTCGCTGCGCAGCCGCAGCGCCTCGGACTGCAGCTCGCTGCGGGCCTCGGCGACCTCCTCGGGGGTCCACGGCTCCTCGCCGGGGCGTACGGCGAGCTCGCCGGCCCTGGCCTGGGGCACCGCGGCCTCGTCGCCGGCCGTCGTGACGCCACCCGCGGTCTTCTTCGCTGCCACCGTCCTGGCTCCTGTCTTCTCGGCCGCGGCCTGTGCGGCCGGGGCCTTCCTCGCCGGCGTCTTCTTCGCCGGGGTCTTCTTCGCCGGGGTCTTCTTGTTCGCCGGGGTCTTCTTGGCGGTCTTCTTCGCGGCGGTCTTCTTCGCGGGGGCCGCGGGCGCGGCGACCGGGGTGTCGTCGACGGCCGCCCGGTCCGCGGCGGCCTTCTTCGCGGCCGGGGCCTTCTTCGCCGCCGCCCCGGCCGCCTCTCCGACCGCCTTCTTCGTCGCCGTCCTCGTCGCCGTCCTCGTCGCCTCCGTCGCCTTCCCGGCCGCCGTTCTCGTGGCCGCCGGCTTCTTCGCGGCGGTCTTCTTCGCCACCATGGCGCGGCCCCTTCACATTTTGTGATCTTGCGCGCGAATCGTGCTGGGACGATAAATCGGCCCAAGGTCCGCGGCAACGGGGCACGCCGCCCGTTCCGCCCGCCCCGGCGTCGTACCGGTCGGGTCTGACTCGGTTGTGCCCAGCTCCGCGGCGGGTTATCCGCGCCCCCGCTCCCCCACTTGGCCGCGGCGGAAGTCCGCGCGCGGCCGTGTGGCCATTCGGGTCACGCGGGAACGCCCGGGAAAAGCGGTCGGCCTCCGTCGCCGGCGCCCCGTACACTGGGCGCAGCGAAAGGCTTGGATGGGGACGAGTAGCGTCGTACGCAGCCATGAGCGACCCGGGGACGGTGCGAGCCCGGGGGCGTGCCCGATGTGAAGGATCACCCCGGAGCTGCCGGAAGAAAGCCGCCGGACCCGTTGAGGACCGTGCGGCGAGTAGAACCGGCGTCGCGACCCCAATGAGGGGGCACCGGGCGACCGCGTCCGGGGCCAAGGAGGGTGGTACCGCGGGAGCACTGCTCTCGTCCCTCCGGACGGAAACGTGGCACATCCGCCGGAGGAAGATCGATGTCTTCGCAGTACCGCCAGGTACCCGCCCAGGTAGACCTGCCCGCGCTCGAGCACGCCGTGCTCGACTTCTGGCGCGAGAACAAGGTCTTCGCCAAGAGCCTCGAGCAGTCCGAGGGACGCCCCGAGTGGGTGTTCTACGAGGGCCCGCCGACGGCCAACGGCATGCCGGGCGCGCACCACATCGAGGCCCGCGTCTTCAAGGACGTCTTCCCGCGCTTCCGCACCATGCGCGGCTACCACGTGGCCCGCAAGGCCGGCTGGGACTGCCACGGCCTGCCCGTGGAGCTCGCCGTCGAGAAGGAGCTCGGCTTCTCCGGCAAGAAGGACATCGAGGCGTACGGCATCGCCGAGTTCAACGCCAAGTGCCGCGAGTCGGTGACCCGCCACACCGACGCCTTCGCCGAGCTGACGACCCGCATGGGCTACTGGGTCGACATGGACGACGCCTACCGCACCATGGACCCCTCGTACATCGAGTCGGTCTGGTGGTCGCTCAAGCAGATCTTCGACAAGGGCCTGCTCGTCCAGGACCACCGCGTCGCCCCCTGGTGCCCGCGCTGCGGCACCGGCCTGTCGGACCACGAGCTGGCGCAGGGCTACGAGACGGTCGTCGACCCGTCCGTCTTCGTCCGCTTCCCGCTGACCTCCGGCCCGCTCGCCGGCAAGGCCGCGCTCCTCGTCTGGACGACCACCCCCTGGACCCTGGTGTCCAACACGGCCGTCGCCGCCCACCCCGAGGTGACCTACGTGGTCGCCACGGACGGCGACGAGCGTCTAGTCGTCGCCGAGCCGCTGCTCGACAAGGCTCTCGGCGAGGGCTGGGTGACCACCGGCGAGTCCTTCACCGGCAAGGAGATGGAGCGCTGGACGTACCAGCGCCCCTTCGAGCTGGTCGCCTTCCCGGAGCCGGCGCACTACGTCGTCAACGCCGAGTACGTGACCACCGAGGACGGCACGGGTCTGGTCCACCAGTCCCCCGCCTTCGGTGAGGACGACCTCAAGGTCTGCAAGGCCTACGGCCTGCCGATGGTGAACCCGGTCCGCCAGGACGGCACCTTCGAGGAGGACGTGCCGCTGGTCGGCGGCGTCTTCTTCAAGAAGGCCGACGAGGCCCTCACCGCCGACCTGGACGCGCGCGGCCTGCTCTTCAAGCACATCGCCTACGAGCACAGCTACCCGCACTGCTGGCGCTGCCACACCGCGCTGCTCTACTACGCGCAGCCGTCCTGGTACATCCGGACGACCGCCGTGAAGGACCGTCTCCTCGAGGAGAACGAGAAGACCAACTGGTTCCCGGACTCGGTCAAGCACGGCCGCTTCGGCGACTGGCTGAACAACAACATCGACTGGGCGCTCTCCCGCAACCGCTACTGGGGCACCCCGCTGCCGATCTGGCGCTGCGCGGACGACCACCTGACGTGCGTGGGCTCGCGCGCCGAGCTCTCCGAGCTGACCGGCACGGACCAGGCGGGCCTCGACCCGCACCGCCCGTTCATCGACGACGTCACCTTCACGTGCTCCGCCGAGGGCTGCTCGCTGGAGGCCGTGCGCGTCCCGGAGGTCATCGACGCCTGGTACGACTCGGGTTCGATGCCGTTCGCGCAGTACGGCTACCCGTACCAGAACAAGGAGCTCTTCGAGCAGCGCTACCCGGCGCAGTTCATCTCCGAGGCGATCGACCAGACGCGCGGCTGGTTCTACACGCTGATGGCCGTCGGCACGCTGGTCTTCGACAAGTCCTCGTACGAGAACGTGGTCTGCCTGGGCCACATCCTCGCCGAGGACGGCCGCAAGATGTCCAAGCACCTCGGCAACATCCTCCAGCCGATCCCGCTGATGGACCAGCACGGAGCCGACGCGGTCCGCTGGTTCATGGCGGCCGGCGGCTCGCCGTGGGCGGCCCGTCGCGTCGGCCACGGCACGATCCAGGAGGTCGTCCGCAAGACGCTCCTGACGTACTGGAACACGGTCGCCTTCCAGGCGCTCTACGCCCGTACGTCCGGCTGGGCGCCGTCCGCCGCCGACCCGGCGCCGGCCGACCGCACCGTCCTCGACAAGTGGCTGCTGTCCGAGCTGAACACGCTGGTCGCCGAGGCGACCGAGGCGATGGAGGCGTACGACACCCAGCGCACCGGCAAGCTGCTCTCCGCGTTCGTCGACGACCTGTCCAACTGGTACGTGCGCCGCTCGCGCCGCCGCTTCTGGCAGGGCGACAAGGCCGCGCTGCGCACCCTGCACGAGGTCGTCGAGACGGTCACCCGGCTGATGGCCCCGCTGACCCCGTTCATCACCGAGCGGGTGTGGCAGGACCTGGTCGTCCCGGTGACCCCCGAGGCCCCCGAGTCCGTGCACCTCGCCACCTGGCCCGAGTCGGACGCCGCGCTGATCGACCCGGTCCTCTCCGAGCGGATGGTCCTGGTCCGCCGCCTGGTCGAGCTCGGCCGCGCGACCCGCGCCGAGTCCGGTGTGAAGACCCGCCAGCCGCTGTCGCGCGCGCTGGTGGCGGCGACGGGCTTCGCCGATCTCGACGAGGAGCTCCAGGCCCAGATCACCGAGGAGCTGAACGTCTCCTCGCTGGCGTCCCTTTCGGAGGTCGGCGGCTCGCTCGTCGACACCACCGCCAAGGCGAACTTCCGCGCGCTCGGCAAGCGCTTCGGCAAGGGCGTCCAGGACGTGGCGAAGGCCGTGGCCGCGGCGGACGCCGCCGCCCTGTCCCTCGCCCTGCGCTCCGGCGAGGCGCCCCTGGAGGTGAACGGCGAGACGATCGTCCTCACCCCCGAGGAGGTCATCATCACCGAGACCCCGCGCGAGGGCTGGTCGGTCGCCTCCGACTCCGGCGCCACGGTCGCCCTCGACCTGGAGATCACCCCGGAGCTGCGCAAGGCGGGCCTGGCCCGTGACGCGATCCGGCTGATCCAGGAGGCCCGCAAGAACAGCGGCCTCGACGTCGCGGACCGCATCGCGCTGCGCTGGACGTCCACCTCGGCGGAGACGGTGGAGGCCCTGACGGCCCACGCCGGCCTCATCGCCGACGAGGTCCTCGCCACGGACCACGCCGAGGGTCCGGCCGACGACTCGTACGGCACCCCGTTCGAGGACGAGGGCCTGGCCCTCACCTTCCGCCTCCGCAAGGCGTAGCGGTCGCAGGCAAGGGCCCGGCACCCACGGGGTGCCGGGCCCTTGCGCATACCCGGACGTCGGGCCCTTGCGCGCACCCGGGGCGTCCGGCGCCCGGCGCGCATGCCAAAGGGCCGGGCCCCGGGAAATCCCGGGGCCCGGCCCTCAGTGCCTGCCGACGACGGCTACGCGCTCATCACGCGTAGACGGGCCGCCTCAGTTGTCGTCCTCGTCGATCAGGAAGCCGCGCATCGGCGCCGGCGCCTGCTGCATCGGCTGCGGGGCCTGCGGACGGACCGGGGCCATGGGCTGGGTCATGGCCGGGGTCATCTGCTGCTGGCCGCCGTAGGACGGGGCGCCGCCCATGGTGGCGTTGCCGCCGTAGGACGGGGCACCGGCGCCGGCCGGAGCCATCGACGGGGACGGCGGCAGCGAGGCGGCCGCCGGGGTGCGCGGCGGGGCCAGCGAGTCGTCCGCCTGCGAGTCCAGCTGACGCAGCTGGGACTCCAGGTAGGACTTCAGGCGGGTCCGGTACTCACGCTCGAAGCCCCGCAGGTCCTCGACCTTGCGCTCGAGGGTGGCGCGGGCGGACTCCAGGGAGCCCATCGCGACGCGGTGCTTCTCCTGCGCGTCCCGCTCCAGGGCGTCGGCCTTGGCGCGGGCGTCCCGCTCCAGGCCCTCGGCGCGCGAACGGGCCTCGCCGACGATCTTGTTGGCCTCGGAACGGGCCTCCGCGATCGCCTGGTCGGCGGTCTGCTGCGCGAGCGACAGGACGCGCGCGGCGCTGTCGCCACCGGGGCCCTGCGGGGCCGGCGGCTGCATCGGCTGCTGCTGCGGGTGACCCATGGGGCCGCCCTGCATGGGGCCGCCCTGCATCGGGCCGGGACCCATCGGGCCGCCCTGCATCGGGCCGGGGCCCATGGGCCCGCCCTGCATGGGGCCGCCCTGCATCGGGCCCGGGGGAAGCGCGGGGGCACCGGACGGCAGCTGCGGCGGGCCCATCTGCGGCTGCTGCTGGGCCGGCGGTCCGGATATGGCGGCGGGCACGGGAGCGCCGGGTCCGACGGGACGGTCCTGCGGCTCCGGCGGCTTGCGCATGCCCTGCTGCTGCTGGTTCTGCGCGGCGGCACGGGTCGCGGCGGCCAGCTTGGCGCGCAGGTCCTCGTTCTCGCGGAGCAGCCGGGTCAGTTCGGCTTCGACCTCGTCGAGGAAGGCATCGACCTCGTCCTCGTCATAGCCTTCTCGAAGGCGGACGGTCGTGAACTGCTTGTTCCGCACGTCCTCAGGGGTCAGCGGCATCTCTTCTTCACCTCTACGTAGTCGTCGGCAGTCGGCAAGACCGTATCGTCCACATTCACCTCGCTCACCCCGCGAAACCGCGCACGACGGAGATCAGGATGTAGACGATGATCATCAGAACGAAGAAGGACAGGTCGAGTGCCACGCCCCCGAGACGCAGCGGCGGGATGAGCCGCCGCAGCAGCTTGAGCGGTGGATCGGTGACAGTGTAGGTGGCCTCAAGGACGACCACCATCGCCTTCCCGGGTTGCCATGACCGGGCGAACTGGAAGACGTAGTCCATGATCAGCCGGAGGATCAGGAGGACGAGGAAGCACATCAGCGCGATGTAGACCACCTGCAGTGCGACGCCCATCCCGCGGTTCCCTCTCCCCTGGCCTTCGTGCTCTCACTTGTCCGGCCGCGCGTCGCGGCCGGCCTTCTCGGTCTCGTGTTCTCAGCTCTGGTTGAAGAATCCGCCCTCTGCGATGCGGGCCTTGTCCTCCGCCGTGACATCGACGTTAGCAGGCGACAACAGGAACACCTTCTGCGTCACGCGCTCAATGCTGCCATGGAGACCGAAGACGAGTCCGGCGGCAAAGTCGACAAGTCGCTTCGCGTCCGTGTCGTCCATCTCCGTGAGGTTCATGATCACCGGGGTGCCCTCGCGGAAGTGTTCCCCGATGGTACGGGCCTCGTTGTAGGTCCGCGGGTGCAGCGTGGTGATGCGGTAAGGCTCCCGCTCGGACACGACCTTGGGCATGATCACCGGTGCGTTCTTCTCCAGGTTCGGACGTTCGGGTGTGATGGATGCCACGGGGGCAATTCGGGCCGGACGCCCACTCTCGGCGGGTACCGGTACAGAATGGGACACCGGTTCACGGGGCGCCGGGGGCGTCACCACACGCACCGGCTCCTCCCGCTCCACCTGCCGCGGCGGCTGGTGGTGGCGCCGGTCCCGCTCGGGCTCCGGCTCCAGCTCGGGTTCGAAGTCGTCGTCGGGGTCGAACCCCCGGCCGTCGTAGCCATCGTCCTCCACGAGGCCGAGGTAGACCGCCATCTTGCGCATCGCGCCGGCCATATCTCCGCATCCTCCGCTCTGTGGTGGATCGCCCTTACCGATTTCGCAGTGTCACCAAGTGCCCGCGATCCACGGGTCCTCCGCCCCTCGGCGGAATGACCATATTTTCTGCTGTGGTCCGACCTGCTTCGCGACGTTACCCGAGCTTCGGGCGGACTCCGAGCACCGCGCTGCCGATGCGCACGTGTGTCGCTCCGGCCGCCACGGCCTCTTCGAGGTCCGCACTCATCCCTGCTGACACCATGTTCGCAGCAGGACGGGTCGTGCGCAGGTGAGTCGACAAATCCATCAGCCGGTCGAAGGCGGCCCGTTGCCGTCCGGCGTACGGACCGGCCAGCGGCGCGACGGTCATCAGCCCGGCGCACCTCAGCCCGGGAGCGGCGTCGATCGCCGCCGCCAACTCCTCGATCCCGTCCGGCGCCACACCGCCGCGCTCGCCGCGGTGGCCGGACTCGGCGTCGAGGGCGACCTGGACCAGACAGCCGAGCTCGCGCTCCCCCTTCTCCGCGGCGGCGGAGAGGGCGGAAACGAGCTTCAAACGGTCCACGGACTGCACCACATCGGCATAACCCACCACGGAACGGACCTTGTTCGTCTGCAACTGGCCCACGAAGTGCCAGGTCAGATCGAGGTCCGCACACGCGGCGGCCTTCGGGGCGGCGTCCTGGTCGCGGTTCTCCGCCACATGACGCACACCGAGTTCGTGCAGAAGTCTCACGTCACTGGCGGGGTAGGTCTTCGTGACCACGATCAGGGTCACGTCCTCCCGCCGGCGCCCGGCGGCGGCGCACGCGGCGGCGATGCGCTCCTCCACATGGGCGAGGTTCGCGGAAAGTTCCGACTTACGGTCCGTCATATCTCTTCTCAGGCCAACCAGACATATCCCGCGAGTCGCCCTGTGGTGCGATCGCGGCGGTACGAGTAGTGGTCACCGGACTCCAGGGTGCAGACCCCGGCGTCCGCGACGTCCGTCACCCCGAGCCGCGCCAACTGGGCGCGCACTCCGGCGGCGACGTCGACGGCGGGGGTGCCCCAGCCGGTCTCGGCGTGGGCGGCCGGTTCGACGGCGGCGACCTCGGCGCGCATCGCCTCCGGCACCTCGTAGCAGCGGCCGCAGACGGCGGGGCCGGTGCGGGCGGTGATCCGGGCCGGGTCGGCGCCGAGTTCGGTCATCCGCTTCACCGCCGCCGGGACGACGCCGGCGACCATCCCGGGCCGCCCGGCGTGGGCGGCGGCGACGACCCCGGCGACGGGGTCGGCCAGCAGGACGGGCACGCAGTCCGCGGTGAGGACGGCGAGCGCGAGACCCCGGCGGGCGGTGACGACCGCGTCCACGGACGGGATCGCGTCGCCGGTGCCGGCCCAGGGTCCGTCGACCGTGGCGACGTCGGCGCCGTGCACCTGGTTCATCCAGACGACCCGCGCCGGGTCGAGGCCGAGTTCGGCGGCGGCCCGCGCCCGGTTGGTCCGGACGGCCTCGGGGTCGTCGCCCACGGCGCCGCCGAGGTTGAGCTCCTCGTACGGAACGGCGCTCACTCCGCCCCACCGGTCGGTGAAGGCGAAGTGCGCGCCGCTCGTCTCGTCACGCTGCCCTATCAAGGCGTCACTTCAGGAAGTCCGGGACATCCAGCTCTTCGGCCTGGGTGTCCGGGTACGGGCGGGCCGGCGGGACCACCGGCGGGGCGACGGGCGGCAGCGGGGTCTCGCTGACCGGCGCCGACTCGACCGGGGCCACGCTCTCCTCGCGCGGGGTCACCGTGCCCAGGCCGCCCAGCGGGCGGGGGGTCTCGGCGGCGCGCGGGGCCGGGGCCGGCTCCTCGCGCTTGGCGGAGACCGAGCCGATGATGTTGTCGCGGCGGGCCGGCGGCTGGCCGCCGTCGAAGCCGGCCGCGATGACGGTGACCCGGACCTCGTCGCCGAGGGCGTCGTCGATGACGGCGCCGAAGATGATGTTGGCCTCCGGGTGGGCGGCCTCGCTGACCAGCTGGGCGGCCTCGTTGATCTCGAAGAGACCGAGGTCGCTGCCGCCGGAGATGGAGAGCAGCACACCGCGGGCGCCGTCGATGGACGCCTCCAGGAGCGGCGAGGAGATCGCCATCTCGGCGGCGGCCACCGCGCGGTCGTCGCCGCGGGCGGATCCGATGCCCATCAGGGCGGAACCGGCCTCGGACATGACCGACTTGACGTCGGCGAAGTCGAGGTTGATCAGACCCGGGGTCGTGATGAGGTCGGTGATGCCCTGGACACCGCTGAGGAGCACCTGGTCGGCCGACTTGAAGGCGTCGAGCACGGAGACCTGGCGGTCCGAGATCGAGAGCAGCCGGTCGTTCGGGATGACGATGAGGGTGTCGACCTCTTCGCGGAGCTCGGCGATGCCGTCCTCCGCCTGGTTGGCGCGCCGGCGGCCCTCGAACGTGAACGGGCGGGTGACCACACCGATCGTCAGGGCGCCGAGCGAGCGCGCGATGTTGGCGACGACGGGCGCGCCGCCGGTGCCGGTGCCGCCGCCCTCGCCGGCGGTGACGAAGACCATGTCGGCCCCCTTGAGGACCTCCTCGATCTCCTCGCGGTGGTCCTCTGCCGCCTTGCGACCGACTGCCGGGTTGGCCCCGGCCCCGAGGCCACGGGTCAGTTCACGGCCGACGTCGAGCTTGACGTCGGCGTCGCTCATCAACAGCGCCTGAGCGTCGGTGTTGATGGCGATGAACTCGACGCCCTTGAGGCCGACCTCGATCATTCGGTTGATGGCATTGACACCACCGCCGCCGACACCGATGACCTTGATGACTGCGAGGTAGTTCTGCGGTGCTGCCACGTCGAAGGCCTCTCGCCTCGAGTTACGTGTCGCCGTTTCGCGGTGGTAGCGCGTCGCGGCGACGGATGCCGATGGGGACGGTCCGAAACGCCGACCCAAACCCTAACGTTGAAGTTTAGGGTTACTAGTGTCCCTGTTCGCTGGACTCTTCCGAACAGGACACTAAGTCGACAAGTGGCGCACGTTCAACGAACACGCCGAACCTCCCGTTTTTCTTTTCACCCTATGTGATCACCCGTAGCCCTGGCCAACCAGGGGGCTGGCCTGGGCTGATGGGCGTCAACTCCGCGACGAAGCGGGTGCGGTGGGGGCACTTACATCGAAGTGCCCCGCTTTGGGAGTCGCGTTCATCAGCGCGGTGAGGACGCGGGCCTTCACCGGCCCGTCCTCGCCGCTGCCCCAGAAGACGCTGCGGCCCTTGCCGAGCTCCAGAATGATGGAGTCGAAGGACGTGATCCGGACGACACGGACGTCTTGGGCGATTTTCTCCGGGAGTTCGCCCGTCACGCCTACGGCGACGTCGAGGAGCCGCTCCGCGTCGAAGCGGCGCAGGCTCGGCGAGGCGGCGACGTCGAGGACGAGCCGGGGTACGCCGCGGGGCGGGGTCGGCACGGTGGCGAAGCGCACACCGCCGGAGTCCACTTCGACGAACTTTCCGCCGTTTTGGAGGAGCAGGACCGGCCGACGTTCCGTCACTTTCAGACCGATTCCGTGCGGCCACGACCGTACGACGTCCACGCTGTCGATCCGCGGCAGCTCGCGGCGCAGCCGCGCCTCGATGCCGTCGGTGTCGACGGAGACCAGCGGCGCGCCGAGCGGCACGGCCGCGACACGCTCGACCTGGTCCGGGGTGAGCACCTCCGTGCCGGAGGTGCTCACCTTCTCGACCCGGAACCAGGTGGAGCCGTACAGCGCCCAGATGCCGCCGGCCAGCAGGACGACGGCGGCGAGGCCGAGCAGGAGGGCGCGCGGGCCGGGCACCGGGAACCTCCGGGTGCCCGCCGGGGCCGGCCGCCGCGGGGCGCCCTCGGACCTGCCGCTCGCGCTCTTCCCTGCCACGTCTCTCCTCGCCGTGGGCGCCGTTGCCGCCTAGCGGCGGGCGGCGATCGCCTCGTACACCATGCCGACGAGCAGGTCGTCGGCGTCCCGGCGGCCGAACTCGGCGGCGGCGCGGGACATCTCGTACAGCCGGTGCGGATCGGCGAGCACGGGCAGGACGTTGCCCTGCACCCACTGCGGCGACAGCTCCGCGTCGTCGACGAGGAGTCCGCCGCCGGCCTTGACCACCGGCTGGGCGTTGAGCCGCTGTTCGCCGTTGCCGATGGGCAGCGGGACGTAGGCGGCCGGGAGTCCGACGGCGGAGAGCTCGGCGACGGTCATCGCGCCCGCGCGGCAGAGCATCATGTCGGCGGCGGCGTACGCGAGATCCATCCGGTCCACGTACGGTACCGGCACGTACGGCGGCATTCCGGGCATGTTGTCGACACGCGGCAGTTCGTTCTTCGGGCCGACCGCGTGCAGGATCTGGATGCCGGAGCGCTGGAGCACCGGGGCGATCTGCTGCACGACCTCGTTGAGCCGGCGTGCGCCCTGGGAGCCGCCGGAGACCAGCAGGGTCGGCAGGTTCGGGTCGAGCCCGAAGGCGGCGCGCGCCTCGGGGCGCACGCGGGCGCGGTCGAGGGTCGCGATCGAGTGCCGCAGCGGGATGCCGATGTAACGGGCGTTGCGGAGCTTGGAGTCCGGGGTGGCGACGGCGACCCCGGCCGCGTACCGCGAGCCGATCTTGTTGGCCAGGCCGGGCCGGGCGTTGGCCTCGTGGACCACGATCGGCACGCCGAGCCGCTTGGCGGCCAGATAGCCGGGCAGGGCCACGTAGCCGCCGAAGCCGACCACGCAGTCCGCCTTGGTGCGCTCCAGGACCTGCTCGGCGGCCTTGATGGTGCCGCGCAGCCGTCCGGGGACGGTGATCAGCTCGGGCGTGGGCTTGCGGGGCAGCGGCACGGCGGGGATGAGCGCCAGCTCGTAGCCCCGTTCGGGGACCAGCCGGGTCTCCAGGCCGCGCTCCGTGCCCAGCGCCGTGATGCCCACGGTGGGGTCCTGCCTGCGCAGGGCGTCCGCGAGGGCGAGCGCGGGCTCGATGTGGCCGGCGGTACCTCCGCCGGCGAGGACGACATGCACCGAAATTCACCGCTCTCCGGACGGTCGCTTCTTGACGCGCCGTCGCATCGACTTCCATCTCCCCCCGGCCCGCTTGCCCCAGCCGGGGCGGCGCATGGCCAGGGCCGCTTTCGCGGCGGGTTCCTGTCGCGCGAACGCGATCAGCAGCCCGACGGCGAACATGGTCGGCAGCAGGGCCGACCCCCCGTAGGAGAACAGCGGGAGCGGGACTCCGGCGATCGGCAGCAGACCGAGCACCGCACCGATGTTGATCACGGCCTGCGCCGTGATCCAGGTGGTCACGCCTCCCGCGGCATACCTGACGAAGGGGTCCTCCGTGCCTCCGGCCACGCGGATACCCGCATAGCCTAGAGCCGCGAACAGGGCGAGCACCGACAGCGTCCCCGCCAGACCCAGTTCCTCCCCGGTGACGGCGAAGATGAAGTCGGTGTGCGCTTCGGGGAGTTGACCCCATTTTTCCACACTCGCGCCCAGACCGGAACCGAACCATCCGCCCGAGGCCAGAGCATAGATCCCGTGGGCGGCCTGCCAGCACGGGTCGCCCGCGCCGCCCGGGTCGCTGGCGCCGAGGCAGCCGAAGCGTTCCATGCGGTGCGGGCTGGTCTTGATGAGCAGGGCGCCGATCGCGGCGGCGACTCCGAGTACGCCGACGAAGAGCCGGGTGGGCGCGCCGGCGGTCCACAGCAGGCCGAACAGGATCGCCGTGAGGATGATCGCCGTGCCCATGTCACCGCCCAGCATGATCAGGCCGAGCAGCAGAAACGTTCCGGGCACCAGCGGGACCAGCATGTGCTTCCACTGCGTGAGCAGCTTCATGTCCTGTTTGCGGGCCAGCAGATCGGCGCCCCACAGGATCAGCGCCAGCTTGCCGAACTCGCTGGGCTGGAGCATGAACGGGCCGCCCAGCGAGATCCAGTTCTGGTTGCCGCCGACCGCGACCCCTATCCCGGGGATCTGGACGAGCACCATCAGGAAGATCGCCCCGAGCATGATCGGGTAGGCGAGCGCCCGGTGCAGCTTCACCGGCATCCGGGAGGCCACCAGGAGCAGTCCGCCGCCGAGCAGCGCCGCGAGGAACTGCTTGCGGAAGAAGTACGAGGGCACCAGGTCGTAGCGGAGCGCCGTGATCATCGAGGCGGAGTAGACCATCACCAGGCCGAGCGCGGTGATGAGCAGTCCGGCGCCGACGATCACGTAGTACGCGGTGAGCGGCCGGTCCCAGGCCCTGCGGGCCCGCTCGTACAGCCCCCGCGGCCCGCCCGGGCGCCGGCCGCGCGGCGCGGCGGGAGCGGGCCGGCCGCCCCCGCGCGCGGCGGCGGCCTTTCGCGTCCCGGCGGTTCTGCTCGGCATGGTCGCTGTCCCCTCCAGTCGTGCCCGGCCCGCGGCCGGGACCCTTCCGCTGGTCAGGTCAGGCGCGCCCGGTGGCGGCGAGCGAGCGGACGGCGTCCGCGAAGGCGTCGCCCCGCTTGTTGTAGTTGGTGAACATGTCCATCGACGCACAGGCCGGGGCCAGGAGGACCGTGTCCCCCGGCTGGGCGAGCGCCGCCGCCTCCTGGACCGCCGCGGACATCGCCCCAGTGTCGGTCCGGTCGAGGTCCACCACCGGGACTTCCGGGGCGTGTCGCGTCAGGGCTTCGCGGATCAGCGCGCGGTCCTGGCCGATCAGGACGACGCCGCGCAGCCGCTTGGCCGACTTCTGGACGAGCTCGTCGAAGGTCGCGCCCTTGGCGAGGCCGCCGGCGATCCAGACGATCGGGTCGTAGGCCGCCAACGAGGCTTCCGCGGCGTGGGTGTTGGTGGCCTTGGAGTCGTCGACGTAGACGACGCCCTCGATCTCCTCGACCGTCTCGATGCGGTGCGGGTCGGGCCGGAAGGCCCGCAGCCCGTCCCGTACGGCCTTCGGCTCGACGCCGAAGGCGCGCGCGAGGGCGGCCGCGGCGAGCGCGTTGGCGATGTTGTGCGGGGCCGGCGGCTGGACGTCGGAGACCTCGGCCAGCTCCTGGGCGTTCTTCTGCCGGTTGGGCACGAAGGCCCGGTCGACGAGGATGCCGTCGACCACGCCGAGCTGCGAGGGGCCGGGCGTGCCGAGGGTGAAGCCGATGGCACGGCAGCCCTCCTCGACGTCGGCCTCGCGGACCAAATCCTCGGTGACCTGGTCGGCCACGTTGTAGACGCAGGCGACCTGGTTGCCCTCGTAGATCCGGCCCTTGTCGGCGGCGTACGCCTCCATGGAGCCGTGCCAGTCGAGGTGGTCGGGCGCCAGGTTGAGCACGGCGGCCGAGTGGGCGCGCAGCGAGGGCGCCCAGTGCAGCTGGTAGCTGGACAGCTCGACGGCGAGGACGTCGTAGCGCTCCTCGCCGAGGACGGCGTCGAGCAGCGAGACCCCGATGTTGCCGACGGCGGCCGTCTTCAGGCCGGCCGCCTCCAGGATGGAGGCGAGCATCCGCACGGTCGTGGTCTTGCCGTTGGTGCCGGTGACCGCGAGCCAGGGCGCGGCCTCGGGGCCGCGCAGGCGCCAGGCCAGCTCGACGTCGCCCCAGATCTCCACGCCGGCCGCCTCGGCGGCCCGGAAGAGCGGCTTGTCGGGCTGCCAGCCGGGCGCCGTGACGATGAGCTCGGTGCCGGGCGGCAGGGTCGCCCCGTCGCCGAGGCGGGCGGTGATGCCCGCCGCCTCGAGATCGGCCGCCTGGGCCCTGGAGCGCTCGTCGTCGCCGTCGTTGACGACCGTGACGACCGCGCCGAGGCCGTGCAGCGCGCGGGCGGCCGGGATGCCGCTCACGCCGAGGCCGGCGACGGTGACCTTCTTGCCCTGCCAGTCCAGCTGTTCGCTCACTTTTCGGATGCCCATCCCGCGTAGAAGATGCCCAGGCCGACGATGACGTAGATGCCCTGGATGATCCAGAACCGGACGACCACCAGGACCTCTGACCACCCCTTGAGTTCGAAGTGGTGCTGGAGGGGCGCCATCCGGAAGACGCGCTTGCCGGTCATCTTGAACGAGCCGACCTGGATGACCACGGACATCGTGATCATCACGAACAGGCCGCCCAGGATGGCGAGCAGCAGCTCCGTACGGGAGCAGATGGCGAGACCGGCGAGCGCGCCGCCGAGGGCCAGCGAGCCCGTGTCACCCATGAAGATCTTGGCGGGCGAGGTGTTCCACCACAGGAAGCCGAAGCAGGCGCCCATCAGGGCGGAGGCGACGACGGCGAGGTCGAGTGGATCGCGCACCTCGAAGCAGGCGTTCGGGTTCGTCAGGGTCATGGCGTTGGCGCACGACTCCTGGAACTGCCAGAGCCCGATGAAGGTGTAGGCGCCGAAGACCATCACCGACGCGCCGGTGGCCAAGCCGTCCAGACCGTCCGTCAGGTTCACGCCGTTGGACATGGCCAGGATCATGAAGAGAGCCCAGACCACGAAGAGCACCGGGCCGATGTACCAGCCGAAGTCGGCGATGAAGGAGAGCTTCGTGGACGCCGGGGTGTTGCCGCGCGCGTCGGCGAACTGCAGCGAGAGCACGGCGAAGGCGATGCCGACGATCAGCTGGCCGGCCATCTTCGCCTTGGCCCGCAGGCCCAGCGAACGCTGCTTGACGATCTTGATGTAGTCGTCGAGGAAGCCGACCAGGCCCATGCCGGCCATCAGGAACAGCACCAGGACGCCCGAGTACGTCGGGTCCTCACCGGTGATGACCTTGGCCAGGGCGTAGGCGATGAGGGTGGCCAGGATGAAGGAGATGCCGCCCATGGTGGGCGTGCCCTTCTTGCCGGCGTGGCCGCGCGGGCCGTCGTCGCGGATGAACTGGCCGTATCCCTTGCGGGCGAGCAGCTTGATGAGCAGCGGGGTGCCGATCAGGGTCAGGAAGAGCCCGATGGCCCCCGCGAAGAGGATCTGCCTCATCGGCCGGCACCCTCACCCTCGGCGCTGTTCTCGAGCAGTGCCATGGCGACCCGCTCCAGACCCACCGACCTGGAAGCCTTCACCAGGACGATGTCCCCCGGCCGCAGCTCACTGCGCAGCAGGTCGACCGCCGCCTGCGCGTCGGACACGTGCACCGACTCCTCACCCCACGAACCCTCGTTATAGGCGCCCAGTTGCAGCCAGGACGCTTCCCTGTCCCCGACCGCCACGAGCTTGCTGACGTTGAGCCGGACGGCGAGCCGTCCGACCGCGTCGTGCTCGGCGAGCGAGTCGTCGCCGAGCTCGGCCATCTTGCCGAGCACCGCCCACGTACGGGAGCCCCTGGCCTGTGCAGACCTGCCCATGGCCGCGAGCGCGCGCAGGGCGGCTCGCATGGACTCGGGGTTCGCGTTGTAGGCGTCGTTGACGATCGTCACGCCGTCCGGACGCTCGGTGACCTCCATGCGCCAGCGCGACAGGGTGCCTGCCTCGGAGAGCGCGGTGGCGATCTCCTCGGCGGCCATCCCCAGCTCATGGGCGACGGCGGCCGCGGCGAGCGCGTTCGACACGTGGTGCTCACCGTACAGGCGCAAGGTCACGTCGCTGCACCCGGTGGGTGTGTGAAGCCTGAAAGAGGGCTGTCCGTTCTCCGTGAGCCGGACGTTCTCGGCCCGTACGGCCGCTTCGTCCGCTTCTCCGAACAGTGTCACCTTGGCCTTGGTACGGGAGGCCATGGCACGGACGAGGGGGTCGTCGGCGTTGAGGACGGCGACGCCGCCGTCCTCGGCGGCCGGCAGCGCCTCGACCAGCTCGCCCTTGGCCTGGGCGATCTGCTCGCGGCCGCCGAACTCGCCGATGTGCGCGGTGCCCACGTTGAGGACGAGGCCGATGCGCGGCGGGGTCAGTCCGGTGAGGTAGCGGATGTGGCCGATTCCGCGCGCGCCCATCTCCAAGACGAGGTGGCGGGTGCCGGCGTCGGCGGTGAGCGCGGTGAGCGGCAGGCCGATCTCGTTGTTGAGCGAGCCGGGCGTCCACACGGTCGGCGCGTGCTTCTGGAGGACCTGGGCGATCAGGTCCTTGGTGGAGGTCTTGCCGGCCGAGCCGGTGAGCGCGACGACATCGGTGCCGAGGCGCTCGACGACGGTGCGCGCGAGGGCGCCGAGCGCCGCCTGGACGTCGGCGACGACGAGGGCGGGCACGCCGACGGGGCGGGCGGCCAGCACGGCGACCGCGCCCGCCTGGACGGCGCGCTCCGCGTAGTCGTGGCCGTCGACGTGCTCGCCGGCGAAGGCGGCGAAGAGGCTGCCGGGCTTCACCTGGCGGGAGTCGATGACGACGGGACCGGTGACCTGGACGGTCGGATCCGGTATGTCGTGCGGCTGCCCGCCGACGATTTCGGCGATCTCGGCGAGGGAGAGGGCGATCACTGCTTCATCCCTGACTGTTCTGGTGACGGGAAGCGTCCTGCTGCCGGCTGGCAATCGCCTCGCGCAGGACCTGACGGTCGTCGAAGGGGCGCACCACGCCGGCGGTCTCCTGGCCCTGCTCGTGGCCCTTGCCCGCGACCAGGACGGTGTCGCCCGGCTCGGCGCGGGCCACGGCGGCGGCGATGGCGGCGGCACGGTCGGCGTCGACGAGGACCTGGCCGCGCTCCTCCCGCGGCACCCCGGCGGCGCCGGTGAGCATCGCGGTGAGGATCGCGAGCGGGTCCTCGGAGCGCGGGTTGTCCGAGGTGAGGACGGCGGTGTCGGCGAGCCGGGCCGCGGCGGCGCCCATCGGGCCGCGCTTGGTGACGTCGCGGTCGCCGCCGCAGCCGATGACGATGTGCAGCCGGCCCCGGGTGACCTCGCGCAGCGAGCGCAGCACCGACTCGACGGCGTCCGTCTTGTGCGCGTAGTCGACGACGGCGAGGTACGGCTGGCCCGCGTCGACCTTCTCCAGACGCCCGGGCACGCCGGGGACGGCGGCGACGCCGTCGGCGGCGGTCTGCGGGTCGATCCCGGCGGCGGCGAGGGTGACGATCGCGGCGAGGGTGTTGGCCACGTTGAACGGGCCGGGCAGCGGGGCGGTGGCGGAGATCCGCTCACCGGCCGGGCCGACGACCGTGAAGGTGGAGTCGGCGGCGCCGGTGACGACGTCCTCGGCGCGCCAGTCGGCGTCCGCGGCGCCGGTCGCGGAGAAGGTGACGACCGGGACGGCCGCCTCCTTGGCGAGCCGGCGGCCGTAGGCGTCGTCGGCGTTCACCACGCCGAGCCTGCTGCGCTCGGGGGTGAACAGACGGGCCTTGGCCTGGAAGTAGTCCTCCATGTCGGAGTGGAACTCCATGTGCTCCGGGCTCAGGTTGTTGAAGACGGCGACGTCGAAGACGCAGCCGTCGACCCGGCCGAGCACGAGCGCGTGGCTGGAGACCTCCATGGCGACGGCCTCGACGCCGCGTTCGCGCATGACGGCGAACAGGGCCTGGAGGTCGGTGGCCTCGGGGGTGGTGCGCTCGGACTTGATGCGCTCGTCGCCGATGCGCATCTCGACCGTGCCGACGAGGCCGGTGGCCTTGCCCGCGCCGCGCAGCCCGCCCTCGACGAGGTAGGCGGTGGTGGTCTTGCCGGAGGTGCCGGTGATGCCGATCTGCAGCAGTTCCGCGCCGGGCCGGCCGTAGATCTCGGCGGCGAGCTCGCCCATCCGGCCGCGCGGGTCCTCGACGACCAGGACCGGCAGGCCGGTCGCGGCGGCGCGTTCGGCGCCCGCCGGGTCGGTCAGGACGGCGGCGGCGCCGAGCCCCGCGGCCTGGGCGACGAAGTCGGCGCCGTGTGCGCGGGCCCCGGGCAGGGCCGCGTAGACGTCACCGGGGCGGACCGCCCGCGAGTCGTGCGTGATGCCCGAGATCTCGACGTCACGGCCGGAGCCGCCGGAGGTCTCGGTGCCGAGCCGCGCGGCGAGCTCGCCCAGGGGTGTCGGGCGGACCCGCTCCGGGCGGGGCGGGGTGGTTCGGTACTGATCAGCGTGTGGCACGGCGGTGAGCGTACCGGGCGCACCCTGCGCAGGGCTAAATCGAGCCGTTGCGTCGCTGGAGTTCGATTTCCGGTTCCCGGAATGTGGGGTGATCGTTCTCACTGGTGCTCCCGGAGTTTCACGCGGTGTTACGGCTTTCAGGGTTTGAACGTCACCGGGAGCCGGGCGGGCTGGCTGCCGGTCGGCGGGATGTGCAGGGTCTTGAGGGCGAACTCCATCACCTTCTTGTAGATGGGTCCGCAGATCTGGCCGCCGAAGTAGCTGCCCTTGGTGGGGTTCTGGATGGCGCAGTAGACGGCGATGCGGGGCTGGTCGGCCGGCGCGAAGCCGGCGAAGGACGCGGTGTAGCCCTTGTAGCGGCCGAGTTCGGGGTCGACGCGGTTGGCGGTGCCGGTCTTGCCGGCCACCCGGTAGCCGGGGATGGCGGCCTTGGTGCCGGTGCCCTCCTGGTCGTCGACGACGGACTCCAGCATCTTCGCGAGGGTGGTGGCGGTCTTCTCGCTGACCACCCGGCTCTCCTTGGGCGCGGGTGCCGGGGTGAAGCGCCCGTCGGGGCCCTTGATGCCGCGGACCAGGGTCGGCTCGATCCGTACGCCTCCGTTGGCGATGGTCGAGTAGACGGAGGCGGCCTGCATGGCGCTGACCGACAGGCCCTGGCCGAACGGGATCGTGTACTGCTGCGAGGTCGACCAGTCCTGCGGCTTGGCGAGGATGCCGGGGGTCTCGCCCGGGTAGCCGAGCCCGGTGGGGCTGCCGATCCCGAACCTGCGCAGGTAGTCGTAGAGCACCTGGTTGGCCTCGGGCTGCGTCTTGCCGAGCTGGCCGGTGGCGAGGATGGTGCCGATGTTGCTGGACTTGGCGAGGACGCCGTTGAGCGTCAGGTACCAGGTCGGGTGGTCGATGTCGTCGCCGAAGAGGCGGTCGCCGCGGTGCAGCCGGTTGGGCACGGTGACCCGGGTGTCGGGGGCGGCGACGCCCTCCTCCAGGACGGCGGCCATGGACATGACCTTGGCGGTGGAGCCGGGTTCGTAGGCGTCCTGGAGGGCCGCGTTGCCCATGGCGGTGGCGTTGGCCTGGGAGAGGTCGTTGGGGTCGAAGCCCGGCGCGTTGGCCATGGCCAGGACCTCGCCGGTGCGGGTGTCCTGGACGACGACGTAGCCGCGGTCGGCCTTCGACTTGCGGACCTGCTCGGTGATGGCCTGCTGGGCGGCCCACTGGATGTCCCGGTCGATGGTCAGCTCGATGGTCGAACCGGGGACGGCCGGGGTGCCCTGGGAGCCGGCGGTGGGCACGCGGCGGCCGCCGGACTGGGCGAAGCGGATCTTGCCGTCCTGGCCGGCCAGCTCCTTGTCGAGCATGGACTCGATGCCGCCGGCGCCTCGGCCCTCGGCGTTGACGTAGCCCAGTATCCCGGCGGCCAGCTCCCCGTTCGGGTACACCCGCTTGGTGACCGGCTCGCTCAGGACGCCGCCGAGCAGGTTGACGCCGTTGCCGCCGTGGGCGGGCGCGGCCTTCTGCTCGTAGACCTTCTTCAGGTCCTTGATCTGGTTCCAGACCTGCGGGGTCTGCTTGCGGGCGAGCACGGTGTAGCGGGATCGGGGCGTGCGCAGCTTCTTGGCGAGCTCGGCCGGCTCCTTGCCGAGGATCGGCGCGAGCAGCGCCGCCGCCTGCTCCGGGGCGTCGCGCAGCTTGGCGTCCTCGGGCGTGAAGAGCTTGGGGTCGGCGGTGATGTCGTACGCGTCGACGCTGGCGGCCAGCGCGATGCCGGCCCGGTCGGTGATCTCACCGCGGTCGGCGGTGAGGGTGTACTCGAGGTAGCGGTGCTTCTCGGCCTTCGCGGCGTACGCGGCGGCGTCCACGGCCTGCACCTGGAGCAGCCGCACCACGAAGGCCAGCATGACCAGCGTCAGGCCCAGGGAGACCAGCCGCAGCCGCGGCTTGGGGCTGCCGAGCCGGATCGTGCGCGCCTTGGCGGCGGGCCGGGCCGCGGGCCGGCGCGGCGGCGCGGACCGCTGGGCGGGGCGCTGTGCCGGTCGGCGCGGCTGTGCGGGCCGGGCGGGGCCGGGCACACGGCGGCGCGGAGGCTCCTGGGAGGGCACGGGTCACCTGCCGGAGGTCGTCGGGGCGGTCGCGGGAGCGGTCGGGGCGCCGGTCGCGGGCGGCTTCGGCGTGCCGGTCCCCCTGGCGGGCGGGGCCTGGGTCGCGGGCGGGGCCGGCGGCGGGGTGGGGCGCGGCGAGGGCTTCGGGGAGACGGCCACCGAGGGCACTCCCCGCACCCGGCCGTCGGGGTCCAGGAAGGCGGGGCTGCCGCCGGGCACCATGCCGAGCTCGCGGGCGCGCCGCTCCAGGGCGTCGGGGGCGGCGCTGTCGTCCACGTCCCGCTGGAGGGCCTGCTCCTCGTCGGTGAGCTCGGTGGTCTTCTTCCGCAGCTCGCTGAGCTTGAACGAGCCCTGGTTGAGGGCCGAGTTGAGCATCAGGAGCGTGATGAGACCACCGCCGAGCAGCAGCACGACGAGCAGGACGAAGGGGGTGCGGGCCGCGGTGCTCGGCCCGGAAGGCATGAGCCTGCCGAGCCTGGCGGCCCGTCCTTTCAAAGGCCCCTTCCGGTTCACGGCTCCACGTCCTCCCTGATCCGCTCCGCACCCCTCAGACGAGCGGGAGCGGCGCGGCGGTTCTCCTCGATCTCCGCCTCGGTGGGGAGCTCGGCGCCGCGGGTCAGGAGCTTCAGGCGGGGCTGGTACTGCTCGGGTACGACGGGGAGGCCGGGCGGCGCGGTGGTCGCGGCGCCCGCCGCGAAGACCTGCTTGACCAGCCGGTCCTCCAGGGAGTGGTACGACAGGACGGCGATCCGGCCGCCGACGGCGAGCGCCTTCACCGCGGCCGGGATGGCCCGCTCCAGGACCGACAGCTCGCCGTTGACCTCGATCCGCAGGGCCTGGAAGGTGCGCTTGGCCGGGTTGCCGCCGGTGCGCTTGGCGGCCTGCGGCAGCGCGTCGCGGATCAGCTCGACCAGCCGGGCGCTGTTGGAGAAGGGCTCCTTCTCGCGCTCGCGGACGATCGCCGACACGATCCGCTTGGCCTGCTTCTCCTCGCCGTACGCGCGCAGGATGCGGACCAGCTCGCCGGCCGGGTAGGTGTTGAGGACCTCGGCCGCGCTCATGCCGGTCGTCTGGTCCATGCGCATGTCGAGCGGGGCGTCCTGCGCGTAGGCGAAGCCGCGGTCGGCCTCGTCGAGCTGCATGGAGGAGACGCCCAGGTCGAACAGGACGCCGTCGACGCGCGGGATGCCGAGCCGCTCCAGCACCTCGGGCAGCTCGTCGTACACCGCGTGCACGAGCGTGGCGCGCTCGCCGTACGGGGCGAGCCGCTCGCCGGAGAGGCGCAGCGCCTCCTTGTCCCGGTCGAGCGCGACGAGCCGCACCTCCGGGAACTGCCGGAGCAGCGCCTCGCTGTGCCCGCCGAGCCCGAGGGTGCAGTCGACGACGACGGCGCCGGGGCGTCCGAGGGCGGGGGCCAACATGTCCAGACACCGCTGGAGCATCACCGGGACATGTCGGTCGTTGCTCAAGGCGCCCTCTCAGATCCGGCGGAGACAGGTACCACCGGCGAGCGGAAGGAGGCCGAGCCGCAGGTACCGCCGCACTTACGGGGAGAAACGGCGGAATTCGCTCGATGTCTCCGTGAACTTCGCGCCACTTTAGTCCACCGGACCCGCCGGTCAACCAACCGGCTGGCGCGTCGCGCGCTGCGGCGGGGGCGGACGGTCGTTTCGCGGGATTCACCCGGACGGACCCGTTTCCCGCCTCCTGTGGGTTCGCTCACAACAAGGTTCTATGGCGGACTTTGTCCGCTCTCACAGCAGGCTTGTCCACACGGTGACCATTACCTTCGGAGACATGTCGACCTCTGCGCACTCCACCGCCGAAGACGCGATAAAGACCGAGGGCACGGTCATCGACCGGTTCGTCCACGCCAACGCGCGTTACGCCGCCGACTTCACCGACCCCGGAATGGACGCCCGGCCCGTGCGCCGGGTGGCCGTGGTCGCCTGCATGGACGCCCGTCTCGACCTGCACGCCGCGCTCGGGCTCGAACTCGGCGACTGCCACACCATCCGCAACGCGGGCGGTGTCGTCACCGACGACGTCATCCGCTCCCTCACCATCAGCCAGCGGGCGCTGGGCACCCGCAGCGTGATGCTCGTGCACCACACCAACTGCGGCCTCGAGTCGCTCACCGAGGACTTCCGGCACGAGCTGGAGGACGAGGTCGGCCAGCGCCCGGCCTGGGCCGTGGAGGCCTTCCGCGACGTCGACCAGGACGTCCGCCAGTCGATGCAGCGGGTGCGCACCTCGCCGTTCCTGCCGCACATCGACGACGTCCGCGGCTTCGTCTTCGACGTGACGTCGGGCCTGCTGCGCGAGATCGACCCGGCGAACTGACGGAGCCGAGCAGACGATTCGCTCCGCCACAAGCCCTCAAACCCCGGCAATTCACCCGCAGTTATCCACAGGCGGGCCGGGGGCAAGTGACACGACCCGCTCGCGGCAACAAGAATGCACGGGTGACACCCCCCGGCCACCGTGCCGGGGGCAGGTGTCGGTGCTGCGAAGGGCCGAGGAGGGCCGGGTGACGACCTATGACGATCGAGCGAGCCTCGCTGATCTGACCACCACAGCGGAGCGGATCCGCCGGTCGGTGGAGGGTGTGATCGAGGGCAAGCCCGAGGTCGTACGTCTCGCACTGACCGTGCTCCTCGCCGAGGGACACCTCCTGATCGAGGACGTCCCCGGCGTGGGCAAGACCATGCTGGCCAAGACACTGGCCCGGTCCATCGACTGCTCGGTGCGCCGCATCCAGTTCACGCCCGACCTGCTGCCGTCGGACGTGACGGGCGTGTCGGTCTTCGACCAGCAGCGGCGCGAGTTCGAGTTCAAGCCGGGCGCGATCTTCGCCCAGATCGTCATCGGCGACGAGATCAACCGGGCCTCGCCCAAGACCCAGTCCGCGCTCCTTGAGTCCATGGAGGAGCGCCAGGTCACGGTCGACGGCCAGACCTACGAGCTGCCCAGCCCCTTCATGGTCGTCGCCACCCAGAACCCGGTGGAGATGGAGGGCACCTACCCGCTGCCCGAGGCCCAGCGCGACCGCTTCATGGCCAAGGTCTCCATGGGGTACCCGAGCCCCGACGCCGAGCTGAAGATGCTCGACGCGCACGGCTCGGTCTCCCCGCTCGACGACCTCCAGCCGGTCGCCCACGCCCATGACGTGCTCAAGCTCGTCGAGGCCGTGCGCGCGGTGCACGTCGCCGACGCCGTCCGGCGCTACGCGGTCGACCTGGTCGCCGCCACCCGCAACCACCCCGAGCTGCGGCTCGGTGCCTCCCCGCGCGCCACGCTGCACCTGCTGCGGGCCGCGAAGGCGTCCGCCGCGCTCAGCGGCCGGGAGTACGTGCTGCCCGACGACCTCCAGGCGCTCGCCGCCCCGGTGCTCGCCCACCGGCTGCTGCCCACCGCGCAGGCGCAGCTCGGCCGCCGCACGGCCGAGCAGGTCGTGCACGACATCCTCCAGCGCACCCCCGTCCCCGCCGCCGCGCCGCCCGCGCCGCAGGCCGGGCCGCTCTACGGCCAGCACCAGCCCGGCGGCCGGCGGCTGTGATGGGCACCGCCGCCGCTCCGCCGGCCCCGCAGGGGCATCCGCCCCAGGGCGAGGGGCAGCGGGAGGACGGCGACCGGGGCGGCCTGCGGGCCGCCCTGGGCGGGCTCACCACCCGCGGCCGGTCCTTCCTGGCCGCCGGGATCGCCGCCGCCGTCTGCGCCTACGTGCTCGGCCAGTCCGACCTGCTGCGCGTCGGACTGCTGCTCGCCGTGCTCCCGCTGATCTGCGTCGTCGTGCTGCACCGCACCCGCTACCGGGTCGCGGGCAGCCGCCGGCTCGCCCCGCAGCGGGTCGAGACCGGCGCCGAGGCCCGGGTCCACCTCCGCGTGGACAACGTCTCCCGCGTGCCCACCGGCCTGCTCATGCTCCAGGACCACGTGCCGTACATGCTGGGGCCGCGGCCCCGCTTCGTGCTCGACCGGGTCGAGGCCGGCGGCCGGCGCGAGGTGTCCTACCGGGTCCGCTCCGACCTGCGCGGCCGCTTCCCGCTCGGCCCGCTCCAGCTGCGGCTCAGCGACCCCTTCGGGATGTGCGAGCTGACCCGCTCCTTCAGCGCCCACGACAACCTCACCGTCATCCCGCGCACCGAGGCGCTGCCGCCGGTCGGGCTCGGCGGCGAGTCCTCCGGCTACGGCGACGGACAGCACCGGGCCCTCGCGCTCGCCGGCGACGACGACATCATTCCGCGCGCCTACCGGCACGGTGACGACCTGCGCCGGGTCCACTGGCGCTCCACCGCCCGCTACGGCGAGCTGATGGTGCGCCGCGAGGAGCAGCCGCAGCGCGCCCGCTGCACGGTGCTGCTCGACACCCGGGCCGTCGCCTACGAGGGCGGCGGACCCGACTCGGCCTTCGAGTGGGCCGTCTCCGGCGCCGCCTCCGTGCTCACGCACATGCTGGAGCGCGGCTTCTCGGTGCGGCTGCTCACCGACAGCGGCAGCACGGTGCCCGGCGAGGGCGCCGAGGGCTTCGCCGAGGCCGGCCGCTCCGTCGAGGGCGCCGCCGAGACCGGCGGGCTGCTCCTGGACACCCTCGCCGTCGTCGAGCACTCGGACGGGGCCGGGCTCTCCCGGGCGTACGACGTGCTGCGCGGCGGGCACGAGGGGCTCCTCGTCGCCTTCCTCGGCGACCTCGACGAGGAGCAGGCGGCGCTCACCGCCCGGATGCGGCAGCGGCACGGCACCGCCGTCGCCTTCGTGCTCGACTCCGGGACCTGGCTGACCGGCGGCGCCGTCGCCGGGGCGGTCGAGGACCGGGTGCGCCGGCTGTGCGAGGCCGGCTGGCAGGCGTTCGCCGTGGCGCCCGGCGCCCGGCTCGCCGAACTGTGGCAGCTCGCCGGCGGGGCCTCGGCGCAGGCTCCCGCGGCCGAAACGTACGGAGGCTGGTCATGAGCGGGCGCGGGCGGCTGACGCTTGCGGCCTTCGGCGCGACGCTGACGGCGTCCGCCGCGCTGCTGCCGCTGGTGAAGCCGGCGGACTGGATCCTCATCGCGGTCGTCGTGCTCGGCCTGCAGAGCGCCGTCGGACTGCTGACCCGCCGGGTGCCGCTGGCCCGGCCGCTGACGATCGCCGCGCAGGCACTCGTCACGCTGCTCGCGCTGACCGTGGCCTTCGCGCGCGAGGAGGCGGTCCTCGGCCTCCTGCCGGGCCCGGACGTCCTCGCCTCCTTCGGGAGCCTCTTCCAGGCCGGCGTGACCGACGTCGGCACGTACGCCATCCCGGCGCCGAACACGGCCGGCATCCGGCTGCTCCTGGTCACCGGCGTCGCCGTGGTCGGCCTGCTCGTGGACACGCTCGCGGTGACCTTCCGCAGCGCGGCCCCGGCGGGACTGCCGCTGCTCGCCCTGTACTCGGTGGCGGCCGGGCTCTCCGGCGGCGGCGCGGGCGGACTGCTGTTCCTGCTCGCCGCGGCCGGCTATCTGCTGCTGCTCCTGGCCGAGGGCCGGGACCGGCTGTCCCAGTGGGGCCGGGTCTTCGGCGGTGGCGGCGGCGAGGGCTCCGGCAAGGGCGGACCGGCGTCCGCGCCGGTGCGCACCGGGCGGCGGATCGGCGCGGTCGCCCTGGGCGTCGCGCTCGTGGTGCCGTTCGCGCTGCCCGGCCTGAGCGGGGGCTTCCTCGACGGCGGCAAGGGCGGGGGCTCCGGCAAGGGCAAGGGCGGGACGATCTCGGCGGTGAACCCGCTGGTCTCGCTCCAGGACAACCTGCGCCAGCCGGAGAACCGCGAGGTGCTGCGCTACCGCACCAACGCGCTCGACACGAGCGGCCTGTATCTGCGGCTCGTCGCCCTCGACCAGTTCGACGGCACCGCGTGGAAGTCCTCGGTCCGCCCGATCGAGGACGTGCCCGAGAACCTGCCCTGGCCCGACGGCCTGTCCTCCCGGGTCAGCGTCTCTGAGGTCACCACCAACCTGGTCGCCTCCACGGCGTACGAGCAGAAGTGGCTGCCCATGCCGTATCCGGCGGCGCGGGTCTCCATCAGCGGCGGCTGGCGGTACGAGCCGGCCGGCCGGATGCTCGTCGGCGACAACGGGCAGAACACCAAGGGCGCCCGCTACACGGTGACCAGCCTGGACGTGCGGCCCACCGCCGAGCAGCTGGCCGACGCCCAGGCCGCGCCGGACGCCCTGCGCCGCGAGTACACCCGCGTCCCGGCCTCGCTGCCGGCCGACGTGCGGTCCACGGCCCTGAAGGTCACCCGCGGGGCGCGCACCGACTACGAGCGGGCGGTGCGGCTGCAGGACTGGTTCGCCCGGGACGGCGGCTTCCGCTACGACGTGGACGTCAAGTCCGGCACCGGCGTGGAGGCGATCTCCCGCTTCCTGAAGGACAAGGAGGGCTTCTGCGTCCACTTCTCCTTCTCGATGGCGGCGATGGCCCGCTCCCTGGGCATCCCGGCCCGGGTCGCGGTCGGCTTCATGCCGGGCACCCCGCAGAGCGACGGCTCGGTCTCGGTCGGCATCCGGGACGCGCACGCCTGGCCCGAGCTGTACTTCGAGGGGACCGGCTGGACGCGCTTCGAGCCGACGCCGTCGCGCGGCTCGGTCCCCGAGTACACCCGCGACCGGTCCTCCGGCGGCGCGGCCACCCCGTCGGCGCAGCCCTCGGCCGGCCAGAGCGCCCAGCCCTCCGCGGCGCCCAGCGCCCAGGAGAGCTGCCCGCCGCAGGCCAGGAAGCTCGGCGAGTGCGGCCCGGACAAGGCGGCGGGCGCGGCGCTCGCGGGCGACGACGGCCTGCCCTGGACCCAGGTGCTCCTGGTGTCCCTGGCCGTGCTCCTCGTGCTGGCGCTCCCGCTGCTGCCCCTGCTCTGGCGCAGCCGCGTCCGGGCGGCGCGGCTCGGCCCCTCGGGCGGTGTCCTCGCCGTCTGGCGCGAGATCAACGACACCGCCTGGGACTACGGGATCCTCCCCGACGACTCCCGCACCCCGCGCAAGACCGCGGCGCGCATCTTCACCCTGGGCGAGCTTCCCCTCGACGCGGCCGACGCGCTGCACCGGGTGGCACGCGCGGTGGAGGAGACTCTCTACGCCCCGCGACCCCCGGCCGGCGCCGCCCTGGCCCCGGAGGCCACGGCCGTCCGCCGTGCGCTGCACACCGCGGCGTCGCGCCGGGCGCGGCTGCGCGCGGTGCTGCTGCCGAAGTCGGCGGCGCGGGTGGTCTGGGCGACGCGGGAGCGGTGGACCCGGGTGAGTGGCGCGTGGGCGCTGCGGATGCGGGCGCTGGTCCGCAAGCCCTCGTAGCCGGAAGGCGCAACCGACGACATGACGCGAGTGGGCCCGCACCTTTCGGTGCGGGCCCACTCGCGTCATGTCGTCGGTTGCGGTCCGGGCCGCGTCAGTGGTGGCCGCCCTGCTGCTCGTCGCGGCGGCGCTGCCAGCGTTCTTCGATGCGGGTCATCATGGAGCGGCGCTGCCGGGTGCGATGGCCGCCCGCGGTTCCCCGCAGGTGCTCGCCCGGCTTGGGGGCCTTGCGCCAGCCAGTGATCGCGAGGACCGCGCAGCCCAGCATGACGAGGAAGCCCACCACGCTGATCCAGATCTGCTGGGCGACCATTCCGGCCATGAGGAGCGCGATACCCACCAGGAAGCCGGCGACTGCCTGGTAGACCCGTCGCCGGGTGTACGTACGCAGCCCGCTTCCCTCGAGCGCTGTCGCGAACTTGGGATCTTCGGCGTACAGCGCTCGCTCCATCTGCTCGAGCATTCGCTGCTCGTGCTCCGAGAGCGGCACGGAGTCCTCCTAGTCGTCGGTCGCGGGGGCGACCGGTTAGCGGCCCTTTCAGGATAGGCAGGGAATCGCCCCCGTGAAACCCGCCCTCAATCCAAATCGCCAATCCGGGCCGCCATGCGGATCGGATGCTGAGGCGTTGATTCCCCAGCCCCCGGCCCGTCATGCCGGATGGTGTCTTCCGATCATACGGGGACAAGTCCCTGTTCGGCGGGGCTGTGGCGTACTCCATCCGCCGCCGCACCGCTGATCAGCGGGTATGCCGCCGCCCCGCAGCCGTGGCCGCGGGGCAGCGCCGTGCGAGTGGCGCGCGGGGCTCAGGCGTGCTTGGTGCCCAGGACGTGCAGCTGGGTGGCGATCGCCTGGAAGGACGGCAGCTCGGCGGCCGCGGCCTCCAGGCGGAGCAGGGCCTCGGCGGCGCCCGGTTCGGTGTCGACGAGGACGCCGGGCACGAGGTCGGCGAAGACCCGCACGCCGTGGACGGCGCCGACGTCGAGGCCCGCGTCGGCGGCCAGGACGGTGAGCTGCTCGGCGGTGAAGCGCCGCGGGACCGGGTCGCCCGCGCCCCAGCGGCCGTCCGGGTCGCTCAGCGCGGTGCGGGCCTCGGTGAAGTGGCCGGCGAGGGCGCGGGCCAGGACGGCACCGCCGAGGCCGGCGGCGAGCAGGCTGAGGGCGCCGCCGGGGCGCAGCGCGGCGGCCGCGTTGCGCACGCCCTCGGCCGGGTCGTCCACGTACTCCAGGACGCCGTGGCACAGGACGGTGTCGAAGCCCTCGCGGTCGACGACGTCGAAGAGCCCGCGGATGTCGCCCTGGACTCCGGTGACCCGGTCGGCGACGCCGGCCTCGGCGGCGCGCCGCTCCAGGGCGAAGAGCGCGTTGGGACTGGGGTCGACGACGGTGACCCGGTGGCCGAGGCGGGCCACCGGGACCGCGAAGTTGCCGGAGCCGCCGCCCGTGTCGAGCACGTCGAGGCCGTCCTGCCCGGTGGCCTTGACCCGGCGGTCGAGGGCGTCTTTGAGGACGTCCCAGACGACGGCGGTGCGCAGGGAGGCGCGCGACGGGCGCGAGGTCGCCTCTCGACCGGAGACGGCGGAAGGGTCCGACACGGCTGTTGACTCCTCGGTGACGGGGGCTTACGCCCCCACCCTATGGCCTGGGGCCGTGTCCCCCGATCATCCTGTGGCCTCCTCGGCGCCGGGCTGGCGCGGCAGCACCGGCTGGAGCACGAGCAGCCGCTCGACCAGGCGGAGGAAGTGGGCGGCGGCGCGGAGCAGGTCGTCGGCGTCGCGGCGGCTGGCGGCGCCGGTGATGCCGGCCTCGGCGCGGGCCCGGCGCTCGGCGCCGGAGGCGAAGAGGGCGCTCCATTCGGTGAGCTCGGGCGCTATCTCCGGGAGCACCTCCCAGGCGCTGCGGATCCGGGCCCGCTTGCGGGGGTCGCGCTCGGGCCGGCCGCGGGCGGCGAGCACGGCGGCGGCGGTGCGCAGGGCGGCGAGGTGGGCGGTGGCGTACCGCTCGTTCGGCACGTCGAGCGCGGCGGCCTCGTCGAGTCCGGCCGCGGCCTTGGCGAGCAGGTCGAGGGCGGCGGGCGGGGCCGAGGTGCGGCGCAGGACCGGGTGGATGTCGGACGCGGGTCCGAGCTGGGCGGGGGCAGGGCGACTTCCGGTGTGGCGCCGGGGCGTGGCTGCGGCGGAGTTGCCGGCCATGACGAGCCTCCTGTCGTCGGGTGACGGCGCTGTGGCCGTATGCGCTCATCGTGCACGGCACCACTGACAATCGCGCTGACCTGGGCTTTTGCCAGTTCGCCAACTCAGCGGTAACTTTTTGCACTGACTGGTCAGTTCAAAAGAGGGGGGATGGTGGAAGCGAACCACGGCGCCGCCGTCGTCGCGGACGGATTCGGACTGAAGGGCACGCGCGGCTGGGCGTTCCAGGGGATCGGCTTCGAGGCCGCCCCGGGCAGCCTGGTCGCCATCGAGGGTCCCTCGGGCTCGGGCCGCACCTGCCTGCTGCTCGCGCTCACCGGCCGGATGAAGGCCCAGGAGGGCCACGCCGAGGTCGCCGGGCTGCCGCTGCCCCGCAAGATGGCGGCCGTGCGCAGGATCAGCGCGCTCGGCCCCGTCCCGGGCGTCAGCGACCTGGACCCGGCCCTGACCGTCGCGGAGCACCTGCGCGAGCGGGTCATGCTCCAGCGCCGCTTCGACGGTTCCCTGAAGGCCCTGCTGCGCCCGCCGGCCGAGCGCCGCGCCGCCGCGCGGGCCCGGATCGACGAGGCACTGGCCGCCGCCGGGCTCGACCCGGCCACCCTGCCGAAGGGCGACCGCACCTCCGTACGGGACCTGGAGCGCCTGGAGGCGCTGCGCCTGTCGCTCGCGCTCGCCCTGATCGGCAAGCCCCGGCTGCTCGCCATCGACGACGCCGACCTCAAGCTCTCGGACGCCGACCGCGCCGAGGCGTGGGACCTGCTGCGGTCGATCGCCGCGGCCGGCACCACGGTCCTCGCCGTCTGCAGCGAGGCCCCCGAGGACGCCCTGACGGTCTCCACGGCCCCCGCCGCGAAGCAAGCGAAGCCCGCGAAGCAGGCCAAGCCCGCGAAGGCCGCCGCGCCCGCCAGGCACGCGAAGCCGACGGAGAAGGCCGAGCCCTCCGAGGCCGCGCCCGCCGAGGCCGAGCCCACGAAGCCGGCGCCCACGAAGGCCGAGCCCGCGAAGGCCGAGCCCGCCGGCACCGGCACCGCCACCGAAGCCGGCACCGCCACCGAAGACGGCACCGCCCCTGAGGACGGCACCGTCACCGCAAGCATCACGAAGTCCGGGAAGGGGGAGTCCGGTGCGCTCGCATAAGCTCGCCGCGCTCGAACTGAAGCGGTTCGGCAGGGGGAAGCTCCCGCGCGCCGCGCTCGTCGCGATCCTGCTGCTGCCGCTGCTGTACGGCGCGCTGTACCTGTGGTCGTTCTGGGACCCGTACAGCCGGCTCGACAAGATCCCCGTGGCCCTCGTCAACGCGGACAAGGGCGCCACCGCCGGCGGCCAGAAGATCACCGCGGGTTCCGACATCACGAAGAAGCTCCGCGACAGCGCCGTCTTCGACTGGCACGAGGTGAGCGACGACGAGGCCCGCGCGGGCGTCGAGGACGGCACGTACTACCTGTCCCTGACGATGCCCGCCGACTTCAGCGAGCGCATCGCCTCCAGCTCCGGCGACGCTCCCGAGACCGGCGCCCTGCAGGTCCGGACGAACGACGCCAACAACTACATCGTCGGCTCGATCTCCCGCACCGTCTTCTCCGAGGTGCGTGCCGCGGCCTCCACGAACTCCTCGCGCAAGTTCCTCGACAAGATCTTCATCTCCTTCTCCGACCTGCACGACGCCACGGCCGAGGCAGCCAAGGGCGCCGGCGACCTCAAGGAGGGCGTCGACAAGGCGAAGGCGGGCTCCAAGAGCCTGGCCGACGGCCTGAAGGACGCCAAGAAGGGCAGCGGCGAGCTGGCCGGCGGCATCCGGAAGCTCGACAAGGGCTCCAAGGACCTGCAGAACGGTGCCCGCCAGGTCGCGGGCGGCACCCAGCAGCTCGCCGACAAGGTGAACGGCACCGCCGACAAGGTCCGCCCCTACCTCGCCAACAACGGCAAGTCGATCCGCGACACCGCCCGCCTGGTCTCCGACTCGGCGACCGCCGTCCGGCACAACCTGGACGACCTGGTGCGCCGGGCCCCGATCGCCCGCAGCGCCGCCCACAAGGCCGACGAGGACCTGTCCGCGTACTACCGGACGCAGTGCGCGGGCAATCCGCTCGCCGACGCCAGGGGCTGCGAGCTGCTGAAGAAGGCCTCGGTCACCGCCGGCGACGTCTCGAAGATCGCCGACGACCTGAACGAGCTGACCAAGGACAGCAAGGGCGACCTGAAGACCCTGGACACCCGGCTCGCCAAGCTGAAGAAGGACGCCGACGAGCTGGCCCGGCGCGCCCCGCACCTGGACCAGGACATCGAGGGCGCGATCAAGAAGATCAACGAGCTGAACGCGGGCGCCCACAAGGTCGCCGACGGCGCCGAGAAGCTGCACACCGGCCTCAGCAGCGCCCGGTCCGGCTCGGCCGGCCTCGACACCGGTGTCGGCAAGCTGAAGAAGGGCGCCGGTCAGCTGGACGGCGGTCTGTTCAAGCTGGCGGACGGCTCGGGCCAGCTGGCCACCGGCCTCAAGGACGGCGTCGACAAGATCCCCGACTACGACAAGCAGGACCGCGACCACCGCACCGAGGTGATGGCCGACCCGGTCAAGCTGGCCGCCCAGTCGATGCACAAGGCGCCCAACTACGGCACCGGCTTCGCCCCGTACTTCATCCCGCTCTCGCTCTGGGTCGGCGCGATGGTCGCGTACATGATCATCCAGCCGCTCAACCGGCGCGCCCTCGCCGCCGGCGCCTCCGCCTGGCGGATCGCGCTCGCGGGCTGGCTGCCGGTCGCCGCGATCGGCGTGCTCCAGGTGGGCGCCCTGATGTCGGTGCTCCACTGGGGCCTCGGCCTGCAGATGGCCCGGGCCGCCGGCACCGTCGGCTTCCTCGTCCTGGTGACCTGCTGCTTCGCCGCCATCATCCAGTGGCTCAACGCCCGCTTCGGCGCGGCCGGCCGCATCCTGGTGCTCGCGGTCCTGATGCTCCAGCTCACCTCGGCGGGCGGCACCTACCCCGTCCAGACGAGCCCGGGCTTCTTCAACGCCATCCACCCGTACCTGCCGATGACCTACGTCATCGGGGCACTGCGCCGGCTCATCACCGGCGGCGGCCTCGGGCCGGTCTGGCAGGCGGTCGCCGTGCTCACCGCCTTCACCCTCGGCGCGCTGGCCCTGACCGCGGTATCCGCCCGGCGCAAGCAGGTGTGGACGCTGGACCGGCTGCACCCCGAACTGTCCCTGTGACAAGGACCGCCTCTGTGAGAATCGACGCCATGGACAGCAGCAGCACCAGACGGCAGGCCACCCGCGCCAAGCTCTACGAAGCGGCCGTCACCCTCATCGCGGAGCAGGGCTTCTCGGCGACCACGGTCGACGAGATCGCCGAGCGGGCCGGGGTGGCCAAGGGGACCGTCTACTACAACTTCAAGAGCAAGACGGAGCTCTTCGAGGAGCTGCTGCGGCACGGCGTGTCCCTGCTCGCCGCCTCGCTGCGGACGGCGGCCGAGGAGACCGCCGCCCGCGGCGGCACCCGGATAGAGGCGCTGGACGCGATGATCCGGGCCGGTCTGGTCTTCATCCAGCGCTATCCGGCCTTCACCCAGCTGTACGTGGCGGAGCTGTGGCGCACCGGCCGGGCCTGGAACTCCACGCTGCTGGTGGTCCGTCAGGAGGCCGTCGCGGTCGTCGAGAACGTGCTGCGCGAGGGCGTGGCGGCCGGTGAGTTCAGCGACGAGATCGACGTGCAGCTGACGGCGTCGGCGCTGGTCGGCATGGTCCTGGTGGCCGCGCTCGACTGGCAGGCGTTCCAGAGCGAGCGCTCCCTGGACGACGTGCACGCGGCGCTCTCGCGACTGCTGCACGGGCGCGTGCACGGCTGCTGACCGCCTCAGGACGCGCAGCAAACGAAAGAGACGCCGGTCCGGCGAGGCTCGATCCCCCCGAGCCTCGCCGGACCGGCGTGGTGTTTCCGCTCCCCCGCGCACCTGGGTGCGCCCCCCGGAGAGCAGTCCCCGTTTCCCCCGTGCCGGCAGGCACGCGACCCCGTTTCCGCCGCCCCGTGTCGGCGGTGCCGGAGCCGCGCCCCTTCCGTGCGGTCCACTCTCCCCTCCGCGCAGGTCACGGCCCATCCGTGCGGCTACTCATCTCGCCCTCTAGGTACGGGTACTCAGACCGGTCGGCGTCATTGTCGGCGGGGGCCGATAAGGTCCCTGGCATGGCACGGATTGTGGTGATCGGCGCGGGTCTCGGCGCCATGGCGGCAGCCGCCCGGCTCGCGGTGGCGGGCCATCGGGTGACGGTGTACGAGATCAACGCGACGTACGGCGGCGGGGTGCGCCGCCTGGAGCGCGACGGCTTCGGCTTCGACACCGGGCCGGGGCTGCTCCATCTCCCGGCCGTCTACCGCGATCTGTTCGTGAAGACGGGCAAGCAGCCGCTGGAGGAGTGCGTGACGCTCACCCAGGTCGATCCGGCGAGCCGTCATGTCTTCGCCGACGGCACGACGGTCGACCTGCCGAACGCCTCGCGGGCCGGCACGGTCGCCGCCCTGGACGCGGCGCTCGGCGCGGGCGCCGGCGAGCGCTGGGGCGATTTCCTGGGGCGGGCCCGTGAGGCCTGGGACCGCACCCGGCGTCCGCTCCTGGAGGAGCCGCAGGGCGCGGACACCACCGCGCTCGGCCGCGAGCCGTATCCGGCCCTCAAGGCGGGGCTGCTGCGCCGTCCGACGACCACGCTCGCCCAGGTCGGCGCCCGCGAGCTGCGCGACCCTCGGCTCGCCGCGCTCCTCGACTCGTACGCGTGGGGATACGGCTTCGACCCGGCCACGGCCCCCGCCTCGGCGGCCGTGCTGCCGTACATGGAGCAGACCTTCGGCAGCTGGTACGTGGCCGGCGGCATCCGGGCGCTCGCGGACGCGGTGTACGAGCGGTGCCTGCAGCGGCGGGTGGAGTTCGTCTTCGGCACCGAGGTCACCGAGGTCCTCCAGGAGCACGGCCGGGCGGTCGGGCTGAAGCTGGCGGGCGGCGAGACGGTGCGCGCGGACCACGTGGTCGCCGGCGCGCCCGTGCCGATGCTCTACCAGGAGCAGCTGGTCGGCTGGGAGCGGCAGGACGAGTGGCCGCGCTTCCAGCCGGTGCGGACGGGCCGGGTGACGGTCTGCCTGGCGCTGCGCGGCGCCCGGGAGCCCGGCGCGGTGCACCGCACGGTGGTGCACGCCACGGCGGACCTGCCGACCGTGACGGTGCTGCGGCCCGACGACCCGTCGCTGCGGCCCGACGACGACCACGAGTCGGTGACGGTCACGGCGACGGAGGGCGCCCTGTCGTCCTGGACGGAGTTCGCCGGGAAGATGCTGATACAGGCCGAGATGGTGGTGCCGGATCTGCGCGAGCGGCTGCTGTGGCAGGAGCTCCGCACCCCCGACGACACCCTTCTGGAGACGGGCGCGGCCGAGGTCCCGGGCCCGGCGCTCGCCGGTGACCGGGGCCGCTGGCTGCCGGCTGCGAACGCCTCACCGGTGCCCGGGCTCTACTTCGCCGGCGGCTGGTCCCACCCGGGCGGCGGGCTGGCCCACGCCGGGATGTCGGGCGCGCTGGTCGCCGGGCTGATCGTGGAGGGCGCCGGCTTCCGCGGCTCGCAGTGACCGGCGCCCCGCCGGGAGCCGAAGGCTAGTAGCGGTGCTGCTGGTCCTCGCCGTACCCGTACTGCTGCTGCGGCGGCTGCTGCTGGTGCTGCTGGTGCTGCTGGTCGGGGTACTGCTGCTGGTCGGTGTCGCGCTGCTGCGGGACCCAGATGCCGCCGGGCGGGGTGTCGTAGGTGTACGAGGGGGCGTACGGGTCGGCGTAGGGCTGCTGCTGGTAGGTGCCGTACTGCTGCCCCGCGTCGCCGTACTGCTGGCCGATGTACGGGTCGGAGTAGGCCGGGTACTGCTGCTGGCCGCCGGCGCCGTAGTCGTACGCGGGCTGCTGCTCGTAGCCGGCGTACGGGTCGGCGTGGCCGGTGTACTGCGGCTGCTGCTGGTCGTAGCCGGTGCCGGACGCGCCGTACACGCCGTAGGAGCCGGTGTCCTCGGGCATGGGCTCCGGCTCGTAGACCGCCGTGGTCTCGGCGGCCATGACCTCGGGGCCACTGGGACCGTCGGGGCCGTCCTCGTGGTCCGGTCCGCCGGCCGGCTCGTAGGCGAGGTCGCTGACCTCCAGCGTCGGGCCGGCCTTGGCCGCGGCGGAGCCCGCGCGGCGGCGCCGGCTGGCGCCCGGGCGGCCGCCGATGGCCCAGCCGGTGGAGAAGCCGCGGCGGAAGGAGAGGGTCACATAGGTCTGGCCGACGGCGAACGCGACGGCGCCGACCACGATGACGACGACGGACGGCACCAGGACGCCGACGACGACGCCGAGGAAGCCGCCGAAGGCGAGCAGCCGCCAGCGCAGGCGTGCCTTGTACTGCAGCAGCACCTCACCGAGCAGCCACAGCGCCACGACACCGAACGCGATGTAGAGGACCGTCCACCCCATGCCCGCCCCTCTCCTACGGCCTCCGCCGCGGGTAGGGGCGGGTACGGCCGGTCAGGACTGCTGGTGCAGTCCGAGATTCTCGTAGATCTCGAGCGTCGCCCTGGAGTTGTTGAGCGTGATGAAGTGCAGTCCGGGGACACCCTCGGAGAGCAGCCGCGCGCAGAACTCCGTCGCGAACTCGATGCCCATGGAGCGTACAGCGGCCGGATCGTCCTTGACGGCGAGGATGCGTTCTTTCACGTCGGCGGGGAAGAGGGCGTTACTGAGGGTGGGCAGCCGTTCCAGTGTCCGGAGGCTGACGACGGGCATGACCTCGGGGATGATCGGGGTCTCGCATCCGGCCTTCTGGACGCTGTCGCGCAGCCGCAGATAGGCCTCCGGGTCGAAGAACATCTGGGTGATCGCGTAGTCGGCGCCGGCCCGGCACTTGTCCACGAAGTGGCGGACGTCGGTGTCCCAGTCCTCCGAGCGCGGGTGCATCTCGGGGAAGGCGGCGACGCCCACGCAGAAGTCGCCGGACTCCTTGATCAGCCGGACCAGGTCGGCCGCGTAGTGGACGCCCTCCGGGTGCGCGACCCACTCGCCGAGCGGGTCGCCCGGCGGGTCGCCGCGGACGGCGAGCATGTTCCTGATGCCGGCGTCGGCGTACTGGCCGAGGATGTTGCGCAGCTCGGCGACCGAGTGGTCGACGGCGGTGAGGTGCGCGACCGGGGTGAGGGTGGTGTCGGAGGCGATCTTCTGGGTGGCCTTGACCGTGCCGCCGCGGGTGGAGCCGCCCGCACCGTAGGTCACGGAGACGAAGCTCGGCGCGACCGCCTCGATGCGGCGCATGGCGTCCCAGAGGCTCTGCTCGCTCTTCTCGGTCCGGGGCGCGAAGAACTCGAAGGAGTACGAGGTGTCGCCGGACGCGAGGATGTCGCGGACCGTGCGTGCGCGGTCCGAGCGGACGGAAGCGGTACCAAGGGCCATACGGGCAGGTTAGACGGGGTCCAAGCCACGGATAAAGCGGAGTCCGCCCTGTGGACACCTTTCAGGACAGCTTTGGCGGACATCCGGGTGGTCACACGGCGCGTTCGCGGACCCGCTTGGCGAGGGCGGCCGCGGCGGCGGCCGGGTCGTCGGCCTCGGTGAGGGCGCGGACGACCACGATCCGGCGGGCGCCGGCGTCGAGGACCTGGTCCAGGTTGCTCTCGTCGATGCCGCCGATGGCGAACCAGGGCCGGTCCTGGGCGAGTCCCGCCGCGTACCGCACGAGGTCGAGGCCGGGGGCGTGGCGGCCGGGCTTGGTGGGGGTGGGCCAGCAGGGGCCGGTGCAGAAGTAGTCCACGCCCGGCTCGGCGGCGGCCGCGGCCACCTCGGACTCGGCGTGGCAGGAACGGCCGATCAGCACCTCGTCGCCGAGGACGGCGCGGGCGGCGGGCACGGGCAGGTCGCCCTGGCCGAGGTGGAGCACGTCGGAGCCGATGGCGTGGGCGACGTCGGCCCGGTCGTTGACCGCGAGGAGCTTGCCGTGGCGGCGGCAGGCGTCGGCGAGGACGGCCAGGTGCTCCAGCTCCTCGCCCGCCTCCATGCCCTTGTCGCGGAGCTGCACGATGTCCACGCCGGAGGAGAGCACGGCGTCGAGGAAGGCGGGCAGGTCGCCCTGGCGCTTCCTGGCGTCGGTGCACAGGTAGAGCCGGGCGTCGGCGAGCTGTGCGCGGGACGTGGACATGGTGGTTCCCCCCGTCGGGTGGTCGGGGCCCGCGCGGCCGGTGTCCCGGCCGTGTGGGCCCCTGGTGGGTCGTCGGTGGTGCGTGTCAGACGGCGAGCGCCTGGGCGCGGCGCTTCACCTCCGTGCCGCGATTCTCGCCGAGGGCCTGCGCGGGCGTGCCCGGCAGGCTCGGGTCCGGGGTGAAGAGCCACTCCAGCATCTCTTCGTCGCTGAAGCCGTCGTCCCGCAGGAGCGTCAGGGTGCCGGCGAGGCCCTTGACGACCTTGCCGTCCTGGATGAAGGCGGCCGGCACCTGGAGGATCTTCTCGCCGGGGCGCACCTCTCGGCGCACGGCGATGAGCTGGCCTTCCTTGACCAGCTGCCGCACGCGCGTCACCTCGATGTCCAACATCTCCGCGATGTCGGGAAGGAAGAGCCAGGCGGGGACGAGAGCATCGGTCTTTGCGTCAATCTCGGTCACGGGACAAGCCTGCCATCCCGGACTGGCAGCCGGTAGTCGGGCCCTACCGGACTGCGGCCTTCAGAGGGACGGACGGGTCCGCGGCCCGCTCCGGGTCGACGGCGGCGCGCTGCTCGATCAGCCGCCGTCCCTGGGCCAGGTCGCGCGGCCGGCCGACCGCGAGCAGCGCCACCGGGACCTCGTCGCGCAGCCACAGCACGGTCCACGCCGGCTCGGCCGGGTCGCCGCGCCACAGCAGGGTGTCGGCGGCGGCGTGGTGTCCGGCGTACTGGACGAAGCGGCCGAACTGCTCGGACCAGAAGTACGGCACCGGGTCGTAGGCGGGGACGGTCCCGGCGGGCGCCCCGGAGACGGCGGCGACGATGTCGGCGGCGACCGTGCGCGGGCCCTGGAGGGCGTTGTCCCAGTGGTGCACGAGGAGCCGCTCGCCGTAGCGGGCGGACGGGAAGGAGGCGCAGTCGCCGACCGCGTACACGTCGGGCAGCGAGGTGCGCAGCCGGTCGTCGGCGCGGAGCGCGCCGCTCGGGTCGAGGGCGGCGCCGGAGCCGGCCAGCCAGTCGGTGTCGGGGCGGGCGCCGATGCCGACGACGACGGCGTCGGCGGCGATGCGGGTGGTGCTTCCGTCGGCCCCGGTGAGGACCACCCGGCCCTCCTCGACGCGCTCCACGCGGGCGGCGAGCCGGAGTTCGGTGCCGCTGTCGGCGTACCAGCCGGCCATCGGGGCGGTGACCTCGGCGGGCAGCGCGCCGGCCAGCGGCCGGTCGGCGGCCTCGACGACGGTGACGGCGCAGCCGGCCTCGCGGGCGGCGGTGGCGAACTCGGCGCCGATCCAGCCGGCGCCGACCACCACGACGTCGTGGCGGCGCGCGAGGACCTCGCCGAGCCGGGCGGCGTCGTCGAGGGTGCGCAGCAGATGGACGCCGGGGACGCCCTCGCTGCCGGGCAGGGTGAGCGGGCGGGCGCCGGTGGCGACGACGAGGGTGTCGTACGGGACGGGGCCGGCCTCGGTGTCGACCTCGTGGTCGCCGGGGCGCACTCCGGTGACCTCGACACCGAGGCGGAGTTCGACGCCGAGTGACTCGAAGTCGACGTCGAAGGCGGAGTCCTCGGCCTTGCCGAGGAGGACCGCCTTGGACAGCGGCGGCCGGTCGTAGGGCTGGTGCGGCTCGGCGCCGATGAGGGTGACGGGGCCGGTGAAGCCCTGTTCGCGCAGGGCGACGGCGGTCTGCACACCGGCCATTCCGGCGCCGGCGATGACTACGTGGTGGGGAACCTGCTTCTGCTCGCTCACCCGACCACCTTACGCATCTGACGCTCCGTCAGGAACCAGCGGGGAGGCCGCCGGGGCGAGAGGCCCCCTGCACCCACCCGGCGACGGCGGTTAGTCTGACCGGCGTAGAGCACTCGCGGGAGCCCGGACGCACCGGGCTGAGAGGGAGGCTGGCCGGCCTCCGACCGTACGAACCTGATCCGGGTCATGCCGGCGAAGGGAGGGGCTGGACGCCCATGTCGCGTACATCCGACAGGTCCGACACGTCCGGAACATCCGGCGCGCTCGACGTCCTCGTCATCGGGGGCGGGATCATCGGCCTGGTCACCGCCTGGCGGGCCGCGCAGCGCGGCCTGCGCACCGCGGTGGCCGACCCCGAACCGGGCGGCGGGGCCGCCCGGGTGGCGGCCGGCATGCTCGCCGCCGTCACCGAACTCCACTACGGCGAGGAGACCCTCCTCGGCCTCAACCTCGCCTCCGCCCGCCGCTACCCCGACTTCGTCGCCGAGCTCACCGAGGCGTCCGGCGGCCTGGACACCGGCTACCGCGCCTGCGGCACCCTCGCCGTGGCCCTCGACGCCGACGACCGCGCCCATCTGCGCGAACTCCACGCCCTGCAGACCCGCTGCGGGCTCACCTCGGAGTGGCTCAGCGGCCGCGAGTGCCGGCGCCTGGAACCGATGCTGGCGCCCGGCGTCCGCGGCGGGCTCCGGGTCGACGGCGACCACCAGGTCGACCCGCGGCGGCTCGCCGACGCGCTGGTGGCCGCGTGCGAGCGGGCCGGCGTGGTCTTCCACCGGGCCGTCGCCGAACGGCTCACGGTGGTACGGGACCGGGCCCGCGGCGCCGTCCTGGCGGGAGGCGCCGAGGTGACCGCCGACCAGGTGGTGCTGGCCGCGGGCAGCCTGAGCGGGCGGCTCGACGGCGTACCGGCCGAGGTCCTGCCGCCCGTACGGCCCGTGAAGGGACAGGTGCTGCGGCTGCGGGTGCCGCCCGCGTACGCGCCCTTCCTGTCCCGGACCGTCCGCGCGGTCGTCCGCGGCAGCCACGTCTACCTCGTGCCGCGCGAGAACGGCGAGCTGGTCGTCGGCGCCACCAGCGAGGAGCTGGGCTGGGACACCACGGTCACCGCCGGCGGGGTCTACGAGCTGCTGCGCGACGCGCACGAACTCGTCCCCGGCATCACCGAACTCCCGCTCACCGAGACCCGCGCCGGGCTGCGCCCCGGCTCCCCCGACAACGCGCCGCTGCTCGGCCCCAGTGCCCTGCCCGGGCTGCACCTGGCGACCGGTCACTACCGCAACGGGGTGCTGCTCACCCCGGTCACCGGCGACGTCATGGCGGAGGCCCTCACCACCGGCGCCCTGCCGGAGGAGGCCCGGCCCTTCACCGCCCGCCGCTTCTCCCCCGCACACCTGGAGCACGCATGAACGTGTCCGATTCCCTCACCGTGTCCGTGAACGGAGAGAGCCGGGTCCTGGACGGGCCCGTCCGTCTAGACGCCCTCGTCGCGACCCTCACCCGCGCCTCCTCCGGAGTGGCCGCGGCCGTCAACGAGACCGTGGTCCCGCGCGGCCGGTGGGCCACCACCCTGCTCGGCGACGGCGACCGGGTCGAGGTCCTCACCGCGGTCCAGGGAGGCTGAGCGCGATGTCCGACGACGTGTTCCTGCTCGGCGGCACGGAGTTCTCCTCCCGCCTCATCATGGGTACGGGCGGGGCGCCCAGCCTCGACGTCCTCGAACGCGCGCTGGTCACCAGCGGCACGGAGCTGACCACCGTCGCCATGCGCCGCCTCGACCCGACGGTGCGGGGCTCCGTGCTCTCCGTCCTCGACCGGCTCGGCATCCGCGTCCTGCCGAACACCGCAGGCTGCTTCACCGCCGGCGAGGCCGTGCTCACCGCGCGCCTCGCGCGCGAGGCGCTCGGCACGGAGTGGATCAAGCTGGAGGTCATCGCCGACGAGCGCACGCTGCTGCCGGACGGCGAGGAACTGCTCGCCGCGGCCGAGACGCTCGTCGACGACGGCTTCACCGTGCTCCCCTACACCAACGACGACCCGGTCCTCGCGCGCAAGCTGGAGGACGTCGGCTGCGCGGCGATCATGCCGCTCGGCTCGCCCATCGGCTCCGGCCTCGGCATCCGCAACCCGCACAACTTCGAGCTGATCGTGGAGCGGGCGGGCGTGCCGGTGATCCTCGACGCGGGCGCCGGCACGGCGTCCGACGCGGCGCTCGCCATGGAGCTGGGCTGCGCCGCCGTCATGCTCGCCTCGGCCGTCACCCGCGCCCAGGACCCCGTCCTCATGGCCGACGCCATGCGCCACGCCGTCGAGGCGGGCCGCCTGGCCCACCGCGCCGGCCGCATCCCCCGCCGCCACTTCGCCGAGGCGTCGTCGCCGGCGGACGGCCGCGCCCGCCTGGACCCGGAACGCCCGGCGTTCTGACGCCCGCGCGAGGCCCTCGTCACGGCGAGGGCCTCGTCACAGCTGCGCTGCAGTCCCGGCCGCGCGGGCGGGGGTGTCGTGGCGCCCTCGTAGACTCGACGCCGTGGACACGACCCTTCAGGACCCCCTCGCCGGGCGGCTGCTCGACGGCCGCTACCGCGTCGAGGCGCGCATCGCCGTCGGCGGGATGGCCACGGTCTACCGGGCCGTGGACACCCGGCTCGACCGGGTGCTCGCGCTCAAGGTGATGCATCCGGAGCTGGCGACGGACGCCGCCTTCGTGGAGCGGTTCATGCGGGAGGCGAAGTCCGTCGCGCGGCTCGCGCACCCCAACGTGGTCGGGGTGTTCGACCAGGGCGCGGACGGGGCGTACGTCTATCTGGCGATGGAGTACGTCGCCGGGTGCACGCTGCGGGACGTGCTGCGCGAGCGGGGCGCGCTGCGGCCGCGCGCGGCACTGGACATCCTGGAGCCGGTGCTCGCCGCGCTGGGCGCCGCGCACCGGGCCGGGTTCGTGCACCGGGACATGAAGCCGGAGAACGTCCTCATAGGGGACGACGGCCGGGTGAAGGTGGCCGACTTCGGGCTGGTCCGGGCCGTGGGCACGGCCACCGACACCACCGGCTCGGTCCTCGGCACCGTGTCCTACCTCGCGCCCGAGCAGATCGAGCACGGGACCGCCGACACCCGCGCGGACGTGTACGCGTGCGGGGTCGTCCTGTACGAGATGCTCACCGGCGCCAAGCCGCACTCCGGGGACACCCCGGCCCAGGTCCTCTACCAGCACCTGAACACCGACGTGCCCGCCCCCTCCGCCGACGTCCCCGGCCTCGCCGGTGAGCTGGACGCGCTGGTGGCGGCCGCCACGGCCCGCGACCCCGAGCTGCGGCCGTACGACGCGGTCGCGCTGCTCGCGCGGGTCCGCGAGGCCCGCGCCGGGCTCGGCGAGGAGCAGCTGGACGCCGCACCGCCGCGCGAGCGGGCCCAGGCCCCGGCCCCGGAGGGCTCCGGCCCCGAGGACCGGACCAGCGTCATCCCGCGGATCCGGCCGCTGCCGGTCGAGCACACCAGCGTGCTCCCGACGCCGGTCCCGGCGCCCGCGACCGCGACCGCGCCGGCTCGCCGCCGGCCGCGCGGCCCCTTCCTGATCGTCGCCGCCGTCCTGCTCGCCCTCGGCATCGGCACCGGCGTCTGGTACATCAACGCCGGCCAGTTCACCCGCGTCCCCGCCGTCCTCGGCCAGTCCGAGGCCCAGGCCACCAAGCGGCTCACCGCCGCCGGTCTGGACGTCGGCACGACGAAGCGCGACTTCAGCGACGTGTACGAGCGCGGCACGGTGATGGCCGTCGACCCCGCGCCCGGCGAACGGATCCGCGGCAACGGCCGGGTGACGCTCACCCTGTCCCGCGGCCCGAAGGTCGTGAAGGTCCCGAACCTCAAGGGCATACCGCTCGCCGAGGCGAAGCGGCGGCTCGCCGACGAGGGCCTGGCGCCCGGCGTGATCACCTACGACTTCAGCGAATCCGTCGCCCAGGGCGCGGTCGCCGGCTCCGACCCGGAGCCCGGCACCGAGCGCGCCCCGGACTCGGCCGTCGCCCTCGTCGTCAGCAAGGGCGTGCCCATCGAGGTCCCGGACGTCACGGGCGAGTCGGTCGAGGACGCCACGGCCACCCTCCAGGACGCCGGCCTGAAGGTGACGGTCGCCGCCGAGCGGGTCAACTCGCCCGAGGACGACGGCACGGTCGCCGCGCAGTCCCTCGCCCAGGGCAGCCGGGCCGCCAAGGGCGACACGGTCACCCTCACCGTCTCCAAGGGCCCGAAGCAGGTCGAGGTCCCGGACGTCGTCGGCATGAAGACGGCGGAGGCCAAGCAGGAGCTGGAGGACGCCGGCTTCGAGGTGAAGGTCGAGAAGACCTTCCCGTTCCTCGGCGACACCGTCTCGGGCCAGTCCGTCGAAGGCGGTTCGACCGCTGCCGAGGGCTCTGCCGTCACCCTCACGATCAAGGGACTGTAAGCACCCATGCGCAACCCCGTCGGCGGCCATGTCCCCGTGGCCGGCGGCCTCGCCACCACCGGTCTCGGCTACGCGCGCGAGCTGGGCGCCGAGACCGTGCAGGTCTTCGTCGCCAACCCGCGCGGCTGGGCCACCCCGCCCGGCAACCCGGCCCAGGACGAGAGGTTCCGGGCCGAATGCGAGGCCGAGGGCCTGTCGGCCTGGGTGCACGCCCCGTACCTGATCAACTTCGGCTCGCACACCGAGGCCACCGTGGAGAAGTCGGTGGAGTCGATGCGCCACTCGCTGCGCCGCGGCCGGCAGATCGGCGCCAAGGGAGTGGTCGTGCACACGGGCTCGGCGACCGGGGGCCGGCCGCGCGCGCAGGCGCTGGCGCAGGTACGGGAGCGGGTGCTGCCGCTGCTCGACGAGCTGACGCACGACGACGACCCGTTCCTGCTCCTGGAGTCGACGGCCGGGCAGGGCTCCTCGCTCTGTTCGCGGGCGGAGGACTTCGGTCCGTACTTCGACGCGCTCGACCGCCATCCGAAGCTCGGCATATGCCTCGACACCTGTCACATCTTCGCCGCGGGCCACGACCTGACCGGTCCGCACGGCGCCCACCAGACGCTCGACCAGCTGGTGTCGGTGGTCGGCGAGGGCCGGCTGAAGCTGATCCACGCCAACGACTCGCAGGAGGCCGTGGGCGCGCACAAGGACCGGCACGCCAACATCGGCGCAGGTCACATCGGTGAGGACGCCTTCCGGAATCTGCTGGGGCATCCGGCCACGGACGGCGTACCGTTGATCATCGAGACGCCCGGCGGGACGCCGGGCCACAAGGCGGACGTGGAACTACTAAAGAAACTCGTTGAGGAATACCCCGTAGGGGTATAGCGTTCCGGAGCACGCAGGAACGCTTATCCACGCACGGGGGCATCCATGGAGCACGACGCACACGCCCATCACGAGCAGCACGCCGCCACCGCCCACGAGGGTCACGAGCACCACGCACAGCACCAGGGGCACGAAGGCCACGCGGGTCACGAAGGCCACGAGGGTCACGCGGGCCACCACCAGGGGCACGAGGGTCACGAGGGTCACGCGGGCCACGAGGGTCACCACGCCCATCACGGTCACGGCGCGGGCCCGGTCAGCTGGTCCATGGCCGCCCAGGCCACGCTGCACTGCCTCACCGGCTGCGCCATCGGCGAGGTGCTCGGCATGATCGTCGGCACCGCGTTCGGCTGGGGCAACATGCCGACGATGGTGCTCGCCATCATCCTGGCGTTCTTCTTCGGCTACACCCTCACCCTGCGCGGCATCCTCAAGGCCGGCGTCGACTTCAGGACCGCGTTCAAGGTCGCGCTCGCCGCCGACACCCTGTCCATCGCCGTCATGGAGATCATCGACAACGGCGTGATCGCGCTGTGGCCGGGTGCCATGGACGCGCACCTCACCGACGCGCTGTTCTGGATCACCCTGGCGATCTCGCTCTTCGTCGCCTTCGTCCTGACCACGCCGGTCAACAAGTGGATGATCGGCCGCGGCAAGGGCCACGCCGTCGTCCACCAGTACCACTGAGGGTTCTCGACCCTCAGAGCTCAGGGCCGTCGCCCGGCTCCTCCTGGTACGAGTAGCGCTGCTCCGTCCACGGGTCACCGATGTTGTGATAGCCGCGCTCTTCCCAGAAGCCACGCCGGTCGGCGGCCATGTACTCCACGCCCCGCACCCACTTCGGGCCCTTCCAGGCATAGAGGTGCGGGACCACGAGCCGCAGCGGGAAGCCGTGCTCCGCTGTGAGCAGCTCGCCGTCCTTGTGGGTGGCGAAGATCGTGCGCTCGTCGGCGAAGTCGGAGAGGCGCATGTTGGCGCTGTAGCCGTACTCCGCCCAGACCATGACATGCGTGGCGCCGGCCGCGGGCGGGGCCAGTTCCAGGATCGTGCGGGCGGGGACACCGCCCCATTCGGCCCCCAGCATGCTGAACTTCGTCACGCAGTGCAGATCCGCCACGACGGTGGCGAAGGGCAGCGCCGAGAACTCCTCGTGGTTCCAGCAGCGCTTGTCGCCGTCCGCGGTCGCGCCGAAGACCCGGAACTCCCAGCGATCCGGCTTGAAGCGGGGAACGGGACCGTAGTGGGTGACCGGCCAGCCGCGCTGGAGCCGCTGTCCCGGCGGCAGATCCGTCGCCGCCACCGCTGCTGCTTCCTCCCGGCGATCTCCGCCCTCCGGCTGACCCATGTCATCCATGGTGACAGACCGCGAGGGGTGGTCATGACCAGCCATGCACCGACATCCCGGGGATATTCTGACGATTGGGACAACTGCCGGTAAGCCTGTACTTACTGGACGCGACCTCCGGCCGCTGCAAGGATGCGGCCATCCTGCCCAGTGGCGGCACCGACATGGCGTGGAAGGATTCCGAAGCGATGCAGGGCGACCCCGAGGTCCTCGAGTTCCTCAACGAGCAGCTGACCGGCGAGCTGACCGCGATCAACCAGTACTGGCTGCACTACCGCATCCAGGACAACAAGGGCTGGACGAAGCTCGCGAAGTACACCCGCGAAGAGTCCATCGACGAGATGAAGCACGCGGACAAGCTGACCGAGCGCATCCTCATGCTGGACGGCCTGCCCAACTACCAGCGCCTCTTCCACGTCCGGGTGGGCCAGACGGTCAAGGAGATGTTCGAGGCCGACCGGCAGGTCGAGGTGGAGGCGATCGACCGGCTCCGGCGCGGGATCGAGGTCATGCGGGCCAAGGGCGACGTCACCTCGGCCAACCTCTTCGAGGAGATCCTGGCGGACGAGGAGCACCACATCGACTACCTCGACACGCAGCTGGAGCTGATCGAGCAGCTGGGCGAGGCGCTGTACTGCTCGACGCTCATCGAGCAGCCGAGCTGATCCCGGCGGGGCTAGGCGGCTTCCGGCAGCGGGACGGCCTCGACGATCCCGGTCACCTCGACCACGCCGACGGCCTCGACCACGCCGGCGACCTCGGCGGCCTCGGCCGTCAGGGCCGGGCGGCCCTGGTCCACCAGCTCCCGTCGCGGGCAGTTGCCGCGCCCGAGGATGGCCTGAATCCGACGTACGCACGAGCCACAGTCCGTGCCCGCTTTGCAGGCGGAGGCGATCTGGCGGGGCGTGCAGGCGCCGGCCTCCGCGTGCTCCTTGACCTGCTTCTCCGTGACTGCGAAGCATGAGCAGACGTACACGCGGTTCACCTCCCGCCGATTGATCGATAAGGCTAACCTAACCTTACCCGGCGGGTCGGTGGCCGAAAAGCCCTTCCTACGAGAGTGGGGCGCGGATCACAAGGATCCGCGCCCCACTCTCGTAGCTATCTACCGACTGATCGCGCCCTACTGGTCGCGGTACATCTCGGCGACGAGGAAGGCCAGGTCGAGGGACTGGCTGCGGTTGAGCCGCGGGTCGCAGGCCGTCTCGTAGCGCTGGTGGAGGTCGTC
>NZ_JBIAME010000009.1:0-446426 GCF_042873935.1 Streptomyces sp. NPDC004327 | reverse complement strand
AGCGTTAGGGAAACGCCCGGTTACATTCCGAACCCGGAAGCTAAGCCTTTCAGCGCCGATGGTACTGCAGGGGGGACCCTGTGGGAGAGTAGGACACCGCCGAACAACCCGCCCTTTTAGCTCAGTCGGCAGAGCGTCTCCATGGTAAGGAGAAGGTCAACGGTTCGATTCCGTTAAAGGGCTCAGAGAAAAGGCCCCCGCCTGATGGCGGGGGCCTTTTTGCGTTCTCGGACAGCTGCCCGACGCCTCATCCGGCACGGGTGACAACGCAACGGCGACAAGGCGACAAGAAGAGGCCGGCCCCCGATTCGGGGGCCGGCCTTCCGGCTTCTCTCCTACTGGTGGTGCGGCTCCGGGATGCGCAGGGCGAGGATCGCCATGTCGTCGGAGGCCGGGGCCTGGGCGAAGCGCTCGACCGCCCGCAGGACCCGGGAGGCGACCGCGCCGGCCGTCAGGCCCGTACACGAGCGGAGGACCTCGGCGAGGCCGTCGTCGCCCAGCATCCTGGTGCCCTCGCGGCGCTCGGTGACGCCGTCCGTGACGCACAGGAGGACGTCGCCCGGGTCGAGGGTGACCGTCTGCTCGTACAGCTCCAGGTCGTCCATGACGCCGAGCAGCGGCTGCGGGTCGGCGGCCGGGCGGACCGTGCCGTCCTGGCTGAGGCGCAGCGGCAGCGGGTGGCCGGCGCAGACGACCTTGAGGACCGCCGAGCCGTCTTCCTGGGGGCGCATCTCGCCGTAGAGGAGGGTGAGGAAGCGGCTGCGGGCGCCCTCGTCGAGGATCGCCGCGTTGAGGCGCTCCAGGACGGCGGGGCCGCCGAAGCCCTCGCGGGCGAGCAGACGCAGGGCGTGCCGGGCCAGGCCGGTGACGGCGGCGGCCTCGGGGCCCGTACCGCAGACGTCGCCGATGGCGAAGCCGTACGCGCCGTCGCGGATGGGGAAGAGGTCGTAGAAGTCGCCGCCGACCTCGTTGCCCTCGCCGGCCGCGCGGTAGATGACGTCGACCTCGACACCGGGGACGTCCGGGAGGCCGGGCGGCAGCAGGCTGCGCTGGAGCGAGCGGCTGATGGCCATGCGCTCCGAGTACAGGCGGGCGTTGTCCAGGGCCAGGGCGGCTCGGCGGGAGAGGTCCTCGGCGAGCTCCAGGCTCTCCTGGCGGAAGTGGTCGTCGGTGGGCCGGCCGAGCGTCAGCATGCCGATGACGCGGTTGCGGGCCACCAGCGGCAGGACGACGGTCTCGCCGCCGACGGCGGCCGCCGTGGCGAGGGCCGTGTGGATGCCGGAGGAGACCGGGCCCGCGGGGCCGTCGAGTTCGCGCATCGAGGCGCTGAGCGCGGCGCGGTGGGCGGCGTCGCCCGGGGCGGTCCAGACGCGGGCGCCCGGGGTGGGCACCGGGTCCGGCGGGTCGATGGAGGAGAGCAGGGCCTTCAGACCGTCGATCAGGTCCTCGTCCTCGTGCAGGACGTAGGAGAGGTACGGGTCGGAGGCCTGGTCGGCGATGGTGTAGACGGCGCACCAGGTGGCCAGGGTGGGGACCGTCATCTGGGCCATGAGGGCCAGCGTCTGGTCCCGGTCGAGGGTGCCGGCCAGGAGGTCGGACGCCTCGACGAGGAAGCTGAGGGAGCCGCGGCGGAGCCGTTCGAGTTCGCCGAGGCGGGCGGACTCCACGGCCAGGGCGATGCGGTCGGCGGCGAACTGGAGGCGCAGGGCCTCCTCGTTGGAGTAGCGGTTGGCGCCCTCGGCCGCGACGCCGAGGGAGCCGGTGAGCCGGCCCTCGACCTTGAGCGGGACGGTGACGACCGAGCGCATGCCGGTGCCTTCGAGGAGCGGTACGGCGCCGGGGACGGCGGCCAGGTCCTCGTGGACGGCGGGCATGCGGGCGGAGCCGTAGCGGCTGGCGCCGGTCTCGACGGGGACGCGCGCGAAGCGCTGGCGGGCGGAGGGCAGGCCCGTGGTGGCCCGTACCTCCAGCTCGGTCTCGTCGTCGGTGGCGAGCAGGAGGAAGGCGGAGTCGCCGTCGAGCATGTCGCGGGCGCGCTCGACCGTGCGCTGCAGGAGCCCGTCGAGGTCGTCGGGGGCCGGGGAGCCGATGAAGACCTCGAAGGGGTCGGCGGCGTTGCCGCGGCTCTCGGCGCCGGCGTCGGCGCCCGCGGGGCGCTGCGGGGTCTGGAGGACGGCGCGCTCGTACTCGCGGACGAGGAGGCAGACGGTGGACGGCTCGCCCTGGGCGTCGCGGACGCGCAGGTGGGAGGCGTAGACGGGGATGACGCGGCCGTCGGCGCAGCGGATGCCGTAGCTGCCCTCCCAGCGGGAGAGGCGGAGGGCCTCGGCGAGGCCGGTGCCGATACCGGGGGTGTGCGGCCAGGCGGCGAGGTCGCCGAGGGGTTTGCCGGTGACCTGCTCGGAGCCGTAGCCGAAGAGTTCCTCGGCGTGCTCGTTCCAGGAGGTGATGGCGCCGCCGGCGTCGAGCTGGACGACGGCGACGCGGACCCGGCTGTCGGTGAGGGGCAGCAGCGCGTCGGGCAGGACGGGGCCCGCGGAGCGGGTGCCGACGGGGCGCTCGGGGAGGTCGAGGTGGAACCAGACGTGTTTGCGGGCGGGGCTGTAGTCGACGCCCCAGCGGGCGGCGAGCGCGGCGCACAGCAGCAGGCCGCGGCCGTTCTCGCGCTCGGGGCTGCTCGGGCCGCGGCTCTGCTGGACGGGGATCTCGCGTTCGGGGTAGCGGTCGGCGACCTCGATGCGGACGCCGTCGTCGCGGCGCAGGCAGAGCACGTCGGCGGCGGTGCCGGCGTGGATGACGGCGTTGGTGACGAGTTCGCTGGTGAGGACGACGGCGTCGTCGACGACCTCGGCGTATCCCCAGCCCTGGAGGGTGTCCCGGACGAAGGCGCGGGCGGTCGCCACGGACCTCCCGACGGGTTCGAAACTGGCAGCCGCCCGCGCGGTGATCACTGAACTCCTCGTACGCGTCTCGACGCCCGGCTCCGCCATGGTCGGTCTGCCCCTCCCGCTGTCCGTGCAATTTCGCGCCGTCCCGCCCCCGCCGGGCGGACCGGGGCGGTTGGACAGCCGGATGCCAGGTTACTTACCTTCGCTGTCCCGGCGGATGCCGGTCACGCACTTTGCGTCCCCGTTTGCGTCGCCGTCCGGGTCCCCCGGACGTGGGGACGTTGTGCGAAGCTGCCGATCTGTTATCGCCTGGTTCGGACCCGGTGAAACACTGGGCAGTCTGTAGCGAGTGACCGAACGGTCCGGTCGACCCCCTCGGGAGGGACACGGTGGAGTCTGGCACGACGACGCGGCGCGGTGGCGGTGCGCGGCCGAAGGGCGGCGGCCGGTCCCGGGGCGGGGGCACGGTGCAGGTGGACGCGGCGGCGCTGCAGCGGCTGCTGGCCGCTCTGGTGTCGATGCGCGACGGGAACTTCCGCAAGCGGCTCACGGTCTCCGGTGACGGGGTCATGACGGAGATCGCGGCCGTGTTCAACGAGGTCGCGGACCGGCAGACGCATCTGACCGGGGAGATCTCGCGGGTGCGCCGGGTGGTGGGCCGCGAGGGCAAGCTGTCGGAGCGCCTGGAGACGGGGGCCGGCGAGGGGGCGTGGGCCTCGGCGGTCGAGGCGGCGAACGCGCTGGTGGACGAGCTGGCGCGGCCGGTGTCCGAGGTGAGCCGGGTGCTCTCGGCGGTGGCCGAGGGTGATCTGGGGCAGCGGATGGAGCTGCGTTCGGAGGGTGCGGACGGGACGACGCGGCCGCTGCGCGGCGAGTTCCTGAAGGTCGCCCGTACGGTGAACAACCTGGTCGACCAGCTGTCGGTGTTCGCGGACGAGGTGACGCGTGTCGCCCTGGAGGTGGGCACCGAGGGCAAGCTGGGCGGTCAGGCCCAGGTGCGCGGGATGTCCGGTTCGTGGAAGGACCTGACGGACTCGGTCAACACGATGGCGAACCAGCTGACGGCGCAGGTGCGGGACATCGCCCTGGTGACGACGGCGGTGGCCAACGGCGATCTGTCGCAGAAGGTCACGGCGAACGTGGCCGGCGAGATGCTGGAGCTGAAGAACACCGTCAACACGATGGTGGACCAGCTGTCGTCGTTCTCGTCCGAGGTGACCCGGGTGGCCCGTGAGGTGGGCACGGAGGGCGAGCTGGGCGGTCAGGCCGAGGTGGCCGGGGTCGCGGGTGTGTGGAAGGACCTCACCGACTCCGTCAACACGATGGCGGGAAATCTCACCAATCAGGTGAGGGGGATCGCGGAGGTCACCACCGCGGTGGCCAACGGTGACCTGTCGCAGAAGGTACGGGTGTCGGCGCGCGGCGAGATCGCGCAGCTCGCGGACACCATCAACCAGATGACGGAGACGCTGCGGACCTTCGCGGACGAGGTGACGCGCGTGTCCGGCGAGGTCGGCGCGCAGGGTCTGCTGGGCGGTCAGGCGCAGGTGCCGGGCGCGGCGGGCACCTGGAAGGACCTCACGGACTCGGTCAACACGGTCTTCAGGAACATCACCACGCAGGTGCGGGACATCGCGCAGGTGACGACGGCGGTGGCCAACGGTGACCTGTCGCAGAAGGTCACCGTCGATGTGGCCGGTGAGATGCTGGAGTTGAAGAACACCGTCAACACGATGGTGGACCAGCTGTCCGCGTTCGGTTCCGAGGTGACCCGGGTGGCGCGGGAGGTCGGCGTCGAGGGTCTGCTCGGCGGGCAGGCCCATGTGCCGGGCGCGGCGGGCACCTGGAAGGACCTCACCGACTCCGTCAACACCGCGTTCCGCAACCTGACCGGTCAGGTGCGGGACATCGCGCAGGTGACGACGGCGGTGGCCAACGGTGACCTGTCGCAGAAGGTCACCGTCGATGTGGCCGGTGAGATGCTGGAGTTGAAGAACACCGTCAACACGATGGTGTCGCAGCTGTCGTCGTTCGCCGACCAGGTGACCCGGATGGCGCGGGACGTGGGCACCGAGGGCCGCCTCGGCGGCCAGGCGCGGGTGGACGGCGTGTCGGGGCGGTGGCGCGAGCTGACCGACTCGGTGAACTTCATGGCCGGCAACCTGACCTCGCAGGTGCGGCAGATCGCCCAGGTGACGACGGCCGTGGCGCGCGGTGACCTGTCGCAGAAGATCGACGTGGACGCGCGCGGCGAGATCCTGGAGCTGAAGAACACCATCAACACGATGGTCGACCAGCTGTCCGCGTTCGCGGACCAGGTGACCCGGGTGGCCCGTGAGGTGGGTACGGACGGCCGGCTCGGCGGCCAGGCGCAGGTGCCGGGCGTGGCCGGTGTGTGGCGGGACCTGACGGACTCCGTGAACGGCATGGCCGGGAACCTGACGGCTCAGGTGCGCAACATCGCGCAGGTCGCCACGGCGGTGGCCCGGGGCGACCTGTCGCAGAAGATCGACGTGGACGCGCGCGGCGAGATCCTGGAGCTGAAGAACACCCTCAACACGATGGTGGACCAGCTCTCCAGCTTCGCCGACCAGGTGACGCGGGTGGCCCGTGAGGTGGGCACCGAGGGCATCCTGGGCGGTCAGGCCGAGGTGCAGGGGGTCTCCGGCACCTGGAAGGACCTGACCCAGTCGGTGAACATGATGGCGAACAACCTGACCTTCCAGGTCCGGAACATCGCCGAGGTCACCACGGCGGTCGCGAAGGGCGACCTGTCGAAGAAGATCACCGTCGACGCCAAGGGCGAGATCCTGGAGCTGGTGACGACCGTCAACACGATGGTCGACCAGCTGTCGAACTTCGCCGACGAGGTGACCCGGGTCGCGCGCGAGGTGGGCACCGAGGGCATCCTCGGCGGCCAGGCCCGGGTGCGCGGGGTCACCGGCATCTGGAAGGACCTCAGCGACAACGTCAACCTGATGGCCAACAACCTGACCAACCAGGTGCGGAACATCTCCCGGGTCTCCGCGGCCGTCGCCAACGGCGATCTGACGAAGAAGGTCACGGTCGAGGCGCGCGGCGAGGTCGCCGAGCTCGCCGACACGGTCAACACGATGGTGACGACCCTGTCGTCGTTCGCCGACGAGGTGACCCGGGTCGCGCGCGAGGTGGGCACCGAGGGCGAGCTGGGCGGCCAGGCGCGGGTGCCCGGAGTGTCGGGCACCTGGAAGGACCTGACCGAGTCGGTGAACTCGATGGCCGACAACCTGACCGGTCAGGTGCGCCAGATCGCGGCCGTCACGACCGCCATCGCCAAGGGCGATCTCACCAAGAAGATCGACATCGACGCGCGCGGCGAGATCCTGGAGCTGAAGAGCACCATCAACACGATGGTCGACCAGCTGTCGAACTTCGCCGAGGAGGTCACCCGGGTGGCCCGTGAGGTGGGCACCGACGGCGTGCTCGGCGGCCAGGCCCGGGTCCGGGACGTCGAGGGCACCTGGTGGGACCTGACCGAGTCGGTGAACGAGATGGCCGGGAACCTGACGCGTCAGGTGCGGGCCATCGCCGCCGTCGCCACCGCGGTGACCCGCGGCGACCTCAACGTCAAGATCGACGGTGTGGACGCGGCCGGTGAGATCCAGGCCCTGCAGGACAACATCAACACGATGATCGCCAACCTGCGCGACACCACCCTCGCCAACGACGAGCAGGACTGGCTGAAGGGCAACCTGGCCCGGATCTCCGGCCTGATGCAGGGCCGGCGGGACCTGGAGGACGTCGCCTCGCTCATCATGAGCGAGCTGACGCCGGTCGTCTCCGCGCAGCACGGCGCCTTCTTCGTGGCGATGCCGACCGGCTCCGCCAACGGCGAGGCCGAACCGGTGGGGGAGGGCGAGGGCTCGTACGAGCTGCGGATGCGCGGCAGTTACGGGTACTCCGCCGGCTCCATGCCGACCTCGTTCCGGCCGGGCGAGACGCTCATCGGGACGGCCGCCGAGGAGAAGCGGACCATCCAGGTCAACGTGCCGCCGGGCTATCTGAAGATCTCCTCCGGTCTCGGCGAGGCCGCGCCGGCCCATGTGATCGTGCTGCCGGTGCTGTTCGAGGGCCGGGTCCTCGGCGTCATCGAGCTGGCGTCCTTCCAGCCGTTCACGCAGATCCAGCGCGACTTCCTCAACCAGATCGCCGAGCTGATCGCCACCACCGTCAACACCATCAGCGTCAACACCCGCACCGAGGTGCTGCTCAAGCAGTCGCAAGAGCTCACCGAGCAGCTGCGGGAGCGGTCGGCGGAGCTGGAGAACCGGCAGATGGAGCTGCAGAACTCCAACGACGAGCTGGAGGAGAAGGCCGAACTGCTGGCCCGGCAGAACCGGGACATCGAGGTGAAGAACACCGAGATCGAGGAGGCCCGGCAGGTCCTGGAGGAGCGCGCCGAGCAGCTCGCGGTCTCCATGCGCTACAAGTCCGAGTTCCTGGCCAACATGTCGCACGAGCTGCGCACCCCGCTCAACTCGCTGCTGATCCTCGCCAAGTTGCTGGCCGACAACGCCGACGCCAATCTGACGCCCAAGCAGGTCGAGTTCGCCGAGACGATCCACGGCGCGGGCTCCGACCTGCTCCAGCTGATCAACGACATCCTCGACCTGTCGAAGGTCGAGGCGGGCAAGATGGACGTCTCGCCCACCCGGATCGCGCTGGTGCAGCTCGTCGACTACGTCGAGGCCACCTTCCGTCCGCTCACCGCGGAGAAGGGGCTCGACTTCTCGGTGCGGGTCTCGCCCGAGCTGCCCGCCACGCTCCACACCGACGAGCAGCGTCTCCTCCAGGTCTTGCGCAACCTCCTGTCGAACGCGGTGAAGTTCACCGACACCGGCGCCGTCGAGCTGGTCATCCGGCCGGCCGGCGCGGACGTGCCGCAGTCGATCAGGGAGCAGCTCCTGGAGGCCGGGACGCTGCGCGACCCGGACGCCGACGTGATCGCCTTCTCGGTGACGGACACCGGCATCGGCATCGCGGCCGGCAAGATGCGGGTCATCTTCGAGGCGTTCAAGCAGGCCGACGGCACCACCAGCCGCAAGTACGGCGGTACGGGCCTGGGCCTGTCGATCAGCCGGGAGATCGCGCGGCTGCTGGGCGGCGAGATCTACGCGGCGAGCGAGCCGGGCCGCGGCTCGACGTTCACGCTCTACCTGCCGCTGAGCCCGAGCGAGCCCGCGCACCCCGGTTCCGGCCAGGACCCGCTGGAGGGGTACGAGGGTCCCGACGGCCAGGACGGCCGGTTCGGCTACGACGGCGGGGCCGGCCTCTCCGAGGGCCTGGTGCACTTCGCGCCGGCGCCCGCGCCCGCCGAGGTCCGGTCGGGGGCCGGCGCGCTGTTCCGGCACCGCCGCAAGACGGCCCCGCAGCGGGCGCAGCTGCCCGGGCAGTCCCCGCAGTCGGCGGGCGGCGAGCACGGCGTGGGCGACGAGCGGGCTGAGGCGCCGCGTCCGGTGTTCTCGTTCGCCGGCGAGAAGGTGCTGATCGTCGACGACGACATCCGCAACGTGTTCGCGCTGACCAGCGTCCTGGAGCAGAACGGGCTCGCGGTGCTGTACGCGGAGAACGGCCGGGAGGGCATTGAGGTCCTGGAGCAGCACGAGGACGTGTCCGTGGTGCTGATGGACATCATGATGCCGGAGATGGACGGGTACGCGACGACGACCGCGATCCGGCGGATGCCGCAGTTCGCCGGGCTGCCGATCATCGCGCTGACCGCGAAGGCGATGAAGGGCGACCGGGAGAAGGCCATCGACTCCGGCGCCTCGGACTACGTCACCAAGCCGGTCGACCCGGACCATCTGCTCACGGTCATGGAGCAGTGGATGCGCGGCGAGGGCCGCTCCTGAGGGCGGCGCCGGGGCCCGGCCCGCGGGCCCCGGCGGCGGCGGACCGCCGCCACCCGGGTGTGAGGGCCCGCGGGACGGGGAACCTTCTGGTCTCCCACCGCGTTCGACGTACCGGCAGGGCTTGTGTGCTCCGTGACAATGCGGTGACAGGGTGTGGCGACGGGTGGGGTGCGGCTACGATGACCGGCACAAGGACGGACGGCGCATGGGAGCCGTCAACTGGGGCGGCGCCCGGTGCTGTCCCCGGCTCACGGAGCCGGGGCGAGGCAGTGCCGGGACGAGGAGGACGGGGCATGGTGCAGAAGGCCAAGATCCTCCTGGTCGATGACCGGCCGGAGAATCTGCTGGCGCTGGAGGCCATTCTCTCCGCGCTCGATCAGACACTGGTGCGGGCATCGTCCGGGGAGGAAGCGCTCAAGGCGCTGCTGACCGACGATTTCGCGGTCATCCTGCTGGATGTCCAGATGCCCGGCATGGACGGATTCGAGACGGCCGCGCACATCAAGCGGCGCGAGCGGACCCGGGACATCCCGATCATCTTCCTCACCGCCATCAACCACGGCCCCCATCACACCTTCCGGGGGTACGCGGCGGGCGCGGTCGACTACATCTCCAAGCCGTTCGACCCGTGGGTGCTGCGCGCCAAGGTGTCGGTCTTCGTCGAGCTGTACATGAAGAACTGTCAGCTCCGCGAGCAGGCCGCGCTGCTCCGGCTCCAGCTGGAGGGCGGCGGCCCCGGCGGCCAGACCAAGGAGTCCGCGGGGCTGCTCGCCGAGCTGTCGGCGCGGCTCGCGGCCGTCGAGGAGCAGGCCGAGGCGCTGTCCAAGCAGCTCGACGACGACTCGGCCGACGCGGCCGCCGTCGCCACCGCCGCACACCTGGAGCGCAAGCTCACCGGGCTGCGCCGGGCACTGGACGCGCTGGAGCCGGGGGCGGGCGCGACGACGCCCCTGCCCTCGCAGAACTGACGCACGGTCACCTCGTGGGCGCCCGCCGTGAGCGGGCGTCAGTTTCGCGCCCCGGCAGGCACGACACGAACGGGTGAGCGTGTTTCCCCGGCGGCGTACACCGGTAACCTCAGCACCATGGCCTCACGTACGTCCGGCAAGGGTTCCCAGGGCACGGCGGGCACCGCGAAGCGAGCCGCCGGCCGTACGAGCGGCACCGCGAAGAAGGCGGCGCCCGCCAAGTCCCCCGCCAAGCCTCCCGCGAAGAAGGCGCCGGCCAGGAAGGCCGCGCCCGGCGGGCGGGCGCCCGCGCGCAAGACCGCCGCGAAGAAGCCCGCACCGCGCCCGGCGCCGTCCCCGACCGGCGGCGTCTACCGGCTGGCGCGTGGCCTCTGGCTCGGCCTCGCGCACGGCGTCGGCGCGATGTTCCGGGGGATAGGGCGTGGCGCCAAGGGCCTCGACCCGGCCCACCGCAAGGACGGCCTCGCGCTGCTGCTGTTCGGCATCGCCCTGATCGTCGCCGCCGGCACCTGGTCCAATCTGCGCGGCCCCGTCGGCGACCTGGTGGAGATGCTGGTCACCGGTGCCTTCGGCCGGCTCGACCTGCTCGTCCCGCTGCTGCTCGGCGCCATCGCCGTCCGGCTGATCCTCTACCCGGAGAAGCCGGAGGCCAACGGCCGGATCGTCATCGGCCTGTCCGCGCTCGTCGTCGGCGTGCTCGGGCAGGTCCACATCGCCTGCGGCTCGCCCGGCCGCGGCGACGGCACCCAGGCCATGCAGGACGCCGGCGGGCTCATCGGCTGGGCCGCCTCCAAGCCGCTCGAATTCATGACGGGCGAGGTCCTGGCCGTGCCGCTGCTCGTGCTGCTCACGATCTTCGGCCTGCTCGTCGTCACCGCCACCCCCGTCAACGCCATCCCGCGGCGGCTCCGCGCGCTCGGCGCCCGGCTCGGCATCGTCGAACCGGAGTACGAGCCCGAGGAGGCCGGCGGCTACGAGGAGTACGGCGACGACTGGCGCGACGACGCGCCGCGGGCCGCCCGCCCGCCCCGCCGCCGCGCCCCCGCGCCCGGGCCGGACTACGACCCGGACCGCGCGGAGTCCGACGCCCTGGAGCGGCGCGGCCGGCGCCGTACGCCGCCCGCGTCCGCGTTCGACACCGGCGGGCTCGACCCGGTCGACGTGGCCGCCGCCGCGGCCGCCGCGCTCGACGGCGCCGTGCTCAACGGCATGCCGCCGTCCCCGCTGGTCGCCGACCTCACCCGCGACGTCACCGCCGAGCGGGCCGCGGCGAAGGACGCGGCGAAGGCCGCGGCCGAGGCCGCGGAGGAGGCCGAAGCCCCGGTCGCTCCGGCCGCCGCGCCCGTGCCGACCGCGCGGGGCGCCGCCAAGGGCCGCTCCGAGGGCGGGGTGCCCGACCTGACGAAGCCGGCGCCCGAGCCGACCGACCTGCCGCCGCGCGCCGAGCAGCTCCAGCTCGCCGGCGACATCACGTACTCCCTGCCCTCCATGGACCTCCTGGAGCGCGGCGGCCCCGGCAAGACCCGCAGCGCCGCCAACGACGCCATCGTCCAGTCGCTGACCAACGTCTTCGCCGAGTTCAAGGTCGACGCGGCCGTCACCGGCTTCACCCGCGGCCCGACCGTCACCCGCTACGAGGTCGAGCTCGGCCCGGCCGTCAAGGTCGAGAAGATCACCGCGCTCACCAAGAACATCGCGTACGCCGTGGCCAGCCCCGACGTGCGGATCATCTCGCCGATCCCGGGCAAGTCCGCGGTCGGCATCGAGATCCCGAACACCGACCGCGAGATGGTCAACCTCGGCGACGTGCTGCGCCTGGCGGACGGCGACGACGACCACCCGATGCTGGTGGCGCTCGGCAAGGACGTCGAGGGCGGCTACGTGATGGCCAACCTGGCGAAGATGCCGCACATCCTGGTCGCCGGCGCCACCGGCTCCGGCAAGTCCTCGTGCATCAACTGCCTGATCACCTCGGTGATGATAAGAGCGACCCCGGAGGACGTCCGGATGGTCCTCGTCGACCCCAAGCGGGTCGAGCTCACCGCCTACGAGGGCATCCCGCACCTGATCACGCCGATCATCACCAACCCCAAGCGGGCCGCCGAGGCGCTGCAGTGGGTCGTGCGCGAGATGGACCTGCGCTACGACGACCTGGCCGCCTTCGGCTTCCGGCACATCGACGACTTCAACCAGGCGATCCGCGACGGCAAGGTGCAGCTGCCACCTGGCAGCGAGCGCGAGCTCAAGACCTACCCGTACCTCCTGGTGATCGTCGACGAGCTCGCCGACCTGATGATGGTCGCGCCCAGGGACGTCGAGGACGCGATCGTCCGCATCACCCAGTTGGCCCGCGCCGCCGGCATCCACCTGGTGCTCGCCACCCAGCGGCCGTCCGTGGACGTCGTCACCGGCCTGATCAAGGCGAACGTGCCGTCCCGGCTCGCCTTCGCCACCTCCTCGCTCGCCGACAGCCGGGTCATCCTCGACCAGCCGGGCGCCGAGAAGCTGATCGGCAAGGGCGACGGCCTCTACCTGCCCATGGGGCAGAACAAGCCGACTCGCATGCAGGGCGCCTTCGTCACCGAGGACGAGGTCGCCGCCGTCGTGCAGCACTGCAAGAACCAGATGACGCCCGTCTTCCGGGAGGACGTCACCGTCGGCACCAAGCAGAAGAAGGAGATCGACGAGGAGATCGGCGACGACCTCGACCTGCTGTGCCAGGCCGCCGAGCTGGTCGTCTCGACCCAGTTCGGCTCCACCTCGATGCTCCAGCGCAAGCTCCGGGTGGGCTTCGCGAAGGCCGGCCGGCTGATGGACCTGATGGAGTCGCGCAACATCGTCGGACCGAGCGAGGGTTCGAAGGCCCGGGACGTACTGGTCAAGCCGGACGAGCTGGACGGGGTACTCGCGCTGATCCGCGGCGGGGAGTGAGCGGCCGGGGGAGCGGGGCCGCGGCCCCGGTGCCGTAACGAGATCCGGCCGAGACTCACTCGTAAGGGAACGAGGGCAACCGTTTCCCTTGGCCGTACGTCAAGTTGGAGGGAGGGGGAACCCCCTGTCCCCGACGTCGGGCCGTACGAACGGCGTACAAACGACGCCCGCCCGGTTGCCCCACCCTTTCGTACCACCCATAGACTGAACATCCAGCAGGTGGCTACACGCTCGAAAGGCGCTCTCGTGTCCATCGGCAACTCCCCCGAATCCCCCGAGGACGACCGGAACTTCCCGGCAGATGACCGGGATTCGATCGGCCGTGCCCTCCAGCACGCCCGTGTCGCCGCCGGTCTCACCGTCGAAGAGGTCAGCGCCTCCACCCGCGTGCGCGTCCCGATCGTGCACGCGATCGAGGAGGACGACTTCTCGCGCTGCGGCGGCGACGTCTACGCCCGCGGACACGTCCGCACGCTCGCGCGCGCCGTAGGGCTCGATCCGGCCCCGCTGATCGAGCAGTACGACGCCGAGCACGGCGGCCGTCCCTCGCCCACCCCCGCCGCCCCGCTGTTCGAGGCGGAACGCATCCGCCCCGAGCCGCGCCGCCCCAACTGGACCGCCGCCATGGTCGCGGCCATCGTGGCCGTCGTCGGCTTCGTCGGCTTCACCATGTTCAACGGGACCGACGGGCCGGGCACCGGTGGCGCGGTCGCGGAGGGTCCGGCCCCGGCGACCAAGCCCGCCACCGCCCCGGCGCCCGCCAAGACCAAGCCGGCCCGGCCGGCCGACCCCAAGCCCGTGCCCTCCGAGAGCGCCATCGCGGCGGTCCCGGCGGACAAGGTCACGGTCAAGCTCACCGCGAACGGCGACAAGAGCTGGATCTCGGCCAAGGCCCACGACGGCAAGCTGCTCTTCGACGGGCTGCTCCAGGCGGGCGAGTCCAAGACCTTCCAGGACGACGAGCGCATCGATCTCATCCTCGGCAACGCCGGTCCGATCGAGCTCTACGTCAACGGCAAGAAGATCGGCGACACCTTCGAGTCCGGCCAGGTCGAGCGCCTGTCGTACACCAAGGGCGACCCCGAGGCGGGCTGAGCCCCGGCGGCTTCCCGCCACAGGATGTGACGGCCGTCGCGCAGGTGAACCCTGCGCGACGGAGTAACGGCCGGGACGAAGTAGTCTTGAGCCCATGCTTGAACGCCGTACCGTCGCCCTTGTCACTCTCGGCTGCGCCCGTAACGAGGTGGACTCGGAGGAGCTCGCAGGCCGCTTGGCAGCGGACGGCTGGGAGCTCGTCGAGAACGCCGAGGACGCAGACGTCGCCGTCGTCAACACCTGTGGCTTCGTCGAAGCCGCCAAGAAGGACTCGGTCGACGCCCTCCTCGAAGCCAATGATCTGAAGGACCACGGCCGCACCCAGGCCGTCGTCGCCGTCGGCTGCATGGCCGAGCGCTACGGCAAGGAGCTCGCCGACGCGCTGCCCGAGGCCGACGGAGTGCTCGGCTTCGACGACTACGCCGACATCTCCAACCGCCTCCAGGTCATCCTCAGCGGTGGCAGCGTCGAGGCGCACACCCCGCGCGACCGGCGCAAGCTGCTCCCGCTGTCGCCCGTCGAGCGCCAGGAGGCCGCGGCCGCCGTCGCCCTCCCGGGCCACGGGGACGCCGCCGAGGCACCCGAGGCCCCGCAGAACGTCCCCTCCGACCTCCCCGAGGGCCTCGCGCCCGCCTCCGGGCCGCGCGCGCCGCTCCGGCGCCGTCTGGACACCAGCCCCGTCGCCTCCGTGAAGCTGGCCTCCGGCTGCGACCGGCGCTGCTCCTTCTGCGCCATCCCGTCCTTCCGCGGCTCCTTCGTCTCGCGCCGGCCGTCCGACGTGCTCAACGAGACGCGCTGGCTCGCCGAGCAGGGCGTGAAGGAGATCATGCTGGTCTCCGAGAACAACACCTCGTACGGCAAGGACCTCGGCGACATCCGCCTCCTGGAGAGCCTGCTGCCCGAGCTGGCGGCCGTCGACGGCCTGGAGCGCGTCCGCGTCAGCTACCTGCAGCCCGCCGAGATGCGCCCCGGCCTGATCGACGTGCTCACCTCGACCGAGAAGGTCGTCCCGTACTTCGACCTGTCCTTCCAGCACAGCGCCCCGGACGTGCTGCGGGCGATGCGCCGCTTCGGCGACACCGACCGCTTCCTGGAGCTCCTGGAGACCATCCGCACCAAGGCCCCGACCGCCGGTGCCCGCTCCAACTTCATCGTCGGCTTCCCCGGCGAGACCGAGGCGGACTTCAAGGAGCTGGAGCGCTTCGTCACGAACGCCCGGCTCGATGCCATCGGCGTCTTCGGCTACTCCGACGAGGACGGCACCGAGGCCGCCACCTACGAGCACAAGCTGCCGCAGGACGTCGTCGACGAGCGCCTCGCCCACCTCTCCCGGCTCGCCGAGGAGCTCACCGCACAGCGTGCGGAGGAGCGGATCGGCGAGACCCTGGAAGTACTGGTCGAGTCCTTCGACGAGGAGGAGGACGGCTGGATCGGCCGCGCCGCCCACCAGGCGCCGGAGACCGACGGCCAGGTGCTGATCACGGCGGACTCGGCCGAGGGCCTCGGCCTCGCCCCGGGCCGCATGGTCAGGGCGGAGGTGGTCGCCACCGAGGGCGTCGACCTGGTGGCGGAGTGTCTCATCGAGGAGGCCGGCAGATGACCGGAGTCCCGGCATCCGCGACGGGCGGGACCGGAAGGCCCGCGCCCCGCGGGAAGCTGGGCGCTGCGGCCGTCAACCAGGCCAGCCTCTGGAACATCGCGAACATCCTCACCATGATCCGCCTGGTGCTCGTGCCCGGCTTCGTGGTGCTGCTGCTCATGGACGGCGGACACGATCCCGTCTGGCGGGCCTGGGCGTGGGCGGCGTTCGCGGTGGCCATGATCACGGACGTGTTCGACGGGCATCTGGCGCGGACGTACAACCTGGTCACGGACTTCGGGAAGATCGCCGACCCGATCGCCGACAAGGCGATCATGGCGGCCGGTCTGATCTGCCTGTCCTCGCTCGGCGACCTGCCGTGGTGGGTGACCGGGGTGATCCTCGCCCGGGAGCTCGGCATCACGCTGATGCGGTTCTGGGTGATCCGGCACGGGGTCATCCCGGCCAGCCGCGGCGGCAAGATGAAGACGCTCGCGCAGGGCACGGCGGTCGGCATGTACGTGCTCGCGCTCGTCGGTCCACTCGCCACCCTGCGCTGGTGGGTGATGGCGCTCGCCGTCGTGCTGACGGTCGTCACCGGTCTGGACTACGTCCGGCAGGCGGTCGTGCTGCGCCGCCGCGGACTCGCCGCGCAGCGCGCGGCGGCCGAGTCGGCCGCCGCGGGGACGTCCGGGGGGACGGAGACACGATGAGCCAGGCCGCCCGGGTGCTGGAGCTGCTCGCGGAGCGTGGTCACACGCTCGCCGTCGCGGAGTCCCTCACGGGTGGTCTGGTGGCCGCGGAGCTGACGGACGTGCCCGGGGCCTCGAAAAGCTTCCGCGGCTCCGTCACGGCCTACGCCACGCCCCTCAAGGAGCTGCTGCTCGGCGTGGACGGCACCCTACTGGCGGAGCGCGGCGCGGTGGACCCGGAGGTCGCCCTGCAGATGGCGGCCGGTGTGCGCGCCCGGCTCGGCGCCGACTGGGGCGTAGCGACGACCGGTGTGGCGGGGCCCGATCCGCAGGACGGACAGCCCGTGGGGACGGTCTACGTGGCCGTCGCGGGCCCGCAGGGCCGGGCCGCGGGCGCGGCCGCGGCGGGGAAGGTGGCCTCGTTGCGGTTGAACGGCGGTCGAGCGGAAATCCGTAGAGAGAGTGTACGGAGCGTGCTCGAATTGCTGTGTGAACTGCTCGCCGACGAACACTCGGAAAATGCGCGGGCACAGGATACGGAACAGAACGGGGGAGAATGATGTTTGCAGCCATGAGTGAACACGACATCGCTCCCCGCACGGCCGCGGCGCGAGGCGGTACGGTGGGGCGTGAAGGATGCGGCTACGCGGTCCGAGGAGGGAGCCACCGATGATTCTGCTCCGTCGCCTGCTGGGTGACGTGCTGCGTCGGCAGCGCCAGCGCCAGGGCCGTACTCTGCGCGAAGTCTCCTCGTCCGCCCGAGTCTCGCTCGGCTATCTCTCCGAGGTGGAGCGGGGGCAGAAGGAGGCTTCCTCCGAACTGCTCTCCGCTATCTGCGACGCGCTGGACGTACGGATGTCCGAGCTCATGCGTGAAGTGAGCGACGAGCTGTCACTGGCCGAACTGGCCCAGTCGGCGGCGGCCGGCGAGCCGATGAGGGCACCGGTGCGACCGATGCTCAATTCGGTGTCGGTGACGTCGGCGCTCGGCGTGCCCACCGAGCGGGTGACCATCAAGGCGCCCGCGGAGGCGGTCGACGTCGTCGCCGCCTGACGCCTGACGGCACAGCACGTGTGTGAAGCCCCGGTCGGTGCCCTGTGCGGGCGCCGGCCGGGGCTCTTCGCGTTGGAGATGCCGACTGAGGGCCTGCCGTGCCATGGTGGAGGACGTGCGCCTTGGAGGTGTGGGCCGCGATGCGGTCCGTGCGCCGGGCTTGCCTCTTGTGCGCCCTCCCGCCGGGTGATCCCGCGGGACTAGCGTCGACCGGAGGAGGCGGCCATGGTGCGGCGACGGGTTCCGCTGGTGACGCTCATGCTGGTCGCGGCCGGACTGGTGGCCGGCGGGCTCTGGTGGTGGGCGGTGCTGCGTCTGCTGCTGGTGCCGGGGGAGACGGGACCGGTCGAGGGGGCGGTGGCCGCGGGCGGCTGGGGGCTGAGCCTGTTGCCGGTGCACGTGGCCGCCTCTTCGGGGAAGCGCGGGGTCACCAGGGCATCGCGACGCCGCCGTTGGGGCGCAGGATCTGACCCGTCGTGAACGACGAGGCGTCACAGGCGAGATGGAGCACCGCGTGCGCGATGTCCGCCGGTTCGCCCACGCGGCCCAGCGGTGAGACGCGCACCATCGCCGCCTCGGCCTGCTCCTGCGCGGCCGGCTCGTGCCGGTCGGTCATGGGCGTACGGATCCAGCCCGGCGCGACCGCGTTGACCCGGATGCCGTGCCGCCCCACCTCGGCGGCGAGCGTCTTGGTCAGCTGCACCACGGCCGCCTTGGCGACGCTGTAGCAGAGCAGGCCCGGGCTCGCGGTGTCCATCGCGCCCGAGGCCATGGTGACGACGGAGCCGGGCACCCCGTGCTCGATCATCGAGCGGGCCGCTTCCTGGCAGGCGTGCAGCACGCCCTTGAAGTTCACCGCCAGGACCCGGTCCAGGTCCTCGTCGCGGGTGTCCAGGACCGTGCTGGTGTGCATGATCCCGGCGACGGCCGCCATCACGTGCAGCGGGCCCGCGGCGCGTACGGCGGCGGTGAGGGCGGCGCGGTCGGTGACGTCCAGGACATGGGCGTGCGCGGTGCCGCCCCGGCGGCCGATACGGGCCGCGGTCTCCTTCAGGCCGGGCTCGTCGAGGTCGGCGCAGTGCACGGTCGCCCCGGCCTCGGCGAGGAGTTCGGCGGTCGCGCGGCCGATGCCGCTCGCCGCGCCGGTGACGAACGCGGTGCGGCCGGTGAGGTCGTACGCCGTGCGGAAGTCGAGGGCCATGTCCGGACCGTACGACCGGATCTGACAGGTCGTCAATTGTGTTGCCCGGCTTTTACGGGGCCTGCCGCGGGCCGCGCTGGCAGCCCGGGCACCAGTACGTCACCCGGTCCGCGAGCTCGGCCTTGCGGACCGTACCCCCGCAGCGCGGACAGGGGCGGCCCTCGCGCCCGTACACGTACAGGCGCTCGCCGGAGCGGCGGGTGGTGGTCGTCCGGCGGTCGGGGCGGTCCTTGTTCGCCTCCAGGAGCCGGTGCGCCGTGGCCACCAGCCGCTCGGGGACACCCGGGTCCAGCTCGCCGACCGGGAGCCAGGGCGTCACACCGGCCAGGAACGCCAGCTCCGACTTGTAGACGTTGCCGATCCCGGCGAGATTGCGCTGGTCGAGCAGGGCCTCGCCGAGCGGGCGGGCCGGATCGGCGGCCAGCCGGCGCACCGCCTCCGCCGGATCCCAGTCCGGGCCGAGCAGATCGGGACCGAGATGGCCGACCGCCCGCCCCTCCTCGGCGGTGCGGATCAGCTCCAGGACGGGGAGCCGGTAGCCGTACGCCGTGAACTCCGCGTTCCCGAGGATGGCCCGGATCTGGTGCGCGGGGCCGCCGTGCGGGCGCTCGCCCGTGGCGTACACCCGCCAGACCCCGTCCATCCGCAGATGCGAGTGGAGCGTGAGCCCGCCCTCGACGCGGGCCAGCAGATGCTTGCCGCGCGGGGTGACGTCGAGGACCCGCCGGCCCGTGAGGTCGGCCGTCGCGAACCGGGGCACGCGCAGGTCCGAGCGGGTGAGGACCCGGCCGGCGAGCGCCGCGTCGAGCCGATGGGCCGCGTACCAGACGGTGTCTCCTTCGGGCATGGGCCCATCATGCCGCGCCGCCGGCCCCGGCCACGCAAGGAGCGGGCGCACGCCGCCCGGGTCAGGCGCGCAGCCGCAGGCCCCGGGGCGTGGCGTGGAAACCGGCGGCCTCCAGCGGGCGGGCGAGCGGCGAGGTCAGGGCCGTGGCGCCGTTGATCCGCTCCACCGTGACCGTGCCGAGCGAACCCGCCGAGGCCGCCGCCGCCAGGGCCTCGGCGGCCGCCCGCAGCGCCGGGGAGTCGGGCTCCACGGGCCACGAGAGCAGCGTCTTGCCACCGCGCTCCATGTAGAGCGTCAGCTCGCCGTCGACGAGGACCACCATCGCGCCGGCCTTGCGGCCCGGCTTGTGACCGGCGCCGGCCGGCGGCTCGGGCCAGGACAGCGCGGCCCCGTACGCGTTCGCCGGATCGGCCGCCGCGAGCACCACCCCGCGCGGGCCCGCGCCCTCCTCGGCGCCCCGGTCCCGGGCGTTCGCCGCCGCGCGCAGCCGGTCCACGGCCCCGTCCATGGCGAACTGGGCGGCGCCCAGACCCTCCACCACATAGCCTCGGCGGGCCTGCCCGCTGTCCTCGAAGGCCGACAGGATCCGGTACGTCGCCGAGAAGCCGCCCTCGACGCCCTCGGCGGCCACCGCGCCTCGGGTCACCACACCGTGCCGGTCCAGGAGCGTACGGGCCAGGGCGTGCGCGCGGTGGGTCGGCTCGGGCTCCAGGGGCGGCAGCAGCGACCAGCGGCCGCTCACCGTCGGCGGACCGGAGCGGGAGGCCGGGCGGGCGGCGGCGCTCAGCGTCCCGTACCGGCCGCGCGGGACCGTGCGGCGGGCCCGGTGGGCCGTCGAGCCGGCCGTGCGGCCCGAGCCCAGCAGGGAGCGCAGCGGGGCCAGGGTGTCGTTGGTGAGCCGCCCGGACCAGGCCAGGTCCCACACCGCGTCGGCGAGCTGCGGATCGGTGGCGTCCGGATGGGTGGTGGCCCGCACCTGGTCGGCGATCTGGCGGAAGAACAGCCCGTAACCGCCGGTGAGCGCGGTCAGCACCGACTCGTGGAGCCCGGTCTGCTCCAGCGGGTGCGGCGGCGGCAGGAGCAGCGGCGCGGCGTCGGCCAGATAGAGCGAGATCCAGCCGTCCTTGCCCGGCAGCGCCCCCGCGCCCGCCCAGACGACCTCGCCGGTCGTCGTCAGCTCGTCGAGCATGCCCGGCGCGTAGTCCCGCACCCGGGACGGCAGGATCAGCTTCTCCAGCGCGGAGGCGGGCACCGGCGCGCCCTGGAGCTGCTCGACCGCCCGGGCCAGGCCGTCGATCCCGCGCAGGCTGCTGCCGCCCAGATGCTGCCACTGGGGCAGGAAGGTGGCGAGCGCGGCCGGCGGGACCGGCTCCAGCTCGTGCCGCAGCGCGGCGAGGGAGCGGCGGCGCAGCCGGCGCAGGACGGTGGCGTCGCACCACTCCTGGCCGATCCCCGACGGATGGAACTCGCCCTGGACCACCCGGCCGGCGGCGGCCAGCCGCTGCAGGGCGCCGTCGGTGACCGCCGGGCCGAGGCCGAAGCGGGCGGCGGCCTGCGAGGAGGTGAACGGGCCGTGGGTGCGGGCGTGGCGGGCGAGGAGGTCGCCCAGCGGGTCCTTCACCGGCTCCGTGAACGCCTCCGGCACGCCCACCGGCAGCGCGGTGCCCAGCGCGTCGCGCAGCCGGCCCGCGTCCTCGATCGCCGCCCAGTGCCCGGCGCCCGCGATCCGCACCCGGATCGCCCGCCGGGACCGGCCCAGCTCCTCCGCCCAGCCGGCCTCCGCGCCGCGCTCGGCGAGCTCGGCGTCCGTCAGCGGCCCGAGGACCCGCAGCAGGTCCGCGACGCCCTCCGGATCCTTGATCCGCCGGTCCTCGGTGAGCCACTGGAGCTCCCGCTCCAGCTCGGCGAGCACGTCCGCGTCGAGCAGCTCGCGCAGCTCCGCCTGGCCGAGCAGCTCGGCGAGCAGCCGCGAGTCGAGCGAGAGCGCGGCCGCCCGCCGCTCGGCGAGCGGCGAGTCGCCCTCGTACAGGAACTGCGCCACGTACCCGAAGAGCAGCGAGCGGGCGAACGGGGACGGCTCCGGCGTGGTGACCTCCACCAGACGCACCCGGCGGGACTCCAGATCGCCCATCAGCTCGCGAAGGCCGGGCACGTCGAAGACGTCCTGGAGGCACTCGCGGACCGCCTCCAGGACGATCGGGAACGAGCCGAACTCGCTCGCCACCTGCAGCAGTTGCGCCGCCCGCTGCCGCTGCTGCCACAGCGGGGTGCGCTTGCCGGGATTGCGCTTGGGCAGCAGCAGGGCGCGCGCCGCGCACTCCCGGAACCGGGAGGCGAACAGGGCCGAGCCGCCGACCTGGTCGGTGACGACCTGCTCGATCTCGCCCTTGTCGAAGGCCACATCGGCCGCGCCGACGGGCGCCTGCTCGCTGTCGAAGGCGGTGTCGGCGAACCGGCCCGGGTCCACCGGCTCGCCGTCGAGCAGGTCCAGGCCCATCAGGTCGGCGTCCGGCAGGCGCAGCACGATGCCGTCGTCGGCGTGCATGACCTGCGCGTCCATCCCGTACCGCTCGGCGAGCCGGGCACTCAGGGCGAGCGCCCACGGGGCGTGCACCTGCGCGCCGAACGGGGAGTGGATGACGACCCGCCAGTCGCCCAGCTCGTCGCGGAACCGCTCGACCAGGATCGTCCGGTCGTCCGGCACATGGCCGCACGCCTCGCGCTGCTCGGCCAGATACGCGATCACGTTCTCCGCCGCCCAGGCGTCGAGCCCGGCGGCCAGCAGCCGCAACCGCGCGTCGTCCGGCGCCAGGGCGCCCACCTCGCGCAGGAACGCGCCGACCGCCCTGCCCAGTTCGAGCGGGCGGCCCAGCTGGTCGCCCTTCCAGAACGGCAGCCGGCCCGGCACGCCCGGCGCGGGCGAGACCAGCACCCGGTCGCGGGTGATGTCCTCGATGCGCCAGGACGTCGTGCCGAGCGTGAAGACGTCGCCGACCCGCGACTCGTACACCATCTCCTCGTCCAGCTCGCCGACCCGGCCGCCGCCCTTCTTCGGGTCGCTGCCGGCCAGGAACACCCCGAAGAGGCCCCGGTCGGGGATCGTGCCGCCCGAGGTGACGGCGAGCCGCTGCGCGCCCGGCCGGCCCGTGACCGTGCCCGCCACCCGGTCCCACACCACGCGCGGACGCAGCTCGGCGAAGGCGTCCGAGGGATAGCGGCCGGCCAGCATGTCCAGGACCGCCGTGAACGCCGACTCCGGCAGCGCCGCGAACGGCGCCGCCCGGCGGACCGTCGCGAGCAGGTCGTCCACCTGCCAGCTGTCCAGCGCGACCATCGCCACCAGTTGCTGCGCGAGCACGTCCAGCGGGTTCGCCGGCACCCGCAGCGACTCGATGGAGCCCACCCGCATCCGCTCGGTCACCACCGCCGACTGCACCAGGTCGCCCCGGTACTTCGGGAAGACCACGCCCGTGGACACCGCGCCCACCTGGTGCCCCGCGCGGCCCACGCGCTGCAGCCCGGAGGCCACCGACGGCGGCGACTCCACCTGCACGACCAGGTCCACCGCGCCCATGTCGATGCCCAGCTCCAGGCTGGACGTGGCCACCACGGCGGGCAGCCGGCCCGCCTTCAGGTCCTCCTCGACCTGGGCGCGCTGCTCCTTGGAGACCGAGCCGTGGTGCGCCCGGGCGAGCAGCGGCGGCGCGCCCTGCGCCGCTCCCGACTGCGCCATGATCTCGGCGGGCGGCGCGCCGTCCGGAAGGGCCTCGCCGGTCGCCCGCTCGTACGCGATCTCGTTCAGCCGGTTGCACAGCCGCTCGGCCAGGCGGCGCGAGTTGGCGAAGACGATCGTCGAGCGGTGCGCCTGCACCAGGTCGGCGATCCGCTCCTCCACATGCGGCCAGATCGACGGCCGGTCGCCGCCCTCCGCAGCGTCGGACGCGGGCGAGCCGCCCAGCTCGCCCATGTCCTCCACGGGCACGACCACGGAGAGGTCGAACTCCTTGCCCGACGGCGGCTGGACGATCTCCACCTTCCGCTGCGGCGACAGATAGCGCGCCACTTCCTCCACCGGCCGCACCGTCGCCGACAGGCCGATCCGCCGCGCCGGGCGCGGCAGCAGCTCGTCGAGCCGCTCCAGGGACAGTGCCAGATGCGCGCCGCGCTTCGTCCCGGCGACCGCGTGCACCTCGTCCAGGATCACCGTCTCCACGCCCGCGAGGGCGTCCCGGGTGGCCGACGTCAGCATCAGGAACAGCGACTCGGGCGTGGTGATCAGGATGTCCGGCGGCCGGGTCGCCAGCGCCCGCCGCTCGGCCGGCGGCGTGTCGCCCGAGCGGATGCCCACCTTGATGTCCGGCTCCGGCAGTCCGAGCCGCACCGACTCCTGGCGGATACCGGTGAGCGGCGAGCGCAGATTGCGCTCCACGTCGACGGCGAGCGCCTTCAGTGGCGACACGTACAGCACCCGGCAGCGCTTCTTCGCGTCGGCGGGCGGCGGTGTGGCCGCCAGCCGGTCGAGCGAGGCCAGGAACGCGGCCAGCGTCTTGCCGGAACCCGTCGGCGCCACGACGAGCACGTCGGCCCCCGCGCCGATGGCCCGCCAGGCGCCCTCCTGCGCGGCGGTGGGCGCGGTGAAGGCCCCGGTGAACCAGCTGCGGGTCGCGGGGGAGAACGCGTCGAGTGCGGACCTGACCATGTCCCCCATCGTGCACCCCGCCACTGACAACCGCCCGGACCTGGGGAAACCCGGCAGGAAACGGGTTGCGGAGGTGGCGCAGAATGAGGACATGGCGAGCGCTGACGCGGAGAACGGCGACGCGGGCGGAACCGGCCCGGCCGGAGCCCGCGGACGCCTGCCGGGCGCCGCGCCCTCGGGTGCCGGCCCCAAGGCCCGGGAGCCGATCGGTCGCGGTGACCCCGGGCGGGCCGGGCAGACCGCGAGGCGACCGCGCGGGCACTCCGTCGCCGAAGGCGACCGCAGTGGGGCGCCCGCTGACGGCGGCGGGGCCGGCGGCCCCGGCCGGGCCGGGGAGCGGGCGCGGTACTGGCAGCCGGCCGGGCTGCCCGGGGTGGACCTGCTGCACGCGCACTACGTGCGCAAGTCGTTCTCCCGGCACACGCACGAGAGCTTCGTCTTCGCGGCCATCACCGAGGGCGTCGAGGCCTTCCACTACGGCAGCGACCTCGTGCGGGCCGGGCCCGGGCAGATCGCGCTGGTCAACCCGGACACCCCGCACACCGGGCACGCGGGCGTGCCCGAGGGCTGGACGTACCGCACGATCTACCCCGACGCCGAGCTGATCCGCGCCATCGCCGACGACACGATCGCGCTGCGCGGCGACGTCGGCTTCACCACGCCCGTCGTGGACGACCCGTACGCGGCACGGCTCGTCGTCGGCGTGCACCGGGCCGCCGAGGAGGGCAACGCGCTGGCCGCCGACAGCCTGCTGCGCCTGGTCACCGCGCGGATGCTGCGCAGCCACGGCGGCCGGACCACCCCGCTGACCCCGCGCGCGGCCGGGGCTCGGGACGCGGCACGCGCGCGTGCCCTCCTGGAGGAGAGGATGGTCGAGCCGCCGACCCTGGAGCGGCTCGCCGCCGAACTCGGCACCAGCCCCTTCGCGCTGCTGCGGGCCTTCCGGGCCGCGTACGGGATGCCGCCGCACACCTGGCTGACCGACGCCCGGGTCCGGCGGGCCCGGGGCCTGCTGGACGCGGGGACGCCCCCGGCGGAGGCGGCCGTCATCGTCGGCTTCACCGACCAGTCGCACCTCAGCCGGCACTTCACACGGAGCGTCGGAGTGCCGCCGGGCGCGTACCAGCGGGCCCGCGCAGCACGCTGACCGGGCCGCGCAGCACGCTGACCGGGCCGCGTGGCGCGCTGACCGGGCCGCGCGGCGGGCGCGGGGTCTCGCCGGCCCGCCCCGAGGCAGGTCCCTGCCGGGCTCGTGCCAGGTCCGAGCCAGGTCCGCTCACGGCCCGCGCAAGAACGTACAAGACCGGTCGCCGGCCGCCTCGTAGCGTCGCTGACGTGGCCGAACAGACAGCACCTCCCGCAATACCCGCGCGCGGAGAGCCCCCCAAGCCCCCCGTGCCCGCCGCGCACGCGGCACCCGACGCGCACGCAGCGCCCTCCGCGCCCGCCGCCAAGAGCGACGCCGCCGTCGTCCGCGACGCCCTCGGGGTGGGCATCGCCGTCGGGCTCTCCGGCTTCGCCTTCGGCGTGACCTCGGCCGGCGCCGGACTCACCGTGCTCCAGACCTGTGTGCTGAGCCTGTTCGTCTTCACCGGCGCCTCGCAGTTCGCCCTGGTGGGCGCGCTCGCGGCGGGCGGGAACCCGTTCACCGCCGCCGCCGGGGCCTTCTTCCTCGGCACCCGCAACGCCTTCTACGGGCTGCGCCTGTCCCAGCTGCTCGCGCTGCGCCGCCTCGTCCGCCCGTTCGCCGCGCAGTGGGTCATCGACGAGACCACGGCCGTGGCCCTCGCCCAGCCCACCCGCCGGGCCGCCCGCATCGGCTTCACCGTCACCGGCCTCAGCCTGTACGTGCTGTGGAACGTCTCCACGCTGCTCGGCGCGCTCGGCGCGCAGGCCATCGGCGACACCGGCGCCTGGGGCCTGGACGCGGCCGGTCCCGCGGTCTTCCTCGCGCTGCTCGCGCCCATGCTCAAGACCGCCACCGAGCGGGCCACCGCCGCCCTCGCCGTACTGCTGGGCCTGGGCCTGCTGCCCGTGCTCCCGGCCGGCGTGCCGGTCCTGGCCGCCGCGCTCGCCGCACCCGCCGTGCTCTGGTTCCGGGGCCGCCACGACGGCCACGGCCACCGGGACCGCCGCAAGGAGACCGTCCGATGAACGTCTGGCTCGCCATCGCGCTGACCGCCGCCGGCTGCTACCTCGTCAAACTGCTCGGCCTGCTCGTCCCGGCCGGCACCCTGGAGCGCCCGCTGGTCCAGAAGCTCGCCGCACTGGTCCCGGTCGCCCTGCTCGCGGCCCTCACCGCCCAGCAGACCTTCAGCGCCCAGGGCGCCCTCACCATCGACGCCCGCGCCGCCGGCGTCGGCGCGGCGGCCGTCGCACTGCTCCTGAGGGCCCCGTTCCTGGTGGTCGTCGGCGCGGCCGTGCTCGTGACGGCCGGGGTGCGGGCGCTGAGCGGCTGACGGCGCGGCCGGCGGCCCCGCCGGGCACCCCGGCCGGCCGCTCAGCCGATCGTCCGGCCGTGCGCGCGCAGCGTCCGCAGCGCCTCCACCGTGACGATCGGGCGCCATTCCAGCGCCGAGCCCGGCGCCCACTGGCGCCAGCCGATCGGCCAGCCGCCGTCCTCGTCCTGAGTGGCCGCGAGGTGGTCGAGCGACCTGGACATCTCCTCCTCGGTGAACCAGCGGCGGGCGAGCGAGTCCGGTACGCGCGCGTAGTCGTGCGGATAGTGGTGCTCGCCCGGTGCGTAGCCCGCGGCGACCGGATAGTCCTCCGGCCGCCGCGGGTCGAGGACCGCGAGCCGCTGCTCGCGCACCATGCGGCCGAGCCGGTCGCTCGCCGCCTGCGCGCGGGCGCGGTCCGGGACGCCGTCGAGGAAGGCGACGGCGGCCTGGATCTCGTACGGATGGGACTTCTCCAGGCCGTCCACGGCGGCCCAGCAGAACTCGGTGGCCCGGAACAGCCAGGCGTGCCAGACCTGGTTGCGGTGCAGCAGGCCGACCACCGGGCCGGTGGCGAGCAGCTCGCTCGGCGGCGCGTCGACGACGGGCACGAACGGGGCCGCCGGATAACCGCGTTGCGAGGGGTGGACGGCGGGCAGCGCGCCGTCGTGGGTGGACACGTCGGTCAGATAGCGGCAGATCCGCTCGACCCGCAGCCCGCCGCACCGCCCGACGGAGTCGAGGACCCGCAGCGCGTGCGCGGTGTGCAGGGGCTGGCTGACCGGTCCGCGCAGATCGGGTTCGAGGGCGTGGCCGTAGCCGCCGTCCTCGTTGAGGTACGCGGTGAGCGCGGACTCGACCGGGTCGGCGCCGCCGCGCAGGAAGTGGTAGGCGAACCGGCGCTGTTCGAGCACGCGGGCGGTCAGCCAGACGAACCGCTCGGCCCGCGCGAGCGGTGACGCGGAAGGAGCGGGGATTTCTGGAGGATTTCCGGCCATGCTCCGACCGTAGGCGGGAAACCGCGTCTGACAAGGTCTTCGGCCCGGGCTGCACTCGTGAGGGCGGGATACTGGGGTCATGCGGTTGACGATTTTCTGGGAACGGATGGCCGACCACTTCGGTGCGGCCTACGCCGAGACCTTCGCCCGGGACCATGTGATGTCGGAGCTCGGCGGACGCACGGTGCACGAGGCGCTCGACGCGGGCTGGGAGGCCAAGGACGTCTGGCGGGCGGTCTGCGCCGCCGTCGGCGTGCCCGGCGAGAAGCGGTGATGTGACGGTCCGGGACGGATTGTCCGCGCGGTGCGCGAGACTGGCGGGGTGGCCCCGAATGACGCGAACGATGACGAGACCCGTGACGACACCCGCTCCGCACCCCGCTCCGACCTCCGGCCCGCCTCCGGCGGCGGCTCGACAGGGACGGTGACCGCCGACCCGGCCGCGACCGGCCCGGCCCCGGGCGGCTCCGCGACACCGGCGCCACCGGACCCGACCCCGGCCTCCGCCGATCCCGCCCCGGCCGGCGGCTCCGCGCGCATGCCGCGCTGGCTGCCCCGCGCCCTGATACTCGCGCTCGCCCTCTACGCCTGCTTCCAGCTCGGCAACTGGGCCTTCCACCAGCTCATCGGGCTGCTCGTCAACATCCTGCTCGCCTTCTTCCTGGCCCTCGCCATCGAGCCGGCCGTCGGGCGGATGGCGGCGCGCGGGATGCGCCGGGGGCTCGCCACCTTCCTGGTCTTCTTCGCCGTGCTGATCGCCGGCATCGGCTTCGTGGTGATGCTCGGCTCGATGCTCGCGGGCCAGATCGTCGACATGGTCGAGAACTTCCCCAAGTACCTCGACCTGCTGATCAACTGGATCAACCAGCACTTCCACACCGAGCTGTCCCGGGTCGCGGTCCAGGACAGCGTGCTGCGCTCGGGCTGGCTGCAGAAGTACGTGCAGAACAGCGCCTCCGGCGTGCTCGACGTCTCCGCGACCGTGCTCGGCGGCATGTTCAAGCTGCTGACGATCTTCCTCTTCGCGTTCTACTTCGCCGCCGACGGCCCGCGGCTGCGCCGGGCGCTGTGCTCCGTGCTGCCGCCGGCCAAGCAGACCGAGGTGCTGCGGGCCTGGGAGATCGCCGTCGACAAGACCGGCGGCTACCTCTACTCGCGCGGTCTGATGGCGCTGATCTCGGGCGTGGCGCACTTCGTGCTCTTCGAAATCCTGGGCGTGCCGTACGCGCCGGCGCTCGGCGTCTGGGTCGGCCTGGTCTCGCAGTTCATCCCGACCATCGGCACCTACCTCGCGGGCGCCCTGCCGATGCTGATCGCCTTCACCGTCGACCCCTGGTACGCGCTGTGGGTGCTGATCTTCGTCGTGGTCTACCAGCAGTTCGAGAACTACATGCTGCAGCCCAAGCTGACCTCGAAGACGGTGGACATCCATCCGGCCGTGGCCTTCGGCTCGGTCATCGCGGGCACGGCGCTGCTCGGCGCGGTCGGCGCCCTGATCGCGATCCCCGCCGTCGCCACCCTCCAGGCGTTCCTCGGCGCCTACGTGAAGCGGTACGACGTGACCGACGACCCGCGGGTGCACGGTCATCGGCGGTACGGGGAGGCGGTCGTCGCCCGGCTGCAGCGGGCGCTGCAGCAGCGCAGGGAGCAGTAGCCGCACGGCGGCCGTCCGGCCCTCGGGGGCGGGGCGCGCCACCTGGCGTGGTGCGCTTGACACCAAAATCGAACATCCATTCTTATGGGTCCACGGGCCTTGGAATCACCGGCTTGTCGCCGAGTTATCCACAGGCTGAGAGAGACGTCGGGGCCCATTGTCAGTGGCAGGGGTTAGCGTCTTTCACATGAAGCGATCGACTCAAGCAAACCGGGTGGAACCCATGGCAGGAACCGACCGCGAGAAGGCGCTCGACGCCGCGCTCGCACAGATTGAACGGCAATTCGGCAAGGGTGCCGTCATGCGCATGGGAGAGCGCTCGAAGGAGCCGATCGAGGTCATCCCGACCGGTTCGACCGCCCTCGACGTCGCGCTCGGCGTCGGTGGCCTGCCGCGCGGCCGTGTCGTGGAGATCTACGGCCCGGAGTCCTCCGGTAAGACGACCCTGACCCTGCACGCCGTGGCCAACGCGCAGAAGGCCGGCGGTCAGGTCGCCTTCGTGGACGCCGAGCACGCCCTCGACCCCGAGTACGCCCGCAAGCTGGGCGTCGACATCGACAACCTGATCCTGTCCCAGCCGGACAACGGCGAGCAGGCCCTCGAGATCGTCGACATGCTGGTCCGCTCCGGCGCCCTCGACCTGATCGTCATCGACTCCGTCGCCGCGCTCGTCCCGCGCGCGGAGATCGAGGGCGAGATGGGCGACTCCCACGTCGGTCTCCAGGCCCGACTGATGAGCCAGGCCCTCCGGAAGATCACCAGCGCGCTCAACCAGTCCAAGACCACCGCGATCTTCATCAACCAGCTCCGCGAGAAGATCGGTGTGATGTTCGGCTCGCCGGAGACCACGACCGGTGGCCGCGCCCTGAAGTTCTACGCTTCCGTGCGGCTCGACATCCGCCGCATCGAGACCCTCAAGGACGGCACGGAGGCGGTCGGCAACCGCACCCGCGTCAAGGTCGTCAAGAACAAGGTCGCGCCCCCCTTCAAGCAGGCCGAGTTCGACATCCTCTACGGCCAGGGCATCAGCCGCGAGGGCGGCCTGATCGACATGGGCGTGGAGCACGGCTTCGTCCGCAAGGCCGGTGCCTGGTACACCTACGAGGGCGACCAGCTCGGCCAGGGCAAGGAGAACGCCCGCAACTTCCTGAAGGACAACCCCGATCTCGCCAACGAGATCGAGAAGAAGATCAAGGAGAAGCTGGGCGTCGGCGTCCGGACCGAGGAGCCCTCGGCGGAGCCGGGCGCGGACGCCGCCAGCGGCACGGACGCGGCGGGCGACGAGGCGGGCAAGTCCGTCCCGGCCGCGGCCAAGGCCGCCAAGGTGACCAAGGCCACCACGGCCAAGAGCTGACCCGGTGACCGGTCGCACCGAATGGCCGGACGACAGCCCCGACTCGTCGAGGGCCGAGAAGGAGCTGTCGTCGCAGGACCCGGCTGAGCGGGCGCGGGCGATCTGCCTGCGCCTGCTCACCGGGACCCCCCGCACCCGCAAGCAGCTCGCCGACGCCCTGCGCAAGCGGGACATCCCGGACGAGATCGCCGAGGAGGTGCTGTCCCGCTTCGAGGACGTCGGGCTCATCGACGACGCCGCCTTCGCCGGCGCCTGGGTCGACTCCCGGCACCACGGCCGGGGCCTGGCCCGCCGCGCCCTCGCCCGCGAGCTGCGCACCAAGGGAGTCGACCCCACCCTGATCCAGGAGGCCGTCGACCGCCTCGACTCCGACCAGGAGGAGGAGCGGGCCCGCGAGCTCGTCGACCGCAAGCTGCGCGCCACCCGCGGCCTGGAGCGCGACCGGCGGCTGCGCAGGCTCGCCGGCATGCTCGCCCGCAAGGGATACCCCGAGGGCATGGCGCTGCGGGTGGTCCGCCAGGCCCTGGCGGAAGAGGGCGAGGACACCGAGGGCCTGGACGAACCCTTCTAGGGGGATTCCTCTCCAGCGGCCTCATGGGGCGGCGACGGCGGCACCGGCGGGGGCGGTGACGCAGGCGCCAGTACCGGCAGGCCCGCCGCCTTCCACGCCTGGAAGCCGCCGATGACGTCCGTCGCGCGGTGCAGGCCCAGCAGCCGCAGGGACGCGGCGGCGAGGGAGGAGGCGTAGCCCTCGTTGCAGAGGACCACGACCCGCAGATCGTGACTGCCGGCCTCGGGGAGGCGATGGCTGCCGAGCGGGTCGAGGCGCCACTCCAGCTCGTTGCGCTCGACGACCAGCGCGCCCGGGATCAGGCCGTCCCGCTCGCGCAGGGCCGCGTAGCGGGTGTCGACCAGGACCGCGTCACCCGCCCGGTGCGCCTCGTACGCCGTACGGGCGTCGATCCGGTCCAGACCGGCCCGCACCCGCTCCAGCAGCTCGTCGATGCCGATCGGCTCGGGAGCCCGTCCGGTGGTCCGTCCGCTGGTCCGCTCGTCGCTCACTGCCAGTCCTCCGGGCGCTCGATCTGCTCCAGGCTCAGGATCGCGCCGGTCCGGCTGAAGCGCCGGATCAGGGGGAGCGGCGGGTAGTAGGCGTGCACCGAGATCGCGTGCTCGTCCGGGGACTCGTTGAGCACCTCGTGCACATGGTGGCGGCCGAAGGCCCGGCCGCGGCCGGCCGGGAGGGCGCGGCTGCGGTCGACGTCGTCGGCGAGTTCGAGGTTCTTCCAGCCGTCCGCCGGGAGCCGCACGGCGAGGGAGTGCTCGCGCAGGGTGCCACGCGCGGTGGCGAAGGCGCCGAGCGACTCGGCGTGGTCGTGCCAGCCGGTGCCCGTGCCGGGCGGCCAGCCGATGAGCCATGCCTCGCTGCCGCCCGGTCCGTCGAGCCGTACCCAGGTACGGCCCTCGGGGTCGAGCGGGAGCGAGGCGATCAGCGCGGTGTCGGCGGCCGTGCGCCGGACGAAGTCGAGGAGCTCGGCCTGGGAAGGGGAGGGGGTGGGGGAGGGGGAGCCCGAAACGGGCGCGAGGGCGTGCGGGGGCTGGGGCACGGATGACCGTCCTGGAGGTTCGCGAAGCCGCGCACGACCGGTCCGGTGTGCGCGAGCGGGAAAGGGAGGCGAATTCAGCAGGACGGGCGACACACGCAGCCCGCGTAACGGATCAGGTCCACATGGACCCTCCGCCACAGGCGCACAGGGGTGTCGGTCACGCTCCGGAGTACACCATGCACGCCCGCGGCGGTCAATCGACCGTCAGTTTGCCTCGGCGCCCGCGTCCGCGCCGACCTCCTCGCCGGCCTCGTCCGCCTCGTCCTCCTCCGGCTCCTCGGCCCCCTCGCTCCCGCCCCGTACCGCGTCCGCCGCCGCGTGCAGCTCCTCCGGCCGCACCCCGGCGAAGGCGGCGGCCAGATGGCCGTCGGGGCGGACGAGCAGCACCGCGTGGGCCGGGGCGCCCGGGTAGGCCTCGGTGACCAGCAGTTCGGCCGGGGCGGGCAGCGCCTCCACGGCCTCGGCGAGCCGCGGCATCACGCCCGCGCTCACCCAGTGCCGGCGGTCCCACACCCCGGTGCCCGGGGCGACGAGCACGACGAGCAGCCGGCCCCGGCCGAGCCGGTCCCGGAGCCGCACGGTCGCGCCGTCGGGCGCGGTCACCCGCACATCCTCGACCGGAGCGCCGTCCGGCGTGCCCACCGGGATGCGGCCCTCGGCGGGCTCGGGCGCGAGCGGCGAGTGCGGATAGGCGGGCAGTGCGCCGAGCGGGCCGCGGCCCAGGTGCCCGTCGGTGAGCAGGGTGTCGTGGCTCCGTCCGCCGCCCGGCAGGATGGTGCGCAGCCCCCCGCCGCCGCGCAGCAGCGGCAGCGCCTGGTCGGCCGCGCGCAGCAGGCCGGCGACGGCGGCCCGGCGCTCGCTCTGGTAGCTGTCGAGCAGCACGGGCGAGGCATCCGGGTGGTGCCAGGTGTGGGCGAGCTTCCAGGCCAGGTTGTCGACGTCCCGCAGGCCCTCGTCGAGGCCCTGGGTGCCGACCGCGCCGAGCAGGTGCGCCGCGTCCCCGGCGAGCAGCACGCGGTCCACCCGCCAGCGCCGGGCGAGCCGGTGGTGCACGGTGTACACGCCGGTGTCGATCAGCTCGTACGCCGGGGTGGTGCCCTCGCACCAGCCGGCCAGGGTCTCGCGGATGCGGACGACGAGCGCGTCGGGGGTGACCAGGTCGCCGCGGGGCGGCAGCAGCCAGTCGATCCGCCACACCCCGTCCGGCAGCGGCCGGGCCGCGATCTCCTCGCCGACGCCCCGCCACGGCGGCTGACGGTGCAACAGGGCCTCGCCGGCCCAGGGGAGTTCGGTGCGCAGCGCGGCGACCGCGTGCCGTTCCACCGCCGTGCGGCCGGGGAAGCGGACGCCGAGCAGCTTGCGCACGATCGAGCGGGCTCCGTCGCAGCCGACCAGATGGCTGCCGCGCCACCAGCGGCCGGCCGGGCCCCGGGTGTGGGCGCGGACACCGAACGCGTCCTGCTCGATGGTGTCGACCCGGGAGTCGGTGACGAGGGTGACGAGCGGCTGCCGGGCGACGGCGTCGCGCAGGCCGCGGGCGAGCGCGTGCTGCGGGATGTGCAGCGGGGCGGCCGGGGCCTCCGGGCCGTCCCCGGCGCCGTCGTCGCCGGGCACGCCCAGACCCAGGTCGAGGGCGACGTACCGGGTCTGCTGCCGGCGGCGCCTCGCGCGCCAGCCGACCCAGCGCAGTCCCTCGTCACGCAGTGTGGCGCAGCCGAGCCGCTCCACCAGGGCGGCCATGTCGGCGCGCAGCACGACGGTGCGCGCGGGGCGGGGTTCCTCCTTGCCCGGGCTCTCGTCCAGGACGACGCTGGGCACGTCCTGGGCGGCCAGGGCGAGGGAGAGCGCGAGGCCTACGGGCCCCGCGCCCACGATGATCACCGGGTCCACGGTGCGGCTCCTGAACCTGAATGCGCGCAGGGCCGTACGGTGTCGGTCCGTACGGCCGCGCGGGAAGCACAGCAGAGGGTGGCGCGGGCCCGGAGCTTGATCACAGAACGTATGCAACCCACTGCGGGTGCGTGCGTCAAGTGACAAGGGCAGCGGCGGTCGCCACTGCCCCCGGATGATGTCACATGCCGTCAGTTCTTCGTGATGTCAGGTCCCCCGGCAGCGGCGCCGGCCGCGGCGTCGGCCGTCTCCGCCCCGGCGGCCGGGGCCTCGGCCGGCGCGGCCTTGATGCCGGTCTTCGCCCGCCGGCCGCGCTTCTCGATCCAGGTCGCGAGCGCGGACAGGGCGAGGCAGAGCGCGATGTAGAGGGCGCCGAAGACCACGATCACGGACACGTACGGGTACTGGCCGTTGACGAGGGTGTTCGAGGCGATCAGGCGGGCCGAGTAGAGCAGCTCGGGGTAGAGGATGACGAAACCGAGCGAGGTGTCCTTGAGGGTGACCACCAGCTGGCTGATGATCGTCGGCAGCATGGCCCGGACCGCCTGCGGCAGCAGGACGCTCGTCATCACCTGGGTCTTGGTCATGCCGAGTGCGTACGCCGCCTCGCGCTGGCCGCGCGGCACCGCGTTGACGCCGGCGCGCAGCACCTCGGCCTGGACGCAGCCGTTGTAGACCGACAGACCGAGGGCGAGCGCCCACATCGAGTAGTCGGTGAGGAAGCCGACCCACACCGCGAAGATCGTGATGAGCAGCGGGATGGAGCGGAAGACCTCGATGAAGGCGGTGGCCGCCCAGCGGACCGCCTTGTGGTCGGAGAGCCGGCCGACGGCGAGCAGCACGCCGAGGACGAGGGAGCCGACGGCGGCGAGGCCGAACGCCTTCAGGGTGGCGAGCAGCGCGTCGGCGATGTTCTGCCGGATGCCCGCGTAGTTGAAGATGTCCCACATCGCGTAGTCCAGATGGCCCTTGTCGCTCAGCCGCATGATGCTGACGGCGAGCAGGGCGAGGATGGCGAGGCTGCCGACGACGGCGTAGATCCGGTTGCGGACCTTGGCCTTGGGGCCGGGGGCGTCGAAGAGAACGCTGGCGCTCATCGGGCGACCTCCAGGTTGCGCTCAAGGAGACGGAAGAGTCCGCTGATGGCGAAGGTGATGACGAGGTAGGCGAGGGCGACCCAGATGAAGATCGGGACGATCGCGTAGCCCTGCTCGCTCATCAGGGTCTGCCAGCCGAAGAGTTCGGTGACGCTGAAGGCGCCGGCGATGGCCGAGTTCTTGGTCAGCGCGATGAAGATCGAGCTCAGCGGGGGCAGCACGGTGCGGGTGGCCTGCGGCAGCACGATCAGCCGCAGCGTCTGCGTGAAGCTCAGGCCGAGCGAGCGGGCGGCCTCGGCCTGGCCCAGCGGCACGGTGTTGATGCCGGAGCGGACGGCCTCGCAGACGAACGAGGAGGTGTAGAAGCCGAGCGCGAGCGAGGCGAGCACGAAGGAGCTCATACCCGGGAAGAGGATCTCCGGGACGACGAAGAAGAAGACCAGGAAGAGCAGCGTGAGCGGGGTGTTGCGCAGCAGCGTCACCCAGGCGGTGCCGAAGAAGCGCAACGGGGGGACGGGGGAGACCCGGAAGCCGGCGATGACGATGCCGAGGAGCAGCGCGATGACCGAGCTCACGGCGGTGATCTCCACGGTTCCTATGAAACCGTTGCGGAACTCCGCGAAATTGTCGAGCAGTACGTTCATGAGGACTCCGCGTCGGCGGCAGGCTTACGGGCGGGGGGCGTGCGGGCAGAGGTGGGGCGCCCCGTGGCACCGAGGGGAGGGGACGGTGCCACGAGGCGCTCACTCGGAGGTGGTTCGCAGGGGCCGCTCAGTAGCGGACGACCGCCGGCGGCTCGGTGTAGTCCGAGCCGGACAGGCCGAGGGTGGCCGCGTAGATCTTCTTGTAGGTGCCGTCCTTCTCGTGCGCCTCGAGGATGTCGTTCACCTTGTCGCGCAGCACCTTGTCGTCCTTGTTCATGCCGATGCCGTAGGGCTCCTCGGTGAACGGCTTGCCGACGACCTTGAGCTTGCCGGCGTTGGCGGCGGCGTAGCCCTTGAGGATCGAGTCGTCGGTGGTGACGGCGTCGACCTGCTTGGTGAGCAGCTGCTGGACGCAGTCGGAGTACTTGCCGAGCTCGACGGTCTCCGCGCCGTACTGCGGCTTCTTGATCTCCTGCAGCGGGGTCGAGCCCGTGATCGAGCAGACCTTCTTGCCCTTCAGGGCCGTCGGGCCGGTGATCGCGGTCTCGTCCTTGCGGACCAGGAGGTCGGCGCCGGCCTTGTAGTACGGGCCCGCGAAGCCGACCTGCGCCTTGCGCTTGTCGTTGATCGTGTAGGTGCCGACGTAGTAGTCGACCTGACCCGTGGCGATCGCCGTCTCACGGAGCTTGGAGTCGACCGTCTTCCACTCGATCTTGTCCTCGGAGAAGCCCAGGTCGGCGGCGATCATCTTGGCGATCTCGATGTCGAAGCCGGAGCGCTTCTTCGTGGCCTGGTCCTCGAAGCCGAGGTAAGGCTGGTCGGCCTTGGAGCCGATGATCAGCTTGCCGCGCTCCTTGGCCTTCTTGAAGACCGGGGAGTTCAGGTCGACACCGCTCGCGACGGTGTACGACGGGAGCTGCGGGGCGCCGGAGTCACCGGGCTTGGTGGCGGGCTTGTCGCCGGCCGAGCCCTCCTTGCCGCCACAGGCGGTCGCGGTCAGCGCGAGCACGGCAACGGCCACGGCCGCGGTCTTGCGGAGCTTCATCGTGAACATCCCTCAGGTCGTGGGTTGTTGATCGTCAGCGATCGACGGTGATCGTCAGTGTGCAGCACGTCGCGTGCCGTGACGAAGGAGTTCCGGACGCGTCGCGCCGGCGGGTGACAGCAGGTGACCGCAGATGACTGCGGGTGGAGCGAGGTCAGTGGTGCAGGATCTTGGAGAGGAAGTCCTTGGCGCGGTCGCTGCGCGGGTTGCTGAAGAACTCGTCCGGGGTGGCCTGTTCGACGATCCGGCCGTCCGCCATGAACACCACGCGGTTGGCCGCCGAGCGGGCGAAGCCCATCTCGTGGGTGACGACCACCATCGTCATGCCCTCCGCGGCCAGCTGCTGCATGACGTCGAGGACCTCGTTGATCATCTCCGGGTCGAGCGCCGAGGTCGGCTCGTCGAACAGGATGACCTTCGGGTCCATGGCGAGCGCGCGGGCGATGGCCACGCGCTGCTGCTGGCCGCCGGAGAGCTGCGCCGGGTACTTGTCGGCCTGCGTGCCCACGCCGACCCGGTCGAGCAGCGCGCGGGCCTTGGTCTCCGCCGTCTTCTTCTCCACGCCGCGGACCTTGATCTGGCCCAGCATCACGTTCTCGAGCACGGTCTTGTGCGCGAAGAGGTTGAAGGACTGGAAGACCATGCCGACGTCGGACCGCAGCCGCGCCAGCTCCCTGCCCTCCTGGGGCAGCGGCTTCCCGTCGATGGTGATGCTGCCGGAGTCGATCGTCTCCAGCCGGTTGATCGTGCGGCACAGCGTGGACTTGCCGGACCCGGACGGACCGATGACCACCACGACCTCGCCGCGCTGGATCGTCAGGTCGATGTCCTGGAGCACGTGCAGCGCGCCGAAGTGCTTGTTGACGGCGGACAGCACGACCAGGTCGTCCGTCGCCCGCACGGCGTCCTGCGAACCCTTGGTCACTGACACTCCGCTCATCGGCTTCTCGCTCCGTCCTGCTCGGTTGGGTTGGACACTAGAGATCGGGCGGGATGACCGTCATCACATCTGAGCGAAGTTTGAGCATAACGATAGGGTCGCGGGCGGATACTCTGCGTGAACGGTATGGCCCGTGACCTCCGCACCCTGATACACAGATAGTCATCACCCGCGTGGTGCGCACCCCCTGCCGAGACCGAAAGAGGAGGGCCCATGAGACTGCTGCTCGTCGAGGACGACGACCACGTCGCCGCCGCGCTCTCCGCGATCCTCGCCAAGCACGGCTTCTCCGTCACCCACGCCCGCAACGGCGAGGAGGCGCTGCAGGCCGTGCTGCCCGCCGCGCACGGCGAGCGCCCCTCGTTCGGGGTGATCCTGCTCGACCTCGGCCTGCCGGACCTGGACGGATACCAGGTCTGCGGCCGCATCCGTAAGCTCACCAGCACCCCCGTGATCATGGTGACCGCGCGCTCCGACGTGCGCTCCCGGATCCACGGCCTCAATCTCGGCGCCGACGACTACGTCGTCAAGCCCTACGACCCCGGTGAGCTGCTCGCCCGCATCCACGCCGTCAGCCGGCGCAGCGCCGCCGGCGAGGAGACCACCGGCACCGGCGAGGACAGCAGCGTCCTGCGGCTCGGCTCCGTCACCGTCGAGCTGCCCACCCGCCGCGTCAGCGTCGACGGCGAGGTCGTCCCGCTCACCCGCAAGGAGTTCGACCTCCTCGCCCTGCTCGCCCAGCGGCCCGGCGTGGTGTTCCGCCGCGAGCAGATCATCAGCGAGGTCTGGCAGACCAACTGGGAGGGCACCGGCCGCACCCTGGAGGTCCACGTCGCCTCGCTGCGCTCGAAGTTGCGCATGCCCGCCCTGATCGAGACCGTGCGGGGCGTCGGCTACCGCCTGGTCGCACCGGCCGCGTAACCCCGCCCCGCCCGACCGTGCGCACCCGTCTCCTCCCGCTCCTCATCGTCCTGATGGCCGGCGTCCTGCTCGCCCTCGGCTTCCCGCTGGCCGCCAGCATCGCCGCCTCCGAGCAGCAGCGGGTCGTCGTCGACCGGCTCGACGACGCCGCCCGCTTCGCCGCGCTCGCGCAGTTCGTCAGCGAGAGCCACTTCGCGCCCGACGAGCGCCGCACCACCCTCAGCGGCGAACTCGCCAGCTACCACGAGGTGTACGGGATCCGGGCCGGCATCTTCTACCGCGACAACCGGTCCATGGCCGCCGCGCCCGAGGACTGGGTCGTCCCGTACGACGGCGAGGCCCGGCGCGCCTTCAACGAGGCCCTGCTCGGCCGCCGCAGCCACGACCCCTCGCAGGTCTGGCCCTGGCAGGGCGGCGCCCGGCTGATCGTCGCCTCACCGGTGGTACGGGACGGGGACGTCGTCGCCGTCGTCGTCACCGACTCGCCCACCGGCGGGCTGCGCTCCCGCATCCTGCACGGCTGGCTGCTGGTCTTCGCCGGCGAGGCCGCCGCCATGCTGCTCGCCGTCGGCGCCGCCTTCCGGCTCACCGGCTGGGTGCTGCGGCCCGTACGGATCCTGGACGCCGCCACCCACGACATCGCCACCGGCCGGCTGAAGTCCCGCGTCGCCGCCGCCGGCGGACCGCCCGAACTGCGGCGGCTCGCCGACTCGTTCAACGAGATGGCCGACCACGTCGAGGACGTCCTCGAACAGCAGCGGGCCTTCGTCGCCGACGCCTCCCACCAGCTGCGCAACCCGCTCTCCGCACTGCTCCTGCGCATCGAGCTGCTCGCCCTCGAACTCCCCGAGGGCAACGAGGAGATCGCCTCCGTGCGCACCGAGGGCAAGCGGCTCGCGCGGGTCCTCGACGACCTGCTCGACCTCGCGCTCGCCGAGCACACCGCCGCCGACCTCAGACTCACCGACATCGGCGCGCTCACCGCCGAGCGGGTCGCGTCCTGGCGGCCGGTCGCCGAGGAGAAGGGCGTGGCGATCGTCGCCGACACCGCCGCCCTGACCGCCTGGGCCGATCCGGTGGCGCTGTCCAGCGCGCTCGACGCGGTGATCGACAACGCGCTGAAGTTCACCCCGGAGGGAGAGGCCGTCGACGTCGCCGTCCGCCTCACCCAGGGCGGCCGCGTCGTGGAGATCGAGATCGCCGACCACGGGCCCGGGCTCACCGACGAGGAGCTGGAGCGGGTCGGCGACCGCTTCTGGCGCTCGGGCCGCCACCAGAACGTCAAGGGCTCGGGCCTCGGCCTGTCCATCGCCCGGGTGCTGCTCGCGGCCGGCCACGCCACGATCACGTACGGGCGGAACGAGCCGCACGGCCTGAAGGTGACCGTCCGCGTGCCGCGCGACGACCCGCGCGACGCACGCCAGACGGCTCAGGGCTTCAGGGAGCGGTAGTACCGCCGGGCGCCCTCGTGCAGCGGGATCGGGTCGGTGTAGATCGCGGTCCGCAGGTCCACCAGCTGCGCCGGGTGCACCTGGCCGCCGATCCGGTCCCGGCTGCCGATCACCGTACGCGTGATCCCCTCCACCAGGTCGGGGTCGGCGGTGTCCATGGTGACCAGGATGTTCGCCACCGCCAGCGTCTCCACCGAGTTGCCGTCCTGGGCGAGCGAGTAGGCGTCGGCCGGGATCACCGCGGAGCGGTAGAAGCGGGTCGACTCGCCCACGTCGTGCAGGCTGTTCATCAACTTGGCGTCCAGCGGTACGAGCCGGATCGGCAGCCGCTCGGACAGAGACTGCACGGCCTGCGTGGGCAGCCCGCCCGACCAGAAGAAGGCGTCCAGCTTCCCCCGCTCCATGAGCCCCGGCATGGTGTCGATGCCCGCCGAGACGGGCTTCACGTCCACGTCCGGCGTGATCCCGGCGGCGGCCAGCACCCGGTCGGCGATCAGCCGCACGCCCGATCCGGGCTGGCCGACGCCGACGCGCAGCCCGCGCAGATCGGCCACCGACTGGATGGCCGAGCCCTTGCGGACGACGAGCTGGACGTAGTCGTCGTAGAGCCGTGCGCTGCCGCGCAGGTGCTCGAAGCCGGGCTTGCGGTCCCGCTGGTACTGGGCCACCGCGTCCGCCGTCGCCACCGTGAAGTCGGCCTCGCCCGAGGCGAGCCGGGCGAGGTTCTGCTGCGAGCCCTCGCTGTCCTTCAGCGTTATCGAGACGTCCGGCAGGTCCTTGGCCAGGGCGTTCTTGAGCAGCACCCCGTACTTCTGGTAGACGCCCGTCGGCACGCCGGTGCTGAAGGTGATGTGCCCGCTCGGCGTCTTCACGCCGAACGGAACCAGCCACCACACGAGCACGCCCGCGACCACGAGAAGCGCCGCCGAGACCTGGAGGAGGCGGCGGCGGACGAGGCGGGAGAACACGGGGGACATGGCGCGATCCTGCCAGCTCGGTCCCCGTCCTGGCCAGGACGGACCCTGGCCGGGACGGGGGGTGAGCCGCGGGTCGCGCTCAGTAGGCGAAGCTGGACTTGCCGGTCATCGTGGTCGTGACGTGCGTGACCTGGCTGCCCGGCGGCAGCGCCGTCACCGTGGACGTGCCGGTGGTCCCGGTCGTCGTGCCGTCGCCGAGCTGGGCGACGTCGTTGGCGCCCCAGCCGATCACCGAGCCGTTGTCGAGCGCGGCGATGGTGTAGTTCAGCCCGCCCGCGATGTCCTGCACGCCGACGAGCTGGTCGAGCACGACGGCGGTGGTGCGGTTGGCGGCCGTGCCGTCGCCGAGCTGCCGGTCGGTGTTCTTGCCCCAGGCGGACACGCTGCCGTCGTCCAGGACGGCGAAGCTCGTCGCGTTGGTCGCGAAGACCTTGGCGACGGCGTCGAGGTAGGAGACGTCCACGGGCTTGTTGCTGTCGACGAGGGTGTCGTTGCCGAGTTGGCCCTCGGTGCCCTTGCCCCAGGACTTGACCGTGCCGTCGGCGGTCAGCGCGAGGACGTACTCGCAGCCCACCGAGATCGACTCGATGTCGGTCAGGTCCGGCACCCGCTGCGGGGTGTCGCGGTTGGTGTTGGCGGGCAGGGGGCCGGTGCCGAGCCGCCCGTTGTCGCCCTTGCCCCAGGTCCAGACGGTGCCGTCCTGGCGCAGTGCCACGCTGAAGTCGCAGCCCGCGCCGACGTCCTTCACCTTGTCCAGGCTCTGCACCGGCAGCGGCGTCTTGGCCGGGTTGGTGGGGTCCTGGCCCGTGCCGAGCTGCTTGGAGGCGTTGCTGCCCCAGGAGAGGATCCGGCCGCCCTTCACCGCGAGGACGTGGTTGAGGCCGGCCGAGATCGCGCTGACGCCGGAGAGGCCGGCGACCGTGCCGGGGAAGCTCTGGCTGGTGAGGGTCCCGTTGCCGAGCTGGCCGGTGGCGTTGGAGCCCCAGGACTTCACCGTGCCGTCCTTGAGGAGCGCGACGGCGAAGCCGTTCGCCGCGGCGGCGGCCCCGCCTCCGCCGCCGGAGAGCTTGCGCACGTCGTCCCGTGCGATGCCGGTGACGGCCGCCGGGGTCTGCTGGGCGAGGACGGAGCCGTTGCCGAGCTGGCCCTGCGCGTTCTCGCCCCAGGCGCGCACCCAGGGGTCGGTGCCGCGAGCGGATGAGGAGGCGTGGGCGGGGGCAGTGAGGGAGGTGAGCGCGCCGGTGACGGCGAGCGCGGCGAGCAGGGTGGTGGTGCGGCGCAGTGGTGGGGTCATCTGCGTGCCTTTCGGTTCGGACGCGGGAGTGACCGTCGCGTCAGTAGGCGAAGTTCGTCCGCCAGGGGATGACGGCGGGGGCGCGGGTGGTGCCGCTGCCGGGCGGCAGGGCGGTGACGGGGGTCAGTGAGGCCGTGGTGGTGCCGTCGCCGAGCTGGCCGACGGTGTTGTCGCCCCAGGCGACGACGGACTGGTCGTCCAGGACGGCCACGGTGTGCCGCCAGCCCAGGGACAGGGCCTGGACGCCGGTGAGGCCGGGGACGGGGACGGGGGTGGCGCGGTCGGCCGTCGAGCCGTCGCCGAGCTGCCCGTCCGCGTTCCAGCCCCAGGCGCGGACACCGCCGTCGGCGAGCACCGCGAAGCTCTCGAGCCAGCCGCCGTAGACCGCCCTGACCTCGTCGAGCAGTTTCACGTCCACGGGCGACGGGCTCTGGTCGGTGCTGTCGTTGCCCAGCTGCCCCTTGGTGTTCTGCCCCCACGCCTTGACCGTGCCGTCGGCCGTCAGGGCCAGCGAGTGGTAGCAGCCGGCGGACACGGCCACGACGTCCGTGAGCCCCGGCACCCGCTGCGGGGTGTTCTTGTTGTCGAGACTGCCGGTCCCGAGCTGGCCCTCGCTGTTGCGACCCCAGCTCCAGACGGTGCCGTCCTCGCGCAGGGCGACGGTGTGGAAGCAGCCGAGGGCGATGTCCTTCACCTTGTTCAGGCTCTGGACGGGAACGGGCAGTGTCGCGGCAGTGTCCGAGGTCGCGCCGTTGCCGAGCTGACCGGCCCCGTTGGCGCCCCAGGCCCACACGCGTCCGCCGCGCACGGCGGTCGCGAAGTTGAGTCCGGCGCCGACCTCCGCGACCCCGGAGAGTCCGGCCACCGTCACGGCCACGGACCGGTTGGTGGTGGTGCCGTCGCCAAGCTGGCCGTTGCCGTTGCCGCCCCAGGACTTGACCGTGCCGTCCCGGAGGAGGGCGACGGCGAAGTTCTGGTTCTCGCCGCTGCCGCCGTTGGCCGCCAGCTGGCGCACGTCGTCGCGCCGGATGCCCCGGACGGAAGACGGTGTCTGCTGGTCCAGCGTGGTGCCGTTGCCGAGCTGGCCGGCGCTGTTCAGGCCCCAGGCCCGCACCCACGGATCGCTCGGCGCGGACGCCGCGTTCGCGGGCCCCGCGACTCCCAGGGCGAGTACGGCGGCCAGGGCGGCCGCCGCGCGTACGAAGGAGGAGTGCGTCATCGCGTACGCATCCCGCTCAGTACGCGTACGTCGTATTGCCGCCCAGCGACGCCACGACGTCCTTGATCTTCGAGCCCTCGTCGAGGACCTGCACCGGCGAGAAGCGGGACACGGTCGTGCCGTTGCCGAGCTGGCCCTCGCTGTTGTTGCCCCAGGTGTCGACCGCGGCCCCGATGATCGCGACGCCGTGGCGCGCGCCGGCCGCGAGGTGCTGGACGCCCTCCAGGCGCGGGATCTCGACGGGGGCGGTGCGGTTGGTCAGCGAGATGTCCGAGTCGGTGGCCTCGTCGGACTCCAGGAGCTGGCCGTACTGGTTGTTGCCCCAGCCCCAGACGTGGCTGTCGCTCATGATCGCGTAGTTGTGGAAGGCGCCCGCCTCGATGCGGGCGACGCCCTCCAGCCAGTCGACGTCGACCGGAACGGTGGAGGACTGGGTGCTGGAGTTGCCCAGCTGGCCGTAGAGGTTGTAGCCCCAGGACTTCACGGTGTCGTCGGAGGTCAGCGCGAGGGCGTGGTAGCAGCCGGCGTCGATGGAGACGATGTTCTCCAGGCCCTGCACCAGCCGGGGCACGGAGCTGGTGGCCCGGTTGCCGGTGCCGAGCTGGCCGTAGATGCCGCGGCCCCACGCGTAGACCTTGCCGTTCTCCAGGAGCGCGAGGCTGAAGTCGCAGCCGGCCGAGATCTGCTTGACCTTCGGCATGCCCTGGACCCGGTCGGGGTAGACGCGGCTGTCGCCGGTGCGGTTGTTGCCGAGCTGGCCGTAGGAGTTGTCGCCCCAGGAGTAGACCTGGCCGCTGGTGTCGAGCGCGAGGGCGTGTTTGCCGCCGGCCGCGATGTCCTTGATGTTGTTCAGGCGCGGGACGGTGACCGGCACGGTCTGGTTGTCGTTGCCGCCGTTGCCGAGCTGGCCCGAGGAGTTGTGGCCCCAGGCCTTCACGGTCTTGTCGGTGCGGGCGAGCACGAATCCGTCCGTCGACGAGGTGCCGCCGGCCGACATCTGGTCGACGTCGCCGCGGAACAGGCTGGTGACGGAGGCGGGGGAGAGGCTGTCGTTCAGGGTGCCGTTGCCGAGCTGGCCGGTGCGCCCGGCGCCCCAGGCGAGGACGGTCGGCGAGGCCTCGTTGGCCGTGGCGGCCGGGGCGAGGGCCGGAAGCGCGGTGAGCGCGGCGACCCCGGTGACGGCGGCCAGGCTCCAGCGGAGCCGGCCGCGCAGGGGAACGCGTCGGGACCGGGACGGTGATCGGGACATGGTTCTGCTCTCCTTCGTGGGGCCGTACGCGGGCGCACGGGCCGTGCGGGGGCGCACGGCATCGCACGGGAGGCGTACGGGGAGGGCTCGGCCCGCGGACATGGCGCGCCCGGGGCCGTCCGGACGGCCGGGAACGGGCCGTCGGACACACCAGCAGCCTTGCTGAGGGCGAACACCGGCGCGAACCGGGAGCAACGAAACAGCCGTATGGCGGACGACTGTTCGAGAGTGTGCGCGGGAGTGCGAATTCACCGGATCGTGGCGGCGCGCGCCGGGCCCGCGCGCCGTTCCGGCACCGCCGCCGATCGGCGGCGGCCGGGCGGGTGAACGGCCGGGGACGGGCGCTCCGCAGCCGTATCCGATCGGTCCGGAAACCATCCGGACGGGTTCCGCCCGGCCCGTCGGGCCGCTGCTCCGGGCGGGCGGGTCGCCGGGCCGTCCGGCGGACCGGGAGTGCGCTCCGCCGATGCGGTGAGCGGGGTGCGGGGCGGCCGCCGCGCCGTGTGTCCTGCCGGGGCGCCGGGACCGGTCCGATTAACGTCGGAACGGGCCTGGCGATCTTGAGGGCAGTCCGTGCCGCGATCGCCCCGCCCGTTCCCGCACCGCTGCACGTACCGCTCAATTCGCCTTTGCTTCCAGGGAGTTGCCATGCCTGCGACAGCCCGTATCCACCGTCACGGGTCCGTACGGAGAGTCCTCGGCGCCGCCGTCCTCGCCTCCGCCCTGCTCCTGTCCGGCGCCTCGGTCGCCGCCGCCGAGGAGTGCAAGCCCGACGACCAGGCGTGCATCGACAAGGAGACCAACGACAACGAGGCCAAGGAGATCGCGGCCGACAAGAAGAAGACCAAGGAGTCCGCCGACAAGGCCGACAAGGGCATCAAGGACATCGGCAAGGACCTGGAGAAGTGCAAGCCGGGCGAGTCGAGCGGGGACACCTGCATGTCCGGGCTCGCCAAGGGCAACAACGGCGAGCAGAAGGGCATGGACGACATGACGCAGACCGTCGGCAACTTCCAGCCCGACCCGAAGGACAACGCCCAGTCCGCCGTCACCACCACCTGCCACGACTTCCCGGCCTCCCTGCCCGCGGGCTCGACCGACCCGGGCACGTCCCCCTTCCCGGTGTCCCAGCTCTGCTCCCTCCTCGGTTCCTGACTCCCCCCTTCATTCCCTCCCCACCCCGTCCCGAAGGGATGTCCCATGCCCTCGCGCCGTCCCGCGCTGTTCCTCCTCCCCGCCCTGGCACTCGGCCTCGCCGTGCCCCTCGCCCCGCCCGCCGCCGGCGCGGACGAGGGGCCCGGTGAGCTGCCGACCCCGCGTGCCGTCACCGCCGACGGCCGCCCGGCGAAGATCGCCGACGTCCTCGAGCAGTGCGAGGCCAAGGCCGACGCCTGCCGCTTCGTCATCGACCCCAAGCAGGGCCGGGAGTTCGCGACCGCCGTACGCTCCCTCGGCAACGCGGTCGTCAACTGCACCGAAAGCGACATGAACGTCGACCGCACCGTCACCCTGCGCTCCTCCAGCACCGACAACATCGGCGGCGAGATCTCCGGCCAGATCACCGCCGAGGGCACCATCTCCGCCTCAGGCGAGGTCACCACCAACCTCACCAACGACATCACCAGCGAGCACAAGACGCCGAACCTCAAGGACGGCCCCACGTCCACCAACGGCAGCAAGACCAGCGTCGCGGCCGGCGGCAAGGTGGCCGGCTCGCTGAGCGCCCGACTCGCCTTCCAGGCCGCCTTCAAGGCCACGTACTCGAAGTCGTGGACGGTCGAGAACACCGAGGCGACGACCTACAAGACCACCGTCAAGGCCTACGACATGCTGGTGTTCGGGGCCAGCGCCGCCATGCGCCGGGTCGTCGGCAGCCTCGTCGCCAACTCCGGTTCGCAGATCTCCGGCATCGCCGTGGACAGCCCCTCCATGGTCAACTCCAGCACCTTCGTCGCCCAGACCTACGCCGCCCCGGCCAACCTCTGCGGCCGCACCCGCCCCACGGGCAACACGGCAGGCGGCAACCAGCCGCAGCCTGGCCCGCCGGCGGCCCCGCGCTCGATGCCCGCCCGTGACGCGCTCGCCCCCGGCGCCGAACCGAAGCGGACCGAAGTCATCAACCCCTGAGCATCCCTGAGCATCCCTGAGGATCCCTGAGCACCCCTGAGCAGCCCCCCCGGGGGCTGCTTGCGCCGCGGAGTCGCTCCACCCCGGAAGCCGCCCCGCACCCGCGCCGCTCACCTCCCCGTCCCGCCCCTGGCACGCACCACCTCCCCCCACACGAGGAGTCCGTCCCCATGTCTTCCTCTCTCCGCGCACTCGCCGCCGCGAGCCTGCTGCTCCCGGCCGCCCTCGCCGGCTCGCAGGCCGCAGCCGCCCAAGCCGCGGCCGCCTCCCAGCCCGTCGACGTCCTCAACGGTGACTTCATCTACCCCGCCACGACCCAGGCCGGCCCCACCACCGTCGGCCTCGACTTCTGGGACGGCCTCAACCAGCGCTTCTCGCCGGCCGCTTCCGGCCGCACCGACGACTCCTACGGCGTCGGCCTCGACAAGGGCGGCAACACCCTCAGCCAGCGGCTCAGAGGAGTCCGCAAAGGCGCCCAGGTGACGGTCAGTTACGAGGACAGCCCGTCCGTCTCCAAGGACTGCACCGGCGAAATGGTCGTCAACGGCCAGCCGTACAGCGTCCAGGGCTCCGGCGGCGCCGTCACCGAGATCACCACCGCCGGCGACCCGGACCGCGTCAAGGGCAAGCCGGGGTCCGGCGTCTGGACCAAGCGGACCTACGCCTTCACCGCCAACGCCAACGAGCCGATGCTCACCTTCACCTCCAGGCTCGCCGACGCCAAGACCCCGCCCGCGTGCAGCCCGATGATCGCCCACGTCAGCGCCGTCGAGGTCCCCGTCCCGCTCGACAAGACCGTCGACAAGACCGACCTCGGGCGGGCGGAGGCGTTCAAGGGCAACGAGCGCGAGGCCACCCTGTCCAACGCCGCCAAGGCGTGTTACGGCGAGAACGCCTGCGTCTTCCGCCCCGACTTCCGCACGTCCTTCCGCTACTACGACCGCGCCCGCGTCGTCGGCGAGGCGTTCGTCAACTGCACCCGCAACACCCTTCAGCACACCCGGGTCGTCTCCTTCTCCGAGCGCTCCTACGACAGCATTTCCCAGACGTACGCCGCCGACGGCATCGCCCTCGTCGACGCGGCCAAGCTGCCCACCACGGGCGACCGCACCGAGGACGAGAAGCGCATCAAGGCCACGCCGATCGCCGCCCAGTTCTCGCTCGCGTACGAGAAGGGCTGGCAGCGCGCCTGGCAGTGGTTCAGCGGCGAGCAGCGCAACGTCGTCGAGCAGATCCAGCCGGGCGAGGTCAGCTGGATCGAGCTCCAGCCGAGCCGGGAGCGCGTCGAGGGCTGGTTCCTCAGCAAGAAGGACGACTACCGGCTGCACGCCGTCATCGACGGCCCCTCGCGCGGGGTACCGGACCGGCTGCTCCAGCGCACCGGCCCCATGGCCGAGGCGGAGAAGCAGCGGTGCGCCGCCGAGCGGCCCATGACCACGACACCGGTCGGCGCCGGCGCGGCCGCCTACTCCACGGACAAGGGCACGCGCAGCCTCGTGCCCGTCCCGGTGCCCGCCGGCGGCCGGACGGAGGCGCGGGCCATCCGCACCGTCCCGCTCAGCTGATCACCAGATCGCGGGGCGGGACCAGGTCCGCCGCCTGCTCGCGCAGCCAGCCGAGCAGCGCCGCCGTCCGCGCGTCCCGCTCCGGCGGGCGCGGGCTGAGCAGCCCATAGCCCGTGCCGTCCGCGACGAAGCCGTACGGGGCCGCCAGCTGGCCCCGTACGAGATCGTCGCGGACGAGTGCGTACGGGCCGACGGCGACGCCCACGCCGGCGACGGCGGCCTGGAGCGCGAGGTAGAAGTGCTCGAAGCCCTGCTCGGCCCCGGCGGCCGGGTCGTGGCCGGTCAGGCGCCGCCAGTCGGCCCAGGCGGCCGGCCGGGTGCCGGTGTGCAGCAGGGTCACGGGCTCGCCCGCCCGGAGCCGGTCCGCGAGCTCCGGCCGGCAGACCGGGCCGATCCACTCGTCGAAGAGCGGCACCCGGCTCACCCCGTCCGGCACCGGGAAGTCGTCCCGGCGCAGCGCCGCGTCGACCGTGTCCCGCCCGAACGCCACCGGGCCGCCGCCCGCCGACAGGTGCACGGTCAGCTCCGGGTGCGCGGCGGCGAGTTCCGGCAGACGCGGGATCAACCAGCGCATGAGCAGCGTCGGTTCACAGGACAGCGCCAGCGGACCCGAGTCCCGCGCCCGCCCCGAGACCTCCCGGGCCGCCGTCTCGATCACGTCGAGCGCGTCCCGGACGGCGGCGGCGAGCCGGCGGGCCTGCGGAGTGGGCCGCAGCGAGCGCGGACCGCGCTCGAACAGCTCGGTGCCGAGGGCCTTCTCCAGGTTCCGCACCTGCCGGCTGACCGCGCCGTGGGTGACGTGGAGTTCCTCGGCGGCCCGGGTCATGCTCGCGTGGCGCACGGTCGCCTCGAAGGGCAGCAGGGTGGTCAGCGGGGGCAGCTCCGGCCGGCTCATGTGTGCAATCTAGTCACAGGTGGAGTGAGAAGGAATCGCTTGTCCTGCGGGTTCGTGCGACGTGATGGTTGATCCCGTCACGCACGCCCCGCCGAACGAGGGATCCTCCAGCGATGCCGCCCTCCACCGTCGTCGTCCTCGCCGACGACCTCACCAGCGCCGCCGACGGCGCCGCCCCCTTCCGCAGGTCGGGCCACCGCGCCCGCGTCCTCCTCGACCCGACGCCCGCCCCAGGGGAGGGCGTCACGGCCGTCGACCTCGGCACCCGGATCACCGGCGCGACCGAGGCCGCCGCCCGGACGCGGCGCGCGGCCCGCGCGTACGCCGGCGCCGACCTCCTGCTCAAGACGGTCGACTCGACCCTGCGCGGCCACGTCGCGGCCGAACTGCGCGCCGCGCTCGCCGGCTCCGGCCGTCGCGCCGCCATCCTGGCCCCCGCCTTCCCGGCCGAGGGCCGTACGACGGTCGGCGGCGTGCAGTACGTGCGGGGCGTACGGGTCGACGCGAGCGAGTTCGCCCGCGACCCGGCCCACCCGGTGCGCAGCGCCGACCTCGCCCGCGTCCTGCCGGAGGCCGTACTCCTCGAACCCGGCGCCCTCGCCGACCTGCCCCAACTGGTCGAGAGGGGCGGCGTGTTCGTCTGCTCGGCCGCCACCGACGCCGACCTCGACGCGCTCGTCGCCGCCCTGCCCCGCCCCGGGGACGCCCTCTGGGCCGGCTCCCCGGGCCTCGCCGACGCCCTGGCCCGCGCCTGCCCCCGCGACCCCGCCGCGCCCCTCCCGGAACTCCCGCCCGTACACCGGCCCCTGGCCGTCGTCGGCAGCGCCAACCCGGCCAGCAGGCGCCAGCTCGCCGCGCTGCGGCCCGTGGGCGCCGCGGCCGTGCACACCCCCGAGGAGCGCGCCGCCGACCCCGCCGCACTCCTCGGCCGGCTCACCGAGGAGGCACGGGAACGGGTGCGCGACGGGCACGCCGACGGGCTCGTCCTCACCGGAGGCGAGACCGCCGCCGCCGTCCTCGGCGCGCTCGGCGCCACCGGCATCGAGCTGTACGACGAGCCCGAACCCGGCATCGCCCGCGGCACCCTGCACGGGCCCGGCGTGCCCCGCCTCCCCGTCCTGGTCAAGGCGGGCGGCTTCGGCGACGACGGCACCCTCGTCCGCCTCCGCGCCCTCCTCACGCGAGGAGAGGCCCGGTGACCGACCCGTCCCTCGCGGTTCCTCAGCGGAGGAGAGCCCCGATGCCCGGCCGCCGCGCCGCCTCCTCGTACGAGGAGCGATGCGCTGAGCCGTCCCGTCACCGCTCCTGCGGCGAGGAGCGCCCGATGACCCGTCCCGTCACCGCTCCTGCGGCGAGGAGCGCCCGATGACCCGTCCCCTCGCCGTCACCATGGGCGACCCGCACGGCATCGGCCCCGAGATCACCGTCCGCGCCTGCGCCGACCCGCGCCGCCCCGCCCCCGTCCTCGTCATCGGCGACCCCGGCGCCCTCGCCCGCGCCTGCCGCACCACCGGCAGCCGCCTCCGCGTCCGTACGGTCGACCGCCCCGCGGGCGCCGGCCGCACCCCCGGCGTCCTCGACGTCCTCCCCGCCGGCCCGGCCCTGCCCGCCCGCCTCGCCCTCGGCACCGTCGCCGCCGACGCGGGCGAGGCCTCCTTCGCGTACGTCCGCGAGGGCATCGCACGCGCCCTCGCCGGGCAGGTGCGCGCGCTCGTCACCGCCCCCGTCAACAAGGAGGCCCTCCGGCTCGCCGGACTGCCCTACCCCGGCCACACCGAGATCCTGGCCGAGCTCACCGGCACCGAGCGCTACGCGATGATGATGGCCAACGAGGAGCTGAAGGTCGTCCTCGTCACCGTCCACCAGTCGCTGCGCGGCGCGCTCGACGCGCTCACCGTCGAGCGCGAACTGGACATCGTCCGGCTCACGCACGAGACCCTCGGCGGCCGCCCCCGGATCGCCGTCGCCGCCCTCAACCCGCACGCGGGCGAGAACGGCCTCTTCGGAACCGAGGACCGCGACGTCATCGCCCCCGCCGTGCGCGCGGCCCGCGCCGAGGGCATCGACGCGAGCGGCCCCTGGCCGGCCGACACCGTCTTCATGCGGGCCCGCGCGGGCGAGTTCGACGCCGTCGTCGCCCAGTACCACGACCAGGGGCTCATCCCGGTGAAGTACCTGGGCCTGGAACACGGCGTCAACATCACCCTCGGCCTGCCCTTCGTCCGCACCAGCGTCGACCACGGCACCGCCTTCGACCTCGCGGGCAAGGGCACCGCCGACCACACCAGCCTGCTGACCGCCCTGCGCCACGCCCACGAGCTGGCCCCCGAGCCCGCTGCCGAGCCTGCCCCCGAGAGGGATGACCTCTGATGGACTTCGTCTTCATGCTCACCCGGGACGACCGGACCGTCACCGACTGCCTCCACGTCCTCGACTCGATCCGCGAGCTCGGCATCACCCACATCGGCTTCAAGGACGTCGGCGTCGACCCGGCCACCCTGCGCCGGCTCCACGAACAGATCAGGGCGCTCGGCGCCACCAGCCACCTGGAGGTCGTCGCCACCGGCCGCGACCAGGCCCTCGACTCCGTCCGCGCCGCCGCCGACCTCGGCGTCGACTGGCTCATGGGCGGCACCTGGGTCGAGGAGACCCTCGACCTGCTCGCCGGGACGCAGGTCCGCTACCTGCCCTTCGTCGGCGAGCCCCAGGGCCACCCGACCCGCCTCGCCGGCGGCCCCGCCCGGATCGCCGCCGACTGCCGCAGCGCCGAGGCCGCCGGCTGCGCGGGCGTCGACCTGCTCGCCCACCGCGCCACCGAGGCCGAACCGCTCGACCTGGTCCGCGCCGCCCGCGCGGCGACCACCGGCCGGCTCGTCGTCGCGGGCTCCATCGACAGCCCGGCCCGCATCCGGGCCCTGGCCGAAGCGGGCGCGGACGCCTTCACCGTCGGCTCGGCGGCCTTCGCGGGCACGCTCCGGCCGGCCGCGGGCGGGCTGGCCGCCCAGCTCACGGCGGTGCTCGAGGCGAGCGGGATCCCGGCCCGGGCGAGGCCCTCGGGTGCCGGCCGGCCGTAGCGAGCGGGGCAGTCTCCGGGCCCCCTTACCCTTGTCAGGTGACCAGCAGCAAAGACGGGACCGGAGCCGTGACCGAGCAGGGCGTGACGCGAACCTACGAAGTACGCACCTACGGGTGCCAGATGAACGTCCACGACTCCGAGCGGCTCTCCGGCCTCCTGGAGGACGCCGGCTACGTACGCGCCCCGGAGGGCTCCAACGGCGACGCCGACGTCGTGGTCTTCAACACCTGCGCGGTCCGCGAGAACGCCGACAACAAGCTCTACGGCAACCTCGGCCACCTCGCGCCGATGAAGACCGCCCGCCCCGGCATGCAGATCGCCGTCGGCGGCTGCCTGGCGCAGAAGGACCGCGACACCATCGTCAAGCGGGCCCCCTGGGTCGACGTCGTCTTCGGCACCCACAACATCGGCAAGCTGCCGGTCCTCCTGGAGCGCGCCCGCGTCCAGGAGGAGGCGCAGGTCGAGATCGCGGAGTCCCTGGAGGCGTTCCCGTCGACGCTGCCGACCCGCCGCGAGTCCGCGTACGCCGCCTGGGTCTCCATCTCCGTCGGCTGCAACAACACCTGCACCTTCTGCATCGTCCCGGCGCTGCGCGGCAAGGAGGAGGACCGCCGTCCCGGCGACATCCTCGCCGAGATCGAGGCGCTGGTCGGCGAGGGCGTCTCCGAGATCACCCTGCTCGGCCAGAACGTCAACGCGTACGGCTCCGACCTGGGCGACCGCGAGGCGTTCAGCAAGCTGCTGCGCGCCTGCGGCGACATCGAGGGCCTGGAGCGCGTCCGCTTCACCTCGCCGCACCCGCGCGACTTCACCGACGACGTCATCGCCGCCATGGCCGAGACGCCGAACGTGATGCCGCAGCTGCACATGCCGCTGCAGTCCGGCTCGGACACCGTCCTGAAGGCGATGCGCCGCTCGTACCGGCAGGAGCGTTTCCTCGGGATCATCGAGAAGGTGCGCGCCGCCATCCCGCACGCCGCCATCTCCACCGACATCATCGTGGGCTTCCCCGGCGAGACCGAGGAGGACTTCGAGCAGACCATGCACGTCGTCCGCGAGGCCCGCTTCGCGAACGCCTTCACCTTCCAGTACTCCAAGCGCCCCGGCACCCCCGCGGCCACCATGGAGGGCCAGATCCCCAAGGAGGTCGTGCAGGCGCGCTACGAGCGCCTCGTCGCCCTCCAGGAGGAGATCTCCTGGGAGGAGAACAAGAAGCAGGTCGGCCGCACCCTGGAGGTCATGGTCGCCGAGGGCGAGGGCCGCAAGGACGGCGAGACCCACCGCCTCTCCGGCCGCGCCCCCGACAACCGCCTCGTCCACTTCACCAAGCCGGACGAGGACGTCCGCCCCGGCGACGTCGTGACCGTCGAGATCACCTACGCCGCCCCGCACCACCTCCTCGCCGAGGGCCCCACCACCGCCGTCCGCCGCACCCGCGCCGGCGACGCCTGGGAGAAGCGCACGGCCGAACCGGCGGCGAAGCCGGCGGGCGTGCTCCTCGGCCTGCCGAAGATCGGCGTGCCGGAACCGCTTCCGGTGGCGGACGCGCCGGCCTGCGGGAGCCACTGACACACGGAGCACCACCAACGGGGGGACCGCATGGGGAAGTGGGCCGTCGTCGCGCAGTACGGGCTCAGGCAGGTGTACGTCACGGAGATCCTCTCCCGGGTGGAAGGCACCCGGGAGGAGGCACGGGAGGCGCTGCTGGAGGCGACGCGTCGCTACCACCCGCCGAGGCGGGAGCATCGGCGCCAGGTCTACCGCCTCCCCGGCGGTGACAGCTACCTCCTCGTCGTCGAGGGCGCCGTGTCGAGGAGAGAGATCACTCTGAGTCTCGCCGAGCTCGTGTACGACTCCGCCGCCCCCTCCGCCGTGGACGTCCACGGCCCGGAGCAGGAGCCGGCATCGGCAACGGTCGCGCCCGAAGCGGAGCCCGAGGCCGCCGCGTCCGAGCAGGAGCAGGAGCCGGAGCCGCTGCCGGAAGGGGCTCGGCCCGCACCCGCACCCGAGCCGCGCGCCTGGGACGCCGACGTGCCGGAGCGGCCGGCCTGGTGGGGCCGCACGGACCTGCCGGAAAGCGGCTGACGAAGCGCCTGACGAAGCGCCTGACGAAGCGCCTGACGAAGCGCCTGACGAAGCGGCTGACACCGGGCGGCGGCCCGCCCGGTCCGGCTAGGCTGCGGATCATGCTTGTCGCCGCCGCCGTCTGTCCCTGCCCCCCGCTGCTCGTGCCCGCCGTCGCGGCCGGAGCCGCGGCCGAGCTCGCCGAGGCGCGCACGGCCTGCTCCGACGCCCTCGGGGTGCTCGCCGCCTCCCGCCCCGACCGGCTCGTGGTGGTCGGGCCCGCCGCCGAAGGGGCGCGCGGGGTGTTCGCGGCCGGATCCGCCGGGTCGTTCTCCGGGTTCGGGGTGGATCTGACCGTACGGCTGGGCAGCGGGCCCGGCGGGGAGCGGCCGCTGCCCGCGTCGCTGGCGGTGGCCGCCTGGCTCCTGGAGGCCACCGACTGGGCCGCCGCGCCCGTCGAGGGCCTCGGGGTCGGGGAGCGCCTGGAGGCGGACCGGTGCGCGGCGGCCGGGCGGGAGATCGCCGGGTCGGCGGAGCGGGTCGCGGTGCTCGTGATGGGCGACGGCAGCGCCTGCCGCACGGTGAAGGCGCCCGGCTACCTCGACGAGCGCGCCGAGGGCTTCGACGCGGCGACCGCGCGGGCGCTGGGCGAGGCCGACACGGCCGCGCTGCTGGCGCTGGACGAGCGGCTCGCGTACGAGCTGAAGGCGGCCGGACGGGCCCCGTGGCAGGTGCTCGCGGGCGCCGCCGAGGGCGCGGACCTGGCGGGCCGGCTGCTGTACGAGGACGCGCCCTACGGGGTCGGCTACTTCGTCGCCGCCTGGAGCTGACCCGCCGTAGCCCGGCCCCGTGGTCGACCCGTAGCTCCACCCCGTAGCCGACCCGCGGTCGACCCGTGACGGCGGACGGCCGCGGAGCGCGCTGCTCCGCGGCCGTCCGCCGTGGCGGAGGGGTGTTCAGGCGGCCGGCGGCGGCGTCGGGCCACTCGGACCCTCGTCCTTGTGGGCGAGCCGCTCGATGGCCTCCTTGGCCTTCCCGGTGCCGGACTCGATCTTGTCGCTGTACTTGCCCTTGGTCTTCTCGTCGACCATCCGGGCGGCCTTCTCCAGGCCGTGCCCGACCTTGTCCCCGTGCTGGGCGGCCAGGTCGGAGACCTTGCCCTTGGCGGGGCCGAGCTTGGCCTTCAGTGAATCCAGGAGACCCATGGGGTCACCGTCCCTCCGCGGGACCCTTGCCGGGTCCGTGCCGTGCCGTTCCGTGCCGTGCGGCCCTGCCTACGGGCGGGCGCCTTCGCCGGCCGGCTCGTTGTCCGCGGCCGCCTCGGCCGACTGCTGCCGGGGGATCTCGACCGCCTCGGCCGCGCCGTCGACGGCCTCGGCGGCCGCGGGAGCGTCCTCCTGCGGCGCCTCGTCCGTCACGGCCGCCGTTCCCCCAGCCTCGGCATCCGCCTCGGTACCGGCCTCGGCCGGGGTCACCGTCCCGGTCCCGGCCTCGACAGTGGCCGCACTCTTCCGGCGAAACAGCGCAAACACGCCCATATCTGCTCCTAGCGTACTCAGGGTCGTCATTCCGCAACAGGCAACGAACCCCGGACGAGGGCCGTCACGTAGCTCATTCGGGGACGCGCCGGGAGGTTTGGGAGACTGGGCTCGTGAGAAGTGCAGCTCCCGCTCCGCGGGTCATCGCCGTCGTCGGTCCCACCGCGGCCGGAAAGTCCGATCTGGGCGTCTACCTCGCCCAGCAGCTCGGCGGCGAGGTCGTCAACGCCGACTCCATGCAGCTCTACCGCGGGATGGACATCGGCACCGCCAAACTGACGCTGGAGGAGCGCGGCGGCGTCCCGCACCACCTCCTCGACATCTGGGAGGTGACCGAGGCCGCCAGCGTCGCCGAGTACCAGCGCCTCGCCCGCGCCGAGATCGACCGGCTGCTCGCCGAGGGCCGCACCCCGATCCTCGTGGGCGGCTCCGGCCTGTACGTACGCGGCGCCATCGACGTCCTCGACTTCCCCGGCACCGACCCGGAGGTCCGGGCCCGCCTGGAGGCCGAGCTGGAGGAGCACGGCTCCGGCGCGCTGCACGCCCGCCTGGCGGCCGCCGACCCCGAGGCCGGCCGCGCGATCCTGCCCAGCAACGGCCGCCGCATCGTGCGCGCCCTGGAGGTCATCGAGATCACCGGCAAGCCGTTCACGGCCAACCTCCCCGGCCACGACTCCGTCTACGACACCGTCCAGATCGGCGTCGACGTCGCCCGCCCCGAGCTCGACGAGCGCATCGCCACCCGGGTCGACCGCATGTGGGAGGCCGGGCTCGTCGACGAGGTCCGCACCCTGGAGGCGCGCGGCCTGCGCGAGGGGCGCACGGCCGCCCGCGCGCTCGGCTACCAGCAGGTGCTCGCGGCGCTCGCCGGGGAGTGCACCGAGGACGAGGCCCGCGCCGAGACCGTGCGCGCCACCAAGCGCTTCGCCCGCCGCCAGGACTCGTGGTTCCGCCGCGACCCCCGGGTGCACTGGCTCAGCGGCGCCGTCGCGGACCGCGGGGAACTCCCGCGGCAGGCCCTGACGTTGGTCGAACGAGCGGTTACAGCCTGATCACGTGATGGCATCGGGACGTCATGCCCGTCATTCGGAGGGCCGGGGGCGTGCCATCATCGAGCATCGTCGAACGACCAAGTGGAATCCGAGTGGGGAGGGCGCGTGGCGATGGAGGCCGGCCCTCGCGACACGGAACAGCAGGCCGCCGTCCGGGGTGAAGTCCCCGGTACGGCGCCCGGCCTGACGCCGGACGGACCCGACCAGGCCGAGGGCAGCGCCGTCGAGGTGGACCCGACGGAGGTCGAGGTGGAACTGCGCCCGCAGCGCCGCCTGCGGATCTGGCAGCTCGCCCCGATCGTCGCGCTCGCCGCCGTCGGCTCGCTGATGTTCGCCTTCCCGCTCGCCTTCGGCTCGGGCGACGGCGGCGCCGTCGTCGCCATGCTCGGCCTGCTGATCAGCTCCTGCGCGGCCGGCTGGGGCATGATGGCCGCCCGCCGCGTCGGCCACACCTGGCCGGGCCTCCCGGCCCGCGGCTCCGGCGAGCGCCCCAACTGGCGCGCCCTCGCCCTGTACGTCTCGCTGAGCGCCCTCCTGGTCGCGCTGGCGGTCTGGCGCGTCGCCCGCCTGCGCTGACCGCGCGGCCACGCGCCCCGGCCGGTGCGGGCCGGCCGCAGGGCGCTGCGGGCCGGCCGCAGGGCGCTGCGGGAGCGCCGTACCGCTTCTGGCGGCGCCTCGTACCGCCCTCGCCTGGACCCGTACCGCTCCCGCCAGGGACCCGTACCGCTCCCGCCGGGGCCTCCTACCGCCCCCGCCAGGGATTCGTACGCTCCCGCCGGGGCCTCCTACCGCTCCCGCCAGGGACCCGTACCGCTCCCCGCCGGGGCCCCGTACCGCTCCGTGGACCGTCGCGCCCGCCCGCGTACCCGACCCGTACAGTTGATCCCGTGACCAGCGCGCAGACCTCGCCCCACTCCTTCCCGGCGCCCCTCGGCTTCCTGAAGGGGCACGGCACCGAGAACGACTTCGTGATCGTCCCCGACGCCGACAACGACGTGGACCTGCCCCCGGCCCTCGTCGCGCGGCTCTGCGACCGGCGCGCCGGCATCGGCGGCGACGGGGTGCTGCACGTGGTGCGCAGCGCCGCCCACCCGGACGCGCGGCACCTGGCCGCCGAGGCCGAGTGGTTCATGGACTACCGGAACGCGGACGGCTCGGTCGCCGAGATGTGCGGCAACGGGGTGCGCGTCTTCGCCCGCTACCTGCAGCACGCCGGGCACGTCACCGCCGGCGAGGTCGCCGTCGCCACGCGCGGCGGGGTCAAGCGGGTGCACCTGGACAAGGACGGCTCCGTGACCGTCCGCATGGGCCGCGCCGTGCTCCCGGAGGACGGCGTCACCGTCACCGTGGACGGCCGCAGCTGGCCCGCGCGCAACGTGAACATGGGCAACCCGCACGCCGTCGCCTTCGTCGAGGACCTCGCCCACGCGGGCAACCTGTACGACGAGCCGCCCTACGAGCCGGCCGCGGTCTACCCGGACGGCGTCAACATCGAGTTCGTCGCCGACCGCGGCCCTCGCCACGTCGCCATGCGCGTGCACGAGCGCGGCGCCTCCGAGACCCGCTCCTGCGGCACGGGCGCCTGCGCCGTCGCCGTCGCCGCCGCCCGCCGGGACGGCGCCGACCCGGCCGCGTCCGGCGAGCCCGTCACGTACACCGTGGACGTCCTCGGCGGCACGCTCGTCATCACCGAGCACCCCGACGGCGAGATCGAGATGACCGGCCCCGCCGTCATCGTCGGCGAGGGCACCGTCGACCAGGCCTGGCTCACCGACCACGCCTGAGGACACCGGCCCGGCTCCCGGCTCCCGCCGACCGGGCCGTCCGTTACGGGCCAGGGCCGTCCGGTACGGGCCCCCGGTCCGGGCCTAGCGTGACGGGCCGGGAGACTGTCCGCGGGTGCCGGAATCGAAACCGTCAACGAGGGATTCATCCCTCGAATGGGTGATCCGGTTCACGCTCGGCGAGAGCGGGACTGCGCCACGTGGTGGGCTCGGTAGCATCAAGCACCGGCCCGCCGGGCACGCCTGCCCGGCTCTCCGCCGGTCGACGCCGCCGGAGGTGCCCCATGAGCGCAGAGGCCACCAACCCCGTGAGCGAGGCCGGGTCCGCCACCGGATCCGACGCTCCCGGCCGCAGACGAGGCCGCCCCAGGATCGATCTGCGCAGGCTCGGCCGTGCCGCCCTGCTCGGCGCGACCGCCGGGCCCGGCCCGCGCGACCGGCTGCCCGACGCCATCGGGCACGTCGCCGAGGCCCACCGCGCCCACCACCCGGACGCCGACCTCGCCGTGCTGCGCCGTGCCTACGTCCTCGCCGAGTCGTCCCACCGCGGCCAGATGCGCAAGAGCGGCGAGCCCTACATCACCCACCCGCTCGCGGTCACCCTGATCCTCGCCGAACTCGGCGCCGAGACCACGACGCTGACCGCCGCGCTGCTCCACGACACCGTCGAGGACACCGAGGTGACGCTCGAACAGGTGCACCGCGAGTTCGGCGACGAGGTCGCCTATCTCGTCGACGGCGTCACCAAACTGGAGAAGGTCGACTACGGCGCCGCCGCCGAGCCCGAGACCTTCCGCAAGATGCTCGTCGCCACCGGCAACGACGTCCGCGTCATGTCGATCAAACTCGCCGACCGGCTGCACAACATGCGCACCCTCGGCGTGATGCGCCCCGAGAAACAGGCCCGCATCGCCAAGGTCACCCGGGACGTCCTCATCCCGCTCGCCGAACGCCTCGGTGTCCAGGCCCTCAAGACCGAACTGGAGGACCTCGTCTTCGCGATCCTCCACCCCGAGGAGTACGAGGCCACCCGCGCGCTCATCGCCCGCAACGCGGGCGCCGGCGACACCCTCGCCGGCATCGCCGAACAGGTCTCCGCCGTGCTGCGCGAGGCCGGCATCACCGCCGAAGTCCTCGTCAGGCCCCGTCACTTCGTCTCCGTCCACCGGGTCCGGCTCAAGCGCGGCGAACTGCGCGGCCCCGACTTCGGCCGGCTCCTCGTCCTCGTCGGCGAGGACGCCGACTGCTACGCGGTCCTCGGCGAACTCCACACCTGCTTCACCCCGGTGGTCTCCGAGTTCAAGGACTTCATCGCCGCGCCCAAGTTCAACCTCTACCAGTCGCTGCACACCGCCGTCGCCGCGCCCGACGGCGCCGTCGCCGAGGTCCTCATCCGCACCCACCGGATGCACACCGTCGCCGAGGCCGGCGTGGTCGCCCTCGGCAACCCGTACGCGACCCCCGACGGCCCCGAGGGCCTCTCCGCCACCTCGCCCGACCCGTCCGCCGCCGAGGACGGCGAGCGGATCGACCCCACCCGGCCCGGCTGGCTCTCCCGGCTGCTCGACTGGCAGCAGTCCACCCCCGATGCCGACACCTTCTGGACCTCGCTCCACGCCGACCTCGCCCAGGACCAGGAGATCACCGTCTTCCGCGTCGACGGCGGCACCCTGGGCCTGCCCGCCGGCGCCAGCTGCGTCGACGCCGCCTACGCCGAACACGGCGAGGCCGCCCACAGCTGTCTCGGGGCGCGGGTCAACGGCCGGCTCGCGCCGCTCAGCACCGTGCTCCACGACGGCGACACCGTGCAGATCCTCCTCGCCCAGGACTCCACCTCCGGGCCCTCTCCGCAGTGGCTCGACCACGCCCGCACCCCCGCCGCCCGGATCGCCATCACCGCCTGGCTCCAGGCCCACCCCGAGGCCGCCAAGCCCCCGGCCGCCGCCCCCCGGCCACCCGCCAGCCACACCGCCGACCGCCGCTCCGGCGCCAAGCTCCACACCGAACTCCCCGAAGGGCCCTACGTACGGCCCGCCGGCTGCTGCACCCCCGTACCCACCGACGCCATCACCGGCTTCGTCGTCCGCGGCGGCTCCGTCACCGCCCACCGCACCGGCTGCGCCACCGCCGCCACCATGCGCCGGCTCGGCCGCGAACCCGTCACCGTCCACTGGGGCGACACCGCCGAATGCCGCGTCACCCTCCGCGCCGAGTCCTTCGGCCGCCCCGGCCTCCTCGCCGACCTCACCGAGGCCATCGCCGCCGAGGGCGCCGCCGTCGTCTCCGCCACCGTCGAACCGCCGAGCGAGCAGCGGGTCCGCCACACCTACACCCTCCAACTCCCGGACGCGGCGGGGCTGCCCGCGCTGATGAAGGCGATGCGGGACGTGCCGGGGGTGTACGACGTGAGCCGGGCGCGGCAGGCGACGCAGCCGGGCGGCTGAGCGGGCGGGGGAGCGGATCCAGCATCCGAACTCCCGGACCGTGGATCCAACCTCCAGGGTGGTGGATCCAACCTCCGGGATCTCGGATCCAGCATCCGAACTCTCCCGGACCGTGGATCCAAGCTCCGGGATGGTGGACCCAACCTCCGCCTCCGGCCTCCGGGATTTCGGATCCAGAACATCGGATGTCGGATCCAGGATCCCGGGCATCGGATGTTGGATCCAAGCTCCAGGATCCCGTGACCCCTTCGGGTGGCCGGCGTGCGCGCCGCCCCGGCCCGGCGGCCCCGTCCTGGTAGCCGTAGCCCATGCCGCACCCCTCCCGCTCCTCCCGCCCTTCCCGGTCGCCCCGCGCGCGCGTGCTGCGCGCCGCCGTCCTCGTGGCCCTCTCCGCCGGGCTCGTCGCCGCCGCCCTGCCCCCGCCCCCGCCGCTGGGCATCGGCGACCCGCTCTTCCCGCACCTGGGCAACCCCGGCTACGACGTCCTGTCGTACGACATCGACCTGACCTACCCCGGCCGCGACACCCAGCCGCTCGCGGGCGTGACCCACCTCCAGGCCCTGGCCACCGCCGACCTGGAGCGGATCAACCTCGACTTCACCCACGGCAAGGTCTCCGCCGTCACCGTCGACGGCGAGCCGGCCCGGTACGTCACCAGCGACGAGGACCTGGTGATCACCCCGGCCCAGGCGGTCGAACGGGGCGACACGCTCGACATCACCGTCACGCACACCAGCGACCCGAGCGGCCCGGCCGACTCCGGGGGCTGGGTGCGCACCGGAGACGGGCTGGCCATGGCCAACCAGGCCGACGCGGCCCACCGGGTGTTCCCGTCCAACGACCACCCGGCGGACAAGGCGTACTTCACCTTCCGGATCACCGCGCCCGACAACCTCACCGCCGTCGCCAACGGTCTGCCCGCCGGCCGCGAGCGGCACGACGGCGGCACCACCACCTGGACCTACAAGACCGTCCACCCCATGGCCACCGAGCTGGCCCAGGTCTCCATCGGCGACTCGGCCGTCGTGCGCCGCGAGGGCCCGCACGGCCTGCCCGTACGCGACGTCGTGCGCACCGCCGACCGGGAGCTCCTGGAGCCCTGGCTGCGCCGCACGCCCGGCCACCTGGAGTGGATGGAGGGCCGCGTGGGCCCGTACCCCTTCGAGACGTACGGGATCCTCGTCGCGGACGCCGACACCGGCTTCGAGCTGGAGACCCAGACGCTCTCCCTCTTCGAGCGGGGCATCTTCACCGAGCCCGGCTACCCCGAGTGGTACGTCGACTCCGTCCTGGTCCACGAGCTCTCGCACCAGTGGTTCGGCGACAGCGTCTCGCCGCGCGCCTGGTCCGACCTGTGGCTGAACGAGGGGCACGCCACCTGGTACGAGGCGACGTACGCCGAGGAGCACGGCGGTCCGACCCTGGAGCGGCGGATGAAGGCCGCGTACGAGGCCTCGGACCAGTGGCGCGAGGACGGCGGCCCGCCCGCCGCGCCGAAGCCGCCGGCGCCCGGAGAGAAGATCAGCCTGTTCCGGCCGGTGGTCTACGACGGCGCCGCCCTCGCGCTCTACGCGCTGCGCCACGAGATCGGCGACGAGGCCTTCGGGCAGCTCGAGCGCCGCTGGGTGGCCGAGCACCGGGACGGCACGGCGACCACCGCCGACTTCGTCGCCCTCGCCGGCGAGGTGTCCGGGCACGACCAGACCGCGTTCCTGCACGACTGGCTGTACGCGGCGAAGACCCCGCCCATGCCCGGCCACCCCGACTGGAAGAGCCGGACCCCGAGGTGAACCCGACGGCGAGTCCCCCAGCAAGTCCCCCAGCAAGTCCCCCAGCAAGTCCCGCGGGGAGCCCCCGCGGGGAGCCCGGGGTGAAACCCGCGTGACGGGCCGTGCCCGGCCGTGTCACCATCTTCAGGTCGGCGGCGCGGCCGGGCCCGGGAATTCCCCTACGGGAAACCTCGGGGACCAGCACCGGGAATTCTTTTCCGGCGTCACGCGTTGTGACCGGCGTAACGGAATTCTCTTCGACGTTAAGGATCCAATGACCTCCTCTTCATCCCCTTCCCAGGACGAGCAGAGCTTCGCGGACAACCGCCGCACCGAGAGCCTTCGGGCCGATGCCCTGATGGAAGAGGACGTCGCCTGGAGCCACGAGATCGACGGAGCGCGGGACGGCGACCAGTTCGACCGCTCCGAGCGCGCGGCCCTGCGCCGTGTCGCGGGCCTCTCCACCGAGCTCGAGGACGTCACCGAGGTCGAGTACCGGCAGCTGCGCCTGGAGCGCGTCGTGCTGGTCGGTGTGTGGACCTCGGGGACGGTGCAGGACGCGGAGAACTCGCTCGCGGAGCTCGCGGCCCTCGCCGAGACGGCGGGTGCCCTGGTGCTCGACGGCGTGATCCAGCGCCGCGACAAGCCGGACCCGGCCACGTTCATCGGCTCGGGCAAGGCGCAGGAGCTGCGGGACATCGTGCTCGAGACCGGCGCCGACACCGTCGTGTGCGACGGTGAGCTCAGCCCCGGCCAGCTCATCGCCCTCGAGGACGTCGTCAAGGTCAAGGTGGTCGACCGGACCGCCCTGATCCTCGACATCTTCGCCCAGCACGCCAAGTCCCGAGAGGGCAAGGCGCAGGTCGCCCTCGCGCAGATGCAGTACATGCTGCCGCGACTGCGCGGCTGGGGTCAGTCGCTCTCCCGGCAGATGGGTGGCGGCGGCGGTGGCGGCATGGCCACCCGTGGTCCCGGTGAGACCAAGATCGAGACCGACCGGCGCCGGATTCGCGAGAAGATGGCGAAGATGCGCCGCGAGATCGCGGAGATGAAGACCGGCCGCGACATCAAGCGGCAGGAGCGGCGCCGTCACAAGGTGCCGTCGGTCGCCATCGCCGGGTACACCAACGCCGGCAAGTCGTCCCTGCTCAACCGCCTCACGGGCGCCGGCGTCCTGGTGGAGAACGCGCTGTTCGCCACCCTGGACCCGACCGTCCGGCGGGCCGAGACGCCCTCCGGTCGGCTCTACACCCTGGCGGACACCGTCGGCTTCGTCCGGCACCTGCCCCACCACCTGGTCGAGGCGTTCCGCTCCACCATGGAGGAGGTCGCCGACGCCGACCTGATCCTGCACGTGGTGGACGGCTCGCACCCGGCTCCGGAGGAGCAGCTGGCGGCGGTGCGCGAGGTGTTCCGCGAGGTCGGCGCGGTGGACGTGCCGGAGATCGTCATCGTCAACAAGGCGGACGCGGCCGACCCGCTGGTGCTCCAGCGGCTGCTGCGGATCGAGAAGCACTCGCTCGCCGTCTCCGCCCGTTCGGGCGAGGGCATCGAGCAGCTGCTCGCCCTGATCGACGCCGAGCTGCCGCGGCCGCAGGTCGAGATCGAGGTCCTCGTGCCGTACACGCAGGGCGGTCTCGTCTCGCGGGCGCACGCCGAGGGCGAGGTGATCTCCGAGGAGCACACCCCGGAGGGCACCCTGCTCAAGGCCCGGGTGCACGAGGACCTGGCGGCGCTCTTCGCGCCGTACGTCCCCGCCGCGCACTGACCCGCGCGCAAGCGACACAAGGGCGCCGGCCGCCTCCCGCGAGGGAGACGGCCGGCGCCTTCGTCATACGCGCCCGGTCAGTGGGCGAACTTCTTGCTGATCATCTCGTGGGCCGCCTTGGCGCCCTGACCCAGCTGCGGTCCGGCCAGCCAGCCGCGGCTTCCGGCCGGGCCGATCGAGGTGTTCGACACCAGCGCCGTCTTGCCGTTCGCCATCACGTGGAACCAGCCGCCGCCCGACGAACCACCGGTCATGGTGCAGCCGATCCGGTACATCGTCGGCGTCGCCGGAGCCGTGGTCAGCCGCGCCGGACGGTCCAGGCACTTGTGCATGATCATGCCGTTGTACGGAGGCGCCGCCGGGTAGCCCCAGGCGCCGACCGTGCCGGCCCGCGCGGCCGACGGAGCGGAGAAGTCGACCGGCAGCGCCGCGCCCACCGTCTCCTCCAGCGACTTGCGGCCCTTCTGCGGCTGCACGTGCAGGATGGCGTAGTCGTACGGCCACGCCTGGTTGGTGCCGCCGCTCTGGAGCCACTCGCCGGAGGTCACGGCCCAGTCGGCCCAGTACTGGCCGTACGGGTAGACCTCGTACGGCTGCGCGTTGCGCAGCTGCGCCGGGGACTTGCCGAGGTCGTTGAAGGCCGGGACGAACATGATGTTGCGGTACCAGCCGCCGCGCTTGCCGGCGTGCACGCAGTGGCCGGCCGTCCACACCAGGTTGGACTTGCCGGGCCGGCGCGGGTCCTTCACGATCGTGCCGGAGCAGACCATGGAGCCCTCGGGCGAGTCGAAGAAGATCTTGCCGACCGGGGCCGCGTAGCGGTGGTACGGGGTCTTCTCACGCTGCGCGGTCACCGGCCGCGGCACGGGGTCGGTGCCCCCGGTGGCCGCCTGCGCGGTGATCGTCGGGTCGGGGCTCTTCGCGGACTGCATCCGCGTCGGGTCCCACAGGCCGTCGATGACCGGGTTGACGAAGTCGTCCGCCTCGCGCAGCCACTTGTCCTTGTCCCAGTTCTTCCACTCACCGCCCCGCCACTTGTCGACGTCGACGCCGTGCTTCTTCAGCTTGTCGGCGACGCCCTTGGCGAGATCGGACGCGGAATCGGAGCCGGCGTCGCCGGGAGCGGCGCTCACGGAGGCCGTCGTGCCGGCGGGCTTGTCGGAGGCCGGGGTGTCGGTGGGGCCGCAGGCGGTGGCGGTCAGCGCGAGCGCCGCCGCCAGGGCCGTGAAGGCCGGCAGGAGTCGTATGGAACGCTTGGAACGCATGGCAGTCGTTGTCCCCCTGGGATTCTGTCGCGCGTCCGGCCGGCCCGGGCACGGCCGCCACGGAGGGCCACCGCCGAACATTGCCATGGACGCGTCACTTGCAGTTGCACAGTATGCCCGCAACGGCCGGGCGGGATCCCCGGGGGGACCCCGCCCGGCGCATCACGGACGCACCGTCATCGGCCTTACTTGTTCGCGTACTTCTTGCTCATGCCGTCGTAGAGCGCCTTCGCCTCGGCGCCGAGCCGCGGGCCGGCCAGCCAGCCCGCCGACACCGGACCGATCGAGGTGTTCGACACGAGGGCCGGCTTGCCGTCCTGGCCCGCGGCCACCCAGCCGCCGCCGGACGAACCACCGGTCATGGTGCAGCCGATCCGGTACATCGTCGGCTGATCGGTCTTCACCGACAGCCGGCCCGGCTTGTCCGCGCACTGGTACATCAGCTGCCCGTCGAAGGGCTTGGCCGCCGGGAAGCCGGTCGCCGTCATGCTCGCGATCTTCGGCACGGCAGGCGCGTTGAACTGCACCGGAAGCGCCGAACCGACCGTCTCCTCCAGCGACTTGCCCGAGCCGCCCTTCTCCGGCGTCACGTGCAGCACCGCGAAGTCGTACGGAGCGCCCTGGCCGCCGGTCTGGCCGCCCTGGTCGATCCACTGCTGCGAGGTCTGCGCCCAGTCGCTCCACCACACGCCGTACGGAGCGATCTCGTCACGGCTCGCCTGCTCGAGGGCAGAGGTCGACTTGGCGTTGTTGTTGTACGAGGGGACGAAGGCGATGTTGCGGTACCAGCCGCCCTTCTTGCCGGCGTGCACGCAGTGGCCGGCCGTCCAGACCATGTTCGACTTGCCCGGGTGCGCCGGGTCCTGCACGACCGTCGCCGAGCAGACCATCGAGCCCTCGGGGCTGTCGAAGAAGACCTTGCCGGAGGCCGGCGCCGTCTCGTGGTACGGCGCCTGCACGGCCGTCGCCTTCACCGGCGCCGGCGTCGGGTCCGTCACGCCCTTGTCACCGGAGATGTCCTCCGGGTCGACCGGCTTGTCCGGACGCTGGGCGTCGCGCATGCGGTCCTTGTCCCACAGGCCCTCGATGATCGGGTTGACGTAGTCCTTGGCCTCGCGCAGCCACTTGTCCTTGTCCCAGTTCTTCCACTCACCGCCCCGCCACTTGTCCATGTCGATCCCGTGCTCCTTCAGACGCTTCTTCAGGTCGTCCGGAATGTGGATCTTGCCGTCAGTGGACGGGTTCGCGGAGGCGCTGGGCTGCTCACCGCCCGCGTTGTCCTCGGTCGGACCGCAGGCAGTCGCCGTCAGCGTCAGCGCCGCGACGGCGGATGCCGCTGCCAGCAGCGGACGAATCGATCGCATCTCGTGATCCCCCTGGGACTACGTCAACTTGTGCATCAGTGAACGGCGTGGGCACGCGAGGCCCCACGCCAGGTGAAGCCCCCACTATGCCGGTGCCGGACGAGACGGTACGACCCAGGTCCGCGGTTCCCGTCACCCGCGGCCGTTGCCATGCCGTGACCCCGTGTCCCGCAAGGATCTTGGCTCTCGCCCGTGATCCCGGGCAGGTGACGTCGTTGGTACGTACGGGGGACACAACGGCCGCTGTCGGGACGCGCCTTCGGGGCGCGCCCGCAACGTACCGATGTGCAACGCAACCGTTACAGCGGGAGGACACCGAGCAGTGGCCGTGACCGAACCAGCTCCGGCCGCAGGGCCGGGCGCGCGGAAGCGTGAGGAGCACCGTCCGCCCGGAGAGGGGGCCGCGCACGAGGGCATCCTGCGCCGGCAGGCGCAGCGCGAGTCCGCCGCGCGCACCTACGCGCGCTCGCTGCCGATCGTCCCGGTCCGGGCCCGCGGACTCACCATCGAGGGCGCCGACGGCCGCCGTTACCTGGACTGCCTGTCCGGCGCCGGTACGCTGGCCCTCGGACACAACCACCCCGTCGTCCTCGAAGCGATCCGCAAGGTCCTCGACTCCGGCGCGCCGCTCCACGTCCTGGACCTCGCCACCCCGGTCAAGGACGCCTTCACCACCGAGCTGTTCGCCACCCTGCCCGGCAAGCTCGCCGACGACGCCCGCATCCAGTTCTGCGGACCGGCCGGCACCGACGCCGTCGAGGCCGCCCTCAAACTCGTCCGCACCGCCACCGGCAGGCGCGGCGTGCTCGCCTTCAGCGGCGCCTACCACGGCATGACCGCCGGCGCCCTCGACGCCTCCGGCGGCGCCGGAGACGTCCGCGTCGCCCGGCTGCCGTACCCGCGGGACTACCGCTGCCCGTTCGGCGTCGGCGGCGAGCGCGGCGCCGAACTCGCCGCCCGCTGGACCGAGAACGTCGTCGACGACCCCAAGAGCGGCGTCCCCACCCCCGCCGGGATGATCCTCGAACCCGTCCAGGGCGAGGGCGGCGTCATCCCCGCCCCGGACAGCTGGCTGCGCCGGATGCGCGCGCTCACCGAGGCCCGCGGCATCCCGCTGATCGCCGACGAGGTCCAGACCGGCGTCGGCCGCACCGGCACCTTCTGGGCCGTCGAACACAGCGGCGTCGTCCCCGACGTGATGGTCCTGTCCAAGGCCATCGGCGGCTCCCTGCCGCTCGCCGTCGTCGTCTACCGCAGCGAACTCGACGCCTGGGAGCCCGGCGCCCACGCGGGCACGTTCCGCGGCAACCAGCTCGCCATGGCCGCCGGCGCCGCCACCCTCGCCTACGTACGGGAGAACGGGCTCGCCGCGCGGGCCGGTGTCCTCGGCGCCCGCATGCTCGGGCAGCTGCAGGGCCTCGCCGCCGCCCACCCCTGCGTCGGCGACGTGCGCGGCCGCGGCCTGATGATCGGCGTCGAGCTCGTCGACCCCGAGGGCGCGGGCCCGGACGACCTCGCCCCGCCACCCGACCCCGGGCTGGCGAGCGCCGTCCAGCGCCAGTGCCTCGACCGCGGCCTCATCGTCGAACTCGGCGGCCGTCACAACGCGGTGGTCCGTCTGCTGCCGCCGCTCACCCTCACCGACGAGCAGGCGGCCGCCGTCCTCGACCGCTTCGCCGACGCGCTGGCCGCCGCCGAACGGACCCACCGGACCCGGCCCGCCGGCTGATCCGTCACCGGACCCCGCCCGGCCCCTTCCCCCCTCCCAAGGAAGCCCCGTGAACCCCACCCCCACCCCCACCCCCACCGCCACGTCCGTCGCCGATGCGGCCGGCATCCGCACCGCCGCCACGTCCGTCGCCGACGCGGCCGGCATCCGCACCGCCGCCGAGCCCGCCGCCGCGCCCGTCGTCGAGACCGCCGACGACCCCACCGTCCCCCGGCAGTACGAGCACCGCTCCGCCGACCCGCTGGACGACCCCGACCCGGCGCGCGCCGCCGACGCCGCCGCCGTGGAGAACCTGCTGCGCTGCTGGGTACGCGAGACGAACCTCCCGGCCCCCGACGGCGCCACCCTGCGCGTCCCGCTCGACGCCTGCGGAACCGCCCTCCTCGTACCCGTCCGCCACTGGTCCCGCACCGGCTGGCACCGCTTCGGCACCCCCGCCCTCGAAGGACTCCCCGCCACCGCCCCGGCCGTCGACGCCGTCACCCTCGCCGCCCTGCTCAGCCGCGAGACCGGCGGCTCGGGCGGTGCCGAGGCCACCGAACTGGTCGGCCGGGTCGCCGACTCCGCCCGCCGCACCGCCGAGTTCATCGCCGTCCGCCGCCGCGACCCGCGGCCCCGCCCCGAGGCCGACCTCTTCCTCACCGCCGAGCAGTCCCTGCTGCTCGGCCACCCCCTGCACCCCACCCCCAAGAGCCGCGAGGGCCTCTCCGAGTCCGAGGCCCGGCTCTACTCACCCGAGGTGCACGGCTCCTTCCCGCTCCACTGGATGGCCGTCGACACCACCGTCCTCGCCACCGACTCGGCCTGGACCGAACAGGGCCGCCCTGTCGCCGCCGCCCAGCTCACCGCCGGCCTCGCCGAAGGCCTCGAACTCCCCGCCGGCACCACCGCCCTGCCCCTGCACCCCTGGCAGGCCCGCGAACTGCGCCACCGCCCCGCCGTCGCCGCCCTGCTCGACGCCGGGCTCCTCCACGACCTCGGCCCGCACGGCAGCGACTGGCACCCCACCTCCTCCGTGCGCACCGTGCACCGCCCCGGCGCGCGGGCCATGCTCAAGCTCTCCCTCGGCGTCCGCATCACCAACTCCCGCCGCGAGAACCTGCGCAAGGAACTCCACCGCGGCGTCGAGGTGCACCGGCTCCTCCGTACCGGCCTCGTCGACCGGTGGCAGGCCGCCCACCCGGGCTTCGACATCGTCCGCGACCCCGCCTGGCTCGCCGTCGACACCCCCGACGGCGCCCCCGTGACCGGCCTCGACGTCATGATCCGGCACAACCCCTTCGCCGCCGGCGACGACGCCGTCTGCCTCGCCGCGCTCACCGCCCCGCGCCCCTGGCCCGGTTCGGCCCGGATGCGCTCCCGGCTCGCCGACCTCGTGCTGCGGCTCGCCGCCCGCACCGGCCGCTCCACCACCGCCGTCGCCGCCGAGTGGTTCCTGCGCTACCTCGACGTCGTCGTCCGCCCGATCCTGTGGCTGGACGGCCAGGCCGGCATCGCCCTGGAGGCCCACCAGCAGAACACCCTCGTGCTGCTCGACCCCGACGGCTGGCCCGTCGGCGGCCGCTACCGCGACAACCAGGGCTACTACTTCCGCGAGTCCCGCCGCGAGGAACTGGAGCGCCGCCTGCCCGGCATCGGCTCCGTCAGCGACACCTTCGTCTCCGACCAGGTCACCGACGAGCGCTTCGCCTACTACCTCGGCATCAACAACGTCCTCGGCATGATCGGCGCCTTCGGCTCCCAGCAGCTCGCCGACGAGCGCGTCCTGCTCGCCGCCCTGCGCAGCTTCCTCACCGGCGCGACCACGCTCGGTTCCCCGCTGCCGCACCGGCTCCTGGAGGCCGCGACCCTGCGCTGCAAGGCCAATCTGCTCACCCGGCTGCACGGCCTGGACGAGCTGGTCGGCCCCGTCGACACCCAGTCCGTCTACGTCACCATCGGCAACCCCCTGCGCGGCTGAACCCGCGCCGCCCGCGCCGCCGACTCCCTCCGCCCCGTCCCCCGTCCCCGTCCACCCACCGAGAGGAGCGCACCTCCGTGCCTCCCACCGAAGCGCCGCACCCGGCACGCACCGGCGCCGACCTCGCCGCCGACGACACCCTGGACCTCCACCTGCCCGGGGACCTCATCGCCCTCCTGGCCGCCGGCGAACGGCCCCCCAGCGGCCCCGGCGACGGCGGCGACCTGCTCGACGGCCTCGCCGGCTGGGCACCCGCCGACACCCCGGCCGGCCGCTTTCGGCTCGTGCCCGTCCGGCTCGACCACGATCTGGCGCTCGTCGCCCGCTGGATGAACGACCCCGCCGTCGCCGCCTTCTGGGAACTCCAAGGCCCCGACAGCGTCACCGCCGACCACATCCGGGCCCAGCTCGACGGCGACGGCCGCAGCGTGCCCTGCCTCGGCGTCCTCGACGGTACGCCCATGAGCTACTTCGAGATCTACCGCGCCGACCTCGACCCGCTCGCCCGCCACTACCCGGCCCGCCCGCACGACACCGGCGTCCACCTCCTCGTCGGCGGCGTCGCCGACCGGGGCCGCGGCCTCGGTACGACGCTGCTGCGCGCCGTCGCCGACCTCGTCCTCGACCACCGGCCCCGCTGCACCCGCGTCCTCGCCGAGCCCGACCTGCGCAACACCCCGTCCGTGGCCGCCTTCCTCGGCGCCGGTTTCCGCCTCTCCGCGGAGGTCGACCTGCCCGACAAGCGCGCCGCGCTCATGGTCCGCGACCGCGCCCTGCGCCACCTCCTCTGAGCCCCGCCCGCGCCCCTGACCCAGCCCCGACGTGGCCCCCTGACCCAGCCCGACGTGGCCCCCTGACCCAGCCCCGACGTGGCCCCCGATCTCGCCCCGACATAGCCCTCGACCTCGCCGCGACGTGGCCCCCGACCCCGCCCCGACGCGGCTCCTGAGCCAGTGCCGCCTCGGCTTCGACCTCGCCCCGACCCGGTTCCTGACCCAGTCCCGACTCGGCCCCTGACCTCACCCCGACGCCGGATCCCCCTCCGGCTTCGGATCCCACTCCAGCCCGACCTCACCCCCGACTCTGCACACCCACACCTCACCTTCCACCGCCCACCCACAGCGGTCCCACCCCGAGGAGTCCCCGTGTCGACGTCCCCTGCACCGCTCGACTCCACCGCGCCCACCCCGACCGCCCCCTACGGCCCGCCCGAACTCAACCCGGACACCTGGGCCCGGGCCGGCGCCCGGCTGCTCGCCAAGGCCGTCGCCGAGTTCGCGTACGAGGAGATCATCCAGCCCCAGCCGCAGCCGGCCGACGGCCCGGGCCCCGCCACCCCCACCGCGGCCAACCCGGCCGACGGCCCCTCCGCAGCCTCCCCGACCGCCGCCAACCCGGCCGACGGCCCGGGCCCCGCCACCCCAGCCGACGACCCCTCCGCCGCCTCCTACCCGGCCGACGGCCCCTCCGCCGCCACCCCGACCGCCGCCACCCCAGCCGACGACCCCTCCGCCGCCACCCCGGCCGACGGCGCCCTCACACCCCCGGCGGCCGGACCCGGCCGCTACACGCTCACCCTCGACGACGGCGGCATCCTCGCCTTCACCGCCCGCCGCGGCGCCTACGGCCACTGGCGCGTCGCCGCCGACTCGCTCACCCTCGACGGCCGGCCCGCCACCGACCCGCTCGACTTCCTGGTCCGCGCCCGCCGTCTGCTCGGCATCGACGGCGCCACCCTCGGCCACCTGGTCCGCGAACTGACCACCACCCTGGCCGCCGACGCCCGCCTCGACCACACCGCCCTGCCCGCCTCCCGTCTCGCCGACCTCGGCTACGCCGAGCTCGAAGGCCACCAGACCGGCCACCCCTGGCTCGTCCTCAACAAGGGCCGGATCGGTTTTTCCGCCACCGACACCGCCCGGTGGGCACCCGAGGCCCGCCGCCCGGCCCGGCTGCCGTGGATCGCCGTCAGCAGCCGCATCGCCGCCTACCGGGGCGTGACCGGACTCGCCACCCCCGACCGGCTCTACGCGGGCGAACTCGACCCCGAGGTCCTCACGCGCTTCCACGCCGAGCTGCGGGGCCGCGGTCTCGACCCCGACGCCTACCTCCTGCTGCCCGTCCACCCCTGGCAGTGGGACGAGATCCTCCTCCCGCTCTACGCCCCCGCCGTCGCCGCCGGAGAGATCGTCCCGCTCCCCGAGGACGGCGACCTGCGCCTGCCGCAGCAGTCCATCCGCACCTTCCTCAACACCAGCCGCCCCGACCGGCACACCGTCAAACTGCCCCTCTCCGTCCTCAACACCCTGGTGTGGCGGGGTCTTCCCACCGAGCGCACCCTCGCCGCCCCCGCGGTCACCGCCTGGGTGCACGGGCTGCGCGACGCCGACCCCTTCCTGCGTGACGAGTGCGGGGTGATCCTGCTCGGCGAGGTCGCCTCCGTGACCGTCGAGCACCCGCTGTACGACCGGCTGCCGGAAGTCCCGTACCAGTACAAGGAACTCCTCGGCGCGATCTGGCGCGAGCCGCTGCGGCTGCCCCCGGGCGAACGCGCCCGCACCCTCGCCTCGCTGCTGCACACCGACCCGGCCGGCCGCGCCTTCGCCGCCGAGCTCGTCGAACGCTCCGGGCTCACCCCCCGGGCCTGGCTCCAGCGCCTCTTCGCCGCCCTGCTGCCGCCGCTGCTGCACTTCCTCTACCGGTACGGCACGGTCTTCTCCCCGCACGGCGAGAACGCCATCGTCGTCTACGACGACCGGGACGTGCCCGTCCGCCTGGCGATCAAGGACTTCGTGGACGACGTGAACATCAGCGCCGTACCGCTGCCCGAGCACGCCACCATGCCGGACGACGTGCGGGCCGTACTCCTCACGGAGGCGCCCGACTTCCTCACCCAGTTCATCCATTCGGGTCTGTTCGTGGGCGTCTTCCGCTACCTCGCGCCGCTGTGCGAGGAGCAACTGGACGTGCCGGAGGAGGAGTTCTGGGGCCTGGTACGCGCCGAGATCCTCCGCCACCAGTCGCGCTTCCCGGAGCTGAAGGAGCGCTTCGAGCTGTTCGACCTGCTCGTGCCGCGGATCGACCGGCTCTGTCTCAACCGCAACCGGCTGCACCTCGACGGCTACCGAGACCGCGCCGAGCGGCCCCACGCGGCCGTCCACGGGACCGTGCCGAACCCGCTCGCCTGACCCGCCCGCCCGGCCGCCCGTGTGATCCGCCCGGGACGGCCGAGGCGGCTCCGGGTGTCAGTGCCGACCCGTAGGCTGGGAGGGCTATGACGAAGCCATCCCTCCCCGATCTCCTCCACGCCGCCGTCTCCGCCGTCGGCGGTGTGGAGCGCCCCGGCCAGGTCACCATGGCCGAGGCAGTCGCCGAGGCCATCGACGACGGTTCGCACCTGCTCGTCCAGGCCGGCACCGGCACCGGTAAGTCCCTCGGCTATCTCGTGCCCGCCCTGGCGCACGGGGAGAGAGTGGTGGTCGCGACGGCGACGCTGGCGCTCCAGCGCCAGCTCGTCGAGCGCGACCTGCCGCGCACGGTCGACTCGCTCCACCCGCAGCTGCGCCGCCGCCCGGAGTTCGCCATGCTCAAGGGCCGGTCGAACTATCTGTGTCTCCACCGGCTCCACGAGGGCGTGCCGCAGGACGAGGAGGAAGGCCTCTTCGACCCCTTCGAGGCGGCGGCTCCCACCAGCAAGCTCGGCCAGGACCTGCTGCGGCTGCGGGACTGGTCCGACGAGACGGAGACCGGCGACCGCGACGACCTCACGCCGGGCGTGTCCGACCGCGCCTGGGCCCAGGTCTCGGTCTCCTCGCGCGAGTGCCTGGGCGCGAGCAAGTGCGCGTACGGTCCGGAGTGCTTCGCCGAGGCGGCCCGCGAGCGCGCCAAGCTCGCCGAGGTCGTCGTCACCAACCACGCGCTGCTCGCCATCGACGCGATCGAGGGCGCCCCGGTGCTCCCGCATCACGAGGTGCTGATCGTCGACGAGGCCCATGAGCTGGTCTCCCGGGTCACCGGTGTCGCCACCGGCGAGCTCACCCCGGGCCAGGTCAACCGGGCGGTGCGGCGCGCGGCGAAGCTGGTCGACGAGAAGGTGGCCGACGAGCTGCAGACCGCGGCCGAGGGCTTCGAGAAGCTGATGGAGCTGGCGCTGCCGGGCCGCCTGGAGGAGATCCCCGAGGACCTCGGCTACGCGCTGATGGCCCTGCGCGACGCCTCCCGCGCGGTGATCACCGCGCTCGGCTCCACCCGCGACCGCTCCGTGCAGGACGAGGACGCGGTGCGCAAGCAGGCCCTGGCCTCCGTGGAGACGGTGCACGGGGTCGCCGAGCGGATCACCCAGGGCTCGGAGTGGGACGTCGTCTGGTACGAGCGGCACGACCGCTTCGGCGCCTCGCTGCGGGTCGCGCCGATGAGCGTCTCGGGCCTGCTGCGCGAGAAGCTCTTCGCGGACCGCTCCGTCGTGCTGACCTCCGCCACCCTGAAGCTGGGCGGCGACTTCAACGGCGTGGGCGCCTCGCTGGGCCTGGCGCCGGAGGGCACCCAGGGCGACGACCTGCCGGTGTGGAAGGGCATCGACGTCGGCTCGCCCTTCGACTATCCGAAGCAGGGCATCCTCTATGTCGCCAAACATCTGAACCGGCCCGCCCGGGACGGCGAGCGCGGCGACATGATGGACGAGCTGGCCGAGCTGATGCAGGCGGCCGGCGGCCGCACGCTCGGCCTCTTCTCCTCGATGCGGGCCGCCCAGCAGGCGGCCGAGGAGCTTCGCGGCCGGATCCCCGAGCTGCCGATCCTGCTCCAGGGCGAGGACACCCTCGGCGAGCTGATCAAGAACTTCGCCGCCGACCCGAAGACCTGTCTGTTCGGCACGCTCTCGCTCTGGCAGGGCGTGGACGTCCCCGGGCCGAACTGCCAGCTCGTCGTCATGGACAAGATCCCGTTCCCGCGCCCTGACGACCCGCTGATGAGCGCCCGGCAGAAGGCGGTCGAGGAGGCCGGCGGCAACGGCTTCATGGCGGTCGCGGCGACGCACGCGGCGCTGCTGATGGCACAGGGCGCCGGCCGTCTCGTACGGGCGACGGGGGACCGCGGTGTGGTCGCCGTCCTCGACCCGCGGCTGGCCACGGCCCGGTACGGCAGCTATCTGAAGGCCTCGCTGCCGGACTTCTGGTACACGACGGACCGCAACCAGGTGCGGAAGTCGCTGTCGGCGATCGACGCGGCCGCCAGGGCCGCGGAGGGGTAGCCGGGGCGGAGAGGCGGCCGGCGCGGGGTCCTGGGGACACGGCAGGGCCCCGGGACCGGCGCAGTGGGTCCCGGGGCCCGGTTCAGGGCCGACGAGGTGCTGTCACACCCGTCGCAGCACGGCGACGACCTTGCCGAGGATGGTGGCCTCGTCGCCGGGGATCGGCTGGTACGCCGCGTTGTGCGGCAGCAGCCAGACGTGGCCGTCCTCGCGCTTGAAGCGCTTGACCGTGGCCTCGCCGTCGAGCATGGCGGCCACGATGTCACCGTTCTCGGCGACGGGCTGGCGGCGGACCGTCACCCAGTCCCCGTCGCAGATGGCGGCCTCGATCATGGAGTCGCCGACCACCTTGAGGACGAACAGCTCGCCGTCGCCGACCAGCTGCCGGGGGAGCGGGAAGACGTCCTCGACGGACTCCTCGGCCAGGATGGGGCCACCGGCCGCGATCCGGCCGACCAGGGGAACGTAGGACGCGGCGGGCTTGCCGGTGGTGTCGGTCGGCTGCGTGCTGGGCTGGTCGGAGCCGCGAACCTCGTACGCCCGGGGCCGGTGCGGGTCGCGACGGAGGAAGCCCTTGCGCTCGAGGGCCATCAGCTGGTGTGCCACGGAGGAGGTGCTGGAGAGGCCGACGGCCTGGCCGATCTCGCGCATGGACGGCGGGTACCCGCGGCGCTGCACGGAGTCGCGGATGACCTCGATCACCCGGCGCTGGCGGTCGGTGAGGCCGGAACTGTCGGCCCTGATGCCGGGAGGTCGTCCGGGGAGGGAGCGCGCGGGGCGGCCGGGCTCCCCCTCCCCGTTCATGACGGTGTCGTTCATCGCGTGTACCGGCTCGAATCGGCCCTGGGAGCGGTCCTGGGCGGTGATGGTGGCACTGTCTGCGGTGGTGGTCACGTCGGCGGCCCCTCTCGAATGGTCTCCCTGGCTGGCACAACGGTAGTAGCTTTCGAAAGGTTGCGCCAAACACACGTTCGAGTGAAAATTCGCAGTTCGCCTTACGTGTGTGCGCACGTAGGTGTATGGGCACTCACAGGCCGTCATCAGCCCCGCATCGGTCCGCATCGGCCGGACATCGCAAATCGGTCATTACGGTAGTCTTCGGCGTCGGCCCGAGGCGGTTCCGGCCGCCGTTCCAGTGTCGCACCGACGACCCCGGCGTCCGCGTCGCCGCGCCCTTCCCGTAGCTTTGTGGGCGGCTTCCAGGCCGGGCGGAGGCGCGACACGCGCAAGGCCCCCCAAATGCCGCCACCCCCAAGATCTAGTGGTTGTATGGCGTCAGCCACCTACCAGTAGTGGTCTCGGGTGTGGTCCTGGTCTGCCGAGGGTCTCCGAATCGCCTATGCTGGTGGTCGCTTCGAGGGGCCTTCACGGGCCCGCCGGGGCTATTCAGTCGTGCCATGAGGAGGGTCGGAAACACATGCACTGCCCCTTCTGCAGGCACCCCGACAGCCGTGTCGTCGACAGTCGCACCACCGACGACGGGACGTCGATCCGACGCCGCCGCCAGTGCCCCGACTGCTCCCGTCGTTTCACGACGGTCGAGACGTGCTCGCTCATGGTCGTGAAGCGCTCCGGAGTCACCGAGCCCTTCAGCCGTACCAAGGTCATCTCCGGCGTGCGCAAGGCGTGTCAGGGACGGCCCGTCACCGAGGACGCCCTCGCCAAGCTCGGCCAGCGGGTCGAGGAGGCGGTGCGTGCCACCGGGAGTGCCGAGCTGACCACCCACGACGTGGGTCTGGCCATCCTCGGCCCGCTGCAGGAGCTCGACCTCGTCGCGTACCTGCGTTTCGCGTCCGTTTACAAGGCTTTCGACAGCCTCGAAGACTTCGAGGCCGCCATCGCGGAGCTCCGCGTGCGGCCTCCCGCCGGTGGCGGGAGCGGAGCGGCCCCCGAGGTCCCCGTCCCCGCCACCGCCGCCGACTGAGCGGCGGTCCGGACCGGTCACGGTCCGGCGACCGGCCGCCGCGCGGCCGGAACAAGACGTGCCCCGAGCGGCCCCACGGGTCCGTGAGGCGTTCGTGGCAACAGCAGTAACCGACAGCAGTACAGAAACCAGAGCCCTGGGATTTTCCAGGCGCTCCACGGTGTTTTGCCCTTATATGGGAGGCGGCATGACAGAGACGGCGAGCGGTCCGGCACGTGGTTCCCGCGCCAAGGGAGCCAAGGCGGCGAGCAAGGGCCTGCGTATCGAGCGCATCCACACCACCCCCGGCGTGCATCCGTACGACGAGGTGGTCTGGGAGCGCCGTGACGTCGTCATGACCAACTGGCGCGACGGCTCGATCAACTTCGAGCAGCGCGGCGTCGAGTTCCCCGACTTCTGGTCGGTGAACGCGGTCAACATCGTCACCAGCAAGTACTTCCGCGGGGCCGTCGGCACCCCGCAGCGCGAGACCGGTCTCAAGCAGCTGATCGACCGGATCGTGAAGACCTACACGAAGGCCGGCGAGGAGCACGGCTACTTCTCGTCGCCCGCGGACGCCGAGATCTTCGAGCACGAGCTGACCTACGCCCTCCTGCACCAGATCTTCAGCTTCAACTCCCCGGTCTGGTTCAACGTCGGCACCCCGCAGCCCCAGCAGGTCTCCGCCTGCTTCATCCTGTCCGTCGACGACTCCATGGAGTCGATCCTCGACTGGTACAAGGAAGAGGGCATGATCTTCAAGGGCGGCTCCGGCGCCGGCCTGAACCTCTCCCGCATCCGCTCCTCCAAGGAGCTCCTCTCCTCCGGCGGCAACGCCTCCGGCCCGGTCTCCTTCATGCGCGGCGCGGACGCCTCCGCCGGCACGATCAAGTCGGGCGGCGCCACCCGCCGCGCGGCCAAGATGGTCGTGCTCGACGTGGACCACCCGGACGTCGAGGACTTCATCGCCACCAAGGTGAAGGAGGAGGAGAAGATCCGCGCCCTGCGTGACGCGGGCTTCGACATGGACCTGGGCGGCGACGACATCACGTCCGTCCAGTACCAGAACGCCAACAACTCGGTCCGCGTGAACGACGAGTTCATGACCGCCGTCGAGAACGGCACCGAGTTCGGCCTGCGTGCCCGCATGACCGGCGAGGTCATCGAGAAGGTCGACGCCAAGGCGCTCTTCCGCAAGCTGGCCGAGGCCGCGTGGGCCTGCGCCGACCCGGGCATCCAGTACGACGGTGTGATCAACAACTGGCACACCTGCCCGGAGTCCGGCCGCATCACCGCGTCCAACCCGTGCAGCGAGTACATGCACCTGGACAACACGTCCTGCAACCTCGCCTCGCTGAACCTGATGAAGTTCCTCAAGGACGACGGCAAGGGCAACCAGTCCTTCGAGGTCGAGCGCTTCGCCAAGGTCGTCGAGCTCGTCATCACCGCGATGGACATCTCCATCTGCTTCGCCGACTTCCCGACCCAGAAGATCGGCGAGAACACCCGCGCCTTCCGCCAGCTCGGCATCGGCTACGCCAACCTCGGCGCCCTGCTGATGGCGACCGGCCACGCGTACGACTCCAACGGCGGCCGCGCGCTCGCCGCGTCGATCACCTCGCTGATGACCGGCACCGCGTACAAGCGCTCCGCCGAACTGGCCGGCGTCGTCGGCCCGTACGACGGCTACGCCCGCAACGCCGAGCCGCACCAGCGCGTCATGAAGCAGCACGCCGACGCCAACGCCGCCGCCGTCCGCATGGACGACCTCGACACCCCGGTGTGGGCCGCGGCCACCGAGGCGTGGCAGGACGTCGTCCGGCTCGGCGAGAAGAACGGCTTCCGCAACGCCCAGGCGTCCGTCCTCGCCCCGACCGGCACCATCGGTCTGGCGATGTCCTGCGACACCACCGGTGTCGAGCCGGACCTGGCCCTGGTCAAGTTCAAGAAGCTCGTCGGCGGCGGCTCGATGCAGATCGTCAACGGCACCGTCCCGCAGGCCCTGCGCCGCCTGGGTTACCAGGAGGAGCAGATCGAGGCGATCGTCGCGCACATCTCCGAGCACGGCAACGTCGTCGACGCGCCCGGCCTGAAGACCGAGCACTACGAGGTCTTCGACTGCGCGATGGGCGAGCGCTCCATCTCCCCGATGGGCCACGTCCGCATGATGGCCGCGATCCAGCCGTGGATCTCCGGCGCCATCTCCAAGACGGTCAACATGCCGGAGACGGCGACCGTCGAGGAGGTCGAGGAGATCTACTTCGAGGCCTGGAAGCTCGGCGTCAAGGCGCTCGCGATCTACCGCGACAACTGCAAGGTCGGCCAGCCGCTCTCCGCCAAGAAGAAGGAGGACGAGAAGGCCGAGGTCACCTCGAAGTCCGAGGCGACGATCCGCGAGGCCGTCGAGAAGGTCATCGAGTACCGCCCGGTCCGCAAGCGCCTCCCGAAGGGCCGCCCGGGGATCACCACCTCCTTCACGGTCGGCGGTGCCGAGGGCTACATGACCGCCAACTCCTACCCGGACGACGGTCTCGGCGAGGTCTTCCTGAAGATGTCCAAGCAGGGCTCGACCCTCGCCGGCATGATGGACGCCTTCTCCATCGCGGTCTCCGTCGGTCTGCAGTACGGCGTGCCGCTGGAGACGTACGTCTCCAAGTTCACCAACATGCGCTTCGAGCCGGCCGGCATGACCGACGACCCGGACGTGCGGATGGCGCAGTCGATCGTCGACTACATCTTCCGCCGCCTGGCGCTGGACTTCCTGCCCTTCGAGACCCGCTCCGCCCTCGGCATCCACTCCGCCGAGGAGCGCCAGCGCCACCTGGAGACCGGTTCGTACGAGCCGGCCGACGACGAGGTCGACGTCGAGGGTCTGGCCCAGTCCGCCCCGCGCGCCCAGGAGCTGAAGGCGGTCGCCGCGCCCAAGGTCGAGGCCGAGGAGACGAAGCCCGCCCCGATGCAGGCGCACACCAACGCCGAGCTCGTCGAGATGCAGCTCGGTGTCAGCGCCGACGCCCCGCTGTGCTTCTCCTGCGGCACGAAGATGCAGCGCGCCGGCTCCTGCTACATCTGCGAGGGCTGCGGCTCGACCAGCGGTTGCAGCTGAGCGGCTGAAGGCTGAATGAGGGAAGGGGACCGGCCCGTGGGCCGGTCCCCTTCTCGCTGTGTCCGTTCTGCTCGCCGTGCGCGTTTCCTACGCGGCGCCCATCACGGTGCCGAAGGAGCCCGGGTCCGTGTCGAAGCCGCGGAGCAGGGGCTGCCAGCTCCAGTCCCCGGCGGGGTCCCGGGTGAACTCGACGACCGTCGCGGCGGTCGCCTGCGCCAGCACGCCGAAGTCGTCGACCAGCAGATCCGTGTAGCCCTCGCGGACCCGGACGCCGGTCCCGCCGACCTGGCCGAAGGCGATCCGCCCGCCGCCCTGCTGTATCGCCACGCCCACCACCACGCGCGCGTACACGGGCGCGAGCCGGGTCAGCTCAAGGACCATCGACTCGTCGAAGCCGAGGCCCTGGCCCGTGCGGCTGTCGCGCTGGAGGGTGATGGTGCCGTCGGGCGAACGGCTGTCGAAGTGCACGAGATAGGCCGGGGGGCCGAACGGGCCGTCCGCCGGGTAGACCCCCGCGACCAGGTCCAGGTCGTGCGCGGGGCTGCCTGCCGGGCTGGGGTCCCACTTGAGCGACACCTCGACCTTGCCGACCCCCTTGTTGAGTCCGCTCATCGCGAACCCCCTCTCTGTGGACGGTTCCTGACGGGGTGTTCATGGTGTCATGTGATCAACATGGCATCGTACGAGGGGGACTGGCGTATGTGGGGCGCGGAAGAGCTGGATCTGGACGCATATCTGGCGCGGATCGGACACTCGGGGGAGGTCGCGGCCGATCTCGCGACCCTGCGCGCCCTGCACCGGGCGCATGTGGCGGCCATCCCGTTCGAGAACCTGGACGTGGCACTCGGCCGCCGGATCTCTCTGGAGCCCAAGAGCCTGCAGGCCAAGCTCGTCGGGCGGCGGCGCGGCGGCTACTGCTACGAGCAGAACAGCCTCTTCGCCGCCGTCCTGGAGCGGATCGGCTTCCAGGTCTCGGGGCGCGGCGCCCGCGTCCGCGCGGGCGACGAGATCAGGCCCATAACCCACGCGGTCCTGGTCGTCACGGTGGAGGGCCGACCCTGGCTCGCCGACACGGGGTTCGGCTACCAGGGGATCATCGAGCCGGTGCCGCTGGCCGACGGATCGCGGGCCGAGCAGGACGGCTGGACCTTCGGCATCGGCGTGGACGCGTCGGGCGTCCACGCGCTGCGCTCGCTTCGCCCGGAGGGGTGGACCCAGCTGTACACGTTCGCGCCGCAGCCGCTGTACCCCGTCGACTTCGAATTGATGAACCACTACAGCTCCAGCCACCCCCGCTCGCGGTTCGTCGGCCAGATCGTGGCCCAGCAGCCCGGCCCGGAGGCGGGCAGGTCGCTGCTCCGTGACACGCTGACCGTCGTGCGGCCGGACGGCACGAGCGAGGAACGGAAGGTGGGGCCAGAGGAATTGGCCGCGACCCTCACCGAGGTCTTCGGAATCGAACTGGACGACGAGGAGGCCGCCGGACTGCTCAGGGTGCATCCGGTGGAGGTCTGACGGCGCGTCGCTTCGCCCCGTACCATGGCGCGGTGCTGGTCAAGTGGATTCGCTGCACCGTGGTGGACCGTCGAGGGTTCGAGCGGGGGCAGCGGAAGTGGGCGGGGCTGCTCGGTGAGCCGGGGTTCCGGGGGCAGGGCGGTGGGTGGAGCCGGCGGAGGCCGGACGTCGCCCACGTCTTCGCGTTCTGGGAGAGCCGGGCGTTCTACGACTCGTTCATGGCGCGCTCGCACGACCGGCTCGCCGCCGCGCAGGTCGGCACCTTCCGCAATCCGCAGGTCAAGCTGTTCGACCACCGCTTCGACGTGAAGACCGGCTTCGAGCCCCGGTTCGGCGACGCCGACGTGGCCCGGGTCGCCCACTGCCGGGTGCACGAGGAGCGGGTGGAGCACTTCGCCCTGATGCAGGAGAAGGTCTGGAACCCGGCGATGGCCGGGTCCCCCGGCATGCTGCGCGGCCTGTTCGGCGAGGCGCCGGGGAACGAGTTCGTCGTCCTGTCGATGTGGAACTCGGCCGCCGAGCACGGGAAGTACCGGGTCGAGCGGATCGAACGGCTGGGCCTGCGGGCGCAGACGATGGCCGATGTGGCGTCGATGACGGGCGATGTGGTGCAGCTCGAATCGGCCTGGACGGTGTGAGGGGTACGGGCCCGGGGCGGACGCCCTCCTGAAGCGTGGCCGGCGGCGGTGGCGACGGGAGCGGCCGGCGGGGAGGACCCGACCGGTCGGGGGCGCGCTCGGTAGCGCGCCCGGGCCCGGGCATCGGCCCGACCCGGCCTGGGTCCTCGCTCCCGGCGTGGCCCCGGGCCCGGTGTCCCGGCTCGCCGGTCGGCGCGGTCGCCGATCAGACGGCCGGGCCCGCCGCCGTGTCCGCTCTCTCCTCCTCGCGCCCGAACGCGCCTGCCCGCACCGCCGCCAGGACCGTCCGCGCCGCCTGGTCCGCGAGGGCCGTGTCCACCGGCTCGCGGGTGACGAACAACCGCAGGAACAGCGGGGCGGAGACCGCACGTACCACCGCGCCCGCGTCCGTCCCTGCGGGCGCCTCGCCACGGGCCACCGCCCGGTCGACCACGCTCTCGCAGCGCCGGAAGCGCTCCTCGTAGAACGCCCGCAGCGAGTCCGCCGCCTCGCGCGACTGGAACGCGGCCGCCACGAACGCCGTCGGCGCCGCCGCCCGTGCCGGATCGGCGAAGGAGTCCACCACCTCGCGGGCCAGCGCCCGCAGGTCACCGCCGAGGCTGCCGGTGTCCGGCGCCTCCCACCGGTCCTCGCCCGCGAGCGCGAGCGCGTCCGCGAGCATCCCCTCGACGCTGCCCCAGCGGCGGTAGAGCGTCGTCTTGTGCACCCCCGAGTGCTCCGCCACGTACTCGACGGTGAGAGCCGGATAACCGTGCTCGGTCAGGCCGGTCAGGACGGCGTCGCGCACGGCGGCGCGGGTGCGGGCGGTACGGCCGCCCGGGCGCCGGCTGCCGGGGGCGGGGGCGGTCTCGTCCGGGGCGGGCGGGTTCTGCGACGCGTTCAATTGCTACTCCCGTTGCGTTAGTGGCTCCGAGTGTGCCACACTCAACGTAACGCGACAACGGTTGCGTTAGTTCGATCCCTGATGCCGCCCGCCGGAGGTGCCCCATGCCCACGCAGATCGCTCTTCACGACGTGACCGTGACCCGCGGCGAACGGCTGCTGCTCGACCAGGTCTCGCTCACCGTGCGTCCCGGCGAGCGGATAGGCGTCGTGGGGGAGAACGGCGCGGGCAAGTCCACCCTGTTACGCGTGCTCGCCGGGCTCGACGCACCCGACTCCGGCGAGGTCGTCACCGAGACGGACGGCGGCGCCCGGCTCCTCGCCCAGACACCCGAACTGCCCGCGGACGCCACCGTCGCCGCGGCGATCGACGCCGCCCTCGCCGACCTGCGCGCCATGGAGCGCCGGCTGCGCAGCCTGGAGGCGGAGCTCGCCACGGCGGACGCGCCGGCGCTCGCCGCGTACGGGGAGCTGCTCACCGCCTTCGAGCTGCGCGGCGGGTACGAGGCCGACGCCCGGGTCGACAAGGCCATGCACGGCCTCGGGCTCGCCCGCATAGAGCGCGAGCGCCCGCTCGGCAGCCTCTCCGGCGGCGAGCAGGCCCGCCTCGGCATCGCCTGCGTGCTCGCCGCCGCCCCCGAGGTGCTGTTCCTCGACGAGCCCACGAACCATCTCGACGGCACCGCCCTCGACTGGCTGGAGGACACCCTCCTCGCCCACCGGGGCACGGTCGTCGCCGTCTCGCACGACCGCGTCTTCCTGGAGCGGGTGGCCACCGCGATCCTGGAGGTCGACGCCGACCGCCGCACGGTCGTGCGCCACGGCGACGGGTACGCGGGCTTCCGCGCCGAGCGGGCCGCCGCCCGGCGGCGCTGGGAGCAGGAGCACGCTCAGTGGCGCGCGGAGATCGCCGGCCTTGAGGAGTACGCCCGGACCACCGCGCACGGCGTCGCCGCCGGACGGGTCATCAAGGACAACAACAAGATGGCCTACGACCGCGCGGCCGGCCGGGTGCAGGCATCGGTCTCGGGCCGCGTCCGGGCCGCCAGGGAGCGACTGCGCCGGCTCCACGACGAGCCCGTGCCCGAACCGCCCAAGCCCCTCGCCTTCACCGCCCGGCCGGTGACGGGACGCGCCGAGGGCACCCTGGTCGCGCTCGGCGGTGTACGGATCGGGGGCCGGCTCGCCGTCGACGAGCTGACCGTCGCGGCGGGCGAGCGGCTGCTCGTCCACGGCGGCAACGGCGCCGGCAAGTCCACCCTGCTCCGGGTCATGGCCGGGCTCGTCGAGCCCGACGCCGGACAGGTCCTGCGCCGGGGCCGGATCGGCTTCCTCGCCCAGGAGATACCGTCCCACCGCCCCGCCGAGCGGGTCCTCGCCGCGTTCGGCCGCGGCCTCGCCCTCACCGACGACGAGCAGACCGAACTGCTCCTCTCGTACGGACTGTTCCGCCCCGCCGACCTCACCGTCCCGGTCGGCGCCCTCTCCGCCGGCCAGCGCCGTCGCCTCGCCCTCGCCCGGCTGCTCGCCCGCCCCGCCGACCTGCTGCTGCTCGACGAGCCGGCCAACCACCTGGCCCTCGGCCTCGTCGAGGACCTCGAGCAGGCCCTGGAGCAGTGGGACGGGGCCGTGGTCGTCGTCTCGCACGACCGGGAGCTGCGCCGCCGGTTCACCGGCCGCATACGCCGGATGGACTCCGGACGCCTGCTCGACTGAGCCGGCCGGCGGGCGGCCGACTAGGGTCATGGGCATGGCACGACCGCGGCGCATCGTCCTCGTACGACACGGAGAGTCCGAGGGCAATGTCGATGACACGGTGTACGAGCGGGAGCCCGACCACGCGCTCCGGCTGACCGAGACCGGGTGGCGGCAGGCCGAGGCGACGGGGGAGCGGCTGCGGGAGCTGTTCGGCGAGGAGCGCGTCAGCGTCTACGTCTCGCCCTACCGGCGCACCCACGAGACGCTGGGGGCCTTCCGGCTCGACCCGCGTCTGGTCCGGGTCCGGGAGGAGCCCCGGCTGCGCGAGCAGGACTGGGGCAACTGGCAGGAGCGGGAGGACGTGCGCCTCCAGAAGGTGTACCGGGACGCCTACGGGCACTTCTTCTACCGCTTCGCCCAGGGCGAGTCGGGCGCCGACGTGTACGACCGGGTCGGCGCCTTCCTGGAGAGCCTCTACCGCAGCTTCGAGGCGCCCGACCACCCGCCCAACGTCCTGCTCGTCACCCACGGGCTGACCATGCGCCTGTTCTGCATGCGCTGGTTCCACTGGACGGTCGCCGAGTTCGAGTCGCTGTCCAACCCGGACAACGCCGAGACCCGGATGCTGCTGCTCGGCGAGGACGGCAAGTACCGGCTCGACCGGCCCTTCGCGCACTGGCGTACTCCGGAACCGTACGGCCCCACCGGATAGAGTGGCAGGGCGATGACCGCTGACTCCTCTCTCGACCGGCGCTTCGACCGCGCCCTGGCCAGCCTGCGCGGGCTGTCCGTGGGAGACGCCCTGGGCTCCCAGTACTTCGTTCCCGCCAACTACCCCCTGCTGAAGCGCCACGAGCCGCCGGCCGGTCCCTGGCAGTGGACCGACGACACGGAGATGGCCTGCTCCGTGCTCGCCGTCCTGGTCGCCCACGACCGGATCGACCAGGACGCGCTCGCCCTGTCGTTCGCCCACCACCACGACTTCGACCGCGGCTACGGCCCCGCCGTCAACCGCATGCTCCGGCTGATCCGCGAGGGCGGTGACTGGCGGCAGCTCGCCGCCGCGCTGTTCAACGGGCAGGGCTCGTGGGGCAACGGCGCCGCGATGCGCATCGCCCCGCTCGGCGCCTGGTACGCCGACGACCCGGAGCAGGCCACCCATCAGGCCGAGATCTCCGCGTACACCACCCACCAGCACCGCGAGGCCGTCGTCGGCGCGATGGCCGTCGCCGCCGCCGCGGCGCTCGCCGCCGCGCCCTCGGGTCCGCCCACGCCCGAGGCGCTGCTCGACGGCGTCGTCGCGCTCGTCCCGCGCAGCGCCGTCGGTGCCGGACTGCGCCGGGCCCGCGACATGCTCGACTACGGCGACGCGGCGACGGTCGCGGCCGTCCTCGGCAGCGGCCGGCGCACCAGCGCGCACGACACCGTGCCGTTCGCGCTCTGGTCGGCGGCCCGGTCGCTCGGGGACTTCGAGCGGATGTTCTGGACCACCGCCGAGGTCGGCGGCGACGTCGACACCACCTGCGCCATCGCCGGCGGCGTCGTCGCCGCGAGCCCGGCCGGCGCGCCGCCCGCGGCCTGGCTGGAGCAGACCGAGGAACTGCCCGGCTGGGTGCCCACGGGAGCCCGCCCTTAGTCGTCGGGCAGTGTCACGGTCCTGCCACAGCTGCGGACGGGACGGTTCAGCGCGTCGAAGCGCAATTAAAGTCGGCCACTCCGCAGCGCTGATCATGGCATCAGCGTGTCGACGAGACACCCGGGACCGCCGCCGGAGCCGTTACGGCCGGGCGCGACCGGGTCGGGAGGGGGTCCCGTGACCGACACACCGTCCGCCGAACAGCCCCAGAGCGGCGCGCCGCCACAGGACGCCGTACCGGCGGCACCGGCCGCACCAGCGGCACCGGCCGTGGTGCCACCGCTCCGGGCGACGGCGGGAGCGTACTACCCGCCGCACCCGGCGTGGGCGGCACCGAGAAAGCCCCAGCCGAGCAAGCTGCGGCCGCCCGAGCCGGCGCGGCCGACCGCGGCGACGCTCGGGGCGATCGCGGCCACCGCTGTGCTCGCCTCCCTGCTGCTCGGCTCGGGCGCGGGGGCGAACCTGCTGCTCATCGCCGTGCCCGCGACCGCCGCCGGGGCGCTCGCCGCCCGCGCCGCGGGCCGCCGGCCGCGGCCGTGGACCGTGGCCTGGGCCGTCGGCGGCGCGGCCCTGCTGGCCGTGCCGATCGTCAGCGACGCCGGCTGGCCCACCTTCCTCGCGGTCGTCGCGAGCCTCGGGCTCACCGGCTTCGCCCTGCACGGCGGCCGCGGCTGGCCCAGCATGCTGTTCGGCCCGCTCGGCCTGTTCGACTCCATGGTCACCGGCGTGGTGTGGGCCGGGCGCGGGGTGCGCGAACGCGCGGACGCCTCGCAGGGCCGCTGGGGGCCCGCCCTGCGGACCGGCCTGATCGCCATCGGCCTGCTCGTCGTGTTCGGCGCGCTGTTCGCCGGCGCGGACGCCGCCTTCGCCGACCTGCTCGGCTCGCTCATGCCCGACGTCTCGCTCGCCCAGTCGCCCTGGCGGACGCTCTGCTTCCTGCTCGGTCTCTTCGGCGCCGCCGCCATCGCCCGCACCGCCGCGGCCCCGCTGCGCTGGGACCGGCTGAGCTTCGGCGCCGGAAAGGCCCGCGGCCGGGTGGAGTGGGCGCTGCCGCTCGTCGTGCTCGACCTGCTCTTCGCCGCCTTCAACACCATCCAGCTCACCGTGCTCTTCGGCGGCTACGACAAGGTGCTGCGCGAGACCGGCCTCACCTACGCCGAGTACGCCCGCCAGGGCTTCTGGCAGCTCCTCATGGCCACCCTGCTCACCCTCGTCGTGATCGGCCTGGCCCTGCGCTGGGCGCCCCGCGGTGACGCCCGCGACCGGCGGCTCGTCCGCGCCGTGCTCGGCACGCTGTGCGTGCTGACGCTGGTCGTGGTCGCCTCGGCGCTGCGCAGGATGGACCTGTACGTGGACGCGTACGGGCTCACCCGGCTGCGGATCTCCGTCGCCGCGATGGAGATCTGGCTCGGCGTGGCCATCGTGCTGATCATGGCCGCCGGGATCTGGGGCGCCCGGCTGCTGCCCCGCGCGCTCGCCGCGAGCGCCGCCGGGTTCGTGCTCGCCTTCGGCCTGATCCAGCCGGACGCCGTCATCGCCCAGCAGAACGTCGACCGCTACGAACGGCTCCACAAGATCGACGTGGACTATCTCTCCGGGCTCTCCGCCGACGCGGTGCCCGCCCTCGACCGGCTCCCCGGCACCCTGCGCTCGTGCGCGCTGTGGGACATCGAGCGGCGGCTGCGCGAGGACGACGACTCCTGGTACACGACGAGCCTCGCCGAGGTGCGGGCCCGGGACATCCTCGCCGCGCGCGGCTCGGGCCGCGGTGGCATGCCGTGCGACGGCCCGTCGCGCGAGGAGGACTACGACCCGTACGCGCCCTGACCCGCATCCGTACGGCGGCCGTACCGTGAGGTGGGCGCGCACCCTTCCCGTACGGGAGAGTGCGCGCCCACCGGTCATGCGGCCGGTCCCGTGACCTCCGCAGGGCCGCCGAGCGCGGCCAGGTCGCTCCTGCGGACCCGGATCACGACGGCGGCCGTGACGAGTGCGACGAGCGCCATCACCGTGGCGGCCGTGAAGGCGGCCGTGATGCCGGCCGTGAGCACGTCGTGCGACCACGGCGCGGGCAGCTGCCGGTCCTCGGCGAACGCGGCCCGCTGTTCCGGGCTCGCGTGGGCGAGGAAGTCCGGGGTCTGCCGCTTCCCCTCGTCCCTGCTGGCCGTGCCGTAGACCGTGACGAGGATCGACAGGCCGAGCGAACCGCCCACCTGCTGGGTGGCGTTGAGCAGCCCGGAGGCGGCGCCGGCCTCGTGCGCGGCGACCCCGGAGACCGCGGTCAGGGTGACGGTGACGAAGTTGAGGCCCATGCCGAAGCCGAAGGTGACCATGGGGCCGAGGACGCCGCCGAGGTAGGAGCTGTCCGGGGTGAGGAGGGTCAGCCAGAACAGCCCGGTGCCGGTGATCGTCGCGCCCGCCACCATGAACGGCTTCGGGCCGAGGACCGGCAGGAGCCGCTGCGCGATCCCCGAGGCCACGCCGATGGCGGCGGTGGCCGGCAGGAAGGCGAGGCCCGCCGCCATCGGGCTGAAGCCGAGCACGTTCTGCGCGAACAGGACCATGAAGAAGAACATGCCGAGCATGGCCGCGGCCAGGCTGAGCATGAACACGTACGTGCCCCAGCGGTTGCGGTCGGCGAACATCCGCAGGGGCGTGATGGGTTCGCGCGCCCGGGACTCCACGGCGGCGAACGCGGCGAGCAGCACCACGGCCGCGACGAACGCCCCGACGGCCGCCGCGTCCGTCCAGCTCTTCTCGGAGGCCCGGATGAAGCCGTAGACGAGCGCGGACATGCCGACGGTGGAGGTGAGCGCGCCGGCCAGGTCGAAGCGGCCCGGATGCCGCGCCGACTCGTCGAGGAAACGCGGCGTCAGAAAGGCGATGGCCAGGCCGATCGGGACGTTCACGAACAGCACCCAGCGCCAGTCGAGCCATCCGGTGAGCAGGCCGCCGGCCAGCAGTCCGATCGCGCCGCCGCCGGCCGAGACGGCCGCGAAGACGCCGAACGCCCGGTTTCGCCGCGGGCCTTCGGGGAACGTCGTGGTGATCAGCGCGAGCGCGGTCGGTGACGCGATCGCGCCGCCGGCGCCCTGGACGGCGCGTGCGGCGAGGAGCTGCCACGACTCCTGCGCGAGACCGCCGAGCAGCGAGGCGAGGGTGAAGACGAGGACGCCGGTCAGGAACACCCGCCGCCGGCCCAGGATGTCGCCGGCCCGTCCGCCGAGCAGCAGCAGACCGCCGAAGGTGAGGGTGTACGCGCTGAGCACCCACGACAGGCCGGTGGTGGAGAAGGAGAGGGCGTCCTGGATGTGCGGGAGCGCGATGTTCACGATCGTCGCGTCGAGGATGACCATCAACTGGCAGGCGGCGATGACGGCGAGGGCGATTCCCGGGCGGCCTGGACGGCGGGCGGTGCCGGGATCCGGCCGGGGGGCCGGCTGAGTCGTTGTCACGGTGTCTCCCCACGGGGAAGAATGCAGTGAACGCACACGTTCACTGTCCTTCACGGTAGTGAGTCCCACTCAAGGAACGCAACCGTTCACTGCGTGCTGCCGGAAGAGAACCGATTCGCCTCCTCGGTGGCCCCGCGCGAGGTCCGACGGAGAGTCAACAGAGAGGTCCGGATGCTTACTTCGCACCCCCCGGAGGCCACCGCGCGGCCGCAGGGCGCGCCGGCGCGCCGGCACGGTCCGGTACTGGAACGCGCCATCCTCGACGCGGCCCTGGAGCAGCTCGGCGCGGTCGGCTGGAACGCGCTGACGATGGAGGGCATCGCGGCCGCCGCCCGGACCGGCAAGGCCGCCGTGTACCGCCGGTGGTCCTCCAAGGAGGACCTCGTCGCCGAAGCGCTCAGGACCGGGCTGCCCGCGCTCGGCGAGGCGCCGGACCACGGCAGCGTCCGCGAGGACCTGCTCCGGCTGTGCCGCCGGGTGCGGTCCGCGATGTACTCGAAGCCCGGCACCGCCCTGCGCGCCGTGCTTCACGAGTGCGACAGCGAAGCCGCCGCCGAGCGCTTCCACGGGCTGATCGTCGACCGGGTCGTCGAGCCCTCGCAGCGGCTGCTGCGCGAGGTGGTGGAGCGCGGCATCGCACGCGGCGAGGTGCGCGCGGAAGCGGCCGACGAGATGGTCTACGACGTGGTCCCGGCGATGATGATGTACCGCGCGAAGGTGTGCGGCAGCGAATGGACCGAAAGCGAGATCACCGGGTTGATCGACCTGGTCATGGTGCCGCTTCTGCGAGCCTGAGCCGCCCCCCGGGCTCCCGCCGGAAGAGGGCCCCTGAGCCGGTTCCGGGCCCGTGAGCCGGCTTTGGCGAGGGTCCGGGCGGCGGTTCGCGGTGGGTGTGCGGGGCGGTCCTCGGTCGCGGTTCCCGGGCCGGTTTCGGCCGGTCGTGAACGGTCCCGGGGAAACCGGGTACCCAGGGAGGTATCCATCGGCGTAACCTGTCAGGCGCCATGCCGTACGAACCACCCACCCACAGCGTCGAACGATCGATCCGGGCCACCACCGGCGCCAGGATCGTCGCCGGGGTCGACGAGGTCGGGCGCGGGGCCTGGGCCGGTCCCGTCACGGTGTGCGCCGCCGTCACCGGCCTGCGCCGCCCGCCCGCCGGGCTCACCGACTCCAAGCTGCTCACCCCCAAGCGCCGCACCGCGCTCGCCGCGGAACTCGAGGGGTGGGTCACGGCGTACGCGCTGGGCGACGCCTCGCCCGCCGAGATCGACGACCTGGGCATGACCGCCGCGCTCCGGCTGGCCGCCGTCCGCGCCCTGGAGGGCCTGCCGGTCCGCCCCGACGCCGTGATCCTGGACGGCAAGCACGACTACCTGGGCAGCCCCTGGCAGGTCCGTACGGTGATCAAGGGCGACCAGTCCTGCATCGCCGTCGCCGCCGCCTCCGTGCTCGCCAAGGTCCGGCGCGACGCGATGATGGCCGAGCTGGAGGCCGACGCGGAGGAGTACGCCGCCTACGCCTTCGCGGCCAACGCGGGCTACCCTTCCCCGGTCCACAAGGCCGCGCTGGAGGAGCTCGGGCCCACCCCGTACCACCGGCTCTCCTGGTCGTACCTCGATGCCATGCCCCGATGGCGCCACCTCAAGAAGGTGCGCCTGTCCGCCGAGGCGGCCGCGCTCGAAAGCGGGGGCCAGCTCGGCTTCGACTTCTGACGTGCGGCCGACCACGGCCGACCCCTGAACTTCCGGCCTAAGGGCCCGGTTCCTGCGGTGGACGACGTACGGGGCGACCCGTGCGGAAGGCCTCCGCGGGCACCGTCCAGTGGCCGGGGCGCCCCTGTGCGCCCACCCGCCGGAGCCCCGTGCGACGGCGTTTGATAGACATCAGTCCATGCCTCTCATCCCCGAGGAGCCTCAGATTCACGAGAGTGCCCAGGGTCCCCGCGCGACCGCGGCCGCCGGCCGCCCCGTGCCGACCCCTCGACCCGTACCCGGACCGCGTTCCGCTGCGTCGCCCCGACCCGGGAGTCCCGGCCCCGGTCCGGCTCGGCCCGCGCCGCCGGCGCCGCGCCCGCCCGTCCGTGCGGAGAATCGTTCCGGCCAGCAGTCCGGACCGCAGATCCAGCTGATCCCCGCTCCCGCCGACGGTGCCGTCGACGCCGCCGAGGAGGCCGTGGACCTGCTGCTCGACTCCGGCCGCGCCCCCGGCGACGTGCTGGTGCTCACCACCGGCGAGCAGCACCCGTGGGCAGCGCACGAGCTGTCCTTCGGTGAGACCGCCTATTGGGCGCAGCAGGACGCCGGCGAGGACGTGTTCTTCGCGGACGCCGCCGCCGTGTCCCGGGCCGCCACCCGGCCCGTGGTGGTCGTCGCCGTCAACGGCGGCTCCGCCGAGGACGTCGCGCTCCGGCTGCCCGAGGCGATGAAGCGGGCGTCCGCCCTGCTGATCGTCTGCGGCGACCCCGAGCGCGTCAGCGCCGCCCTCGGCGCCGGCGTCTGACCCATCGTCCGCATCCCGGCCGCCTTCGGGCGGCCGGGCGGACGACCGGGGCCGGTGCGACCCGGTGCCACGCCGCCGGCGCGGCCGGACCGCCCGCTCAGCGGGCGGCGGCGCGGCGCAGCGGCTCGGGAGCACCGCTGGCGATGCGCGGCACCAGCTGTTCGACTGCGGAGTCCTCACCCAGCGGCGCCGGGCTCGTCTCGGAGCCGGGGCTCCGTCCGCCGCGTCCCTCGCCGAGTACCTGCCAGCCGCCGCGGGTCAGCGTGATGTACGCACCGCAGCGCAGACCGTGCAGCGTGCAGGCGTCCCGCAGCCCCCACATCCAGGCCCCGTCCTCCTCGGTCCACCGCTCGTCGCCCTCGCGGCAGTAGAGCAGCACCGCCGTGCGGACCGGGGCGCGCCGCCGCAGATCGTGCGGGATGACGCGGCGCAGGTGCGCGAGGAGCGCGTTGCGGAACTCCCAGCCGTCCGCGGGCGCGGGCCGGCGGACGAACGAGGCGCTCGCGATCAGCCGTTCCTCGTGGTCGAGCACGGCGAGGACCGCGGTCGAGGGCGTGGGCGTGTGACGGGAATGCAGGCCGCTGACGACCTCACGCGGACTGCGCAGCAGCGGGATCCCCGCGGCCGCCCACTCGGCCGGTTCGAGTATCCGGGCGAGGCGGCTTGCCGACCCGGACGACGGGGCGGACGGTACGGTCGAGGACGGAGCGAATCCGAGGGTCACGATCCTCCCTTCGGATACGCGCCCGCTCCGCGGGCAGGGTCGGACGAGGGTGCACCACGGCGCGGTCCCATAGGACCGCGTACGAACCGTGCGGGGTGGATTCCCAATTCTTCCTGGCGCGTGCGCGGGCGGCAACGAGCAATTGAGGCCGCTGACTGGAATGAACCGGTATGACTCTCATATCCCTGCCCAGTTACCCATTATTCACTCCCCGTTTCACGCTTGGACGGCAAGCACCAGCGGGAAGACCCCTTCGGCCCCCGCCCGGCGCAGCAGCCTCGCCGCCACCGCCAGCGTCCAGCCGGTGTCGGACAGGTCGTCCACGAGCAGCACCGGCCCGCCCGCGGCGGCCAGACGCTCCGTCAGACCGTCCGGCACGACCAGGGTCCGCTGCAGCCCGACCACCCGCTGCGCGCTGTTCGTACGGGAGAGCCGCAGGTCCTCCGTCTCCGGCGCGTACTCCACGGAACCGAGCAGCGGCATCCGGCCGATCTCGGCGATGCGCCGGCCGAGCGAGCCCACGAGCCGCGGCTTGCGGTGCGAGGCGACCGTCACCACACCGGCCGGCCGGGGCAGGGCGTCCGCGCCGCCCGAGGCCCAACCCCCGGGCCCCTTCGCCCAGTCGGCGAGCACCGTCACGACCGCCTGCACCACGTCGTCCGGCACCTCGGTGTCCGGCGCGGTGTCGGCGAGCAGCGGCCGCAGCCGGTTGCCCCAGCCGATGTCCGAAAGCCGCCCGAGCGCCCGGCCCGGGTACGACAGCTCGCCCGCGGGGATACGCCCCTTCAGATCCACGCCCACGGCCGCGAGTCCGGTCGGCCACATCTTCCGCGGCTCCACCTCCACGCCTGCCCGGCCCAGCTCGCCCCGGGCCGCGTCGAGCGCCGCGTCCGACACCTTCTCGTCGAACCTGACGCCCGCGCAGTTGTCGCAGCGGCCGCAGGGCGCCGCCGCCTCGTCGTCGAGCTGACGGCGCAGGAACTCCATCCGGCAGCCGCGCGTCGTCGCGTACTCCCGCATGGCCTGCTGCTCGCTGTCCCGCTGCCGGGCCACCCACGCGTACCGCTCCGTGTCGTACGCCCACGGCCGGCCCGTGCTCTCCCAGCCACCCTTCACCCGCTTGACGGCCCCGTCCACGTCGAGCACCTTCAGCATCGTCTCCAGCCGGGTCCGGCGCAGCTCGACCAGCGGCTCCAGAGCGGGCAGCGACAGCGGCCGGCCGGCCGCCGCGAGCACGTCGAGGGTGCGCCGCACCTGCTCCTCCGGCGGGAACGCCACCGAGGCGAAGTACTTCCAGATCGCCTCGTCCTCCTTGCCCGGCAGCAGCAGCACCTCCGCGTGCTCCACCCCGCGCCCGGCACGGCCCACCTGCTGGTAGTAGGCGATGGGGGAGGAGGGCGAGCCGAGGTGCACGACGAAGCCCAGATCCGGCTTGTCGAAGCCCATGCCCAGCGCGGAGGTCGCCACCAGCGCCTTCACCCGGTTCGCGAGCAGGTCCTCCTCGGCCTGCTGCCGGTCGGCGTTCTCCGTCCGGCCCGTGTACGAGGAGACCCTGTGCCCGCACTGGCGCAGATGGGCCGTCACCTCCTCCGCCGCGGCCACCGTCAGCGTGTAGATGATCCCGGACCCGGGCAGCTCGTCGAGATGGTCGGCCAGCCAGGCCAGCCGGTGCGCCGCGTCCGACAGCCGCACCACACCGAGGCTCAGGCTCTCCCGGTCCAGCGGCCCGCGCAGCACCAGCGCGTCCGTGCCCGCGCCGGTCCCCAGCTGCTCGGCGACGTCCGCCGTCACCCGGGCGTTCGCCGTCGCCGTCGTCGCGAGCACCGGCACGCCGCCCGGCAGCTCCGCGAGCATCGTCCGCAGCCGCCGGTAGTCGGGCCGGAAGTCATGGCCCCAGTCCGAGATGCAGTGCGCCTCGTCGACCACGAGAAGACCCGTCGCGGCCGCCAGCCGGGGCAGCACGGAATCGCGGAAGTCGGGGTTGTTGAGGCGCTCGGGGGAGACGAGGAGCACATCGACCTCGCCCGCCGCCACCTCCTGCTGGACCGTGTCCCACTCCTCGGTGTTCGAGGAGTTGATCGTGCGCGCGCGGATTCCCGCCCGCGCGGCCGCCTCCACCTGGTTGCGCATCAGAGCGAGCAGTGGCGAGACGATCACGGTCGGGCCCGCGCCGCGCTCGCGCAGCAGCGAGGTCGCCACGAAGTACACCGCCGACTTGCCCCAGCCCGTCCGCTGCACGACCAGGGCCCGGCGTCTGTCCGCCACCAGCGCCTCGATGGCGCGCCACTGGTCCTCGCGGAGTCTCGCCGTTCCTGTCGGGTCCGAGACGAGACGGGCGAGCACGGCGTCGGCGGCCGCGCGAAGGGCGGCGCGGTCCTCGGGGCGATCTGCGTGGGTCATGCCCCCATGCAACCCGATCGCTCGGACAATGCGCGAACGAGCCGCCCAGTCTGTGGATAACTCCGGCGAGCTCGGCGCGGGAGTTATCCACAGGGGTTTCGCGATCGGCGGTGGTCGCGGGACCGTCGTGACCATGAACACGAACCACCACGAATCCCACGGATCGTCCGCAGCCCAGCAGATCACCCTGCGCGGGCCCGCCGAGCTGGCCGACGCGCTGCCGTTCATGCTCGGCTTCCACCCCAGCGACTCCGTCGTCCTCGTCGCGCTCCACGGCGAGCGCGGCCGCTTCGGCGGCCGGGTCCGCGTCGGCATCCCGGCCTCGCCCCACGAATGGCCGGCCATCGCCGACCACCTGGCCGAATGCCTCGTCGAGGGCTGCACCCGGCGCGGCGACCGACCCGACGCCATCGTCGTCTTCCTCTGCCAGGACCCCAGGCCCGGCGAGAGCGGCCGCCAGGTGAGGGAGCGGCTGCGCCCCTTCGCCCAGCGCCTGCGCACCGCCTGCGGCGCGCTCGACATCCCCGTCCTCGAAGCCCTCTGCATCTCCGACGGCCTCTACTTCTCCTACGTCTGCCCCGACCCCGGCTGCTGCCCGCCCGACGGCACCCCGCTCTCCCTGTCCGGTACGTCGGTGATGGCGGCGTCCGCGGCCTACGCGGGCATCCAGGTACGCGGCACGCTCAAGGAGATGGAGGCCCGCCTGAAGCCCCGGGGCGCCGCGAACGACGCGGCGCAGCGCGCGGCGCTGAACGACGCCGCCACCGTCATCGTGCCCAGGATCCTCGACGGCTCCATCGGCACCCTCGCCCGCCAGGAGACCCGCGACACCACCATCGGCCTCATCCGCCGGCTCATCGAGCGGTACGCCGCACCGCCCACGACGCCTTCCGGCCCTGCGAACACCGCAGCCGCCCGCCGCGGCACCCTCCCGCCCGCCACGGCAGCGGCCGACGACAGGGACGACGAACTGCTCGGCGCCGACGAGGCCGCCACCCTCATCCTCGGACTGCAGGACCGCGAGACCCGCGACCAGGCCGCCGAATGGATGGAGGGCCCCGAAGCCGCCCCGGCCCTGCGCCTCTGGCGCGCCCTGGCCCGGCGCTGCGTCGCCCCCTACCAGGAGTACGCGGCGGCCCCGCTCACGCTGGCCGGCTGGGTCGCCTGGTCCATCGGCGACGAGCCCTCCGCCCGGGTCGCCCTCGGCCTCGCCCTGGAAGCCGACTCCCACTACCTCTTCGCACGCCTGCTCCACCAGGCGTGCAACGAGGGCCTCGACCCCGAGTCGCTCCGCGAGTGCCTGCGCACGGAGCGCGCCGCCCGCCTCGCCGCCGAACAGGAGACCCCCGGCGAGCCCGCGGGCCCCGAGCCCGAGCCCGAGCCCGACACAACCCCCTCCCGCCACCGGCGACGAGCCCGCACGCTCGCCCGACGGGCCGCACGGCAGGCCGGTCTGCGACCGGCCCCGACGGGCCCACGGGCCCCGCGCGCCCAGACGCGGCCCGCGCGGCCCGGAAGCACGGCGGAGCGCAGGGCCGGCAGGCGGGACGCGAGGAGCGGCGAATGACGGCCCTGATCAGCCGGACCGCGGCGGTGTTCGTCCTGCCCGTGCGGCCGGCCGCCGGCCGCTCGCCCCGGAACCACGGCCGTGCGCATGACCGGCCGGCGCGACGCAGGGGCGGGCGAGTGACGGCCGTGACCCGTCGGGCCGTGGCGGCGTTCACTTCTGTGGCGCTACCGCGGGAGTGGTGGCGCCCCACGGCCGGATCCGCGGACCGCCGGGACCGCCCGCGCGGACCCGAGCCCGGTCTTTGCCGGGCCCGGCCGAGCAGCCCGGACCGCACAGAGAGCGCCGCACACGCGACATGGCCCCCAGCTCCGCACAGGCCCCCGGACCCGCCGCCGGACCCCCGGCCCACCCGGGAGCCCCGCTCCAGGGACCGGGCCCCGGGGCGGCCCGTCCCGTCGAACTGCCCGCCGCGCACGACACGCTCGTCTGCGTCGCCCTGCCCGCCCTCGCCGTCAGTCCCCGGCACGGCCAGCTCACCGGCACCGGCCTCGACGGGGTGTTCCTCGGCGGGCGCCGGCTCCTCGCCCGCTGCGTCCTGCGGATCGCCGGGCGCGAGCCCGTACCGCTCCACGGCCGGACGACCGCGGCGGACCGCGCCGACTTCCTGGGCGTCCTGCGCACGCCCGGGGACACCGGGCCCGACCCCGGACTCGTCGTCGAGCGGACCCGCGAGGCGGACGGCACCGAGCGGATCACCCTGCGCAGCTCCGCCACCCGCCCGCTGCGGCTCCCCGTGGAGCTCGCTCTGGGCACGGATCTCGCGGACCTGGGCGCGGTGGCGGCCGGGCGGCCCGGGCCCGAACTCGCCGCCAGCGTCCACGGCACCGGGCTCCGCTGGACGGCAGGTGACGGCAGCGCCGTCGCCGTGGCGGCCGACCCGCCGCCCAGAGAATCCCTCGCGGCCGCCGGACTGCTCCGCTGGGAGGCCGTACTGGCCGCCGGGGGCAGCTTCGTCCTCACTCTCCGCATCCGGTCCGAGCGGGCCGGCCGCGCCCCCGGTGCCGGCACCGACTCCCGTCCCGGCTCCGGCCGCACCCACGGACCGGGACCCGGACTCGGACCTGGCTCCGGTCCCGGCTCCGGCGGCGGTCGGCCCGGCGGGCACGTCCTCGCCGACGCCGTCGCCGAGGGGGACGACCCGCGGCTCGGACCGCTGCTGCGGTCCTCCCTCGCCGACCTGCGCGCACTGCTCCAGCGCGACCCCGCACACCCCGCCGACGTCCATCTCGCCGCCGGAGTGCCCTGGCGCTGCGGACCCGTCACCGCCGAGGCCCTCTGGGCCGCCCGCATGGCCCTTCCCCTCGGCACCCGGCTCGCCGTCACCACCCTGCGTGCCCTGGCCCGCACCCAACTGCGCGGCCCGGGGCCCGAGTCAGGGCTCATTCCCGGGCCGCTCCGGGACGCGGGCCCCCACCTGCCACCCCGCTGCACCGGAATCGAAGCCACCCTCGCCTTCCCCGTCGTGCTCGCCGAGGCCCACCGCTGGGGGCTGCCCGAGCCGGACCTCGCGGAGCTGCTCCCGGTCGCCGAGCGCTGCCTCGACTGGCTGCGGCGGGCGCTGGACGGCGGCGGCTTCGTGCCGGACCCGTGGCCCGCCGGGCCGGCCCGTGCCGAGACCCAGGCCCACGCGCACCGCGCGGCCCTGCTCGGCGCCGATCTGCTCGACGCCGGCGGATGGCCCGGCGGGGACGCGTGGCGGGAGCGGGCACGGGCGCTGCGCGCGCGGTTCCGTGACCGCTTCTGGCTCGACGATCCGGCCGGCGGCAGGCCCGCGCTCGCCCACACGGCGGACGGCCGCCCGCTGCCCCAGCTCGGCGGCTGGGCCGCGCACCTGCTCGACACCGGGCTCGCCGGCGCGGGCCGGCCGGCGCCCGGACTCCTCGACAAGGCGCAGACCGAGCGGCTCGCCCGGCTGCTCGCGGCCCCGGGCCTCGACTCGGGCTGGGGGCTGCGCGGCCTCGGCGAGAAGGAACCCGGCTACAACCCGTTCGGCCACCGGTCGGGGACGGTCCGGCCGCACGAGACCGCCGTCGCGGTCGCCGGTCTCGCCGCCGCGGGGTACGAGCGTGAAGCGGCCGCGCTGCTGCGCGGGATGGTCGACGCCGCGGACGCCTTCGGCCACCGGCTGCCCGAGATGTTCGCGGGGGAGCGTCGGACGCCCGGGGCCGTACCGGCGCCGCACCCGGCGGCCTGCCGGCCCGCTGCCGTCGCCGCCGCGGCCGGGGTGCAGCTGCTGACCGCGCTCGTCGGCGTCCGCCCGGACGCACCCGGCCGCACCGTCGCCCTGCACCCGCTGCGCTCGGCGCCGCTCGGCGAGGTCCGGCTCTCCGGACTGCGGGTCGCCGGAGAGCCGTTCGCCGCCCGCGTCGGCCGGCTCGGCCTCGGCATGGTCGAGGAGGCCGCGCCCGGCCTCCAGCTGGGCGTCTGACCCGGCACGGGCGATGCCGTTGGCCGCGAGCGGAGCGCAACGAAGGGGCGGGGGAGGGGCGGGGCGGGGGAAGGAAGAAGTGGTGGCCGATCCTCCGCACGGGAGTGTTTATCGTCAGGGAGACGACTATGATCGCCGCATGCCTCCCTACGACCCGTCGGCCTTTCCGCCCTTTGCCGTCACCGTGGATCTGGTCGTGCTCACGGTGCGGCGCCACTCCCTGTGCGCCCTCGTCGTGAAACGGGGCGAGCCCCCCTTCCAGGGAAGCTGGGCGCTGCCGGGCGGCTTCGTCCGGGCCGACGAGGACCTCGACGCCGCCGCCGCGCGCGAGCTCGTCGAGGAGACCGGGCTCTGCGTCCACGACCCGGGCACCCCCGCGCCCGTTCCCGGGCACGGGGCGCACCTGGAACAGCTGGCGACGTACGGCGCGCCCGACCGTGATCCGCGGATGCGGGTGGTGAGCGTGGCCCACCTCGCGCTCGCCCCGGACCTGCCCGCGCCGCGCGCGGGCGGCGACGCCAACAGCGCGCGCTGGGCACCGGTCGAGGAACTTCTCGGCCGGGACGGGGCGGCAGAGCCGGCGGGCGAGCAGCCATCGCCGCTCGCCTTCGACCACACCCGGATCCTCTCCGACGGTGTGGAGCGCGCCCGTTCGAAGATCGAGTACTCCTCGCTGGCCACCGCCTTCTGCCCGCCCGAGTTCACGGTCGGCGAGCTGCGCCGGGTCTACGAGGCGGTGTGGGGTGTGGCGCTCGACCCGCGCAACTTCCACCGCAAGGTGACCGGCACGCCCGGCTTCCTGGTGCCGGCGGGTGGCACCACGACCCGTCAGGGCGGCCGTCCCGCCCAGCTGTTCCGTGCCGGCGGGGCCACGCTGCTGAACCCGCCCATGCTGCGGCCCGAGGTCTAGGAGGCGTCTCGCCGACCGGGCCGGATCCGATCGGCGGGAGAGCCCCGACGCTCGTTCTCCGGCGGACCCGAGTCGCCAACCATGCACCAAAAGTCCGAAATGGGACGTTATCTTGCTGGGACAGCCGCCCTGCCGCGGAGCGGTCTCACCTACCCGCGAGAGAAGCGATGCTCCAGGCCATCGGACTCACCAGCACCCCCCGCCGGGACCTTCCGCCCGCCGTGGACGATCTCACCTTCGAGGCCCGGCCGGGCACCGTCACGGCCCTGCTGGGGCCGGCCGGCGCCGGCAAGACCACCGCCCTGCGGCTGATGCTCCAGCTCGAACCGGGCCGTGGCGTCACCTACTTCCGGGGGCGCCCGCTGCACCGCGTCGCCCAGCCCGCGCGGGAGGTCGGCGTGCTGCTCGGCGACGTGCCGGGCCATCCGTCCCGCACCCTGCGCAGCCAGCTGCGCATGCTCTGCGCCGCCGCCGGGGTTCCCGGTGCCCGCGCCGACGACATCCTCCGGACCGTCGGGCTCACCGGCGTGCACGACCAGCGGATCGGCACCCTCCCACTCGGCATGGACCGCCGACTGGGCCTCGCCTCGGCCCTGTTGGGCGACCCGCACACCCTGCTCCTCGACGAGCCGGGTGCCGGGCTCTCCGTACGCGAGAGCGGCTGGCTGTACGAACTCCTGCGCACCCACGCCGACGAGGGCGGCACCGTTCTCTACACCACCGCCGACCCCAGGGACGCCGCCCGCAACGCCGACCGGGTCGTCACCCTCGACCGGGGGCGGCTCGTGGCCGACCAGGACGTCACCGAGTTCGCCCGCACCCGGCTGCGCCCCCGGGTCGCCGTGCGCAGCCCGCACGCGGCCCGGCTCGCCGCCGTCCTCGCCCAGGAGTCCCGCGCCGCCCGCCGCCCGGTGGAGGTGGTGGCGGAGGGCGGCAACCGGATCTCGGTGTACGGCAGCGACTGTGCCACCGTCGGGGAGACGGCGTTCCGCAACGGCGTACTCCTGCACCGGCTCGCCGACGAGACCGGAGAGGCGCGCCCACCGGCCTCCACCCCCGCCGCCGCAGGACCCCCCACCGCCGTCGACGTCCCCGCACGCCCCGACCCTCAGACCCCGGCCGTCCCCGCCCCCCGCTCGCGCGCCCCGCGCCGTGCGCCCCGCCGCTCCCCGCTCCGCCCGGTGCGCTACGAGATCCGCCGCCTGCTCGGCGTGCCGTCCACACCGCTGGTGGCCGCCGGAGTGCTGCTGGTCTCCGTGGTGCTCGCCGTGCTCCTCGCGCGCAGCGGGCGCACCCCGCTGCCCGCGGTCCTGGCCGGCTGGCCCGGGCTCTCCCCGCTCCCGCCCGCGGCGCTGGGGGCCGGGCTGCTCGGCGCGTTCTCGTTCGGCGAGGAGTACCGCTACCCGGCGCTCACCACCGGACGCGGCGCCGTCCCGCGCCGGCTCGGCCTGCTGCTGGCCAAGCTCGCCGTCGCGGCGGCCGTCGGCGCGGTGCTCGCGGTGCTCGTCGTGGTGGCCGATCTGGAGGCCCTGCGTCTCGTCTACGGCGGCGAGTTGATCCCCGTACCGCACAATTGGCCCACCCTGTGCGCCAATTGGTTCGGCCTGGTGGTCGGCTGCGCCTGGGCCGGGGTGCTCGGGGCGGGCGTCTTCCGGGCCGCGGCCGCCGGAGTCGCCGCGGTCCTCGCCGTACCGGTGATCTTCGCGCCGCCACTGCGGCAGCTGCTCTCCGGGGTGCCAGGCCGTTCGGTCGCCGGACTTCCGGCGCGGCTGCGCGAGTTCGCGCGCGTGGAGTGGTCGACGGCCGCGGACCGCTGGGTGATGGGGGCGGTGCGGGTGGTCGGGCAGCCCGTGGGAGTGGCCCTGGCCCTGACGTTGACGGTCCTGCTCTGCGCCTATGTGCTCACCGGGCTGCGCGGGAGGGCCCGTTGGTGATCACATTCGGATCAGAAGATTCCACTTCGTCGGCAACTGCCTTGAAAAATGCCGCCTATGCCCCATTAATCGTCAATTGTGTAGCAGGTGCCGATCACCCTTTCGTGTGCTTTTCACCAAAGACCTCAAGGGGCACGGGAGCCACGCCGACAAAGGATGCGTGACTACCCTTGCGCATACGATGATGTCCGCCGCCCGCCCCGTCGAGTCCGGCCTCGGCGCCACGGGCGATCTCGACCGCTACCCCTACGCGGAGGCCCCCGCCCCCGAGCGTGTGGGTCCGCCCTCCTGGGAGGGGGCGGACGACCTCGGCCGGGTCGGCCGCAGGGCCGCCGGCAGCCGCGGCCGCGGACTGCACGGGCAGCTCGTCCAGCAGCTCGGCCAGATGATCGTCTCCGGCGACCTCGGCGCCGACCGTCCCCTCGTACCGGAGGAGATCGGCCAGCGTTTCGAGGTCTCCCGCACCGTCGTCCGCGAGTCGCTGCGCGTCCTGGAGGCCAAAGGCCTGGTCAGTGCCCGCCCCAATGTCGGCACCCGGGTCCGGCCGGTCAGCGACTGGAACCTGCTCGACCCCGACATCATCGAGTGGCGCGCCTTCGGCCCGCAGCGCGACGACCAGCGGCGCGAGCTGAACGAGCTGCGCTGGATCATCGAGCCGCTCGCCGCCCGGCTCGCCGCCGGCCACGGCCGCGAGGACGTCCAGCAGCGTCTCGCCGACATGGTCGAGATCATGGGGCACGCGTACGCCCAGGGTGACGCGATCACCTTCTCCCGCGCCGACACCGAGTTCCACGCGCTGCTCATCCAGCTCGCCGGCAACCGCATGCTGGAGCACCTCTCCGGCATCGTCGGCGCCGCCCTCCAGGTCTCCGGGGCCCCCGCGACGGCCTGCGACCGCCCCAGTGAGGGCTGCCTCTCGCACCACGCCCGGATCGTCGACGCCCTCGCCGCCGGCGACGCCCTCGGCGCCGAGACCGCCATGCGCCAGCTGCTGACCGTCCACCCCGAGGTGGAGCGTGTCGTGCCGGCTCCCCGCGAGCACTGATCCACGCCGTGCCCGACAGCGCCGCGACGCCCGCATCGCGTGCCGCCGTAGCCGAGCGGAGCCCGGGGGCCCGATGCCGCCCCCGGGTGCCGGGGCCGGCGGCGCGGAGGCGCGCCCGCCGGGTGCGCCGGGCGGTGCGCAAGGGCGCGGGGCGGGGTGCGCAGGGCAGGCAGGGCGGGGTGATCATGCCGCTTCCGGATGTTTCCTGGCGGATTCGCCACAATTGAGGTGTGACTCGGGCCACGCGGATTGGGCGTAACGCTCCTCGAAGCCGCGCGATGACCTAAGAGGTGACAGCCGAGGAAGGAATACAGCAGCCGCTCACGGTGCTGTGCAGTTCCCCGGCCCAGCCCGCGCCGTCGGCTCATTCCCCGTCGACGGTCGTCGGCTCCAGCCTGATCCAGGGCGGGGCCGGAAGCCGTTTTCCATCGTTCCGAGAGGTTGTTCGTGTCGGCCAGCACATCCCGTACGCTCCCGCCGGAGATCGCCGAGTCCGCATCTGTGATGGCGCTCATCGAGCGGGGAAAGGCTGATGGGCAGATCGCCGGCGATGACGTGCGTCGGGCCTTCGAGGCTGACCAGATTCCGCCAACCCAGTGGAAGAATGTTCTGCGCAGCCTCAATCAGATCCTCGAGGAAGAGGGTGTGACGCTGATGGTCAGTGCAGCGGAGTCGCCGAAGCGCACCCGCAAGAGCGTCGCAGCGAAGAGCCCGGCCAAGCGCACCGCCACCAAGACCGTCACCGCCAGGACGACCGTGACGAAGACCGTCTCGGCCGCCACCGCGGCCTCGGCGGCCGAGAGCGCGGACCCGGCCGACGAGGCCGGCTCCCCGGCCAAGAAGGCCGCGGCGAAGAAGACCGTCGCCAAGAAGGCGGTGGCCAAGAAGACCGTCGCCAAGAAGACGGCCGCGAAGAAGACCACGGGCAAGAAGGACGACGAGGAGCTCCTCGAGGCCGAGGACCTGCTGGAAGACGTCGCGCCCGGCAAGGACGAGGAAGAGACCGAGGGCGAGAACAAGGGCTTCGTCCTGTCCGACGAGGACGAGGACGACGCGCCGGCCCAGCAGGTCGCCGTGGCCGGTGCCACCGCCGACCCGGTCAAGGACTACCTCAAGCAGATCGGCAAGGTCCCGCTGCTCAACGCCGAGCAGGAGGTCGAGCTCGCCAAGCGCATCGAGGCCGGTCTGTTCGCCGAGGACAAGCTGGCGAACTCCGACAAGATCGCCCCGAAGCTCAAGCGCGAGCTGGAGATCATCGCCGAGGACGGCCGCCGCGCCAAGAACCACCTCCTGGAGGCCAACCTCCGTCTGGTGGTCTCGCTGGCCAAGCGCTACACCGGCCGCGGCATGCTCTTCCTGGACCTGATCCAGGAGGGCAACCTCGGTCTGATCCGCGCGGTCGAGAAGTTCGACTACACCAAGGGCTACAAGTTCTCGACGTACGCCACCTGGTGGATCCGTCAGGCGATCACCCGCGCCATGGCCGACCAGGCCCGCACCATCCGTATCCCGGTGCACATGGTCGAGGTCATCAACAAGCTCGCCCGCGTGCAGCGCCAGATGCTCCAGGACCTGGGCCGCGAGCCCACCCCGGAGGAGCTGGCCAAGGAGCTCGACATGACCCCGGAGAAGGTCATCGAGGTCCAGAAGTACGGTCGCGAGCCGATCTCGCTGCACACCCCGCTGGGCGAGGACGGCGACAGCGAGTTCGGTGACCTCATCGAGGACTCCGAGGCCGTCGTCCCGGCCGACGCGGTCAGCTTCACGCTGCTCCAGGAGCAGCTGCACTCCGTGCTCGACACGCTCTCCGAGCGTGAGGCGGGCGTCGTCTCCATGCGCTTCGGTCTCACCGACGGCCAGCCGAAGACGCTCGACGAGATCGGCAAGGTCTACGGCGTGACGCGTGAGCGCATCCGCCAGATCGAGTCGAAGACGATGTCCAAGCTGCGTCACCCGTCGCGCTCGCAGGTGCTGCGCGACTACCTCGACTGATCGAGGACTGATCGAGGCACGCACGAGGGCCCGGTTCCCCGTTCGGGGGCCGGGCCCTTCGGCGTGCGCGCGTGTGCGCGGAGGGCGCGCCTGGACGACGCTGGGTGAAACGACATCACCGGAGAGTCAGGAGGCTCCATGCGTCGTCCCATCGCCCGAGCATTGACCGGTGCCGCGGCCCTGTTCGCCGCGGCCGTGGCACCACTCACCACCACGGCTCCCGCGTCCGCCGACAGCGTCGTGGTCGGCGGCACGCCGATCGACATCACGGAGGCGCCGTGGGTCGTGGCGCTGTCCAGCCGTGACCGGTTCGGTGGTACGCGGGCGGGGCAGTTCTGCGGCGGTGTGCTCGTCGCCCCCACCAAGGTGCTCACCGCCGCGCACTGTCTGGGGCGCGAGGCCCTGGGCGGCCGGCCGTGGCAGGTGCGCGACTTCGCGGTCATCGCGGGCCGCACCTCGCTGCGCGGAGAGGGCGGCCAGGAGGTCAGGGTCGCCGACACCTGGGTGAACCCCGACTACGACCCCTCGACCAACTCCGGGGACGTGGGCGTCCTCACGCTGGAGAAGGCGCTGCCCTCGTCGTGGGTGATCGAGGTCGCCGCACGTGACGATCCGGCGCTTACCGCGGGTACGCCGGCGGACGTGTACGGCTGGGGCGACACCACCGGCGACGGCGCGTACGCGACGTCGCTGCGCACGGCGCGGGTGCAGGTGCTGCCCGACGCGTCCTGTGAGCGGGCGTACTCGGGCGGCTTGGGAGTCGCGTACCGGGGCGACACGATGCTGTGCGCGGGCGATCCGCACGGAGGCAAGGACGCGTGCCAGGGCGACAGCGGCGGGCCGCTGGTCGCGGCGGGGCGGCTGATCGGCCTGGTGTCGTGGGGGAGCGGCTGCGGGCAGGCGGAGAACCCCGGCGTCTACACGCGGGTCTCCGCGGTGCTGCCGAAGCGTCTCTGACCCGCTGTCGCGAGCCGGCCCCGTCCCGTCACGGGTGACTCGCCGTCAGGACGGGGTCACGGCGCGAGAACGGGCGGCCACCCCCTGGTGCAGCGGGGGTGGCCGCCCGTCGGCCGGTCGTCAGGAACCGGCCCGTAGCTCGTCGGGATGCGAGGCGTCAGTGGTCGTCGCCCTGGGTGCGGGCCGGCACGTCGGTGAGCCGGTCCGTCTCATCCTGTATATCCGCGGCGATCTTCTTGAGTTCCGGCTCGAACTTGCGCCCGTGGTGGGCGCAGAAGAGCAAGTCACCGCCGCTGGTCAGAACGACGCGCAGGTATGCCTGGGCGCCGCAGCGGTCGCATCGGTCAGCGGCCGTCAGGGGGGTCGCGGGGGTCAGAACAGTAGTCACGTCGCCTCTTCTCTAGCTCGACGAGCTGTCGTACCAGGGTCAACATCCAACCAGGCCGAAAACGTTCCCGCTCGTGGCTTTTCCTCGAAACTTTTTCCCGAGGTGGCTGTCTGCTGCCGGTTGGCGGCGAATGAGCCGTATTGCGCTTGCTCTACGGGTTTCGCATTGCTGTGTGTGGTCGTGCCCTCCCGGCGGGTTGCCGGTTGTTCATGAGGACGTGCCCGGAGCCTAAATGGTTCATGCCTGGAAGGGAACGTGATGTTTGCGTCACCCCATCGAGGGATCGAACACCCATACGACTCTGGACTAGCATGAGTCATCAGGAGGGTGGCGTGACAACGGCTCTACCAGGCATCGGTACCCTCTGACCGGTGACCGACGCCGGGCCTTACCCCACTGGGCCAGATTTCAAATTCAGCGAGGAGCGAACCGCGTGACCGCCGAGACGTCCGTGCCGTCCAGTGCGCTGCTGACCGCAGACCGTGACGGTTCCAACTACACCGCGCGGCACCTGCTCGTCCTCGAAGGGCTCGAAGCCGTCCGCAAGCGCCCCGGTATGTACATCGGGTCGACGGACAGCCGCGGCCTGATGCACTGCCTCTGGGAGATCATCGACAACTCCGTCGACGAAGCCCTCGGTGGCTACTGCGACCACATCGACGTCGTGCTGCACGACGACGGCTCCGTCGAGGTCCGCGACAACGGCCGCGGCATCCCCGTCGACGTCGAGCCCAAGACCGGCCTGTCCGGCGTCGAGGTCGTCATGACCAAGCTGCACGCCGGCGGCAAGTTCGGCGGCGGCTCGTACGCGGCCTCCGGCGGTCTGCACGGCGTCGGCGCCTCCGTGGTGAACGCGCTCTCCGCCCGCCTCGACGTCGAGGTGGACCGCAACGGCGCGACGCACGCGATCAGCTTCCGCCGCGGCGTCCCGGGCATCTTCACCGAGGCCGGCCCGGAGAGCCCCTTCGATCCGACCGGCGGCCTCCTCAAGGGCAAGCGCGTCCCCAAGACCCGCACCGGCACCCGCGTGCGGTACTGGGCGGACCGCCAGATCTTCCTCAAGGACGCCAAGCTCTCCCTGGAGACGCTGCACCAGCGCGCCCGTCAGACCGCCTTCCTCGTCCCCGGCCTCACCATCGTCGTCCGCGACGAGCGCGACCTGCAGGGTGTGGGCAAGAGCGAGGAGACCTTCCGCTTCGACGGCGGCATCAGCGAGTTCTGCGAGTTCCTTGCCCAGGACAAGGCCGTCTGCGACGTGCTGCGCCTCACCGGCCAGGGCACGTTCAAGGAGACCGTCCCGGTCCTCGACGACCGCGGCCACATGACCCCGACCGAGGTCACCCGTGAGCTGGGCGTCGACGTCGCCCTGCGCTGGGGCACCGGCTACGACTCGACGGTCCGCTCCTTCGTCAACATCATCGCCACGCCCAAGGGCGGCACCCACGTCTCCGGCTTCGAGCAGGCGATCACCAAGACGGTCAACGAGGTGCTGCGCGCCAGCAAGCTGCTGCGCGTCGCCGAGGACGACATCGTCAAGGACGATGCCCTCGAAGGCCTCACCGCCGTCGTCACCGTCCGGCTCGCCGAGCCGCAGTTCGAAGGCCAGACCAAGGAGGTGCTCGGCACCTCCGCGGCCCGCCGGATCGTCGCCAACGTGGTCGCCCGGGAGCTCAAGGCGTTCCTGACCTCCACCAAGCGCGATGCCAAGGCGCAGGCCCGCGCAGTCCTGGACAAGGCCGTCGCCGCCGCCCGTACCCGGATCGCGGCCCGCCAGCACAAGGAGGCGCAGCGCAGGAAGACCGCGCTGGAGTCCTCCTCGCTGCCCGCCAAGCTCGCCGACTGCCGCAGCGACGACGTCGAGCGCAGCGAGCTCTTCATCGTCGAGGGAGACTCCGCGCTCGGCACCGCCAAGCTCGCCCGCAACAGCGAGTTCCAGGCCCTGCTCCCGATCCGCGGCAAGATCCTCAACGTCCAGAAGTCCTCCGTCTCGGACATGCTGAAGAACGCCGAGTGCGGAGCGATCATCCAGGTCATAGGAGCCGGCTCGGGCCGCACCTTCGACATCGACGCGGCGCGGTACGGAAAGGTCATCATGATGACCGACGCCGACGTCGACGGCTCCCACATCCGCACGCTGCTGCTGACCCTGTTCCAGCGCTACATGCGGCCCATGGTCGAGCAGGGCCGCGTCTTCGCCGCCGTGCCGCCGCTGCACCGCATCGAGCTGGTCCAGCCCAAGAAGGGCCAGGACAAGTACGTGTACACGTACTCGGACAACGAGCTGCGCCAGACCCTGCTGGAGCTCCAGCGCAAGGGCGTCCGTTACAAGGACGCCATCCAGCGCTACAAGGGCCTCGGCGAGATGGACGCCGATCAGCTGGCCGAGACGACCATGGACCCGCGCCACCGCACCCTGCGCCGGATCAACATCGGCGACCTGGACGCGGCGGAGCAGGTCTTCGACCTCCTCATGGGCAACGACGTGGCCCCGCGCAAGGAGTTCATCACCAGCTCCGCGGCGACCCTGGACCGCTCGCGCATCGACGCCTGACCTCCGCACGCTCCGGCCGACCGGCCCGCCCGATACGACTGTCGGACGGGTCGGTCCGTCATTCCCGGGATCCCGTCACCTGATGGGGTGAAGAAGGCGGGAGAAGAGTCCGAAATCCGCCCAGTCTGTCCATCCTTGGGCACGCGGCCGAAACGGTTCGCTGACAAGGAGAGTTCACCGGTGGAGAAGCAGGACGGGCGCGATCCCGCGACGGTGCGGATCGACGACCCCTGGTACGACGAGCTCGCCGCCGGCTGGGGCGAGCATGACGGGGAGGGGCCGGCGGCCGGCGCCGTCCCCCGCCAGCAGGCCCCGGCCGCCCAGCCCCCGGCCGCCTACGCCCCGGCCGCGCGGGCCCGGGTGCACACCGCGGCGGACATCTATCTGGAGGTCCAGCGGAGCCCCGCCTTCCAGGAAGTGCGCCGCCGCTACCGCCGCTTCGCCTTCCCGGCCTCGCTCGCCTTCCTGCTCTGGTACCTGGCGTACGTCGTCGCCGCCACCGCCGCCCCCGGCCTGATGGCCCGGCCGGTCGTGGGCGCGGTCAACGTCGCCATGGTCGCCGGGCTCGGCCAGTTCGCGACCACCTTCCTGCTCACCTGGGCCTACGCCCGGCACGCCCGGCTGCGCCGGGACCAGGCCGCTCTCGAACTGCGCTGGGACACCCAGGAGATGACCCGGGGGGTGCGGCGATGACCGGAGACCACATGACCGGCGGACACCAGACGCTGGCGCTCGTCCTGTTCAGCGTCTTCATCGCGGTCACCCTGGCGATCACCACCTGGGTCAGCCGCGACCGGCACGGCTCCGCCGAGGAGTTCTACGCCGGCGGCCGGCTCTTCTCCCCCATGGAGAACGGCTTCGCCATCGCGGGCGACTACATGTCCGCCGCCTCCTTCCTCGGCATCTCCGGCCTGATCGCCCTCTTCGGCTACGACGGCATGCTCTATTCCGTCGGCTTCCTGGTCGCCTGGCTCGTCGTGCTGATGCTGGTCGCCGAACTCGTCCGCAACTGCGGCCGCTTCACCCTCGCCGACGTCGTCGCGGCACGGATGGCCGAGCGGCCCGTCCGGATCGCCGCCGGCGCCTCCTCCGTGACCGTCTCGGTGCTCTACCTGGTGGCCCAGATGGTCGGCGCGGGCAGCCTGGTCGCCCTGCTGCTCGGCGGCACCAGCGGAGCCGCCCGCGCCTGGACCGTGATCGGGGTCGGCGCGCTCATGGTCGTCTACGTGTCGCTCGGCGGCATGCGGGCCACCACCTGGATCCAGATCGTCAAGGCCGTGCTCCTCATGGCCGGCACGATCGCGCTCACCGTGCTCGTCCTGATCCGCTTCCACGGCGACTTCGGACAGTTGCTCACCACCGCGGCCGAACGCAGCGGCCACGGCGCGGACTTCCTCGCCCCCGGGCTGCGCTACGGCGGCGACTGGACCGCCCGCCTCGACTTCGTGAGCCTCGGCATCGCCCTCGTGCTCGGCACCGCGGGACTCCCGCACATCCTGTCCCGCTTCTACACGGTGCCCACCGCGCGGGCCGCGCGCCGCTCCGTCGTCTGGTCCATCGGCCTCATCGGCGGCTTCTACCTGATGACGATCGTCCTCGGCTTCGGCGCCGCGGCCCTCGTCGGCCCCGACACCGTCCGCGCCTCCAACGCCGCCGGCAACACCGCCGTGCCGCTGCTCGCCCTCGACCTCGGCGGCGGCGCGGGCTCCACCGGCGGCACCGTCCTCTTCGCCGTCGTCGCGGCCGTCGCCTTCGCCACCATCCTCGCCGTGGTCGCCGGCATCACGCTCGCCTCCTCCGCGTCGGTCGCCCACGACCTCTACGCCACGCTGCGCCGCGGCCACACCAAGCAGTACAGCGAGGTGACGGTCGCCCGGGTCGCCGCCGCCGGCATCGGCGTCGCCGCGATCGGCCTCGGACTGCTCGCCCGCGACCTCAACGTGGCCTTCCTCGTCGGCCTCGCCTTCGCCGTGGCGGCCTCCGCGAACCTGCCGGTGCTGCTCTACTCGCTGTTCTGGAGGCGGTTCACCACCAAGGGCGCGGTCTGGTCTGTGTACGGCGGACTGATCCCCGCCGTGCTGCTCGTGCTGGTCTCGCCGGTGGTCTCCGGCAGCCCCGAATCGCTGTTCCCCGGCGTCGACTTCCAGGTGTTCCCATTGCAGAACCCGGGCGTGGTCTCCATCCCGCTCGGCTTCCTCGCGGGCTGGATCGGTACGGTCACCTCGACCGAGCCGCCGGACGAGGCCAAGCATGCCGAGACCGAGGTCCGGGCGCTCACCGGCGCGGGCGCGGTCTGACCACAGGCCGTGGCCGGGCGCGTCAGCGCGTGGCCGAGGAGGCCCACACGTACCGGTGCTCGGGGCGGCCCGTCTCGCCGTACTTCAGCGAGAGCCGCACTCGGCCGGTCCGCTCCAGGAGCTTGAGATAGCGCTGGGCGGTCTGCCGGCTCACGCCGGCCCGCTCGGCGATCTCCTGCGCCGACAGCGGCCCCCCGGCCGCGAGCAGCACCTGGCGCACCAGCTCGGCCGTGGTGGGGGAGTGGCCCTTCGGCAGCTCCGGTGCGACGGCGACGGCGGACAGCGCGCCGAAGATCCGGTCCACCTCGGCCTGTTCCGCCTCGCCGCCGCCGTCGAGCGTGCGGCGCAGGGCCGCGTACGCTTCCAGCTTGGCGCGCAGCCCGGCGAAGCTGAACGGCTTCACCAGGTACTGCAGCGCCCCGTGCCGCATCGCCGCCTGGACGGTCGCCACGTCACGGGCGGCGGTCACCATGATCACGTCGCACGGCCGGCCGAGGGCGCGCAGCTCGCGTACCACCCCGAGACCGTTGCCGTCCGGGAGGTAGTGGTCGAGCAGGATCAGATCCACCGGGGTGCCGGCCTCGGCGAGTGCGGCGATCCGGGCCAGGGCCTCGGCCGCCGAGTGGGCGACGCCCGCCACCCGGAAACCGGGCACCTTCTCCACGTACGCGGCGTTGATCCGCGCCACGTGCACGTCGTCGTCGACGACCAGGACCCTGATGACGCCGCTCGCGCCGGTCCCACCGCTCCCACCGGTCACGCCGTTCATCGTGCCTCCTCCGTGCCGGTCACGGGCGCGAGCGGCCCCTCGTGCCCGTGCGCGGGAGCGGCGGTGTCGCTCAGGGCCTCGGGCAGCAGCACGGTGAACTCCGCGCCGCCGTCCGCGCCGGTGCCGACCACGGCGCTGCCGCCCTGACGCTGCGCGAGCCGGCGGACCAGGGCGAGCCCGAGCCCGCGCTTGCCGTGCGCCGGCGGCTCCTTGGTGCTCCACCCCTCCGTGAAGATCAGCTCGCGCCGCTCGTCGGGCACGCCGGCTCCGCTGTCGGCGACCCGGAGGACGACCGTCCGCCCCTCGGTGCGCAGATCGACCTCCACGCGCGCGTGAGGCGTGCCGGAGGCGGCGTCCAGGGCGTTGTCGACCAGGTTGCCGACGACGGTGACCAGCTCGCGCGGATCGACGAGCCGGTCGGGGAGCAGCGAGCCGGGCGCGACGCGCAACGAGACACCCCGCTCGGCCGCGACGGTGGCCTTGCCGACGAGGAGCGCGGCGAGCAGCGGGTCGTGGACCTTCTCGGTGACCTGCTCGGCCGTCGCGCGGTGCACACCGACCACCTCGTTGACGTACTCCACCGCCTCCTCGTGCATCTCCAGCTCCAGGAGCCCGAGGAGGGTGTGCATCCGGTTGGCGTGCTCGTGGTCCTGGGCGCGCAGCGCGTCGATCAGGCCATGGGTCGAGTCCAGCTCGCGTCCGAGCCGTTCCAGCTCGGTGCGGTCGCGGAGGGTGGCGACGGCGCCGCCGTCGTCCGTGGGCATGCGGTTGGCGATCAGCACCCGGCCGCCGCGCACGGTCACCAGGTCCTCGCCGGTGGCCCGGCCGGCGAGCACGTCTGCGGTACGGCCCGCGCCCAGCGCCTCCTCCAGGGGCTGCCCGGTGGCCTCGGGGCCGAGTCCGAGCAGCCGCTGTGCCTCGTCGTTCATCAGCCGGATCCGGCCGGCCCGGTCGAGCGCCACGACGCCCTCGCGGATGCCGTGCAGCATCGCCTCGCGTTCGGCGAGCAGCGCCGAGATGTCGGAGAAGGCCAGGTCATGGGTCTGCCGCTGGAGGCGGCGGGAGATCAGGTACGCGGCGAGCGCGCCGGCCGCCAGGGCTCCGCCGGCGTACCGGAGCAGCCCGGGGATCGCGGCCACGAGCCGGTCGCGGACGCTGTCGTACTCGATGCCGACCGACACCGCGCCGACGATCTCGCCGCGCCCGTCGCGCAGCGGCGCCTTGCCCCGGGCGGAACGGCCCAGGGTGCCGCTGTCGATCTCCATCACCTCGTGGCCGGCGAGCACGTCGCTCGGGTCGGTGGAGACCACCTCGCCGATCCGGCCGGCGTCCGGGTGCGACCAGCGCACCCCGCGCGTGTCCATGACCACCACGTACTCGGCGCCGGTGGAGCGCCGTATCCGCTCGGCCTCGGTCTGCACCGGGCCCGCCGCCGTGGGCGGCGTGCCCGTCACGCCGGCGGCGATCCGCGGTGAGGCGGTCGTCTGCGCGATGGCGAGGGCCCGGCGCATGGCCTGATCGTCGAGCTGGGCGCTGAGCGGGGCCAGGAACAGGCCGGTCGCGAGCACCGTCACCCCGGTCGCGATGGCCAGCTGCATCAGCAGGACCTGCGAGAACATCCGCCGCGGCCACCCGAACCTGCGCCGGCGGACGGGTGGCCGCGCGGCCGTGGACGATGCGGGGCTCATGGCGCAAACCGTACGGCCACGAGCGCGCCGACCGGAAACGGTAGCCCCCGGCCCGGGGCGACGCCGCTGCCCGGATCCCCGCTGGGCCCTGCCTATCCTGGAGGCTTCGCACGCCCACCACCGACCGTCCGGAGGCATGACCCTTGAGCACCCAGCAGATTCCCGTCGTCGTCCTGGCGGGGTTTCTCGGGGCCGGGAAGACCACCCTGCTCAACCAGCTGCTGCGCAGCGCGCGCGGGACGCGGATCGGGGTCATGGTCAACGACTTCGGCGACATCGGCATCGACGCCATGACGGTGGCCGGCCAGGTCGGCTCGACCGTCTCGCTCGGCAACGGCTGCCTGTGCTGCGCGGTGGACGCCGGCGAGCTCGACGAGTACCTGGAGGTGCTGACCCGCCCCGAACTCCGGCTCGACGTGATCGTCATCGAGGCCAGCGGACTCGCCGAGCCGCAGGAGCTCGTCCGCATGATCCTCGCCAGCGACAACGCGCGGACCGTCTACGGCGGCCTGGTCGAGGTGGTCGACGCGGCCGAGTTCGCCGCCACGCGCACCCGCCACCCCGAGACCGACCGGCACCTGGCCGTCGCCGACCTCGTCGTCGTCAACAAGGCCGACCGGGTGGCGGCGGAGGAGCTGCGGGCCGTACGCGAGACGGTCACCGGGCTCGCGCCGAGGGCGGCGGTCGTGGAGGCGGCGCACGGGCGGATCGACCCGGAGCTGCTCTTCGACCGGGTGGTGCCGGACGGCGAGATCGCCGGGCAGATGTCCATCGAGGACGTCCTCTACGGTGACGACGACCCCCACGCCCACCCGCACGCCCACTACGACACCGTCTCTCTCGGCACGTCGGTGCCGCTGCACCCGCGCCGCCTGATGGCCTTCCTGGACTCGCGCCCCGAGGGCCTCTACCGCCTCAAGGGCTTCGTCGACTTCGGCGCCGCCGACCCGGACCACCGCTACGCCGTCCACGCCGTCGGCCGCTTCCTGCGCTTCTACCCCGAGCCCTGGCCGGCCGGCGAGGAGAGGCTCACCCAGCTCGTCCTCATCGGCAGCGGTGTCGACGCCGCCGCCCTGCGCAAGGAACTCGCCGCCTGCGAGCAGAACGGCCCCGAGGACATTCCCGAGGAGCACAGCATGTGGGGCGTGCTGCGGTACGTGCAGCAGCCGGAAGTGGACGGCGCGGAGCCGGACGAGGCCCCCTCGGTCTAGGCCGGCGCCGTCACCGGCGCGGGCGCGGCGCCGACCGCGGCCAGGTAGGCGTCCAGGCCGTCGGCGGTCGCGCCGGCCCAGCCGACGTAGCCGTCCGGGCGGATCAGGAAGAGCCCGGTGCCGTACGGCTCGTACGCGGCGATCCGGGCCGTGCGTATGCACGTGGGCGCCCCGGGCAGGCCGGGGAGTGCCGTGCCGACCGCGAGCAGGGTGAAGTGCGGTCCGCGGAAGAGGTCGAAGAGGCGGCGGCCGTCGCCGCACGGGCCGTCCGGCGCCCGGTCGCCCGCGCGCAGCGCGTCCTCGGCGAGCCCGGTGCGCGTCTCCGCGGCGAGCGCGGAGTCCCGGTAGCCGAGGCCGAGCTGCTGCACCTCCTCGCCGCGCTGGGTGCTCTCGCCCTCCGCGCTCGCCCGGTGGATGCGGGTGCTGATGCCGAGGACGTCGGCGGCGACGGGCAGCCGCTCGGCCTCGTACGAGTCGAGCAGCGCGGCCGGGGCGCCGTGCCGCAGTACCTGGCCGAGCTTCCAGCCCAGGTTGTAGGCGTCCTGGATTCCGGTGTTGAGGCCCTGGCCGCCGGCCGGGGAGTGGACGTGGGCCGCGTCGCCCGCGAGGAAGACCCGGCCCGCGCGGAAGCGGTCCGCCATCGCCGCCCGGGCGCGGAAGCCCGAGGCCCACACCACCTCGACGACGTCCTTCGCGGCGAGCGGAGTGCGCGCGGCGAGCAGATCGCGGACCGCCTCGGGCGCGGTGTCCACGACGGCCGCCGCGTCCTCGAAGGAGGCGATCAGCTGGAACACGTCCCCGCCGGGGAGCGGGCACAGCGCCACGCCGCCGCCCGGCGCCGTGGGCCAGACGTGCCAGTTGCCCCGGTCGACGCCGGCCTCGGGCGCGAGCCGGACGTCGGCGACGAGCATCGGGCGCGGGTCGACCGTCTCGCCCGTCATGCCGATGCCGAGCGCCCTGCGGACCGTGGAGCGCCCGCCGTCGGCCGCGACGAGGAAGGCTGCCCGCACGGTCTCGCAGGCCGCTCCGTCCCTGGAGAGCTCCGCCTCGACCCCGTCGGCGTACTCGCGGAATCCGGTGAGCTCCGCGCCGAAGCGGACCTCGCCGCCCAGCTCGACGAGGCGGGCGCGGAGCAGCTCCTGGGTGCGTGACTGGGGGATGAGCAGCGTGTTCGCGTAGGGGATCCGCGCGGTCGGCTCCGCGCGCTTCATCATGTCCCACTCGCCCCGCCGCTCGGTGCCCTCCCAGCGCAGCATCCGCGGATAGAGCGAGCCCGCCGCCTGGATCGCGGGCAGCACGCCGAGGTCGTCGAGCACCTCCTGGCTGCGCGGCTGGAGCCCCTTGCCGCGCGAGCCGGGAAACAGCCGGTCCGCCTTCTCGACAAGGAGCGCGCGCACGCCGCGGCGGGCCAGGTCGATCGCGAGCACCAGTCCGGTGGGCCCCGCTCCGGCGATCAGCACGTCCGCGTCCCGGCGCATGTCACTGCTCGTGCTCGTGCTCGTGCTCGTGCCCGTGAACCTGCCCGTGGCCGTGCTCGTGTCTGTGTCCGTGCTCATGACAGCCTCTCGTTCCTTAACGTCGTTAAGTTCCTACTCCGAGGGTTCCTTAACGCCGTTAAGCTGTCAAGGGGATAACGTGGCGGCGTGGCGACCAAGAAGACGACCCGGCTGGAACCCGAGACGGTGGCGGAGACGGCCCTGCGCCTGCTGAACGAGCGCGGCCTCGACGGGCTGACCCTGCGCGCGATCGCCCAGGAGCTGAACGTCCAGGCGCCCGCGCTCTACTGGCACTTCAAGAACAAACAGGCGCTGCTCGACGAGATGGCGACCGTGATGTACCGGCGGATGGTCGCCGACCCGGCGGCCCGGCCCGACGGCGAACTCACCTGGCAGGAACGGCTCCTCGCCGCCAACCGGGGCCTGCGCGCCGGGCTGCTGAGCTACCGCGACGGCGCCAAGGTCTACAGCGGCGCCCGCTTCACCGGCACCGACTTCGCCGCCGACATGGAGCAGCAGCTCGGGGCGCTCGTCGACGCGGGCTTCTCGCTGCGCGAGGCGGTGCGGGCCAGCACCACCGCGTACATGTTCACGCTGGGCTTCGTCACGGAGGAGCAGGGCACCGAGCCGGTGCCCGGAGAGCCACGCGAGGGCTTCGACGTCGACCAGCGCGCCCAGCGGCTCGCGGACTACCCGCTCGCGGCCGCGGCCGGAGCGGAACTCTTCACCGACTACGACGACCGCTTCGAGGAGGGGCTGCGGCTGATCGTCGCCGGGATCGAGGCGACGTACGCGCCTGGCCCCGCCTGACCGGCCGGCCCGGACGCGTACCGCGCTCGCGGCCCCGGAACGGCGAACGCCCCTGTCCCGTGCGGGACAGGGGCGTTCGTACGCGAACGGGCGGGCGGGTCAGCCGATCGGGCCCGCCAGGACCTCCACCGGCTGCGCCAGCGGCGTGCCCGAGCCGTCACGGCGCGGGTCCGGCTCCGGGAGCTCCACCGGGGTGCCGTTCTTCTGCGCGGCACGGGCCGGCATGGCACCCGCCCAGGCCAGGATCAGGACGTCCTCGCCCTTCAGGAAGCGCTGACAGCGCACGCCGCCGGTCGCGCGGCCCTTGCGCGGGTACTGGTCGAAGGGGGTCAGCTTGGCCGAGGTGGCCGCGCCGGCGTCCAGCGTGCCCGTCGAGCCGGCCACCGTGAACACCACCGCCTCCGCCGCCGGGTCCACCGCCGTGAAGGAGAGGACCTCGGCGCCCGCGGTCAGCTTGATGCCCGCCATGCCGCCGGCCGGACGGCCCTGCGGCCGGACCTGCGAAGCCGGGTAGCGCAGCAGCTGGGCGTCGGAGGTGATGAAGACCAGGTCCTCCTCGCCGGTGCGCAGCTCGGTCGCGCCGACGATCCGGTCACCGTCCTTGAGGGTGATGACCTCCAGCTCGTCCTTGTTCGCCGGATAGTCCGGGACCACGCGCTTGACCACGCCCTGCAGGGTGCCGAGCGCCAGGCCAGGCGACTCCTCGTCCAGGGTGGTCAGGCACAGCACCGTCTCGTCCGTCTCCAGGGACACGAACTCCGACAGCGGCGCGCCGCCCGCCAGGTTCGGCGCGGCGGCCGTGTCCGGCAGCTGGGGCAGGTCGATCACGGCGACCCGCAGCAGCCGGCCGGACGAGGTCACCACGCCGATGTCGCCGCGCTGGGTGGCCGCCACCGCGGAGACGATCACGTCGTGCTTGGCCCGCTTGCCGTCGTGCACGGCCGGCAGGGCCTCCGTCACCGTACGGGCGAGCAGGCCCGTGGAGGACAGCAGCACCCGGCACGGGTCGTCCGCGACCTCCAGGGCCGCGGCCGCGACCGGCGCGCCCGCCGACTCCAGGAGGACCGTGCGCCGGTCGGTGCCGAACTTCTTCGCCACCGCCGCCAGCTCCGCCGACACCAGCTTGCGCAGCTCCGCGTCGGACTCCAGGATCCGGGTCAGCTCCTCGATCTCCCCGGTGAGCCGGTCGCGCTCGCTCTCCAGCTCCAGGCGGTCGAACTTGGTGAGCCGGCGCAGCGGGGTGTCCAGGATGTACTGCGTCTGGATCTCGCTCAGCGAGAAGCGCTCCATCAGGCGCGCCTTGGCGTCCGCCGAGTTCTCGCTCTCCCGGATCAGCCGGATGACCTCGTCGATGTCGAGGAGCGCGACGAGCAGGCCCTCCACCAGGTGGAGGCGGTCGCGCCGCTTGGTGCGGCGGAACTCGGAGCGGCGCCGGACGACCTCGAAGCGGTGGTCGAGATAGACCTCCAGGAGCTCCTTGAGGCCCAGCGTGAGCGGCTGGCCGTCGACCAGCGCCACGTTGTTGATGCCGAAGGACTCCTCCATGGGCGTCAGCTTGTAGAGCTGCTCCAGGACGGCTTCCGGCACGAAGCCGTTCTTCACCTCGATGACCAGGCGCAGGCCGTGGTTGCGGTCGGTCAGGTCCTTGACGTCGGCGATGCCCTGGAGCTTCTTCGAGCCCACCAGGTCCTTGATCTTGGAGATGACCTTCTCGGGGCCGACGGTGAAGGGCAGTTCGGTCACGACGATGCCCTTGCGGCGGGCCGTGACCGTCTCGATGGTGGTCGTCGCGCGGATCTTGAAGGTGCCGCGGCCCGACTCGTACGCGTCGCGGATGCCGGACAGGCCGACGATCCGGCCGCCGGTCGGCAGGTCGGGGCCGGGCACGAAGCGCATCAGCGCTTCCAGGTCCGCGTTCGGGTGGCGGATAAGGTGGCGGGCGGCCGCGACGACCTCGCCGAGGTTGTGCGGCGGCATGTTGGTCGCCATGCCGACCGCGATCCCGGAGGCGCCGTTGACCAGCAGGTTCGGGTACGCGGCGGGCAGCGCGACCGGCTCCTGCTCCTGGCCGTCGTAGTTCGGCGCGAAGTCGACGGTGTCCTCGTCGATGGACTCCGTCATGAGGAGCGCGGCCGGGGCCATCTTCGACTCCGTGTACCGCATGGCGGCCGGCGGGTCGTCGTTGCCGAGCGAGCCGAAGTTGCCGTGGCCGTCGACCAGCGGCAGACGCATGGAGAACGGCTGCGCCATGCGCACCATCGCGTCGTAGATCGACGCGTCGCCGTGCGGGTGCAGCTTGCCCATCACCTCGCCGACGACGCGGGCGCACTTGACGAAGCCGCGCTCGGGGCGCAGACCCATCTCGCTCATCTGGTAGACGATGCGGCGCTGTACGGGCTTCATGCCGTCGCGGGCGTCGGGCAGGGCGCGCGAGTAGATCACCGAGTACGCGTACTCGAGGAAGGAGCCCTGCATCTCGTCGACGACGTCGATGTCGAGGATTCGCTCCTCGAACGAGTCGTCCGGCGGCGTGGTCTTCGTGCTGCGGCGGGCCATCGCGGCTGCGGCTCCTTCACCAACAAGGGTTGATCTGACGCCGACCATTGTGGACCGTGCCACCGACAACGCCGACCGCGACCCGGACGAGGGACATCCGAAGCGATCGGGAACTTCGCCAGGTGGTGGCGCGCTTGCATACAGTGGCAGGACTTTTCCGCACCGCACTTTCCGCACAGCGATCGAAGGGACGTACATGCCCATGGGTCACACGGCCACGGCCTCGGCCGGCTCCGGCGGCCTGACAGCGACCGAGCACCGGCTGTCCAACGGCCTGCGCGTCGTGCTCTCCGAGGACCACCTGACCCCGGTCGCCGCGGTCTGCCTCTGGTACGACGTCGGCTCGCGCCACGAAGTCAAGGGCCGCACCGGCCTCGCCCACCTCTTCGAGCACCTGATGTTCCAGGGCTCGAAGCAGGTCCACGGCAACGGACACTTCGAGCTGGTGCAGGGTGCCGGCGGCTCGCTCAACGGCACCACGAGCTTCGAGCGCACCAACTACTTCGAGACCATGCCCGCCCACCAGCTGGAGCTCGCGCTCTGGCTGGAGGCGGACCGCATGGGCTCGCTGCTCGCCGCTCTGGACGACGAGTCCATGGAGAACCAGCGCGACGTCGTCAAGAACGAGCGCCGCCAGCGCTACGACAACGTGCCGTACGGCACCGCGTTCGAGCGCCTCACCGCCCTCGCCTACCCCGACGGCCACCCGTACCACCACACGCCGATCGGCTCGATGGCCGACCTCGACGCCGCCACGCTCGAGGACGCGCGGAACTTCTTCCGCACGTACTACGCGCCCAACAACGCGGTGCTCTCGGTCGTCGGCGACATCGACCCGGAGCAGACCCTCGCCTGGATCGAGAAGTACTTCGGCTCGATCCCCGGCCACGACGGCAAGCCCGAGCCGCGCTCCGGCGAGCTGCCCGAGGTCATCGGCGAGCAGCTGCGCGAGGTCGTCGAGGAGGAGGTCCCGGCCCGCGCGATGATGGCCGCCTACCGGCTGCCGCACGACGGCACGCGCGCGTGCGACGCGGCCGACCTGGCCCTGACCGTCCTCGGCGGCGGCGAGTCCTCCCGGCTGCACAACCGGCTGGTCCGCCGCGACCGCACGGCCGTCACCGCCGGCTTCGGCCTGCTGCGGCTGTCCGGCGCGCCCTCGCTCGGCTGGCTGGACGTCAAGACGTCCGGCGGCGTCGAGGTGCCGGAGATCGAGGCGGCCGTCGACGAGGAGCTGGCCCGGTTCGCCGCCGAGGGCCCGACGCCCGAGGAGATGGAGCGCGCCCAGGCCCAGTTGGAGCGCGAGTGGCTGGACCGGCTCGGCACCGTCGCCGGCCGCGCCGACGAACTGTGCCGGTACGCGGTGCTGTTCGGCGACCCGCAGCTGGCGCTGACCGCCGTCGACCGGGTCCTCGACATCACCGCCGAGGAGGTGCAGGAGGTCGCCAAGACCCGCCTGCGCCCGGACAACCGCGCCGTCCTGGTCTACGAGCCCGTGAGCCAGGCCGACGACGCCGACGACGCCGACGACAGCGACGAGGAAGAGGGAGCGGAGCAGTGACCGACGCTGCCGCGTCTTTGACGAGCATGGACTTCCACCCGCAGCCCCAGCCGGGCATCGCCAAGCCCTGGGCCTTCCCGGCCCCGGAGCGCGGCGCGCTCGACAACGGCCTGACCGTGCTGCGCTGCCACCGTCCCGGCCAGCAGGTGGTGGCCGTCGAGATCTTCCTCGACGCCCCGCTGGACGCCGAGCCCGAGGGCCTCGACGGCGTCGCCACGATCATGGCCCGGGCGCTGTCCGAGGGCACCGACCGGCACTCCGCCGAGGAGTACGCCGCCGAGCTGGAGCGCTGCGGCGCCACGCTCGACGCGCACGCCGACCACCCCGGCGTCCGGGTCTCCCTGGAGGTCCCGGTCTCCCGGCTGCCCAAGGGCCTCGGCCTGCTCGCCGAGGCGCTGATCGCCCCGGCGTTCGCCGAGTCCGAGGTCGAGCGCCTGGTCAACAACCGGCTCGACGAGATCCCGCACGAGACGGCCAACCCGGGCCGCCGCGCCGCCAAGCAGCTCTCCAAGGAGCTCTTCCCGGCCTCCGCGCGGATGTCCCGGCCGCGCCAGGGCACCGAGGAGACCGTCCGGGCGATCGACGCCGCCGCCGTCCGCGCCTTCTACGACGCGCACGTGCGGCCGGCCGCGGCCACCGTCGTGGTCGTCGGCGACCTCACCGACGTCGACCTGGACAAGGTGCTCGCCGAGACCCTCGGCGCCTGGAGCGGCGCGCCCGCCGCGCCCCGCCCCATGCCGCCCATCACGGCCGACGACACCGGCCGGGTCGTCATCGTGGACCGCCCGGGGGCGGTCCAGACGCAGCTGCTCATCGGCCGCGTCGGCGCCGACCGCCACGACCGCGTCTGGCCGGCCCAGGTGCTCGGCACGTACTGCCTCGGCGGCACCCTCACCTCCCGCCTGGACCGCGTCCTGCGCGAGGAGAAGGGCTACACGTACGGCGTGCGCGCGTTCAGCCAGGTGCTGCGCTCGGACGGCGCGGGCCACGGTGCCTCGATGCTCGCCATCAGCGGCTCGGTGGACACGCCCAACACCGGCCCGGCGCTCGACGACCTGTGGAAGGTGCTGCGCACCCTCGCCGCCGACGGCCTGGACGACGCCGAGCGCGACGTGGCCGTGCAGAACCTGGTGGGCGTCGCCCCGCTGAAGTACGAGACCGCGGCCTCCGTCGCGGCCACGCTGGCGGACCAGGTCGAGCAGCACCTCCCGGACGACTTCCAGGGGCACTTGTACGCGCGCCTGGCCGAGACCGGCACGGTGGAGGCGACCGCGGCCGTGGTCAACGCCTTCCCGGTGGACCGGCTGGTCACCGTCCTGGTCGGCGACGCGTCGCAGATCGAGGAGCCGGTGCGGGCGCTCGGCATCGGTGAAGTGACCGTGGTCACCGGCTGATTGAGCCGCTGTCACGAGGACCCTGGCGACCTGGTTCGTCAGGGTCCTTGCCATTTGTCCGTATTACGGCTAATGATCTTGAATGCCCTGTGGCATGTCTTACAAACTCACGAGTCTGTTTGGTGATTGACGGAAGATCCGCCTAGCGTCGACGCGACTGTTCGCCCGTTGCACGACGCCGCGCCCGCGGCAAACGGACAGTCATCGCCGAGTCCCCGCAAGGCGCGAGCCTGGGGAGCCGGGGACCCATACGCAGTCCCTGGGGTGAATCGGACGCCTTCGCGCACGCGGAGGGGCCCGTAGGAGACCTTCCTGCTCCGAACCCGTCAGCTAACCCGGTAGGCGAGAGGGAAGGAAAGGATCAGCCACTACATGGCGTTCACCCGTGCCACCGGGAAGCATCGTGCTCCGAGTCGTCTGACGCGCCGTGGCGCGGGCATCGCCGGCGTGGCGACCCTCGCGACCACCGGCGTCATCGGCACCCTCGCCTCCCCGGCGCTCGCCGCCGACACGGAGAGCACTTCCCTGGAGGACACCGGTCTCACCCAGGTGATCACCGAGGAGTCCCTCGCCGAGCACGTCGACGCCCAGGCGGCCGCGCAGGAGAAGGAGGCCTACGAGGCCGCCGCCCGCGTGAAGGCCGCCGCCGAGGCGAAGCGCAAGGCCGAGGCCCGCGCCAAGGAGATCCGCGAGGCCAAGGAGCGTGCCGCCCGTGAGGCCGAGCGCAAGCGCCTGAACTCCTTCCAGGCCCCCGTCGCCCACTCGTACGTGTCCACCGGCTACAACACCGGCGGCTCGCTCTGGTCCTCCGGCCACCACTCCGGCATCGACTTCCACGCCGCCTACGGCACCACGGTCGTCTCCGTCGGCTCCGGCACCGTCGTCGAGGCCGGCTGGGGCGGGGCGTACGGCAACAACATCGTCATCCGGATGAACGACGGCACGTACACCCAGTACGGCCACCTCTCCGCCATCCGCGTGTACGTCGGCCAGAAGGTCACCCCGGGCGAGCAGATCGGCGTCTCCGGCTCCTCCGGCAACTCCACGGGCCCGCACCTCCACTTCGAGGCCCGCACCAGCCCCGAGTACGGCTCGGACATCAACCCGATCACGTACCTGCGCGCCCGCGGCGTCGACGTCTGACGTCCCCCGGCCCAGCGTGAGGAAGCCCCGGCTCGAACGAGCCGGGGCTTTTTTCGTCCCCGAATTACCGGCCGGCATCGGAAATTCCCGCGTCCTGCAATAGAGTCGCCGGACAGGCGCCACCCGACGGGGTTTCGCGCGGAGAAAAGCGGAGGTCGGACATGCGCATTCCCGCGCACTCGGTATGCACGGCGATCCGGGACGACATCGTGTCCGGGGTGTACGCGCGGGGAGCCAGACTGACGGAGGAACAACTCGCCCGCCGCTACGGCGTCTCCCGCGTCCCGGTCCGCGAGGCGCTGCGCACCCTGGAGTCCGAGGGCTTCGTCGTCACCCGCAGGCACGCCGGTGCCCAGGTCGCCGAACCCGGCGAGCAGGAGGCCGCCGACCTCCTCGACATGCGCTCCCTACTCGAACCCCTGGGCGCCGCCCGGGCCGCCCAGCGCCGCACCGACGCCCACCTCAAGGTGCTGCGCGGCCTGGTCAGGCTGGGGCAGGAGCGGGCCCGGCACGGCCGGAGCGAGGACCTGCGTGCGCTCGACGGCTGGTTCCACGAGACCCTGGCGCAGGCGTCCGGCAGCCCGCCGCTCACCGCGCTGCTCACCCAGCTGCGGCACAAGATCGCCTGGATGTACGCGGCCGAGCCGGCCGACCGGCCCGCGGACTCCTGGGCCGAGCACGGCGCCATCGTGGACGCCGTCGCGCGCGGCGACGCCGAACGTGCCCGGGCCCTCACCGCGCTGCACGTGGAGCGCGCGGCGCCGCGGCTCCGTCTGAAACGCCCGGAGCGGGCGCGTGTGAGGGTTTCGCAACATGCCGTAAACAATGCGGGAGCACGGAATTAACGAGCCCACCGTATACAAAGAGGCGGGCAATTCGGCAGGCCCTTTTTCATGCTGCCCGAAACCGCCAGAATGAATTCCGTGCGGCGAATCCGGATTCCCGGATTTCCGTGGCGGCGTCCGCGGCGCTGAAAAAGAGCCGCGCCCGCCGGATGACCGGGGGCGCGGCTCTCTGTGATCCGTCGTCGGGGAGGCGACGAGGCGGACGGTGACGGGTCAGACGGTCTCGGGGAGCTCGTCGAGACCCTCGGCGACCAGCTTCGCGAGGCGGTCCAGCGCCACCTCGGCGCCGTCGGCGTCGGACGCCAGCACGATCTCCTCGCCGCCCTGCGCGCCCAGGCCCAGCACCGCGAGCATCGACGCGGCGTTGACCGGGTTGCCGTCGGCCTTGGCGATCGTCACGGGGACGCCGGAGGCCGTGGCGGCACGGACGAAGATGGAGGCGGGGCGGGCGTGCAGGCCCTCGGCCCAGCCGACGTTGACGCGGCGCTCAGCCATGGTGGTAGCCCTTCAACATTCAGCGGTTGTCTAGACCAGTCTCTCACACACGACCGGTGCCACTGTCGTACCCCGGCCGTACGCTTTCCCCATGCAGAGCGCGTCGGAACAGCCCGAACAGCCGGAGCACGCGTACCCCGACCACTGGGAAGCGGACGTGGTCCTGCGCGACGGCGGCACCGCGCGCATCCGCCCCATCACCTCCGACGACGCCGAGCGTCTGGTCAGCTTCTACGAGCAGGTGTCGGACGAGTCGAAGTACTACCGCTTCTTCGCGCCCTACCCGCGGCTGTCCGCCAAGGACGTCCACCGCTTCACCCACCACGACTTCGTGGACCGGGTCGGCCTCGCCGCGACCGTCGGCGGCGAGTTCATCGCCACCGTGCGCTACGACCGGATCAGCCCCGACGGCCGCCCGGCCTCCTTCCCCGCCGACGAGGCCGAGGTCGCCTTCCTGGTCCAGGACGCGCACCAGGGGCGCGGGGTCGCCTCCGCCCTGCTGGAGCACATCGCGGCCGTCGCGCGCGAGCGCGGGATCCGGCGGTTCGCCGCCGAGGTGCTGCCCGCCAACACCAAGATGATCAAGGTGTTCACGGACGCCGGCTACACCCAGAAGCGCAGCTTCGAGGACGGCGCCGTCCGCCTCCACCTCGACCTGGAGCCCACCGACCGCTCCCTCGCCGTCCAGCGCGCCCGCGAACAGCGCGCCGAGGCCCGCTCCGTGCAGCGCCTCCTCACCCCCGGGTCCGTCGCCGTGATCGGCGCCGGCCGCGCCCCCGGCGGCGTCGGCCGGACCGTGCTGCGCAACCTCCTCGACAGCGGCTTCACCGGCCGCGTCCACGCCGTCAACGCCGCCCTGGGGGACGGGCGGCACGAGCTGGAGGGCGTGCCCGCCTTCCGGTCCGTCGCCGACATCGGCGAGCCGGTCGACCTCGCCGTCGTCGCCGTCCCCGCCGAGCGGGTCCCCGACGCCGTGGCCGACTGCGGTGAGCACGGCGTGCGCGGCCTCGTCGTGCTCTCGGCCGGATATGCGGAGAGCGGCGCGGAGGGCCGCGAGCGCCAGCGCGCGCTGGTGCGCCAGGCCCGCTCGTACGGCATGCGGATCATCGGCCCCAACGCCTTCGGGATCATCAACACGGCCGACGCCGTCCGGCTGAACGCCTCCCTCGCCCCGCAGATGCCGGCCGCCGGGCGCATCGGGCTCTTCGCCCAGTCCGGCGCCATCGGCATCGCCCTGCTCGCCGGCCTGCACCGGCACGGCGCCGGGGTCTCCTCCTTCATCTCCGCCGGCAACCGCGCCGACGTCTCCGGCAACGACCTCCTCCAGCACTGGTACGACGACCCCGCCACCGACGTCGTCCTGCTCTACCTGGAGTCGATCGGCAACCCGCGGAAGTTCACCCGGCTGGCCCGCCGCACCGCCGCGGTCAAGCCCGTCGTGGTCGTCAAGGGCGCCCGCCACAGCGGCAGCGCCCCGCCCGGACACCGCGTCCCCGTCACCCGTATCCCGTACGCCACGGTCTCCGCGCTGCTGCGGGAGGCCGGGGTCATCCGCGTCGACACCATCACCGAGCTCGTCGACGCCGGACTGCTCCTCGCCGACCAGCCGCTGCCCGAAGGGCCCCGGGTCGCCATCCTCGGCAACTCCGAGTCCCTCGGCCTGCTCGCCTACGACGCCTGCCTCACCGAGGGCCTGCGCCCGCTCCGCCCCCTCGACCTGACCACCGGCGCCACCCCCGACGACTTCCGCGCCGCGCTCGCCGCGGCCCTCGCCGACGACGCCTGCGACGCCGTCGTCGTCACCGCCATCCCCTGGGTGGGGGAGAACGGGGCCACCGAGTCCGGCGACGGCCAGGTCCTCGCCGCGGCCCTGCGCTCCGCCGTCGCGGCCGCACCCGGACCGGCCAAGCCCGTCGTCGTCGTCCACGTCGAGATGGGCGCCCTCGCCGAGGCGCTGTCCGCCGCCACCCGCACCCGCCCGCCGAGAGCCACGAGACCGGCAGCGGCAGCCGAGCCCACCCCCGTGGCTCCCGACGCCCCGGCCGCCCCCGATGCCCCGGCCGCCCCGGAACCGGCCCATGCCCCGGCCGCCCCTCCCGCCCCGGAACCGGCCGAGGTCCCGGCGGCGCCCGCGCCCCGCGCCATCCCCGCCTATCCCGCCGCCGAGCGCGCCGTCCGCGCCCTCGCCGAAGCCGTCCGCTACGCCCAGTGGCGCCGCCAGTCCGCCGCCGACCCCGGCCGGGTGCCCGAGTTCGAGCGGATCGACGAGGCCGGGGCCGCCGCCCTGATCGAACGGGTCCTCGCCGAGCGCGCCGCCGACGCCCGCGGCGTCACCCTCGGCGCCGACGAGACCGCCGAGCTGCTCGGCCGGTACGGGATCGAGGTCCGCCCCACCCTGCCCGCGCCCACCCCCGACGACGCCGTCCGCGCCGCCGCCCGCCTCGGCTTCCCGGTCGCCCTCAAGACGACCGCGCCCCATCTGCGCCACCGCCCCGACCTCGGCGGCGTACGCCTCGACCTCGCGACCGAGGGACAGCTGCGCACCGCCTACGCCGAGCTCACCGAAGCCCTCGGCAAGCCCGAGGAGCTCCAGCCGGTCGTCCAGGCGATGGTGCCGCGCGGTGTCGACACCGTCGTGCGCGCCGCGATCGACCCGGCGGTCGGCGCCGTGCTCTCCTTCGGCCTGGCCGGAGCCGCCTCCGAACTCCTCGGCGACATGGCCCACCGGCTCGTCCCCGCCACCGACCGGGACGCGGCCGAGCTCGTCCGCTCCATCCGCACCGCGCCGCTCCTCTTCGGCTGGCGCGGCTCCGCCCCCGTCGACACCCCCGCCCTCGAAGAGCTGCTGCTCCGCGTCTCCCGGCTGGTCGACGACCACCCCGAAGTCGTCGCCGTCTCCTTCGAACCCGTCGTCGTCGCCCCCCGCGGCCTCTCCGTCCTCGGCGCGACCCTCCGCCTCGCCCCGCCCGCGCCCACCACCGACCTCGGCCCGCGCCGCCTGCCCAGCTACTGACGGGCCGGGCTCCCGACGGAACCACCGATCGACCGAACCGCCGATCGACCGAACCGCCGATCGACGGAACCGCCGATCGACGGAACCACCTCTTGACGGGCAGGCCGGAAGGGGCCCCAAGGCCCCGTAGGATGGAGTCCATGGCGAAGACCGGTACGACGACCCAGGGGCTGCGCGCGGCGATCGAGCGCAGCGGCTATTACCCGGCCCTCGTGGCCGAGGCGGTGGAGGCCGCCGTCGGTGGCGAGGCCGTCTCGTCGTACGTGGTCCACCAGGAGACCACCTTCGATGCCAACGAGGTGCGGCGTCACGTCACCGTGCTCGTCCTGACGGCCAACCGGTTCATCGTCAGCCACACCGACGAGCAGGCCGCCGACGGCAGCTCGCCGACGCCGTACGCCACGACCTCCACCGAGTCCGTGAACCTCGACCGGATCTCCTCGATCGTGGTCAGCCGGGTCGTCGCCAACCCGGAGTCGTACACCCCCGGCACCCTGCCCCGCGAGGTCGTCCTCACCATCGGCTGGGGCGCGGTCTCCCGCATCGACCTGGAGCCGGCCGCCTGCGGCGACCCCAACTGCGACGCCGACCACGGCTACACCGGCAGTTCCACCGCCGACGACCTGAGCCTGCGGGTCAGTGACGCCGGTGACGGCCCGGACACCGTCCGGCAGACCCTCGCCTTCGCCCAGGCCCTGTCCGCGGCCACCGCCGCGGGCCCGTCCAACCCCGCCACCCGCTGATGGTGCAGCCCACCACCTTCGCGCAGGGCTGGCCGGACGAACCGGTTCCGCTCGATCCCGCCACCGCACCGCTGCCCGCGTACGGCTCCGGCGCCCTCGGCGACCTGCTGCCGACGCTCGTCGCCGGTCAGGGTGTGCCCGGCTTCGACGCCCGGATCACCGAGCTCACGCCCGCCGACCGCAACTGCGTCTTCCTCATCGACGGGCTCGGCTGGGAGCAGATCAAGGCCCATCCCGACGAGGCGCCCTATCTGACCTCGCTGCTCGCCGGCTCGCGCGGCGGCACCGGAGCGCCCCTCACCGCGGGCTTCCCCGCCACCACCGCGACGTCGCTCGCCTCGGTCGGCACCGGTCTGCACCCCGGCGTCCACGGCCTGCCCGGTTACACCGTGCGCAACCCGGAGACCGGCGAGCTGATGAACCAGCTCCGCTGGAAGCCCTGGACCGCGCCGCGCGTCTGGCAGCCGTACCCCACCGTCTTCCAGCTCGCCCACGAGGCCGGCATCCACACCGCCCAGGTGTCCTCGCCGATATTCCAGGACACCCCGCTCACCAAGATCGCGCTGAGCGGCGGCAGCTTCCACGGCCGCCTCTCGGGCGAGGAGCGGATGGACTTCGCCGCCGAGCAGCTCGCCGCCGGCGACCGCTCGCTCGTCTACACGTACTACAGCGAGCTCGACGGCGCCGGACACCGCTTCGGCATCGACTCCGACGCCTGGCGCGGCCAGCTGATGTTCGTCGACCGGCTGGTGCAGCGCCTCGCCGAACAGCTCCCGCCGCAGGCGGCGCTCTACGTCACCGCCGACCACGGCATGGTCGACATCCCGTTCGACGAGGACCACCGGATCGACTTCGACGAGGACTGGGAGCTGCGCGCCGGCGTCGCCCTGCTCGGCGGCGAGGGCCGTGCCCGGCACGTCTACGCCGTCCCCGGCGCCGAGGCCGACGTCCTCACCTGCTGGCGCGAGGTCCTCGGCGACCGCTTCTGGGTGGCCGGCCGCGACGAGGCCATCGCGCTCGGCTGGTTCGGCGAGCACGTCGACGACCGGGTCTACGGCCGGATCGGCGACGTGGTCGCCGCGGCCCAGGACGACCTCGCCATCACGGCCTCCGTCAACGAGCCGAACGAGTCCGCCATGGTGGGCATGCACGGGTCGATGACCCCCGCGGAGCAGCTGGTACCGCTCCTCGAAGTCCGCTCCTGAGCCCTTCCCGCGCCTTCCCGCCCTTCCCCTTCCTCCCTCTTTTCGAAAGGTCCTCGACCTCCCATGCCCGAGCTGGTGTTCTTCTCCGGAACGATGGACTGCGGAAAGAGCACTTTGGCGCTCCAAATCACCCACAACCGCTCGGCCCGCGGCCTCCAGAGCGTGATCTTCACGCGCCAGGACCGGGCCGGCGAGGGCAAGCTCTCCTCCCGTCTGGGTCTGGTGACCGACGCGGTCGAGGTGACGGACGAGATGGACCTGTACGCGTACCTGGTCGGCGAGCTGTCCGGAGGCGGGAAAGCGGACTACGTGATCGTGGACGAGGCCCAGTTCCTGGCGTCGGAGCAGATCGACCAGCTGGCGCGGATCGTGGACGACCTCGACATGGACGTCTTCGCCTTCGGGATCACGACGGACTTCCGCACGAAGCTCTTCCCGGGCTCGCAGCGCCTGATCGAACTCGCTGACCGTATCGAGCAGCTGCAGGTGGAGGCGCTGTGCTGGTGCGGCGCACGGGCCACCCACAACGCCCGCACCGTCGACGGGGAGATGGTCGTCGAGGGCGAGCAGGTCGTCGTGGGCGACGTCAACCGCCCCGTGGAGGTCGGCTACGAGGTCCTGTGCCGACGACACCACCGCCGCCGGATGACCTCAGCCTCCGCCCGCGCCGCCGCCCTCTCCCCTGACGTCCTCCCCGTCACCCCCGCCTGACCCGGTCCGGAAGCGCCGCCGGTACTCCATCGGGGTCGTGTCGAGCCGCCGCCGGAACGCCCGGAGGAGCGTGTCGGTCGTGCCGAAACCGCAGACCGTGGTGATCCGCTCCAGGGTCGCGTCCGTGGACTCCAGCAGGTGGCGGGCGCGTTCGACGCGTGCCGACTCGACGTACGCGCTCGGGGTCGTGCCGAGTTCCGCCTTGAAGACGCGGGTGAGCTGGCGCTCGCTGACGTGCGCGCTCGCGGCGAGCTCCGCGAGGGTGAGCGGGCCGGCGAGGTGGCGCGTGATGTAGTGGCGCAGGTCCTCGACCCGCCGGGTCGTCGAGACCGGCTCCAGCGGCACGCTGAACTGGCTTTGACCGCTGGGCCGCTTCAGGTACATCACCAGCTGCCGGGCCACCCGCAGCGCCGTGGGCTCGCCGAAGTCCTCGGCGACCAGGGCGAGGGACAGGTCCAGACAGGAGCTGATCCCGGCGCCGGTCCACACGTCGCCGTCCCGGATGAAGATCGGGTCGGCGTCGACCTCGACTTTTGGGTGCTCGTCGGCGAGTTGCCGCGCCGTCGACCAGTGGGTGGTGGCCCGCCTGCCGTCGAGCAGCCCGGCGGCGGCCAGGATGTGCGCGCCGACGCAGACGGAGGTGACCCGCCGGGTCCGCCCGGCGAGCGTCCGCACCCAGCGGACCACCCCGGGATCGACCACGGCCCGCACCCGGCGCTCGGCGTCCGTCTCGACGGAGCCGGGCACCAGCAGGGTGTCGATGCGCCGCGCCGCCGCCTCCGCGAAGGTCAGGTCGGGCAGCACGCGCACCCCGGCGGAGGTGGTGACCGGCGCCATCGACTCTGCGGCGAGCACGACCTCGTAGCCGTCCGCGTCGTCCGTCTCGCGCCGCAGCAGGGCGAACACCTCGGGCGGCCCGGTGACGTCGAGGAGGTCGACGCCCTCGAAGAGGACGATGACGAGGAGCCGTCCGACGGTGGTCACTGGCTTCTCCTCCTGGTTGCCGGCGCGACGGCCGCCGATGTGATGTCCGGATCGGCATGTTAGATGACGATGCCGACACGCCAAGACGGCGCCGGACACCGGCTGTTCACCTCCGGTGAACCCCCGGACCTCCTGCTGATCGGTCGCGGGTCGCACGGCTCGGAGGTAATGCGTCAATACGCCGATCACCGAGCAGAGCAGTCCTGGAGGACGTGTGCCACCCGCAGCCGAGACCGAGCCCTCCCCGTCCCGGCCGTCCCGGCCGCGACTGCGGGCGGCGGCCGGCGCGGCCGCGCTCACCGGCCTGCTGTTCTGTCTCGCCGGCCGGCTCGCCGGGAGCTACCCGTTCGGCCCCCGGACCCGGAACATCGTCGACCTGGGCCAGCAGTACCTCCCGTACCACGCCTACTGGCGCAAGCTGCTCCTCGGACAGGCCCACGGCGATCTCTTCCTCAACTGGACATCGGGTTTTGGATCCAACTTCCTGGGCGACTTCGGCACATATCTGAGCAGCCCCTTCGACCTGCTCGTCGTCCTCTTCCCGGCCGACCGCACCGAACTCGCGCTGTACGTGATCACCGCCGCCAAGATCTCCACCGCGGGCGCGGCGATGGCGGCCCTGCTGCTCACGCTGCGGCGCGGGCCCTGGCCGGTCGCGGCCGTGCTCGGCACCGCGTACGCCCTGTCCGGCTGGACCTTCAACTACGGGGCCACCGTGCCGATGTGGCTCGACGGGCTGGTCGCCTTCCCGCTGCTCTGCCTGGTGGGGGAGTGGGCCCGGAAGGGACGCCGGCCGGTCCTCGGGCCGCTGGTCGTCGCCTTCGCCTGGTTCGCCAACTTCTACACCGCGTACATGGCGACCCTCGGCGCCGCCGCCGTCCTCGTCGTCCGCCTCCTCACGGCCGACGACACCGGCAGCGGCATCGAGCACGCCCCCGGGCGACGCCCGCGCCTGGCCGGGCTGCTGCGCGCCGCCCGTACCGTCCTCATCGGCATCGGGCTCGCCGCCCCGCTGGTCACCGTCATCTTCCTGGCCACCAAGGTCGCCGACCCGACGCCGCCGACCGCGTTCGAGCCGGCCGTCTGGACCGACGTCCTCGCTCGCTTCCTGCCGGCCACCGCGAGCGTGGCCACCCCCGCCCTCTTCATCGGCACGCCCGCGCTCGCCCTCGCGCTCACCCTGCCGTTCAACAGCGCGGTGGCCGTCCGGGTCCGGGCCGGCTGGACCGCGGCCGTAGTCCTGGTCGCGCTCTCCCTCCAGTGGGAGCCGACCCATCTCCTCTGGCACGCCGGGGCCTCTCCCAACGGCATCCCCTACCGTCAGACCTTCGTGCTGTGCGGGCTGCTGCTGATGGCCGCCTGGCTCTCCGTCGCCCGGGGCCTGCCCGGGATCTGCGCGCTGCTCGGCGGCGCCGGACTGGTCGCGTTCGTCTCGCGGGCGGCCGAGGACAGCGTCGACATCGACCGCTGGACCTACCCCGCCGTCGCCGCGGCCGCCGTCCTGGCCGTGCTCGCCGCGCTCTTCGCCGCTCTCGGCCGGCGCCGCGGCGGCCGGCTGCTCCCGCTCCTCGCCGTCGTGCTCCTCCTCGCCGCCCAGGCCGGCGAGACCCTGGTCACCGGCAAGCGCATCGAGGAACAGCAGCTCGGCGAGGTCTCCTGGGCACCCCGGATCGGCCCCTGGCACACCGACATGACCCGCGAGGTCGCCGCCAAGGACGCCTGGCCGCGCCACCGCACCGACCCCGGCGAGGTCCCCGGCGGCAACGACGTGCTCCTCGTCGGCGGCGAGGGCGCCGACTACTACAGCAGCCTCACCGCGGACACGTACTCCCGCCTCCTCGCCGACCTCGGCTTCGGCTACTACGCCAAGGGCCGGCACCCGGTCAGCCTGGACAACCCGGTCACCGACGCGATCTTCTCCATCGGCACCCGGATGCGCTCCACGCCCACGGCCCCGCTCGCCCCGGACCGGCTGCCCGAGGCCGCCATCACCGTCTCCGACACCCCCGTACCGCCGCTCGTCACGGTCCGTCCGCAGGGCGACGAGCGGCCCGCCGACTCGGCCTTCACCCGCCAGGAACAGCTCCTCGGCCACCACGTGTACGACGTCCCGGCCGCCCCGCGCCGTACCGGCGCCGCCGACGGCACCGCCACCCTCACCGCCGCCTGCCCGGCCGGCTCCCAGGTGTGGCTGTGGGCGCCCGAGTACCAGGGCACCGCCGCCCTCCACGGACGGACCGCAACCGGCTTCACCGGCAAGCTGCCCGCCGTCCTCGGCCCCATGCAGCCGCTCGGCACCACCCCGGCCGACGGCACCGTCCGCATCGACCTGCGCCCCGAGCCCAAGGCCCTGCCCCGGCTCAGGCTCCCCGAGCACCCGGTCGGCTGCCTGGTCACCGCCCGCCTCACCGCCGCCGTCGCGCAGCTCACCGCCACCGGCGCCACCGACGTCCGCACCACCGGCCACACGATCACCGCGCAGCTGCCCCCGGGCAGCACCGGCACCGCCGTCGTCGCCGTCCCGCGGATCTCCGGCTGGCGCTGCGCGGCCGGCGACGCGCCCCTCGCGCCCGCGCGCGACCGCCTCGGCCTGCTCGCCGTCCCCCTCGACGGCAAGGCCACCTCCGTGACCTGCTCCTTCCGGCCGCCGGGCGTCGAGCTCGGTGGCGCGGCCGGCGCGGCCGCCCTCGTGGCGCTGCTCGCCACCGCGGCGCTCCACCGACGCCGCCGCCACTCCCGTGAACCCGCAGGACGGCAAGAGTTCACCGTTCGTGCAGCCGCGGCTCGTTCAACGGAGAAGAGCGCTGTCTAGTCTGCCCGCCAGTACCCGTATGCGAGTTGGGGATTTCCGAGTGCCGAAACTGTCCGTCATCGTGCCCTTCCACAATGTCGGGCCCTACGCCCCCGACACCCTGCGCAGCCTCGCCGACAACGCGGACCCGGACACGGACATCGAGTTCCTGCTGGTCGACGACCACTCCACGGACGACACCCCGGACTTCCTGGACCGCTGGAAGGACCGCATCCCGCAGGCCACGGTGATCCGCCACGAGACCAACCTCGGCGTCGCCCAGGCCCGTAACACCGGCATCGACGCGGCGACCGGCGACTACCTCACCTTCCTCGACGGCGACGACTGGTACGCACCCGGTCATCTGCGCGCAATGGTCGACGGCATCCACCGCCTGGGCTGCGACTTCGCGCGCACCGACCACGTCCTGTCGACCGACCGGAACCGGCAGATCCGCTACGCCCCGGCGAAGGAACGCGACACCGTCATGGACCCCCGGGACGGCATCGCCCCGGCCAGCATGGTGACGATGGTCGACTACCCCTTCGTCCCCTTCGGCATCTACAGCGCCCGGCTCTTCGAGAACGGCGCCTCGCGCTTCGAGACGAAGCTGCGCACCGCCGAGGACCGGCTCTGGATCTGGCGTCTGCACCTCAACGCCCGCTCCTACGCCGCGCTCTCCCTGCACGGCGTCTTCTACCGGCGCGGTGTCACCACCTCGCTGACGCAGATCACCGACAACCGGCAGCTGGACTTCATCCCCTCCTACGACCTGCTGCTCGACGAGGTCTCCCGGGACCGCGACGCCGACCGCTTCCTGCCCAAGGCCGTCCGCACCTACTGCGCCATGATCGCCTTCCACATGGCGAAGGCCGACCAGTACGAGCCGGCCGTGGCCAAGCGGCTGCGGCGCGACGTCGCCGACGCGCTGCGCCGGATGCCGCAGGCCGTCCTCGACGAGACCCTCGCGACCATGGACACCACCCGCAGCACCCTCCTGAAGAGCCTGCGCGACACCGGAAAGGCCGCCTGAGCATGCCGACCACGGAACGCGAGCGCGTCCAGATCTTCCAGGTGTCGACGCTCTACGGAGCCGCCACCGCGGCCGCCGCGATCGACGCGGGACAGTTCGGCGGCCCCGGCCACGCCCGCCGCCTCCTCCTCGTCTCGAACAACGCCGAGATCCCCGAGACCGCCGTCCGCCTCGCCTCGATGACCGGCTACGACCGGATCGCGCGCCGCTTCGACCAGGTCGTCGACTGGAACGAGGCCGTCCACCCGCACCACCCCAGCTCCTGGTCGCCCCGCCCGGAGGAGGCGCCGCTCTGGCAGCGGGTCTTCCGCACCGCCTGGGGCCTCGGCACCGCCACCGTCGAGGTGGTCGTCGAGTCCATCCAGGTCAACCCCGCCAAGGCGCTGGCCGCCGTCTTCGCCGAGAGCGCCGTCCACGTCTACGCCGACGGCCTGATGAGCTACGGCCCCACCCGCGACGAGCTGCCCCAGTCGATCGCCTGCCGGGTCCGCCGCGTCCTCCACCTCGACCTGGTGCCCGGACTGCGCCCGATGCTGCTCACCGAGTACGGCGTCGGCGCCGAACTCGTCCCCGACGACGCCTTCCGCGCGGTGCTGCGCGAGATCGCCGACGCCGCGGCCGACTCGGCGCAGGCGGCGCTGCTCGATCAGGCGGCCGCCACCGCGCCCGGCGCGCTGCTGCTCGGCCAGTACCTCGCCGTCCTCGGCATCCTCACCGTCGAGGAGGAAGAGGATCTGCACGTCAGGATGTTGCGCGGGGCCGCAGCGGCCGGTCACACCTCGATCGTCTTCAAGCCGCACCCGACCGCGCCGGCCAGCTACTCGACCGCGCTGCACGAGGAGGCCGCCCGGGCCGGCGTCACGCTCACCGTCCTGGACGGGCCGCTGCTCGCCGAGACCTTCTACGAGCGCTGCCGTCCCGAGCTCGTCGTCGGCTGCTTCTCCACCGCCATGCTCACGGCCGCCGTCTACTTCGGCGTGCCCATCGCGCGCGTCGGCACCGGCACCGTCCTCGCCCGCCTCACCCCGTACGAGAACAGCAACCGCGTCCCGCTCACCGTCGTCGACCACCTCGTGCCCGACCTGGAGGGCGACGCGGAGCCCCGCGTCCCCGGCGCCGCGCCCGACACCCTGGCGCCGCTGCTCCGGGCGGTCGGCTACTGCATGCGGCCGACCGCGCACCCGGGACTGCGGGCCGAGACGCTGCGGTACGTCACGGAGCACGCCACCGGCCCGGCGGCCGCGCTCCACTTCCCTGAAGAGCGCCTCGCGGAGCTGGAGCTTCCCGTTCCGGTGCGGTCCTAGGAGCCGCCGCCGCGGTTGACCGACCGTACGAGGGTGAAGACAGCGCCCTCCGGGTCCGACACCAGGGCGAGCCGCCCCGCCGTGCCCTCGCGCGGCGGGCGGACCACCTGGCCGCCGAGGTCCGTGACCAGGCGGGCGGACGCGTCCACGTCGTCGACCTCGAAGTACGTCATCCAGTGCGCGCCCCGGTCCCGGGGCAGCGCGGTGCCCACCCCGTGCAGGGAGGCGACCGGGCGGCCGTCGAGGTGCAGGGTCAGGTAGTCGAAGTCGGCGGAGACGAGGGGCTCCACCGCGTAGTCGAAGACCGACCCGTAGAACTTGCCGACCGAGGCCGTCTCGTACGTCAGCAGTTCGTTCCAGACGGGCGTCCCGGCCGGTCCGGCGGCCGCCGTGCCGTGGTGGGCCTCGGCCTGCCAGACGCCGAAGACGGCGCCGGCCGGGTCCGCGCAGATCACCAGGCGGCCGGCCTCGCCCGCGTCCAGCGGGCCGACCGCGACCGTGCCGCCGCAGCAGCGGATGGTCTCCGCCGTCTCGTCGGCGTCGCCGGTCGCGAGATAGGGGGTCCAGGCGATCGGCAGGTGCCGGTCCGGCGGCAGCTGGCCGATCCCGGCCACCTCCTCGCCGTCGAGCAGCGCGCGGACGTAGGGGCCGAGCTGCTGCGGGCCCGGCTCGAACTCCCAGCCGAACAGCTCCGCGTAGAACTCCCGCGTCGCGTCAAGTCCATGCACCATCAAGCTCACCCAACAGGGTGTGCCCGGTGTACGCCGAGTCGCCTCGGTCATCGTCACTCTCTCCTCGCCAGTGGCCGTACGAGGTGGGGCCGGCGGGCCGTACGAAGCTCCCCGGCCGGTCACTGCCCGCCGCGGGCCCTCCGTACACATGCGGTGGTGGTTCGCCCCTCGCCGATGTTCGCACCCCGAAGCCGGCCACGCGCCCCCGGGCGCTGAGCGAGGATGGCACCTATGAAGCCCATCATCTCCGCAACCGAACTCTTGAGCGAGTCGGCAGGGGTGGCGCCCCCGGTCCTGCTGGACGTCCGCTGGACCCTCGGCGGCCCGCCCGGCGGCCCCGAGTACGCGGCCGGACACCTTCCCGGCGCCGTCTACGTCGACCTGGACACCGAGCTGGCGGGCCCGCCCGGGAAGGGCGGCCGGCACCCGCTGCCCGACCCGGAGGCCTTCGGCGCGGCGATGCGCCGTGCCGGTGTCCGCGCGGACACCCCGGTCGTCGTCTACGACGGCGGCCTCGGCTGGGGCGCGGCCCGCGCGTGGTGGCTGCTGCGCTGGGCGGGTCACCCGAACGTGCGGGTCCTCGACGGCGGTCTCGCCGCCTGGACGGGTGAGCTGTCCCGGGAAACGCCGGCGCCCGCGCCGGGCGACTTCACGCCGGAGCCGGACGCCGGCCCCCTCGCACTGCTCGACGCGGACGGCGCGGCCGCCCTGGCCCGCTCGGGCCTGCTCCTGGACGCGCGGGCCGCGGAGCGCTACCGCGGTGACGTGGAGCCCATCGACCCGGTCGGCGGCCACATCCCGGGCGCGGTCTCGGCGCCGACGACCGAGAACGTGGGCCCGGACGGGCGCTTCCTGCCGGCCGCGGAGCTGACCGGCCGTTTCACCGCCCTGGGCGCGGCCGAGGCGCCCGAGGTCGCGGTCTACTGCGGCTCCGGCGTCTCCGGCGCCCACGAGGTGCTCGCCCTGGAGCTCGCCGGCTTCCCCGCCGCCCTCTACGCGGGCTCCTGGTCCGAGTGGTCCGCCGACCCCGGCCGCCCGGTGGCCAAGGGGCCGGACCGGGGATAGCCGGACACGACGGAGGGGCCCGCGCCACCGGTGTGGCGCGGGCCCCTCCTCGTACGGCTGCCGGGGCTACTCCTGCTTCTTGCGGCGCGTGCCGAAGACGATCTCGTCCCAGCTGGGGACCGCCGCGCGGCGGCCCGGTCGGACGCCGTCCGCCTCGGCCTGGCGGTCGGTGGCACCGTGCAGCCGGTCGCGGTGGCCCGAGACCGCGCGCGGCATGAGGACGTCCGCGTACGCGGAGCCCGCGCCCGCCGAGGCCGCCGGGGCCGGGGGCTCCTCGGCCTCGACCTCGTCGGAGGGCTCGCCGCCGGGCTGCTCCGGCACGACCATGTCGCCGCGGAAGCTCGGCACGGCCTCCAGGAGGCTGGTGAGCGAGTCGCGCTCCTCCTCGGGCTCGGGCGCCGGGGCGGGTGTCCGGTCGATCTGGCGGTCGAGCGCGCGGTCCAGCGGCCGGTCGCGGGGGAGCCGGGCGATCCGCGGGACGAAGGGGAAGCTCGGCTCCGGCACGGCGGCCAGCGTGTCGTCGGTCTCGCCGATCAGCGCGCGGGCCTCGTCGTCGACGGCCTGGACGAGCCGCCGCGGCGGGTCGTACGTCCAGCTCGCCGTGTGCACCTCGCCGGCCACCCGGTAGACGAGCAGCACCTCCCAGGTGCCGTCGTCCCGGCGCCAGGAGTCCCACTGCACGGTGTCCTTCTCGGCGCCGCGCAGCAGCAGTCGCTCCTGCACCGCCTCGCCGAGCTGCGGACCGGTGTTCTCGCCCGGCCGGCGCACGGGGGTCTTCCGGGCGCGCTCGGCCATGAACGCGCGCTCCGCGAGCACCGGGCCCTCGAAGCGGCGCACCCGGTCGACGGGGATGCCGGCGAGCTGCGCGACCTCCTCGGCGGAGGCACCGGCACGTATCCGGGCCTGGATGTCGCGGGGGCGGAGGTGGCTCTCCACCTCGATCTCGATCTGGCCGAGCCGGGCGCGGTCGTTGCGCACCGCTGCCCGCAGCCGCTCGTCGATCGGAAGCGTGTACTCCGTGCTGTCCGCAGCCTTCAGCACCAGTCGTGTGCCGTCGTTCGAGACGGCCACGACACGCAGTTCGGGCATGGGAACCTCCCGGGTGGTGCCTGCCGACGTCACGTGCGTCGCTGCTTCCGCTAGTCGAGTGTGGCCTGCCCGGGTGCAGCCTGCCACAACCCTGCCGAGTTGCCCGGCGTGTCGGGCCTGGACCCTGGAACGCCGTTATGGCACGGTTACCAGTTCACGACGCAGAGTGACGGATCGTCACGCTGAGTCGCGGGTCGCCGTGCGGTGCCGCGGCGCCGCCGGTTCGAGTGCCACCTTCGGCCCCCTTCCGTCGATTCCGGACACCCGTGAGGGGATCCGGACCCAGGGCTCGCCACAGTACTCCATTCGGGCCACCTGGGTGGACCGGCGCGCCGCCCAACTTCTCGGGACGTACGGGAGTTGAGTCTGGGAGTTCTCGCCCGCCGAGTGTCGCTCTTCACAGAACCACCGGAAACGGAACTAATCCCTTCGCCTATTTGTCCCTTCTGGGTGCACGTGGGAACACACGTGGGAACAGATGGACAAGCAGGGGCTGGAGACACGGAAGTGAAGAAACGGTTCGACCTGAGCGTCCCTCAAGTCGCGGGCAGCGCGGTCGCCGCCGTGGCCGCCGCCAAGCTCGCCTCCAGCCTCGGCGTCTACGGCACCATCCTCGGCGCCGGCGTGATCAGTGTCATCGCCACCTGTGGCGGCCCGGTCCTCCAGCACCTCTTCAAGCGCACCGGCGAGCAGATGCGCGAGGTCGCCGCGCAGCCGAAGCAGCCGGCCCGCCCCCAGGCGGTCGGGGAGTTCGGCGAGGCCACCACCCACGGCACCCGGATGCGCGGCTGGAAGCGCCCCGCCCTCGGCGCCGCCGCGGTCTTCCTCCTCGCGATGGGCGGCATCACCGCGTACGAGCTGACCTCCGGTCAGGACTTCAGCGGCACGCAGGGCAGTACGACCTTCGGGTCGGCGGTCCGCGGCGGCGACCGTGCCGCCGACGAGCCCGCGACGCCCCAGCGCGAACGCGGCGGCGCGGCGACGCCGACCCCGGGCGACTCCCCGGGCGGCGGTGGCACCGGCACGGCCACCCCCGACCCCACCCGCACCGGCACCGGCACCGCGACGCCCGCGCCCACGGGCTCCGCCGACCCCACCGACGACCCCGGCGGCACTCCGACGGCCGAGCCCCCGGCCACCCCGCCGGCCACGCCGCCCGCCACCGCGCCCGTGTCGCCGCCCGCCGCGGGCGGCGCGAGCGCCGGATGACCCGTCAGTCGCCCAGTACCCGCCGCAGATAGTCGTTGCCGAAGCGCCGCTCCGGGTCCAGCCGGTCCCGCAGCGCCGTGAACTCGGCGAAGCGCGGGTAGACCTTCGCGAAGTAGCCCGCGTCCCTGGTGTGCACCTTGCCCCAGTGCGGCCGCCCGCCGTGCCCGGTCATGATCCGCTCGACCGCGGTGAAGTAGCCGTGGTGGGGCGTGCCCCTGTAGAGGTGCACCGCGATGTACGCGGTCTCCCGCTCCGAGGCCGTGGACAGCGTGATGTCGTCGGCCGGCGCCGTGCGCACCTCCACCGGGAAGCTCACCTTCAGCGGCGAGCGTTCGATCATCGCCTTGAGCTCGCGCAGCGCCGGGACCGCCGCCGCCCGCGGCAGCGCGTACTCCATCTCCAGGAAGCGCACCCGGCGCGGCGAGGTGAAGACCTTGTACGCGATGTCCGTGTACGTACGGGCCGACAGCGCCCGGCTGGAGATCCTGGCCAGCGACGGGACGACCGGCGGCACCGCGCGGCCGAGCGCGCAGGCGACCCGGAAGACGCCGTTGGAGAGGAACTCGTCCTCGAACCAGCCGCCGATCCTGCCGACCGGGGCGGCGGGGCCCTGGCTGCGGTTGTTGCGCTTGGTGTTGCAGTTGTCGGTGTGCGGGAACCAGTAGAACTCGAAGTGCTCGTTCTCCGCGTGCAGCGCGTCGAACTCCGAGGTCACCCGGTCGAAGGACATCGGCTCCTCGCGCGCGGTGAGCAGGAAGACCGGTTCGACGGCGAAGGTGATCGCGGTGACCACGCCGAGCGCGCCCAGGCCGATCCGGGCCGCGGCGAAGACCGCGCGTTCCTCTTCGGTCCCCGTCTTCGAGCAGGTCATCAGGCGGCCGTCGGCGGTGACCAGTTCCAGCGCGCGGATCTGGGCGGCGATGGAGGCCGAGTCGCGGCCGGTGCCGTGGGTGCCCGTGGAGGTGGCGCCGGCGACCGTCTGCTCCATGATGTCGCCCATGTTCGTGAGCGAGAGGCCCTCGCGGGCCAGCGCCACGTTGAGCCGCTTGAGCGGGGTGCCGGACTCCACGGTCACGGTCATCGCCTCGCGGTCGATCCGGCGGATGCCGGTGAGCAGTCCCGGCCGGATGAGCACGCCGTCCGTGGCGGCGATCGAGGTGAAGGAGTGTCCGGTGCCCACCGTCTTCACCGGGAGGCCGTCCTCGGCGGCCCTGCGCACCGCGTCGGCCACCTCCTCGGCGGACGCCGGGCTGACCTCCCGCACCGGGCGGGAGGTGACGTTCCCCGCCCAGTTACGCCACGGGCTGCCCGTCGTCCCGGCGCTCCCCGACCCCTGTGTGCTCGTCCTGCTCACGCTGCCCCTCCCGCGTCGGCGCCGGCGCGCTCAGCCGGCGGTGGCCGAGGAGGGCCACCGCGACCGCGAGCGCACCCGACAGCACGGGCACCACGTACCCCGACTCCGCCCCGGACGCGTCGACCACCCAGCCGGCGGCCGAGGAGCCGAGCGCCACACCGATCGCCAGCCCGGTACCCGTCCAGGTCATGCCCTCGGTCAGCTTGGTCTGCGGTACGTGCGCTTCGACGAGGGCCATCGTGGTCACCATCGTCGGCGCGATGGACAGGCCCGCGACAAAGAGCGCCACGGCCAGCAACGGCAGGTTCCCGGCCAGTAGGAGGGGGATCATACTCACGGCCATCGCGCAGACCCCCACGAGCCAGCGCCGCGACGGCTCGCCCTTGAGGTGCAGCAGCCCGAAGACGGCGCCGGCGACACAGGAACCGAGCGCGTAGACGGCCAGAACCAGGCTTGCCGCGGCCTTGTGGCCCTGCTCCTCGGCGAAGGCGACCGTCACGACGTCGACCGAGCCGAAGACGGCGCCGGTGGCCACGAAGGCGAGGGTGAGGATCTGCAGGCCGGGGGAGCGCAGCGCGGAGCCGCCCGCCTGCGCCGCGTGCGGGTGCGGGGCGGGCTCGGTGGCGCGCTGCGCGGTCAGCCAGAAGACGCCGATGGCGAGGAAGACGCCGGCCAGCAGCGGACCGGCCTCCGGGAACCAGACGGTGGACAGGCCGATGGAGATGATCGGGCCGAAGATGAAGCACACCTCGTCGACGATCGACTCCCACGAATACGCGGTGTGCAGCTGCCGGGCCTCGCCCCGGTAGATGTTCGCCCAGCGGGCGCGGGTCATCGCGCCGAGGCTCGGCACGCAGCCGACGAAGGCCGTGAACACGAACAGCGTCCAGTCCGGTGCCTCGAACTTCACGCACAGGAGCAGGCCGGCGGCGGCCACCAGCGAGATCAGCGTCGCCGGGCGCAGCACCCGGCGCTGGCCGTGCCGGTCGACCAGTCGGGATATCTGCGGGCCGAGCACGGCGGCGGACATGGCGAGGGTCGCGGAGAGCGCGCCGGCCAGCCCGTACCGCCCGGTGACCTGGGAGATCATCGTGACGATGCCGATGCCCATCATGGACAGCGGCATCCGGCCGAGGAAGCCGGCGACGGAGAAGGACCGGGTGCCGGGTGCCGCGAAGATCGCGCGATAGGGACTGGGCAAGTGGATCTCCGGGCTTCCGTGGCTCGTGTAATTAATAGCTAAAGCCTACGGTGTTGAACTGATTTGGTCACTCGCCTTTTTCGGTCGGGCCGCGCCCCCGGCCGTCAGAGCCGGGTGGGAGGATCGGTGCCATGTCCGACGAGCTCGATCCCGCCCCGTACGACGCCCTGCTGCTGCTCTCCTTCGGCGGCCCCGAGGGCCCCGACGACGTGGTCCCGTTCCTGGAGAACGTGACCCGCGGCCGCGGCATCCCCAAGGAACGGCTGAAGGAAGTGGGCCGGCACTACTTCCTCTTCGGCGGCGTCAGCCCCATCAACGGCCAGAACCGAGCCCTGCTCGACGCGCTGCGCGCCGACTTCGCCGCGGCCGGCCTCGACCTGCCGGTCTACTGGGGCAACCGGAACTGGGCGCCGTACCTCACCGACACCCTGCGCGAGATGGTCACCGACGGCCGCCGCCACATCGCCGTCCTCGCCACCAGCGCGTACGCCTCCTACTCCGGCTGCCGGCAGTACCGCGAGAACCTGGCCGACTCCCTCGCCGAGCTGGAGGCGGAGGGGCTGCCGCTGCCGCGCGTCGACAAGCTGCGGCACTACTTCAACCACCCCGGCTTCGTCCGGCCCATGGTCGAGGGCGTCCTCGCCTCCCTCGCCGAGCTCGACGAGTCCGTCCGGGACGGCGCCCACCTGGCCTTCACCACGCACTCCATCCCCGAGTCCGCCGCCGACGCCTCCGGGCCCCTCGCCGACCACGGCGAGGGCGGCGCCTACGTGAAGCAGCACCTCGACGTCGCCCGGCTGATCGCCGACGCGGTCCGCGAGGAGACCGGCGCCGACCACCCCTGGCAGCTCGTCTACCAGTCCCGCAGCGGCGCCCCGCACATCCCGTGGCTGGAACCCGACATCTGCGACCACCTGGAGGAGCTGCACGGCGCCGGGGCACCGGCCGTCGTCATGGTGCCGATCGGCTTCGTCTCGGACCACATGGAGGTCCTGTACGACCTCGACACCGAGGCCACCGCCAAGGCGGCCGAACTCGGGCTCCCGGTACGGCGCTCGGCCACCGTCGGGGCCGACCCGCGGTTCGCCGCGGCCGTGCGCGAGCTCGTCCTGGAGCGCGCCGCCGGCGAGCGCGGGCAGCGGGTCGAGCGCTGCGCACTCGGCGCGCTCGGGCCCTCCCACGACCTCTGCCCGATCGGCTGCTGCCCGGCCCGCGCGGAGCGCCCGGCCGCGGCCGGCGCCGACAGCCCGTACGCCTGATCCGCCCCCCCCCTGATCCGCAGGTTCCGTACGCCCAAGGAGACCTCGTGACCGATCCCCTGCTGCAGGAACTCCTCGACCTGGCCCTGGCGGCCGGGCGCCACGCCGGCGCGCTGCTGCGCGACGGGCGGCCCGACGACCTGGCCGTGGCCAAGACCAAGTCGAGCGCCATCGACGTGGTCACCGAGATGGACATCGCCGCCGAGAAGCTCATCACGGGCTTCCTCGCCGAGCGCCGCCCGCACGACGGCTTCCTCGGCGAGGAGGGCGCGGCCACCGAGGGCACCAGCGGGGTGCGCTGGGTGATCGACCCGCTCGACGGCACCGTGAACTACCTCTACGGGCTGCCGACCTGGTCCGTCTCCATCGCCGCCGAGCGGGACGGCGAGACCGTCGTCGGCGTCGTCGAGGTGCCGATGCGCGGCGAGACCTTCCACGCGGTCCTCGGCGGCGGCGCCTGGCTCGGCGACCGCCGGCTGGCCACGCGCCCCTCGCCGGAGCTCGGCCAGGCCCTCGTCGCCACCGGCTTCGGCTACATCCAGGCCCGTCGTGCCCACCAGGCCGACGTCGCCCAGCGCCTGCTCCCGCAGGTCCGCGACATCCGCCGGGCCGGCTCGGCCGCCATCGACCTCTGCGACGTCGCGGCGGGCCGCCTCGACGCCTACTACGAGCGCGGCCTCAACCCCTGGGACCTCGCGGCGGGCGACCTGATCGCCCGCGAGGCCGGCGGCCTGACCGGCGGCCGCCCCGGCGAGCCGCCGTCGGGCGAGCTGGCGCTCGCCGCCTCCGCGGGCCTGTTCGGGGTGCTGCAGGAGTTCCTGGAGGAAGCCGGGGCCTGGCACGACTGAGCGGGCGCGAGGGCCGCAGCGCGGCCCTCAGGGCCGGGAAGCGCACGGAACGCGGGCGGGCCCCGGGAGTCTCGGTGACTCCCGGGGCCCGCCCGCGTGCGTTGCGGTGGGTCAGGCGCTGGCCGCGCCGACCTCCACGCCGTGTTCGGCGGCCAGGCGGTGCAGGTCGTCAAGCTCGGCCAGCTCGACCTCCACCAGGAAGTCGTCGCCCGCCTCACGAGCGCGCGTGAGGTCGGACTGCGTGGTCCTGATGCGGTGCAGCAGCCCTGCGGTGAAAGCGTCCATCGTGCGCCCCCTCGTCGTGGGTCGTGGCACGAAGAGTGCCCGGGGTGGGTGGACCACGCACCGCAACCTCTGGGGGACAGAGAGTGGTGGACGGCAGGCCGTCCACGGGGCGTGATCGCGGGGTTGCTAGTCGTCCTCCCCAACGCCTTTCGCGGGGAAACCTCAACTGGCCCGCGAATCAGGTGAATTCTTCGGAGCGCGCCCCCGGCCGCCTGTCCCGCGGCCGCTCGCGGAAGCCGTACACCGCCGTCTTACAGCCGGTTTACGCGCGTTCGGGGCAGGATGGACACGCACAGTCAGTGCGTGAAACCGCCCGTCCGCGTCCAGACCTCAAGGACCGGGGCCCAGGAAAGGATCTACAGACGTGCGCGTACTCGTCGTCGAGGACGAGCAGCTGCTCGCGGATGCGGTGGCGACCGGCCTGCGCCGTGAGGCCATGGCGGTCGACGTCGTGTACGACGGCGCCGCCGCCCTGGAGCGCGTCGGGGTGAACGACTACGACGTCGTCGTCCTCGACCGTGACCTCCCGCTGGTCCACGGCGACGACGTCTGCCGCAAGATCGTCGAGCTCGGCATGCCCACCCGGGTCCTGATGCTCACGGCCTCCGGCGACGTCAGCGACCGCGTCGAGGGCCTGGAACTGGGCGCCGACGACTACCTCCCCAAGCCCTTCGCCTTCACCGAGCTCATCGCGCGCGTCCGCGCCCTGGGCCGGCGCACCAGCGTCCCGCTCCCGCCCGTCCTGGAGCGTGCCGGCATCAAGCTCGACCCCAACCGCCGCGAGGTCTTCCGCGACGGCAAGGAGGTGCAGCTGGCGCCCAAGGAGTTCGCCGTCCTGGAGGTCCTGATGCGCAGCGAGGGCGCGGTCGTCTCGGCCGAGCAGCTCCTGGAGAAGGCGTGGGACGAGAACACCGACCCGTTCACCAACGTGGTCCGCGTCACCGTGATGACGCTGCGCCGCAAGCTGGGCGAGCCCCCGGTCATCGTCACCGTCCCCGGCTCGGGATACCGGATCTGACCCGATGGCCCAGTCCCCGGCGCCCCTGCACGCGCCCCCGAAACCGACCTGGGACCCCCGTGACCCGGTCCGCCCGCTGCTGCGTCCGACCATCCGGATAAGGCTCACGCTGCTCTACGGCGGGATGTTCCTGATCGCCGGCATCCTGCTGCTCGCGATCATCTACCTGTTCACCGCGCAGGCCCTGCGGGAGAGCACCTCCGAGCTGCCCTTCAAGGTGGTCAGCGGCACGGTCACGGCCACCACCGACTGGTGCAACCTGCCCGACAAGTCCACCGGCGAGCAGATCAACAACGCCGCCTCGATATGTCTGCGGCACCAGAGCGACCTCGCCCTGGACGACCTGCTGCGCCGCTCGCTGTTCGCCCTGCTAGGCCTGAGCATCATCGCCTTCGCCTTCGGTTACGCGATGGCCGGCCGGGTGCTCTCCCCGCTCGGCCGGATCACCCGGACCGCCCGCCAGGTGGCCGGTTCCGATCTGTCCCGGCGGATCGAGCTGGACGGCCCGGACGACGAGCTCAAGGAGCTCGCGGACACCTTCGACGAGATGCTGGAGCGCCTGGAGCGAGCCTTCAGCGCCCAGCAGCGGTTCGTCGCGAACGCCTCGCACGAGCTGCGCACGCCGCTGGCGATCAACCGCACGCTCCTGGAGGTCCAGCTGTCGGACCCCGGGGCGCCGATGGAGCTCCAGCAGCTCGGCAAGACCCTGCTCGCCACCAACGAGCGCAGCGAGCAGCTCGTCGAGGGCCTGCTGCTCCTCGCCCGCAGCGACAACGAGATCGTCGAGCGAAAACCGGTCGACCTCGCCGAGGTCGCCTCCCGGGCCGTGGACCAGGTGCACGCCGAGGCCGACGCCAAGGGCGTGGAGTTCCGCGGCGAGCGGGCCCCCGCCGTGGTCCAGGGCAACGGTGTGCTGCTCGAACGGATCGCGCTGAACCTCGTGCAGAACGCCGTCCGGTACAACGTCCCGGAGGGCGGCTGGGTCGAGGTCCTCACCTCGACGGAGAACGGCCAGGCCGTCCTGGAGGTGTCCAACACCGGGCCCGTGGTCCCCGCGTACGAGATCGACAACCTTTTCGAGCCATTCCGGCGTCTCCGCCAGGAGCGCACCGGCAGTGACAAGGGCGTCGGCCTCGGACTCTCGATCGCGCGCTCCGTCGCGCGCGCCCACGGCGGCCGTATCATCGCCGAGCCCCGTGAGGGTGGAGGCCTCGTGATGAGGGTCACCCTGCCCGTCTAGCTACACTGCATGTGCCGACCGGATTTGTTCGCCTTGGGCTAAATTTCCGGTTCTCATTCCTGAGACGATCCTGTGTGATCGATCACAGGATTGAGTGTCCGGTCCTCCACTCTCCGTGATCGCGAATTCTCTAGGAAAAGCCGGAAAAGTCCGGGTTTCCGGGGGTCCGAATGACGGGAAGTACACGGGGTGGCACCCGCGAAGGAGGGCCGACGGACCGTGTACGGTCCGGTTCGTCACCCAAAGCCGATCACTCGTGAGAGGGCGGATTGGGTGTCGATTGAGTAACAGACCTTGATGTGAGGCAAAATCTCCGCCTCGGGTCGGGCACAAGTCCGGCCTCTCACGCGTTACGTGCGCTGGAGACACCGCAAACCACCCAGAGGGGGAGAGCGACATGGCAACGGATTACGACACCCCACGCAAGACCGACGACGACGTCGACTCGGACAGCCTTGAAGAACTGAAGGCCCGGCGCAACGACAAGTCGACCTCGACCGTCGACGTCGACGAGTTCGAGGCCGCCGAGGGCCTGGAGCTCCCGGGCGCCGATCTCTCGAACGAGGAGCTGGCGGTCCGAGTGCTGCCCAAGCAGGCTGACGAGTTCACCTGCATGAGCTGCTTCCTCGTGCACCACCGCAGCCAGCTGGCTCGGGAGAAGAACGGCCAGCCGATCTGCCGCGACTGCGACTGAGATCGAGCGGCCGTGGCAGGCGACACACCGTCTCGACCGTCTCGGAAGCGACGGCTCCGGCTCCCCGGGAGGCCGGAGACGTACCAGGGCGGCTCAGGCTCGGCAGAGGACGTCCAGGACGCACCCTCCGCCGAGTACTCCGCCCACCTGCCCACACCTGGCGCACGTGACGACGAGCGAGGCCATCCGGCCTCGCTCGAAGCAGCGGACGCCGTCGACCGGGCCGACCCGTGGCCCGTCCCGGACCGTCCGGACGACGCCCCTGAGGCCCCCAAGGCCCGCAAGGGCGGTGTCCTGAGGCGCGTGGCCAACCCCGCGCGCGTCCAGCTCGACCGCATCAAGCTCGACAACGCCCGCATCGAAGCAGTGCGGCGCGGGGTCAAGCGCGGCGGTCAGGGCGCCAGGGCCGGCCTCGGCTATCTCGCGGACCGGCTCATCGAGCTCGCCCCGCGCGTGCCCGTACGGGACCTGCCCACCCTGCGCCGGCAGTTCCCCGGGCTCGGCCCGGAACAGCTCGCCGACAAGCTCGTCCTCGGCGCGGCCAACGCCAGCGCCACCGTCGGTGCCGGCATCGGCGCCGCCGCGATGCTGCCCGTACCGCCCGCGATGCCCGCCGAGCTGGCCGCGGAGATCACCGGCGTCGCCGCAGTCGAGCTCAAGCTCATCGCCGAGCTGCACGAGGTCTACGGCCTCCGGCCGCCCGGCACGCTGGCCCAGCGCTCGACCGCGTACCTGACCTCCTGGGCGGAGGAACGCGGCATCGACCCCACCAGGCCCACCACCGTCAACGCGGCCCTCGGCGGCCAGCTCAAGCGCGAACTGCGCCAGCAGATCATGAAGCGCATGGTGCGCAACCTGCCGAACCTCACCCCGTTCATGGTGGGCGCGGCCGTCGGCGCCGTCATGAACCGGCGCGACACCAGGAAGGTCGCCGGACACATCCGCAAGGACCTGCGCGCCCGCCAGATCCCCTGGGACGCCCTTCCGGAGCTGCCCCCGCTGGAGCAGCCGCAGAACCCCAAGGAGATCGACTTCTAGCCCCTGAAGGGCCCCTGAGGGCCCTCACGGGGCTGACGCGCGCCGCGGGCAGGTCCCGGCGGGATCCCGGCGGGGCCCTTACGCGTTCTCGGCGCGGGCCGACTCCAGGGCCGTCACGAGGCCCTCCGGGTTCCGGCTGGACAGATAGACGTACGGCGTCGGGTCCGCCGGGTCCGTCACCTCGATCCGTACCGCCTGCGGCACATAGCTGCGCATCAGCATGAAGGCGCGCGGATCGGCCTTGTACGTGCGCCAGGCGCGCGCCTCCTCGGCGTCGAGCACCTCCGGCGCCCCGAGCGCCGACACCGGAATCCGCGCGTCCCCGGCGACCAGCGAGCCGGCCACCACCCGCACACGGGCCGAGCCGTACGAGGAGACCGCCGCCGAGGCCAGCGCCGCCACCACGATGAAACCGGCCAGCGTCGGCACCGGACCCAGCGGGAACATGACCAGGGCCCCGGACAGGCCGAACAGACCCGCGATCAGCCACCACGAGCGTGGCGCGGTCAGGCGCTCGTCGAAGCTCGGCGCGGCGGACTGTGCGGCGGACTGTGCGGCGGACTGTGCGGCGGGCTGTTCGGGGGACGGTGCGGAAGGCTGCTGCATGCGTCCAAGCTTGGCACGGCGCGACCCGCGCCCGGCCGCGCGGGTAAGGTCTGCGCCTGTGACAGGAACATCCCCCGCTCTCACCCCGCCGGCCGACGCCATAGCGCCGGTACGCCACCCCGACGCGCCCGCCCCCGGCGAGCTCCTCGGCGCTCACTACGCGTACTGCTTCGGGTGCGGCGGCGGGCAGCCCCACGGCCTCCACCTGGAGGCCCGCGCGGGCGAGGGCGTGACCGTCACCGCCGAGTTCACCGTGACCGCCGACCACCAGGGCGCGCCCGGTCTCGCCCACGGCGGCGTCCTCGCCACCGCGCTCGACGAGACCATCGGCTCCCTGAACTGGCTGCTCCGCGTCATCGCCGTGACCGGACGCCTGGAGACCGACTTCGCCCGGCCCGTCCCGGTCGGCACCGTGCTCCACCTGGAGGCCGAGGTCACCGCCGTGCACGGCCGCAAGATCTACTCGACCGCCGTCGGCCGGATCGGCGGGCCCGAGGGCCCCGTCGCCGTCCGCGCCGACGCCCTCTTCATCGAGGTCAAGGTCGACCACTTCATCGACAACGGCCGCCCGGAGGAGATCCAGGCCGCCATGTCCGACCCCGACCAGGTCAGGCGCGCCCGCGCCTTCGAGGTGAACCCCTGATGCGCAATCCCGTCGACGTACTCATCCGCCGGCTCGACCCGGACGTGCCGATCCCGGCCTACGGCCACCCCGGCGACGCCGGCGCCGACCTGGTGACCACCGAGGCCGCCGAGCTCGCCCCGGGAGAGCGGGCCGTGCTGCCCACCGGGGTCTCCATCGCCCTCCCCGACGGCTACGCCGCCTTCGTCCACCCGCGCTCGGGCCTCGCCGCCCGCTGCGGCGTCGCCCTCGTGAATGCCCCGGGGACGGTCGATGCCGGGTACCGTGGAGAGATCAAGGTGATCGTGGTCAATCTCGACCCGCGCGAGAGCGTGCGGTTCGAACGATTCGACCGGATTGCCCAGCTGGTCGTCCAGCAGGTCGAGAAGGTGCGCTTCCACGAGGTGGCGGAGCTTCCCGGCTCCGCGCGGGCCGAGGGGGGCTTCGGGTCCACCGGCGGCCATGCCGCCGTGGACGGCACAACGGGTGGGAATCGATACGCTTCGGTCGTATCCGACCGGGAAGGACAGTGACGTGTTCGGACGTCGCAAGAAGAGCGGTACCGCTGACGCAGCGGGCGAGGCCGAGCAGGTCGTCGATGCCGTCGACACCGATGACGCGGCCGATGAGTCGCGCCGGGTGAACCTTCCGCCGGCGCCGCGGCCCGACGGGCCCTGGGACATCTCCGAGGTCGGCAAGCCGGAGGAGGGCCGAGTGGACCTCGGCGGCCTCTACGTGCCCGGCGTCGAGGGCATGGAGCTGCGCGTGGAGGTGGCGGGCGACGCGATCGTCGCGGCCACCGTCGTGCTCCGCGACAGCGCCGTCCAGCTGCAGGCGTTCGCCGCGCCCAAGAAGGAAGGCATCTGGGGCGAGGTCCGCGACGAGATCGCCGAGGGCATCACCCAGCAGGGCGGCGTCATCGAGGAGATCGAGGGCCCGCTGGGCTGGGAGCTGCGCGCGCAGGTCCCGGTGCAGCTGCCCGACGGCAACCGGGGCGTCCAGCTGGTGCGCTTCGTGGGTGTCGACGGCCCGCGCTGGTTCCTGCGCGGTGTGATCTCCGGGCAGGGCGCCGTGCAGCCCGAGGCCGCCGGCCTCCTGGAGCAGATCGTGCGCGACACCGTGGTCGTCCGCGGCGAGGGCCCGATGGCCCCGCGCGACCCGATCGTCCTCAAGCTGCCCAACGACGCCCAGATGGTGCCGGACGGCGTGCAGCAGGAGGACCAGGCCGGCTCCCGGTTCTCCGGCGGCATGGGCCAGCTCCAGCGCGGACCGGAGATCTCCGAGATCCGCTGACCTGCTGACCTCCGGCTGAGCTCGGCCGGGTTCCGTCGAGTTCCGCCGAGTTCTCAGAACCTCGACAGATGGGCCGCTTCCCGATCGGGAAGCGGCCCATCGCGCGTTGTCCACAGGTGCTCGTCCACAGGTCTGGCACAGGTCCTGGTGATCGGCACATACTGGCGGCGCACACGTTCGAACCAGGGGGGTTTCACGGTGAGTGAGAGCAATGCGCGGACCGGCACGGCCGTCATCGAGGACCCGGCGGGCACGCCGATGGTCCGGGTGGAGGACCTGCGCCGCTCGTACGGGACGGGCGACGCCGCCGTGCACGCCCTGCGCGGGGTCTCCTTCGGCATCCCGCGCGGCGAGCTGATCGCCCTCAAGGGCCGCTCCGGCTCCGGCAAGACCACGCTGCTCAACCTGGTCGGCGGCCTCGACAGCGCCGACGGGGGCCGCATCGTCATCGACGGCGTCGACCTCGCCGAGCTGGGCGAGGAAGGACTCCTGGAGCTGCGCCGCGACAAGATCGGCTTCATCTTCCAGTCCTTCGGACTGATACCGATCCTGTCCGCCGCCGAGAACGTCGGCGTGCCGATGCGGCTGCGCAAGGCCGACCCCAAGGAGCGCGAGGAGCGCGTCGCCCTGCTGCTCGCCCTGGTGGGACTCGCCGACCACGCCGCCCAGCGCCCCGGCGAGCTCTCCGGCGGCCAGCAGCAGCGGGTCGCCATCGCCCGCGCCCTCGCCAACCGTCCCGCGCTGCTGATAGCCGACGAGCCGACCGGACAGCTGGACGCCGAGACCGGCCTCGCGGTCATGCAGCTGCTGCGCGCCGTGGTCCGCAGCGAGGGCTGCACGGCCCTGGTCGCCACCCACGACTCCCAGCTCCTCGGCCTGGCCGACCGCGTCCTCGAACTGAGCGACGGCGAGATCATCGAGCACTAGGACGTGTCCGGCCGATCAGAGCGGCGGAGGCCCTGGGGGCCGGGAGAAGGCGTCCGGCCGCCGCTCCTCGGCCGCGCGCATCAGGATCACGTCAATACGGCGCCCGGCCTCCCACACCCGTGCGGAATGTCCGTTTCGCTGGACGTAAGGTCGAGCCATGGGACGCGGCAGACTACGCATCTACCTGGGAGCGGCACCGGGCGTCGGCAAGACGTACGCGATGCTCTCCGAGGCGCACCGGCGCGTGGAGCGCGGTACGGACTGCGTGGTCGCGTTCGTGGAGCACCACAGCCGGCCGCGTACGGAGGTGATGCTGCACGGCCTGGAGACGGTGCCGCGGCGGGAGCTCACGTACCGGGGTGCCGGCTTCACCGAGATGGACGTCGACGCGGTCCTGGCCCGCAGGCCGGCCGTCGCGCTCGTCGACGAGCTCGCCCACACCAACGTGCCCGGTTCGCGCAACGCCAAGCGCTGGCAGGACGTGGAGGAGCTGCTCGCCGCCGGGATCGATGTCGTCTCGACCGTCAACATCCAGCACCTGGAGTCGCTCGGTGACGTGGTCGAGTCGATCACGGGTGTGCGGCAGCGGGAGACGGTGCCGGACGAGGTCGTGCGCCGGGCGGACCAGATAGAGCTGGTCGACATGTCGCCGCAGGCGCTGCGGCGGCGCATGGCGCACGGGAACGTCTATCAGCCCGACAAGGTCGACGCGGCCCTGTCCAACTACTTCCGCCCGGGCAACCTGACCGCGCTGCGGGAGCTGGCGCTGCTGTGGACGGCGGACCGGGTCGACGAGTACCTGCGGCAGTACCGCGGCGAGCACAACATCCGGTCCACCTGGCAGGCACGCGAGCGGATCGTCGTCGGGCTCACCGGGGGCCCCGAGGGCCGCACGCTCATCCGCCGGGCCACCAGGCTCGCCGAGAAGGGCGCCGGCGGCGAGGTGCTCGCCGTCTACATCTCCCGCAGCGACGGCCTCACCGCCGCCTCGCCGAAGGAACTCGCCGTCCAGCGCACCCTCGTCGAGGACCTCGGCGGCACCTTCCACCACGTCATAGGCGACGACGTGCCCGCCGCCCTCCTGGAGTTCGCCCGCGGCGTCAACGCCACCCAGATCGTCCTCGGCTCCAGCCGCCGCCGCTCCTGGCAGTACGTCCTCGGGCCGGGCGTCGGCCAGACCGTCGCCCGCGACTGCGGGCCCGACCTCGACGTCCACATCGTGACCCACGAGGAGGCGGCCAAGGGCCGCGGCCTGCCCGTCGCCCGCGGCGCCCGGCTCGGCCGCGCCCGCATCGTCTGGGGCTGGCTGGTCGGCGTCGGCGGACCCGCGCTGCTGACCCTGCTGCTCACCCATGTCGACGCGCAGCTCGGGCTCGCCAACGACATGCTGCTCTTCCTCGCCATGACCGTCGGCGCCGCCCTCCTCGGCGGATTCCTGCCGGCCCTCGCCTCGGCGGCCTTCGGCTCGCTGCTCCTCAACTGGTTCTTCACCCCGCCGCTGCACCGGATCACCATCGCCGACCCCAAGAACATCGTGGCCATCGCCGTGTTCTTCGGCGTCGGCATGTCCGTGGCCTCCGTCGTCGACCTGGCCGCCCGCCGCACCCAGCAGGCCGCCCGGCTGCGCGCCGAGTCCGAGGTGCTGTCGTACCTCGCCGGCAGCGTGCTGCGCGGCGAGTCCAGCCTGGAGGCCCTGCTCGAACGGCTCCGGGAGACCTTCTCCATGGAGTCCGTCGCGCTCCTGGAGCGCTCCGGCGACCTCGAACCCTGGAGCTGCGCCGCCGCCGTCGGTTCCCGGCCGGTGACCCGGCCCGAGGACGCCGACGTCGACATGCCGGTCGGCGACCACCTGGCGCTCGCCCTCACCGGCCGCGTCCTGCCCGCCGAGGACCGCCGCGTCCTCGGCGCCTTCGCCGCGCAGGCCGCCGTCGTCCTCGACCGCCAGCGGCTCGTCGACGAGGCCGAGGTGGCCCGCAAGCTCGCCGAGGGCAACAAGATCCGCACCTCGCTGCTCGCCGCGGTCAGCCACGACCTGCGCACCCCGCTCGCCGGCATCAAGGCGTCCGTCTCCTCGCTCCGCTCCGACGACGTCGAGTGGTCCGAGGAGGACCAGGCGCTCCTCCTCGAAGGCATCGAGGAGGGCGCCGACCGGCTCGACCACCTCGTCGGCAACCTCCTCGACATGTCCCGGCTCCAGACCGGCACCGTCACCCCGCTCATCCGCCCCACGGACCTCGACGAGGTCGTGCCCATGGCCCTCGGCGGCGTCCCCGACGGCAGCGTCGACCTCGACATCCCCGAGACGCTGCCCATGGTCGCCGTCGACCGCGGCCTCCTGGAGCGCGCCGTCGCGAACATCGTCGAGAACGCCGTCAAGTACAGCCCGCCCGGCATGCCCGTCACCGTCGGCGCCAGCGTCCTCGGCGAGCGCCTCGAACTACGGGTCACCGACCGCGGCCCCGGCGTCCCCGAGGACAGCCGGGACGGCATCTTCGAGCCCTTCCAGCGCCTCGGCGACGCCCCGCGCGGCTCCGGCGTCGGCCTCGGCCTCGCGGTCGCCCGCGGCTTCGTCGAGGCCATGGGCGGCACCATCACCGCCGAGGACACCCCCGGCGGCGGCCTCACCATGGTGCTCACCCTCAGCACCGCCCCGAGCCCCGAAGCCGCCCCCGCCCCGGACCCCGAAGCCGCCCCGGCCCCGGAACCCGGCGCCGCGACGACGAGTGTGCACACCTTCACGTAGCGCGCCGAGGTCACCTCACGCACCGCACCCGGAACCCGCCCGCACGGGATCCCGTCCCACAGAACGCCCCAACGACAAGGAAGGCCCCTCCATGACCCGGGTCCTCGTGGTCGACGACGAGCCACAGATCGTCCGCGCCCTGGTGATCAACCTCAAGGCGCGGAAGTACGAGGTCGACGCGGCGCCCGACGGTGCCACCGCCCTCCGGCTCGCCGCCGAGCGCCATCCCGACGTCGTCGTGCTCGACCTCGGGCTGCCCGACATGGACGGCGTCGAGGTGATCAGGGGCCTGCGCGGCTGGACCCGGGTCCCGATCCTGGTGCTCTCCGCCCGGCAGACCTCCGACGAGAAGGTCGAGGCCCTCGACGCCGGCGCCGACGACTACGTCACCAAGCCCTTCGGCATGGACGAGCTGCTCGCCCGGCTGCGCGCCGCGGTCCGCCGCGCCGAGCCGGTCGGCGGCGCCGAGGACGGCGCGGTGGTCGTCGAGACGAACGGCTTCACCGTCGACCTCGCGGCGAAGAAGGTCCACCGCGACGGCAAGGACGTCCGGCTCACGCCCACCGAGTGGCACCTCCTGGAGGTCCTGGTCCGCAACAGCGGCCGCCTGGTCAGCCAGAAGCAGCTGCTCCAGGAGGTCTGGGGGCCCTCGTACGGCACCGAGACCAACTACCTGCGCGTGTACATGGCGCAGCTGCGGCGGAAGCTGGAGCGCGACCCCTCGCACCCGCGCCACTTCGTCACCGAACCGGGCATGGGCTACCGCTTCGAACACTGACTCAGGTGCCGGCCGACCATGGGTTCGGTGCCCGGCCGGCCAGGGTTTCGGTGCCGGGTTCAGCACCACGTTCGGCGCCGTGTTCAGCGCCGGGTTCGGTGTCGGCAGGGGCCGGTACGCTTTCTGTATGAGTGCTGCACCGCGTACAGAGAAGCCGGCCGGTCGCTTCCGCCGTATGCTCGACCGCCTTTCCACCTCGCAGGAGGAGCTGGAGTCGGTGGAGCTCCAGGAGGACACGGCCGCGTCGGGGTGCACGCGCATCTCCGACTGTTCCGACCGCCAGATAGTCAAGGTGACTGGTACGTTGCGCACGGTCACCCTGCGCCCCCGGGCGGGTGTGCCCGCGCTGGAGGCTGAGCTGTTCGACGGCACGGCACCGCTGGACGTCGTCTGGCTGGGCCGCCGGTCCATCGTGGGCATCGAGCCGGGCCGCAAGCTGATCGCCTCCGGCCGGATCTCCATGAGCCACGGCCGGCGGGTCCTCTTCAACCCCAAATACGAGCTGCGACCGCTCGGACAGGAGTAGCCGGTGACCTCAGTCGACAAGCCGACCACCGACCAGTCGACCCACGGCCGGCACGCCCGGGTCCAGGACCCGCAGGCCCAGGCCGACAAGGCGGTGACCGAGGCGGCCCTCTTCGAGGCGTTCGGCGGAGTGCGCGGCATGGTGGAGACGGTCCTGCCGGGGCTGCTCTTCGTCACGATCTACACGATCAACAAGAACCTGCACTCCTCGGCGATCGCCGCGCTCGCGGTCTCCCTCGTGCTCGTGCTCGTCCGGCTGGTCCGCCGCGACACCGTGAAGCACGCCTTCAGCGGCGTCTTCGGCGTCGCCTTCGGTGTCGTCTTCGCGATGATGACGGGCAACGCCAAGGACTTCTATCTGCCGGGCATGCTCTACACGCTCGGCATGGCCGTCGCCTACATCGTCACGACCCTCGCCGGCGTGCCCCTGATCGGCCTGATCCTCGGCCCGATCTTCAAGGAGAACCTCTCCTGGCGCACCCGTAACCCGGGCCGCAAGAAGGCGTACGCCAAGGCCAGCTGGGCCTGGGGCCTGATCCTGCTCGCCAAGTGCGCGATCCTCTTCCCGCTGTACTGGTGGGCCGACACCACACAGCTCGGCTGGGTCCTGGTCGCCCTGAAGATCCCGCCGTTCCTGCTCGCGGTCTATCTGACCTGGGTCTTCCTCGCCAAGGCGCCGCCGCCGATCGACGTCTTCGCCGAGATGGAGGCCGAGGAGAAGGCCGAGAAGGAGCGCAAGGCCGCGGCCGAGGGCCGTACCGAAGCCTGACCCGGCGCACCGGGCGAAGGCTGATCCGACACCGGCGAAGGCTGATCCGGCACCGGCGAAGCCTGATCCGGCACCGGCGAAGCCTGATCAGGCAGCGGCGAGGGCCGTACCGAAGCCTGACCGTGCACCGCGCCGAAGCCTGGTCCGACACCGCCGAAGCCCGATCCGGCACCCCTGACGCGGGGGGGGGGGGGGGGGGGGGGGGGGGCGGGGCCCGCGCCCCCCCCCCCCCCCCCCCCCCCGACCGCTACAGGGCTTCCCGCTTCGTCAGCCAGTTGAAGGCCAGCCAGCCCGGCAGCACGGGCAGCCACAGCGTCAGAAGGCGGTAGAGCAGCACCGCCGGCGTGGCGACCTCCAGGGGGAGGCCCACCGCCACCAGGCCGAAGGTGAGCGCGCCCTCGACCGCGCCGACGCCGCCCGGGGTCGGGGCCGCCGAGCCGAGCGCGTTGCCGGCGAGGAAGACGACGGCCACGCTCGCGTAGCTGAGCGTCGTGTCGCCGTGCCCGAAGGCGCGGATGGAGGCGTCCAGGCAGAAGACGAAGCAGGCGGTGAGCAGCAGCATGCCGCCGATGCCCGTGACCAGCTTCATCGGCCGCTGGAGCACGTCCAGCATGCGCGGCACCACGCCCGCGAAGAGCGACCGCAGCCGGGTCGAGACGAACTTCCGCATGAACGGGATGGCCGTCACGACGAGCACGAGCACCGCGACCGTCAGCAGGCCGGCGATCACCGTCCTCGACGGGGTGAACGACTGCGACCGCTCCGTCCCGGTGAGATAGCCGAAGGACAGCAGGAGCAGGATGTGCGCGCCGAGGCCGAAGAGCTGGGAGGCGCCGACGCTCGCCACGGCGAGCCCCGGGCGCACGCCCGCGCGCTGGAGGAAGCGGGTGTTCAGGGCGACACCGCCGACCGCCGCCGGAGCGACGATCTTCACGAAGGAGCCGGCGACCTGCGCCACCACCGTGCGCCAGAAGCCGACCCGCTCCGGCACGAAGCCGAGCAGGGCCATCGCCGCGGCGACGTAGCTGAGCGCGGAGAAGACGACGGCGGCCGACACCCAGGCCCAGTCGGCCTGGCTGATCGTGGACATCGGGGTGCGGGCGATCTGCGAGAGCAGGAAGTACGCGGCGACCGCGCCGGCGATGAGCGAGACGAGGGTGCGCGGCTTGATGCGTTCGAGCCGGACCGGCTCCACCGGGGCCTGCGGCCGGATCAGCAGCACCTGCTGCCGGATCTGGGCGAGCAGGTCCTCCTCGCGGGCCTCGTCCAGGGCGGTGTCGAGGGCCCGCTTCTCGGCCTTCTTGTCGGCCTGCTTCTCAGCCCGGGCCGCCTTGCGGTCGGTCTCCAGGTTGGCCTGGGCCCGCGCCTCCGCCCGGGCCTGCTTGGCCGCCTCGGAGGCCGCGAGGACCGCCTCGCGCTCGCGCGCGGAGCGCTCGCGGGCGAGCCGGCGCAGTTCGGCGCGGGTCGACCGGCTGAGCGCGATGGGCTGGAGCAGCGGCAGGCAGTCGGCGATCGCGTCCGGGCCGAGCACCTCCACGGCCGCGGCGACGGCCCGCTCGGCGCCGACCCGCAGGCCGAGCGTGGTGAGCAGCTGCGCGATGTCCATCCGCAGGACCAGGTCGCCGGCCGCGATCTCGCCGCCGCGCAGGTCCGTGAGGATCACCTTGCCGGAACGATCCACCACGATCGCGTCGCCGGCGAGCCTGCGGTGCGCGATCCGGCGCGACTGGAGCGCCTTCACCTGCTCGTACGCGCTGCGCACGAGGTCGTCGGTGATCTCCTTGTCGTCGAGCGAGTCCAGGGTCCGGCCGCCCAGGTGCTCGTACACGAGCATCACGGCGTCGGGGCCGAGTTCGGAGGTGGCGATGAGCTTCGGCGCGTTCGCGCCCGCCGCGATCGCCGCGTACGCGAGCAGCGCCTCCTGCTCCAGGGCCTGGCGCAGGGAGACGATCGAGCGGCGGGTGGTGATGGTGCGCAGGGTGAGGCGCCGCCAGGCCCGGTAGAAGAAGCCGTGCGCCTGCTGCTCGCGGTCGACGACGGTGACGTCGAGCGGCGGCCCGTCCTCCAGGGTCACGATGTAGCGGCGGCCGCGATCCCCGCTGTCCTTGTCGCGGTCCTTGTCCGCGGACTCCGGCACGCCCTCGGCGCGCAGCGCCGTCACCGGCCGGAAGCCGACGCGGCGGAGCCCGGCGAGCAGCGTCTGGCCGGTCGGCCGGACGTTCGGCGAGCCGACCGCGTAGAGCGTGCCGTACGCCACCGTCCAGCCGATCAGCACGGTGAGGATGATCGAGAAGGCGGTGGTGTAGCCGGCGACCAGCATGGTGAAGGCGTCGAGCAGCAGCACGCCCCACAGCGCCACCCGCCAGCGCGGTCTGCGGGCCATGCCGACGGCGGTCATGTACGCGATGACCGGCGCGAGGTAGTTGTGCACGGGGTCGGTCAGGCCGCCGCCGGACTGCGGCTGGGTCAGCGCGTCCTGGATGGTGCCGGGTGCCGCGTTCGCCACCCACAGGTCCGTGGCGAGGGTCACGCCGTGCGCGAGCACCGCGGCGAGGACGCCGTCGGCGATCCGCAGCCCGTCCCGTTTGACCAGGCGCTCGATCGCGAAGGCGACCGGCACGAGCAGGACGGCGATCGACGACACCAGGCCGGCGATCTTGACGAAGACGTCGGGGGCGCCGCCGGCGCCCTTGTTGATGTCCTGCTCCAGGCCGGAGGTGGTGCCGTGGGCGAAGGCGGCGATGGCGAGGACGAGGGCGATGGCCAGGACGCCGACGAGCAGCCGCATCAGGTCGGACGGTCGGTGCACGCGTGCGGCCAGGAGCGGCTCGTCGCCGGAGACGCGCTCCGGGGTGCCGTCCGGGGCCGGGCCGGCGTTCCGCCCGGGGTCCTGCGCGGGGGCGTGCCCGGGCTCCTGCCCGGTGCCGTGCCCGGTGCCGTGCACGGGTTCCTGCCCGGGGCCCTGCTCCGGATCAGGCTGAGGACCACGCTCCCGAGCGGGCTCGGGCCCTGGCCCGCCCTCGGGCGGGCTGTCGTGCGTCATCACCATGTCCGTCTCTGCGTGCTGTGCCGTGGCCGTCCTGGCCGTCGTCTCCATCGTGGTCTCTTGTTCTTGTTCTCGTATCACCAGTCACCGCCCGGACGATGGTGGCACGAAGCGGGGCCGAACGGAGGCATCAGGGGGTTGTCGGTCGGGTGAGGCAGGATGACCCGAATGGAGACACAGGAGCTGCCCGAGCTGCCCGAGTACGCGGAACGGGTCCTTCAGGTCGCCGAGGAGATCCCGCCCGGCCGGGTGATGACCTACGGCGACGTCGCCGAGTGGCTGGGCGAGGGCGGGCCGCGGCAGGTCGGCCGGGTCATGGCACTGTACGGGGGCTCCGTGCCGTGGTGGCGCGTGGTGCGGTCGGACGGGGCGCTGCTGCCCGGACACGAGCGACGTGCGCTCGGTCACTACCGGGCGGAGGGCACGCCGCTGCGCGAGGCCAAGGGAGGCCCGGTCAAGCTGGACATGCGGGCCGCGCGGTGGGACGGCGGAGCCGGCACGGAGGGGTGAGGCACGGCGTGAGGTACGGGGTCCGGGCGCGCCGAATCGCGTAACGTCGAGGTTCGCGTTTCCACGCGCCCTCACTCCGCAGACCCAGCAGGACCGGCTACCCACGTGACTTCCTCCTCCACCCTCGCGTCGACGCGGGGCCCCGGTGCGTACCGGCTGGTGCGGGCCGTCCCGGCGCAGACCCGGCCCCCTGTGCTTGACGCAGGCCAGCGGGCGGTGGTTGAGCACGCGGAGGGACCGCTTCTGGTCCTCGCCGGACCCGGCACCGGGAAGACGGCGACGCTGGTCGAGGCGGTCGCCGCGCGCCTGGAGCGGGGCGCCGACCCGGAACGGCTCCTCGTCCTCACCTTCAGCCGCAAGGCCGCCGTCGAACTCCGCGACCGGATGGCGGCCCGGCTCGGCGGCCGCCGCCCGCCGCAGGCCACCACCTTCCACTCGTACTGCTACGCCCTCGTCCGCGCCCACCAGGACGCCGACCTCTTCGCCGAACCGCTGCGGCTGCTCTCCGGACCCGAGCAGGACCTGGCCGTGCGCGAGCTGCTCGCCGGGCAGATCGACCTGGAGAAGGCCGGGCTCGGCAAGGTCGGCTGGCCCGACGAACTGCGGGCCTGCCTGACCACGCGCGGCTTCGCCGACGAGGTCCGCGCCGTCATCGCCCGCTCCCGCGAGCTGGGCCTCGGCCCCCGCGCCCTGGACGCCTTCGCCCGCCGGGTCGGCCGGCCCGACTGGCGGGCCGCGGCCGGCTTCCTCGCCGAGTACCTGGACGTCATGGACCTCCAGGGCGTCGTCGACTACACCGAGCTGGTGCACCGCGCGGTGCTCCTCACCGAGTCCGCCGCGCCCGGCAGCCTGCCCGCCTACGACGCGATCTTCGTCGACGAGTACCAGGACACCGACCCGGCCCAGGTCCGGCTGCTGCGCGGGCTCACCGCCCCGACGGTCGTCGCGTTCGGCGACCCCGACCAGTCGATCTACGCCTTCCGCGGCGCCGACGTGAACGGCATCCTCGACTTCCCCGCCACCTTCGGCGGCCGCGTGCACGTCCTCGGCACCTCCCGCCGCTCCGGCGAGGACCTCCTCGCCGCCACCCGCCTGCTCGCCGCCCGCATGCCGCTGCCCCGCCTCCCCGCCGACCGCGTCCGCGCCCACCGCGCGCTCGCCCCGGTACGGGACGGCGGCCGCGCCGAGGCCTACACGTATCCCACGCCCTCCACCGAGACCGACAACATCGCCGACCTCCTCCGCCGCGCCCACCTCGAAGACGGCCTCCCCTGGCACGCCATGGCCGTCCTCACCCGCTCCGCCACCCCCCTGCCGACCCTCCGCCGCGCCCTGACCTCGGCCGGCGTCCCGGTCGAGACGGACGCGGCGGACATCCCCCTGCGCCACGAGCCCGCGGTCGCGGCCCTGCTGCTCGCACTGCGCGCGGTGGCGGGGGGAGCGGCGGCGGGCCCGGTTGGTGCGTCCGGTGCGTCCGGTGTCGACGCGCCCCGTGCCGATGCGCCCGGTGCCGACGCGCCCGGCGCGGGCAGCGCCGTATCCGGCACCGAGGACGAGGCCCCGGTCGGCGACGTGCCCGGTGTCGACGCGTCCGATGCCGATGCGCCCGGTGCCGATGCGCCCGATGCCGATGCGCCCCGCGCCGACGCGTCCGGCGCCGGTGCCGGCGCCCCGGTGGGCCCCGGCGGCGGGGCTCCCGCGCTCAGCTGGCTCGACACCGAGACCGCCGTCGCGCTGCTCGCCTCGCCGCTCGCCGGGATGGACCCCGCCGATCTGCGGCGGCTCGGGCGGGCGCTGCGGGACGAGGAGCGGGCCGGGGGGAACAAGGTGCCGGCGCCGTCGGACGTGCTGCTCGCTCGGGCGGTGGCCGAGCCGGAGCGGCTGGTGGCGCACGATCAGGCGTACGCGCGCGGGGCGCGGCGGCTCGGGGAGCTGCTGCGGGCGGCGCGGAACAAGCTGGCCGGCGGCGGCACCGCCGAGGAGGCGCTGTGGCTGCTGTGGGACGGCACGCCGTGGCCCGGGCGGCTGGAGCGGGCCTCGCTGCGCGGCGGTCCGGCGGGCCGGAACGCCGACCGGGACCTCGACGCCGTGTGCGCGCTGTTCGAGACGGCCGCCCGCGCGGAGGACCGGGTCGGCGGCCGGGGCGCGCTGAACTTCCTGGAGGAGCTCGACGCGCAGGACATCGCGGCGGACACGCTGACCCGCCGTCACACCCGCCCCGACGCCGTACGCCTGATGACCGCGCACCGGGCCAAGGGCCTGGAGTGGGACCTGGTCGTCGTCGCGGGCGTGCAGGAAGGCGTCTGGCCCGACCTGCGCCGGCGCGGTTCGCTCCTCGAAGCCGACCGGATCGGACGGGACGGGCTCGCCGAGCCGCTCACGCCCGGCGCGCTGCTCGCCGAGGAGCGCCGGCTGTTCTACGTCGCGGCCACCCGGGCCCGCGAGCGCCTCGTCGTCACCGCCGTGAAGGCCCCGGCCGAGGACGGTGACCAGCCCTCCCGCTTCCTCGCCGAACTCGGCGTCGAGCCGAAGGAGGTCACCGGCCGGCCCCGCCGCCCGCTCGCCGTCTCCGCGCTCGTCGCCGAACTGCGCGCCACCACCGTCGACCCGGACGCCTCGCCGGAACTGCGCGCAGCCGCCGCCGAGCGGCTCGCCGCGCTCGCCGGGCTCACGGACGACGACGGCAACCCGCTCGTCCCGGCGGCCCACCCCGACCGCTGGTGGGGCCTCGCCGAGCCGACCCGCAGCGAGGCACCGCTGCGCGAGCGCGACCGCCCGGTCGCGCTGTCCGGCTCCGCGCTCGACCAGCTGGTCAACACCTGCGCGCTCCAGTGGTTCCTGGGCCGCGAGGTCAAGGCGGACGCCCCGGCGACCGCCGCCCAGGGCTTCGGCAACGTCGTCCACGTCCTCGCCGACGAGGTCGCCTCCGGCCGTACGCCCGCCGACCTCGGCGTCCTGATGGCCCGCCTGGACTCCGTCTGGGACGCGCTCGCCTTCGACGCGCCCTGGAAGTCCGCGCAGGAGAAGGAGAACGCCCGGATCGCCCTGGAGCGCTTCCTCCACTGGCACGTCATGAACCGCGGCGCGGGCCGCACGCCCGCCGCGACCGAGCACGAGTTCGACGTGACGCTGGAGGCAGGCGCGTACCAGGTGCGCATCCGCGGCTCCATGGACCGCGTCGAGGCCGACGAGCACGGCCGCGCCTACGTCGTCGACTTCAAGACCGGCAAGTCCGCGCCCACCAGGGACGAGGTCGCCCACCACCCGCAGCTCGCCGTCTACCAGCTCGCCGTCCGCGAGGGCGCCGTCGACGAGGTCTTCGGCGGCCGCACCCCCGAGCCCGGCGGCGCCGAACTCGTCCACCTCCGCCAGGCCGCGGCCAAGAAGGAGGGCGGCGACGCGCTGCCGAAGGTCCAGGCCCAGGAGCCGCTCTCCGGCGAGTGGGTCGGCGACCTGCTCGCCAGTGCCGCCGGCCGTGTCCTCGACGAGCGCTTCACCCCGACGACCGGTCAGCACTGCACCACGTGCGCCTTCCGCGCCTCGTGCAGCGCCCGCCCGGAGGGCCGTCACATCGTCGACTGATCGGGCACCAGTTCGTACGCGAGGGCGCCCGGACGTGACGCGCGCCCTTTCCTCGTACACCTCCTGTCGCATATGACTTAACCCTTCTGTAAAGAAAGCCTGCGAGGAGTACGGGAGTACGCATGGCCACCAGCCGAAAGTCCTGGATCACGGCACTGGTCTGCGCCACCGCCGCCACCGTCGGTGTGACCGGCTGCGCCACGGGCGCCGCCACCGGGTCGAAGGGCCACCGCGGCGCCCCGGCCGCGGCCCCGGACCCGCGCACCGGAACCGACGCCGACGCGATCGCCGAAGAGGCCGTCCGGGTCACGAAGGAGGCCATCGGGCTGCGCGTCACCGGGGGTCCCGACGACGCCCTGCAGGAGGGCCTGCGGATCGACGTCGCCGCCGACGAGCGCGGCGCCTGCGCCGGCACGATGGACCGGCAGGGCACCAGCGCCGACCTGATCGGCGCGGACGGCGCCCTGTTCGTCCGGGCCGAGGAGCCCTTCTGGCGGGCCGCCGTCACCGCCGGCAAGCACGGCTCCGACGCGGCCGAGACCGAGGCCATGGTCGGCTACCTCAGCCTTCCGGGCCGCTGGCTGTACGTCGCCGCCGCCGACCGCACCCGCGACCTCGACCTCGGCACTGTCTGCGACTTCGACACCCTGCGCGACCACGTCGACCAGGACCGTGCCGCGCGCACCGGCCTGACCCGGGTCGCCGACAGCAAGGTGAACGGGCAGAAGGCCATCGTGCTCAAGAACAGGACGCTCACCCTGTACGTGGCGAAGGACGGCGCGCCCTACCTCCTCAAGTCCGTCCGGGCCGACGCCGCCGACCCGGCCTCCACCAGCACGTACACCTTCAGCGACCACGGCAAGCCGGTCAACGCCGACCGGCCGGCCGAGCGCGACGTCGTCAACCTGCAGTCGCTGGACGCGGGCTTCTGACACGGGCCTCCCACGCGCGCGTGGTCAGGCGCCTCGCGACGCGCGCGTGGTGACGTGCGCCGCGTGACGTGCGGTCGCGGGGCACGGCCCGCTCCGGCACGCTGGAAGACCGGGGGTACGGGAGAACCGCGAGGAGGCTCGCATGGCGTCCCACACCAAGCCGCCCGTCAAGCCGTCCGCCGGACCGTCCACCGGGCCGTCCACGAGGCCGCGCGTCCGGCTGCCCCGGCTCCGCGTCGCCGCCGTCACCGGCACCCTGTGCGCCGCGCTGGTCGCCGGAGCCGGGCCCGCCGCCCTGGCCGCCCACGCGGCGCCGACGCCCCCGCCCGACCCCTTCAAGGGCCTGACCGCCGACCAGATCGCCGACAAGGCCGTCACCGCCACCCAGTCCGCGACCTCGCTCCGCCTGGCAGGCCGGGTCGTCTCCGGCGGCCAGCCGCTGGACGTCGACTTCTCCGTGAACGACCACCACCAGTGCACCGGCGTGGTCCGGCTGAGCGGCGGCGCCGCCGAGCTGCGGCAGACCGGCACCGTCACGTACATGAAGGGCGACGAGGCGTTCTGGCGCGCCTCCATGACCTCCCAGGGCATGCCCGAACCGCAGATCGAGGCCACGATCGAGCTGCTCAAGGGCCGCTGGCTGAAGATCCCGCAGGGCCAGCCCGGTACGGAGGACCTGACCGGCGTCTGCGACCTCAAGGCCCTCCTCGCCGACCTCGGCCGGAACAAGGCCGAGCGCACCGGACTCACCCGCGGCCCGGACGGCCAGGTCAAGGGCACCCCCGTCGCCACGGTCGTGAAGCGGAAGACCACCGGCGAGACCACCACCGTGTCCGTGTCGCAGCGCGGCAAGCCGTACATCCTCCGGATGGTCAAGCGCGGCGGCAGCGAGCCCGGCGTCGTGGTCCTCTCGGACTACGACAAGCCCGTGAAGGTCGTCGCCCCGCCCGCCGACCAGACCGTCGACCTCTCCAAGCTGGAGCAGGGCAACAGCACCCCGGCCTGACGCGGGCCCGGCGGCGACGCCCCCGCCGGCCGCAGGCGGGGGCCGGCCGGGCGACCGGCTCCCGCGCGGGCCCGGCGGGCCGGACCGGTGTGTCGGGCCCGGCGGGCCGGACCGGCCGGGATTGTCAGCGCGTCCGGTTAGCCTTTTTCGAGTGACCGCACGCATCACCGACCCCGAGCAGCTCAAGGAGCTGCTCGGCATCCCGTTCACCCCGGAGCAGACGGCCTGCATCACCGCGCCGCCCGCCCCGCAGGTCATCGTGGCCGGAGCCGGTTCCGGCAAGACGACGGTGATGGCCGCCCGGGTGGTCTGGCTGGTCGGCACGGGCCAGGTGGCCCCCGAGCAGGTCCTCGGCCTGACCTTCACCAACAAGGCCGCCGGCGAGCTCGCCGAGCGCGTGCGCACCGCCCTCGTCCGCGCCGGCGTCACCGACCCGGACCCCGTCCCGGAGCCCGGCGGCGCCCCCGACGACCTGCCCGGCGAGCCGCGCATCTCCACGTACCACGCCTTCGCCGGCCAGCTCCTTACCGACCACGGCCTGCGCATCGGCCTGGAGCCCACCTCGCGCCTGCTCGCCGACGCCACCCGCTACCAGCTCGCCGCCCGCGTGCTGCGCGAGGCCCCCGGCCCGTACCCCGCGCTCACCCGCTCCTTCCCGACCCTCGTCGGCGACCTCCTCGCGCTCGACGCCGAGCTCGCCGAGCACCTCGTCCCGCCCGAGCGCCTGCTCGCCCACGACACCGAGCTGCTCACCGACCTCGCCGGCGCCAAGCTCACCAACGCCGACCTGCGCAAACTCCCCGAGGCCGGCGCCGCGCGCCGCGAGCTGCTCGACCTCGTCGTCCGCTACCGCGCGGCCAAGCGCTCCCGCGACCTGCTCGACTTCGGCGACCAGATCGCGCTCTCCGCCGAGCTCGCCACCACCCGCCCCGAGGTCGGCGCGATCCTCCGCGACGAGTTCCGGGTCGTGCTGCTCGACGAGTACCAGGACACCTCCGTCGCCCAGCGGCTGCTCCTGTCCGGCCTCTTCGGGCAGGGCACCGGGCACGCCGTCACCGCCGTCGGCGACCCCTGCCAGGCCATCTACGGCTGGCGCGGCGCCTCCGTCGCCAACCTCGACGACTTCCCCGAGCACTTCCCGTACGAGGACGGCAGCCCCGCCACCCGCTTCGCGCTCTCCGAGAACCGGCGCAGCGGCGGCCGCCTCCTCGACCTCGCCAACGGCCTCGCCGCCCCGCTGCGGGCCATGCACGAGGGCGTCGAGGCGCTGCGGCCCGCGCCGGGCGCCGAGCGGGACGGCAGCGTGCGGATCGCGCTCCTGCCCACGCACGCCGAGGAGCTCGACTGGCTGGCCGGCTCCCTCGCCCACCTCGTCCGCACCGGCACCCCGCCCGGCGAGATCGCCGTCCTGTGCCGCACCGCCACCGACTTCCCCGCGATCCAGGCCGCCCTCGTCGCCCGCGACGTCCCCGTCGAGGTCGTCGGCCTCTCCGGGCTGCTCCACCTGCCCGAGATCGCCGACCTCGTCGCCGTCTGCGAGGTCCTCCAGGACCCGGGCGCCAACGCCTCCCTGGTCCGCCTCCTCACCGGCCCCCGCTGGCGCATCGGCCCCCGCGACCTCGCCCTCCTCGGCCGCCGCGCCCGGCTCCTCGTGCACCGGCCCGGCGAGCGGGCCGACGCCGACCAGCGGCTCGCCGCCGCCGTCGAGGGCGTCGACCCGGCCGAGGTGATCTCGCTGGCCGACGCGCTCGACACCTTCCTCGACCCGGGCGGCGAGGACGACGGCCTGCCGTTCTCCGCCGAGGCCCGCGTCCGCTTCGCCCGCCTCGCCGCCGAGCTGCGCGCGCTGCGCACCTCGCTCGCCGACCCGCTGATGGACGTGCTGCACCGGGTGCTCGCCGCCACCGGCCTGGAGGTCGAGCTGTCGGCCTCCCCGCACGCCCTGGCCGCCCGCCGCCGCGAGACCCTCGGCAACTTCCTCGACATCGCCGCAGGCTTCGCCTCCCTCGACGGCGAGGCCACCCTGCTCGCCTTCCTCGGCTTCCTGCGCACGGCCGCGCAGTACGAGAAGGGCCTGGACAACGCGCTCCCCGGCGGCGAGGACACGGTCAAGGTGATGACCGCCCACAAGTCCAAGGGCCTGGAGTGGGACGTCGTCGCGGTGCCCGGTCTGGTCACCGGCCAGTTCCCGTCCACCCGCGCCCGCGAGTCCTGGACCGCCCAGCCCCAGGTCCTCCCGCACGCCCTGCGCGGCGACGCGGCGACCCTGCCGGCCCTCGACGTATGGACCCCGGCCGCCATGAAGGCCTTCAAGGAGGAACTCCGCGACCACCAGCACACCGAGGAGCTCCGCCTCGGCTACGTGACCTTCACCCGCCCCCGCTCCCTCCTCCTCGGCTCCGCCCACTGGTGGGGTCCCTCCCAGAAGAAGCCGCGCGGCCCGTCGGACTTCCTGACGGCCCTTCACGACCACTGCGCGGCCGGCCACGGCGAGATCGAGGCATGGGCGGACGAGCCGGCGGAGGGCGAGGAGAACCCGGTCCTTGCGGCGGAGACGAGGGACCAGGCATGGCCGCTGCCGCTGGACAAGGAGAGCCTGGAGCGGCGGCGGGCGGCGGCGGAGGCCGTCCTGACCCGGCTGTGGGCGCGGGAAGCGCCCACCCCCGCCCCCGTCCCGGAGGACCCGGACGGCCTCTGGTTTCCCGACGACCTGACGGACCCGCACGAGCCGCCGAACGACCCGGAGTGGGACGAGCCCGCCCCGCACGAGCCCGCCCCGCACTCGCCGGCCCCGCGCGCGCCCGCCCCGCACGCGGACGTCCCGCACGCGGACGTCCCGCACGCGGACGTCCCCGCGCCCCGCGCCGAGGCCCGGCCCGCCCTCACGCCCGAAGACGCCCGCACCATCGCCTCCTGGGACCGCGACCTCACCTCGCTCACCGCCGAGCTCCACCGCTCCCGCGCCACCACGCGTGACGTCCTGCTGCCCGCGTACCTGTCCGCCTCGCAGGTGCTGCGGCTCGCCGCCGACCCCGACGGCTTCGCCAAGGAGCTGGCGCGGCCGATGCCGAAGCCGCCGCAGCCGGCGGCCCGGCGCGGCACCCGCTTCCACGCGTGGGTGGAGTCGCGGTTCGACGAGCTGCCGCTGCCGATGCTGGGCCCGGAGGAGCTGCCCGGCGGCGAGGAGTTCGCCGGGGAGCCGGAGATCCTGGACGAGCGGGACCTGGAGACGCTGAAGGAGGCGTTCGGCCGCACGCCGTACGCCCGCCGCAGCCCGTACAAGGTCGAGATACCGGTCCACCTCTCGCTCGCCGGCCGGGTGGTGCGGGGCCGGATCGACGCCGTCTACCGGGACGCGGACACCGGCGCGTACGAGATCGTCGACTGGAAGACGAGCAGGCTGCGCAACGCGGACCCGCTCCAGCTGGCGATCTACCGCCTCGCCTGGGCCGAGCAGCACGGGCTCGACCCGGAGGAGGTGGCCGCCGCGTTCGTCTACGTGCGGACCGGCGAGGTCGTGCGGCCCCGGCGGCTGCCCGGCCGGGCTGAGCTGGAGGCGATCCTGCGCGGGGAGCCCGGTGAAGGTGACCCGGCCGGGGACGGAGCGCCGTTCGGCGCCGGATAGGCTCGGTGCCATGAGCGAGACCCCGGACAACGCCGTCCACGCCGTATCGACCGACGCCGTGCGCGCGTACATCGCGCGGCACCGCACCGCCTTCCTCGACGACCTCGCCGAGTGGCTGCGGATCCCGTCCGTGTCGGCGCAGCCCGAGCGGGCCGGCGACGTGCGGCGCAGCGCCGAGTGGCTCGCCGCCAAGCTGACGGACACCGGGTTCGCGACGGTCGAGGTGTGGGAGACGGACGGTGCTCCGGCCGTCTTCGCCGACTGGCCGTCCGGCGAGCCCGACGCGCCGACCGTCCTGGTCTACGGACACCACGACGTGCAGCCCGCCGCCCGCGAGGACGGCTGGCACACCGAGCCGTTCGAGCCCACGGTCGTCGACGGCCGGATGTACGCGCGGGGCGCGGCCGACGACAAGGGCCAGGTCTTCTTCCACACGCTCGGCGTGCGCGCGCATCTCGCCGCGACCGGCCGCACCGCGCCCGCCGTCAACCTCAAGCTGCTCGTGGAGGGTGAGGAGGAGTCGGGTTCGCCGCACTTCCGCGCCCTGGTGGAGAAGCACGCGGACCGGCTCGCCGCCGATCTGGTGATCGTCTCCGACACCGGCATGTGGTCGGAGACCACGCCCACGGTGTGCACCGGCATGCGCGGCGTCGCGGACTGCGAGATCGACCTGTTCGGACCCGACCAGGACATCCACTCCGGTTCCTTCGGCGGCGCCGTGCCCAACCCGGCGACCGTCGCCGGCCGGATCGTCGCCGCGCTGCACGACGCCGACGAGCGGGTCGCGATCCCCGGTTTCTACGAGGGTGTCACCGAGCTGTCCGAGGCGGAGCGGGCGCTCGTCGCCGAGCTGCCCTTCGACGAGGCCGGCTGGCTGACCACGGCCAAGTCGCACGGCACCCTCGGCGAGGCCGGCTACTCCACCCTGGAGCGCGTCTGGGCCCGCCCGACGGCGGAGGTCAACGGCATCGGCGGCGGCTACCAGGGCCCCGGCGGCAAGACGATCGTCCCCGCCTCCGCCCATCTGAAGCTGTCGTTCCGGCTCGTCTCGGGCCAGGACCCGGCGCGGATCGAGACGCTCGTCCGCGCGTGGCTGGCCGGACTGGTCCCGGCGGGCGTCCGGTACGAGATCGTCTTCGGCGCCCCGACCCGGCCCTGCCTCACCCCGCTCGACCACCCGGCCCTCAAGGCCGTGGCCGGCGCGATGAGCCGGGCCTTCGACGGCGCCAAGGTCCGCTACACCCGTGAGGGCGGCTCGGGACCGGCCGCCGACCTCCAGGAGGTGCTCGGCACGCCGGTGCTGTTCCTGGGCATCTCGGTCCCGTCCGACGGCTGGCACGCCCCCAACGAGAAGATCGAGCTGGATCTCCTCATGAAGGGCGTCGAGACGACCGCCCATCTGTGGGGCGAGCTGCCCGCCGCCGTCCGCCCGGTCCACTGACCGCCCAGTCCACTGACCGCTGAGCCCACTGCACATGATCCGGGGGAGTTGGAAGCACCTGTGAGCACCTTGAACAACGCGTTCGCGGACCGCCCGATCTCGCTGACCGCCCCGAGCGGGATCGACCGGGCCGCTCACCACCGCCTCGACGAGGCGTGGCTCGCGGCCGCCTGGAGCCACCCGACGACCAGGGTCTTCGTGGTCTCGGGCGGCCAGGTGCTGATCGACGACACGCCGGACGGCCGGACCGAGCTGGTCATGACCCCGGCCTTCGAGGCCCCGCCGACCGAGACGCACCGCTACTTCCTCGGCACGGACGAGGACGGCGTCTCCTACTTCGCGCTGCAGAAGGACAGCCTGCCGGGCCGCATGGACCAGTCCGCGCGGCCGGCCGGGCTGCGCGAGGCGGGGCTGCTGCTCTCGGCGCGGGACGCCGGCCTGATGACGCACGCGGTGGCGCTGGAGAACTGGCAGCGGCTGCACCGCTTCTGTTCGCGCTGCGGCGAGCGCACGGTGGTCGCGGCCGCCGGGCACATCCGGCGCTGCCAGGCCTGCGGCGCGGAGCACTACCCGCGTACCGACCCGGCGGTGATAATGCTGGTCACCGACGACCAGGACCGGGCGCTGCTCGGCCGCCAGGTGCACTGGCCGGAGGGCCGCTTCTCGACGCTCGCGGGCTTCGTCGAGCCGGGCGAGTCCATCGAGCAGTCCGTGGCGCGCGAGGTCTTCGAGGAGGCGGGCGTCACGGTCGGCGAGGTCGAGTACGTGGCGAGCCAGCCGTGGCCGTTCCCGTCCAGCCTGATGCTGGGCTTCTTCGCCAAGGCGACCTCCTCGGAGATACACGTGGACGGCGAGGAGATCCACGAGGCCCGCTGGTTCTCCCGCGAGGACCTGGCCGCGTGCTTCGAGTCGGGCGAGGTGCTGGCGCCGTACGGGATCTCGATCGCCTCGCGACTGATCGAGCTCTGGTACGGCAAGCCGCTGCCGAAGCCGGGCGTGTGAGCGCGGTTCCTGCCTGAGCGGAAGCCCGAGTGGAAGCCCGAGCGGAAGCCCGAGCGGAAGCCCGAGTGGAAGCGGAACAGCCCCCTCCCGGCCTGCCGGGAGGGGGCTGTTTTCAGTCAGCGGGCGCCGTCGGTCAGACGGCCAGGGCCTGCTTGACCTGCGCCAGGCTCGGGTTCGGCATGGCGACCTGCTCGGCGCCGGAGGCCGGGACCACGACCACGGTCGGAACGAGCTGGTTGCCGCCGTTGACGCTCTCGACGAACTTCGCCGACTCCGGGTCCTGCTCGATGTTGATCTCGGTGTACGCGATGCCCTCGCGGTCCAGCTGGCTCTTCAGCCGGCGGCAGTAGCCGCACCACGTCGTGCTGTACATCGTCACAGTGCCCTGCATGGCCTGGCGCTCCTCGTGTCGGGGTTGCTCGGGGTCGGTGCCGAGAAGAAGAACGTACGTCGTCACCCGGCCATTCCCGGAACGCGACTGCCCCGGATTCGTATGACCAAAGCCTCACACCTGTGGACAACGCGCCGCACCGACCCCGTGCGACCTGGCAGCATTGACCGGGTGACAGCAGCAACGCACTCCACTCTCTTCCCGCAGGTCCCGGACACGGCCGACGCGGTGCTCGACGGGCTCGACCCGGAGCAGCGCGAGGTCGCCCTGGCGCTGAGCGGCCCGGTGTGCGTCCTCGCCGGTGCCGGCACGGGCAAGACGCGGGCCATCACCCACCGCATCGCCTACGGGGTCCGGGCGGGCGTGCTCGCGCCCGCCAGTGTGCTCGCCGTCACGTTCACCAACCGCGCCGCCGGCGAGATGCGCGGCCGGCTGCGGCAGCTCGGCGCGGGCGGCGTGCAGGCCCGCACCTTCCACTCGGCCGCCCTCCGCCAGCTCCAGTACTTCTGGCCGAAAGCCGTCGGTGGCGAGCTGCCCCGGCTCCTGGAGCGGAAGGTCCAGCTGGTCGCCGAGGCCGCCGCGCGCTGCCGGGTCCGGCTCGACCGCAACGAGCTGCGGGACGTCACGAGCGAGATCGAGTGGGCCAAGGTCACCCAGACCGTCCCCGCCGACTATCCGGCAGCCGTCGCCAAGTCGGTGCGCGACGCCCCGCGCGACCCCGCGGAGATCGGGCAGATCTACGCGATGTACGAGCAGCTGAAGCGCGAGCGCGACGTCATCGACTTCGAGGACGTGCTGCTGCTCACGGTCGGCATCCTCCAGGACCGGCACGACATCGCCGACCAGATCCGCCGCCAGTACCAGCACTTCGTGGTCGACGAGTACCAGGACGTCTCGCCGCTCCAGCAGCGGCTGCTCGACCTGTGGCTCGGCGACCGGGACAACCTGTGCGTGGTCGGCGACGCCAGCCAGACGATCTACTCCTTCACCGGCGCCACCCCCGACCACCTGCTGAACTTCCGCACCCGTCACCCGGGCGCGACCGTGGTCAAGCTGGTGCGGGACTACCGCTCCACCCCGCAGGTCGTGCACCTGGCCAACGGGCTGCTCGGCCAGGCCCGCGGCCGGGCCGCCGAGCACCGCCTGGAGCTGGTCTCCCAGCGCGAGTCCGGCCCCGAGCCCGTCTACACCGAGTACGCGGACGAGCCCGCCGAGGCCGAGGGCACCGCCCGCCGGATCCGCGACCTCATCGCCGCCGGCGTGCCGGCCGGCGAGATCGCCGTGCTCTACCGGGTCAACGCCCAGTCGGAGGTCTACGAGCAGGCCCTCGCCGACGCCGGCGTGCCCTACCAGCTGCGCGGCGCCGAGCGCTTCTTCGAGCGCCAGGAGGTGCGCGAGGCGGGTGCCGCGCTGCGCGGCGCCGCCCGCTTCGGGGCCAACGACTCCCTCCTCGACGGCGTCGAGGAGCTGCCGTCCCAGGTCCGGGCCGTGCTCTCCGGCAAGGGCTGGACCAGCGAGCCGCCGGCCGGCTCCGGAGCCGTGCGCGACCGCTGGGAGTCGCTGGCCGCGCTGGTCCGGCTCGCCGAGGACTTCGCCCGGGCCAAGCCCGGCGCCACCCTCTCCGACCTGGTCGCCGAGCTCGACGAGCGGGCCGCCGCCCAGCACGCCCCCACCGTCCAGGGCGTCACGCTCGCCTCGCTGCACGCCGCCAAGGGCCTGGAGTGGGACGCCGTGTTCCTGGTCGGCCTCACCGAGGGCATGATGCCGATCACGTACGCCAAGACCGACGAGCAGGTCGAGGAGGAGCGCCGGCTGCTCTACGTGGGCGTGACCCGGGCCCGGGTCCACCTCCGGCTGTCGTGGGCGCTGTCCCGCTCCCCGGGCGGCCGCGCCAACCGGCGACCCACCCGCTTCCTCAAGGGCCTGCGGCCCGGCTCGGGCCCGCTGGGCGCGGCCGGCGGGGCCGGTGCCGGTGGCGGGGGAGTCGAGCGGGGCGCCGGCGCCGGCGCCGCCGCCGGGCGGCGCAAGCGGCGCGGGCCGGTGCTCTGCCGGGTCTGCGGCGCCACGCTCACCGAGGCCGGCGAGATGAAGCTGATGCGCTGCGAGGACTGCCCCTCGGACATGGACGAGGCGCTGTACGAGCGGCTGCGGGAGTGGCGCGCGGTGCAGGCCCGCGCACTGGGCCAGCCCGCCTATTGCGTGTTCACCGACAAGACGCTCATGGCGATCGCCGAGCAGCTGCCGGGCTCCGGCGGAGAGCTCGCGGCGATCCCCGGAGTGGGCGCCCGCAAGCTGGACCGCTTCGGCGTCGATGTTCTCGCCATCTGCGCAGGTGAGGAGCCCGGAGGAAGCGACGACGAGGGCTGAGGAAAACTCGTCGGAAAAATAGTTTGCGCCCGCCCCGTCAAGCCCCATAGGTTCTTAACCACGGGAACAGCGGCTTCTTTGAAGCCCTGTCTTCGTGCTGTACTTGTCCAAGTGGCTGTACATGTCCTAAAAGCATGAGGGTCCGGCTCACCCCGAGCCCTCCGAGACGCCGAAGGGAGGCGATTCCAGTGATCAGCATCATCAACATCAAGACCAGCACCGCCAAAATGACCGATCTCTCGGTCGTCGCCTCCGCATGCTCGCTCGGCCTCTCCGCCTTTACGTCCTCCAGCCTCCGTGGCACCGGTCTGTCCGGCGCCGGACTGCCTCTCGGCATGTCCGGTCTGCTGATGGATCGCCCGGAGCGCAATGAGCGACCGACCAAGGCACTGGAAGCAGGAGTAGTGGGCAAGGCCCAGGCCACGGCCTATGGCATTGCGGCCACCGCGACCGGTGCCGGTATCCAGCAGCAGACGACGCAGCACCACACGATGTGGGCCTTCCGTGGGCTCGAACCCTGGAGTGATCCAGCCTGATCGACGATCAGGCCGGCGCCTTCAGGGCCGCGGAACCCCATCAGGGATCCGCGGCCCTTCTGTTTGTCCCCGAACGGGGCTGACGGAGCGAAGGGGCCTCGGGACCAGCAGCGACCGGTACCACCGAGAACCCGGCCCACCAGGCCGGAACGACCAGACGAGGAAGAAAACCCGTGCAACTCGAAGCGCACGCCCCGTCCGTACCGCCTTCCGAAACGATCCCCCCGCCCGGCCTCACGGAGGACTTCGCCTTGACCCCCCTCACCTCGCTCACCGCGCTCGACGACGCCATCGAGAACCTCGGCGTACCCGTCCCCTGCCGCGCATTCGACCCCGAGGTCTTCTTCGCCGAGTCCCCGGCCGACGTCGAGTACGCCAAGTCGCTCTGCAAGACCTGTCCGCTCATGGAGGCGTGCCTCGCGGGCGCCAAGGAGCGGCGCGAGCCGTGGGGCGTCTGGGGTGGCGAGCTCTTCGTCCAGGGCGTGGTCGTGGCCCGCAAGCGGCCCCGTGGCCGTCCGCGCAAGAACCCGGTCGCGGCATGAACGCCATCGGAACCATCGACCGCCCCCTCACGCACGATCCCCAGAAGCAGGCCCCGATGACCTCGTCCGCCCCCGAGCCGGCCGGCTCCGCGACCCCCGAACTTTCGATGAACGGCGCGATGCGCTCGCGTCAGAACAGGACCCGTGAGATGCAACTCATTCCAGAAGCCCTGGCTCGTGCCCATATGCATGAGCGCCTGCGGGAAGTCGAGGCGGAACGCCAGGCCGTGCGCCTGGTCGCCGCCCGGCGGATGCAGCGGCGCGCCGAGCGCGTGTCGATGCGCGCCCGCCGCGCGCTCGCCATGGCCGTCATGCACTGATCCAGGCAGCCACCCGATCCGCGGGGGCCGGTCCGAACGGACCGGCCCCCGCGGTGCGTTGCACCGGCCGCGGCTGCCCGCCGGGTTATCGTCACCAAGGTGAACGACGACCCCGCCGCCGAGCCCCGCTTCGTCTGTGACCGCTGCGGCAAGACCGCCCGGGAACTCCCCGTCACCTGGACCTGTTCGGTGGAGAACGGCTCCCGCCGCTACTTCTGCGAGGACTGCGCCCGCGCCAACATCAGGGCCATCGAGGGCCGCCTCGACTCCTCCTGGTGGTGACCGGGCGCCGGCCCGGACCCCGGCGCCTCAGGCCTCCGCCGCCTGCGGCTCCGTGAACCCGGGCAGCCACCGGGCCAGCTCGTCCCGCAGCCGTACGGTCGCGCCCAGCTGGCACAGCACCCCGATCGTGCTCAACGTCACACGGTGTATCAGCAGATACGAGGGCGGCAGATTCATCTGCTTGCCCAACTGGTGCGCGGGCGAGCGGGGATCGGCGATCCGGGCCGCCTGGGAGCGCATCCAGCCGCGGGTGAAACCGAACGCGTCCACCTCGGCCGGCTCGATGATCGGCAGCAGGTACTCCAGGACCGCGTCCGGGTCCAGCGCGATGGACTTCTTCACGAAGCCCTCCGCGCACAGCAGCTCGTACACCGTCTCCGCCTCACCGGCCAGCGTCATCCGCAGACAGGTGCCGATCGTCTCCGGCAGCCCGCCCGGCAGCCGGTCCACCGTGCCGAAGTCCAGCACGCCCAGCCGCCACGAGCCGGCCCCGGCCTCGTCGTCGCCGGCCGGGCCGGGCAGCAGCCGGAAGTTGCCCGGGTGCGGATCGGCGTGGAGCAGCCCGGTGCGTGCGGGACCCGAGAAGAGGAACCGGGCGAGGAGCTGCCCGGCCCGGTCGCGCTGCTCCGGCGTGCCGTCCGCGATCACCTCCGACAGCGGCACCCCGTCCATCCACTCCGTCACCAGGACCTGCTCCGACTGGTGCACCACGTCCGGCACCACCACGTCCGGGTCGCCCGCGAACTCCTGCGCGTGCCGCCGCTGTGCCTCGGCCTCGAGCCCGTAGTCCAGCTCCTCCGCGACCCGGTCCCGCAGCTCCGTGATCAGCGGCTTGAGGTCCATGCCGGGGATCAGCGGGCCGAGCAGCCGCGCGAACCGGCTGAGCTGCGTCAGATCCGAGAGCAGCGCCGCCCCGGCCCCCGGGTACTGCACCTTGACCGCGACCTCGCGGCCGTCGTGCCACACCGCGCGGTGCACCTGACCGATCGAGGCCGCGGCCGACGGCTTGTCCTCGAACTCCAGGAACAGCTCCCGCCACTCCTTGCCGAGCCGCTCCGCGAGCACCCCGTGCACCGTGCCCGCAGGCAGCGGCGGCGCGGCCTCCTGAAGCCTGGTCAGCGCCGCCCGGTAGGGCCCGGCGACCTCCTCGGGCAGCGCCGACTCGAAGACCGACAGGGCCTGCCCGAGCTTCATCGCCCCGCCCTTCAACTCGCCCAGCACCTTGAACAGCTGATCGGCCGTCCGCTGCTGGAGCTCCCGCGTCACCAGCTCCGCGGACTTCCCGCCGATCCGCTTGCCCAGGCCCCAGGTGGCCCGGCCGGCGAAGCCGAGCGGCAACGCGGCCAGCTTGGCGGTCCGGGTGACCGCCTTCCGGGGAAGATCAGACATGCGCCCTCCAGGTCCCGAGTACGTGAAGTCCCAGCTGTCGTGCTGCACAGGCTCGTTACCCCGCCATTGTGTCCCGCGCGGCTTTCCGGGGTGCCACCGCCGCCGGGGCATGCTCTCCCCGCGGGGCGAGCCGCGCCCCGCACGGACACGCCGGGTGCGGCCGGACCGGCGCCGAGCGCCACTCCAGCAGCGGCAGCGACACCTCCCAGCGCGCCCCGGTGCTCGACGGCAGATCGCCGTCCAGGAACGCCAGGGCGTGCGCCGCGGCGAGCCCCGCGACCGCGGCCGCCAGCGACACGTCACAGGCGGGCAGCGGATGCGGCGCGCCCGAGCGCCACTGGGCCGGCAGCCGCGGCCAGACCGGCTCCCGGTCGGCCTGCTCCCGCTGTATGCAGCCCGCGCAGGCCGTGCCGCCGGGCAGCACGAGCGGACCCACCACACCGGTCGCCTCCAGCACCCCGGCGTACAGGTGCGGGATGCCCGCGGCGAGCCAGCTCTCGGCCGGCAGCGGGTCCGGCACATAGGCGCCGAGCCCGTCCCTGGGCGTCACCACCACGAGCGAGAGCCCCGGCTCCGCGCCGCCGTCCGCGCTTCCCGGCGGCCGCCCGCCCGGCGCCGCCCGGCCCACGAGCCGCCGCGCCGCCACCGCCCGGCGCTCGCCGACCGCCTCGGCCGGCACCCCGCCCGGCGCCACCTCCCACGGCGCGACCGTCCCGGAGTCCAGGACCTCCACCCGGCCCACCCCCGCCGCCGACAGCAGCGCCGCCACCGCCGCGCCCACCCGGCCCGTGCCCCGCACCTGCACCCGCAGCGCCCGGCGCGCGGCCATCGCCCGCGCCGCCCCGTCCGGCGCCCGGTGCACCACGGAGAGTGAGGCCAGGTCCGCCCGCAGCGGATCGAGCTCCGGGTCCGCCCGCCCCGCCGGCGCGCCCGGAGGCCCGCCGCCCGGTGGCCGCACGGACGCGTCGGCGATCAGCCCGGCCGCCTCGAGCCGCCCGAGCAGCGCCTCCAGATGCCCCTCCGGCAGCCCGAGCCGCCGGGCCTCCGCCCGCAGCAGCTCCGTCCCGCGCGTCCCGTCGAGGAGCCCGATCAGACTGCCCGTCGCCGGATCCACCGGTCCGAGCACCACCGCGTGCGCGGGCGTCACCCCGAACTGCACGCACCGCAGATTGCGCCAGGCGCGCCGCAGCGCCGGCTTCACCATCGGATGCACGACCCACCCCCGTGAACCACGTGAACGATCTCGGTTCGCCGTTCCCGGATCCAGGTTGCCCGGGCCGCGCCGGCGGTGCGCCGAGTTGTCCACAGGGTGCGGCCGATAATCATCCGAATGCGGGGGTGCGGGACTTCCGCCGCGCACAGCGGGTAACGTCGGGGCCGTGCCGGCCGACCCGAAGCCCAGCGTGACCAGCGGACCGCCCCACGGCTCGGGGACGAGCGCGGTCGAGGTGCGCAGAAGTTCCCGCCGCAGCAGGACGGTCTCGGCCTACCGCGAGGGCGACCGGACCGTGGTGCTCATCCCGGCCCGGATGTCGGAGGCGGAGGAGCGCCGCTGGGTCACCGTCATGCTGGACAAGCTGGCGGCCCAGGAGAGCAGGAAGGTCCCCGGCGACCGGGAGCTGACCGAGCGCGCCGAGCGGCTGTCGGAGCAGTACTTCGGCGGCCGGGCCCGGCCCGCGTCCGTGCGCTGGGTGACCAACCAGAACAGCCGCTGGGGCTCCTGCACCCCCGCCGAGGGCAGCATCCGGCTCTCCCACCGGCTCCAGGGCATGCCCGAGTACGTCGTCGACTACGTGCTCTGCCACGAGCTCGCCCATCTCCTGGTGCCCGGTCACGGGCCGCGGTTCTGGCGGCTCCTGGACGCGTATCCGCGCACCGAGCGGGCCCGCGGCTACCTGGAGGGCGTGGCCGCCGCGGCCCGTCTGCCGCGGCTGCCGCACGCGCGCGAGGAGTGACCCCGGCCGGGCACCGCTGCGAGGGCCGGTCCGCGTCGCGGTCCGCGTGCCGGTTTCGTACCGATCGCGTACGCGCCTGCCGCGATGTCACGGCCAGCCGTTAGCCTGGCGCGACGCACTCGTACGTTTCGGGATGGGGGACGGTCGTCACACATGGCCAGGGAATTCCAACGCGGCCACAAGGCCAAGATCAGTGATCTCACGGCGGGGACCGATCTGTACGTGGGCGTGCAGATCGCGGCGCCCGGCCTGACCTTCGACATCAGCTGCTTCGGCCTCGACGCGGACGAGCGGCTCTCCGACGACCGCTACTTCGTCTTCTTCAACCAGCCGAAGTCGCCCGAGGAGTCCGTCCAGCTGCTCGGCGCGCAGGCCGGTGACACCGAGTCCTTCCGCATCACCCTGGACCGCGTGCCCGCGCACATCCACAAGCTGTCGTTCACCGCGACGATCGACGGCGCCGGACAGATGTCGCAGGTCGGCCCCGGCTGGATCCGGATCGTCGCGGGCGGCGAGGAGGTCGCCCGCTACGCCTTCACCGGCACGGAGTTCTCCACCGAACGCGCGGTCATGCTCGGCGACTTCTACCTGAAGGACGTGTGGCGCTTCGCCGCCGTCGGCCAGGGCTTCGACGGCGGGCTCGAGGCGCTGCTGAAGAACTTCGGCGGCGAGGTCGTCGAGGAGGAGCAGGCCCCGCAGCAGCAGCCGGCCGACGCGCCGGGCTTCGCCCCGCCGGCCCAGGCCGCCGCGCCGCCCGCGTTCGCCCCGCCCGCCGCGCCCCAGGCCCCGGCGCCCGCGCCGGCGTTCGGCGCACCGCCCGCCCCCGCCCCCGCCCCGGCCCCCGCCCCGGTCCACGCGGCGCCGACGATGGTCGGTCCCCTGGTGCCGCCGGCCCCGCACGCGCCGACGCCGCCGCCGGCTCCGCACGCGCCGACGCCGCCGCCGGCTCATCACGCCCCGACTCCGCCGCCCGCGCCGTACGGACAGCAGCCCCAGCAGCCCGCTCCGTACGGGCAGCAGCCCCAGCAGCCCGCGCCGTACGGGCAGCAGCCGCAGCAGGCCCCGCAGTACGGGCAGCCCGCCCCGGCCCCGTACGGCCAGCCGCAGTTCGGCCAGCAGCCCGCTCCGTACGGGCAGGTACCGGGACAGCAGCCCTATGGCGCGCCGCAGGGCTCACCCCAGGGCCCCGGCGTGACGGCCGCGCTCCAGGTGTTCAAGGAGACTCCGACCGGGCAGCGTTGGACGCCACAGAACGCCAAGCTCGTCCGCGTCGACCTCGGCGTCGGCGGCCAGCCGGTGCTCGCCAGGCAGGGCAGCATGGTGCTCTACCAGGGCAAGGTCGACTTCAGCTACAAGGGAGCCGGCTTCGCCGGCCGCATCGTCGGCAGCGCCACCGGCCAGGAGATGCAGCTGATGCGCTGCACCGGCCACGGCCAGGTGTTCCTCGCCGAGGGGGCCACCCATCTGCACCCGGTCGAGCTCCAGGGCGACGCCATCTGCGTGTCCGCCGAGAACGTGCTCGCCTTCGACGAGTCGTTGCAGTACGAGGTCCGCCGCATCGAGGGACACGGCATTCCCGGCGGCGCCCTGTTCACCATGCAGTTCCAGGGCGTGGGTACGGTCGTCGTGAAGACCCACGGCGTGCCCGTGGTCCTGCCCGTCACACCGACTACGTTCGCCGACTCCAACGCGGTGGTCGCCTGGTCGGCCGCCTCCCAGGTCATCGTCTCCAGCCAGGTGCGGATGCGCCGCAACGCCTATCCCGGCGACACGGGAGAAGGCGTCAACCTCCAGTTCCGGGGCGCACCCGGCAACTTCATCGTCGTCCAGCCGTACGAGGTCTGAGGGAGCCCGTCATGAACCAGTCGATCGCGGGATACGCCCCCGCCCCCGTCACCGCTCGCATGGAGAACCACGGCAACCACATGCTCAAGGTCGCCCTGCAGAGCGGGCACGACCTCCTCGCCCGCGTCGGCTCGATGGTCGCCTACGAGGGCTTCATCCAGTACGAACCCAACCCGCCGGCCGTGCGCCAGATCGCCCGTGACTGGATCACCGGCGAGGGCGCGCCCCTCATGAAGTGCACGGGCGACGGTCTGCTGTACCTCGCCGACTACGGCGCCAACGTCGTCGTCATCCAGCTCAACGGCGACGGCATCTCCGTCAACGCCACCAACCTGCTCGCCTTCGACGCCCATCTGACCTGGGGCGTCGAGCGGGTGAAGGGTCTGGCGAAGTTCGCCGGACAAGGGCTGTGGAACACCACCATCTCCGGACAGGGCTGGGTCGCGCTGACCTCCCGGGGCAAGCCGATCGTCGTCGACTGCGGCGGCGGGGAGGACGAGACGTACGTCGACCCGGACGCGCTCGTCGCCTGGTCCCCGAACCTCAAGGTGAAGGGCAAGCGCAGCTTCAAGGCCCAGTCTCTGATCGGCCGCGGCAGCGGTGAGGCGTTCCAGATGGCCTTCTCCGGCCAGGGCATCGTCGTCGTCCAGCCGAGCGAGGACAGCACCGACCGTCTCCGCGTCCGGGGCTGAAGGAGAGTCAGAGGATCATGCAGAGCCCGATTTTCGCCTTCAACGACCAGCAGACCCAGGAGCGCTGGAGTCTGCAGAACAAGCAGATGCTGCGCGTCACCCTGCAGGGCCACGACGACGTGCTCGCCCGCAAGGGCACGATGATCGCCTACCAGGGGCTCGTCGAGTTCGACGCCGAGTACCGCAGCAACAGCCAGGCGCGCGCACGCGCGCGCACGGGCGAGGGCCTGGACCTCATGCGCTGCCATGGGCAGGGCACCGTCTACCTCGCCAACCTCGCCCAGCACGTCCATGTGATGGACGTGGAGCCCGAGGGGCTGACCGTGGACAGCAGCTACGTGCTTGCCATGGACTCCTCGCTGCACCACGAGGTCATCGCCGTCGACAGCCTGTACGGCATCTCCGGCTCGGGGAAGTACCAGCTGAACATCACCGGCCAGGGCAAGGTCGCCCTCATGACCTCCGGCGCGCCGCTGCTCATGCGGGTCACGCCGGACCGGTACGTGAACTGCGACGCCGACGCCATCGTCGCCTGGTCCACCGGGCTGCGCGTGCAGATGCAGGCACAGACGCACTCCTCCGGAGTGTGGCGGCGGCGCGGCAACACGGGCGAGGGCTGGGAGCTCAGCTTCATGGGCACCGGCTTCGCCCTCGTCCAGCCCAGCGAGCTGCTGCCGCCGCAGCACGCGGTGATCGGGCAGGGCATCGCCGCCCAGTACGGCGTGGGCCAGCACGGTGCGCACGGCCAGAACCAGGGCAACGTCTGGAGCTGACGCGTCCGGACACACATGCGTAAGGGGCGGTCTCCAAGGGAGACCGCCCCTTACCGCTGCCGCACCGGCCGGGTTACCCGAGCCGCGCCAGCGTGCGCTCCACGAGCTGCACCACCGACGTGTCCGCCACGCCGGCCACCTCGTCGTACGCGAACCAGCGCAGGTCCAGCGACTCGTCGCTGATCTCCGCCGCCGCGCCCGCCGGGGCGAGCGCCGCGTACTGCACGTCCAGGTGCCAGTTGCAGGGCGCCGGGATCGGATGCCGGTCGAGGCGCACCGGGCCGCCCGGAAGCAGCGTCAGGCCCGCGATGCCGGACTCCTCCGTCGCCTCGCGCAGCGCCGCCGCCTCGACCGTCGCGTCGCCCGGCTCGCAGTGGCCGCCCATCTGCAGCCACATGTTCAGCTTCTTGTGCAGGGTCAGCAGCACCTGCCCGCGCGAGGGGTCGATCACCAGCGCGCTGCTGGTGAGGTGACCGGCCGTGCAGGGCTTGTACATGCCGTCCTCGTGCTCCGCGAGGTGCGCCAGATAGGCGTCACGAAGCTCCGGCTGGTCCTCGTACCGCTTCAGCACCGAGGCCGCGTCGTCGTACAGGCTCACTTCTCGGTGTCGTCCTTGCCCTCGTCGTCCTTGGCTTGCGGGGAGCGGCCCTCGGCCGCCTCGCCGAGCATCTTGTCCAGCTCGGAGAAGTCCAGGTGCTCGCGGTGGACGAAGCCGTCCGGGTCGTCCAGGTCCGTCGCCGTCGGCAGCATGTCCGGGTGCTCCCACAGACCGTCGCGGCCGTCCACGCCGCGCGCGTCGGTGAGCGAGGCCCACAGGCGCGAGGCGTCCCGCAGCCGGCGCGGCCGCAGCTGGAGGCCGATCAGGGTGGCGAAGGTCTGCTCGGCGGGGCCACCGGTCGCCCGGCGCCGGCGCAGCGTCTCGCGCAGCGCGTCCGCCGAGGTCAGCCGGGCCTTCGCGGCCTCGTGCACCACCGCGTCGACCCAGCCCTCGACGAGCGCGAGCGCCGTCTCCAGACGGGCCAGGGCGGCCTTCTGCTCGGCCGTGTCCTCCGGCTGGAACATGCCCTGCTGGAGCGCCTCCTGCAGCTGCTCCGGATGCGTCGGGTCGAGCTGGCCCACGGCCTCCTCCAGCTTGGAGGTGTCGACCTTGATGCCACGGGCGTAGCCCTCGACGGCGCCGAACAGGTGCGAGCGCAGCCACGGCACGTGCGCGAAGAGCCGCTGGTGGGCGGCCTCGCGCAGGGCCAGGTACAGCCGGACCTCGTCGGCGGGGACGCCCAGGTCCTTGCCGAAGGCCGCGACGTTCAGCGGCAGCAGGGCGGCCTTGCCGGCCGGGCCGAGCGGCAGGCCGACGTCGGTCGAGCCGACGACCTCGCCCGCGAGCACGCCCACGGCCTGCCCGATCTGCTGGCCGAACATGGCGCCGCCCATGGAGCGCATCATGCCGATCAGCGGACCCGCCATGGCCTGCATCTCCTGCGGCAGCACCTCGCCCATCGCCGCGCCGACCCGCTCGGCGACCGGGTCCACGAGCTGCTTCCAGGCCGGCAGGGTCGCCTCGACCCACTCGGCGCGGCTCCACGCCACGGCCGTGTTCGCGCCCGAGGGCAGCGAGGTCACCTGGTCGAGCCACAGGTCGGCCAGGCGCACCGCCTCCTCGACCGCGGCCTTCTCGGCGGCGCCGACGCTCGCGTCCTTGGTGCCGTCGGCAGTGCCCTGCGCCACCACCTGGCGGGCGATCTGCTTGGCCATGTCCCAGTTGACCGGCCCGCCCTCGTAGCTGAGCATCTGGCCGAGCTGCTGGAAGGCCGCGCCCAGGTCCTGGGGGTTCAGCGAACCGAACATCGCGGCGAACGGATTGTCCGCGCCGCCCGGTCCGCCCATGCCGGGCAGCCCGCCGAAACCGAACGGGTTGCCGCCCTGTCCTCCGGACCCCTGGCCACCTCCGGCGGGGTCCTTCTTCTTGCCTTCGTCGCCGTTCTCCGGCTCCTCCGGCGGAAGGCCGAATCCGAATGGGGTGTCACTCACAGGTTTCCTCGGCTCGTAGGGCCGCCGGCTTGCTGCCGACAGCGGACTCTCACCACCAGCGTAGGCGGTGGCCCGCCGGTCAGGCCGGGCCGACCGGCGGGCCGCCGCCCCGACATCCGCACAGGATCCGGGCTCGGTGCTCCGCCGGGCCGTGGCCTGGGGCAGGATGGACGCCACCTGGTACGTACGCGTCATTCGGGTACGTACTGAAGACAACCGCTGGAGACGCCCGGTGAGTTCCCCAGATCCTCAGGTTCGCGCAGCGCGAAACCCGTCAACCCGCCCCGCCGCGCGCGGACCCGTCGTCGCGGTCACCGGTGCCGCGTCCGGCGTCGGTGACCTGCTGACCCGGCGGCTCGCCGAGTCCGAGGAGATCAAGCAGGTCATCGCGATCGACGAGCGCCGGGGGGAGGTGCCCGAGGCGCAGTGGCACATCCTCGACGTGCGCGACCCGGCCATCGCCGAGAAGCTGCGCGGCGCGGACGTCGTCGTGCACCTCGCGGTCGACCTCGACCTGGAGACCGACCCGGCCGCGCGCACCGCGTACAACGTGCGCGGCACCCAGACCGTGCTCACCGCCGCCGCGGCGGCCGGGGTGCACCGGGTCGTGCTGTGCACCTCCGCCATGGTCTACGGGGCGCTGCCCGACAACGACATCCCGCTCTCCGAGGACGCCGAGCTGCGCGCCACGGCCGAGGCGACCGGCGTCGGCGACCTCCTGGAGATCGAGCGCCTGGCCCGCCGCGCGCCGCGCGCCCACCCCGGGCTCAACGTCACCGTGGTCCGGCCGGCGGTCCTGGTCGGCGGCACGGACACGGCGCTGACCCGCTACTTCGAGTCGCCGCGGCTGCTGGTCGTCGCCGGATCGCGCCCGACCTGGCAGTTCTGCCACGTCGAGGACCTGGTCAGCGCGCTGGAGTACGCGGCCCTCGAGAAGGTCGACGGGGAGTTCGCGGTGGGCTGCGCGGGCTGGCTGGAGCAGGAGGAGGTCGAGGAGCTGTCGGGCATCCGGCGCATGGAGCTGCCCTCGGCGGTCGCCCTGGGCGCGGCGGCCCGGCTGCACCGGATCGGGCTCACCCCGTCGCCGGCCGGTGACCTCGCGTACACGATGCACCCCTGGGTGGTCAGCGTCGGGCGCCTGCACGACGCGGGCTGGCGGCCGAAGTGGACCAACGAGGAGGTGCTGGCCGCGCTCCTGGAGGAGGCCGCGGGCCGGCACACCGTCGCCGGGCGCCGGCTCGGCCGCAAGGACGCGACGGCGGCGGGCGCGGCCGGTGCGACCGTGGCGCTGCTCGGCACGGCGGCGCTGGTCCGGCAGATGCGCAAGCGGCGCGGCCTGTAGGACGCACGCCCTGTGGGACGCGCGCCCTGTAGGACCCTCCTACGGAGGGTCCGTCTCGCCGGGCGAAACCGCTATTCCGGCTGTCGGTGCCGTACGGCACGATGGGTCCATGGCAGAGAACCACGCCCACCCGGCCAGCGACCACCCCGGCGAGCGGGCCGCGGCAGACCCGATCAAGCTCCTCGCGATCCGGGACACGCCGCTCTCGGTCGACGAGGTCTTCCGCGCGGTCGGCGACGACGCGGCGGGCGGCACGACCCTCTTCGTCGGCACGGTCCGCAACCACGACGGCGGCGCGGACGTCGACGCGCTCGGCTACTCCTGCCACCCCACCGCCGAGGCGGAGCTGCGCCGCGTCGCCGAGAAGGTCGTCGCGAACTACCCGGTCCGCGCCCTCGCGGCCGTCCACCGGGTGGGTGACCTCCATGTGGGTGACCTCGCGGTCGTCGTCGCGGTCTCCTGCCCGCACCGGGGCGAGGCCTTCGAGGCCTGCCGGAAGCTGATCGACGACCTCAAGCACGAGGTGCCGATCTGGAAGCACCAGACGTTCTCGGACGGCGCCGAGGAGTGGGTGGGGGCCTGCTGAGACGTCTGCCCCGAGTCTGGGGGTCCCCCCGGCCGAAGGCTGGGGGAGGGTGGGCGCCTGCTGAGACGTCTGCCCCGAGTCTGGGGGTCCCCCCGGCCGAAGGCTGGGGGAGGGTGGGCGCCTGCTGAGACGTCTGCCCCGACTCTGAGGGCTTGCCGAGACTCTTGCCTCTGGCAAGGCGCCACGCCGACGACTCGTAGTCGAACGCCCCGATTTGCGTAACCGCCCCCCAGGCGTGAGCGTTGATTCCGCGGATGAATAATCTGCTGATCGACTCACTGGGGATCATTGGGGATGGGAGGTCGGGATGGCAGCGCTGGCCTGGTTGCTGATTCCGGTTTTCGCTGTCGTCGGCGCGGCGATATGGGCGAGCTGGGCTTCACGGAACAAGACCATCGGGGACGTCGCCGAGCTCGCGGGCTACGCGCGGTTCCGGGACGCCATGGAGCGGGCCCACCCCACAGCCTCTCCGCAGCCCTCCGCTTCCGCGCGGACGGAGCGCGAGACGGCGCCCGCGACCGCCGCGACGACCAGCACCGGCTGATCGCTCGGGTCGCTCCGATCATCGGCTGATCCTCGTACGGACCGCCCCGGGGGTGCACTCACAGGCCGGTCCCGTACTGTCGTTCCATGCCACGCCGCACCGCGACGATGCTCGCCTCCACCCTGGTCCTGATCACGCTGCTCTGTGTCGGCGTCCTCATTCCGGTGCCGTACGCGGAGATGAGCCCGGGGCCGACGGTGAACACCCTCGGCGAGGCGCGCGGCGAGCCGGTCCTGAGCATCTCGGGACACCAGACGTACCCGACCACCGGCAACCTCAACATGACGACGGTCCGGGTCACCAGCGCGGACTACAAGATGAACGCGGTCGAGGCCGTCTACGGCTGGCTGGCCCACGACAGCGTGATCGTCCCGCACGAGACCCTGTACCCGGACGGCAAGACCGAGGAGCAGTCCAGCCAGGAGAACGCCGAGGAGTTCAGCCAGTCGCAGGAGAGCGCCAAGGTCTCCGCGCTGGACGAGCTCGGCATCCCGGTGACCACCCGGGTCGTCGTGGCCACCGTCGTCAAGGGCACCCCCGCCGAGGGCCGGCTGCACGCCGGCGACGTGATCCGGGCGGTGGACGGCACGGCCGTGAAGCAGCCCGGCGACGTGGCCAAGCTGGTCACCAAGCACAAGCCGGGCGAGAAGGTGACCTTCACGATCGTCCCGGCCAAGGCGGCCGCCGCCGCGGAGAAGGCGCACAAGGACACCACCGTGTCCGAGGACGTCGTCCTCACCACGACGAAGTCGCAGGAGGGCGACCGGGCCATCGTCGGCATCCAGGCCGGCACCGACCACGTCTTCCCGTTCACCATCGACATCAAGCTCGCCGACGTCGGCGGCCCCAGCGCCGGTCTGATGTTCTCGCTCGGCATCGTCGACAAGCTCACCCCGGGCTCGCTCACCGGCGGCAAGTTCATCGCCGGCACCGGCACCATCGACGACGACGGCAAGGTCGGCCCGATCGGCGGCATCGAGATGAAGCTGGTCGGCGCGCGCAACGCCGGCGCCGAGTACTTCCTCACCCCGGCCGAGAACTGCGCGGCCGCCGCGGCCGACACCCCCGACGGCCTCACCCTGATCAAGGTGAACACCATCGACGACGCCACGAAGTCGCTGGAGAAGCTCCGCACGGGCGACACCGCGTCCCTGCCGAGCTGCTCCAAGAGCTGACCGGCCGCCGGCACGACGAGGCACGGCGAACGGGGCGCCCCGCGGGGCGCCCCGTTCGCCGTGTCAGCGGGAACTCACGAGGCGAACGTCGCCGCCAGCGCCTCCGCGAGACCCGGCACCAGGTCCGGGCCGGTGAGGACCTCGTTCGGCGAGTCCTTCTCGCGCAGCCGGATCGCCGCCTCGCGCTTGCCGTTGCGCAGCACCGCGACCGTCATCCGGACCTCCTGGCGGTCCGGGTGCGCGGCCACCCACTTGGCGAGCGCGGCCTCGTTCAGGCCCTTCGGCACGGACGCCTCCGCCGACGGCGGCAGCATCAGCCGCTCCACGGTGAGCGCGCAGCCCGCGACCGCCTTGGGCCAGGCGATGGTGCCGAGGAACTCGTCCAGCGGCTTGCCGGCCGGCAGCTGGTCCTGCTCGATCGGGGTGTAGCCGGGGGCTTCGTCGCTCTTGCCGCCGAGCTGGCCGGCGAGGGACGGCGCGGTCTTGCGCAGCTTGGCGGTCTCGACCAGGGCGAAGAGCCGGGCCGGCCGGTCCCAGCCGAGGCCCGAGGCGTACTCGTCGATCTCCAGCACGGCGCGGGTGAGGGGGCTCGCGGCCATCGGGGGACCGGAGGGGGAAAAGTTGGACATGGGCAATATCCTGCCTCCTCTTCACCGGAAGTCGGGAACTAGGTAAACCCTCAGTAAGTTGCATCAGTGGGCTCTACGATCGCGGACACGGTCATGGTCACGATCGCCGAGCCCGCCCATGGACGCGTCGATCGGCTTGACCGACGCATCTCGGCTTTCAACCACGAGGGGCGCACGTTGGCTTTCCAGATGCCGGACCGCGGAGGCGGCACGGGTCCGTCCGGACCGAGGGCGAGAGTCGGCCGGCCGTCCCGCCGTGCCCGCACGCTGCTGATGACGCTGGGTGTCCTGGCCGTCCTCGGCATGGTGTTCGTCATGTTCGCCGGCTTCTGGACGGACTGGCTCTGGTTCCGCTCGGTCCACTACTCGTCGGTGTTCACCACGACGCTGTGGACCAAGATCGGCCTCTTCCTGGTCTTCGGCCTGCTGATGGCGCTGGCCGTGGGGCTGAACGTCTGGCTGGCGTACCGGCTGCGGCCGCCGCTCAGCGCGATGTCCGTGGAGCAGCAGAGCCTCGACCGGTACCGGATGGGGATCGCGCCCTTCAAGAAGTGGCTGCTGCTCGGCATCACCGTCCTGGTCGGCCTGATCTCCGGAGCCTCCGCCTCCGGCCAGTGGCGCACCTGGCTGATGTGGGTGAACGGGGTCTCCTTCGGTGAGAAGGACCCGCAGTTCCACCTGGACGTGTCGTTCTACGCCTTCGACCTGCCCTGGTACCGCTTCCTGCTGGCCTTCGGCTTCGCCGCCACGGTCCTGTCGCTGATCGCCGCCGCCCTCACGCACTACCTGTACGGCGGACTGCGCATCACCAGCCCGGGCGCCCGCGCGACCGCCGCCGCGACCGGACACCTCTCCGTCCTGCTCGGCGTCTTCGTGTCGCTGAAGGCCGTGGCGTACTGGCTCGACCGGTACGGGCTCGCGGTGAAGTCCAGCGACTTCAAGGCGACGGGCAACTGGACGGGTCTGCGGTACGTGGACGCCAACGCCTTCCTGCCCGCCAAGACGATCCTGTTCTGCATCGCCGTGATCTGCGCGCTGCTGTTCTTCGCGACGCTGTGGCGGCGCACCTGGCAGCTGCCGGTGATCGGCTTCGGCCTGATGGTGCTCTCGGCGATCCTGATCGGCGGCCTGTACCCGGCCATCGTCCAGAAGTTCCAGGTCCAGCCGAACGAGCAGGCCAAGGAAGCGCCGTACATCCAGAAGAACATCGACGCGACCCGCAGGGCGTACGCCATCGACTCCACCGATCCGGAGGAGTACTCGGGCAAGTCGACGGTCAAGGACAAGAGCCGGCTGCGCGCCGACGCCGACACGGCCGCCGCCTACCGCCTGATCGACCCGAACATCGTCTCGCCGACGTTCCAGCAGCTGGAGCAGAAGCGGAAGTACTACCAGTTCCCGCTCACCCTCGACGTCGACCGCTACCAGGGCAAGGACACGGTCGTCGGTCTGCGTGAGCTCAACATCCGGGGCATCCCGAAGCGGAACTGGATCAACGACCACTTCACCTACACCCACGGCTACGGCGCCATCATGGCGGCCGGCACCCAGACGGACGCCAACGGCTCGCCGGTCTTCACCGAGTCCGGGCTGCCGACGACCGGCATGCTCCCGAAGTACGAGCAGCGGGTCTACTACGGCGAGAAGACCGACCAGTACTCGATCGTGGGCGGGCCCCAGAAGGAGCTCGACTACGAGGAGAACGGCGAGAAGACCACCAGCTACGCGGGCAAGAGCGGCGTCAGCCTCTCCAGCGCCTTCAACCGGGCCGCGTACGCGGTCGCGTTCAGCGAGCCGCAGATCCTCTACTCGGGGGCCATCGGCGACGGCTCGCGGATCCTCTACAACCGCACCCCCAAGGAGCGGGTCGAGGCCGTCGCGCCCTGGCTGACCATCGACGGCGACGCCTACCCGGCGGTCGTCGACGGCCGCATCCAGTGGATCGTCGACGCGTACACCACCACCAACGGCTACCCGTACGCCTCGCGCACGACGCTCGGCGAGACCACGGCCGACGCGCTGACGGTCGGCAACCAGCAGCGCGCGGTGGTCGCCCAGCAGAACCAGGTCAACTACATCCGCAACTCGGTGAAGGCCACCGTCGACGCCTACGACGGCACGGTGAACCTCTACCAGTGGGACACGAAGGACCCGGTCCTCAAGACCTGGATGAAGGCGTTCCCCGGCACGGTCAAGGAGAAGGCGCAGATCAAGCCGGAGCTGCTCGCGCACCTGCGCTACCCGCAGGACATGTTCAAGGTCCAGCGCGAGCTGCTGACCCGCTACCACGTGACCGACCCGGCGCAGTTCTACAGCGGCTCGGACGCCTGGCAGGTGCCGGACGACCCGACCAACAAGGACGGCAACGCGGTCCCGCCGTACTACCTGAGCATGAAGATGCCCGGCGACCCGGCGGAGCGCTTCTCGCTGACGACGACGTTCACGCCGAACGGCCGGCCCAACCTGGGCGGGTTCATGGCGGTGGACGCCGACGCCACCAGCAAGGAGTACGGCCGGATAAGGCTGCTGCGGGTCGGCGAGGACGTGCCGGGGCCCGAGCAGGTGCAGAACAAGCTGAACGGTCTGCCGGAGGTCGCGACCTTCGTCCGGGACATGAAGGGCGCCGACTCCGACATCGAGTACGGCAACCTGCTCACCGTCCCGCTGGACGGCGGCTTCCTGTACGTGGAGCCGGTGTACGCCCAGGGCCGCAACGCGCACTACCCGCTCCTGAAGAAGGTCGCGGTGTCGTACGTGGACGCGGACCAGCCGAAGGGTGACACCACCAAGGACGTCACGGTCTTCGAGGACACCCTCGCGCAGGCGCTGAACAAGGTCTTCGGCGTCGAGGGCACCACCCCGCCGCCGGTCCAGCCGCCGGGCACCACGACGCCGCCGCAGCCGACGACCACCGACGCCGCGCTGAAGCAGGCCATCGCGGACGCCCAGAAGGCGTACGACGACGGCCAGGAGGCGCTGAAGAAGGGCGACTGGGACGCCTACGGCAAGGCGCAGTCGGACCTGCAGAGCGCGCTCCAGCGGGCGGCCGACGAGGGGGCGAAGCTCAAGAGCCCGGCCCCGGCCCCGTCGGCCAAGCCGTCCGCGCCGCCGGCGGCCAAGCCGTCCACGCCGCCGTCCCCGGGCACCGGCGGCTGACCCCGCTGGACCGTCGGCAAAGTTCCCCTCCGCGTCGTGATACGGTTGTTTCACCGACGCGGGGTGGAGCAGCTCGGTAGCTCGCTGGGCTCATAACCCAGAGGTCGCAGGTTCAAATCCTGTCCCCGCTACTGAAGTTCGAGGGCCCGAATCCATAAGGATTCGGGCCCTCGGCGTGTTCCGGGACACGGCACGCCCTCCGAAGGCAGCCTTGGATGGGGCGAGTTGGGGCGAGACGTGTTTGACTTATCTCTCTGTGGGCATGTCGACAAAACGCTGAAGTGACCTCACTGGGTTGCGGTATACCAGGTGTACGCGGGTTGCAGGTGGTGCGACGATGGTATTTATGGGGGACAGGGCAACTCTGTTGGAGACAGGGCGGTTTGTGCAGCGGCATTCCAAGAGCGCCGCGGACGAGATCATCGAGGCCGGACCGGCCGTCGGTGCAGCTGTCGACACCACCACCGCCGAGCAGGAGACCGAGGCCGAGACCGAGGCCCGCCACCGCCTCGCCGCCGAGAAGGGTGACGCCGGCTCCATGAGCGTCCTCGGCGCGCTGCTGCTGCGCCGCGGCGACCTGGACGGCGCCGAGCGCTGGCTGCGCGCGGCCTCCGCGCACGGCGACCGCGCCGCCGCCAACAACCTGGGCGTCCTGCTGCACCAGCGCGGCTACCCGGACGAGGCCGCCGGCTGGTGGCGGGTCGCCGCCGTCGCGGGTTCCGCGCCGGCCGCGCACGCCCTCGGCCGGCACCACCGGGAGCGCGGCGACGAGCCCGCCGCCGAGTACTGGCTGCGCCAGTCCGCCGAGCAGGGCCACGCCCTCGGCGCCTACGCGCTCGCCGACCTCCTGGAGCACCGCAGCGACGTCGGCGCCGAGCGCTGGCTGCGCGCCGCCGCCGAGCAGGGCCACCGCGAGGCCGCGTACCGCCTCGCCCTCGCCGTGGAGCGGCGCGCCACGGCCCCGGTCCGCGGCCCGCACGCCTACGACACCGGCACCGGCCTGCGCACCTCCCTGGCCGGCACGGAGCCGGGCGCCGGCCCCGCCACCGGCACCGGCCTTCGCACGGCCGCCGCGCTCGCCGGCGCCGCCGGCCCCGGCCCCGGCGAGCGGCCGGCCGCGGCCACGGACGGGCTGGGCGAGGCCGAGCAGTGGTTCCGGCAGGCCGCCGCGCGCGGACACCGCCGGGCCGCCCTGCACCTGGGCGCGATCCTGGAGAAGCGCGGCGACCTCAAGGAGGCCGGCCGCTGGTATCTGATGTCCGCCAAGGACGGCGAGGCCAAGGCCGCCTGCGCGCTCGCCTTCCTGCTGCGCGACGCCGGTGACGAGGAGAGCGCCGCCGTGTGGTGGCTGCGCGCCGCCCAGGACGGCGACGGCAACGCCGCCAACGCGCTCGGCGCGCTGCACGCGGCCCGCGGCGAGCAGCAGACCGCCGAGCGCTGGTACCGCGCCGCCATGGACGCCGGCGACGTGAACGGCGCCTACAACCTCGGGCTGCTCTGCGCCGCCCAGGAGCGCACCGCGCAGGCCGAGCAGTGGTACCGCCGGGCCGCCTACGCCGGCCACCGCGAGGCCGCCAACGCGCTCGCCGTGCTGCTGCTCCAGGCCGGCGACGCCGGCGGCGCCGAGCCCTGGTTCTCCAAGGCCGCCGAGGCCGGCAGCGTCGACGCCGCCTTCAACCTCGGCATCCTGCACGCCGGCCGCGACGACGACCGCACCGCGCTCACCTGGTACGAGCGGGCCGCCGCCGCCGGGCACACCGAGGCCGCCCTCCAGGTCGGCATCGCCTACCTGCGCGACGGTGACGAGCAGGCCGCCGAGCGTCATCTGCGGTGCGCGGCGGGCGGCGGCAGCGCCGAGGCCGCGTACCGGCTCGCCACCGTCCTCGACGCCCGCCGCCCGGACCCCGGCCCGCCGGTGCTCGGCGCCCCGCGCGCCGAGAAGAGCGAGTGCGAGGAGTGGTACGAGCGCGCCGCCCAGCAGGGGCACCGCCGTGCCCAGGTGCGGGTCGGGATGCTCGCCGCCGCACGCGGCGACGTCGCCGAGGCGGCCCGCTGGTACCGCGAGGCGGCCGAGGCCGGCTCGCGCAACGGCGCCTTCAACCTCGGGCTGCTGCTCGCCCGCGAGGGCGGCGAGCGCGAGGCCGCGCTGTGGTGGACCCGCGCCGCCCACGCCGGCCACGGCCGCGCGGCGCTCCGGCTCGCGCTGCTCGCCGCGCGCCGCGGTGAGCTCACCGAGGGGCGCCGCTGGTGCGCCCGCGCGGTCGAGCTCGGCCCGGCGGAGGTCGCGGAGCGGGCGGCGCGGCTGAGCGAGGCGCTGCACCAGGAGCTCACCGCTTAACGAATTTGCGCTGGTGGGGGCGGTCCCGTAAGGTTGGGTTCACCGACGCGGGGTGGAGCAGCTCGGTAGCTCGCTGGGCTCATAACCCAGAGGTCGCAGGTTCAAATCCTGTCCCCGCTACTCAGTAGCACGAAGGCCCGGATCGTCTCGACGATCCGGGCCTTCGTCGTACCCGGGCGCAGTGCCGGGGCAATGCCCGGGGCCCGGGGCAGCGCGCGGGAGCATACGGAAAAGGCCCCCGCCCGGTGGGCAGGGGCCTTCTCGTCAGGCACGGGGTCAGGCGGTGGCCGCGCAGCCCGGGCAGACGCCCCGGTAGGTGACCTCGACGTTCGAGATCGTGAAGCCGAAGCGCTCCGAGGCCGGCAGGTCCGCCAGCGGGTCGCCCGCCGGGTGGACGTCACGGATCGCGCCGCAGCGGGCGCAGACCAGGTGCTGGTGCGGGCGGTGCGCGTTCGGGTCGTACCGCTTGGCGCGGCCGTCCGTCGCGACCTCGATCACCTCGCCGAGGGTGACCATCTCGCCCAGCGTGTTGTAGACGGTCGCCCGCGAGATCTCCGGCAGGCGGGACACCGCCCGGGCGTGGACCTCGTCGGCGGTCAGGTGTACATGGTCTCCGTCGAGCACCTCGGCCACGACACGACGCTGCGCGGTCATCCGCCAGCCGCGGCCGCGCAGTCGTTCCAACAGGTCACTCATGGGGGTCAGCCTAACAGTCGGCGCAAGAGTGTCCCGAATCGGTGTGAGTTAGGACATGGGTCAAACCTGGATGGCAGATCGATCTGGAACGGATCCAATACGAGGTGGGGCGAGGGCCGGAGCCCCTTGTCCTTACGGGGCTCCGGCCCTCCCGTAGCCGGCCGGTCAGGCCGCCAGCCGGGCCGGGACCCAGCAGCGGATGATGTCGCGCACGGACACGATGCCGACCGGCCCGTGGTCGTCCAGGACCACGAGGTGGCGGAAGCCGCCGCGGGTCATCGCCTCGGCGGCCTCCTCCAGGGTCCAGGTCGGGGCGGCGAAGACGACGTCCCGGGTGGTGTGGGCGTCGGCCGTCTCGAGGTCGGGGTCCCGGTCGAGACCGATGGCGTCGAGGATGTCGCGTTCGGTGAGGATGCCGAAACCGCCGGAGTCGCCGTCCTGGACGACGGCGGCGCCGACGCGGCGCGCCGACATGAGGCGGGCGGCCTGGCGGAGGGTGTGGGCCGGGCCGATGGTCACGGTCACGGTGCTCATGGCGTCACGGACGAGCATGGAGGAGACCACCTCCTGTTCGAGGCTTCGAGGCTTCGATGACTTCGAGAGCCGGGAGGACTTCGTGAACCGAGGAGGACTTCGAGAACGAATTCACAAGTTCACAAAGTGGGGGAGTCTCAGAGTGGCATCGGGGGAAGGGGACGACAAGGGGGCGCGCGGAGCGCCCCCGGGAGCGCTGAGGGGCGGTCAGGCCTCGGTGGTGGTCCGCTGGTTGAGGTAGCTGAGCAGCTCGCCGTGGAGCAGACCGTTGGACGCCGCCGCGTTCCCGCCGTGCGGGCCGTGCCGCCCGTCCAGGCCGGTGAAGGTGCCGCCGGCCTCCTGCACCACGATCGCCGTGGCCGCCATGTCCCACAGCGACAGCTCCGGCTCCGCGCACATGTCCACCGAGCCCTCGGCGACCATCATGTACGGCCAGAAGTCGCCGTACGCGCGCGTCCGCCAGACCGCCCGGCTGAGGTCGAGGAAGCCGTCGAGCCGACCCCGCTCCTCCCAGCCGCTCAGGCTGGAGTACGCGAACGAGGCGTCCTCCAGCCGGCCGACCTTGGACACCCCGATCCGGGTCGCCGACGCCAGGCTGCGGCCGGTGTACGCGCCGAGCCCCTTCGCCGCCCACCAGCGGCGGCCCAGCGCGGGCGCCGACACCACGCCCACCACCGGCTGGAAACCGGTCTCCCCGGCCTCCATCAGCGCGATCAGGGTCGCCCACACCGGCACCCCGCGCACATAGTTCTTGGTGCCGTCGATCGGGTCGATCACCCAGCGGCGCGGGCCCGAGCCCTCGACCCCGAACTCCTCGCCGAGGATGGCGTCCCGCGGCCGGGCGCGCTGCAGCTGCCCGCGGATCAGCTCCTCGGCGGCCTTGTCGGCCTCGCTCACCGGAGTCATGTCGGGCTTCGTCTCGACCTTCAGGTCGAGCGCCTGGAACCGGTCCATCGTGGCCGCGTCCGCGGCATCCGCGAGGACATGGGCGAGACGCAGATCGTCGTGGTAATCGGCCATGGTCGAAACTCTATCCCCCGAAGGTGCCCCGCCCGGCGGCGGGCCTTGACAGTGCGTGGCCGGCTGCCGACGCTGAGCACAGGCCCACTGCACACCTGAACACCTGCACACCTGCACACCGTTCCGTACGGTCCGGGGAGGCGCCCATGCCGACCGCCCGCGACGCGCTGCTCGACGCCGCGCTCACCGCCCTCGCGCACGACCCCTGGTCCGGTGTGCGGATGGTCGACGTGGCGAAGGCCGCCCGGGTCTCCCGGCAGACCCTCTACAACGAGTTCGGCAGCAAGGAGGGGCTCGCCCGCGCGCTGGCCCGCCGCGAGGCCGACGCCTATCTCCAGGGCGTACGGCGGATGCTCGCGGCCGACGCGCCGCCCGCGCGGAAGCTGGCCGCCGTCGCCGAGTGGACCGTCACCCGGGCCGCCGAGCGCCCGGTGCTCCGGGCCCTGCTCACCGACGCCTGGAGCGAGCGGCTGCCCCGGCCGCGGCCCGCCCGGCCGGGCTCCCGGCTCGCGCCCGTACCGGCGCAGCGGCGCGCCGACGCCGGGCCGCCCGCGCCCGGCGAGCTGGTCGCCGAGACCGCGGCCTGCGCGGGGGAGCGGTGGGCGGCCTGCTGCGAACTGGCCGTACGGCTCGCCCTCAGCCATGTCGTGGCGCCGCCCGTGGGCTGGGCGGGCGGTCAGTGCGCGGAGCCGGAGAGCTGGAGGCCGATGACGCCGGCGATCACCAGGGTGATCGAGACGATCTTGAGCGTGGAGACCACGTCACCGAGGAACACCATGCCGTAGATCGCCGTCCCGGCCGCCCCGATGCCCGTCCACACCGCGTACGCCGGGCCCACGTCGAGCTTCTTCAGCGCGAGGGTCAGCAGACCGAAGCTGCCGAGGGCGAAGGCGGCGAACGCGATCGTGGGCCAGAGGCGGGTGAAGCCGTGCGAGAGCTTGAGACACACGGCGAAGCCCGTCTCAAGGAGGCCGGCGACCACCACGAGCAGCCACGCCATCGTCAGTGCCTCCCACGCCTCGACTGACCGCTCCGCACTCGGTGCGATTATGCACTTACCAGTCGTGTCGGGCCGTAAACGCGCGCGACGCGCGCGATCAGTCGCCCTCGCGCCGCTCCCGCGTCGCCAGCAGCCGCCGCAGCGAGTACAGCCGCGCCGGATCGGCGTGCCCCTCGGCGACCCAGGCGTCGAGCGCGCACTCCGGCTCGTCGTGCGAGCAGGCCCGCGGGCAGTTCTCGGTGCCCGGCTCCAGGTCGGGGAAGGCGTGGATGACCCGGGACGGGTCGACGTGGTGCAGGCCGAAGGAGCGCACGCCCGGCGTGTCGACGACCCAGCCGTCGGCCTTGTCGAGCGGCAGCGCGAGCGCCGAGGTGGTGGTGTGCCGGCCGCGGCCGGTCACCGCGTTCACATGACCGGTGATCCGCCGCCGGTCCTCCGGGACCAGCGCGTTCACCAGCGTCGTCTTGCCGACGCCCGAATGGCCGACGAACGCCGTCACCCGGCCGTCCAGGTGCTCCCGCACCCGGTCCGCCGCCCCGCCGTCGTACAGCTCGTCGCGGTTCACGACGACGTACGGGATGTCCAGGGCGCCGTACAGCTCCAGCAGCTTCTCCGGCGGGGCCAGGTCCGACTTGGTCAGGACGAGGAAGGGTTCGAGGCCGCCGTCGTAGGCCGCGACCAGACAGCGGTCGATGAGGCGCGGGCGCGGCTCGGGGTCGGCGAGCGCCGTCACGATCGCCAGCTGGTCGGCGTTGGCGACGACCACGCGCTCGTACGGGTCGTCGTCGTCGGCCGTGCGGCGCAGCACCGAGCTGCGCTCGCCGATCCGCACGATCCGCGCCAGGGTGTCCTTCTCGCCGGACAGGTCGCCCACCAGGGAGACCCGGTCGCCGACCACGGCGGCCTTGCGGCCCAGCTCGCGGGCCTTCATCGCGACCACGGTCCGGTCGTCGACCAGACAGGTCAGCCGGCCCCGGTCGACGGTGAGGACCAGGCCCTCGACGGCGTCCTCGTGCTTGGGGCGGATGTTCGTACGGGGGCGGCTGCCCTTGCGGTTGGGCCGCTGGCGGATGTCGTCCGCGTCCGTGTGCTTGCCGTAACGCCGCATGGCTCAGGCTCCGAGCATTTCGGTCCACATCCTCGGGAAGTCGGGCAAGGTCTTCTCCGTCGTCCGCACGTTCTCGATCTCCACGCCCTTGACCGCCAGGCCGATCAGCGCGCCCGCGGTCGCCATCCGGTGGTCGTGGTACGTGTGGAAGACGCCGCCGCGCAGCGGGCGCGGGCGGATGCGCAGTCCGTCCTCGGTCTCGGTGACGTCACCGCCGAGCCCGTTGATCTCCTTGGTGAGCGCGGCCAGCCGGTCGGTCTCGTGCAGCCGCAGGTGGGCCACGCCGCGCAGGGTGGACGGGGAGTCGGCGAGCGCGGCGACGGCCGCGATGCCCGGGGTCAGCTCGCCGACCTCGCTCAGGTCCACGTCGATGCCGTGGATCGCGCCGGTGCCGGTGAAGGTCAGGCCCCGGTCGGTCAGCTCGCAGGAGCCACCCATCTCGGTGAAGATCTCCCGCAGCGCGTCACCGGGCTGGGTGGTCCTGGACGGCCAGTCCGGCACGGTGACCCGGCCACCGGTGACCAGGGCCGCCGCCAGGAACGGCTGGGCGTTCGACAGGTCCGGCTCCACCACCAGGTCGCGGCCGAGCAGCGCGGACGGGGCGACCCGCCACACGTCGGGCCGGCCGCCGTGCTCCGGCTCGTCGATCTGGGCGCCGACCGCGCGCAGCATGTCGACCGTCATCCGGATGTGCGGCATGGACGGCAGCCGGCCGCCGACGTGCCGCACCTCCACGCCCTGGTTGAAGCGCGCGCCCGACAGCAGCAGGGCGCTGACGAACTGGGACGAGGAGGAGGCGTCGATCTCCACGACCCCGCCCTCCAGACCGCCGCCGCCGTGCACGGTCATCGGCAGCGCGCCGCGGCCGTCGTCGTCGATCCGGGCGCCGAGCGCGCGCAGCGCGTCGATGACGCCGTGCAGCGGGCGCTCGTGCGAGCGCGGGTCGCCGTCGAAGCGGACCGGGCCGTCGGCGAGGGCCGCGACCGGCGGCAGGAAGCGCATGACCGTACCGGCGTTGCCGACGTCCACGGTCGCGCCGCCGCGCAGCCCGGCCGGGATGATCCGCCAGGCCTCGCCGGTGCCGTCCGGGCCCACGCCCTCCTCGATCCGTACGCCCAGGGTGCGCAGGCCCTCCGCCATCAGCAGGGTGTCGCGCGAGCGCAGCGGGCGGCGGATCCAGCCCGGCTCGGCGGCCAGCGCGGCGAGCACGAGGGCGCGGTTGGTGACCGACTTCGATCCGGGCACGGTGACGGTGGCGTCGACGGCGCCGCCCGCGTACGGGGCGGGCCAGAGGCCGGTGAGCGGATCGGTGGACGCGGAGCTTTCGGTCATGCCCTCACTTTACGGGGGCGAACAGCGGCCGCTACACGCCGAGCAGCCAGCGTCCGCCGCCGATCAGGCAGCAGATCGACACCGCGTGGAAGAAGAGCAGCCACAGCGTCGGGGGTACGTGGGTGAGCCGGCCGAGCTGGTCCGCGTCGGAGTCCCCGGCCCCCTCGCGGCGGCGCCTGGCCTGGAGCTCGAAGGCCGGGCGGACGCCGCCGAGGAGCAGGAACCAGACGGCCGCGTACGCGAACACGGACTGCACGTCCGGGCCGGTCAGCCAGGACACCAGGACGAACAGGCCGCCGGTCAGCACCACGGTGAAGATCCCGTAGACGTTGCGGACCATCACCAGGAGCGCGAGGAGCAGGGCGGTGGCCACCCAGAGCAGCAGGGTGACGTGGTGGGCGGCGAGCAGCGCGGCGCCGCCGAGGCCGAGCAGCGGGGCGGCGGGGTAGCCGGCGGCGGCCGTGAGGATCATGCCGAGGCCGGTGGGGCGGCCGCGCGAGACGGTGAGCCCGCTGGTGTCCGAGTGCAGCCGGATCGACTGGAGGCGGCGGTTGGTGGCGACGGCGACGAGGCCGTGGCCGCCCTCGTGCGCGATGGTGATCGCGTTCCGGGACAGCCGCCATATCGGGCGGGGCAGCACCGCCACGAGGGCGGCGATCGCCGTGGCGATCACGATCCACCGCTCGGGCGCGGGCTGGGTGCCGAGGAGCTCAGTCATGTCGGGCAGTGTGGCACTCCTGTGCGGACCGGAGTCCGGGGCGGAGGGGAAGCGGCGGCCGGTCCCGTGGCCGGTCCGGCTGCCGGCGCGCCGGCCGATCCGTAGGGCGTGGGCCCGATTTCACCGTTTGTAAAAAGGCGTACCGCGACTTCGGCCCTTCATTTCGGCCTGCTACGTTGACGATTGAATCGGACCTGGATCGACGGGGGTTGTACAGGGATGCCGGACCGGACTGCCGCGAAGGTCGATATCTGCGTCGTGGGTTCCGGCCCGCCCGGACTGGCGCTGGCGAAGGCAATGGCCGACGCCGGCCGGAATGTCGCCGTCGTCGGCGGCGACGACATCGGAGAAACCGGCGCGCTCGCGATGACGGTGCTTCAGCCGGGCGCTTTGCAGGCGCTCGACGCGCTCGGTCTCCGGCGGGGCGTGGAGGCGAGAGCGCAGCGGCTCGATGGCTATGACACGTATGTCAATGGTGAGCGGATCGCCGCGCTGCGTTACGCGGACCTGAGCGAAAGCCCGGCGCCGTACGGCCTGGGCGCCACCGGTGAGATGCTGCGGCGGGTCTTCCTGGAGGAGCTGGCGGACAACCCGCGCTTCACGTGGTTCGAGGGCTCCCGGGTGCGCTCGCTGCTGCGGAGAGCGGACGGCGGACTCGACGGCATCGCGCTGACCTCGAAGGACGGCGAGCCGTTCGTCGTCGGCTGCCGGGTCGTGGTGATCACGGAGGGGGACTGCGCGGCGGCCGGGGCGCTCGCCGGCATCGCGACCCACCCGGTGGAACGCGGCGACGAGGCGCTGACGTTCAGCGTGCCGCGGCCGGCGGGCTGGCCGGACGTGCTCAGCAACCATTACCGCGACGACAACCGATATCTGAGCATTGCCCCGTCCGGTCCGGACCGGTTGAGTGTGCTGTGGGGAATCCGCAGTGGAACATTCGACGAAGTCAGGGATCGGGGTTTCGAAGCGCTGAGGAAGCGCATTCTTTCGGTCGAGCCGCGCCTTGAGCAGGTATTCGACGAAATTCGGGGCTGTGAGGACGCGGAACACCACGCGCTCACCGGTTACCTCGCCGACCGCTGGGTGGCAGACGGCCTGTTGTTGGCCGGAAACGCCGCGTACAGTCTGCCCGCATTCGGCGGACAGGATCACAATCTTCCGTTGCACGACGCCGTTTCCGCGGCCCGGGTGATCGAGAAGGCGCTGCGCGGCAACGATGTTTCGGCCACATCGCTGGGCGAGTTCGAGCGGGAGCGCCGGCCGCTGGTGGAGAACATCGCGGCCTTCTGGGGGCGCGGCAGCGGCGCCGGCACCGCGCTGCCGTCCGGTCCGGTCAGCGGGGCGGTCGTGGCGGCCCTGAACCGGATGTTCCGGTCCATGGCGCTCGGTCCGGAGGCGTGGCGGAGCTCCGCCGCCCCGGCGGCCGCGGCCCCGCTCGCGGCGGAGCCGGGCCGGGATCCGTCGCTCGACCGGCCGGCGTTCCCCCGGACCGCGAGCCTCGACCAGGCGGCCACCCTCGACCTGGCCTGGCTGGGCTCACCGCAGGACGACGCCCCGGGCATCGGGCGGCTGCTGTGGCAGCTCGCCAAGGTGTCCGGCACCCACCGGGTCTTCGACTTCGGCTCCGCGAGCGGCTCCTCGACCGTCTGGCTGGCGCGCGCCGCCGGTCCCGAGGGCAGGGTCTACCGCAGCGAGCCGGACGCGGTGTCGGCCGCGAAGGCGCGCGAGCTGGTCGACCGGGCCGGCGTCGGCGGCCAGGTGGAGATCCTGGTGGCGGACGCGGCGGCGAACCTCCGGGCGGTCGAGGGCGCGTTCGACCTCATGCTGTGCGACGTGGCCCGCGAACCGCGCCCGGGCCTGCTCGCCGAAGCGCTGCGGCGACTGCGCCCCGGCGGGCTGTTCATCGCCGACAACGCGCTCCTGGGCCGGGGCCGGGCCCGGCACGGCGGCATCCTGGACGAGATGTTCGCCGAGCGCTCGCTGTTCACCACCCTCATCCCGCTCGACGCCGGGCTGGCCGTGGGCGTCAAGCAGTAGGCCCCGCCGCGAACGGGGCGCGGCACGGCGAGCGGTGGACGCCCCCTCGGGGTGTCCGCCAGGTCCTGTCCGGCGGATCATGGCCGGGGTCGCGACGCCTGGCACGGCCTGTCCGGCCCTGATCCGCCGGACAGGACCTAGACCTGCCGGAACCAGGCGGCGACGAGCACCACCACGCCGATCCCGAGCAGGACCGACAGCGGGACCGGCCACCAGCGGCGCCGCCCGCCGGACAGCGACTGCTCGTTGGCCCGGTCGACGGCGGCCACCCCGCGCAGCACGAGCAGCGTGGCCACGGCGAGGGCCAGCGCGCCCGCGGCGTGCACCAGCCAGGCGCCCGCAAGCGTGGGTCCGCCCCACGAGTGCTGGTAGTCGTGCGCGTCGACCAGCGGATACAGCAGTCCGTTGACCAGTCCCTGGGCGGCGAGCAGCACCACCGTCCAGCCGAAGAGGCCCAGCGCGATCCCGCATCCGGCCCGCACCACGTCCGCGGAGCGGGACCGTCTGACCCCCATCGCCAGCCGCCGGGCCGAGGCGGGGACGAGGAGGATCCCCGTCGCCGCCTCCGTCCAGGCGGAGGCGCCCACCAGGTGGCCCGGGAGCGCGGCCAGACCGTTCCTCCGCGCACCGTTGCGTCGATTCGTACCCATATCTCCCCAATCGAGCGGGATGTGCAGTGGGACTCCATCACGCCGGGAGCGGGTCCGCACGCGCTTCGCCGGCACAGTCACCGATCGGGTGACGGGCGGGCGGACCGAGGACGCCGCCCCCGTGCCGGTCCGGACCGGGAGGGCAGCCTTCTCATACTTGAGAGCTACGCGCCGGAAGCCCTCCTGAGAGCGATGTGTGCCAGGGGCACCGAGATCTACCGTCCTTCCTGGATCGCTCGAAACGGGGGAAGGGAGACCGTCCGTGATGACGGAACGGCTGAGGCGCTGGTCGACGGTTGTCGTCGCCGGAGCCATCGTCCTGTCGGTCACCGCCGCCGCCCGGTCCGCGGTGCCCGGCGCCCCCGCGGCACCCCGGCTGCCCGCCGTCCGGGCCGCCACGCTCCACGAGCGCTACGAGGCCAACCGCCGCTTCCTCGCCGAATCGCGCGATGCGGCGCAGCGCCTCGACGACACCTCCCGGAGCCAGGTCCTCGACCGGCTCGCCGCGCCGGACCGGCAGTTCCTCACCGTCAGCACGGAGGGGGACGGACTGGCCGTGGAGGTCTTCGGCGATCTCGCCGGGGCCGACCGGATCGCCGTCGTGGTGCCGGGCTCCGACACCACCATCGACACCTTCGACGAACTCGGCACCAAGAGCGCCTCGCTGAACGGCGGAGCCCGCGCGCTCTACGCCGAGATGCGCCGCACGGCGCCCGGCACCCCGGTGGCCGTGGTCGCCTGGCTCGGCTACCACGCGCCCCGGACGATGAGCCGGGACGTCGCCGAGAACGGCCGCGCCGCCGCCGGCGGCAGCGAACTGCGCGAGTTCCTCGCCCAGCTGAGGTCGGCCAACGCGACCGCCCCCGTCGCCCTGGTCTGCCACTCCTACGGCTCCGTGGTCTGCGGCAGCGCCGTGCGGGACCTGGACCGCGCGAGCCGGCGGCAGCTCTCCGGCGTCGCCGTCGTCGGCAGCCCGGGCATGGGCGTGGCCTCGGCCGCCGAGCTGCGCACCGACGTGCCGCTCTGGGCGGGCCGCGGCGCGCAGGACTGGATCACCGACGTCCCCCACGTCGAGGTGAACATCCTCGGCCGCACCTTCGGCTTCGGCGCCGACCCGGTGGCGCCCTCCTTCGGCGCCCGCCACTTCGCCACCGGAGCCGGCGGCCACAGCGACTACTTCCTCCCGGGCAGCGTCCCGCTGCACAACCTCGCGCTGATCGGCCTCGGCCGGGACGGGCAGGTCTCCCATGACTGAGCGCCCCGCCCGCGCCGGCGGCCGGATCCACGCCGCGGTCCTGCGGATCGACGCCGCGACCCCGGCCGGCCGGGACCGTTCGATCGACGCGCTGCGCGCGCTGGCCGTCCTCGGCGTCGTCCTCGGCCACTGGCTGGTGACCGGCGTGGTCCTGCGGGCCAGCGGCCACCTGATGGGCGACAGCCCGCTCGCCCACATGTCCGGCTTCACCCCGCTGTCCTGGGTGCTGCAGCCGCTCGCCGTCTTCTTCTTCATCGGCGGCCGGGTGGCGGCCCAGGGCTACGCCACGGCACGCTCCCGCGGCGACGGCTACGGCACCTGGCTCGGCCGGCGGATGCGCCGGCTGCTGCAGCCGGTGGCCGCCCTGCTCGTCGTGTGGACGCTGGTGACGCTCGGCCTCGTCGCGGCCGGCATCGCCCACGAGACCATCCGCACCCTGCTCAACCTGGTGCTCTCGCCGCTCTGGTTCATCCTGGTGTTCGCCGCGATCACCGCCGTCACGCCGCTCGTGTACCGGGTGGGCGGCCGGGTGGCCCTCGCGGCGGGTCTCGTCGTGGCCGTCCTCGACGTGACGTACTTCGCCTCCGGCGGCAGCGACTGGGCCGCGACGCTCCGCTACGCGAACGTCCTCGCGGGCTGGCTGGTCCCGTACTGCCTCGGCGCCTTCTGGGCCGCCGGCGGACTCGCCCGCCGCCGGCACGCGGCGGCGCTGCTCGCGGCCGGAGCCGCCGGCATGGCGGCGCTGATCCTCTGGGGCGGCTACCCCGCCAGCATGGTGGGCGTGCCCGGGCAGGAGCTGTCCAACCTCGACCCGCCCAGCCTCGCCGCCCTCGCCTTCGGCTCCGCCCAGTGCGGTGCGGCGCTGCTCCTGCGCGGACCGCTGCGCCGGATCACCGGCGGCGATCCGGCGGCGGCCGGGGCGGCCGCCCGTCGGCCGGGCCGGGCCGCTCCCGCGCAGTTCGTGTGGGCGGGCGTCGCGCTGATCAACCTGTCGGCGGTCACGGTGTTCCTCTGGCACCAGACCGCGATGCTGGAGACCACGGTGGCCCTCCTCGGCTTCGACGAGCCGCTGTTCGGACTGCACACCAGCCCCGACCATCCCGCCTGGGCGCTCGCGCGCCTCGGCTGGCTCCCCGTCTTCGCCCTGATGCTGCTCGTGCTGTGCGCCGTCTTCCGCGGTCTGGAGAGCAGCTCCCGGACCCGCCCCGCCTCCCGGACCCGCCCCGCCTCCCGGACCCGCCGGGTCGCCGAGGGGCGCCCGGCCGCCGGGAACCCTCCCGCCCAGGCGGAACCGGCGTCCGTCCGGACCCCCAGTAGTTCCCCGTCGTCCTCGATATAGCCCCCGGAGGGGTCGTGCACTCCATAACCGTCGACTCGCTGACCGCCCTGTACGTCAAGTACGCGTCCGACCTGGGCGCGGTCAGGGACGCCCAGCGGAAGTTCCTCCAGGACCGGGGGAAGACGATGAAGGCCCAACTGGACGACCTGGAAGCCGAGATCACGTACCTGCTGCTGCGCGACCGCTGCCCCGAGGTGGTCGTCGAGATCGGCACGTTCTACGGCTGGTCGACCATGTGGATCCTCAGCGCCCTGCGCGACAACGGCACCGGCCGGCTCCACTCGTACGACATCGTGGACCGGGTGGTGAGCAACGTTCCGGAGGAACTGTCCTGCGGGCGCTGGCAGTTCACCAAGGGCGACGTCCGCGAGAGCCTCGCCGGCATGCCCATCGCGAAGACCGACTACCTCTTCATCGACGCGGACCACGGCGCCCGCTTCGCCCGCTGGTACATCGAGAACCTCTTCCCCGAGGTCCCCGCCGGCACGCCGACCAGCGTCCACGACGTCTACCACGGCCGCTGGCCGAAGCCCCTCAGTGAGGGCTCCGTCATCGTCAAGTGGCTGCGCGACAACGGCATCGAGTTCTTCACGCCGTCCCCGGCCAAGGCGCCCGAGGTCCGGGAGCGGCTGACCGCCGTGAAGCAGGAGCTGGGACTCGGCGAACCGGTGCGCGCCAAGGGCGACAACCCGATGATCTTCTTCACTCTCACGTAGCGCTCACCACCGCCGACGGACCGCACACGGGCCGGTCCGGGCACGTCGAAACGGGCTGGTGACCCTCCTCAGCGCATGCCTATAGTGATCGACTGATCATGCATGTGGCTGAGTACGGGGGACTCGATGACGGGCATGACTTGCGGCGGTGCGACGTCCGGCTGGCTGAGGCTCACCATCCTCGGCTCGTTATCGGCGACCGTCGACGGCAAGGCCGTGGCCATCGGCGGTCCCCGCCAGCGGACCATCCTGGCGATGCTCACGCTGGCCTGGGGACAGGTCGTCTCGGTCGACAGCCTGGTCGACGCCGTCTGGGGCGAGCGGCCGCCGAACACCGCGCGGACCCAGGTCGCCATCTGCATCGGCGGCTTACGCAAGGCGTTCTCGGCGGCGGGCATGGACGACGACTTCATCGTCACCGTCCATCCGGGCTACCGGCTCGGCACGGACCAGGGCCGGCTGGACGCGGCCGAGTTCGCGCGCCTCGTGAAGGACGCCGGCCAGCAGGCCACGCGCGGGAACCTGCTGGAGGCCTCGAAGCTGTACAAGGAGGCGCTGGACGTCTGGCGCGGCCCCGCCCTGGCCGGCGTGGTGGGCCAGCCGATCGCGGACGAGGCCACCCGCCTGGAGGAGCAGCGGCTGGTCGCCTACGAGGCCTGGACCGAGGTGGAGCTCGCCCTCGGCCGTCACCACGAACTGATCCCCGAGCTCTCCGTCATGGTCCGCGACCACCCGCTGCACGAGCATCTGCGCTACAGCCTGATGCTCGCCCAGTACCGGGCCGGCCGCCGCATCGAGGCGGCCGAGGGCTACCGGATGTGGCGCAAGGAGTTCGTCGACGAACTCGGCCTGGAACCCAGCCCGGCGATCCAGCAGCTCCACCAGGCGATCCTGCGCGACGACCCCACGCTCGCCCTGCCCGGCGCCGGCCGCTCGCCCGAGCCGCGCGCGGTGCCCGCCGAACTCCCTTCCGACATGGCTGACTTCACCGGCCGGGAGACCGCGCTCGCGGCCCTGGACCGGCTCCTCGACCCGAGCCCCGAGGGCTCGCCGCCGATGACCACGGCCTTCGTGACGGGCGTGGCCGGCGGCGGCAAGACCAGCCTCGCCGTGCACTGGGCGCACCGGGTGGCCGGGGAGTTCCCCGACGGCCAGCTCTACGTCGACTTCTCCGCCTACGACTGGAAGGAGGAGTCGGCGACCGTCCACGCCCTGCTCGGCCGCTTCCTGCGGGCCCTCGGCACGCCTGCCGAGCGGATCCCGGAGGACCTGGCCGACCGCATGGCGCTGTACCGCAGCGTGCTCGTCGACCGCCGGCTCCTCGTGGTGCTCGACAACGTTCGCATACCGGCCCACGTCATGCAGCTGCTGCCGGGCAGCGGGCGCTGCCGGGTGGTGGTGACCAGCCGTGAGCAGCCCAGCCACCCGACCGTCGGCCCGGGCACGCTCCGCATCAACCTCGACCTGCTGCCCGCCCGGCAGGCCGCGGAGCTGATCGGCCGGATCGTCGGCCGCGACCGGATCGCCGCCGACCCGGCGGCGGTGGAGGAGCTGTGCCGGCTGTGCGACGGGCTGCCGCTGGCGCTGCGGATCGCCGCCGCGCGGCTGGCCTCCAAGCCGCACTGGTCCGTCCGCCACCTGGTGCACCGGCTCTCCGACGAACGGCACCGGCTCGACGAACTCAGCACCGGCGGCGTCGAGGTGCGCGCCAGCTTCGCGCTGAGCTACCACGGCCTGACCGAGAGCGCCGCCCGCATGTACCGCAGGCTGGGGCTGCTCGACGTGCCCGACTTCGCCGCCTGGGTCGGCGGCACCCTGCTCGACGTGGGCTCGGCCGAGGCCGAGGACCTGATGGAGCAGCTGGTCGACGCCCACCTGCTGACGGTGGTCGGCAGCGACGCCACCGGCCACCTGCGCTACCGCTTCCACGACCTGCTGCGGCTGTACGCCAGGGAGTGCGCCGACTCGGAGGAGCCGGAGTCCGCGCTCGGCGCGGCCCGGGACCGGGCGCTGCGCACCTGGCTGACCCTGGCCGAGGAGGCGCACCGCCGCGAGTACGGCGGCGACTTCGCGATCATCCACGGCACCACTCCCAGACGGCCCCTGGAGCGGCGGCTGACCGACGAACTCCTCGCCGCGCCGCTCAGCTGGCTGGAGTCCGAGCGGATGAACATCGCCGCGCTCATCGTCCAGGCGTGCCGGCTGGGCAAGGACGAACTGGCGTGGGACCTGATGATGTCCAGCGTCGTGCTGTTCGAGACCCGGAACTACTACGAGGACTGGCGGCGCCTGAGCGAAACGTGCCTGCAGGCGACCCGCAGGGCGGGCAACGTCCGCGGCGAGGCCGCCATGTGCTTCGAGCTGGGCTCCGTCGACATGTTCCAGCGCCGCTTCGAGCAGGCGATGCCGCTCTTCGCCACCTCCCTGCGGCTCTTCGGCGACGTCGGCGAGATGCACGGGCGGGCCCTGACGCTGCGGAACATGGCCATCGCCGACCGGGTCAGAGGCCAGCTCAGCTCCTCGCTGCGCCGCCTGTCCGAGGCGCGGCGGACCTTCCGGGCGATCGGGGACTCGTCCTCGGAGGCCCACACGCTCAGCCAGCTGGCGCAGATCGAGCTGGACCGGGAGCGCCCCGACGCGGCCGTCCGGCTCTCGCTGGAGGCGCTCCAGATCATGACCGGCGTCGGCGAGACCCGCGGCATGGCCCAGACGCTGTACCGGCTGGCCGCCTCGTACGCGCAGCAGGGCCGGTTCGACGCCGCCGAGGAGACGTACCGGCGGGTGCTGCGCGCGGTCCGCGCCAAGGGCGACGCCCCCGGCGAGGCGCACGCCCTGCTGGGCATCGGCGAGCTGCGCATCGCCTCCGGCCGGCCGGCCGAGGCGGAGACGGCCATCCTGCAGTCGCTGCCCATCGCCCGGCGGATCGGCGACCGTCTTCTCGTGGCGCGGATCGGGCTCGGGCTCGGCCGGTGCTACCAGGGCCTGAACCGCCCGGCCCAGGCACACCAGTACCTGACCGCGGCCCGCGACCTGTTCCGCGAGCTGGGCTCGGCGACGGGGGAGCGGCAGGCCGAGGCCGAGCTCGCCGCCCTCGTCATCGGCTGGAGCGTGCTCTGAGGAGACGGCGGCGGTGACCTCGGCGCGTGGCTCCCCGGGACGGCTTCCCCGGGGAGCCACTCGCTTGCCTGCGGCCGTCCGCCGGGCCGGGCGGTGTCGAAGTGATATCCCGTCAATAAGGCCGCTCTCTAGCGTGCTGCGTATCAGGAATCAATGACTCGCAGCGATGAGCCAAGAACAGCAACGGTCTTGGAGTGGCGGAGAAACATGGCGGATCGAGGAATCCAGCAGGGAAGTCCGATGCCGTTCGCGAAGTATCCCCCTTATCGGCCCATCGGGCTGACCGGGCGGACCTGGCCGGGGCGGGTGCAGCGGCAGGCGCCGCTGTGGTGCAGCGTCGACCTGCGGGACGGCAACCAGGCGCTGATCGACCCCATGGACGTCGGCCGCAAGCGGCGGATGTTCGACCTCCTGGTCGCCATGGGATTCAAGGAGATCGAGGTCGGATATCCGACGGCTTCCCGGGACGACTACGAATTCGTCCGCCATCTCATCCAGAGCGACGCGATTCCCGATGACGTCGTCATCCAGGTGATGACGCCGATTCGCGGTGAATTCATCGAGCGCACGGTGAAATCCCTCGAGGGCGCCCGGCAGGCGGTGCTCCAGATCTTCAACCCGACCTCGGAGATCCAGCGCCGGCTGGTGTTCCGCAAGAGCCGCGAGGAGACCCTCGCGCTCGCGATGGCCGGCGCGGAGCAGGGACTCCGGCTCCAGGACTCGCTCCCCGGCACCGAGATCTACCTCCAGTACGCCCCCGAGTCCTTCACCCAGACCGAACCGGACTTCGCGCTGGAGATCTGCAACTCCGTACTGGACTTCTGGGCCCCCCGTGCCCGGCACACCCTGCGGGTCAACCTGCCGGCGACCGTCGAGGTCTTCCCGCCCAACGAGTTCGCCGACCGCATCGAGTACATGAGCCGGAACCTCGCCCACCGCGAGCGCACCCTGCTCGGCGTCCACCCCCACAACGACCGCGGCAGCGGCGTCGCCGCCGCCGAGATGGCGGTGCTCGCCGGCGCCGACCGGGTCGAGGGCACGCTCTTCGGCAACGGCGAACGGACCGGCAACGTCTGCCTCGTCACGCTGGCGATGAACCTCTTCTCCCAGGGCGTCGACCCGATGCTCGACCTCACCGACATCGACGGGATCCGCCGGGTCGTCGAGAGCTGCAACCAGCTGCCGGTCGGCAGCCGCCACCCCTGGGCCGGCGACTTCGTCTACACCTCGTTCGCCGGGGCCCACCAGGACGCCATCGCCAAGGGACTCAAGGCCCGCCGCGAGACGGACGACGACACCTGGGACGTGCCGTACCTGCCCATCGACCCGCGCGACATCGGCCGCGACTACCAGGCGCTGATCCGCATCAACACCCAGTCCGGCAAGGGCGGCATCGCGCACCTGCTGCGCGCCGAGTACGGCGTCGAGCTGCCCCGCCGCCTCCAGATCCACTTCGCCGCGGCGATGCAGCAGGAGTGCGAGCGCACCGGCGGCGAGATCACCGCCGCGCAGCTGTGGCTCGCCTTCGAGGAGCGCTACGTCCGGCCCGGCCTCGCGGACGAGGTGCGCGAGGAGCCCGCGCCGGCCGCGGGCGGCGCCGAGCAGTGGACGGCCTACGCGGCCGACGTGCTCGCCGCGCACGGCGACGCGCTGGTGCAGGAGATCACCGTCACCGGCGGCGGCGAGACGGCGGAGACCGTCACGGCCTTCTGCGAGGTCGTCACCGAGACCGGGACGCTGTGGGGCGTCGGCATCGACGAGACCCGGCGCGACGCCGTACGCGCGGCCGTGCACTCGGCGGCCCGGCAGGTCCGCCGCACGGACGCCGCCCGAAGAGACAGCCTGGTCGGCCAGGGAAGCGGTGCGCGATGACCGGGCCCGCCACCCTCGCCGACAAGCTCTGGTCCGCCCATGTCGTCGCCGCCGCCCCCGGCGACCCGGACCTGCTCTACGTCGACCTGCACCTGACGCACGAGGCCACCTCCCCGCAGGCCTTCGCCGGCCTCGAACAGGCCGGGCGGGCCGTGCGGCGCCCCGGACTGACCCTCGCCCTGGAGGACCACAACGTCCCCACCGACTCGCCGGTCATCGAGGACCCCGTCGGGCGCGCCCAGATCGGCGCGCTGCGCGCCAACTGCGAGCGGTTCGGCATCGAGCTGTACTCGCTGGGTCACCGGCGCCAGGGCATCGTCCACGTCGTCGGCCCCCAGCTCGGCCTCGTCCAGCCCGGCATGACCGTGGTGTGCGGCGACAGCCACACCTCCACCCACGGCGCCTTCGGCGCCCTGGCCTTCGGCATCGGCACCAGCGACGTGGAACACGTCATGGCCACCCAGTGCCTGGAGGTCCGGCGGCCCAAGACCATGGCCGTGGAGTTCGAGGGCACCCTGCGGCCGGGCGTCGAGGCCAAGGACCTGGCCCTGGCGCTGATCGCCGAGATCGGGGCCAACGGCGCCCAGGGGCACATGGTCGAGTACCGCGGCGAGGCCGTCCGGGGGCTGTCCATGGAAGCCCGCATGACGCTGTGCAACATGAGCATCGAGGCGGGCGCCCGCGCCGGTCTCGTCGCCCCCGACGAGACCACCTTCCGCTACCTCGCCGGCCGCCCGCACGCCCCCGCCGGCGCGGCCTGGGACGAGGCGGTCGCCCACTGGCGCACGCTGTCCACCGACCCCGGAGCCGTCTTCGACCGCACCGTACGGCTCGACGTGTCGGAGCTGACCCCGTTCGTCACCTGGGGCACCAACCCGGGACAGGCCGTGCCGCTCGGCGAGCGGGTGCCCGACCCGGACGACACGGACACCTTCGCCGGCCCGCAGGAGCAGGCCGCCGCGCGCCGCGCACTCGCGTACATGGACCTCGCGCCCGGCACCCCGCTGCGCGACGTCCCCATCGACGTGGTCTTCCTCGGCTCCTGCACCAACGGCCGGATCGAGGACCTGCGGTCCGCCGCCGAGGTGCTGCGCGGCCGCCGGGTGGCCGGCTCCACCCGGATGCTCGTCGTACCGGGATCCATGCAGGTGCGCGAGGAGGCCGAACGGGAGGGCCTGCACGAGGTCTTCGCCGCCGCCGGCGCCGAATGGCGGCTGCCCGGCTGCTCGATGTGCCTGGGCATGAACGCCGACCGGCTGGCCGGCGCCCAGCGCACCGCCTCCACGTCCAACCGCAACTACGAGGGCCGGCAGGGCGACCGCACCCGCACCCACCTCGTGTCACCCCAGGTCGCCGCCGCGACCGCGGTGACCGGACGACTCGCCGCCCCCGCCGACCTCTCCTGAGGGAACTCCCATGGAACCCCTGATCAGACACACCGGCCGGGCGGTGGCGCTGCGACGCGACGACATCGACACCGACCAGATCGTGCCCGCCGAGTTCTGCAAGCGGATCACCAGGACCGGCTACCACGACGCCCTGTTCGCGAACTGGCGCGCCGAGGGCGGCTTCGTCCTCGACCGCCCGGAACACGCCGGCGCCACCGTCCTGCTGACCGGCCGGAACTTCGGCATCGGCAGCTCGCGCGAGCACGCCGTCTGGGCGCTGCGGGACGGCGGCTTCACCGTCGTCGTCGCGAGCGGCTTCGGCGACATCTTCCGCCGCAACGCCCTGAACAACGGCCTGCTCCCGGTCGACCTGCCGCATCCGCTGGTCCGCGAACTGATGGACCTGGCCGACGCCGACCCCGCCCTGGAGGTCACCGTCGACCTGGAGCAGCGCCGGCTGTCCTGCGCGGGACACGAGGCCCCCTTCCCGATCGACGACCGGGCCCGCCGCCAGCTGCTCGACGGGCACGACGCGATCCAGGCGACGCTGCTGCGCGACGACCTCATCACCGCCTACGAGCAGCGCCGCGCGCCCTGGCTGCCCACCATCCCCCGCGGGGCCTTCGCCGAGGCCGCCCCGCTGACCGTCCCGGAGGACCGCCGATGAGCCGCCCAGCGGAACGGGTCCGGCACCTGCCCGGCGGCGGCCTCGCCGCGCTGCTCGTCGGCGGCCGCACCGACCTGGTCAACCTGGCGGTGGGCACCCCGGCCTACCCGCCGACCCCGCCGGAGCTCGTCGAACGGGCCTGCGCCGCGCTGCGCGGCGGCGCCAACCAGTACGCCGACCCGGTCGGCGACCCCGTACTGCGCGAACGCATCGCCGCGTCCCTGCCCGGCGCCCCCGACCCGGCCACCGAGCTCACCATCACGGTCGGCGGCAGCGAGGGGCTGTGCGTGGCCCTGCTGACGACCGTGGACCCCGGCGACGAGGTCATCGTCCTGGAGCCCTTCTACGAGAACTTCGTCAGCGCCATCGCCATGGCCGGCGGCCGCCCCCGCTTCGTGAAGCTGCGCGAACCGGACTGGTCGCTCGACGAGGACGAACTGGCCGCCGCCTTCAACGAGCGCACCCGGGCCGTCGTCATCAACAGCCCGAGCAACCCGACGGGCGCCCTGCTCGACCGCGCCCAGCTGGAGTTCCTCGGCGAGCTGTGCGCGCGCTGGGACGTCACCGTCATCTCCGACGAGGTGTACGCCCCCTACGTCTACGACGGCCGCGCGCACTGCTCGGCCGCCGAGATCCCGGCCCTCGCCGACCGCAGCATCGTCGTCGGCAGCCTGTCGAAGACCCACACCGTCAGCGGCTGGCGCCTCGGCTATCTGCGGGCCCGGCCGCACTGGACGAGCCTGCTGCGGCAGGTGCACGTGGCCACCACGGCCGGCGCGCCGGCCCCGCTGCAGCGCGCGGCGGCCGACGCCGGCCTCTTCGGCCCGGCCGCCTGGGACCCGGCGCCGCTGCTCGGCGCGCAGCGCGACCGCACGGTCCGGATGCTGCGGGAAGCGGGCTTCGACTGCGCCTTCCCGGCCGGCGGCTGCTACGTGATGGCCGGCATCCGCGGCCTCACCGACGAGGACAGCCCCGACTTCACCCGCGCCCTCGCGGCCGACGCCGGTCTGCTGCTCGCGCCCGGCACCGTCTTCTTCGCCGATCCGGCGCGCGGAGCGGCGTACGTGCGGGTGGCCTTCAACCGGCCGCCGGACGTCCTCGACCAGGCGGAACAGCGGCTGCGCGACTTCGCGCGCGACCGGACGGCCCAGCCCGTCACCCGGTGATACCCCCCCAATAATGCGCCCCTCTAGCGTCCCTCGGGGCGCTTGAGAAGTGCGGCATCCGCGAAACGGAAGGTAGTTCTCGTGATGGCTAGGCAGGAAGGCCGTGGCGGCCGGCGGGGCGTGCTCGCAGCCGGTACACCCCTGCCGGGATGGTCACGGCAGACCCCGGCCACGGCCGGGACCGCCGGCCGTCGGGCGGCGCTGTCCCCGGCGACCGCGGCCGCGCTGCGCGGCCGGGCCGGCGAGCTGTCGCTGAGCCTCGACGCGCTCGCGCTCGGCGCGTACGCCAGGGTGCTGGCCGCGCTCACCGGCGACGGCGACGTGACCACCGGCTATCTGCCGGACGGCGCCGCCGATCCGCTGCCGTGCCGCATCGCCGTCCCCGACGCCCCCTGGACGGCGCTGCTCGCCCGCGCCGCCGACGCCGCCGCGGACGCCGTACGGCAGCCGCCCGCGGAGCCCGTCGCCTTCCACACCGTCTACGCCGCGGGCCGCACACCGCGCGAGCCCGGCCTGCCCGAGGGCACCGTGCTCGCCGTCGCCCTCACGGCCGGCCCGGACGACGGCCTCGAACTCGCCCTCACCCACCGCACCGACGCGCTGGACGAGGAGCAGGCCGGACGGATCGCCGGCTACCTCCTCGGCGCCCTGGACACGATCGCCCGCACGCCCGAAGCCGACCACACCGACTGGCACCCGGTCTCCGACGAGGAAGCCGCCTGCCAGCGCGAGGAGTTCGCCGGACCGCGGCGGGAACTGCCGGACCGGCGCGTCCACGAGCTCTTCGAGGAGCAGGCCCGGCTGCGCCCCTCGGACGTCGCCGCCGTGCACCGCGACGCCTCGCTCACCTACGGCGAGCTGAACCGGCTCGCCAACCGCGCCGCCCACGCCCTGCGCGCCCGCGGCATACGCGACGAGAGCACCGTCGCCGTGGTCATGGAACGCCACCTGGACTGGCTCGTCGCCGTCCTCGCGATCTTCAAGGCCGGCGGCGTCTACGTCCCCGTCGAACCGCAACTGCCCGCCGACCGCGTCGCGTACATGATGGAGAAGGCGGACTGCGTCCTCGCCCTCACCGACCGCACGGCGCAGGGCCCGGCCGGGACCGCGACCGAGACCCTGGACGCCCTCCTCGCCGAGGACCGGCCGGACACCGACCCGGGCCTGCCGGTCGCGGCCGGCCAGGGCGCCTACATCTACTTCACCTCCGGATCGACCGGCCTGCCCAAGGGCGTGCTGTGCGAGCACGAGGGGTTCCTCAACCACCTGCTCGCCAAGATCGAGGACCTGGACGTCACCGAGGGCCGGGTCGTGGCGCAGACCGCGCCGCAGTGCTTCGACATCTCCCTGTGGCAGCTGGTCGCCGCGCTCGCCGTCGGCGGCCGCACGCTGATCGTCGGACAGGACGAGATCCTCGACGTGGCGCGCTTCGCCCGGACCGTCGACGAGGGCCGGGTCGAGGTGCTCCAGGTCGTGCCCTCCTACCTGGAGGTCCTGCTCACCGAACTGGACGCGAACCCGCGGGCGCTCTCCGCGCTCCGCCACGTCTCGGTGACCGGCGAGGCCCTGAAGCGGGAGCTGGCCGAGCGCTGGTTCGCCGCCTTCCCGGACATCGCGCTGGTCAACGCGTACGGACTCACCGAGACCTCCGACGACACCAACCACGAGGTCATGCGCCGCCCTCCCGAGGGCACGTCGGTGCCGCTCGGCCGGCCCGTCCGCAACGTCCACGTGTACCTGGTCGACGAGCGGCTGCGGCAGGTGCCGCTCGGCGCGCCCGGCGAGATCGTCTTCTCCGGCGTCTGCGTGGGCCGCGGCTACGTCGGCGACGAGGAGCGCACCCGGGCCGCCTTCCTGGCCGACCCCCACCGGCCGGGCAACCGCCTCTACCGCTCCGGCGACTTCGGCCGCTGGCAGCCCGACGGCCGGCTCGAGTTCCTCGGCCGCCGCGACGCCCAGGTGAAGATCCGCGGCTTCCGGATCGAGATCGGCGAGGTGGAGAACCGCCTCCTGGAGGTGGCGGGCGTCCGCGACAGCGCCGTCGTCGTGACCGGCGAGGGCGAGAACCGGCAGCTGGCCGCGTTCTTCACCGGCCCCGCGGCACCCGCCGACATCCTGGCCGCGCTCCACGGGACGCTGCCCGACTACATGGTGCCCCAGCGCCTCGACCACCTGCCGGCCCTGCCGCTCACCCCCAACGGCAAGACCGACCGCAAGGCGCTGACCCGGCTCGCGGCCGGGAGCGGCGACGGTGAGCACCGGGCCGCGCCGCCGCTCACCGCCACCGAACGCGACCTGGCCAGGCTGTGGACCGAGGTGCTCAAGGTGCCGGCCGGACGGATCGGCCGGGACACGGACTTCTTCGCGGTCGGCGGCACCTCCCTGACCATGCTCCGGCTGGCCGTCGCCCTCGACGGACTCGTCCCCCCGGCCGAGCTGAAGCGCACCCCGGTCCTCGCCGACCTGGCGACCCTGCTCGACCGCCGCCGCACCACTCCCACCCCCACCCCCACCCCCACCTCCTCCCCGTCGGAATCCAGGAAGGCAGCCCGATGACAGCCACAGTCGAGGGAGCGCCGGGCGGCGCGCCGGTGCTCGCCGACGGCCGGATCCCCCTGATCGCCCTGCCCGGCGGGGCCGGCGGCGACCTGCCGGCCGACACCGTGCGCACGCTCGTCGAGCGGCACGGCGCGGTGCTGGTGCGCGGCCTCGGACTGAAGGTCCCCGCCGACCTGGCCGCCGCCGCGCGCGCCCTCGGCGTCACCGGCGTCCCCGAGCGGGAGGGCTTCACCTCCCGCGGCGACCTCGGCGGCGGTGTGTACACCTCCTCCGAATGGCCCTCCGACGAACCGATGTGCATGCACCACGAGCTGAGCTACGCGGCCGAGGTGCCCCGCGTCGCCCTGTTCGGCTGCCTCACCGCGCCCCCGAGCGGCGGGGCGACCGGCGTCGCCGACGCCGAGGAGGTCCTCGCGGCACTCCCCGCCGACGTCGTCGACCGCTTCGCACGCGAGGGATGGCTGCTGACCCGCACCTACCGCGAGGTGGGCATCAGCTGGGTCGAGTCCTTCGGCACCGAGGACCCCGAAGAGGTCGACGCGTACTGCGCGGCGCACGGCATCGAGCGCGAGTGGCTGCCCGACGGGTCGCTGCGCACCGTGCAGCGCCGCGCCGCGGTGATCCGCCACCCGCGGACCGGGCGGCGCCTGTGGTTCAACCAGGTCGCGTTCCTCAACCAGCTGACCCTGGACCCGATGGTGCGCGAGTACCTGACGGACCTGTACGGCCCGGACTCGCTGCCCTTCGACACCCGCTACGGCGACGGCGAACCCATCCCGGAGCCGGTGATCCAGACCATCAACGACGCGTACACGGCGGCCACCCGGCGCGAGCCGTGGCAGGCGGGCGACCTCCTCGTCGTCGACAACCTCCGCGCGGCGCACAGCCGGGAGGCGTACGAGGGCGACCGCCGGGTGGTGACGCTGTTCGGCGACCCGGTGCGCCTCGAAGGCCACCTGCCCTCCTGAGGGGCTCCCGCCCCTCCAGCCCACGCGCCCCGGCGCCCACCGCGCCGCCCACCGCCCCCATCGTCACGGAGCCCAGCATGTCCCAGCCGCACGAGGTGCCCACCTTCGCCGTCGTGCCCGGTGCCCAGGTGCACCGGGTGCTCGACGGCCAGTACAAGGAGGTGGTCGACATCGTCGAGACCGCCTACCGCCTGCACGGTGAGGGAGACACGGTCAACCCGGCCTCCTACTTCCTGCGATTCCCCGACCGGCCCTCGTCCCGGATCATCGCGCTGCCCGCGTCGATCGGCGGCGAGATCCGCACCGACGGCCTGAAGTGGATCTCCAGCTTCCCGGAGAACGTCGAGGCCGGCATCCCGCGGGCGTCCGCCGTCCTGATCCTCAACGACCAGGCCACCGGATACCCGCTCGCCTGCCTGGAGAGCTCCATCATCAGCGCCGCCCGCACCGCCGCCTCCGCGGCCCTCGCGGCCGACCGGCTCAGCGCCGGCCGGGGCGAACGGCCCACCCGGGTCGGGTTCGTCGGCGTCGGCCTGATCGCCCGGTACATCCACGACTACCTGGCGGGCACCGGCTGGACCTTCGACGCCATCGGCGTGCACGACCTGTCCGCCGAACACGCGGCCGGCTTCGCCGACTACCTCGGCCAGGCCGGCGCGAGCGGCCGGGTCACCGTCCACGACACCGCCGAGGAACTGATCCGCTCCTGCGACCTGGTCGTCTTCGCCACCGTCGCCGGCACCCCGCACGTCACCGACCCCGGCTGGTTCGCCCACAACCCGCTGGTCCTCCACGTGTCGCTGCGGGACCTGGCCCCCGAGGTCGTCCTCGACGCGTTCAACATCGTCGACGACGTCGAGCACTGCCTGAAGGCGAACACCTCGCTGCACCTCGCCGAACAGCTCACCGGCCACCGCGAGTTCGTGAACGGAACGCTGCACGAGGTGCTCTCCGGCCAGGTGCGCCCGCCCGCCGACCGCCCGGTGGTGTTCTCCCCGTTCGGCCTCGGCGTGCTCGACCTGGCGGTCGGCCGGCACGTCTACGACACGGTCCGCGCGTCCGACGACCTCGCGGTCGTCGACGGCTTCTTCCACGAGCTGCGCCGCTACGGCTGACCTGCCGCGCGGCCGACAACACCAGCGTCTTCAACGGCGGGAGGTCCACGGTGCCGATCATCTCGGCCCCCTACGAGTTCAACGAGGAAGACCTGTACGTCGACCTCGAGTCCGTGCTCGGCAGCCCCCTCTACCTCAAGTGCGAGGGGTTCAACTTCACCGGCTCCATCAAGCAGAAGGCCGCCGTGGAGATGGTGGAGGCCGCCGAACGCTCCGGGGCGCTCGCGCCGGGCAGCGTCCTGGTGGAGTCATCCTCCGGCAACCTCGGCGTCGCGCTCAGCGCCATCGCCGCCAGCAAGGGCTACCGGTTCGTGTGCGTCACCGACTCCCGGTGCAACCTCGCCTCCCGGCGGCTGATGGAGGCGCTCGGCGCCACCGTCCACACCGTGACCGAACCGCTCGTGGACGGCGGCTTCCTCGCCGCCCGGCTCGGCTACGTACGGTCGCTGTGCGCCTCCGACGAGCGGTACGTCTGGCTCAACCAGTACACCAACGACGCCAACTGGCACGCCCACTACCGGACCACCGCGCCCGCCGTCGACCGCGCCTTCCCCCACCTCGACGTGCTGTTCGTCGGCGCCGGCACCACCGGCACGCTGATGGGCTGCGCCCGCTGGTACAAGGCGCACCGGCCCGGCGTGCGGATCGTCGCGGTGGACAGCGTCGGCTCGGTCGCCTTCGGGCATCCGCCCGCGCCCCGCATGATCCCCGGCCTCGGCTCCGGCGTCCGGCCGCCGCTCCTGGACGAGAGCTACGTCGACGACGTGGTCCTCGTGCCCGAGCCGGCCACCGTCAACACCTGCCGGCGCCTCGCGGCGCGCGGCTTCCTGTTCGGCGGCTCCACCGGGACGGTCGTCAGCGGCGCCGCCCGCTGGCTCGCCGAACACGCCGACGGCGAGCGCCCCACCGCCGTCGCCGTCTCGCCGGACCTGGGCGAGCGCTACCTCGACACCGTCTACCACGCCAACTGGGTGCAGGGCGTCTACGGCGCCGACGCCCTCGACCCGGAGCACCCGCCGATGGTCCTGCCCCTGCCGTCCGGCAGCTGAGCAGCAGACACCGCGACCCGACACCGAAGAGAGGCACGACCATGACCAACCCCTTCGAGGACACCGAGGCCCGCTACCTGGCCCTGGTCAACGACGAGGGCCAGTACTCCCTGTGGCCGGCCTTCGCCGAGGTCCCGGCCGGCTGGCACGTCGCCCTCGGCGACGCCAGCCGCGCGGAGGCCCTCGACCACATCAACGGCGAGTGGACCGACATGCGCCCGAAGAGCCTGGTCCGCGCGATGAACGGTGAGGACTGATCACGGTGTCCGTGACACTGGAGACCGGCGCGCGCGTGCCGGTGACGGCACTCGGCCACGACGACGCCCTGCTCACGGAGCTCGTCGCCCGCCGCCTGGTCGGCACGGCCGGCGGCCGGGTGGACGACGCCGGCTGGGTCGCGGCCGCCCGCGACAGCTGGTCCCGGCTGCCCGCCGGGCTGCGCGGCGCCCTGCACGACTTCCGCCGGGACTCCGGCCCCACCGGGGCGCTGCTCGTCCGCGGGCTGCCGGTCGACGAGGGCACGCTGCCCGACACCCCCGCCGTCGCCGGCTCCGTGCAGCGCGAGACCAGCGTCCCGGCCGCGGTCCTCACGATGATCGCCTGCGGCCTCGGCGACCCCGCCGCGTTCCGCGCGGAGAAGGACGGCGCGCTCGTCCAGGACGTGGTGCCGGTGCCCGGCCGGGAGGAGTTCCAGGGCAACGCCGGCTCGGTGCTGCTCACCTTCCACAACGAGAACGCCTTCCACCCGCACCGGCCCGACTTCGTGATGCTCTTCTGCCTGCGGGCCGACCACGAGGGAGTCGCCGGACTGCGCACGGCGGGGATCCGTCAGGCGCTGCCGCTCCTCGACGAGACGACCGTCGAGGCGCTGCGCGCCCCGGAGTTCGTCACCGCGCCGCCGCCGTCCTTCGGCGCGGGCGCGGACGCCACCCCGGCACCGCACCCGGTGCTCTTCGGCGCCCCGCACGACCCCGACCTGCGCGTCGACATGGCGGCCACCGAGCCGCTCACCCCGCGCGCCGGACGCGCGCTGACCGAGCTGAACACGGTCTTCGAGCGGATCGCGCAGAGCACCGTGCTCCTCCCCGGAGACCTGGCCGTCGTCGACAACCGGGTCACCACTCACGGCCGCAGCGCCTTCCGCCCGCGGTACGACGGCCGGGACCGGTGGCTCCAGCGCACCTTCGTCCTCGCCGACCTGCGCCGCTCCCGCGCCAGCCGGCCCGGCGACGGCTATGTGATCGACTGAGGTGACGGACCAGATGACCCCTGCCATCCGGATCGAGGGTCTGGAGAAGAGCTACGCCGGCGTCCCGGCCGTCCGCGGCGTCCACCTGGAGGTGGCGGCCGGGTCCGTGCTCGGCCTGCTCGGTCCGAACGGCGCCGGCAAGACCACCCTCGTGCGCATGCTGGCCACCCTGGTCAGGCCGGACGCCGGCCGGGCCCGGATCCACGGGTACGACCTGGTCCGCCAGGCCGCGAAGGTCCGCCGGCTGATCGGCCTCACCGGGCAGTACGCGGCGGTGGACGAGGACCTGTCGGGCCGCGAGAACCTGTACCTGATCGCCCGGCTGTTCGGCCGCTCCGGCCGCGCCGCCCGGACCGCGGCCGACGACATGCTGGAACGCTTCGGCCTCACCGAGCCCGGCGGCCGGGCGGTGGGCACCTACTCCGGCGGCATGCGGCGGCGCCTCGACCTGGCCGCCAGCCTCGTCGGCGAGCCACGGGTGCTCTTCCTCGACGAGCCCACCACCGGCCTCGACCCGCACAGCCGCAACAGCCTGTGGGCCGAGGTGCGGCGGCTCGCCGACGCGGGCACCAGCGTGCTGCTCACCACGCAGTACATGGAGGAGGCCGAGGCGCTCGCCGACTCCGTCGTGGTGATCGACCGGGGCCGGGTGATCGACTCCGGGACCAGCGCCGAACTGCGCGAGCGCATCGGCGGCCAGGTGCTGCGGGTCCGGCCGGAGCCGCCGTACGGGCCGGCCGCGCTCGCCCGGGCCCTGGCCGCGACGGGCCACGCGGTCACCGTCGACGAGGCGGCGGGCTGCCTCACCCTTCCGCTGCCCGGCGGCGGCGACGGGCTCACGACGCTCCTGCGGGAGCTGGGCGGCGCCGGCGTCCCGATCGCCGCCGTGGAGACCCATGTACCCAGCCTCGACGAGGTGTTCCTGATGCTCACCGGCACCGCGGCCCGGGAGCCGCGCGAACCGGCGGCGGCGGGATCGAACGCGACAGGGAGTGCGATGTGAGTACGGTTCCCACCGTGCCGGCCGGAGTGCCGGGCGCCTTGGAGCCGGCCGTGGGGGCGAGGGTGCGGGAGGTGCTGCGGCACGTCCTGGTGCTCACCCGCCGCAACCTGCGCAGGTCCGTGGCGAGCCCCGGCCAGATCATCGACGCCACCCTGATGCCGGTGACGCTCGCGGTGATCTTCCTGTACGCCTTCGGCGGCGCCATCGCGGGCGACAGCGCGCAGTACCGCCAGTACCTGATCCCCGGCATCATGGCGCTGACCATCACCATCACCTGCCGGACCGCGGGCCTCGCCCTCCACGGGGACTTCGCCTCCGGCATGATGGACCGCTACCGGTCGATGCCGGTGGCCCGCTCCGCGGCGCTGGCCGCCCGGATCCTCGCCGACGCCGTCCGGATGCTCGCCAGCCAGCTGATCATCCTGGCCTTCGGCCTCCTGATCGGGTTCCGGGTGCACACCGGCGTGCTCGCCGCGCTGGCGGCGGTCGGGATCGTGCTGCTCTACGGCATGGCGCTGTGCTGCCTGCAGGCGTTCATCGGGCTCGCCGCGCGCGGCATCGAGACCGTGCAGAGCGTCAGCACCCTGGTCATGGTGCCGTTCCAGTTCGGCAGTTCCATCTTCGTGGCCCCGGCCACCATGCCGGGCTGGCTGCGGCTGTTCGTCGAGAACAACCCGATGACCGCCGTCGTGGACTCTGCCCGCGCCCTGCTGACCGGCGGCCCCGTCGCGTCGAGCGCCGCCCTCGCCGTCGCCTGGAGCGTGGGCCTGATCGCGGTCTTCGCGCCGCTCAGCGTCTGGAAGTACCGCACCCACCGCTGAGCCCGGCGCCCCACCGCTGAGCCCGGCGCCCCACCGCTGAGCCCGGCGCCCCGCCGGGGAGCGGCGGGGCGGCTCCCGTTCAGTCGCCCGCGACGACCAGCCCCGTCTCGTACGCGAAGACGGCGGCCTGCGTCCGGTCGCGCAGCCCCAGCTTCACCAGGATGCGGCTGACGTGCGACTTCACCGTGTGCTCGGCGATGGTGAGCTGGGCGGCGAGCTCGGCGTTGGAGTAGCCCTGGGCGATCAGGCAGAGCACCTCCGTCTCCCGCTCCGTCAGGTCCGCGACCTGCTTGCGGCGCGGGGCGCGGGGCGCCACCTCAAGCCGCGAGAACTCCTCGATGAGCCGCTTGGTCACGGTCGGCGCGAGCAGCGCCCCGCCCGAGGACACGGTCCTGATGGCGTCGGCCAGTTGGTGGGCCGAGGAGTCCTTCAGGAGGAAGCCGCTCGCGCCGGCGCGCAGCGCCTCGTAGACGTACTCGTCCAGGTCGAACGTGGTCAGCACGACGATCTTCGTGCCGAGGTCGCTGCCGGTGATCCGGCGGGTGGCCTCCAGGCCGTCGAGCACCGGCATCCTGATGTCCATCAGCATCACGTCCGGACGCAGCTCGCCGGCCTTGCGGACGGCGTCCTCGCCGTGCACCGCCTGGCCGACGACCTCGATGTCCGGCTGTGCGTTGAGGACGATCGAGAAGCTCTCCCGGATCATCGTCTGGTCGTCCGCGATCACGACTCGGATCGTCATCGGTTCTCGCTCCCGTGCTCGTCGATGGGTAGGTGCGCCGTCACCTCGAACCAGCCGCCCCGGCCCGGGCCGGCCCGCAGCGTCCCGCCGAGACTGGCCGCCCGCTCCCGCATGCCCACCAGGCCGTGCCCCGACCCCTCCTGCGGCCCGACCGCGTCCGGCACCGGGCTGTTGGCCACGAGGACGCCGACCTCTTCGGCGCCGTAGCTCAGCCCGACCCTGACCTCGCAACCGGGCGCGTGGCGCACCGCGTTGCTCAGTGCCTCCTGCAGGATCCGGTACGCCGACAGCTCGACGCGCTGCGGCAGCGGCCGCGGCGTGCCGGACAGCTCCGTCTCGACCCGCAGCCCCGCCGCGCGGACGTTCGCCACCAGTTCGTCGAGGTTCTCCAGTGTGGGCTGCGGCGCGTACCGGCCCTCCGCGCTCTGGTCCACCGAGCGCAGCATGCCGAGGATGTGCCGCAGTTCGGTGAGGGCCGCGACCGCGTTCTCGCGGATGCGCGCGAAGCTCTCCGTCAGCTCCTGTGGCGGGTCGGCGACCCGGTACGGGGCGGCCTCGGCCTGGACGGCGACGAGCGACATGTGGTGGGCGACGACGTCGTGCAGCTCGCGGGCGATCCGGGTGCGCTCCTCCAGGAGGGTGCGCCGCGAACGTTCGATCTCCGTCAGGTTCTCCTGCCGCCGCAGCTTGCGCTGCGCCTCCCGGCGCCCGCGCACCGTGGCGAGCACCACGAGGCCGACGGCGGAGAGCACGGCGACGGCCGGCAGGGTGGTGTCGGTGAGCGGCGGGCGCAGCCACGCCGTCAGCAGGGCGCCGGTCAGCAGGACGACGAGCCACTGCGCCGCGTACACCACCGGCTCGGCCCACGCCGCCACCAGCAGCATGACCGTCACCTGGGCCAGCGACCCCGACTCCGTCCACGGCCACGGCGTGCCCGGGGCCGGCGTCACGGATCCGGTGCCGACGATCAGCGCGTACGGCAGTGCCGACAGCAGGGACAGCCACCAGGCGGCCACCGGCCGGGCCAGCGCCAGCGGCACCGGCACCGCCTGGGCGAGGGCGAGGCCCGCGCAGGCCCACAGCGGCAGCGGCAGCCGCTCCTCGAATAACGACGTTCCGGTGAAGGCGAGATAGGCCGCCAGCGCGACCGCGCCGATCAACGGCAGCCGGCGGGGCAGCGGATGACGGAAGCGCGACAGGTGCGGCACCGACCGGCGGGCCGAAAGGCCGAACAGGCCCTGCCGCAGCGGCCGGAACATGGATAAGGAGTCATGTCGCGTGCGATCAGGGCTACTTGTCACCGGGCCATCGTAGGTCGTCAGAGCCCGTGAGCGCGGGGCTCCCGTCCCTGGTGGACGGCCGGCATCCCTCGTATCCGGTATCCGAAAACACGCCGATAACGCATTGAAGTCCGGCCCGGCTACTTTCCGCAGCGGTGCTGGCCGGGTTTCTGATGCATATGGATCCACGAGGAGTCGGAAGAATGAACCGTCCGAGGACAGTCGATTCGGTGGAGACCGGCTTCCAGGCGGAATCCCCGGGGATTCCGGCGCAATGGCAGGGCCGGACGACCCCCGCCGATCCGATGGCGCCGGAGCCCGCCGGACTGCTTCCCGGACTCTTCGAGACCCAGGCCCGGCTCACCCCCGGCGCGCCCGCGCTGAGCCTGCGCGCCGACCACCTCGACTACCGGGAACTGAACGAGCGCGCCAACCGCCTCGCCCGCCTCCTGGTGTCCCGGGGAATCGGCGCCGAGCAGATCGTCGGCGTGCTGCTGCCCCGCTCCGTCGACCAGGTCGTGGCGCTCCTCGCGGTGGCGAAGACCGGTGCCGCCTATCTGCCGCTGGACGTCGAGTACCCGGCGGACCGCATCGCCTTCATGCTCGCCGACGCCCGCCCGGTCTGCCTGCTCACGACGAGCGCCGCCGACCGCTCCGCCCAGGACGGCACCGCCGTACACCTCGACGACCCGGCCGTGGCCGCCGCGCTCGCCGCGCTGCCGGCCGGCGACCTGACCGACGACGAGCGCGTCGCCCCGCTGCGCGCGGCGCACCCGGCGTACGTCATCTACACCTCGGGCTCCACCGGGACGCCGAAGGCGGTGGTGATCGAGCACCACGCCCTCGCCGACTACCTCGGCTGGGCGTCGCGCACCTACCCCGGCGTCCGCGGCACCTCGCTGTGGCACTCCTCCGTCTCCTTCGACATGACCGTCACCTCGCTCTTCGCCCCGCTGACGACGGGCGGCCGGGTGTGGGCCGGAGCGCTGGAGAACGACGAGTCCACCGCCTCGGAGAAGTGCACCTTCCTGAAGGCGACCCCGAGCCACCTCCCGCTGCTCGGCGTGCTCCCGGAGGGCTTCTCGCCCACCGCGGAGCTGATGCTGGGCGGCGAGGCGCTGCTCGGCGCGGCCCTCGACGAGTGGCGCCGCGAGCACCCGGCGGTCACCGTGCTCAACGTCTACGGCCCCACCGAGGCGACCGTGAACGTGGCCGAGTTCCGCCTGGAGCCCGGCGAGCCCACGCCCGACGGCGTGCTGCCGCTGGGCCGGCTGATGGACAACGCGCGCGGCTACGTGCTCGACGCGGAACTGCGCCCGGTCGAGCCGGGCACCCCCGGCGAGCTGTACCTGGCCGGCCCCGGCCTCGCGCGCGGCTATCTGAACCGCCCCGGGCTCTCCGCCGAGCGGTTCGTCGCCGACCCGTTCGGCGCGCCCGGCGGCCGGATGTACCGCACCGGCGACCTGGTGCGGTGGAGCGAGGACGGCCGGCTGGAGTTCCTCGGGCGCACCGACCACCAGGTGAAGGTCCGCGGCCACCGGATCGAGCCCGGCGAGATCGAAGCGGCGCTGACCCGGCACGAGCGGGTGTCCCGGGCGATGGTGCTGGTCCGCGAGGACCGCCCCGGCGACCAGCGGATCGTCGCCTACCTGAGCGCCCCGGACGGCACCACCGTGCCCGAGGCGGCGGCGCTGCGCACCCACCTGGCGGCCGTGCTGCCCGACTACATGACGCCCTCGGCCTTCGTCGCCCTCGACCGCTGGCCGCTCACCCCCAACGGCAAGGTCGACCGCGCCGCGCTGCCCGTCCCCGACTACGCCACGGCCGGCGGCTCCGGCGGCCGCGCTCCCCGTACCCCCGACGAGGAGACCCTGTGCCGGCTGGTCGCCGAGGTCCTCGGCGTGCCGTCGGTGACCGTCGACGACGACTTCTTCGCGCTCGGCGGGCACTCGCTGCTCGCCACCCGGCTGCTGAGCCGGGTGCGGAAGGCGTTCGGCGTGGAGCTGTCGGTGCGCGCGGTGTTCGAGGCGCCGACGGTGGCGGGCCTGGCCGTCCTGGTGGCCCGCGCCGGTGCGGCGCGCGCGCCGCTGGTGCGTGCCGAGGCCCGTCCCGCGTCGCTGCCGCTGTCGCCGGCGCAGCGCGGACTGTGGTTCGCCTTCCGCCTGGAGGGCCCGAGCCCGACGTACAACGTGCCGCTCGCGGTGCGGCTTTCGGGTGAGCTGGACCGGGACGCGCTGGCGGCGGCGGTGGACGACGTGGTGGCGCGGCACGAGGTGCTGCGGACCCGCTTCGCCGAGGTCGGCGGCGAGCCCGTCCAGGTCGTCGAGGACGGTGCCTCGGCCGCGGTCGAGTACGTGGAGCTGCCGGAGAGCGAGCTGCCGCGGGCGCTGGCCGAGCGGGCCGCGTACGCCTTCGACCTCGCCGCCGAGATCCCGCTGCGCGTGACGCTGCTGCGCGTCGCGGAGCAGGAGCACGTCCTGCTGCTCCTGGTGCACCACATCGCGGGCGACGGCTGGTCCATGGGCCCGCTGGCCCGGGACCTGTCGGTGGCCTACACGGCCCGCTGCCGGGGCGCGGCCCCGGACTGGGCGCCGCTGCCGGTGCAGTACGCCGACTACGTGCTGTGGCAGGAGGGCGTGCTGGGCGCGGCGGACGACCCGTCGAGCGTGCTGGCCGAGCAACTCGACTTCTGGCGCCGGGAACTGGCGGGCACGCCCGAACTCCTGGAGCTGCCCCTCGACCGGCCGCGTCCCGCCGTCGCCAGCCACCAGGGCGACACGGTCCGCTTCACGATCGACGCCGCCGCGCACAACGCGCTGCTCTCGCTGGCCCGCGAGACGGACGCCACCCCCTTCATGGTCGTCCAGTCGGCGCTCGCGGTGCTGCTGTCCCGGCTCGGCGCGGGCACGGACATCCCCCTCGGCACGGCGGTCGCGGGCCGCACGGACGAGGCGCTCGACGACCTCGTGGGCTTCTTCGTCAACACGCTCGTGCTGCGTACGGACGTGTCCGGGGATCCGACCTTCCGCGAACTCCTGGCCCGCGTACGGGAGACGGACCTGGCGGCCTACGCCCACCAGGACGTGCCCTTCGAGCGCGTCGTCGAGGCGGTCAACCCCGGCCGCTCCCTCTCCCACGCCCCGCTCTACCAGACGATGCTCACCTCCCAGAACATCCCGGCCCACGCCACGGCCCTGCCCGGCCTCGGCGCCGCCGACGAGGACGTCCCCAAGGGCACGGCCCGGCACGACCTGTCGTTCCACACCTGGGAGCGGACCGCCGAGGACGGCAGCGGCGCGGGCATCGACGGACGGCTGGAGTACGCCACCGACCTGTTCGACGCGGCCACCGCCGAGGCGCTCGCCGCCCGCCTGGTCCGGCTGCTCGGCGAGGCCTGCGCCACGCCGGACCTGCCCGTCGGCGACCTGGAGATCCTGAGCCCCGAGGAGCGCCGCCTCCTGCTGTCCGACTGGCAGGGCGAGCAGCACGCGCCCTCCGGCGAGCTGCTGCACGACCTGATCCAGGCGCAGGCCGCCCGCACCCCGGACGCCCCGGCCGTCGAGGCCGGTGACACGGTCCTGAGCTACCGGGAGCTCAACGAGCGGGCCAACCGGCTCGCCCGGCTCCTCGTCGACCGCGGCGCCGGCCCCGAGCAGTACGTGGCCGTCGCCCTGCCCCGCTCGGCGGACCTGGTGGTCGCCCTGCTGGCCGTGGTCAAGTCCGGTGCCGCGTACCTTCCGCTGGACCCCGCCTACCCGGCCGACCGGCTCGCCTTCATGCTCGACGACGTGGCGCCGGTCCTGCTCCTCACCGATCGGGAACTCCTCGCCGGCCTCCCGGCGGGCCGCCCCGCGCTCTGCCTCGACGAGCCCGAGACCGCCGCCGAGCTGCTCGGCCGCTCCGGCGCGGACCTCACCGACGCCGAGCGCGCGCTGCCGGTGCGCCCCGACAACGCCGTCTTCGTGATCTTCACGTCGGGCTCCACCGGCCGCCCCAAGGGCGTCACCGTGCAGCACCGCTCCCTCGACGGCTACCTCTCCTGGACCCGCGCCGCCTACCCCGGAGTCGCGGGCCGGGCACTCGTGCACTCCCCGGTCGCCTTCGACCTCACCGCCACCGGCCTGTTCGCGCCCCTGACCTCCGGCGGCTGCGTCGAACTCGTCGAACTCGACGAGACCGGCCGGGCGGCGGCCGACGGCGCCCGGCCCACCTTCGTGAAGGCCACCCCCAGCCATCTGCCGCTCCTCATCGGCCTCCCGGACCGCTTCTCGCCCACGGAGCAACTGGTGCTCGGCGGCGAGTCGCTGATGGGCGAGGTCCTCGACGAATGGCGGGCCCGGCACCCGCGGGCGACCGTGATCAACGAGTACGGCCCCACCGAGACCACCGTCGGCTGCTCGGAGTACCGCATCGAGCCCGGGGACGTCGTCCCGGCCGGCGTGGTCACCATCGGCCGGCCGGTCTGGAACACCCGCATGTACGTCCTCGACGCCCGGCTGCGCCCGGTCCCGGTCGGCAGCCCCGGCGAGCTGTACATCGCCGGTGACCTGGTGACGCGCGGCTACCACCGCCGCCCGGACCTCACCGCCGGACGCTTCGTCGCCGACCCCTTCGGCCCGCCCGGCAGCCGCATGTACCGCTCCGGCGACCTCGGCCGCCGGCGCGCCGACGGCCGCCTCGAGTTCATCGCCCGCGTCGACGACCAGGTCAAGCTGCGCGGCTTCCGGATCGAGCTCGGCGAGATCGAGGGCGTCATGGGCGCCCACCCGGACCTCGCCCAGACCGCCGTCGTGGTCCGCGAGGACCAGCCGGGCGACAAGCGCCTGGTCGGCTACGTGGTGCCCGCGCCGGGCAGCGACCCCGACCCCGCCGAGCTGCGCCGGTACGCCGCCGAGCGGCTGCCCGACTACATGGTGCCCGCCGTCTTCGTACCGCTCGCCGAACTGCCGCTCACCGCCAACCGGAAGCTCGACCGCAAGGCGCTGCCCGTGCCCGACTACGGCTCGGCGGCCGCCGCCGGCCGCGGACCGCGCAACGCCCGCGAGGAGATCCTCTGCGGTGCCTTCGCCGCCACCCTCGGCGTCGACCGGGTCGGCGTCGACGACAACTTCTTCGACCTCGGCGGCCACTCGCTGCTCGTCACCCGGCTCATCGGCGGACTGCGCACCGCGCTCGACGTCGAACTGCCGATCCGCGCCGTCTTCGAGACCCCCACACCGGCCGGCCTCGCCGCCCGGCTCGCCGAGGCCGAGACCGCCCGCCCGCCGCTGCTCGCCGCCGAGCGCCCGGACCGGGTGCCGCTCTCCTTCGCCCAGCGCCGGCTGTGGTTCCTGCACAAGCTGCAGGGCTCCAGCGTCACCTACAACATCCCCACCTGGATCCGGCTCACCGGTGAACTGGACCGGGACGCCCTGGCCGAGGCCGTGGCCGACGTCGTCGAGCGGCACGAGACGCTGCGCACCGTCTACCCGGAGGAGGCCGGCGAGCCGTACCAGCTCGTGCTGCCCGCGGGCGAGCTGCGGCCCGAGACCGCCTTCCACCGGGTGGCCGACGAGGCCGCGCTGACCGAGGCGCTGGCGCGGGCCGCGAAGCACTCCTTCGCCCTGACCGGCGAACTGCCCCTGCGCGTCGCCGTCTACTCGCTGTCCGACCGGGACCACGTGCTGTCGATCGTGAAGCACCACATCGCCAGCGACGGCTGGTCGATGGCGCCGCTGGCCCGGGACCTGTCGGTGGCGTACGGGGCGCGGTGCGCCGGACACGCGCCGGACTGGGAGCCGCTGCCGGTGCAGTACGCCGACTACGCGCTGTGGCAGCGCGCCATGCTCGGCTCCGAGGACGACCCGGACAGCATGCTCGCGGGCCAGCTCGCCTTCTGGGAGCGCGAACTGGCGGGCGTGCCCGAACTGCTCCAGCTGCCGACGGACCGGCCGCGCCCGGCCGTCGCCAGCCACCGGGGCGGCACCGTCGGGCTTACCCTCGACGGCGCCCTGCACCGCTCGCTGACCGCCCTCGCCCAGCAGGCGGACGTCACGCTCTTCATGGTGCTCCAGGCCGCGCTCGCCGCCCTGCTGTCCCGGCTCGGCGCGGGCACGGACATCCCGCTCGGCACGGTCGCCGCCGGCCGCACCGACGAGGCCCTCGACGACCTCGTGGGCTTCTTCGTCAACGCGCTCGTGCTGCGCACCGACGTCTCCGGCGACCCGACCTTCCGCGAGCTGCTCGCCCGGGTGCGGACCACCGACCTGGCCGCCTACGACCACCAGGACGTGCCGTTCGAGCGGGTCGTGGAGGCGGTCAACCCCGACCGGGTCCTCTCCCACTCGCCGGTCGTCCAGGTGATGCTGACGCTGCAGAACTACGACCGCCGCGGCCTGGACTTCCCCGGCATCCGCGCGACCGCGCCCAAGGTCACCAACGAGGTCGCCAAGTTCGACCTGATCTTCTTCTGGGAGGAGCGGCACGACGAGCGGCTCCGCCCCGAAGGGATCGACCTGGAACTGAAGTACGCGACCGACCTGTTCGACCACGACACCGTCCGCACGCTCGCCGAGCGGCTGGTCCGGGTCCTGCGCGAGGTCGCCGCCGACCCCGACCGCCCGCTCGGCCGGGCCGAGATCCTCGCCCCGGCCGAGCGCCGGGAGCTCATCGAGGGCCGCAACGACACCGCCCGTGACCTTCCCGCCCTGACGCTGCCGGAGCTGTTCGAGGCGCAGGCGGACGCGCGGTCGGACGCGCCGGCGGTGGCGTCCGGCGACGTGGTCCTGTCGTACGGCGAGGTGGAGGAGCGGGCGAACCGTCTGGCGCGCCTCCTGGTCGCTCGCGGCGCGGGAGCCGAGCGCGTGGTGGCGCTGGCGTTGCCGCGGTCGATCGACGCGGTGGTGGCGGCGCTGGCGGTGCAGAAGGCCGGCGGCGCGTACGTGCCGGTGGACCCGGAGTACCCCGTCGACCGGATCGGGTTCATGCTCGCGGACGCGGCTCCGGTGTGCGTGGTGACCTCGTCGGGCGTGGTGCTGCCGGAGGTGGACTGTCCTTCGGTGGTGCTGGACGATCCGGAGGTCGTGCGGGAGCTGGCGGACCTGCCGTCGGCGCGGCTCTCGGACGCCGAGCGGGGGAGCGCGCCGGACGTGCGGCATCCCGCGTACGTGATCTACACGTCGGGTTCGACCGGCCGGCCCAAGGGCGTGGTCGTCAGCCACACCGGCATCGCCTCCCTGTCCGCCTCGGCGACCGAGCACTACACCGTCGACCGCGACAGCAGGATCCTCCAGCTCTCCTCGCCCAGCTTCGACATCTCCGTCCTGGAGACCTGCATGGCCTTCACCAACGGCGCCACGCTCGTCGTACCGGACGCCCAGCCGCTCGCCGGCGACGCGCTCGCCGCGGTCCTCGCCGGCGAACGGATCACCCACGCCATCATCCCGCCGGCCACCCTCGCCACCGTCCCCGCCGACGGCCTCCCGCACCTGCGCACCCTGGTCACCGGCGCGGACACGGTCAGCGCCGAACTCGCCACGCGCTGGTCCGGACGGGTCCGCTTCAGCAACTCGTACGGCCCCACCGAGGTCACCGTCGCCACGACCATGGGCCGCCCGCCGGCCGACGACGGCGTGCCGCCCATCGGCGGCCCGATCCTCAACCTCTCCGTGTACGTGCTCGACGCGGCCCTGCGCCCGGTGCCGGCCGGCGTGGCGGGCGACCTCTACGTGTCGGGTCTCAGCCTGGCCCGCGGCTACCTGAACCGGGCCGACCTGACCGCCGAGCGGTTCGTCGCCGACCCGTTCGGCGCGCCCGGCGGCCGCATGTACCGCACCGGCGACCTGGTGCGCTGGCGGAGCGACGGCCAGCTCGAGTTCGCCGGCCGCGCCGACACCCAGGTGAAGGTGCGCGGCTTCCGCATCGAGCTCAGCGAGATCGAGACCGTGCTCGACGCCCATGAGCAGGTCCGGGCGAGCGCGGTGATCGTCCGCGAGGACCAGCCCGGCGACAAGCGCATCGTCGCCTACGTCGAGGCGCTGCCCGGCGCCCCGGAGGCGGAGCGGCTCGCCGAGGACCTGACCGGGCGGTGCACGGACCGGCTGCCCGCCTACATGGTGCCGTCCCACGTCGTCGTCCTCGACGAGTGGCCGATGACGCCCAACGGCAAGGTCGACCGCAAGAAGCTGCCCGCCCCCGGGCAGCCGGCCACGGCGAGCGACGGCCGGCCGCCCCGCAATCCCCGGGAGGAGAAGCTCTGCGAGATCTTCGCGGAACTCCTGGGCGTCCCCCGGGTCACCATCGACGACAACTTCTTCAAGCTCGGCGGCCACTCGCTGCTCGCCACCCGGCTGATCAGCCGGGTCCGCACGGACCTGGGCGCCGAGATCACGGTCCGGACGATCTTCGAGAACCCGACCGTCGCCGCCCTGGCCGAGCAGTCCGGCAGCGCCCGCCCGGCCCGCCGCTCGCTGCGGTCCATGCGCCGCTCCTGACCCGCCGCCTCCGGTTCCCTTGCGCACACCCCAAGAGGAGTTCCCTGTGTACCCCATGTCGTTCGCGCAGCGTCGGCTGTGGTTCGCGTTCCAGATGGAGGGCCCCAGCCCGACGTACAACGCCCCGCTGTACGTCCGGTTGTCGGGTGCGCTGGACCGGGCCGCGCTGCTGACGGCGGTGGACGACGTGGTGGGACGCCACGAGGTGCTGCGCACCCGGTTCGCCGAGGTCGACGGCGAGCCGGTGCAGGTGGTGGAGCCGGCGGGCCCGGTCGCGGTCGAGTGCGTCGAGGTCGACGGCGAGCTGGACGAGGCGCTGGCCGAGCGGGCGGCGTACGGCTTCGACCTGGCGAGCGAGATCCCGCTGCGCGTGACCCTGTTCCAGCTGGCCGAGCGGGAACACGTCCTGCTGTTCATGCTGCACCACATCGCGGGCGACGGCTGGTCCATGGGCCCGCTGGCCCGGGACCTGTCGGTGGCGTACGGGGCGCGGTGCGCCGGACGCGCGCCGGACTGGGAGCCGCTGCCGGTGCAGTACGCCGACTACGTGCTCTGGCAGGAGGAGGTGCTGGGCTCGGCGGACGACCCGTCGAGCGTGATGGCCGAGCAGCTCTCCTTCTGGCAGAAGGAGTTGGCGGGCGCCCCGGAGCTCCTTGAGCTGCCCCTCGACCGGCCGCGCCCCGCCGTCGCCGGCCACCGGGGCGACACGGTCCGCTTCACGGTGGACGCCGGCGTGCACGACGCGCTGGTGTCGCTGGCCCGTGAGGCGGACGCGACCCCCTTCATGGTGGTGCAGGCGGCCCTGGCCGTCCTGCTCTCCCGGCTCGGGGCCGGCACGGACATCCCGCTCGGCACGGCGGTCGCGGGCCGCACCGACGAGGCGCTCGACGACCTCGTGGGCTTCTTCGTCAACACCCTCGTCCTGCGCACCGACGTCTCCGGCGACCCGACCTTCCGCGAACTCCTCGCCCGGGCACGGGAGACGGCCCTGGCCGCCTACGCCCACCAGGACGTGCCGTTCGAGCGCGTCGTCGAGGCGGTCAACCCCGGCCGCTCCCTCTCCCACGCGCCCCTGTTCCAGGTGCTGCTGACCCTCCAGAACAACGCCGCCGGCGAGTTCTCCATCCCCGGCGTCGACGCCTCCTTCGGCGAGGTGGAGACCGGTGTCGCCAAGGTCGACCTCACCTTCTACCTGGAGGAACGCCACACCCCCGACCGCGCTCCCGCGGGCCTCGCCGGCGAGATCCAGTACGCCGTCGACCTGTTCGAGCGAGACAGCGCGCAGGACATGGCCGCCCGCTTCGTCCGCGTGCTCGGGGCCCTCGTGGCCGCGCCCGACCGCGCCGTGAGCGCCGTGGACGCCCTGTCGGCCGACGAGCGCCGGACCCTGCTGCGGAGCCGCAACGACACCGCCCGTGACGTTCCCGCCCTGACGCTGCCGGAGCTGTTCGAGGCGCAGGCGCAGGCGCGGTCGGACGCGCCGGCGGTGGTGTCCGGCGACGTGGTGGTGTCGTACGGCGAGGTGGAGGAGCGGGCGAACCGTCTGGCGCGCCTCCTGGTCGCTCGCGGGGTGGGGGCCGAGCGGGTGGTGGCGCTGGCGTTGCCGCGGTCGATCGACGCGGTGGTGGCGGCGCTGGCGGTGCAGAAGGCCGGCGGCGCGTACGTGCCGGTGGACCCGGACTACCCGGCCGACCGGATCGGGTACATGCTGGCCGACGCCGGCCCGGTGTGCGTGGTGACCACGTCGGGCGTGGTGCTGCCGGAGGTGGACTGTCCTTCGGTGGTGCTCGATGACCCGGAGGTCGTGCGGGAGCTGGCGGACCTGCCGTCGGCGCGGCTGTCGGACGCCGAGCGGGGCTCCGCGCCGGACGTGCGGCACCCGGCCTATGTGATCTACACGTCGGGTTCGACCGGCCGGCCCAAGGGCGTGGTCGTCAGCCACACCGGCATCGCCTCCCTCTCCGCCGCCCAGCAGGACCTCTTCGCCGTCGGCCCCGGCGCCCGCGTGCTCCAGTTCGCCTCGCCCAGCTTCGACGCCGCGGCCTGGGAAATGATCATGGCGCTCACCACCGGCGCCGCGCTCGTCGTCGCGCCCCCCTCCCACCTCGCCGCCGGCGAACCCCTCGCGCAGCTCCTCGCCGCGCAGCGGGTGACCCACGCGACCCTGCCCCCGGCGCTCCTCGGCGAGCTGCCGTCCGGCGCCCTCCCGCCCGGGATGACCCTGGTCGTGGCCGGCGAGGCGTGCGCCCCGGAACAGGTGGGCCGCTGGTCGGCGGGCCGCCGGATGATCAACGCCTACGGGCCGACCGAGACCACCGTCTGCGCCACCGCCGGCCGGCCGCTGTCGGGCGCGGTGACCCCGCCCATCGGCGGACCCATCGCCAACGCCCGGGTGTACGTCCTCGACGCGGGCCTGCGCCCCGTGCCCGCGGGCGTGGCCGGCGAGCTGTACGTGTCGGGCCACGGCCTGGCCCGCGGCTATCTGAACCGGGCCGGGCTCACCGCCGAGCGGTTCGTCGCCGACCCATTCGGCGCGCCCGGCGGCCGCATGTACCGCACCGGCGACCTCGTGCGCTGGCGGGGCGACGGCCAGCTGGAGTTCCTCGGGCGCACCGACCACCAGGTGAAGGTCCGCGGCCACCGGATCGAGCCGGGCGAGATCGAGGCGGCGCTGACCGCCGCCCCGGACGTCGCCGAAGCCCTGGTGACCGTACGCGAGGACGGCCCCGCGGGACCCGGCCTGGTGGCGTACGTGACGCCGTCCGGCGACCGCGGCCCGGACCCGGCCGAGCTGCGCGCCCGCGTCGCCTCCGCCCTGCCCGGCTACATGGTGCCGTCCGCCGTCGTCGTCCTGGACCGCTGGCCGCTCACCCCCAACGGCAAGGTCGACCGCAAGGCGCTGCCCGCCCCCCGCTTCGAGGGCGCCGGCGCGACGGGCCGGGCCCCGCGCACCTCGCGCGAGGAGATCCTGGCCCGGGTCTTCGCCGACGTCCTCGGCGTGGACGCGGTCGGCGTCGACGACAACTTCTTCGACCTCGGCGGCCACTCCCTGCTCGCCACCCGCCTCGTCAGCCGCGTCCGCGGCGTCCTGGGCACCGAACTCACCGTCCGCGCGGTGTTCGAGGCGCCCACGCCGGCCCGTCTGCTGGCCCTCCTCGACGCAGGACCGGGGCCCGTGCGCGCGCCGCTGGTCGCGGCCGCCCGCCCGCAGGCGCTGCCGCTGTCGCCGTCGCAGCGCGCGCTGTGGTTCGCCTTCCGCCTGGAGGGCCCGAGCCCGACGTACAACGTGCCGCTCGCGGTGCGCCTCTCGGGCGCGCTCGACCGGCCGGCGCTTGCGGCCGCCGTGAACGACGTGGTGGCGCGGCACGAGGTGCTGCGGACGCGCTTCGCCGAGGTCGGCGGCGAGCCCGTCCAGGTCGTCCAGGCCGAGGCACCGGTCACCGTCGAGTACGTGGAGCCGGAGGAGAACGGGCCCGCGGAGGGCGGGCTCTCGCGGGCGCTGGCCGAGCGGGCCGCGTACGGCTTCGACCTGACGGCCGAGTTCCCGCTGCGCGTGACCCTCTTCAAGGCGGCCGGGGACGAGCACGTCCTGCTGCTCCTGCTGCACCACATCGCCGGCGACGGCTGGTCGATGGGCCCGTTCCTGCGGGACCTGTCGGTCGCCTACGCGGCCCGCTGCGAGGACGCCGCCCCGTTGTGGGCGCCGCTGCCGGTGCAGTACGCCGACTACGTGCTGTGGCAGCGCGAGCTGCTGGGCTCGGCGGACGACCCCGACAGCCTGCTCGCGGGCCAGCTCGCCTTCTGGCAGCGGACGCTGGCGGGCGCCCCGGAACTCCTGGAGCTGCCGCTCGACCGGCCGCGCCCCGCCGTCGCGAGCCACCGCGGCGCCGCCGTCGGCCTGGACCTGGACGCCGAGCTGCACCGGCGCCTCGTGTCGCTGGCCCGCGACGCGGACGTCACCCTCTTCATGGTGCTCCAGGCGGCGCTCGCCGTGCTGCTGTCCCGGCTCGGCGCGGGCACGGACGTCCCGCTCGGCACGGCGGTGGCGGGCCGCACGGACGAGGCGCTCGACGACCTCGTGGGCTTCTTCGTCAACACCCTGGTCCTGCGTACGGACGTGTCCGGGGATCCGACCTTCCGCGAACTCCTCGCCCGGGTACGGGAGACGGACCTCGCGGCCTACGCCCACCAGGACGTGCCCTTCGAGCGCGTCGTCGAGGCCGCCGGGGTGACCAGGGCGCTCTCGCACATCCCGCTCGCCCAGGTGATGCTGCACCTCCAGAACAACGCCGAGGGCCGGCTCGCCCTGCCCGGCGTCACCGTGACCGCCGAGCCCGCCGAGGCCGGCGTCGCCAAGACGGACCTCTCCTTCGGCTTCCGCGAGCGGTTCACCGCCGACGGCGCGCCCGCCGGACTCACCGGCTCCCTGGAGTACGCGACCGACCTGTTCGAGCCCGCCGGAGCGCGGACGCTGACGGAGCGGCTGCTGCGCGTGCTGCGGGCCGTCGCCGAGGATCCCGACAGCGCCGTGGCCGGGATCGAGATCCTGGACCCGGCCGAGCGCGCGCGCATCCTGCACGAGTGGAGCGGCACCGCCGGCGGCGACGAGGTCACGGCCACGCTCCCGGAACTCTTCGAGGCCGCGGCCGCCCGTACGCCGTCCGCGCCCGCCGTCACCTTCGAGGACACCACGCTCTCGTACGGGGAGCTCAACGACCGCGCCAACCGGCTCGCCCGGCTGCTCCTCGCCCACGGCACCGGCCCGGAACGGCTCGTCGCCCTCGCCCTGCCGCGCACCGCCGACCTCGTGGTGGCCGTGCTCGCCGTGGTGAAGGCCGGCGCCGCGTACGTGCCGGTCGACCCGCGCTCGCCCCGCGACCGCACGGCGTACCTGCTCGACGACGCCCGGCCCACGCTGCTGCTGACCACCTCCGAGGTGGCCGCCGGGCTGCCCGCCACCGAGGTGGACACGCTCCTGCTCGACGCCCCCGGCACCCTGACCCGGCTCGCCGGCCGGCCCGCCGGCGACGTGACCGACGCGGAGCGCGCCGGCACCCTGCGGCCCGGCAGCCCCGCGTACGTCATCTACACCTCGGGCTCCACGGGACGGCCCAAGGGCGTCGTCGTGCCGCACCGCAACGTCGTGCGGCTGTTCGACGCCACCGAGCCGTGGTTCGGCTTCGGCCCGGACGACGTGTGGACGCTGTTCCACTCCTACGCGTTCGACTTCTCCGTCTGGGAGCTGTGGGGCCCGCTGCTCAGCGGCGGCCGCCTGGTCGTCGTGCCGTACGAGGTGAGCCGCTCGCCCGGCGAGTTCCTGCGGCTGCTGGCGAAGGAGGGCGTCACCGTCCTCAACCAGACGCCGTCGGCCTTCTACCAGCTGATCCACGCCGACGCCGAGGACCCGGAGACGGGGCGCGCACTGGCGCTGCGCCAGGTGGTGTTCGGCGGCGAGGCGCTCGACCTCGGCAAGCTCGCCGACTGGTACGCCCGGCACGCCGACGACGCCCCGCTCCTGGTCAACATGTACGGGATCACCGAGACCACCGTGCACGTCAGCCACCTGCCGCTCGACGCGTCGGCGGCCGCCGCCGCGCAGCAGCGCAGCCCTATCGGCCGGGGCATCCCCGACCTGCGGATGTACGTGCTCGACCAGCGGCTGCGGCCCGTGCCGCCCGGCGTGTCCGGCGAGATGTACGTGGCCGGAGCGGGCCTGGCCCGCGGCTACCTCGACCGGGCCGCGCTCACCTCCGAGCGCTTCGTCGCCGACCCGTTCGGCGCGCCGGGCACCCGGATGTACCGCACCGGAGACCTCGCGCGCTGGACCCCCGAAGGCACGCTCGACTACCTCGGCCGCGCCGACCACCAGGTGAAGATCCGCGGCTTCCGCATCGAACTCGGCGAGATCGAGGCGGCCCTGGAGTCGCACGCGGCGGTGGCGCAGGCCAGGGTCGTCGTCCGCGAGGACCGGCCCGGCGACCGGCGGCTCGTCGCCTACGTGGTGCCGGCCCGCCCCGGGACGGAGGCGGAGCCGTCGGCGCTGCGCGAGCACGCCGGCGCGATCCTCCCCGAGTACATGGTGCCCACGGCCGTCGTCACCCTGCCGGAGCTGCCGCTGACCACCAACGGCAAGCTCGACCACCGCGCCCTGCCCGCCCCCGACCACTCCGGCCGCCCGGCCGGCCGGACGGCGCGCACCGACCGGGAGCGGACGCTGTGCGCGGTCTTCGCCGAGGTCCTGGGCGTGGACGGGCCCGGCATCGACGACAGCTTCTTCGAACTGGGCGGCGACAGCATCAGCTCCATCAGGCTGGTGTCGCAGGCCCGCGCCGCGGGCCTCGCCCTCACCGTCCAGCAGGTCTTCCAGCTCCGCACCGTCGCCGCGCTCGCCGCCGCCGCGGCCGAGGCCGACGTGCGGACGGCGCCCGACTCCGCGGACGGCACGGGCGGCTTCCCGATGACGCCCGTCATGCACTGGCTGCGGGAACTGGACGGCCCCACCGCCGGGTTCAACCAGAGCGTCGTCCTGCACGTGCCGGCGGACCTGGGGGAGGCCCGGCTGACCGGGGCGGCGGCCGCCTGGCTGGACCGGCACGACTCCCTGCGGCTGCGGATCGCCACCGGTGAGGACGGCTCCTGGCAGCCCGTCGTGGACCCGCCCGGATCGGTGCCGGCCGACGCGGTGGTCCACCGCGTCGACGTCGCCGGGCTGACGCCCGAGGCCCGCGACGAGGCCCTCGCCGAGCACGGCGAGAAGGCCCGCCTGCGGCTCTCCCCGGCCGACGGCTCGATGGTGCAGCTGGTCTGGTACGACGCCGGGCCGGACCGCAGCGGCCTGCTCCAGGTCCTCGTCCACCACCTGGCCGTGGACGGCGTGTCCTGGCACATCCTGCTGCCCGACCTGCGCGCCGTCTGGGAAGCCGCCGCCACCGGGCAGGGCCCCGGCCCCGCTCCCGCGCACACCTCCCTCCGCGCGTGGGCGCACCGGCTGGACGAGGCCGCCCGCGAGCCGGTCTGGGAGGCCGGACTGCCGCTGTGGACCGGCATCCTGGCCGGCCCGCCCGGCACGGCCGAACCGACCCTGGGCAGCCGGCCGCTCGATCCCCGCCGGGACACCGCCCGCACCGCCCGGGAACTGAGCCTCGACCTCCCGCCCGCGCAGGCCGAACCCCTCCTCACCACGGTGCCGGCGGCCTACAGCGCCGGTGTGCAGGACGTCCTGCTGACCGCGTTCGCCCTCGCCTGCCGCGAGTGGCGCCGGCGGCGCGGGCAGGGCCCGGCGGACAGCGTCCTCGTCGAGCTGGAGGGCCACGGCCGGGAGGACATCGTGCCGGGCGCCGATCTCTCCGGCACCGCCGGCTGGTTCACCAGCCTCCACCCGGTCCGGCTGACCCCCGCCCCGCTCGGCTGGGACGAGGTCCGCGCGGCCGGCCCGGGCGTGGGCGACTCGCTCAAGCGCGTCAAGGAACAGCTGCGCGCGCTGCCCGGCAACGGCGTGGGCTACGGCATGCTCCGCCACCTCAACCCGCGCACCGCCGCACAGCTGGCGCCCCTGGCCCCGCCGCAGCTGGGGTTCAACTACCTGGGCCGCTTCACCAAGGCGGCCGACGCGCCCGCCGGCGCGCCCGGGAACCTCCCGGCCGGCGCCGCCGACGCGCTGTGGACCTGGGCCAGTGGTCTGCCCACGCCCGCCCCGCGGGACGCCGACATGCCCGTCAGCCACGCCCTGGAGGTCAACGCCATGACCGAGGACCGGCCCGACGGGCCCTGGCTGCGCGCCACCTGGTCCTGGCCCGGCGAGCTGCTGACCGAGCCCGACGTCCGGGAGCTGGGCGAGCTGTGGTTCACCGCGCTCGACGCCCTCGCCGCCCACGCCGGGAGCGCCGGCGCCGGTGGCCACACCCCGTCCGACCTCGTCCTCGGGCTGTCCCAGGAAGAGATCGACGAACTTGAAGCCGAACTGAGGTCGCTGTGATGAACCAGTCCGCGTTCGAAGACGTCCTTCCGCTGACGCCGCTCCAGGAAGGCATGTACTTCCACTCCCACTACGACGACCAGGCGGTCGACGTCTACAACGTCCAGGTGGTCCTCGCCCTGGAGGGACCGCTGCGGGCCGACGTGCTCAAGTCGTCCCTGGAGGCCCTGATCAGGCGCCACCCCAACCTGCGGGCCGGCTTCCGGCAGCGCGGCAACGGCCAGCCGTTCCAGGTCGTCCACCGCACGGTGCCGCTCCCGTGGGAGGAGACCGAGCAGACCGCCGAGGAGTTCGAGCGGTTCCTCGCCGACGACCGGGTACGGCGCTTCCCGCTGGAGCGGCCGCCGCTCGCGCGGTTCACCCTGGTGCGGCTCGGCCCGGACCGCCACCGCCTGGTGATGACCAGCCACCACCTGCTGCTCGACGGCTGGTCCAACCCGGTGCTCGTGCGGGAGCTGTTCACGCTCTACGAGAACGGCGGCGACGACGCCACGCTGCCGCCGCACGTCCCCAACCGGCGCTACTTCGAATGGCTCGCCGCACAGGACGACGCCGCCACCGAGCAGGCCTGGCGGCGCGCCCTCGACGGACTGCCCGGCCCCAGTCTGGTGGCTCCGGCGGACCACGGCCGGGCCCCGGTCCTGCCCCGCCGGGTGACCGCCGCGGTCCCCGCCGGATTCGGCGCGGAGCTGGTCCGGCTGGTCCGCGGGACCGGACTGACCGTGAACACCCTGGTGCAGGGCGCCTGGGGCATCGTGCTCGGCCGGCTCACCGGCCGTGACGACGTGGTCTTCGGCACCGTCGTCTCGGGCCGGCCGGCCGAACTGCCCGGCATCGAGACGATGATCGGGATGTTCATCAACACCATCCCGGTGCGCGTCCGCCTCGACCCCCGACGGTCCGTCCTGGACGACCTCGCCCGGCTCGGCGGCGAGCAGAGCGCGCTGCTCGGCCACCACCACATGAGCTTCGGCCGGCTCCAGCGCATGGCCGGCCCGGGCGACCTCTTCGACACCTTCGCGGTCTTCGAGAACTACCCCGGCGACGCGGCGGCCCGGCCCTCGTACGCCGGTGTCCGGGTGGAGGTGGAGCAGGGCCACGACGCCGCCCACTACCCGCTCCGGCTCATCGCCGCGCAGACCGGCGAGCGCTTCGAGGCCGAACTCGAGTACCGTCCGGACCTCTTCGACGAGGACGAGGCGGGCGCCGTGCTGGCCGCCGTCGTCCAGGTGCTGTCCGGCATCATCGCCGACCCCGGCCGCCCCGCGTCCGCCGTCGAGTGCGTGCTGCCGGACGGCTTCCGCCGGTTCGCCCCGCTCGGGGACGCCGGCCCGGCGGCCGAGCCCGTCGCCGCCGCGAGGGCGCCGCAGACGCCGGTCGAGGACATCCTGTGCGGCCTGTTCGAGCAGATCACCGGCCGCCCCTGCCGCAGCGTCGACGACGACTTCTTCACGCTCGGCGGCCAGTCGCTCACCGCGATCCGGCTGCTGAGCCGGGTGCGCAAGGTGTTCGGCGTGGAGCTGTCGGTGCGTGCCGTGTTCGAGGCGCCGACGGTGGCCGGCCTGGCGGCGCTCGTGGCCCGCGCGGGTGCGGCGCGCGCACCGCTGGTGCCGGCCGAGCGCCCGGAGGCGCTGCCGCTGTCGCCGTCGCAGCGCGGCCTGTGGTTCGCGTTCCGGCTCGACGGCCCGAGCCCGACGTACAACGTGCCGCTCGCGGTGCGCCTTTCGGGCACGCTGGACCGGGACGCGCTGGTCGCGGCGGTGAACGACGTGGTCGGGCGGCACGAGGTGCTGCGGACCCGCTTCGCCGAGGCCGACGGCGAGCCCGTGCAGATCGTGGAGCCCGAGGCCCGGGTCGCGGTGGAGTTCGCCGACCTGACGGGCGACGTGGAGCGGGCGCTGGCCGAGCGGGCCGCGTACGGCTTCGACCTCGCCGCCGAGATCCCGCTGCGCGTGACCCTGCTCAGGGCCGCCGAGGACGAGCACGTCCTGTCGGTGGTGATGCACCACATCATGAGCGACGGCTGGTCGATGGGCCCGTTCCTGCGGGACCTGTCGGTCGCCTACGCGGCCCGCTGCCGGGGCGCGGCCCCGGACTGGGCGCCGCTGCCGGTGCAGTACGCCGACTACGTGCTGTGGCAGCGCGAGGTCCTCGGCTCGGCCGACGACCCCGACAGCCTCCTCGAAACCCAGCTCGCGTTCTGGCAGCAGACGCTGGCGGGCGCCCCGGAGCTCCTGGAGCTGCCGCTCGTCCGGCCGCGTCCCGCCGTCGCCAGCCACCACGGCGACACGGTCCGCTTCACGATCGACGCCCCGGTCCACCGGGCGCTGCTGTCGCTGGCCCGCGACGCGGACGCCACGCTGTTCATGGTGCTCCAGGCGGCGCTCGCGGTGCTGCTCTCCCGGCTCGGCGCGGGCACGGACATCCCCCTCGGCACGGCGGTCGCGGGCCGCACGGACGAGGCGCTCGACGACCTCGTGGGCTTCTTCGTCAACACCCTGGTCCTGCGTACGGACGTGTCCGGGGATCCGACGTTCCGCGAACTCCTCGCCCGGGTACGGGAGACGGACCTGGCGGCCTACGCCCACCAGGACGTGCCCTTCGAGCGCGTCGTCGAGGCGGTCAACCCCGGCCGCTCCCTTTCCCACGGACCCCTCTACCAGGTCTCCCTCATCCTGCAGAACACCGCGGGCGGGACGCTCAGCCTGCCCGGCCTGACCGCCGGATTCGTGGGCGACCCGAGCAACGGCGCCAAGGTGGACCTCGCGTTCAGCCTCCGCGAGACCCGCACCGACGAGGGCGAGCCGGGCGGACTGGAGGGCATGCTCGAATTCGCCACCGACCTCTTCGAGCCCGGGACCGCCCGGGCGCTCGCCGAGCGCCTGACCCGGGTGATCACCCAGGTGGCCGAGGACGGGCAGCAGCCGGTCGGACGGCTGGAGATCCTCGCCCCCGACGAGCGCCGCGAACTCCTCGGGACCGGCCCCGGCACCCGGAAGCCCGTGCCCGCCGCGCCCTTCCCCGACCTCTTCCAGGCCCAGGTCGCCCGTACGCCCGACCTCCCGGCCGTCGAGGCCGGTGACGTGACCCTGACCTACCGGGAGCTCAACGAGCGGGCCAACCGGCTCGCCCGGCTCCTCGTCGACCGCGGCGCCGGCCCCGAGACGTACGTGGCCGTCGCCCTGCCGCGCTCCGAGCAGCTGATCGAGACCGTCGTCGCCGTCCTGAAGGCCGGCGCCGTCCACCTGCCGCTCGACACCGAGTACCCGGCGGAACGGCTCGCCGCCATGCTGGCGGACGCCCGCCCCGCCCTGCTCGTCACCACCACCGCCCTGGCCGCCGGACTGCCGGGCACGCCCGGCGCCGACGACGTCCCGCTGCTCCTCCTCGACGACCCGGCCGTCCGCGCCCGGTGCGCCGCCGAGGACGGCACCGACCTCGACGACACGGCACGCCTCGCGCCGCTGAGCGTGACCAATCCGGCCTACGCGATCTTCACCTCGGGCTCCACCGGCCGCCCCAAGGGCGTCGTGGTCACCCACACCGGCCTCGCCGCGCTCGCCGCCCACCAGGCCGCGGACTACGGCGCGGGCGCCGGAAGCCGGGTGCTGCAGTTCTCCTCCCCGAGCTTCGACGTCTCCATGGCGGAACTGTGCGTCTCCGTGCTGACCGGCGGCTGCCTGGTCGTCCCGGAACGCACCCCGGCCGGGCCCGAGCTCGGCGGGCTGCTGGCCGCCCGGCGCATCTCCCACCTGCTCATCGCGCCCTCCGTGCTGGCCGAGATCCCCCGCGTACCCCTGCCCGACCTGCGCACGGTGATCACCGGCGCCGAGACCTGCTCGCCGGAACTGGCCGCCTTCTGGGGCCGCGACCGGACGCTGATCAACGCCTACGGCCCCACCGAGGCCACCTGCGACGTGTCCTTCACCCCGCACGACGGGGCCACCGCCACCGGCCCCACGCTCATCGGCCGCCCCATCGACGGCGTGCGGACCTACGTCCTCGACCGCGAACTGCGGCCCGTGGCGCCCGGCGTCACCGGCGAGCTGTACGTCTCCGGCACCGGCGTGGCCCGCGGCTACCTCGACCGCGGGCTGACCGCGCAGCGCTTCGTCGCCGACCCCTACGGCCCGCCCGGCGGCCGCATGTACCGCACCGGCGACCTCGCCCAGTGGGACGCCGAGGGACGGCTGCGCTTCTGCGGCCGCGCCGACACCCAGGTCAAGGTGCGCGGCTTCCGCGTCGAGACGGGAGAGGTCGAGGCGGTCCTGACCCGGCACGCCGGCGTCGCCCGCGCCCTGGTGATGGTCCGCGAGGACCGGCCCGGCGACCAGCGCCTGGTGGCCTACGTCCAGCAGGACCCCACGGACCCCAGCCCGCCGAGCCCCGCGGCGCTGCGCGCGCAGGCCGCCGAGTGGCTGCCGGCGTACATGGTCCCCAGTGCCTTCGTCGTCGTCACCGACTGGCCGCTCACGCCCAACGGCAAACTCGACCGCCGCGCGCTGCCCGCCCCCGCCCCGGCCGCCGGCCGGTCCACCAGGCCGCCGCGCTCCCCGCAGGAGGAGCTGCTCTGCCGCCTCTTCGCCGAGGCGCTCGGCGCCCGGGACGTCGGCGTGGACGACAACTTCTTCGAACTGGGCGGCCACTCGCTGCTCGCCGCCCGGCTGGTCAGCCGGATCGGCGCCGTCCTCGGCCGCACCCCGGCGCTGCGCGACGTCTTCGCCGCGCCCACCCCGGCCCGGCTCGCCGCCCAGCTGACCGACGGGGCCGACAGCGCCTTCGAGGTGCTGCTGCCGCTGCGCACCGAGGGCGCCGCCCGCCCGCTGTTCTGCGTCCACCCGGTCGCCGGCCTCGGCTGGCGCTACGCCTCCCTGCTCACCGGACTCGACGCCGACCACCCGGTCTACGGCCTGCAGGCCCGGGGCCTGCGCGGCACCGAGCCGCTCGCCGCCTCGCTCGGCGAACTCGCCGAGGACTACGTGCGCGAGATCCGCCGGGTGCAGCCCGAGGGCCCGTACCACCTGCTCGGCTGGTCCCTCGGCGGGATCCTCGCGCAGGCCGTCGCCACCACCCTGCAGGACCAGGGCCACGAGGTGGCCCTGCTCGCCCTGCTCGACGCCTATCCGGCCGCGCCCGGCGCGGCGGGGACCGGCACCCCGGAGCAGATCCTCACGCAGATGCACGACGGCTACGCCGAGGTGTACGGACTCCCCGAGGGCGCCTGCCGGCAGCCGGCCGACCTCGCCGAGGCGCGGGCCCGGATCGTCGGCTGGCTCGGCCGCGGCGAGAGCGAACTGCGCCACCTCGACGACGCGCAGCGGGCCGCCGCGCTCGACGTCATGGTCAACACCGTGGCGATCACGAGCGACCACGTGCCGCGGAGCTTCCGCGGCACCCTGACCCTGGTCGTCGCGGGACGCAGGCGGGGGGAGTGGGCGCAGCCGGAGGCGTGGAAGCAGCACCTCGACGGCGAACTGGAGATCCACGAGGTCGACTGCGAGCACCACCGGATGCTCGACCCGGTGCCCGCGGCCCGGATCGGCGGCATCCTCGCTCCCCGGATCGCCCGATGAGGACGCTTCCGAGCGGCGGCGTGCTCGGTGTGCTCGGCGGCATGGGGCCGCTGTCCTCGGCCGAGTTCCTGCGCACGGTCTACGCCTCCCGGTGGGCGGGTCCCGAACAGACCCGCCCGAGGGTGCTGCTCGACTCCGACCCGGCCTTCCCCGACCGCACCGAGGCCATCCGGCTCGGCCGGGTGCGGGAGATGACCGAACGCCTGGAGGCCCGGCTGCGCGACCTGCTGGCGCAGGGCGCCGACCAGGTCGTCGTCATCTGCTTCACCGCCCACCACTTCCTGCGGCTGATCGATCCGGCCCTGCGCGAGCGCGTGGTGTCCCTGGTGGACCTCACGGTCGCCGAACTGGCCGCCTCCCCGGGCCGGTTCCTGCTGCTCTCGACCGAGGGCAGCAGGCTCGCAGGCGTCTTCGAGCGGGCGCCGGGCTGGGACGAGGTCGCCCACCGGGTGGTCCGGCCCGACCCGGAGGACCAGGCGCTCGTGCACCGGCTCATCTACCGGATGAAGCACGAGGGCCCGCTCCCCGACGAGGTGCTGCCGCCGGTGGACCGGCTGCTGCGGCGCTACGCCTGCTCGGGAACGGTCCTCGGCTGCACCGAGTTCCACCTGGTCTCGCGGGAACTGACGGCCCGCTACGGCCCGGACCGCACGGTCGACGCGCTGCGCACCCTGGCCCTCGGCCTGGCCGCCGAACCGGCCGTCACCGGCTAGACGGCCCTGACGGCCCTGACACCGAGCCGCCGTACGGCGCCAATCCGCCGTACGGCGCCGGTCGTCAGACGGCGGCCAGCAGCTTCGTCAGCTCGCCGGCCAGCCGCTGGACCTCGGGGATCAGATAGAAGTGGTCGCCCGGCAGGACCGACAGCGTGAAGCCGCCCGTGGTCGACTCGGCCCACGGGCCCATGCTCTCCGCGGTCACCTGCGGATCCCCGTCGCCGATGTACCCCACCACCGGCGCGGCGAGCCGCGGCAGCTCACCGGGCCGGTACGCGTCGAGCATCCGGTAGTCGGCGCGGATCACCGGCAGCATCAGCTCGCGCAGCTCCGGGATGTCGAGCGCGGCGGCGAACGTGCCGCCGAGCTCGGCCACGTCGCGCAGCAGCGCCTCGTCGTCCTCCGGCGAGACCTTGCGGCCGCCCGGGTACGCCGGCGCGGTCCGGCTGGAGACCACGAGCCCGCCGAGGACCGGCCCGTACCGCCGCTCGATCCGCAGCGCCACCTCGTGCGCGACGGAAGCGCCCATGCTGTGCCCGAAGAGCACCACCGGGCGGTCGAGCAGCGGCGCCAGCGCCTCGGTCACCCGGTCGGCGAGCTCGTCCAGGTCCTCGGCGCAGTCCTCCATGATCCGGTCCTCCCGGCCCGGGTAGCAGACCGCCTGCACCTCGACGTCGGCCGGCAGCAGACGCGGCCAGTCACGGAAGAAGCTGGCGGCGCCCCCGGCGTGCGGGAAGCAGATCAGCCGGGCACGCGGGCTCGCCACGGGCCTGGGCCTGCGCAGCCAGGTCTCCTGCAGGTCGGCGGCCGGCAGCGGATGGGGCCTGGGACCGGTCATGGGCACACTCCTCGGGTATACGGATCGGGCCGGGACCGTACCGGCCCGCCTTATCGGCGCCGTATCGGCTCCGGCCCCGCCGCCGCCCCGGGGATAACGGCTCAATGGCGGCCGCTCCTAGCCTGCGGGAAGCCATCACTCGCCCAGAGGGACAAGGAGCCCCCCGTGTACGACGTCATCGTGGTCGGAGCGCGCTGCGCAGGCGCCCCCACCGCCATGCTCTTCGCCCGCGCCGGATACCGGGTGCTGATGCTGGACCGGGCCGAATTCCCCAGGGACACCCTCAGCACCCTCTACATCCATCAGCCCGGCGTCGCGCTGCTGCGCCGCTGGGGGGTGCTCGACAAGGTGATCGCCACCGGCTGCCCGCCGGTGGACCGGGCGGTGTACGAGGTCGCGGACATCCGGATGGAGGGCTGCTCGGTCCCGGTCGACGGCTTCCGCACCGCCTACGCGCCGCGCCGGCACCTCCTGGACGCGGTCCTCGCCGACGCGGCGGTCGCCGCCGGGGCCGAGTTCCGCCAGGGCTGCGCCGTCGACGCGGTGCTGTCCGACGGCGACCGCGTCGCCGGGGTCCGCTACCGCACCGCGGACGGCAGGCACCACGAGGAGCGGGCCCGGCTGGTGGTCGGCGCCGACGGCATGCGGTCCCGGTTCGCCACCCTCGTCGACGCCGAGGTGATGACCGAACACCCGCCGCTGACCTGCGCCTACTACACCTTCTACGAGCCCTTCACCGACCGCTTCGAGCTGCACCAGGCACCCGGCCGCTGGGTGGGCACCATCCCCACCAACGACGCCACCCTGGTCGCCGCGTACTTCCCGCAGTCCGAGTTCGAGCGGGTGCGCCGGGACGCCACGAGCGCCTACCGGGAGGCGCTGCGCGACACGTCCCCGGAGCTGTTCGGGCGGATGGAGGCGCTGACCCCGCTGGAGCGGCTGCGCGGCACCGGCGACCAGCAGAACTTCTTCCGCGAGCCCGTCGGACCCGGATGGGCCCTCGTCGGCGACTCCGGCCACCACAAGGACTCCATCACCGCGCGCGGCATCACCGACGCCTTCCGGCAGGCGCAGCTGCTCGTCGACACGATCGGCGACGGCCTGGAGGACCCGGAGGAGCTCGACCAGTCGCTGGCCGAGTACGCGGACCTGCGCGACGAGATGCTGTTCGACCCGTACTACGCCACGCTCTCGGTGGCCGAACTCCAGGTCCCCGCCGACCGCTTGGACGTGCTCCGGGTGATCGCGGGAAGCCAGGAGCTCACCGACCGCTACTTCGGGACCCTGGCCGGCGTGCTGAGCGTCGAAGAGCTGTACTCGGAGGACCTGCTCGCCCTGCTGTGAAGCCGGGGCCGGCCCCCGGTCCACCTGGGGGCGGCCCCGGCCGCGCAGCCTTCGCCGGGAGGGGATCAGCGGAAGAGGAAGCCCGACAGCAGTTCCCGGGCACTGACCGGGTCCTGCCCGGGCAGGCAGGCGTCCTTCTTGACGAACTTCTTCACGTAGGCGGCGCCCTCGGTGCCGCCGGACGCCTCGACCCCGGACGGCAGATAGGTCCGGGCGAAGCGGTAGTGCGAGCCGCGCCACCGGGACAGGCTGCGGTCCAGCCGCGTCCAGCCCTCCGCGAGCGCCGGGTCCCCGGTGCCGGCGACGACGGCGGACAGCGCCCGGTATCCGGTGACGGCCGGCGAGTTGAGGACGTCGAGGTGGCCGATGGAGTCGTACACCTCGCCCTTGCGCGGGTCGAAGCCGTAGACCGCGATCTCCATCGAGTTGTAGCCGAGCGACTGCACGGCACTGGCCTGCCCGGTCTGCTCCCGGAAGGTCATGAACCCCTCGGGGGACAGGGTGAGCAGGACCCGGAAGATCCCGTTGAGCAGCTCCGCGCAGTCCGCCGCCTGCGCCAGCCGGCGGGCCGCGCCGGCCGGGTCCTCGCCGGCCGCGTCGGCGACCTCCACGGCGAGGTGCCGGACCAGGAAGAACACCGACTCGCACGCCTGGACCGCGCGCAGGAACACGTGCTCCTCGTGCCGGTCGGAGCGGGGGAAGCGGGTGCACTCGGCGAGCAGCGCGACCCGCCGCGCCGACTCCGGGTCGAGCGCCGCCCGGTCCACCAGCTCCCCGGCCGGGGTCAGCGAGAACGGGTCGGCGGTCGTCCCGCGCACGGTCCCGATGAGGCTCTCCAGGAGGGCGACGCGCTCGGCGACGTGGTCCGGCCGCGGCACCGGCCCGCCGACCGGCCAGACCGCCCGCTCGACGTCGAGCAGGTCCACCAGCGTGGTGTGCAGGGCGAGGAGCCCGGCGCCGACCGGGTCCTTCGGCCAGTGCTCCAGGAACCAGGCGTACACGTGCATGCAGGTGTACTGGTAGTACTCCGGGACGGTCACCTCCCGGCTGAACGGGCGGGTGAGCAGCCGCAGCACCTCGCCCTCGTCCCCGGCCGCGTCCGCCGGAGTGCCGTCGTACAGCGAACCGAGGGCCTCCCGCTCGGCCGGTTCGAGACCGGAGCGGCCGCGGACCCGCTGCATCAGGGCTATCTCCCGGTGCCGCGCCGTGAGGGGGGCGACGCCGGGCGGGAGCGCGCCGGACGGGTTCGCGCTCATGGCCGGCTCCCGATGACGAGGTGCTTGTCCCAGCTCGACCGGCGGGTGACGCAGTCGGTGAAGCCCGCCTCCTCCAGGAGCGCGGTGTACTCCGCCGCGGTGCGGTGCCGCCCGCGCGTCTCCACGTGCATCGACAGGTTCATGGCCGCGGTCGGCAGCGGACCGCCGTCCTCGTCGAACAGCCGCTCCATGATGAGGACCCGGCCGCCGCTCGCACACGCCTTGTGGGCCTTGCGGAGCAGTTCGAGACAGAAGTCGTCCTCCCAGTCCGAGAGGATGTAGCCGAAGGACACGCAGTCCGCCGCGGGCAGCGGGTCCCGGAAGAAGTCGCCCGCCGCGAAACCGAGCCGGTCGCCGAGGCCCCGGGCGTCGCGGGTGCGTTCCAGGTGCGTCCCGACCTCCGGCAGGTCGAAGACCGTGACGCGCAGCTCGGGGTACCGGTCGAGGGCGGCGACGGCGAAGGCTCCGCTGGCGCCGCCGACGTCCACCAGGCGGCGCGTGCCGTCCAGTCCGGCGAGGCCGGCCAGCTCCTTCGAGGGCTCGAAGCTCAGCTGCCACATCGCCCGGAGGAAGGACTCGGTGGCCTCCTCGTCCCGGTAGATCGTCTCGAACGGCGACGGAAGAGCCGCGTCGACGGCTTCCTTTCCGCGCTCCAGATAATGGTGCAGCCGGGTCAGCTGACCGGTCGTATTGGTCACCAGATGGTCGACGAATCCCCCGAGATAACGGGGATCGCGGGAGTCGAGAAAGGGTGCGGTCTCCTCCGCCACGCGGTATCTGCCGTCCGCGTCACGCTCGACGACCGACACGGCGGCCAGGACCAGCAGCAGCCGCTCCAGGGTCTCCGCGTCGATCGTCAGCGCCGCCGCCGTCTCGGCGGCCGAGGACGGTCCCCGCTCGATCAGATGGGCGAGGACGCCGTGTCTGTCCGCCAGATGCAGGGCGTGGGTCGAGAACAGCCCGTAGACGACGTTGTCGAGAGTGCCCGGGGCCATCGACTCAGGTCCAGTCCTGGTTGTCCGCGTGCACGGCGATCTCCGTGGTCGTCGTGACGGCGTCGAGCCGGCCGGTGGCCCGCACGTCCGATTCGGCCGCCGCCATTCCGCCGGCCAGGGTCATCAGAATGAATGAGGCAACGAACGTCCGGAATATATTGCGCCCGGTGATGAGTTTCATGCGTCCTTCTCGGCGTAGTCCCTTGTCCCTTTTCCTCGGAAGAGGCTATGCCGAAGCGAATTCAAATCATTATTGCCTCGATTTCGCGTGCGGATCGGGGGCCCGGACCGGGACCGCGGGCCGGGGCCGCCCGGGGCCGCGGATCAGGAGTCGCGACGGGTGATCAGGTCGGCGAGCAGGCTCAGCGCCCGCGCCCCCTCCCGGTCCGGGCCCGCCACCGTCAGGCAGTCCAGCGCCGCCCGGCGTTGCCGCGCCGCCTCCCGCGACGCCCAGCCGCGGCCCCCCGCCTCCTCGACGAGCCAGGTCGCCTCGGCCACCTCGTCGTCGGTCAGCGGCTCCGGCCGGTGGTACAGCGCCGCGAGCCGGGCGCCGGCCTCGGTGCCGCTGGAGAGCGCGGCGACCACCGGAAGGGACTTCTTGCGCGAGCGGATGTCCGAACCGACCGGCTTGCCGGTCACCACGGTGTCGCCCCACAGGCCGAGCACGTCGTCGACGAGCTGGAACGCGAGCCCGAGATGCCGGCCGAACGCCCGCATCGCGTCCACCCGTTCCGGTGCCACGTCCGCCACCAGCGCGCCGAGCGCGCAGGCCCGGGCGAGCAGGCCGGCGGTCTTCCCGTCCGCCATCGCCAGGCACTCCTCCAGACCGACGTCCCGCCGCGCCTCGAAGGACACGTCGGCGGCCTGGCCGGCGACCAGTTCGAGCAGCGCCCCGCACAGTTCCCGCAGCGTGGCCGCGCTCCGGTCCGGACACCTGCGGGCGATCACGTCCAGGGCCAGGGCCAGCAGGGCGTCCCCGGTCAGCACCGCCTGGGAGCTGCCGAAGACCGACCAGACCGTACGGATCCCGCGGCGGGTGACGTCACCGTCCATCAGGTCGTCGTGGACGAGCGAGAAGTTGTGCACCAGCTCCACGGCCGCGGCGGTGGCCACGGCCTGCTCGGCCGGGGCGCCGAGGGCCCGGGCGGTCGACAGGACCAGGGCGGCCCGCACCCCCTTGCCCCAGCCGGTGTCCGCCGGCCGGCCGGCCTCGTCCGCCCAGCCGAAGTGGTAGCCGGCCACCGAACGGACCGGTTCGGCGAGCCGGCCGACGGCGTCGCGCAGCTCGGGACCGACCAGGGCGCGGGCCCGGCCGAGCAGCTCCCGGCTCTCCCGGATCCGGTCCGCGGCGGACTCGTCCGCCGGACCGCCCGGCGCACCGGGCCCGTCCCAGGCGATGCCGGCCCGCTCGGTCCCGGACCGGCCCGCGGCCGGCGGGACCGCGGTGCGTGGCGTCGTGGTCACCGGTCGACCCCCATCACGGCCGTCTCCAGATACTCCTGCGGCCGCTCCCGTACGGAGGCGTCCGACGACTGATAACGCTTGGTGGCCCGGGACCAGTCCAGGTTCCCGCGCATCCAGCTCCGCATGCCCGCGAGATAGGGCCGCAGGACCGCGGCGTGGCCGGGGAAGGCCCGCAGCAGCTCCCGCTCCTTGACCAGGAAGCGCTCCGTCTCGGCGTCGACGGCGTCGCGCACCCGCACCAGGGCCGGGTCCCGGTCGAGCGCGTGGTGGTGCCGGACGATGTGGACCAGGTTGTGGACCTCGCCCAGCGAGCGCTCCTTCTCGTACGAGTAGAGGTCGTTGGTCCAGCAGACGACGTCGCAGGCGGCGTTCAGCGCGTCCGTGAACGGCCCGGAGCCGTAGAGGTCCTCCGGGACGTCGAGCCGCTCGACGACGTCGATGAAGTCCATGCACACGTAGATGGCGCCCGTGTGCCGGCGCCTCGGTATGTACTCCGCCTCGTCCGGCACGATGCCGGCGAGCCGGTTCCCGGCCTCCCAGACCGCCGCCGTCGCGAGGCAGTCCTCCAGGTGCCGGACGAACCGGCGGCGCCAGGCGGCGGTGGTGTCCGGGGCGGTGCGCGACCACAGGTCGGCCAGCGAGGAGACGGCCACCGGGAGTTCCCCGCCCGGGGCGGCCGCGGACGCCCCGAAGTCGTCGCTGCCGAGGACCGCGCGCATGCCGTCCACCACGGCCCCGAAGTGCTCCGGGTCCCGCCCGACCGCGCCGTCGTCCAGCTGGTCGTCGACGAGGAAGAGCCAGGCGAACCAGTCCGCCATCAGGTCCACGTGGGCCGGGCTCGCGGTGGGGTACACCATCGCCGCGAACCAGCCGAAGTCGGCGCGCTCGAAGCGCTCGCGGGCCCGCTCCTGCCGGACCAGACCGGTCCGCCCGGTCCACTCGGTGAGGTGCGCGCGGGCCTGCTCCACCCGGGGGCTGACCCGGTACGGGAAGGGGCTGGACGGCTCCGGCACGGGCGGGTGCGCGCGGTCCGTCAGGGCGTGGGGGGCGTTGTTCATCGGCGCCTTTCGGGACGCAGGCGGATGCCGCCCTTGGGGTGCAGGGTGATGAGGGCCTCGGGGTGCACCTCGGGCGCGCCGGCCGGCAGGACGAGCCGGTGCGTGCGGGCGACGGTGGCCAGCACCAGGACCAGTTCGGTGAGGGCGAAGTGCTTGCCCACGCAGATCCGGTGGCCGCTGCCGAAGGGGATGTAGACGTGCTTGGGGCGCTTCGCCACCTCCTCCGGGGCGAATCGCTCGGGCACGAAGCTCTCGGGGTCGTCCCAGAAGTCCGGGTGCCGGTGCAGCAGGTAGCTGTTGATCAGGACGTTGCTGCCGGCGGGCATCCGGAAACCGCCGATGTCGTCGTCCTCCTTCGCCCGGCGCATGAACTGGTAGGCGGGGGAGTAGATGCGCAGGGTCTCCTCGGCGATCATGCGGGTGTACGCCAGCTTCGGCAGGTCCGCGAACTCCGGGACCCGGCCGCCGAGCACCTCGTCGACCTCGGCGTGCAGCTTCGCCTCGACCTCGGGATGCCGGGCCAGCAGGTAGAAGGCCCACGACAGGGTGTTGGTCGTCGTCTCGTAGGCGCCGATGCAGATGTTGAGGACCTCGTGGTGCAGCTGCTCCAGGTCCATCCCCTTGCCGTCCTCCTCGTCCACGGAGGTCAGCAGCAGCGTCAGCAGGTCGGTCGCGTCGTCCGCGGACACCTCTTCGGCCAGCCGCTTCTTGATGAAGCCGGAGACGAAGTCGTCCATGTCGTCGATCGCCCTGCGCAGCCGCCGGTGGCGCGGGATCGGCACGTCGAGCGGCGGGAAGGGGAAGCGGAAGAAGGCGCCCAGGATGCTGTTCGCCTCGCCGAAGGCGCGCTCGAAGGCCTGGGCGGACTCGCTCACGTCGGCGCTGAACAGCGACCTGTTGACGATCCGGAGGGCCAGCTGGCCGATCTCGTCGGTGACGTCGAGGGTGCCGCCGGGCCCGCTCGGGGCCGGGCCGGACTCCCAGCGCCCCAGCATCTGCTCGGTCTCGTCCGTCATGTTGCGGGCGAACCGGGCGACCGTACGGGGCGTGAAGTGCGGGGCCATCATGCGGCGCTGGCGGCGCCACAGCTCCATGTCGGCGTTGGCGATGAGCCCCTTGCGCAGCACCGGGCGGACGATCCGGAAGAGCGCCGCGTCCTTGTCGTACCCGTCGCTGTTGTCCACCAGGACGTGCTTGATGTGATCGGGGTGGTTGACGAGCACCATCGGGATGCCGAGCGGCCTGAAGCGGAAGATGTCGCCGTGCTGCCGGATGCCGTCGTCCAGGAAGCGCAGCTGGTCGCGCTTGAAGGCGAGCGTTCCGCCGACGCCGCCCAGCGCTCCGACGGTGGGGATCTCTGTCAGGGTCATGCGGGACCTCGTTCGTCGGGCGTCAGCGACGCGTGAACCGCAGATGGATGCCGCCCTTGGGATGCAGGGTGACCAGGGGGGCGAAACCCGCCGGGGGCTGGCCGGGCGGCCGGGTGGCGTGCAGCGTCTGCGCGAGCATGGCCGTGATGATGTGCAGTTCGGTCAGCGCGAAATGCTTGCCGAGGCAGTGCCGGGGCCCGCTGCCGAAAGGCTGGTACACGTTCCGGGGGCGCTTGGCGACCTCCTCCGGGCGGAAACGCTCGGGGTCGTAGCGGTCCGGTTCCGGCCAGAATTCCGGATGGCGGTGGAACGTGAACATGTTGAGATAGACATCCGTGCCGCGCGGGATGTGATATCCGCCGATCACGTCGTCGTCGATCGCGTGCCGCATCGTCTGCCACGCCGGCGTGAACATCCGCAGCGTCTCGTCGATCACCATGCGGGTGTACGTCAGTTTCGGCAGGTCCTCGAACGTCGGCACCCGCCCCGCGAGGACGCCGTCCACCTCCTCCTGCACCCGGCGCTGGACGTCCTGGTGCGCGGCGAGCTGGTAGAAGATCCAGGCGATGGAATTGCTGGAGGTCTCGTAACCCGCGATGATCATCGAAAGGATCTCGCTCGCGAGCTGGTCGTGGGTCAGCCCGGTGCCCGTCTCCTCGTCCATCGCGTTCAGCAGCAGCGTGAACAGGTCGACCTCGTCGGAATCGCTGTTCATCCGCTGGTCGATCAGATCGGCGATGAAGGCGTCCAGGCTGCGGATCAGCGCGCGCAGCCGGTTCCGCTTGGGCGAGTACCAGGACAGCGGGGGGAACGGGAAGCGGAAGAAGTCACCCGCGATGGAGTTGACCTCGACGAAGTCCTCGGCGAAGCGCCGGCCCCGGTCCGGGGAGACGATCCCGAACAGCGAGCGCAGCACGATCTGCAGGGCCAGATCGGCGGTCTCGGTGCTCACGTCCACGACGGTGCCGTCGCCGAACCGCGTCTCCCACCGCCGCAGCATGTCACCGGTCAGGTCGCTGATGTTGGTGGAGAAGGACGCGACGCTGCCATGCTGGAAGGACGGCTGCATGAGCCGGCGGTGCCGGCGCCATTCCGCGCCGCCCTTGTTGGCGACCAGACCCTCCCGCAGCACCGTGCGGGTCGCCCGGTAGAGGAAATTGTCCTTGTCGTAGTTCTGGTGACGGTCGACCAGGACGTGCTGAAGGTAATCCGGATGGTTGACCATCACCGTCGGCAGACCGCCGAGGCGCATGTGGAAGATATCGCCCTTGTCACGGACCGTGCGGATCAGGAATCCGAGCTGATCGCGGCGCATGGCGGCGATTCCCGCGAGATTCTCCCGAAAACTCAGTCGGGGTACGGGAGTCGCTTCGGGCGTCGCGGACGGTCGGTGCGATGCTAATTCGGACATCAGACCCCTCTGAAGTGTTCCGCTGTCGCTCGAACGAGGCTATGCACCGCGGATTTCAAAGCGTTATCAGCGCATGGTCTTCGGACACCGGGTCCGATTACCATGCCGCCATGACCGTGCTGATCCTGACGACGGGCACCCATGGCGATATCGCACCGTTCATCGGCCTGGGAAGACGCCTCAAGGAATCCGGATACGACGTCGCCATCGCGACCTATGAAGCCTTTTCCGAGCAGGTGCGCGCCGGCGGCTGCGAGTTCCGCCGGCTGACCGGCGACCCGAGCCGGCTCGGCGTCGCCGAACAGGGCCGGTTGAAGAAGCCGGGACCCGGCGACACCCTGCGCACCGCGCGCTGGCTCAAGGACATCGCCCGGCACGTGGACGAGCTCAGCGGCGACCTCGTCGCCGCCGCCCGCCAGGGCGCCGACATCCTGCTGTGCTGCGGCCTGACCACCTTCTACGGCTACCACCTGGCCAAGGCGCTCGGCATACCGAGCATGGGGCTCGCCCTGCAACCGCTGCACCCCACCGGCGAGTTCCCGCCCCCGCTCGGCACGCCCTCCCTGGGCCGCCGCGGCAACCACGCCCTCGGCCGGCTCATGTTCACCACCGGACTCCACCCGTGGCGCAGCTCGCCGCGCTTCTGCCGCGAGCTCGGGGTGCCCGCGCTGACCACCGCCCAGACCCTCCGGCAGACCGCCCGCGAACGCTGGCCGGTGCACTACGGCTTCAGCCCCACGGTCGCCCCCCGCCCCGCGGACTGGCGGCCCGGCATCGAGGTCGTCGGCTACTGGTGGCCGCACGAGGAACCCGGCTGGCGGCCGCCCCGGGAACTCGCCGACTTCCTGGACGCGGGCCCCGCGCCGGTGCGGGTCGGCCTCGGCAGCGGCGGGGACCCGCGCGACCGCGAGGAGATCAGCGCGCTCCTCGCCGCCGCGCTGCGCAAGGCCGGTGTGCGCGGCATCGTGCAGTCCGGCTGGGCCGGCCTCCACGCCACCGGGGACGACCTCCTCACCATCGGCGAGGCCCCGCACCACTGGCTCTTCCCGCGCACCGCCGCCGTCGTGCACCACGTGGGCGCCGGCACCACCGCGGCCGCGCTGCGGGCCGGCGTGCCCGCCGTCACGCTGCCCACCTTCGGCGACGCGCCGTTCTGGGCCCGCCGGCTGGTCGCCCTGGGCGCCAGCCCCGGCTACGTACCGCTCAACCAGGCGGATCCCGACCGGCTCGCCCGGCTGATCCGGGCCGCCGTCGACCAGCCCCGCTACCGCGAGCGCAGCCGCGGCCTGGCGACCGCCCTCGCCGCCGAGGACGGCGCCGCCCGCACCGTCGAGACCGTGCGGCGCCTCCTCGGCGGCTGACCGGACCGCCCGGCGCCGCCGCGCCCCGCGGCGGTCTGCCACCCTTGGAAAGCAGCAGTGGAGACAGCGGCACGGACACGGGACGCACGCGTCGCGGGTCGGAGGGGCGGATTCGGATGTGCGGACGGTACGCGTCGAGCAGGCGCCCCGAGGACCTCGTGGACGTCTTCGAGGTGGAGAAGTGGGAGCCCGAGGAGACCCTGGCCCCCGACTGGAACGTGGCCCCCACCAAGGAGGTCTACGCGATCCTGGAGCGCCCGCTGAAGGACGCGGAGTCCCGGCGGCCGGTGCGCCAGATGCGCGTCCTGAAGTGGGGCCTCGTGCCCTCCTGGGCGAAGAACCCGGAGGGCGCCGCCCGGATGATCAACGCCCGCTCGGAGACCCTGCACGAGAAGCCCTCCTTCAAGCGGGCCTTCGCCCAGCGCCGCTGCATCCTGCCCGCCGACGGCTACTACGAGTGGGTGACCGGCTCCGACGAGCGCGACCTGGAGGTCGAGGGCAAGAAGAAGCGGCCCCGCAAGCAGCCGTACTTCGTGAGCCCGGCCGACGGCTCCGTCTTCGCCATGGCCGGTCTCTACGAGTTCTGGCGCGACCGGACCCTGCCCGACGACCATCCGCAGGCCTGGTGGGTGACCTGCTCGGTCGTCACCACGGAGGCGGAGAGCGGCCCGCTGGGCGTCGCGCCCGCCGAGGGCCCGCGCACGCTCGCCGACATCCACCCGCGGATGCCGCTGATGCTCACCCCGGACCGCTGGGACGCCTGGCTCGACCCGGCCCGCACCGGGCTCGACGAGCTGCGCCCGCTGCTCGCGCCGCCGCCGGAGGGCCTGATGCGCGCCTACCCGGTGCCGACGGCGGTCAGCAACGTCCGCAACAACGGGCCCGAACTCCTGACGGAGCTGTCCGGCCCGGAGGTCGCCACGCTCTTCTGAACGCTCCCGTGATCCTCTCCGGAGGAGAGGATGGAGACGTGACGAAGAGCGAGACGAAGAGCGAGACGAAGAGCGAGACCGTTCCGACCGGGGCCGGCGACGCCCGGATCACCTGGTGCGCCGCCGGGAAGCCGCGCACCGTGCTCGCCGTGAGCCACGGCGCCGGCGGCGGCATCGAGGCCCGCGACCTCCAGGCGCTCGCCGCGGCGCTGCCCGGCCAGGGCGTGACCGTGGCGCTGGTCGAGCAGCCCTGGCGGGTCGCCGGCAAGAAGGTGGCACCCGCCCCCAAGACCCTCGACACCGGCTGGCGCGGCCTGTGGCCCGCGCTCGCCGCGCCCGGCCTCCCGGTGATCGCCGGCGGGCGCAGCGCCGGCGCCCGGGTGGCCTGCCGCACCGGGCACGAGCTCGGCGCGAGCGCCGTGCTCGCGCTGAGCTTCCCGCTGCACCCGCCGGGCAGGCCGGAGCGCTCCCGGGCCGACGAGCTGCTCGGCACCGGCCTGCCCACGCTCGTCGTGCAGGGCGGCAACGACCCCTTCGGCAGGCCCGACGAGTTCCCCGCCGGCGACCACGCCCTCGTCGAGGTCCCGTACGGCGACCACGGCTTCGCCGTGCCCAAGCGCGCCCCGGTCACCCAGGAGGAGACGCTCGACGCGATCGTCCGCGCGGTCTCGGCGTGGATCACGTCCCTGAAGTGACCGCGCGGAGCGGCCCCGTACGGCCTGAAGACGGTCCGGAGACGGCCTGAAGACGGTCCGGAGACGGCCCGGGAATGTTGTGGGCGGGGCCGCTGTTGTGTCGGACGTCGGTGCGTGAAGAGCGAAGGAAGAGGGAGTCCGTCGAATGGGTTCGATCATCTGCCCGCAGCGCCCGCAGGCGGCTGACCTGGACTGGACGGTGCTGCCCGCGCCCAGGACCAGCCCTATTCGGGCGGCGGGCGAAGCGGTTCCTCGTCTATCCTCCGAAGCGAGCGGGTCCGCCTTCGGATTCGCCGCAGCGCTGGAGGAGGTGGGTCCGGTCACTGGGACCGACACAGGGACCGACGACGGCCCCGAGGAGACGACCGCGGAGCGCAACGCGCGCTTCGAGCGGGACGCCCTCGGATACCTCGACCAGATGTACTCGGCCGCGCTGCGCATGACGCGCAACCCCGCGGACGCGGAGGACCTGGTGCAGGAGACCTACGCGAAGGCGTACGGCTCCTTCCACCAGTTCCGCGAGGGCACCAACCTCAAGGCGTGGCTGTACCGGATCCTGACGAACACGTTCATCAACTCGTACCGCAAGAAGCAGCGCGAGCCCCAGCGCTCCGCGGCCGACGAGATCGAGGACTGGCAGCTCGCCCGCGCCGAGTCGCACATGTCGACCGGCCTGCGGTCCGCCGAGTCCCAGGCGCTCGACCACCTGCCGGACTCCGACGTCAAGGAAGCGCTGCAGGCGATTCCCGAGGAGTTCCGCATCGCCGTCTACCTCGCGGACGTCGAGGGCTTTGCGTACAAGGAGATCGCCGACATCATGGGTACTCCCATCGGTACGGTGATGTCCCGACTGCACCGGGGCCGCCGCCAGCTGCGCGGCATGCTGGAGGACTACGCCCGCGACCGCGGGCTGGTCCCCGCGGGCGCCGGTGAGTCGTCGCACGATCTGAAAGGTTCGGGCTCATGAGCTGCGGAGAGCCGCACGAGACGGACTGCTCGGAGATCCTGGACCATCTCTACGAGTTCCTCGACCACGAGATGCCGGACAACGACTGCAGCAAGTTCGAGGTGCACTTCGAGGAGTGCTCCCCGTGCCTGGAGAAGTACGGCCTGGAGCAGGCCGTGAAGAAGCTCGTCAAGCGCTGCTGCGGCAGTGACGACGTGCCGGTCGACCTGCGCGCCAAGGTCATCGGCCGGATCGAGCTGATCCGCTCGGGCCACCTCGTGCCCGAGCAGGACCCCGTGGCCGAGCAGGCCGCCACCCCGCAGGAGCAGTAGCCCCGCACGCGGAGCAGGGCCGGGCGACACGCGTCGCCCGGCCTTTCGCGTGTCCATTCGTGTGCCCATCGGCTTGTATCACCCGATGGTGCGAATCGGGCCCCGCCACGCCGGAGCGCACCATCCCAACTCGCTAGCGTGGCGGGCGTGATGGGCGTGAAGGTCATTCCGCGCGGACGGGGCGTGCCGCGCGCGGCACGCGGATTCGTCGCCTGTGCCGTGCTCGCCGCCGCGGCGCTCGCCCTGCCCGCGGCCCGCCCCGGCGCGGCCACACCCTGGCCGACCGTGCTGCTCCTCGCCGTCCTCTACGCGCTGTGCGAGCTGCCCGCCCTCTCCCGGGCCCGCCTCCGCCCGCCCGGGGGCCTGCTCGCCCGGTTCGCCGGCCGCGCCCTCGCCGGCCCGGTGCACCGCGCCGACGCGCCCCGCGGCGCCGGCTCCTTCTTCCCGGTGCTGCTCGCCGCCGCGCTGCTGCTGCCACCGGCCGCCGCCGCGCTCACCGCCGTGCCCGGCGCCCTCCTCGCCCGCGCCGACGAGCCGCCCGCCGCACTGCGCCGGGCCTGGCGGGCCGCCTCCCTCGCCCTCGCCGTCTGGGCCGCCGCCGCCACCGGCCGGCTCCTCGAATGCCCGGGCGCCCTCGGCCGCGGCCAGGTCCTCCCCGACTTCCCGTACGTCCTGCTGCCGGCCGCGGCCGGCGCGCTCGCCTTCTGCCTGGTGCTCACCGCCCTCGACGGCGCCATCCGCGCCACCGCCGAACAGCTCCCGCTCCGCAGCGCCTGGCGCGGACTGCTCGGCCGCTCCCTCGCCCCGCACGCCGTGCACGGCCTCGCCGGGCTGATGATGGCCGTGCTCTGGCGCAGCGACTACGGCCCGGTCGCGGCGCTCTTCGTGCTGCTGCCCATGTACATCTCCTCCTGGGGCTTCGCCCAGTACCACCGCGAGCGGGCCGGCCACCAGGCCACCATCCGGGCCCTCGTCCAGGCCGTCGACATCAAGGACCGCTACACCCGCGGCCACAGCGAACGCGTCGGCCGCGCCTCGCTCCTGATCGCGGCGGAACTCGGCATGGCCGAGCCCCGCCTGGAGGTCGTCCGCTTCGCCGGCATCCTCCACGACGTCGGCAAGCTCGGCGTGCCGACCCGGGTGCTGCGCAAGGACGGCCCGCTCACCCCCGAGGAGCGCAGGATCATCGAGCTGCACCCCGAGTACGGGCACGAGATGGTCCGCGGCATCGGCTTCCTCGGCGAGGCCCGCAGCGCGATCCTCCACCACCACGAGCGGATGGACGGCACCGGCTATCCGTACGGCCTCAGGGGCCACCAGATCCCCGAGTACGCGCGGGTGGTCGCCGTCGCCGACGCCTTCGACGCCATGACCTCCACCCGCTCCTACAGCCGCGCCCGCCCGGTCGGCACGGCCCTGGCCGAACTGGAACGGTGCGCCGGCAGCCACTTCGACCCGCGCATGGTCGCCGCGCTCGTCCGCGCGCTGGACCGCCACGGCTGGCAGACCGAGGTCACCGCCGACGAGACCGCCGTCCCCGCGCCCCGCCCTCCGGCACCGGGAGCGGCGCCCGCGCCCGTGCCGGAACCCGCACCCGCGCCCGCGCCCGGCAGCGCCGCGCCCGTGCCGGGACCCGCCTCCGCGCCCGGCACCCCCGCGCCCGTGCCGGCCACCGCACCGGAACCCGCCCCCGCGCCCGCCCCCGCACGCGCGCCCGCCCCCGAAGCCGTGCCCCAGGAGCAGACGTGAGCCCCGCGCGCGCCACCGTCGCCACCGTGCGCGCGGCCGCCCTGCTGCTCACCCTCGGCGGCCTCGGCGCCACCCTCTGGTACGGCCTCGCCGACCCGGCCGCCGCCGTCGCCTTCGGCACCCTCATCGCGCTCGGCGAACTCACCCGGCGCGGCGCCGCGCCCGAGGAGAGGGAACCCGCGCCGCTCGCCGCCGCCGGAGCGCTCGCCTACGCCCTGTTCGGGCAGAACGGCGGCCACGCCACCACCCACGGCGTGCTCCAGACCGTCGCCGTCGTCGTCGCGGCCGGCCTCGCCGGCACCGTGCCCCACGTGGCCCGGGGCAACGGCCCCGACCTCGACCAGCTCGCCCGGCGCATCCTCACCGTCGGCTTCGCCGCCGCCTGCTTCCAGCCCCTCTACAACCGCGGCACCCTCACCGCCCACCTCGGCCAGGGCCCCTCGTACGCCCTCTTCCTCGCCGTGCTGCTGCTCCTCACCGCCCTGTGCGACGCCGTCCTCGCCGCCGTGCTGCACCGCGCCCGCACCGGCCATCCCTTCGGCCCGCTGCTGCGCGACGAACTGCGCGCCCTGCTCGGCATCGGCTCCGCCGTCGGCGCCACCGGCGCCGTCATGGCACTCGGCGTGGCCGCCGCCGGACTGTGGGCGCTGCCCGTCTTCGCCGTACCGCTGCTGCTCACCCAGGTCTCCTTCCGCCGCTACGCGGCCGTGCGCACCACCAACCGGGAGACCATCGCCTCGCTCGCCCGCGCCACCGAGATCGCCGGCTGCACCCCGCCGGGCCACGCCCACCGGGTCGCCGCGCTCAGCCGGGCGGTCGGCCGGGAGCTGGGCCTGTCCGGGTCCGAGCTGACCGTCCTCGAATACGCGGCGCTCATGCACGACATCGGTCAGCTCTCCCTCGTCGACCCGGTCGACGGCGGCGCCACCGCGCTGCTGCCCGCCGCCGAGCAGCGCCGGATCGCCCTGCTCGGCGCGGCCGTGGTCCGCCAGACCGGCGTCCCGGCGGCCGTCGCCGTGGTCGTCGAGCGGCAGGCCGACCCGTACCGCGAGCAGCCGCTGCCCGCCCGGATCGTCCGCGCCGTCAACGCCTACGACGACCTCGCCGCCGGCAGCGCGTGCGGCGGCCTCGGCGCTCTCGAACGCCTCCGGCTCGGCACCGCCCGCGACTACCACCCGGACGTGGTGGAGTCGCTCGCCAGGGTTCTCGCGAGGGGCGGCGTCGCCCCAGCTCCTTCGGGGTAACCCACGGGTAATGAGCGCGCGTCCGACCGGGCATGGTTGGATGCGAACAAGAGGGTGAAGCGACCGGCAGGCGGGAATCGTGAGGATCTTCGGGAAGGTACGGCATCGGCCCTCCGCCTCGTGGCGGCAGGCCACCGACCGCGCGTTCACGCTGATCGGCGACGGCCGGTACGAGGACGCGGGCGCGCTCCTGACGCGCGCGGCGGACCTGGAGCCCTGGCTCTCCGAGTCCTGGTTCAACCTGGCCCTGCTGCACAAGTTCCGGCACGACTGGGAGCAGGCCCGGGCCGCCGGCCTGCGGGCCGTCGCGCTGCTCGACAAGGAGACCGGCGCCCCCGACTGGTGGAACGTGGGCATCGCCGCCACCGCCCTGCAGGACTGGCCGCTGGCCCGCCGCGCCTGGCAGGCCTACGGGCTGAAGGTGCCCGGAGCCTCCGCCGGCACCGGCGAACCGGCCGGCATGGAGCTGGGCAGCGCGGCCGTGCGGCTCTCCCCGGAGGGCGAGGCCGAGGTCGTCTGGGGCCGCCGGCTCGACCCGGCGCGGATAGAGGTCCTCTCCATCCCGCTGCCCTCGTCCGGGCGCCGCTGGGGCGAGGTCGTCCTCCACGACGGCGTGCCCAACGGCGAGCGCACCACCAGCGCCGGCCCCTCCTACCCGGTCTTCGACGAGATCGAGCTCTGGGCGCCCTCGCCCGTGCCCACCTGGGTGGTCCTCCTGGAGGCCGCCACCGAGGCCGACCGGGACGCCCTGGAGCAGCTCGCCGCCGACGCCGGCTTCGCCGCCGAGGACTGGTCGTCCTCCGTGCGGCTGCTCTGCCGCGCCTGCTCCGAGTCGACCATGCCCAGCGCCGAGGGCGAGGGCGAGCACCTCGACCCGCACGACCACAGCGAGCCGGGGCACCCCGGTCCGCTCGGCCACCGCTCGCCGGGCGAGCTGTGGGTGCCCGAGCGGGAGTGCGGCATAGCGGCCCCGGCGGGGCTGGTCCGCGGGCTGCTCGACGGCTGGGTGGCGGACAGCCCGGACAGCCGGGAATGGCGTGATCTGGAAGAAGTCTGCTGACCGCTGCCCGTAGGCTGTACTCCCACCCCCGTATCGACCGTCGGGGTGTACCGGTTCGAGGAAGAAGGCGTACGGCGGACATGTCGCAGCAGGGCACTGAGCAGGAGCAGACGGGCGTGTACGCCGTGGACGACGAGGGCTACATCGTCGACACCGAGGACACCGAGGCCCGCGAGGCCGCCCACCGCGAGCGCGGCACCTCGCGCCCCATCACGGTCGTGGGCAACCCCGTCCTGCACCGGGAGTGCAAGGACGTCACCGACTTCGACGACGAGCTGGCCCGGCTGATCGACGACATGTTCGCCAGCCAGCGCACCGCCGAGGGCGTCGGCCTCGCCGCCAACCAGATCGGCGTCGACCTCAAGGTCTTCGTCTACGACTGCATGGACGACGAGGGCAAGCGCCACGTCGGCCACGTCGTCAACCCCCTCCTCGTCGAGCTGCCGGCCGAGCTCCGCGTCCTCGACGAGTCCAACGAGGGCTGCCTGTCGGTCCCGACCGCCTATGCCGAGCTGGCCCGCCCTGACTACGCCGAGGTCACCGGCCAGGACCTGAAGGGCAACCCGATCAAGGTCCGCGGCACCGGCTACTTCGCCCGCTGCCTCCAGCACGAGACCGACCACCTCTACGGCTTCCTGTACATCGACAAGCTGTCGAAGCGGGACCGCAAGGACGCCCTGCGCCAGATGGCCGAGGGCACCCCGCGCTACCCGGTCGTCCCGAACGAGTGACGTCTCTCGCAGAGACGTGAAAGGGCCCCGCACTCCGAGGAGTGCGGGGCCCTTTCACGTACCGGCTAGAAGTCCTCGTCGAGGTCCACCGAGCCCTCGACCGCCACCTGGTAGGCGGACGGCCGGCGCTCGAAGAAGTTGGTCAGCTCCTGGACGCCCTGGAGCTCCATGAACGCGAACGGGTTCTCCGAGCCGAACACCGGGGCGAAGCCCAGGCGGGTGAGCCGCTGGTCGGCGACGCACTGGAGGTACGCGCGCATCGACTCGGTGTTCATGCCCGGCAGGCCGTCGCCGCACAGGTCGCGGCCGAACTGCAGCTCCGCCTCGACGGCCTCCTTCAGCATGTCCGTGACCTGCTGGCGGAGCTCGTCGTCGAAGAGCTCCGGCTCCTCCTTGCGGACGGTGTCCACGACCTCGAAGGCGAAGTTCATGTGCATCGTCTCGTCGCGGAAGACCCAGTTGGTGCCGGTCGCCAGGCCGTGGAGCAGGCCGCGGGAGCGGAACCAGTAGACGTACGCGAAGGCACCGTAGAAGAACAGGCCCTCGATGCACGCGGCGAAGCAGATCAGGTTCAGCAGGAAGCGGCGGCGGTCGGCGGCCGTCTCCAGCTTGTCGATCTTCTCGACCGAGTCCATCCACTTGAAGCAGAACTGCGCCTTCTCGCGGATGGAGGGGATGTTCTCGACGGCGTCGAACGCGGCGGCGCGGTCGTCCGGGTCGGGAAGGTAGGTGTCCAGGAGCGTCAGATAGAACTGGACGTGCACGGCCTCCTCGAAGAGCTGGCGCGAGAGGTACAGGCGCGCTTCCGGGGAGTTGATGTGCTTGTAGAGCGTCAGGACCAGGTTGTTCGCCACGATCGAGTCGCCCGTCGCGAAGAAGGCGACGAGGCGGCCGATCATGTGCTGCTCACCGGGGGTGAGCTTGGCGAGGTCGGCGACGTCCGAGTGGAGGTCGACCTCTTCCACGGTCCAGGTGTTCTTGATGGCGTCCCGGTAGCGCTCGTAGAAGTCCGGGTAGCGCATCGGACGGAGCGTGAGCTCGAAGCCCGGGTCCAGGAGGTTCTTCTTCTCGGTCGAGCTCATTACTGGCAGGCCTCGCAGGACTCGGGGTTCTCAAGGGAGCAGGCGACGGCGTCCGCGTCGGGGGCGGCCTGCTGGACGGGGATCGTGGCGGCCTGGGCGGCGCGGGCGATCCGGGTCGCCGGGCGCGAGCGCAGGTAGTACGTGGTCTTCAGGCCCTGCTTCCAGGCGTACGCGTACATCGACGACAGCTTGCCGATGGTCGGCGTCTCCATGAACAGGTTCAGCGACTGCGCCTGGTCCAGGAACGGGGTGCGGGCGGCGGCCATGTCGATCAGGCCGCGCTGCGGGATCTCCCAGGCCGTGCGGTACAGCTCGCGCACCTCGGCCGGCACCCAGCCGAAGTCCGCGACCGAGCCGTTGGCCTCGCGCAGCGCCTCACGGGTCTGCGCGTCCCACACGCCGAGCTCCTTGAGCTCCGCCACCAGGTACGAGTTGACCTGGAGGAACTCGCCGGACAGCGTCTCGCGCTTGAACAGGTTGGAGACCTGCGGCTCGATGCACTCGTAGACGCCCGCGATCGAGGCGATCGTCGCGGTCGGGGCGATGGCGAGCAGCAGGCTGTTGCGCATGCCGACGGCGGCGATCCGCTCGCGCAGCGCGGCCCAGCGCTCCGGCCAGTTCAGCTCGACGTCGTAGTGGTCGGGGTGCAGCACACCACGGGCCGTACGGGTCTTGTCCCAGGCCGGCAGCGGGCCGTTGCGCTCGGCGAGGTCGGCGGACGCCTCGTACGCGGCGAGCATGATCCGCTCGGCGATGCGCGTGGACAGGGCGCGCGCCTCGGCCGAGTCGAAGGGCAGCCGCAGCTTGAAGAAGACGTCCTGGAGGCCCATCGCGCCCAGGCCCACCGGGCGCCACTTGGCGTTGGAGCGGCCGGCCTGCTCGGTCGGGTAGAAGTTGATGTCGACGACCCGGTCGAGGAAGGTGACCGCGGTGCGCACGGTCTCGTCGAGCCGGTCCCAGTCGATCTCCGAACCGACCACGAAGGCGCCGAGGTTGACCGAGCCGAGGTTGCAGACGGCGGTCTCGCCGTCGTTGGTGACCTCGATGATCTCGGTGCAGAGGTTGGAGGAGTGGACGACCGTGCCGGGCTCGGCGGTCTGGTTCGCGGTGCGGTTGGACGCGTCCTTGAAGGTCATCCAGCCGTTGCCGGTCTGCGCGAGGGTGCGCATCATCCGGCCGTACAGGTCGCGGGCCGGCATGGTCTTGCGGGCCAGGCCCGCCGCCTCGGCCTTGCGGTAGGCGGCGTCGAACTCCTCGCCGTACAGGTCGACGAGCTCGGGCACGTCGGCCGGCGAGAACAGCGACCACTCGGCGTCCGCGTTGACCCGGCGCATGAACTCGTCCGGGATCCAGTGGGCCAGGTTGAGGTTGTGCGTGCGGCGGGCGTCCTCGCCGGTGTTGTCGCGGAGCTCCAGGAACTCCTCGAGGTCCGCGTGCCAGGTCTCCAGGTAGACCGCGGCGGCGCCCTTGCGACGGCCGCCCTGGTTGACGGCGGCGACGGAGGCGTCGAGCGTCTTCAGGAACGGCACGATGCCGTTGGAGTGGCCGTTGGTGCCGCGGATCAGCGAGCCGCGGGCGCGGATGCGGGAGTACGACAGGCCGATGCCGCCCGCGTGCTTCGACAGCCGCGCGACCTGGTGGTAGCGGTCGTAGATGGAGTCCAGCTCGTCCTGGGGGGAGTCCAGGAGGTAGCAGGAGGACATCTGCGGGTGGCGGGTGCCGGAGTTGAAGAGCGTGGGGGAGGACGGCAGGTAGTCGAGCCGGCTCATCAGCCCGTACAGCGCCGTCACCTCGTCGAGCGCGCGCACCGAGTCGTCCTCGGCGAGGCCGGCGGCGACGCGCAGCATGAAGTGCTGCGGGGTCTCGACGACCTTGCGGGTGATCGGGTGGCGCAGCAGGTAGCGCGAGTAGAGGGTGCGCAGGCCGAAGTAGCCGAAGCGGTCGTCGGCCGCCGCGTCGATCGTGGCGTCGAGCCGCTCGGCGTGCCGGGCGACGAACTCGGCGGTGCGGTCGGCGATCAGGCCCTCGCGGTGGCCGACGGCGACGGAGGCGGAGAAGGAGACGGCGCCCTGCCCGGCCGCCTCGCGGGCGATCGTGATCGTCAGGAGCCGGGCGGCGAGCCGGGAGTACGCCGGGTCCTCGGCGATCAGACCGGCGGCGGCCTCCGTGGCCAGCTCGCGCAGCTCCGCCTCGTCCGAACCGGGATGCCGGCCGCGCAGGGCGGCGGCGGCGACCCGGCCGGGGTCGGTGTCCGGGAGGTCGGCGGTGAGGTCGGTCAGGGTGCGCAGCAGCGCGGTCCCGGGGCCGTCGGTCTCGACCGCGGAAGCCTCGGCGGAAGCCGGATCGGCGGGCGCGATGGTCACGTGGGGGCTCTCCCTCGCTCGGCACGGGGCCAGGACGGGGAGGCGGGCAACGGGCGCCGTACGCACGGCGGCGCCGCGTCCACCGGCCCACTCCGCGAGGCCCGGACGTCAGTGGCACCCGGGCCGGACGGACCGGGCGCGCTGTCGGCAGGTCCTCGGACTCACGTCGTACGGAAACGCACTTAGTACACCGTTGCGGGACAGTTCCGGATTTTCACCGGATTCCCCTGCGGCGACAGCGAGGACGAGCATACATGTGGGGGGCGCCCCTCTGAGCACCCCCCACATGTTGTGTGTCGTCAGCTCGCGTTCAACTCCAGGGAGTAGCAGAGCAGGAGGAAGTCGGGCAGTTCGGGGATCGGGGCCCAGTCCCGCTCCGGGGCGCGGTGGAAGCCCAGACGCTCGTAGATGCGGTGCGCCGTGGTCATGTCGGGCTGGGTGGAAAGGACGATCCGCAGGCAGCCCGGGACGGCCCGTGCGCGCTCGATACAGGCCCGGACGAGCGCCTCGCCGACGCCGCGGCCGCGGGCCGCGCGGCCGACGGCCAGCATCCGGATCTCGGTCTCGCCCTCGGTGGCGCGGTCGCCCATCACGCCGGGGGCCGGGACGAAGGTCACGCCGCCGAGGACGGTGCCGTCCTCGGCGACGGCCACCAGCACCTCGGCCAGCTCGGCCCGCCCGGCCACGTTCTTCAGGTGGCCGAAGTACCAGTCGTCCTCGCCCTGGAGGAGGTGGCCGTCGTCGAGGTAGACCCGGGCGGTGAGCTCGCCGAGGGCCTCGTACTCCTCCGGCCGTACGTCTCTGATCATGAAGTCCATGCCCGGCAGTCTGCCGTGCGCACGACCGCGCCCGCCGCCGGGATCCCGGCGGCGGGCGCGGTCGTGCGGCGCGGGGCGGGTCAGTGGCCCGTGCCGACCTTCGGCAGTTCGGTGACGACGCCGGCGTCGCCCGCGTCGGCCGTGTAGTCCTCCGGCGAGGTCTCGTCGACCCCGTCCGGCGTGCCGACGGCGCGCAGCACCAGGGTGAGCACGACGGTGACGAGGACGTTGAGGACGAAGGCGGTGAGGCCGATGTAGCCGATCTCGCCGATGCCGGGGATCTCGGCCGCGGAGCCGCCGAAGTGCTTCTGGGTGGGGCTCGCGACCCCGTACGCGGCGGCCGTGCCGTAGACCATGCCGACGGCCCAGCCGGCGAGCAGCGCCCAGCGGTGCATCCAGCGCGTGAACAGGCCGCCGACCAGGGCCGGGAAGGTCTGCAGGATCCAGATGCCGCCGAGCAGCTGGAAGTTGATGGCGACGGTCTTGTCCATGGTGAGGACGAAGACCAGGGCGCCGACCTTCACCAGGAGCGAGACCAGCTTGGAGACCTTGGTCTCCTGTGCGGCGGTCGCGTCCGGCTTGATGAAGTCCTTGTAGATGTTCCTCGTGAAGAGGTTGGCCGCGGCGATCGACATGATCGCGGCCGGCACCAGCGCGCCGATGCCGATGGCGGCGAAGGCCACGCCCGCGAACCAGTCCGGGAACATGTCCTCGAAGAGCTGCGGGATGGCGAGCTGGCCGTTGGTCACCTTCACCCCGGCGGCGATCGCCATGAAGCCGAGCAGCGCGAGCAGGCCCAGCATCAGGGAGTACAGCGGCAGGATCGTGGTGTTGCGGCGGATCACCTCGCGGCTCTTGGAGGAGAGCGTCGCGGTGATCGAGTGCGGGTACATGAACAGCGCGAGCGCCGAGCCGAGGGCGAGCGTCGCGTAGGTCCACTGGCCGGCCTCGCCGGGCACCAGGGCGCCCTTGGGCTTGCCGGTCTTCGGGTTGAGTGCCTCGTAGGCGTGGGCCGCCTTGCCGAAGATCTCGTCGAAGCCGCCGAGCTTGATCGGGATGTAGATGATCGCCACCGCGATGACGATGTAGATCAGCGCGTCCTTGACGAACGCGATGAGCGCGGGCGCGCGCAGACCGGACGAGTAGGTGTACGCGGCGAGCACGCCGAAGGCGATGAGCAGCGGCAGGTCCTTCACGAACCAGTTGGTGTTCTCGCCGCCGCCGACGCCCATCACGTCCAGGACGGCCTGGATGCCGACCAGCTGGAGCGCGATGTACGGCATGGTGGCGAGGATGCCGGTGACGGCGACCGCGAGCGACAGGCCCTTGGAGCCGAAGCGGCCGCGGACGAAGTCCGAGGTCGTCACGTACCCGTGCTTGTGCGACACCGACCACAGGCGGGGCAGGAAGGTGAAGATCAGCGGGTAGACCAGGATCGTGTACGGCACGGCGAAGAAGCCGGCCGCGCCCGCCGCGTAGATCGCCGCCGGGACGGCGACGAAGGTGTACGCGGTGTAGAGGTCGCCGCCCAGCAGGAACCAGGTGATCCAGGTGCCGAACGAGCGGCCGCCGAGACCCCATTCGTCGAGGCTGTGCTCGTTCTCGGCCCGGCGCCACTTGGCGGCCAGGAAGCCCATGACCGTGACGGCCAGGAAGAAGAAGACGAAGACGCCGAGCGCGACGCCGTTCACGCCGTCCTTCATCGCGCGTCACCTCCCTTGCGGGCGCGCTGGTCGCGCTTCCAGAGCTGGTGGGCCAGCACGGTGAGCGCGGTGGAGACGAGCACCCAGAGCATCTGGTACCAGTAGAAGAACGGGATCCCGATGAAGGTGGGGTCCACCTTCGCGTAGGAGCTCACCCAGAGCATCGCGACGAACGGCGCGAAGAGGCAGAGCGCGATCACCACCCTCACGGGTGTGACGACCGGTTGTTTCCCTTGTGCGGCTTGTGACATGGCAAAACCGTCCCCTCGTGATCACCTCGTCGTGCCGAGGAAATCTAGGGGACGGTTTCGGTTCTCGGAACCCCCGTCCGTATAACGGATCGGGTTGTCGTGGTCCTGCCAGTCTTTCGGGCCGGTTTCGCCCCGGCCGTTCGGGTCAGCCGTTCGGGCCGGCCGTTCGGGTCAGCCGTTCGGGCGCTGGAGGCGGGCCACGAACTTGTAGCGGTCGCCGCGGTACACCGAGCGGACCCACTCGACCGGTTCGCCCTGGGCGTCGAGCGAGTGCCGGGAGAGCATCAGCATCGGCAGGCCGACGTCCGTGCCGAGCAGGCCGGCCTCGCGCGGGGTGGCGAGCGAGGTCTCGATGGTCTCCTCGGCCTCGGCGAGGTGCACGTCGTACACCTCGGCCAGCGCCGTGTAGAGCGAGGTGTACTTCACCAGCGAGCGCCGCAGCGCGGGGAAGCGCTTGGCGGACAGGTGGGTGGTCTCGATGGCCATCGGCTCGCCGCTCGCCAGGCGCAGCCGCTCGATGCGCAGCACCCGGCCGCCGGGGGAGATGTCGAGCAGGCCGGCGAGGGTGTCGTCGGCCGTCACGTACCCGATGTCGAGGAGCTGCGAGGTGGGCTCCAGGCCCTGGGCCCGCATGTCCTCGGTGTACGAGGTGAGCTGCAGGGCCTGTGAGACCTTGGGCTTGGCCACGAAGGTGCCCTTGCCCTGGATCCGCTCCAGGCGGCCCTCGACGACCAGTTCCTGCAGGGCCTGGCGCACCGTGGTGCGCGAGGTGTCGAACTCCGCGGCGAGCGTGCGCTCCGGCGGGACCGGCGTGCCGGGCGGCAGGGTCTCCGTCATGTCGAGCAGATGCCGCTTCAGCCGGTAGTACTTGGGCACGCGCGCGGTACGGGTGGCCGGGCCCCCCTCTGTCTCCGTGCTGCCCGCGCTGCCCGCGTCCGTGGCCATGGCCTGCCTTCCCGACTCCTGTGCTGCTGCCGTCACCGGCTCCTCCGTCTGTCGCGGCTCACATGGTGGCACGGACCGCTCACAGGTCGTCGTCCCCCCTCAGGTGTCGGTCCGATAACGGACCCGACTGCCCTTCTTATACACCCTTGACACCCCTAAAGGTCTAGGCCAAGCTCCGGGTACTGGTCTACACCATTAAAGACCAGGTCCCAGCCCCACAGCATTACTCGACGTATGACTCGACGTAAGTCTTCGCGTCTTCGCGCGGTGGGAGGGGGGAGCGAGCATCCCTGAGGAGGGTGGCGTGAAGCGCAAGCTCATCGCGGCGATCGGCGTCGCGGGCATGATGGTCTCTATCGCTGCGTGTGGTTCCGACAGCGGTGACAAGGGCGGGGCGAAGGGCGGCGACGCCAAGGAGATCACCGTCTGGCTGACGGTCGACGCCCAGAACAACTGGCCCGAGCTGGTCAAGGCCGCCGACGACGCGGTCGCCAAGAAGCACCCGGGCATCAAGGTCAAGCACGAGTACTACGGCTGGCCGGACAAGAACACCAAGCTCGACGCGGTGCTCGCCACCGACAAGGCCCCGGACGTTGTCGAGATGGGCAACTCCGAGATGATCAGCTACATGGCCAAGGGCGCCTTCGCCGAGGTCGACCCGTCGAAGTTCGACAACTCCGACAAGTGGCTGGACGCCCTCAAGGACTCGGTCACCTACAACGGCAAGACCTACGGCGTCCCCTACTACGCCGGTGGCCGCGTCGGCACCTGGCGCAAGGACATCGCCGCCGAGGCGGGCGTCAAGGCCGCCCCGAAGACCTGGGCCGAGCTGACCGCCGCGCTCGACGCCATCCAGAAGAAGAAGGGCGACAAGTTCAGCGCCTGGTACCAGCCGTCGCCGGACTGGTACGCCGCGATGTCCTTCGTCTACGAGCAGGGCGGCTCCATCGCCAAGCAGGACGGCGAGACCTGGAAGGCGAACCTCTCCTCGCCGGAGTCCCTCAAGGGCCTCACCGAGTACAAGAACATCGTCGACAAGTACATGCACGGCGACAAGACGAAGGACGAGTCCGACCGTCCCGTCGTCTTCGGCCAGGGCAAGTCCGCGACGATCTTCGCCGCCGGCTGGGAGGGCGCCACCTCCGCCGACCCGAAGAACGACAAGGTCGGCGGGCTCAAGGACAAGCTCGAGAACTTCGTCATGCCCGGCCCGACGGGCAAGAACCTCCCCGTCTTCCTCGGCGGCTCCGACCTGGCCGTCCCGGTCAAGTCCAAGGCGCAGGACGTCGCGGCCGAGTGGATCGCCGCCTTCACCGGCGCCGAGGGCCAGAAGGGCCTCATCGCCAAGGGCAACCTGCCCAACAACAAGGCGGACCTCGCCCCGCTGAAGAACGACCCGGCCACCGCCGTCCCGGCGACCGCCGCCGAGTCCAGCTGGTTCGTCCCGACCGCCCCCGGCTGGGGCCAGGTCGAGAAGGCCCAGACCCTCAAGACGATGCTCATCGAGATCGCCAACGGCAAGAAGTCGGTCGAGCAGGCGGCCAAGGACGCCGACGCCGCGATCGACAAGGTCATCAACACCAAGTGACCTGACGCGCAGGGCCCCGTCGTCACGTGACGGGGCCCTGCCGCCCGTACCACGAGAGGGATCGCTGAGGAGCACGGGATGAGTGCCGCAGACACAACCACCGCGAAGGTGCCGCCGGCGCGGCAATCGCCACCATCCGGCTCCACGGCCGGTATGCCCGCCCCACGCGGCGGGAAGTCCAAAGGCGGGGCCGGGGTTCCCTGGCTGCTGCTCGCACCATGCCTGCTCGTCCTGCTCCTGGTGCTCGGCTACCCGCTCGTCCGCCTGGTCACCCTCTCGTTCCAGCACTTCGGCCAGCCACAGCTGTGGGGCTTCCAGGAACCCGAGTCGGCGGGCCTCGGCAACTTCACCAAGATCCTCGGTGACGGCGAGTTCTGGGCCGTCGTCCTGCGCACCGTGATCTTCGCGGCCGGCGCCGTGATCGTCACCATGGTCGTCGGCATGCTGATCGCGCTGCTCCTCCAGCGCGTCTCCGGCTGGGTCAAGGTGCTGATCAACATCGTGCTCGTGGCGAGCTGGGGCATGCCCATCATCGTCGCCACCGCCATCTTCAAGTGGCTCTTCGACGCCGACTACGGCGTCCTCAACTGGCTGCTCAGCCGGCTGCCCGGCGTCGACATGATCGGCCACAACTGGTTCGCCAGCGGCCCCCAGGGCCTGGCCGTCATCATGCTCCTGGTGGTCTGGGGCGCCGTGCCCTTCGTGGTGATCACCCTGACCGCCGGCCTCACCCAGGTGCCCAAGGAGCTGGAGGAGGCCGCCCGCCTCGACGGCGCCGGCGCGTGGAAGGTCTTCCGCTACGTCACCCTGCCGATCCTCAAGCCGGTCCTCGTCATGCTGACGACGCTCTCGGTGATCTGGGACATGGGTGTCTTCCCGCAGGTCTACGTGATGCGCAACGGCCACCCCGAGGCCGAGTTCCAGCTGCTCACCACCTACTCCTTCGACCGGGCGTTCGTCGTCAACGACTACGGCACCGGATCGGCCATCGCACTCGTCACGGTCCTGCTGCTGCTCGGCGTCGTGGCGGTCTACATGCGCCAGATGCTCAAGATCGGAGACGTCGAGTGAGCGCCGTGACCCCTCGCCCGCGCAAGTCCAGGCTCGGCTGGAACCTGCTCGGCCTGCTCGTCTTCGTCACCGCCGGCTTCCCGGTCTACTGGATGCTCAACACGGCCTTCAAGCCGGCCAAGGACGCCATCGACCCGGACCCGCACTTCTTCCCGACCACCTTCACGCTGGAGAACTTCAAGCGCGCCCTGGACATCGCGGACTTCTGGGGCCCGGTCGCCCGCAGCCTCGTCGTCTCGGCCGTCGTGGTCGTCATCGGCATCGCGGTCGGCCTGCTCGCCGCCCTCGCCATCTCCCGCTTCGCCTTCCGCGGCCGCAAGATCGTCATCGTCGGCATCCTCGCCGTCCAGATGGTCCCGCTCGTCGCGATGATCATCCCGGTCTTCCTGCTGCTCAACGACCTCGGGCAGTACGACAAGCTCAGCGGCCTGATCATCACCTACCTGACCTTCATCCTGCCCTTCACGGTGTGGACGCTGCGCGGCTTCATCGTCAACATCCCCAAGGAGCTGGAGGAGGCCGCCCAGGTCGACGGCTGCACCCCGACCGGCGCCTTCCTGCGGGTCGTCTTCCCGCTGCTCGCGCCGGGCATGGTCGCCACCTCGGTCTACGGCTTCATCCAGGCCTGGAACGAGTACCTGTACGCCCTCATGCTGATGAGCCAGCAGAACCAGACCGCGACCGTCTGGCTCTCCAACTTCATCACCAAGAACGGCACCGAGTACGCCCCGATGATGGCCGGCTCGACCATGATGGCCGTCCCCATCGTCATCCTCTTCCTCCTCGTCCAGCGAAAGATGGCCGCGGGCCTGACGGCCGGCGCGGTGAAGGGATAACGGCGCCCATGACCACGCTCGCAACCGGCACGGACACCCTGACCCGGGACGCGCTCACCGTCCTGCAGCCCGGGTTCGTCGGCACCACCGCCCCCGACTGGCTGCTCCGCCGGATCGGCGAGGGCCTCTCCTCCGTCGGCCTCTTCGGCCGCAACGTCGTCAGCCCCGCCCAGCTCGCCGCGCTCACCGCGCGGCTGCGCGCCGAGCGGGACGACGTCCTGGTCGCCATCGACGAGGAGGGCGGCGACGTCACCCGCCTGGAGGTCAACGAGGGCTCCTCGTTCCCCGGCAACTACGCCCTCGGCCACGTCGACGACGTCGAGCTCACCCGGGCCGTCGCCCGCGAACTGGGCCGCCGGCTCGTCGCCTGCGGCGTCGACCTCAACTGGGCGCCCTCCGCCGACGTCAACTCCAACGCCGAGAACCCGGTCATCGGCGTCCGCTCCTTCGGCGCCGACCCCGGCCTGGTCGCCCGGCACACCGTGGCCTACGTCGACGGCCTCCAGGCCGTGGGCGTCGCCGCCTGCACCAAGCACTTCCCCGGCCACGGCGACACCAACGTCGACTCGCACGACGCGCTGCCCCGCATCGATGTGGACCTCGCCACACTGCACGCCCGTGAGCTGGTGCCTTTCCGCGCCGCCATCGCCGCGGGTTCCAAAGCCGTGATGAGCGCGCATATCCTGCTCTCCGCGCTCGACCGGGACGCTCCGGCCACCCTGAGCCCGCGGATCCTCACCGGTCTGCTGCGCCAGGAGCTGGGCTTCGAGGGCCTGATCGTCACCGACGGCATGGAGATGCAGGCCGTGGCGGCGACCTACGGCATCGAGCGCGGATCCGTCCTCGCGATCGCCGCGGGCGCCGACGCCATCTGCGTCGGCGGCGGGCTGGCCGACGAGGAGACCGTACTGCGGCTGCGCGACGCGCTGGTGACGGCGGTACGGACCGGTGAACTGCCCGAGGAACGGCTGGCCGACGCCGCCGAGCGCGTCCGCGCGCTGGCGGCCTGGACCCAGGCGCACCGGGCCAGGGGGGCTGGATCGGGGCCGGGCGCGGCGACACAGGAGGGGACCGCGCCCGGCACCGACGTCGGACTCGTCGCGGCCCGCCGGGCCCTCACGGTCACCCCGGACGGGCGGCCCTTCACCCCGGTGACCGGCGCTCCGTACGTGGCCTCCTTCACGCCCGCCGCCAACTTCGCGGTCGGCGACGAGACCCCGTGGGGCATCGGCGCCGAGCTGGAGCGGCTGCTGCCCGGCACCCGCACCGGCTCGTACGGGGCGGACGCCTCGGCCGGGGCGGTCCTGGCCGCCGCGGGGGAGCGGCGGGTGGTCGCGGTCGTCCGCGACGCCCACCGGCACCCGTGGATGGCCGGCACCCTGGATGCCCTGCTCGCCGCCCGCCCGGACACCGTGGTGGTCGAGATGGGCCTCGCCATGTCGGAGCCCCGCGGCGCCCTGCACATCGCCACCCACGGCGCCGCCCGCGTCTGCGGACAGGCGGCGGCCGAGGTGATCGCGGGCCGCTGAGCCCGCTCCCGCACGGCGAAGGGGCCCGGCACCTGGATCAGGTGCCGGGCCCCTTCGCCGCAAGGGTCTCGCTGCCCTCAGATGCCCTGCCAGGCGGGCTTGTTCGCGTAGGTGTGGCGGAAGTAGCCGGCCAGCTTCAGCTTGGACGCGGCGGCCTCGTCGACGACCACGGTGGCGTGCGGGTGCAGCTGCAGCGCGGAGGCCGGGACGAGCGCGGCGACCGGGCCCTCGACGGTCTGCGCCACGGCCTCGGCCTTGCCCTCGCCGGTGGCGAGCAGCACCAGGTGGCGGGCCTCCAGGATGGTGCCGATGCCCTGGGTGATGACGTGGTGCGGCACCTGCTCGATGTCGTCGTCGAAGAAGCGCGCGTTGTCGATCCGGGTCTGCTCGGTGAGCGTCTTGATCCGGGTGCGGGAGGCGAGCGAGGAGCACGGCTCGTTGAAGCCGATGTGCCCGTCGGTGCCGATGCCGAGGATCTGCAGGTCGACCCCGCCGGCCTCGCCGAGCGCGCGGTCGTACGCCTCACAGGCCGCCTGGACGTCCTCGGCCGAGCCGTCGGGGCCCATGAAGGCGTCCTGGGAGAGCCCGAGCGGCTCCACGACCTGGCGCAGCACCGTCGAGCGGTACGACTCCGGGTGCCCGGCCGGCAGCCCCACGTACTCGTCGAGCTGCGCGATCCGGGCCCGCGAGGCGTCCACCTCGCCCGCGCCCACCTTGGCGATCAGCGCGTCGTAGATGGGCAGCGGGGTCGAGCCGGTGGCCACGCCGAGCAGCGCGTCGGGCTTGCGGCGCAGGAGGCCGGCGATGCCGTCCGCGATGAGCTCGCCGCCCGCCTTGGCGTCCTTGACGATGACAACTTCCACGCTGTGCCTGCCGATCTGGTGAGGGGCTGGTGGTATAGACCAATCTAGTGCCAAATCTAGCAGAGCGCAGGCCCTCGGCCCATGCCGATCCGCCCCGCGGACGGGCTCTTCTCATGGTCTTCCGGGCCGTACCGGGCGGCCACCCGGAGCGCGCCCGGTCCCGGCCTTGGGCGCCCCGTGGCAGGGCGCACGGGGAGGGGGAAGGGGGGAAGGGGGGAAGGGGGATGGAGGGGAGGCGGGTGCGCGGGGCGCGACGGCGGCGACGCGGGGCGGGAGACGCCGGACGCGGCTCGGGAGGCCCTTGGGGGCGAGCGGCGCAAGGGGGAGGGGGTACCCGCGGGCCGCGGCGCCGGGACGGGACCCTCAACCCGTCCGGCACCGCAGCCCGGAGTTGCCCGGCCGGGGGTGTGCGGTCCCGCGGCCGTGTGGGAGGTCTCGGCGCAGTCAGGGCAGAGAGCGCCGGGTACCTCGTCCATCCTCCTGTGCGGGGAGGATGGAGGCTCTGATGTCAACAGCATTGTGGACTAGACCATTCTCGTCTGTCCATCCGCGTGCACGCGGTCGCCGCGCGCCCATCCTCCACCACGGACGCCCGGAGATCCAGGTTCACCGGCCGTTAATTCCACGGGTACGCTCGCACACGTGCCCTCCATGAACGACCTCGTGCGCCAGCACACCGCCCTGAGCGAGTCCGACCTCGACTGGCTCCACCTGCTGGTGTCGGAGTGGCAGCTGCTCTCCGACCTCTCCTTCGCCGACCTCGTCCTGTGGGTGCCCACCCTCGACGGCGCCCGCTACGTCTCGGTCGCCCAGATGCGGCCGAACACCGGCCCCACCTCCTACCAGGACGACATGGTCGGCCACCTGGTCCCGCGCGGCCGCCGGCCGCTGCTCGACGCCGCGCTCGACGAGGGCCGGATCGTGCGCGAGGGCGACCCCGAGTGGCGCGAGGAGGTCCCGGTCAGGGTCGAGTCCATCCCCGTCCGCCGGGAGGGCCGCGTCCTCGGCGTCATCGCCCGCAACACCAACCTGCTCACCGTGCGCACCCCCTCCCGGCTGGAGCTCACCTACCTCCAGTCCGCCTCCGACCTCGCCCAGATGATCGCCGCCGGCTCCTTCCCCTTTCCCGGCGAGCAGGTCGACATGGACTCCTCGCCGCGGGCCGGCGACGGGCTGATGCGCCTCGACGCCGACGGCATCGTCCAGTACGCCTCGCCCAACGCCCTCTCCGCCTACCACCGCCTCGGCCTCGCCGCCGACCTGGTCGGCCAGCACCTCGGACAGATCACCGCCGAGCTCGCCCCCTCCCGCGGCCCGGTGGACGAGGCCCTGGTGACGATGGCCTCCGGCTACGCCCCGCGCGAGTTCGAGGTCGAGGGCAACGGCGGCGTGATCCAGCTGCGCGCGATCCCGCTCAAGCCCAAGGGCACCCGCATCGGCTCGCTCGTGCTGCTGCGCGACGTCACCGAACTCCGCCGCCGCGAGCGCGAGTTGATCACCAAGGACGCCACCATCCGGGAGATCCACCACCGGGTGAAGAACAACCTCCAGACGGTGGCCGCCCTGCTGCGGTTGCAGGCCCGCCGGATGGACTCCGACCGCGGCCGCGAGGCCCTCAACGAGGCCGTCCGGCGCGTCGGTTCGATCGCCATCGTCCATGAGACGCTGTCCCAGAACCTGGACGAGCGGGTCGAGTTCGACGACATCGCCGACCGCGTGATCGCGATGGTCGCCGAGATCTCCCCGGGCAAGGTCACCTGCCGGCGCAACGGCCGCTTCGGCATCCTCGACGCCGAGGTCGCCACCCCGCTCTCCATGGTGCTCACCGAGATCCTGCAGAACGCCCTGGAGCACGCCTTCGCGCCGGGCGAGACGGGCACCGTCGAGGTCACCGCCGTCCGCGGCGAACCCCGTGCCGACGCCCGGCTGCTGATCACGGTCAAGGACGACGGCCGCGGGCTGCCCGAGGGCTTCGACCCGCAGCGGGCCGGCAACCTCGGCCTCCAGATCGTCCGCACCCTCGTCGAGGGCGAGCTCGGCGGCAGCTTCGACATGCAGCCGGGCGCGGAGCGCGGCACCCGGGTCGTGCTCGACATCCCGGTCCACCCCCAGAAGTGACTCCCTCAGAAGCAACTCCCTCAGCAGTAACTCCCTCAGAAGTGACCCCCCAGAAGTAACTCCCGCATAAGCAACTCCCGTCGACTGAGAGGGAGTTCACAGCAGCGAGCCCCGGACCGAAGGAAATCGGTCCGGGGCTCGAATGCTGTGGGTTACTGCGCGCGCTGCGGCTCGGGGGCGGTGAGTGCGTACACGACGTACGCGCCGCGTGCCTCAGGCTGTGCAGGTGGCTCAGGCGGTCGCGTTGCGCGCCCGGTTGCGGGCGGCGCGGCGCTTCATCGCGCGGCGCTCGTCCTCGCTGAGGCCACCCCAGACGCCGGAGTCCTGGCCGGACTCGAGCGCCCACTGCAGGCACTGCTCCATGACGGGGCAGCGGCGGCAGACGGCCTTGGCTTCCTCGATCTGCAGCAGCGCAGGACCGGTGTTGCCGATGGGGAAGAAGAGCTCGGGGTCTTCCTCGCGGCAAACGGCGTTGTGACGCCAGTCCATGGCTGCTACCTCTCTCAGGTGTTACGTGCAAGTTGCTTGTGAATGTGAACGCTTTCACGAATCCCCCCGCAAGGGAAGGGCCGACTGCCAGGTGAACTGGTGTGGTCCTTGTTACAGAGGAGGGGTTCTGGCTCTCAGTGGAGGCCGGTCCTGCGGGCCGTCCCGATCGCCAAGAAGAGACTCCCAAACCCCAGCAACGGATACAACCCCTTCCGGAAAGTTTTTTTTGATTCCTCGGTGTCGGCTCGGTCACAGCCGTACTTCTGGGGGGTGGAGGGCAGCCTAAACGTTCGAGTAGAAGGACTTTCGGTCCTTCTGGTCACACAATCACACGCAGTGCACGGCGTACGCCTGTGAACGTCACGCTCGTACGCAGTCCCAGGTGGTCTCCGTCCATCTGCAGGGGGAGCGGGACCTTCGAATGCAAGGTGAAGTCGGTCAGATCGTGCAGGGTCAGCGCGTGCTTGCCGTGCGGCCCGCGTTCGGGCGTCGACGTCAGCAGCTGGGTGGCGTAGCGGGCCACCGCCGGGGTCGACAGACGGGTCAGTCCGAGCACGTCGAGCGCCGTCTCGAAGGACGCCTCCGGTGACGCGTACACCGGACGATTGCCCAGGTAGGTCCAGGGAGACGTGTTGCAGATTATGGAGAGGACAAGATCCTCCACAGGATCCTCACCCGGGCGCTCCAGGGAGATCGTCCCGTGCCGCCGGTTCCGCTCGCCCAGGAACTGGCGCACCACCTGGCGCAGATAAAGGGCGTGCGTCGAACGCTTGCCCATCTCGCGCTGCTGTTCGACCCGGCCGATGACGCTCGCGTCGAAGCCGAAGCCGGCGCAGAAGGTGAACCAGCGTTCGGGAACCGCTTCGTCGTCCGTGCCCGGCGTCCCGGACGCGAGCCCGAGGCTCACCGTCCGTGTCCGGCGCTCGCGCAGCGCGTCGAGCAGGACGCCCGTCGCCTCCACGGCGTCGTTCGGCAGTCCGAGGGCCCGCGCGAAGACATTGGTCGAGCCGCCCGGCACCACCGCGAGCCGCGGCAGCCGCTCCGGGTCGGGCCCCGCGTGCAGCAGCCCGTTCACCACCTCGTTGACGGTGCCGTCGCCGCCGAGTGCCACCACGAGATCGATGTCGTCCGACTCCGCAGCCTGGCGCCCCAGGTCGCGGGCGTGCCCGCGGTACTCCGTGGTCACCGCCTCCAGCTTCATCTCGCTGGCGAGCGCGTGGATCAGCACATCCCGGGTGCGGGCACTGGTGGTGGTGGCTGCCGGGTTGACCACGAGAAGCGCGCGCATGGTCGCCAGCGTACCTACCCGGCGGTACCGAGCGCGTCCCGGTCCAGGGGCCGGGCACCTCCCGGCGGCCCCCCGCTACCCTTCCAGCATGAGCAGTGCGAGCAGTGCCGACACGAGCAGTACGGAGCAGGGAGCGGAACCGGCCGCGGAGCCGGGCGCCCGGCGCGGGCGGCTCACCGCCGCCGCGGTGGTGGCCGGCGTCGAGGGCCTCGCCCTGGTGGCGGGCGGCCTCTACCTCCTGGTGACCAGCCTCACCCACACGTCCGGCGACCTCACCTCGGCGCTGATGGGCGGGGCCACCCTGATCGCGCTCGGGCTCATCCCGCTCGCCGCCGCGCGCGGGCTGCTGCGCCGCCGCTCCTGGAGCCGCGGCCCCGCGGTGATCACCCAGATCCTCGCGCTGCCGGTCGCCTGGCAGCTGCTCCAGGCGAACAGCGTCATGATCCCGGCGGGCATCGCCCTCGCGGCCCTCGCCGTGACCGGCCTCGTGGTCCTGGTGAACCCGGCCACGACCGAGGCGCTCGGCATCAAGCGCCCCGGCCAGGGCAACGCCTGAGCCTCCGCTTCCGGGCGGCCGTCACTCCTCGACGAGGAGCTTCTCGCGCAGCTGCGCCAGTGTGCGCGCCAGCAGCCGGGAGACGTGCATCTGCGAGATGCCGACCTCCTGCGCGATCTGCGACTGCGTCATGTTCCCGAAGAAGCGAAGCAGCAGGATCCGCTTCTCCCGCGGCGGCAGGTCCTCCAGGAGCGGCTTGAGCGACTCCCGGTACTCGACGCCCTCCAGGGCCTCGTCCTCCGCGCCCAGCGTGTCCGCGACCGCCGGCGACTCGTCGTCCGTGTCCGGCACGTCCAGCGAGAGCGTCGAATAGGCGTTCGCCGACTCCAGACCCTCCAGGACCTCCTCCTCGGAGATCCCGAGCCGCTCCGCCAGCTCGTGCACGGTCGGCGAGCGCCCGTGCTGCTGGGAGAGCTCCGCCGTCGCCGTCGTCAGCGACAGCCGCAGCTCCTGGAGCCGGCGGGGCACCCGTACCGCCCAGCCCTTGTCCCGGAAGTGGCGCTTGATCTCGCCGACCACCGTCGGGGTCGCGTACGTGGAGAACTCCACCCCGCGGTCCGGGTCGAACCGGTCCACCGACTTGATCAGGCCGATCGTCGCCACCTGCGTCAGGTCGTCGAGCGGCTCGCCGCGGTTGCGGAACCGCCGGGCCAGGTGCTCCACCAGCGGCAGGTGCATCCGGACCAGCCGGTCGCGCAGCGCCGCCCGCTCCGGCGAACCCTCCGGCAGGGTGCGCAGCTCGACGAAGAGGGCCCGCGCCCCGCTGCGGTCGTGCGGGTCGGGAGCCTTCTGTGGCCCGGCCGCCCCGGCGGCCTCTTCGTGTTGCCCGTGCTCGCTCATCTGGTCCGCCTGCTCCGCGTGATCCGTAGCGACCTCGATCTCGGCCCCGGCCTCGACCTCTGCGTCGATGCCGGTCCCCGGAGCTCCCGGGGTTTCCGGAGCCTCCGGATGCGGCCGGGCCTGCTGCTCAGGGATGCCGGCCGTCGCGTCCCCGCGCCTCACGCCGGGCCTGGCCCCGCGCCGCGCTGTTTGTACAGGCTGATGGAGACCGTCTTGTCGTCCGCCACGGACGACTCCACCTTCCCGGCCAGCGCCGACAGCACCGTCCACGCGAAGGTGTCGCGCTCGGGTGCCCGGCCGTCGGTCGTCGGCGCCGACACCGTGACGTCGAGCGAGTCGTCGACCAGGCGGAACACACAGCTCAGCACCGACCCCGGCACCGCCTGCTGGAGCAGGATCGCGCACGCCTCGTCGACGGCGATCCGCAGGTCCTCGATCTCGTCGAGGGTGAAGTCCAAGCGCGCCGCGAGGCCGGCCGTGGCCGTACGCAGCACGGACAGGTAGGCACCCGCAGCGGGCAGCCGGACTTCCACGAAGTCCTGGGTCCCGGGCTCGCCTGCGATCTGGGACACCCTCACCTCCAAGGTGGCACATGCTCTTTCGGGGCCCGGAGGGAAGGCCCCCCGAACCAGGCGGTACGCAGTGGTTGCGCAGTCCGCCGAGACGCTATCGCGATCCGTCCCGCCGTGTCGCCGGGGGCCTGGTAGGACCGCCCCCGCCCGGCGGCCGCGGAGAACCCGCGGAGGGGTGACGTACCCAGCCGCCGGGCGGTCGAACCGTCAGACGATCGAAGCGTCCACGAAGCACCAGCGCCAGCGCTCGTTCGGCTCGAAGGTCCGCATCACCGGGTGACCGCTCGTCGAGAAGTGCGCCGTCGCGTGCCGTCCCGCCGACGAGTCGCAGCAGCCCACGTGCCCACAGCTCAGGCAGAGCCGCAGCTGGACCGGGTTCGTCCCGTCCGCCAGACACTCCGGACAGGTGGCGTGCAGCGGCACCGGTTCGGGGCGCGGCAGTTCGGCAACGTGCGGGCACTCGCTCATGATGGCCAGGTTACGACGTGGCACCGACAGCGCCGACCAGGACGGCCGCGGCCGGGGCGGACGGCCACGGCGGCCGCGACGAAGGACGACAGGGGACGGGACGGGCATGGACGCACTGCAGCTGGTGGCACTGGTGGCGGCGAGCACCGCCGTGGCGGGCTTCGCCCGCAGGACCCCGGTGCCCGCGCCGCTGCTCCTGGTCGCGGTCGGCCTGATCGCCTCGTACGTGCCGAGGGTGCCGGACTACACCCTCGACCCGCACATCGTGCTGCCGCTGGTCCTGCCGCCGCTGCTCTACACGGCCGCCGTCGAATCCTCGTACCTCGACCTGCGCGCCAACCTCAGGCCCGTCGCCCTGCTCTCCGTCGGCTACGTCCTCTTCGCGACCGTCGCGGTGGGCTGGCTCGCCTACGTCCTCGTGCCCGACCTGCCGCTGACCGCCGCCCTGGTCCTCGGCGCGGTCGTCGCGCCGCCGGACGCGGTCGCCGCCACCGCCATCGCCCGCCGGCTCGGCCTGCCGAACCGGATCACCACGATCCTCCAGGGCGAGTCGCTGGTGAACGACGCCACCGCGATCACCGCCTACAAGGTCGCCCTCGCCGCCGCCGTGGGGGAGGGCATCAGCTGGGCCGGCGGTTTCGGGGAGTTCCTGCTCGCCGCGGCCGGCGGCATCGGCGTCGGCCTGGTCCTGATGGTGCCCATCCACTGGATCCGCACCCATCTGACCGAGGCGCTGCTCCAGAACACCCTCTCCCTCCTCATCCCCTTCGTCGCCTACGCGGCCGCCGAGGAGGTCGGCGCCTCCGGAGTGCTCGCGGTGGTCGTGGTCGGCCTGCACCTCGGGCACAAGGCGAGCCAGTCGGTGGACTTCGCGACCCGGCTCCAGGAGGAGGCCGTGTGGAAGATGGTCGCCTTCGTCCTGGAGTCCGCCGTCTTCGCGCTGATCGGCCTCCAGCTGCCCTTCGTCATCCGGGGGCTCGGGCCGTACGGAATGGGCGAAGCGGCCTGGTACGCGGTCGGGGTCTTCGTCTTCGTGGTCGTCGTCCGCTTCGTCTGGGTCTTCCCCGCGACCTTCCTGCCCCGCTGGCTCTCCGCCCGGATCCGGGAGCGCGAACCCGGTGTGGACTGGCGGGCGCCGGTGGTGATCGGCTGGGCCGGCATGCGCGGGGTGGTCTCGCTCGCCATCGCCTTCTCCATCCCCGAGTTCGCCGGCGGCGCCCCGTTCCCCTCCCGCAACCTGATCCTCTTCCTCACCTTCACCACCGTCATCGGCACCCTCGTCGTCCAGGGCCTCACCCTGCCGCCGCTCATCCGGGTCCTGAAGCTGCCCGGCCGCGACCGCTACCAGGAGACCCTCGCCGAGGCGCAGGCCCAGAGCGAGGCGTCCCGGGCCGCCGAGGAACGCCTCGACGTCCTCCTCGCCGACCCGCGCAACGCCCTGCCCGAGCCGATCGCCGACCGGCTGCGCACCGTCATGGAGCGGCGCCGCAACGCGGTCTGGGAGCGGCTCGGCGCGGTCAACGAGCTGACCGGGGAGACGGCGGACGACACCTACCGGCGCCTCGCGCGCGAGATGATCGACGCGGAGCGCGAGGTCTTCGTGAAGCTGCGCGACGCCCGGAAGATCGACGACGAGATGATGCGCTCGCTGCTGCGCCGGCTGGACCTGGAGGAGGCGGCGGCCTACCGGGAGGAGGTCGTCTGAGGCCCTTGCCGGGGTTCGGGAGCGCCCGTGATCACGGCGGCGATCCTGGTGCCGGACGGGAACGCGCCCTCCTCCGCGAGCGTCAGCACGCCGAGGAGCATTTTGGCGACATACAGTCGCTCGATGGCGAGTCCGTGCCAGGAACCGTGCCGCGCCTCGAAATCCTGTGCGAAGGCGTCGAGCTCGGGCGTCGTCCGGGCGTAGCCGCCGCCGTGGAAGCGCTCGTCCAGCCACCAGTCGCCGCGCCGGCCGCCGAACGCGTCCTCCTGCAGGGCCAGCACCTCCGCGCCCAGGAAGCCGCCCTTGAGGACCGGGACGCCGAGGGCCCGCCGCCCGGGCCCGAGCCCGGCCGCGAGGCCCGCCAGGGTGCCGCCGGTGCCGACCGCGACCGCCGCCACGTCGGCCTCGCCGGCGAGCTCGCGCCCGAGCTCCACGCAGCCCTGGACGGCGAGCGCGTTGCTGCCGCCCTCGGGGACCACGTACACGTCACCGGGCGCCCCGGCCCGCGCCAGGATCCGCGCCAGCACCGCGGGCTCGTGCTTCGCCCGGTACGTGGCGCGGTCCACGAACACCAGCCGCATCCCGTCCGCCGCGCAGCGCGCCAGCGAGGGGTTCGGCGGGCGGCCGGCCAGCTCCTCGCCGCGCACGACGCCGATCGTGGCGAAGCCGAGCAGCCGGCCGGCGGCGGCCGTCGCCCGCAGGTGGTTGGAGTAGGCGCCGCCGAAGGTGAGCACCGGGCGCCCGGCGGCCGCCCGCAGGTTGAGCGCCAGCTTGCGCCACTTGTTGCCCGGCAGGCCGGGGTGGATCAGGTCGTCCCGCTTGATCAGCAGCGTCAGGCCGTGCCGGGTGAAGCGCTCGTCCTCGACCGGCTGGAGGGGGGAAGGGAGCCGGGGCCGCAGGAGGGCGGGATCGAACGCGTTCACCCGGCCATTGTCGCCGGTCAGGAGGACGGCTGTGAGTGCGCGGTCACCTCAGCCGGTCGGCGATCTGCTCCCGCAGCCACCCCATGGTGAAGCCGCGCGGGTCCACCTTGCCCGGTTGCCACTCCTTGTGGCCGATGACCGAGCGCTGGGTCCAGCCGTGCACCCGGCACACCGCCGCCGCGGCCTTGGCGATGGCCTCCAGCTGCACCTTGGGCCACGGGTCGGCGCCGTCGCCCAGGTTCTCGCACTCGAAGCCGTAGAAGTGCCGGTTGCCGTCCGTGGTGGCCTGGTCGTCGACCGGCAGCCGCTGTTCGGCGATCACCGCCCGCAGTACGTCGGGGTCGCCGAGGCCCGCGTGGTTCGCCCGGCCGTAGCCGACCAGGTGGACCGTGCCGTCCTTGGCGATGACGCCGTGGCAGAGCGGCCCGGGCAGCGACTCGTAGCCGTCCCGGCAGATGCGGACGGTGGCGTCGGTGCCGCGGGTGACGGTGTGGTGGATCATCACGCCGTTGACGGGACCCCAGGGGCCCTTGTGGTTGCGGTTGTGGGTGCGCCAGTCGCCGACCTCGACGACCGTCAGACCCTCGCCGCGCAGTGCGTCGAGGAAGCGGCTCGCGGACATGGGTGGGGACATGACCGGCTCCTTTCGGACACGCGAAGTGCGGTGGTTCCGCAGGGGATTCGGCGTGCCTTCGCAGTGCTTCCGGAGTACCGGAGGCACCTGCTCCGCTGCCATCCCTTCGTACGGTGTGCGAGCCGATCCGGACAGCGCGCCGGCCGGAGGCCGGATCCGTCCGGGTCGGCTTCCCGGAGACAGGGGAGCGCGCGCGATGCCCAGTCCGGCGCGATCCACACCCACTCTTTTGTGTAATGGCGCGAGCACGCTCCGTGCTGAAAGGCTTCCTCTCGCAGCTTTGTCGTACGAGAGGGAGTTCCATGTCCGTTGGTTCGGTCGGCTCGGCCGGCGGCGAGGTCCGTGCGGATCAGGCACCACCGCAGCAGAGCCTCGGCACCGATGCCGCGCGGAACCTGTCGACCACCACCAAGTCGGCCCCGCAGATGCAGGAGATCACCTCCCGGTGGCTCCTGCGGGCGCTGCCGTGGGTGCAGGTCCAGGGCGGCACCTACCGGCTGAACCGGCGCCTCAGTCATGCCGTGGGCGACGGCCGCGTCACCTTCGTGCAGACCGGTGAGCGGGTCGCCGTCATCCCCGCGGAGCTCGGCGAGCTCCCGGCCCTGCGCGGGTTCGACGACGAGGACGTCCTGACCGAGCTGGCCGCCCGCTGCCACCAGCGCCACTACGCGCCGGGCGAGGCCGTCGCCACCCGCGGCGCCGCCACCGACCGGGTCCACCTGCTCGCCCACGGCAAGGTGGAGAAGATCGGCGAGGGGCCCTACGGCGACGAGACCGTCCTCGGCGTCCTCGCCGACGGCGCCTACTTCGGCGAGGCCGCCCTCGTCGACCCGGACGCGAGCTGGGAGTGGACCGCCCGCGCCGCCACCGCCTGCACGGTCCTGGAGCTCACTCGCGCCGACGTACTGGCCCTCGCCGCGCGGGCCGGGGCGCTGGCCGGCCATCTCGCCGAGTTCGCGGCGCTGCCCGAGCGCCCCACCAACACCTTCGGCGAGGCGGCCATCGACCTCTCGGCCGGCCATGTCGGCGAGGCCGTCATCCCGCACACCTACGTGGACTACGAGGCCTCCCCGCGCGAGTACGGGCTGAGCATCGCCCAGACCGTCCTCAAGGTCCACACGCGCGTGGCCGACCTCTACAACCAGCCGATGAACCAGACCGAGCAGCAGTTGCGGCTCACCGTCGAGGCGCTGCGCGAGCGCCAGGAGCACGAGCTGGTCAACAACCGGGAGTTCGGCCTCCTCGCCAACTGCGACTACGGCCAGCGGATCCAGTCCCACGACGGCGCCCCCGGCCCCGACGACCTGGACGAGCTGCTGTCGATGCGCCGCGACTCCCGGCTCTTCCTGGCCCACCCGCGGGCCATCGCCGCCTTCGGCCGCGAGCTCAGCCGGCGCGGCCTGGTCCCCGACACCGTCGACGTCGACGGCACCCGGGTCACGACCTGGCGCGGACTGCCGATCTACCCGTGCGACAAGATCCCGGTCTCCGACACCGGCTCCACCTCGATCCTCTGCATGCGCACGGGCGAGGCCGACCAGGGCGTGATCGGCCTCAACCAGACCGGCCTGCCGGACGAGATCGAGCCCGGCATGTCCTGCCGCTTCATGGGCATGGACGAGCAGGCGATCATCTCCTACCTGGTCACCGCCTACTTCTCGGCGGCCGTCCTGGTCCCCGACGCCCTCGGCGTCCTGGAGAACGTGGAGCTCGGCCGCCGGCGATAGGACCTGTCCGGGTGCGGGGCCACGCCGACAGGCCCCGCCCCCGGACGTCCGACTCTCCAGGGCCATCGGGAAGGTGACTGTGAACATGACCACGACCAGCGTGGACGCCGGGACCGGGACCGAGGGGCAGAGCGCCGTGCTGCTCCTGGACCGGACGCGCGGCGTCGTCGAACCCCAACTGCGCACGACCGTGGCGTCCCTGCCCGGTTCCATACGGCGTATCGCCGCGTACCACTTCGGCTGGGAGGAGGCCGACGGCAGCCCTGCCGGCGGGCAGGGCGGCAAGGCCATCCGGCCGGCCCTGGTGCTCGCCGCGACCCGCGCGTTCGGCGCGGACCCGGCCCCGGCCGTGAAGGCCGCGGCGGCGGTGGAGCTGGCCCACAACTTCACCCTGCTCCACGACGACATCGTCGACGAGGACCCGACCCGCCGTCACCGGCCCACCGCCTGGGCCGTGTTCGGCATCCCGGACGCGCTGCTCGCGGGCGACGCCATGAACGCGCTCGCGCTGCGGCTGCTCGCCGAGGACCCGCACCCGGCCGCCATGGCCGCCTCCGCCCGGCTCGCCGCCTGCGTCATCGAGCTGTGCGCGGGCCAGCAGGCCGACTGCGCCTTCGAGCAGCGCGGCCCGCACGAGGTCACCCTGGACGAGGTGGTGGCGATGGCCACCGCCAAGACCGGCGCCCTGCTCGGCTGCGCGTGCGCGCTCGGCGCGCTGTACGCGGGGGCGGGGGAGGAGGCCGTCGCGGCGATGGACGCCTTCGGCCGGGAGGCCGGGCTCGCGTTCCAGCTGATCGACGACCTCATCGGCATCTGGGGCGACCCGGGCCGCACCGGCAAGCCGGCCGGCGCCGACCTCGTCGCCCACAAGAAGTCGCTCCCGGTCGTCGCCGCCCTCACCTCCGGCACCCCGGCGGGCGAGGAGCTGGCCGCGCTGTACGCCCGCCCGGTGCTCGACGCCGACGCGGTCCGCGCGGCCACGGACGCGGTCGAGCGGGCCGGCGGCCGGGACTGGGCGCAGAACCAGGCGGCCGAGCGGATGGCCCGCGCGGTGGAGCAACTCTCCCGGGCGGTGCCGGACTTGTCGGCGGCCGGGGATCTGCTGGCGCTGGCGGAGTTCGTGACGCGGCGCAGCCGCTGAGCGGAGCCGGGCCGGCGCACGGGGCCGGAGGGGCGGGCGGCACGGCACACGAGGAGCCATGCGGAGGGGCGTGCGAAGACGCGTACGCAGAGGATGCGAAGGGGTGTGCGAGAAGGGCTTGCGCTGACCACTACATGTGAAGCACTATGGGCGCAGTGGTCAACGGACCGCATCCGCCTACGGAAAGAGATTCCGGCTTGCGCAAGCTCACGTACTACGTCGCCTGCTCCCTCGACGGCTTCATCGGCGACCCCCACGGCGACGCCTCGTCCATGTTCACGTTCATGGACGAGGAGTACGCCGCCTTCATGAACGCCGAGTACCCGGACACGATCCCGACCGCCTTCCGCGCGGCCTTCGGCGTCGACGGCGTGCCCAACAAGCGCTTCGACACGGTCATCCAGGGCCTCGGCTCCTACCGCCTCGCCCTGGACTCCGGCGTCACCAGCCCGTACGCCCACCTCCGGGAGATCGTCGCGAGCAGCTCGCTCACCGAGTCGCCCGACCCGAACGTCGAGCTCGTCGCCGGCGACCTCGCCGCCCGGGTCCGCGAGCTCAAGGCCGAGGACGGCTCGCTGGGCATCTGGCTCTGCGGCGGCGCCCGGGTCGCCGGGCAGCTCGTCGACGAGATCGACGAGCTGGTCATCAAGTCGTACCCGCAGGTGTACGGCTCCGGCATGCCGATGTTCGGCGCGGACTTCGACGTGCGGGACTTCGCGCTCGAGGGCGTACGGAGCTTCGGCAACGGGGTCGTCGTGCGCACGTACACCAGGAAGCGGTGACGGGAAGCGCCCCCGGGCGCCGGGTCCTACGCTGGAGGCGTGAGCGAGGAGCCTTACCGGACCACCCGGGACCCGCGGGCCGAGCATCCCTGCCCGGCCTGCGGACAGCCACGCCAGGTGGTGGCGCGCCGGCACAAGGTCCTCGGGGCCTGGGTGCCGGAGTGGGAGGTGCAGCCGTGCCGCAACCCGGAGTGCGAGCTGTACGAGCCGGGTGACGAGGGTCCCGCGCAGACCCTGCCCGAGGCCGCGCCGGGGAGCTCGCCGGAGGCCTCGGCCGCGGCCGCTTCCGAAGTCGCCGCGGAAGCCGCGACACCGCACGTGACCGGCAAGAACGGCGAGACCGGGAGAAGTCCGGCCGCCGGGTGACCGGCCGCGCGCCGGAGCCGGTCATACCGCTACAGTCCGCCCATGTCATCGGAGTCGACAGAAGTCTGGACCGGTTGGTACCGGGACCGCCGTGGTGCGGAAGCGATCGTCATCACGGCCGACGGGGGCCATGTGGCCACCCGCATCAGGGGAATCGAGTACAGGGGCGCGAGCTTCGCCACGCTCAGCGCCGTGGGCGCGGGTGAGGGCGACGGCGACGGCGACGGCGGCCAGACCCTCGGCGGGTGCGTCCTGGAATGGGACCTGCCGCTCCCCGTCGTCACGGACGGCGTCAGCCGGCCGGCCACCCTCAGCTGCCTGCTGACCCTCGGCGACCGCGCCGACCTCAGCCTCACGCTGCACTACGCCGGCGCGGCCTTCGAATCGGGCATCGCGGGCGGTGACTTCGAGGAGGCACTGGTCCGGGTCCGGCGCCAGCTGCCGCCGGGCACCGAGTTCGGCCGCCGGCTGCCGCAGGCGGCCTGACCCGTCGTACCCGGGGAACGGGGCGGCCCTCCCGGGCCGCCCCGCAGGTGTGCTCGGGGAAGGGATCAGGGGTTCTTCAGGGCCGAGGCGAGGCCGTAGCGCCACAACTGGTCGACGCGGGACCGCTCCTGGCTGTTCGGGTAGGCGTTCTGGCACGACGTACCGGGCCCGCCGCCGGACATCAGCTCGCTGCACGGACCGCTGTAGTGGTCGGGGAGACCGAGGACGTGACCGGTCTCGTGGGCGGTGACGCGGGTGGAGTTGTACTGCTGGTTCTGCTGGTAGTCGAGGAAGATGTAGCCGTTGCCGTGCCCGTCGGTGCTCGCGTACGAGCCCCGGGAGTCGCTGCCCTCGTAGTAGGCGAAGTCCGCGTTGGACCCCTCCACCAGGCGGACGTTGACCACCGAGCCGTTCCATATCTGCGCCGAGCGGGCTATCTGCGTGCGGAAACTGGGTGCGTTGGCGGTGCTGTAGACCACGGTGACGGCGGTGGCACCAGGCGTGGCGGCCCGCTTCTTCGCGACCGACTTCATGACGGCGTCGAAGAACGCCTGGTTGGCCTTGGCCTCCGCGGACGAACCGGCGTACGCCACCGAGGGGGCGGAGGCGGCGGCCGGAGCGGCGGAGAGGGAGAGCGTGAGGCCGGCGCCGAGGGCGGCCGTCAGTAACGAGGTGAGCAACTTCGGGTGTCGCATGTGGGGGCTCCTCCTGTGGGGTTGAGGAGAGTGTCGGGGGAGCCGGGACGCCGGGGGAATGATGCCAATCCCCGATAACACGGCTCAATCACCGGCCGATCGACGCTCTGGTGCGCACGTGGGGACCGGCCCTAACCTCGTCCCATGGAGCTGGAGGTGAGGCACCTGCGGGCGCTGTGCGCCATCGCCGACACCGGCAGCCTGCACAAGGCCGCCCGCCAACTCGGCGTCAGCCAGCCCTCCCTGACCACCCAGCTGCGCCGCATCGAGAACGCGCTCGGCGCCGAGCTCTTCTCCCGCGGCCGCACCGGCTGCCACCCCACCCCGCTCGGCCGCTCCGTGCTCAGCCGGGCCCGTCCGCTCGTCGACGGCATGGCCGCGCTGATCACCGACACCCGGGCCGCCGCCGCCCGCACCGGCGGCCCGGCCCTGCGCGTCGGCTCCACGGCCAGCCGCGCCCTGCCCGGCTGGCTGCGCCGGCTGCGCCGCGACATCGCCCCCGAGATCGCGCTGCGCGTCGACGTCTCCGCCCACACCCTGCTGCGCTCGGTCGCCGCGGGCCAGCTCGACGTCGCCTTCGTCCACGAGGTCGAGGGCTGCCCGCTGCGGGTGCCGGACGGACTGCGGGCGCGCGTCCTCGTCGAGCGCGAGCCCCAGTTCGTCTCCATGGCCCCCGACCATCCGGCCGCCGCGCAGGAGGTCGTGGACCTCGCCGACCTGGCCGACGACCGCTGGACCGTCGACCCGGCCGTCGACGGGGAATGGGACGGCCTGCGGCGCGTCCTGACCGCCGCCGGCCTCGACCCGCCGGTGCTGCACGCCGACTACCACACGGCCTCCTCCCTCATCGCCCTCGGCGAGGCCGTCGCCCCCTGCCAGCCCACCTCCGGCCCCCGCGACGACATGGCCGTCCGCCCCCTCCGCGGCGACCCCCTCGCCGTCCGCCTCCTGCTCTTCGCCGCGCCCGGCACCGCCCTCGACCGGCCCTACGCCGCCCTCGCCGCGGCCTACCGCGAGGTGGCGCTGCGCGCGGCGCCGTACCGGAGGTGGCTGCGGGGAGGGGGGACGGCGGGGCCGTGCATCATGACGGCATGAACGATCACGCGGAGCGGCGGGACGCGGTACGGGCGGCAGCCCCGCCCCTGGCCCGTCACGCCCACCCCGAGGACCTGCCCCGGGTCGCCGAACTGGCCGCCGAACACGCCGCCTACGAACAGGCCGCGCCCCCGCCCGGCGACCTGGCCGCCCGCCTCCACCGCCTCCTCTTCGCCGCCGAGGCCCCCCGCCTGCGCTGCCTGGTCGCCGAACTCCCCGACGGCACCCTCGCGGGCTACGCGACCTGCGCCCCCGAACTCTCCACCTGGGACGCCGCCGAGTACCTCCACATGGACTGCCTCTACCTCACCGCCGAGGCCCGCGGCCACGGCCTCGGCGCCCTCCTGATGGCCGCCGTCCGCCGCGAGGCCCGCGCCCTCGGCCTCACCGAGATCCAGTGGCAGACCCCCACCTGGAACGACGGCGCCATCCGCTTCTACGACCGCCTGGGCGCGACCTCGAAGGAGAAGCGCCGCTACTCCCTCCCGTCCGGCCAGGAATGAACGCCGACGGCCCGGCCCGGCTGAGGGCACTGCTGGGGGAACCGGAGACCTGGGGCTGGGCCCGCCCGTCCCTCTGGCAGGCCGCGGAAGCCCATCTGGGCCTGTCGCTCCCCTCCGACTACAAGACATTCCTCGACCTCTACGGACCCGGCGCCCTCGACGGAGTCCTCCACCTTGAGCGCCCCGTGCACGGAACCCCGGAAGAGGCCCAAGACCTCTGGCCCCCGCACCCTGCGCAGTCCCCCGGCACCGACCCATGGCCGCACCACCCCGAGCCCGGCGGCCTCCTCGCATGGGGCCACGACGAGCACGGCAACACGTACTACTTCCTGCCCCTGGAACCGGACCCCGACGACTGGCGCATCGTCGTCCACACCGAATCAGCCGACTGGTTCGAAACCGGCGGCACCTTCACCGACTTCCTCCTCCGCTGCCACGACGGCATCGACCTCCCGCCGGGACTGCCACGGGGTTGGCCCACCTGCTACGACCAGAGGCCCCCGGACACCTGGTGACCGGCGGCCGCCCGACACGCCGAAGGGGCCCGGCCGCCGAGCGGTCGGGCCCCTTCGGGGCACGTGGGGAGGAAGGTCAGGCCTTCTTGGTCTCCCAGAAAATGCGGTCGATCTCGGCGATGAGCTCCAGCGCCTTCTCGCCCGTCTTCGGGTCCGTCGACGCCTTGGCGGCCGAGAGGGCCTTCAGGGTGTCGTTGACCAGCTGGTTGAGCTCGGGGTACTTCTCGAAGTGCGGGGCCTTGAAGTAGTCGCTCCACAGCACCGAGACGTGGTGCTTGGCGAGCTCCGCGCGCTGCTCCTTGATGACCGTGGCACGGGCCTGGAAGTGCGGGTCCTCGTTCGCGGACATCTTCTCCTGGACGGCCTTGACCGACTCGGCCTCGATGCGGGCCTGGGCCGGGTCGTACACGCCGCAGGGGAGGTCGCAGTGGGCGCTGACCTTGACCTTGGGGGCAAACAGGCGGGAGAGCATGCTGCTGTCCTTCCTCGTGATCGTCTTCTCAGGTGGGACATTACTCGGTGAGAAGCGGGTTTTCGCGAGCGCCCCCAGGGGCTTAGGACAAAAGTCCAGGGTCACCATGGGACTCGTGGACGATCGGACCGGGAGGTACCGAATGGTGGAATCGGGGCAGCAGCCGGGGCGGGAGCCCGGGGCCCCGTTCGGGATCGCCGAGGTCACGGGGGTGTCGATGGTGCCCACGCTGCTCCACGGGGACCGGTTGTTCGTGCACTACGGGGCGCGGCTGCGGCCCGGGCAGGTGGCCGTGCTGCGGCATCCGCTGCAGCAGGATCTGCTCATCGTGAAGCGGCTGGTGGAGCGGCGGGACGACGGCTGGTGGGTGCTCGGGGACAACCCGGACACGGAGGGCGACAGCCGGGTGTTCGGGGTCGTGCCGGAGCAGCTGGTGCTCGGGCGGGTGCGGGTCCGGTACCGGCCCGTCACCCCCGGGCGTCAGCGGTCGGCCGGTGTGGTGCTCTCCTGGCTGCTCACGGCCGTGCGGCCGGTGCGCTCGGCCTCCGCGGCCTCCTGGCGCTTGCGGGCCCGGTAGGCGGCCACGTTGGCCCGGGTCGCGCAGCGGTCGGAGCAGTAGCGGCGGGAGCGGTTGGTCGAGGTGTCGAGGTAGGCGTTGCGGCAGGGCGCGGCCTGGCACAGGCCGAGCCGGTCCGCGCCGAACTCCGTCAGGTGGAAGGCGAGGCCCATCGCGGCGATGGCGGCGAAGCCCGCGGTCGCGTTCGACGGGTGATCGGCGAGGTGCATGTGCCAGCGCGGCCGGCCCTCGTCGTCGAGGTAGTCGTGGCCCGAGATCTGCGGGCTGACCGGGAACTCCAGGAGCAGCGAGTTCAGCAGGTCCACGGCGCCGGTGTGGTCGCCCTCGTCGGCCGCCGTGAAGACCGCGCGCAGCCGGGCCCGTACCGAGCGGAAGCGGGTCACGTCGGCGTCGGTCACCCGCCGCGCCATCTGGGACGCCTCGCCGAAGAGTTCGCGGACCGCCTCCACGGAGGTGAGGGAGTCCTTGTTGCGGGCCGGCTCCTCGGTGTTGACCAGACGCACGGCGTAGTCCGAGTAATAGGCCAGTTCCACTTGTAGTCCTTACGCCGGCGGGCTAGGGTCAAGGCGGGGAAGGGTAAGCGACGCTTTCCCTTCGAGGGTATTACGAACCGAGTGGAGGCAGAAGCATGACCGACACGACCCGCACCGACTGGACGGCCTGGCAGCAGAGCTGGGACCGCCAGCAGGAGTGGTACATGCCGGACCGCGAAGAACGCTTCCGCGTGATGCTCGACATGGTCGAGGCGGTCGTGGGACCGGAGCCCCGCGTGCTCGACCTCGCCTGCGGTACGGGAAGTATCACGGACCGGCTGCTCCAAAGGTTCCCGAAGGCGACCAGCACCGGCGTCGACCTCGACCCGGCCCTGCTCGCGATCGCCGAGGGCCACTTCGCCGGCGACGAGCGCGTCACCTTCGTCACCGCCGACCTCAAGGACCCCGCCTGGGCGCGCGAGCTGCCCCATGACTCGTACGACGCCGTCCTGACCGCCACCGCCCTCCACTGGCTGCACAGCGAGCCCCTGGCGGCCCTCTACGGGCAGCTGGCCGGCCTCGTCCGCGACGGCGGCGTCTTCATGAACGCCGACCACATGATCGACGAGACCACCCCGCGCATCAACGCCGCCGAGCGCGCGCAGCGGCACGCCCGGATGGACGCCGAGAAGGCCGCCGGCGTCCTCGACTGGGCCGACTGGTGGGCGCTCGCCGCCAAGGACCCGGTCCTCGCCGGGCCCACCGCCCGCCGCTTCGAGATCTACGGCGAGCACGCCGACGGCGACATGCCCTCGCCCCGCTGGCACGCCGACACCCTGCGCGCCGCCGGCTTCGCCGAGGCCCGCGCCGTATGGGCCTCCCCCTCGGACACCCTCCTCCTCGCCGTGAAGTAGGCGGGGAAGCGAAAGGGCGGTACGGGTCTTCCCGTACCGCCCTTTCGCGTGCGTACGCGCTACAGGACCTTCGAAAGGAACGCCTTCGTCCGGTCGTGCTGCGGGTTCGTCAGGACGTCCCTCGGGTGGCCCGACTCGACCACCACGCCGCCGTCCATGAACACCAGGGAGTCGCCCACCTCGCGGGCGAAGCCCATCTCGTGCGTGACGACCACCATCGTCATGCCCGACTCGGCCAGGTCCCGCATGACGTCGAGGACGTCACCCACGAGCTCCGGGTCGAGCGCCGAGGTCGGCTCGTCGAAGAGCATCAGCTTCGGCTCCATGGCCAGCGCGCGGGCGATCGCCACGCGCTGCTGCTGGCCGCCGGAGAGCTGCGAGGGGTAGTTCCCCATCTTGTCGCCGAGGCCGACCCGCTCCAGCAGGCTCGCGGCCCGCTCGCGGGCCACGGACTTGGACTCGCCCTTCACCTGGATCGGCGCCTCCATGACATTGCCCAGGGCCGTCATGTGCGGGAACAGGTTGAAGCGCTGGAAGACCATGCCGATGTCGCGGCGCTGGAGCGCGACCTCGCTGTCCTTCAGCTCGTAGAGCTTCTCGCCCTTCTGGCGGTAGCCCACCAGGTGGCCGTCGACCGAGAGCCGGCCGCCGTCGATGCGCTCCAGGTGGTTGATGCAGCGCAGGAAGGTCGACTTGCCGGAGCCGGACGGGCCGACCAGGCAGAACACCTCGCCGTTCTGGACCTCCAGGTCGATGCCCCGGAGGATGTGCGCCGCGCCGTAGGACTTGTGGACGCCTTCGGCCTTGACCATGGGCTGACCGGTCATCGGGTCGCCTCCGGGGAACGCTTGAACGTGACGAGGTTCTTCTTGACGCGCTGCCACGGCGTGGCCGGCAGGTTGCGCGTGGAGCCGCGGGCGAAGCGGCGCTCCAGGTAGTACTGGCCGACGCTGAACACGCTGGTGAGCGCGAGGTACCAGATGGAGGCCACGAAGAGCATCTCCATCACGGCGCCCGCCGTGGTGCCGATGTTGGACGAGGCGCGCAGTAGTTCTGTGTACTGCACGGCCGAGACCAGGGACGAGGTCTTCAGCATGTTGATGAACTCGTTGCCGGTCGGCGGCACGATCACGCGCATGGCCTGCGGCAGCACGATGCGCCACATGGTCTTCGTCTGGGACATGCCGAGCGCGTGCGCGGCCTCGGTCTGGCCCTCGTCGACGGACTGGATGCCGGCGCGGACGATCTCCGCCATGTACGCGCCCTCGTTGAGGCCGAGGCCGAGCAGCGCGACCATGAACGGCGTCATGACGTCGACGGTCTCGTTCTTGTAGATCGGCCCGAGGTTGATGTACTCGAAGATCAGCGACAGGTTGAACCACACCAGCAGCTGCACGTACACCGGGGTGCCGCGGAAGAACCAGATGTACAGCCAGGCGACCGCGCCCGTGACCGGGTTCTTCGACAGGCGCATCACGGCGAAGAGGATGCCGAGGACGAGGCCCAGCGCCATCGAGGCGACGGAGATGACGACCGTGCTCCACAGGCCGTGGAGCACCGACGGGTCGAACAGCTTGTCCCAGACGGTGTTCCAGATGATGTTGCCCTGCGAGAAGGCGTACAGCAGCCAGCCGAGGAGCGCGACGACCACGACGGCGCTGATCCAGCGGCCGTAATGGCGGACCGGGATGGCCTTGATCGCCTCGTAGGGGACGCCCGACGGGGTGCCGGCCGGCGTGGCCGGCGGGTTGTCCGTGGGGCCGGAGCCGGAACCGGCCGGAGCGGCGGCCGGTTCCTTGCGGATCTTGTCAGTCATGACGACTGCCCTTCAGGTGGAGCGGGGAGGTCACTTGCCGGCGTTGACGGTCGCCTGCTTCACGGCGCTGTCCTCGACGTTCCACGTCTTGAGGGCCTGGGCGTAGGTCCCGTCCTTGATGGCCGCGTCGAGTGCTTCCTTGATGGCGTCGCGCAGCTGGGTCTTGTCCTTGGAGACGCCGATGCCGAAGAGGCCGACGTCGCTCTGGTTGCCCGTGACCTCGAAGTCGTTGCCGCCGCCGGAGGTCTTCGCGATGTACGAGGCGACCGGGTAGTCGTTGAGGTCGGCGACCGCACCGCCGGCCTTGACGCGGGTCTGGGCCTCGGCGTCGGTGTCGAACGCCTGGATGGTCAGCTTCTTGTCGCCACACTTGGCGGCCTGTGCCTTGAAGGTGTCCTCGTAGATCGTGCCGCGCTGGACGGCCACGGTCTTGCCGCACAGGTCGTCGAGGGAGTTGACGCCCTGCGGGTTGCCCTTCTTGACGAGCAGGGAGACGCCGGAGCTGAAGTAGTCGACGAAGTCGATGCCCTTGCCGATCTTCTTCCCGCTGTCGTCCAGGCCCTCCTGGCGCTTCTTGTTGTCGGTCATCGAGGACATGATCAGGTCCTGGCGGCCGGTGTAGATCGAGGTGATCAGGCCGTCGAAGGTGCCCGAGGTGAACTTGAAGTCGACGCCGAGCTGCTTGCTCAGGGCCTTGGCGATGTCGGGGTCGACACCGACGATCTTCTCGCCCTCGGTGAACTCCATCGGGGCGTACGAGGCGTCCGTGCCGACCTTGATGACGCCGGCCTTCTGGATGTCGGCCGGGAGCTTGGAGAACAGCGGCGCCTTGGTGGAGACGCCGGAGGACTGGCCGCCCTCGGGCTTCGTGCTGTTCGTCTGGTCGCCGCAGGCGGTCAGCAGCATCGAGCCGGCGACCGCGACGGCGGCGACCGCGGCAAGACGGAACGTGCGGGTCTTGGCGGCGGTCGTACCGAGCGTGGAGCGTGCGGTCATGGTCGGGTTCCTCCGGCGTGTGAGGGGAGTTGCCTACGTTGCCTAGGGGTCGCGTACGCAGCTTCGAGTGCCGCGACCTCGTGTGATTTGGCATCTTGCCATTCGGACTGCCCGAATCCGACGGCCAAGGATGTCAAAATCGGATAACGGGTGGCCTGGGATGGGGCTCGCCCAGTCGCCCCTAGCGAAATCTTCTGCGGGCGGGGGGTGCCTCCACCGCAAATTCTTCCGTCCATCTCGCCATTCGGACGACATGAAGACCGCTATTCGGGTCGGGAAAGTATGTTTCCGGACATGGAGTGACGTGTCGTTCTCCTCCGCGTCCGGTAGCGCTCGGTATGAGTCGCGTCACCGCGGCGGTATCGACTCGTCTCCGGACCCGTCCGTCCGGTAAGAAGGATCCTTACACCCCTCATCCGGGGCTCAGGGCGCGTTGTGCGGCGCGCCCGCGCGGCTACCAGACAGGGCGGCCGCGGGACCCGCCCACCCCTCCTTACCAGGGAGTGGCAACCCTCAAATGAAGAAGACTTAAGGGGTCAACCCAATGGCAGCGGAGATCGTCAATCCTCGCAGCGAGAGCGGTACGGAAGGGGCTCCCGGCGAGCCCTTCGATCCGGCCTTCGCGCTGCACCGCGGCGGCAAGATGGCCATCACGGCCACGGTGCCGCTGCGTGACAAGGACGACCTGTCCCTCGCGTACACGCCCGGCGTCGCCAAGGTGTGCACGGCAATCGCGGAGCAGCCCGAGCTGGTCAACGACTACACCTGGAAGTCCCAGGTCGTGGCCGTCGTGACCGACGGCACGGCGGTGCTCGGCCTCGGCGACATCGGCCCGGAGGCGTCGCTTCCGGTCATGGAGGGGAAGGCCATCCTCTTCAAGCAGTTCGGCGGCGTGGACGCGGTTCCGATCGCCCTCGCCACCACCGACACCGACGAGATCGTCGAGACCGTCGTCCGGCTCGCCCCGTCCTTCGGTGGCGTGAACCTGGAGGACATCTCGGCGCCCCGGTGCTTCGAGATCGAGCGCAAGCTCCAGGAGCGCCTGGACATCCCGGTCTTCCACGACGACCAGCACGGCACGGCGATCGTCACCCTCGCCGCCCTGCGCAACGCCGCGAAGCTGACCGGCCGGACCCTCGGCGACCTGCGCGCGGTCATCTCCGGCGCCGGCGCGGCCGGTGTGGCCATCGCCAAGTTCCTGCTGTCGGCGGGCATCGGCGACGTCGCCGTGGCCGACCGCAAGGGCATCGTCAGCCAGGACCGCGAGGACCTGACGGACGTCAAGCGCGAGATCGCCGGGCTGACGAACAAGGCCGGCCTCTCCGGCTCCCTGGAGACCGCCCTCGCCGGCGCCGACGTCTTCATCGGCGTCTCCGGCGGCACGGTCCCCGAGGAGGCCGTCGCCGCCATGGCGCCGAAGGCCTTCGTCTTCGCCATGGCCAACCCGAACCCCGAGGTGCACCCGGACGTCGCGCACAAGTACGCGGCGGTCGTGGCCACCGGCCGTTCGGACTACCCGAACCAGATCAACAACGTCCTCGCGTTCCCCGGCATCTTCGCCGGCGCGCTCCAGGTCCGGGCCTCCCGGATCACCGAGGGCATGAAGATCGCCGCGGCCGACGCCATCGCCGGCGTCGTCGGTGACGAGCTGTCCGCCGACTGCGTCATCCCGTCGCCGTTCGACGAGCGGGTCGCCCCGGCCGTCGCGGCCGCGGTCGCCGCCGCCGCGCGCGCGGAGGGCGTCGCCCGCCGCTGAGGCCGGGACCGGTACACCTTCTGGGGCCCCGTCAGGTTCGTTCGCGCGAACCGGGCGGGGCCCCCGTGCGTGCGCGGCGGGGTCCCGCGGGCGCCGGACGCAAGATCGCCGCGAGGGACGCGCGTCACACCCGGGCGTGGTTCCGCGAGCTCCCCGTCCGCCCCTAGGGTCGGGGACATGTTCGCTGCCTACGCCGCCCGAATCGACCGCGACCAGCCCCTGAACGGCCTCGAACTGGGCGAACGGCCCGAGCCCGAGGTCCGGCCCGGCTGGACGACCGTCACCGTCAAGGCCGCCTCGCTCAACCACCACGACCTGTGGTCGCTGCGCGGGGTCGGACTGTCCGAGGACAAGCTGCCGATGATCCTCGGCTGCGACGCCGCGGGCGTCGACGAGCACGGCAACGAGGTCGTGCTGCACTCCGTCATCGGCCAGACCGGCCACGGCGTCGGCCCCGACGAGCCGCGCTCGATCCTGACCGAGCGCTACCAGGGCACCTTCGCCGAGCGGGTCTCCGTGCCCTCGTGGAACGTGCTGCCCAAGCCCAGGGAGCTCTCCTTCGAGGAGGCCGCCTGCCTGCCGACCGCCTGGCTCACCGCGTACCGGATGCTCTTCACCAACGCCGGTGTGCGGCCCGGCGACTCGATCCTCGTGCAGGGCGCGGGCGGCGGTGTCGCCACCGCCGCGATCGTCCTCGGCAAGGCGGCCGGCCTGCGGGTCTTCGCCACCAGCCGCGACGAGGCCAAGCGGAAGCGGGCCGTCGAGCTCGGCGCCGTGGAGGCGTACGAGCCCGGGGCGCGGCTGCCGCAGCGGGTGGACGCGGTCATCGAGACCGTCGGCGCCGCCACCTGGTCGCACTCGGTCAAGTCGCTGCGGCCCGGCGGCACGCTGGTCATCTCCGGCGCCACCAGCGGTGACCGGCCCTCGCACGCCGAGCTGACCCGGATCTTCTTCCTGGAGCTGAAGGTCGTCGGCTCGACCATGGGCTCCAAGGACGAGCTGGAGGACCTGCTGTCCTTCTGCGCCGCGACCGGTGTGCGGCCGGTGATCGACGAGGTGCTGCCGCTGGACCGGGCGCGCGAGGGCTTCGCGAAGATGGCGTCCGGCGAGCTCTTCGGCAAGATCGTCCTGACGAACCCCTGACGAACCGCCGAGGAGCTCCTGACGAGCTCCTCGCGACATCCCGGCCGGCCCGTGAAGGGCCGGCCGGGCCTGTTTCCGGGCCTGTTTCCCGGCCGGCTCCCGGCCGGCTCCCGGCTGGTTTCCCGGATGACTTTTCTCCCGGCCTCTTGAAGTAGGTCGGGTGACCTGATGGGATCTCCGGCACGCGAAACGTGAACAACGCTCACCTCGTCGTGCCGGAGGCCCTCCTTGTTGCGAACCACCCTTACGGCGACCGCCGTCGTCGCCGCGCTCCTCGCCCCGACCGCCGCCCACGCCGACACGTATGAGGCGATACCAGCGCTCACCGACGCCAGGGGCCGCGCCCTGACGCTGCGCGGCTGGAACCTCGCGGACAAGTCCCACCGGGGCGACCAGGCCCTCTCGGCGATCACCGAGAAGAGCATCCGCGACATGCGCGCCAAGGGCTTCAACTTCGCCCGGCTGCTCGTCTTCTGGGACGACCTGGAGCCCAGGCCCGGCCAGTACAGCAAGGACTACCTCCGCAGGATCGAACGGGTCCTGGACTGGGCCGAGAAGTACGACGTGAAGGTCGTCCTCGACGCCCACCAGGACGTCTTCGGGCCGGCGTTCGGCTCCCGGGGCATTCCGGCCTGGGCGACCAGGACCGACGGGCTGCCCTTCACCCCGCACCCCGAGGACTGGTTCTCCGAGTACTTCGAGCCCGCCGTGCAGCGCGCCTTCACCCACCTCTACGAGGACGCCGACCTGCGCCGCTCCCAGGCCCGGATGTGGCGGGTGCTGGCCGAGCGCTTCCGCGACCACCCGGCCGTCCTCGGCTACGACCCCATCAACGAGCCCATGGGCGAGATGCGCGAGGGCGAGGACCTGCCGTCCGCCGCCCGCCGGATCGAGAGCGAGCAGCTCACCCCGATGTACAACCGGATCGCGGACGCGATCCGCGCCGTCGACCGGGACGGCTGGATCTTCGTCGAGCCCACCCCGATCGTCGGCGAGGGCGTGCCCACCGGCCTCGGCCGGATCGACGACCCGAAGATCGTGTACGCCCCGCACTTCTACAACTCCGGCATGGAGGCGGGCGCCGACTACGACCCGTCGGCCGGCTGGATCGAGAACTACGAGGCCGCCGTCACCCAGTACCCCAAGGAGTACAAGGTCCCCGTGGTCGTGGGGGAGTGGGGCCCGCTCAACAACTCCCTGCCGAACATGAACCGCTTCTTCCGCGAGGCCATGGCCTCGCTCGGCCGCTACAGCTCCGGCTGGGCGGGCTGGGAGTGGTGCTACGGCGGCGGCTACTGCGCGGTGGACGCCGACGGCGCCTTCCGTACGAACAAGGAGCTCACCGCCGAGCCCTACGCCGAGGCCGTCGCCGGCAACGTCCGCTCCGCCGCCTACGACTCCGGAGCCGGCGCCTACCGCCTGGAGTACGACGCCGCCCGCCGCGGCCCCCGCGCCACCGAGCTGTCCCTGCCCCCGGGCGCGTGGCAGGTCGCGGCCCGGGGCAGGGCGATCGTGCTGCGCCCGCAGCCGGGCCGCGCCCTGGTCCTGGCCGCCCCGGGCGCGCGGGTGACGGTCACGGTCACGCGCCGCTGAGGCGGGCTGGCGAGACGGGGCGGGGTGGGCCCGCGGGCCCACTCCTACCGCTACCGCTTCTTCGCCGGCCTGCCCAGGAGCGACAGGATGCTCTCCGCCGCCGCGCCCAGGTGGCGGCGGGTCTCGGTGAGCTGGGCGGAGGTCACGCCGTGGTCGCGGGCCGCGTCGCGCACGTCGTCGCGGAAGCGGTCGAGGAGGCGGTCGAGTTCGCGGGCGGGGTCGGCCGGGTCGGCTATGTCGGCGGCCCAGTCGGAGACGGCCTGCTCCGGGGTGGCGGGGCGGGCGTGGGAACTGCCCGAGATCAGGTCGCCCAGCTGGGCCGTGATCCCCGAGATGCCCTCCCAGACGGCCTTCGGCCCCTCACCGCGGCTCATCCCGTCCAGGATCTGCTGCTGCACCTGCTCCTGGACCCGCTTGGCGATCCGCTGGTACTCCTTCGCCTCGCGCTTGGCCGACTGGGCCTCGGCGCGCGCCTGGCGGGCCTGCTCCTTCCACTCCTGCTTCGACTTGCGCAGCTCCTCCCTGGCCTCGGCGAACGACGAGGCCCCGGTGGAGCGCGAGGCGGTCGCCGCCGCCCGCATCTCGCTGCGCAGCTTGCCGGCGGCGCCGCGCACGTCGTCCCGTATCTCGGCGGCCAGCTCGGAGACGGACTCGCGGATCTCCACCTCCAGGTCGGCGAGTTCGCCGCCGCGCCCGGCCAGCTCGGCCCGGCCGGCGTCGGTGATCGAGTAGACCTTGCGGCCGCCCTCGGTGGCGTGGGTGACCAGGCCCTCGGCCTCCAGCTTGGCGAGCCGCGGGTAGACCGTGCCCGCCGACGGGGCGTAGAGGCCCTGGAAGCGCTCCTCCAGGAGGCGGATCACCTCGTACCCGTGGCGGGGGGCTTCGTCGAGCAGCTTGAGCAGGTACAGACGGAGGCGGCCGTGGGCGAAGACGGGCGGCATGTCAGAGGACCTTTCCGGACGGGGAGGAGGGGGTCGTCCAGTCGTCGCCACCGGGCTCGGGGTCGGCGTCGGGGCGGCGCAGCAGGGCGATGGAGCCGGTGACCGTGGTGGCCTTCAGCGTGCCGCGTCCGGCACCGAGGGTGCCGGTGATGGACTTGGTGCCCCACTGGCCGCCGACCCGCAGGTCCTCGAAGGCGTTGGAGACCGCGCCGCTGGTGGTGCTCGCCTCGACCGTGGCGTCCGCCGGGTGCGGCAGCCGGATGGCGACCTCGCCGGAGACGCTGGCGAGCCGGATGTCCGCGGGCAGGCCGTCCAGGCCGGCGGCCGGGTCGAGGTCGACGAGCAGGTCCCCGCTGACCGTCTCGGCCTTCACCGCCGTGCCGGCGTCGACGACGGTCACGTCGCCGGTCACCGAGTTGATCTGCAGCGCGCCGGTGACCGTCTGGGCCTCCAGGGCGCCGGAGACGGTCTCGGCCCGGACCGGTCCGGCGAGGCCGACGAGCGTGGTGTCGCCCGTGACACCGCGGACGGCCGTGCGGCCCTTGATGCCGGAGATCACGGTCTCGGCGGCGACCGCGCCCACCTCGACGTCGGCCCCGGCCGGGACGACGACGGAGACGACCGCCCGGCGCTTGTGGCCCTTGGGGTCGAGCCACTTGAGGAAGCCCTTCCAGTGCAGGTCCTCATAGGTCACGGTGAGGGTCGAGCCCTCCTGGGTGACGATGAGCGGCGGGCCGTCGATCTCGGTGATCTCCAGGCGCGCGGAACTGTCGGCGGTGCCCACCACGTTCACCACACCGTTGACCACGCGGATCTGAAGCCGGGTCACGGGGTCGGTCAGTGGGATCTTCCTGGGCTCGGTGACGGACCACTCTGTCATGGTGCTGGCCTCCCCTGTCGTCGGCGCGCGCCGGCGGTCTGCGCCGTCGCAACATATCGCGTCTCTCGATAGACACGATATATCGCGGTCCGGTCAAGTCAACCCTGATTCACCCCTGACAGGGCCGCCTCAGGGTGGCGACGGAAGGGCAGATTTCACTACTTACTGGGGCGAATTGCCCTAGCGTGGGGCCATGAACGCGACACCCGGACCCCGCTCCACCGGGGCGCTGCTGCTCTGCCGTGCCGACGCGGAGGCGGTCCGCCCGCCGGCCGGGCTGCTCCGCGAGCAGCTGCTGCTCGCCCCGGCAGGACCCGACTGGAGCGTCCTCGTGCCCGAGGGCAAGCCGTGGCTCGACGACGGCGAGCCCGTCGACCGGGTGGTCACCGGCTGGGCCACCGCCCTCGCCGTCGCCGCCGCGGGCTGGCCCGTCCTCGCGCTGTGGTGGGACCGGGACCGCGCCGGGTTCACGCTGGCCGCGGGCTTCCGCCGTACGGTCGGCTACGTCTGGCTCGCCGACGGCACCCCGGCCGGCGAGGACGAGGCCATGCGGACCTTCGCCGCCCGCCTCGCGCTCGACCCGGTGCTCGACGTCCAGGCCCTGGAACCGCTCACCCGACCCGATCCGGACGCCGACGCGCACGCCCGGCTCGTCGGCCTCACCGCCGTCCTCGCCCGCACCGGACTCGCCCTGCCCGCGGGGCTCGCGCCCGGCGAGAGTGCCGACCGGCTGCGGTCCGTGGCCCGCGCCCAGGGCGCCGAACCCCTCGAACGGGCCGGCTGGCGGGACGCCGTGCGCGCCGAGCTCGACGCGGTCGAGGGCGGCCGGCTCGGCCCGTACCTCCGCGGCCCGCGGGCCCGGCTGATCGGCGCCGTCCAGCTCGCGGCCGGCGTGCCGCTGCTCGTCTGGGGCATCGCCAGGCGCAGCGGCGGCTGGACGACGGCGGGCGCGCTCCTCGTCGCCGACGGGGCGCTCGGACTCGCCTACGACCGGCTGCGCGGCGCCTGATCCGAAGCCGGCCGTCCTACGCGGCCCGGGCTGCTCCGGTCGTCCTGGCTGCTCCGGCTGCTCCGGCTGCTCCGGCCGCCCCAGTCGCCCCGGTCGTGCTACTCGTCCTCGTCCTCGTCGTCCAGGCGTGCCAGCCAGGTCGCGAGGCGCTCGACCGGCACCTCGAAGTCGGGGTTGAGGTCGACGAAGGTCCGCAGCTGCTCGGCGAGCTCACCGAAGGTGATCTCCTCCTCGCCGCGCCTCTTGTCCAGTTCCTCGATGCCACGGTCCGTGAAGTACATGCGATCAGAATAGGCCGTGGTCGCGGACCGGGGCCGCGTCCCCTGTTCCTCTCCGGCACCACGGTCTAGCCTCGTTCATCATCGTTTCGGGGAGCGGGGGCCGCTGTGACGCATGGGATCGCACGCATTCGGCTGGACGACGGCACGCCCGTCTGGGCCCGGATCAGCGAGCCGGAGGAACTGGACCGCGGCAGCGGCTTCCAGGACACCGGCTTCGGCGACCGGGTCGTGTCGATGGCCGGAGGCCTGACCGACGTGGTGCGCGGGGTGGTCGGCTCGCTGCGCGCCGGGCTCGACCCGGAGGGCTCGGTCGAGGTCGCCGTCAGCTTCGGCATCGAACTGTCCGCGCAGGCGGGCAAGGTGATCGGCGTCCTCGCGGACGGCGGCGGCACGGCGTCCGTCAACGTCTCGCTGACCTGGACCGAGCCCGGCCGCCGGCCCGCCGCCGCGCCCGCCCCGGCCGCCGCGCCCCCCGCCGTGCCGCCGGCTCCGCCCCTCCCGCCCGCCGCCGTGCCGCCCGCCCCCACCCTGCCGCCACCCGCCGTCTCCCCGGAGAACGGCCCGCGCGCCGTATGAGCGCCTTCGACGCGCTGGTGCGCCCCGCGCTCGTGCGCATCACGGCGCCCGGTGACGGGTATGACCCGCACGGCGACCGGTTCTGGGGCACCGGCTTCTTCATCGCCCCCGGCTGGGTGCTGACCTGCGCCCATGTCGTGGCCAAAGGGGGAAGCGCGGTGTGGAGGAGGGAAGCGGCCGTCGGCATCACCTGGGCGGGCGGCGAGACCGTCGGCCGGGTCGCGCTGGCCAAGCCGCGTCCCGCCACGCCCGAGGACCGGCTCGACACCTGGCACTTCCCCGACCTGGCCCTCGTCCGGGTCGAGGGCGCCGACCACGCCCCGTGCGTACGCATCGGCGACCGCCCGCCGGTCACCGAGGCCCCCGTCCGGCTGTACGGCTACGCCCACCAGACCGGCGAGCTGGGCCTGCGGATCGAGACGGGGGAGACGAGCGGCTTCTCGAACAAGGCCCTGCTGCTGCGCTGGTCCCTGCCCGTCGAGGGCTGCTCCGGCGGCCCCGTCGTCGACGTGCGGCGCGGCGCCGTCATCGGCGTGAGCAAGGGCAGCAACGCGCGCGAGGGCGCCGCCGCCCCGCTGACCCTGCTGCGCGAGCTCTTCGACCAGCCGGGCGGCGAGCTGCTGCACGAGGTGCTGCGGGCCCACGACCGCCACCACTTCACCGCGCAGACCGGCTCCGGGAACACCTGGGTCGACGCCGAGACGCGGGCCTGGCCCGCCACCGCGCGCGGGGTCAACCCCGTCCAGCGCAACCAGCTCTACGGACACCTCGCCGAACTCCCGCCGCCCACCAGCTCCGGCGAGGTCATGGCCCTCGTCGACGAGGTCAAGGACCGGGTCACGGAGGACGAGTTCCAGGACGTCCTGGAGACCGAGGCGAAGGCCTGGACGGACGGAGTGGTCCGGCTCCACCAGCTGCACGCCACCCAGCAGCCGAGCGGTGCCGAGGCCGGCGACCTCGGGATCGACGCCGTCCTGCTCTACGCGGCCCACCTCGCGCGCCACCTCACCGAACGCTACGGGGCCGACCCCGACGTCGCCCCCGCCGTCCGCGCCCTGAGCGACTGGACCCGCAACGAGTCCGGCCACGCGCGAGCCCGCATCCGCAAGGACATCGTCGCCCTGCTCGATCCGGCCGCCCCGCGTCCCGGCGCCCGCCCCGGGGGAGAGCCGCGCGCCCGCGCCGACGTCCGCATCGAGATCGACGCCGTGCCCTACAGCGACCCGCCGCGCTACACCTGGCAGGTGCTGCTGCTCTTCGACGGCCGCACCATGAACGCGGTGCGGGCCGGCACCGAGGGCCTGCGCCCCGCCGAGCTGGAGCAGGCGCTGCGCGGCCCGCTCGCCCAGGCCCTCGGCCTCGGCGACAAGGGCGAGCACCTCGCCGGCGTCGAGGCCGTGCTGCCGCGCGAGCTGTTCGACCTGCCCATCGACACCTGGCGGCTCGCACCCGACGACGAACCCTTCGGCGAGGGCTCGCTGCCGCTCGGCCGACGGCGCACGGTCGTCATCCGCGACCGCCACCGCGGCCACCGCGGGCCCTTCCCGGAATGGCGCCAGCGCTGGCGCGGCTGCCAGTCGGGGCCGCTGCGGGCGGTGCCGCTGCGCGCCGAGGTGCTCGCCCCCGGCACGGAGGACGGACACGCCCCGAACCGGCGCAAGGAGAGCCAGAACGCGGTGTACGCGCGGCTGCGCGAGGTCGAGGGCGGCAGCGTGCCGGTCTACTGCGGGCCGGTCGGCAGCGGCGACGGCCAGCGCGCGATGGAGGCCGCGCTCGCCGCCGGGCACCCCGTCGCGCTGTGGCGGCACTCGGCCCGCGAGCACGCCGACTGCGCCGAGTTCCACAAGCGGGCCGGCGAGCTCTTCGCCGTCGTCGACGCCGCCGATGGCCTGCACGGCCCGGTGCGCGCGCTGCGGCTGCGCGCCGGCGACACCGAGGCCGATCCGCGCGACCGGGCCGAGCACGCCTGGGCCGAGGGCCTCGCCGTCCTCTACGACCCGCCCGACCGGCCGCCGCACGACGCGCCCCTGCAGGGCCCGCTGCTCCTCGGCGAGGACGACCCGGGCGGTGACCGGTGACCCGCGCCTCGTACGCAAGTCCCCCACAAACGGACCGGTTTGAGCGTCGGCAGACCGGTGCGGCGAGCGGTACGGTCGACGCGCCCGGCGAAGTCACCCGTGTGTCAGCGGCCAGGAGGGGTCAGGCGTGAACGATTGGCGGATCTACCGTGGTGCCGGCCATCCGCACGACGAGATAAGGCGGTTGCCCCCGCCGCCGCCCTGGCGCGACTTCTCCGCCGGCGGCGCCGACGACACCCTGGCCGGCTCCGACCGGCGGCTCGGGGTGCGCCGCCGGCTGGTGCAGAACCACCACCCCAGGCCCGCCGAGACCGACGCCGTCAACGCCGCCCTGTATCTGCGCCGGCCGCTCCTGGTCACCGGCAATCCCGGGACCGGCAAGTCCACCCTCGCCCATGCCGTCGCCCACGAGCTGGGCCTGGGCCGGGTGCTCCGCTGGCCCATCGTCAGCCGCTCCACCCTGCAGGACGGGCTCTACCGCTACGACGCCATCGGCCGCCTCCAGGACGTGCAGCTGGAGCGGGCCCGCGCCGACGCCGGGGCCGACGCCCAGGGCACGGCGGCGAGCCCGGCCGGCATCGGCTCGTACCTGCGCCTCGGCCCGCTCGGCACCGCCCTGCTGCCCTCCGAGCTGCCCCGGGTGCTGCTCATCGACGAGCTCGACAAGAGCGACCTCGACCTGCCCAACGACCTGCTGAACGCCCTGGAGGAGGGCGAGTTCGCGATCCCCGAGCTGGAGCGGCTCGCCGACCGCGAACCGGTGGTGGAGGTGCTCACCGACGACGGCCGCAAGGTGCCCGTGTACGGGGGCCGGATCCGCTGCACCACCTTCCCGTTCATCGTGCTCACCTCCAACGGCGAGCGGGACTTCCCGGCCGCCCTGCTGCGCCGCTGCATCCGCCTGGAGCTCGAACCGCCCGGCGAGGAACAGCTCTCGGCCATGATCGAGGCCCATCTGGGGCCGGACGCGGCGGCCGCCGAGCCCGGTCTCGTCGACCGCTTCCTCGACCGCGAGCCCGGCGAGGTGATCGCCACCGACCAGCTGCTCAACGCGCTCTATCTGACCCGGCACGCCCCCCGCACCGAGCGGGTGACCCGGGAACGCATCGCGGACATGCTCATGCAGCCACTCGATCAGCCGAGGTGATGGCCGGATGCACCGGAGCCGCCGGATGCAGCTGGAAGAACTCACCCGCAGACTGCGGGCCGCCGGGCAGGACCTGACGGCCGAGGAGGTCGCGGACGCCGTCTGGCTCGCCCGGTGGCTGCCGCGCGCCGAACCGGAGGACCGGGCGGGGGAGGGGCGGCCGGGCCCGCCGCCGTCCGCGGACCCCGGCCGGTCCGGCGACCTGGGCGGTGCGGACGGCTCCGACGGCCCCGGCGCCGCCGGCCACCGTCGAGATCCGGCCATCGGCGACACCGCCCCGCCCGACGCTCCCGACCCGGCCGCCGCACCGGCCCGGCGCGCCGAGTCCGTCGACCTCCGGCTGCCCGGCGGCGCACGCCCGCGCACCGGCGCCGGCCTCGGCGCCGCCCTGCCCGTCCGGGCGCCCGGCGCGAACGCCCTGCCCGGACTCCTCGGCCTGCAGAAGGCGCTCCGCCCGCTGCGCCGCTACGCCACCGGGCTGCCCGTCCGGCCCGGCGAGGGCCGCCTGGACGAGGAGGCCACCGCCGAGCACAGCGCCGCGTCCGGCATCCTCACCCCCGTGCTGCGCCCCGCCGCCGCCCCGCGCCCCGACATCCAGCTGCTCATGGACACCGGGCCCGCCATGGTCGTCTGGCAGCGGATGGTCGAGGAGCTGCGCCAGGCGTGCCAGCAGTCCGGCGCCTTCCGCGACGTCCAGGTCCACCGGCTGCACGACGCCGGCGAGGGCCCGCCGCTGGTCACCACCACCTCGGGCCCCGACGGCCACCCCCGGCTCCGCCCCGCCGACCAGCTGCACGACCCCACCGGCCGCCGCCTCACCCTCGTCGTCAGCGACTGCGTCGGCCCGCTCTGGCAGCGCGGCGCCGCCCAGATGCTCATCACCCAGTGGCCCCGCCACTCACCACTCGCCCTGGTCCAGCCGCTGCCGCCGCGCCTGTGGGCCCGTACGGCGCTGCCGGCCGAGCCCGGCACCCTGCTGCGGCCCGCCACCCCCGGCGGCCACGTCCGCTTCGAGCCCGACGAGGAGGTGTGGGAGCCCGTCACCGCCGAGCCCCGGGCCGTGCCCGTGCTCACCCCCACCCCCGAAGCCTTCGCCTCCTGGGCCCGGCTGCTCACCGGCCACGGCGGCGGAACGGTCCGCGGCTGGGCCGCCCGCGTCGGCCCCGCCCCGGTCCGGCCGCCCGCCCCCGCCCGCACCCCCGGTACCACCGGAGCCGCCCGGCGCGGCGGCGACGACGACCTCCTGCGCGCCTTCCGCGCCGGAGCCTCCCCCGGCGCGGTCCGGCTCGCGGTCCATCTCGCCGCCGCCCCGCTCGCCCTGCCCGTGATGCAGCTCGTGCAGCGCGCGATGCTCCCCGACACCGGCCCCATGGAGCTGGCCGAGGTGCTGCTCAGCGGTCTGCTGCGACGACTGCCCGGCCCCACCCCGTACCCCTGCTACAGCTATCCGCCGGCCGTGCAGGAGCACCTCCTCGGCTCGCTCGACCGGGGCGCGGCCGCGCTCGTGCTCAAGCACTGCTCCGAGTTCGTCGAGCGCCACTTCGGGCAGGGCATGCGCAACTTCCCGGCCCTCGCCGCCGCCCGCCTCGCCGGGCACGGACCCGACGACACCGCCGAACAGGAGACGGCCGCGACCGGACCCGGCGAGGAGCCCGACCAGCCGGCCGGCGCCGCCTCCGAGCTGTTCGCCCGCATCCCCTCCCGGGTGCTGCGCTTCTACCAGCCCGACCTCGTCACGCCCGAACCGCTCGCCGCCGCCCGCCGCCTGCTCGCCCAGTGGCGCGGCCAGTCCGACCCGTCGCTGCTCACCACCGCCCGTGAGATGGCCGAGGCCGCGCTCGCCGGCCAGGGCCCGGGCGGCCCGCCCGGCGGTCCCGACGACACCGCCGGCGCCCGGCTCGTCCTCGGCCAGGTGCTCCACGCGCAGGCCGGCACCGCCGCCGTACGGGACCGGGGACAGCGCCAGGAGCTGCTCACCCTGGCCCTCGCCGAACTCGTGCGGGCCGCCGGGGCCGCCGAGCCCGGCAGCCCCGAGTGGGCCGAGGCCCGGCTCGAACAGGCCGCCGCCCTGCACGCCCTGTGGCAGCACACCGGCGACCGGGCCCGCCTCGACGCGGCCGTCGCCGCGCTCGCGGGGGACCCGGCCGACTGGCCCGGGTCCCGGCGCCACGCCCTGTTCGTGAGGCGCGGGCGCCTGCTGCTGGCCCGCGGCGGGCACGGCGACGGACCCGAGGCGGTGGCCGCGTTCACCGCCGCGCTCGCCCTCGGCGAGACCGGGCCCGTGCTGCTCGACCTCGCCGACGCCCTGTACCTCGCCGCGGCCGCCCCCGGGGCGATCGCCGACGCCCTCGACCGGGCCGAGCCGCTGCTCGGCGACTCCACCGCGCTCCGGCTGCGCTGGACCAGCGCCCGGGCCCGGCTCTACGACGCCGTCGGCGACGGGCCCTCCGCCGACGCCGCGTACGAGATCGCCACCCTGCTCGCCCCGGCCGACGGCGAGAAGCGCGGCCTGCTGCTGCTCACCTGGGGCGAGTCACTGCTGCGGCGGGCGGCGGCGGGCAGCGGCACCGAGCCCGTCGACCGCGCCGAGTCCGTGCTGCGCGAGGCCTTCACCTGCCTGCCCGTCGACGCCCGGGCCCGCGACCGGGCCCGGGTGCTGATCGGCAGCGTGCTCGCCCTGCGCTACGGCCGGGCCGGCTTCCTGCCCGACCTCTTCGAGAGCCGCCACCTGCTCGACCAGGCCGTCCGCACGGCCGACGGGCCCGCCGAGCGCGCCGAGGTGTGGCTGCAACTGGGCTGGGTCCGGCTCCAGCTGAGCGAATCGGCCCGGGACGGGCGGCTCGGCGACGCGCTCACCGCGTACCAGCGCGCCGCCGAGGACAGCCACACCGCGCACGGCGACACCCCGGGCACCGTCACCCTGGCCCGCGCGCTGCACGCGCAGGGCGCGGTGCTGCGCCTGATGGGCCGGACCTTCGGCGCCAGGACCGCCCTCGCCGCCGCCGCCGAGCAGTGGCGGCGGCTCGACGGCGCGCTGGTGCCGCTGGACCGGGCGGACCAGGAACGGACCCGGTCCCTGCTCGCCGAGGTGAGCGCCGGCTCCCGTCCGCAGCCGGACGGCCTCCTGCGCGAACCCTCCCGCGAGGAGCGCCGGCGGATCGCGCCGCCCTGGTGGGAGTGGCGCGACCCGGATGCGGAACGGCCGGATAACGGGGGCGCACATGGGCGCAGTTGAGTCGAACGGGTTTCTGACTTTCGGCCGTCGGGAAGAACCGCTCCGCCGCTACGACCGTGGGGGACAAGGGTCGGTGAGGAGGAGCCGAGGGTGTTGGAGCACATGGAGTGGGTGGCCGGCGTCGACAGGGCCGACGGGCGGCCGCGCCGGCTGCCGGATCTCACCGGCGTGGACCTGCGGACCTTGCGCTTCATGGACGATCCGGACCTGGCCGCGGCCGTCGAGCGGGTGCTCTGGCAGCCGCGGGACCTGTCCGACTCCTGGCTGGAGGAGGCCGGGGAGAAGGCACGCGACTGAACCGCGGGCCGGCGGCCGCGCCGACCGGTCGTTTCCGGCCAGATGGCCCGGGCGGACAAGGGGACGGGAGTGAGCGCCGTGCCCCTGTCCGCCGCCGTCTTCGCGCGGCTGGCCCGGACCAGCCCCGATCCGGCCGGGCTCACCTTCCTGAACACCGCCCTGCACCACCGGCGGCTGCTGCTCCTCAAGGCGCTCCTGGTCCGCGTCCACCGGCACCGCGCGTCCGTCGAACCGGGCGCGCTCGCCGGCTTCGAGCGCTCATGGGAGCTGCTCGAACGGGTCGAGCGGCGCCGTCCCGGCGCGGTCCGCGACGTCCTCGACTACCCGACCACCGGCGCCTGGCTGGCCGGCGCGCTCACCGCGCCCGCCGGGCCGGCCCTCGACCGGCACCTCGCCCGCCTCGACGCCCTCGCGGCCACCGCCGCCCTGCGCTGCGGCGGCCCGCTCGACCTGACCGTGCGCACCCCGGACGGCCTGCTCTCGCTGCCCGGCACGGGCCGGCTGCGGGTGGCCGCCGAACGCGTCCGGTTCGTCGCGGACGACCGGACCGTACGCTTCCACCCGTCGGGCGCCGGCCCGGCCGCGCCCGCCGCCCTCACCCTCGCCCGCCGGCCCGGCGGCGCCCTCGCCGACCGCGGCCACGGGCCCGGCTGGAGCGCGGTGCGCGCGCTGCCCCGCGGCACCGCCCGGCTCGACGACCTCGACCCGTACCGGGTGCCGGCCGACGCCGGCGGCGCCTTCGTCGGCACCGCGGCCGAGCACGCCGACACCGACCACGCCGCCTGGTCCGCCCGCTGGAGCGCCGCCCGGGACCTGCTGCTGCGCACCGACCCCGGCCGGGCGGCCGAGGTCGCCCGCGCGGTCCGGGTCCTCGTCCCGCTCGTCGGCCGCGGCCCCCGGCACCTCGGCGCCACCCTGAGCGCCGCCCCCGGAGCCGTACTGACCTCGCTGCCCGCCGACGGGCGCGGGATGGCCGGCACGCTCGTGCACGAGCTGCACCACAGCAAACTGGCCACGCTGCACGAGATCGTGCCGCTGTACGGCCCCGGCCGGGACGCCGTGCACCAGGTCGGCTGGCGGCCGGACCCGCGTCCGCTGGCCGGCGTGCTGCACGGCGCCTACGCGCATCTGGCCCTCGCCGACCTGTGGCGGCGCACCGCCACCGCCGACGGAGTGCCGGGCAGCTGGCGGTCCGCCGCCGGGCAACAGTTCGACGACATCCACGATCAGGTGGGTGAAGCGCTGGCGATCCTGCTTGAATCCGATGAACTGACTGCGGAGGGCCGGGAGTTCGCGGACCAAATGAGGCAGCACCATGCGAGCCTCGGCGCGGCTCCCCTCGCCGCTGGGTAACACTGTGCCCACGGCATATCACACTGCGTTGCGCGGGAGCGGGACGGGAGACACGACAGATGGCGGAACAGCGGTCGGGCCTTGCGGCGGACCTCGGAGCCAGGAGAGCGCCGGAACACGTCCTCGTGGTCTTCCCCGGCTATCACCGGCCGTGGGCGACCTGGATCAACCAGCGACTCGACGCCCACGGCGTGCGCGCCAGCCTCCAGCGCTGGGACCCACCGCGCGAGGTGGCCCTGGAGGACTCCCTCGGCGACCTGCTGCTCGCCCGCGGCCAGGTGCTGCTCGTCCTGGACGACTGGTTCTTCCAGCTCGGCCCGCGCGCGGCCGGCGAGTGGAACGACGTGCTGCGCGGCTTCGTCGCCGCCCACGCCGAGCGCTTCGCCGCGGTCAACCTCACCAACCGGACCCTGCTCCCGGCCACCGCCGTCCTCGAACCCGTCAGCCTGTGGGGCGTCGGCGAGGAGGAGGCCGAGGCCCGGCTGCTCAGCCGGCTCGGCGTCGACCCGGCACGCGTCACCGGCCGCCGGCTGCCCGCCGGCGCACTCGTCCGCTTCCCGGACACCCCGCCCGACATCTGGGGCGAGATCCCGCGCCGCAACCCGCGCTTCACCGGCCGGGACGACCTGCTCACCACGCTCCAGACCCGGCTCATGGACGCCGAACGCGGCAGCGCCGCCTGCACCCTCCTCGGCATGTCCGGCATCGGCAAGACGCAGATCGCCGCCGAGTACGCCCACCGCTTCAGCTCCGACTACGACGTCGTCTGGTGGGTCAGCTCCGACGACCGCAACGTCCAGCGCGACCGCTTCGGCGAACTCGCCGCCCAGCTCGGCCTCACCACCGGCAACGAGCCCGGCGAACGCATCCGCGCCGTCCGCGAGGCGCTGCGCCGCGGCGACCCGCACTCCCGCTGGCTCGTCGTCTTCGACGGCTGGGACGACACCGACGGCGCGAACATCATGCTGCCCCAGGGCCCCGGCCACGTCCTCGTCACCTCCCGCAACCGCGGCTGGGGCGACTACACCGACATCCTCGACGTCCCCGGCTTCGACCGGGCCGAGTCCACCGCCTACCTGATGCGGCGCGCCCCGCACATCACCGCGTCCGAGGCCGACGAGGTCGCCGCCGAGTTCGGCGACGTGCCGCTGCCGCTCGTCCAGGCCGCCGCCTGGCTCGGCGAGTCCCGCATGGAGGTCCCCGAGTACCTGCGGATGGTCCGCGACGGACGCATCTCCGCCGTGGACGAGCCGTCCGGCGACGGCATCCCCAACGCCTCCCTCACCTCCTGGTCGATACTGATCAACCGGCTCCGACGCTCCCAGCCGCAGGCCATCGACGTGCTCAGCCTGTGCGCCTCCTTCGCCCCCGGCCGCATCCCGCTCGGCATCGTCCGCGCCTACCCGCAGGCCGACCTCCCCGAGGACCTCCGCTGGATGGTCACCGACCTCGCCGCCTGGTCCCGGGCCCTGGACACCCTCGTCAACTACTCCGTGCTCAGCCGCGAGTCCCGCGGACCGGTCACCAGCGGGGACGTGGTGCCCCACCAGGAGTCCGTCCAGATGCACCGGCTCGTCCACGACATCGTGTCCCGGCTCACCGACGGCGAACACCGCGAGGCGCACCGCAAGGCCGTCCGCACCCTGCTCGCCGAGGCCGACCCCGGCAACCCCCTGGACAGCCGCAACTGGCCCCGCTACGCCGAACTCCTGCCGCACCTGGAGCCCTCCGGCGCCCTGGCCAGCCGCAACCCGCGCGTGCAGACCGCCGTGCTCAACTGCCTGCGCTACTGCTTCCGCAGCGGCGAGTTCAGGGCCGGCATCCGGCTCGCGGAACGGATCCGCGAGAACTGGTCCGGCTTCATGGACCCGGTCAGCCCCGAGATGCAGGAACTCACCAGCCAGGAGAGCTACATCCTGCGCCGCTACGGCCGCTTCCGCGACGCCCACCAGCTCGATCTCGCGCTGCGCGCCCGCCTCGACGAGGCCGAGAACCCCGACCCGCTCGCCATCCTCCGCTCGTCCGTCTCCATCGCCAGCGACCTGCGCTACCTCGGGCAGTACCAGGACGCCGAACGGATGCAGCGCGACGTGCTCGCCGAGGCCCAACGACTGCTCGGCGACAACGAGTTCCTCACCCTCGTCGCCGGGAACAACCTCGGCATCGCGCTCCGGCTGCTCGGCCGCTACAAGGAGGCGTACGAGCAGGACATCGCCTGCCTCGCCCGCTCCGAGAACGTCCTCGGCGCCCGGCACTCGCAGACCCTCGTCATCGGCAACAACGTCGCCCAGGACCTGCGCCTGCTCGGCAACTACCGGGAGGCGCTGGCCCGCCAGGAGGCCAGCGTCCGCGTACACGTCAGGATCCTCGGCCCCCAGCACCTGCAGACCCTGTACGCCCGCACCCAGCTGGCCCTGTGCCGGCGCCGCGAGGGCGGCTTCCAGCAGGACCTCGGCGCCACCATGGCCAGCCTCCTCGAACAGCTGGAGCAGGTGCACGGCCGCACCCACTACGTGACCCTCGCCTCCATCAACAACTACGCCAACTACCTGCGCGAACACGGCGACCTCGACCACGCCAGGGAACTCAGCCACGAGGCCGAGGTCGCCTACCGCACCCTCCTCGGCCCCGCCCACCCCGTCGCCACCGGCGTCCTCGCCAACACCGCCCTCGTCCTGCAGGCGTCCGGCGAACGCGCCGACGCCCTCGCCATCCTGGAGGCCGCGCTCGCCGGCCTCACCGCCTCCCTCGGAGCCGACCACCCCTGGGTCCTCGGCTGCGCCCTCAACGCTTCCGCCGCGCGCAACTTCAACGGCCGGGTGGCCGACGCGGCCGAGCTCAGCCGGGACACCCTGCGCCGGGCCCGGCACACCCTCGGCCACGAGCACCCGCTCACCCTGTCCTGCCAGGTGGCGCTCGCCACCGACCTGCGCGGCCTGAGGGAGAACGAGGAGGCGGGCAAGCTGGAGGAGGACGCCCTGCTGACCCTCACCCGGACGCTGGGCGCCCAGCACCCGCACACCCTGTCGGCGCGCCAGCGCAACCGGCCCTACTGGGACTTCGAGGCGAACCTGGGCTGACGGCCCGGACGACCGCGGGACGTCCGCGAAAAGGCCGGAGGCCCGGCACCCCGAGTGGGGTGCCGGGCCTCCGTACGCACAGAGCCTTCCTCACGCCGGATCAGGCGTCGAAGACCTCCGCGACCAGCTGCGCCTGCTCCGCCTGGTGGCGCTTGGCCGAGCCGACCGCCGGGGAGGAGGAGTGCGGCCGGGAGATCCGGCGCAGTCGCTCGCTCGCCGGGATGTCCGCGCCGACCGCCAGGTCCAGGTGGTCGATCAGGTTGAGCGCGATGAACGGCCAGGCACCCTGGTTCGCCGGCTCCTCCTGGGCCCAGATGTACTTCGCGGCGTTCGGGTACTTGGAGATCTCGGCCTGGAGCTCGGCACCCGGCAGCGGGTACAGGCGCTCCAGACGGATGATCGCGGTCTCCGTGTCGCCGCGCTTCTGCCGCTCGGCCTCCAGGTCGTAGTAGACCTTGCCGGCGCAGAAGACGACCTTGCGGACGTCGGCCGCGTTGACCGTCGTGTCGCCGATCACCGGGCGGAAGCCGCCGGTGGTGAACTCCTCCACCTTCGACGCCGCGGCCTTCAGACGCAGCATCGACTTCGGGGTGAAGACGATGAGCGGCTTGTGGTGCGGGTTGTGGACCTGCCAGCGCAGCAGGTGGAAGTAGTTCGACGGCAGCGTCGGCATGGCGACCGTCATGTTGTCCTGCGCGCACATCTGCAGGAAGCGCTCCGGACGGGCGGACGAGTGGTCCGGGCCCTGGCCCTCGTAGCCGTGCGGCAGGAGCAGGGTGACGCCGGAGGTCTGGCCCCACTTCTGCTCGGCCGAGGAGATGAACTCGTCGACGACGGTCTGCGCGCCGTTGACGAAGTCACCGAACTGGGCCTCCCAGATGACCAGAGCGTCCGGGCGCTCCAGCGAGTAGCCGTACTCGAAGCCCATCGCCGCGTACTCGCTGAGCATCGAGTCGTAGACGTTGTAGTGGGCCTGGTCCTCGGCGAGGTACAGCAGCGGGGTGTAGTCCTCGCCGGTCTCCTGGTCGACGAGCACCGCGTGGCGCTGGCCGAAGGTGCCGCGGCGGGAGTCCTGGCCCGACAGGCGGACCGGGGTGCCCTCCATCAGCAGGGAGCCGATGGCGAGGGTCTCGCCGAAGCCCCAGTCGATGGTGCCGTCGTCGATCGAGGCCGCGCGGCGCTGCATCTGCGGCAGCAGACGCGGGTGGACCGTGATCTGCTCCGGGATGTTGACCTGGGACTCGGCGATCCGCTTCACGACCTCCTGGGAGACCGCGGTGGTGACGGCGACCGGGAACTCGGGCCGGGCGTCCGGGACGAGCGTCGGAGCCGGCGCCGCGGTGGCCTCGCGGACCTCCGCGAAGACCTTCTCCAGCTGGCCCTGGAAGTCCTGGAGCGCCTGCTCGGCCTCTTCCAGGGTGATGTCGCCGCGACCGATGAGCGACTCGGTGTAGAGCTTGCGCACCGAACGCTTCTTGTCGATCAGCGTGTACATCTGCGGGTTGGTGAACTGCGGGTTGTCGCCCTCGTTGTGACCGCGGCGGCGGTAGCAGATGAGGTCGATCACGACGTCCTTGTTGAACGTCTGGCGGAACTCGAAGGCGAGCCGCGCCACGCGGACGCACGCCTCCGGGTCGTCGCCGTTCACGTGGAAGATCGGCGCCTCGATCATGCGGGCCACGTCCGTGGCGTACATGGAGGAACGCGAGGCCTCGGGGGCCGCGGTGAAGCCGACCTGGTTGTTGATGACGACGTGGACCGTGCCGCCCGTGCGGTAGCCGCGCAGCTGCGACATGTTGAGCGTCTCGGCCACGACGCCCTGGCCCGCGAAGGCCGCGTCGCCGTGCAGGGCGATCGGCAGGACGGTGAAGTCCGTGCCGCCCTTGTTGATGACGTCCTGCTTGGCGCGGACGACACCCTCGACGACCGGGTCGACGGCCTCCAGGTGGGAGGGGTTGGCGACCAGGGAGACCTTGATCTGCTCGCCGTCGAGACCGGTGAAGGTGCCCTCGGCGCCCAGGTGGTACTTGACGTCGCCGGAGCCGTGCATCGACTTCGGGTCGAGGTTGCCCTCGAACTCGCGGAAGATCTGCGCGTACGACTTGCCGACGATGTTCGCGAGGACGTTCAGACGGCCGCGGTGGGCCATGCCGATGACGACCTCGTCGAGGCGGGACTCCGCCGCGGAGTCGATGACCGCGTCGAGCAGCGGGATGACCGACTCGCCGCCCTCGAGCGAGAAGCGCTTCTGGCCGACGTACTTGGTCTGCAGGAAGGTCTCGAACGCCTCGGCCGAGTTCAGCCGGCGCAGGATGCGCAGCTGCTCCTCGCGCTCCACACGGGCGTGCGGGCGCTCCACGCGGTCCTGGATCCACTTGCGCTGCTTCGGGTCCTGGATGTGCATGAACTCGATGCCGGTGGTGCGGCAGTACGAGTCGCGGAGCACGCCGAGGATGTCGCGGAGCTTCATCATCGACTTGCCGGCGAAGCCGCCGACGGCGAACTCGCGCTCCAGGTCCCACAGGGTGAGGCCGTGCTCGGTGATGTCCAGGTCGGGGTGCTTGCGCTGCTTGTACTCCAGCGGGTCGGTGTCGGCCATGACGTGGCCGCGGACCCGGTAGGAGTGGATCAGCTCGAAGACACGGGCGGCCTTGGTGACGTCGTCGTCGTGCGAGGCGTCGATGTCCTTGAGCCAGCGGACCGGCTCGTAGGGGATGCGCAGCGACTTGAAGACGTCGTCGTAGAAGCCCTCCTCGCCGAGGAGGAAGTTGGCGACGATGCGCAGGAACTCGCCGGAGGCCGCGCCCTGGATGACCCGGTGGTCGTAGGTCGAGGTCAGGGTCATGACCTTGGAGATGCCCAGCTTGTTCAGGGTGTCCTGGGAGGTGCCCTGGAACTCGGCCGGGTAGTCCATCGAGCCGACGCCCATGATGACCGACTGCCCGGGCATCAGACGCGGCACGGAGTGGACGGTGCCGAGGCCACCGGGGTTGGTCAGGGAGACCGTAACGCCGGTGAAGTCCTCCATCGTCAGCTTGCCGACGCGGGCCCGCTTGACGATGTCCTCGTACGCCTGCCAGAACTCGAAGAAGGTGAGCGTCTCGGCCTTCTTGATGCCGGCGACGACGAGCTGGCGGTCGCCGTTCGGCTTCACCAGGTCGATGGCCAGACCGAAGTTGACGTGCTCCGGCTTCACCAGGGTCGGCTTGCCGTCCTTCTCCGCGAAGGAGTGGTTCATCGTCGGCATGGCCTTGATCGCCTGCACCATCGCGTAGCCGATGAGGTGCGTGAAGGAGATCTTCCCGCCCCGGGCGCGCTTCAGGTGGTTGTTGATGACGATCCGGTTGTCGAAGAGCAGCTTCACCGGGACGGCGCGGACGGACGTGGCCGTCGGCATCTCCAGCGAGGCGTTCATGTTCTTCGCGACCGCGGCGGCCGGGCCGCGCAGGGTGATGAACTCGGGGCCGGCGGGGGCCTCGGTGGCCGGGGCGGCGGCCGGCTTCGCGGCGGCGGGCTTGGCCGGAGCGGCCTTCACCGGAGCCGGAGCGGCGGCGGCGGGCTTCGCCGGGGCCGGGGCGGCCGGGGCGGCCGGAGCAGCCGGGGCGGCCGGAGCGGGCACGGCGGCGGCAGGCGCGGCCTGTGCGGGGCCCGCCTGCGGCGCGGCCGGCGCGCTCGGAGTGCTCGGGGTGGTGGCGGCCGGGGCGGCCGGGGTCTCCGGTGCGCCGGGCTTGTAGTCGGCGAAGAAGTCCCACCAGGCACGATCGACCGAATTCGGGTCCTGGAGGTACTGCTGGTAGATCTCGTCGACGAGCCACTCATTGGCACCGAAGGCGGCTGCGGGGCTCACGCCCTGCCCGTCTTGGTCGGCCGGGGAGCTCGGGGTACTGGGGGACTGAGACGACACGGCGGCAACCGCCCTCTTCCGCTTCGCAAGGTGATGGACAGCGGAAATAAAGGCTACGCCTCCCTGGCCTGGAGGTGCAGGCCAGGCACTCCAACGTCGCGCAAGTCACACTTGACGCGGTGTTTCGGTGCCATGAATGGCGGGAAACAACCGTGGTTCCGCCTTGTGAGGGTACGAGAAAGTACAGGCTGCGGCCCTGTTCGGCCGCATCCCTGACCACGTCACGTGCGGTTCTTCCGGATCTCTCCTGAAGAGACACGCAGAACGTGTGCTTCCGGTTCGAACCCTACGTCAATCCCGCGGCGGAAGGCTGCCCGGAAGAGTGAGCCTGATGCGGCACCCGCGTGACGATTCGGCCACACCGATGTGACCGCCGTGCAGATCCACCGCCCAGCGGGCGATCGCGAGCCCCAGACCGGTGCCGCCGTCGCTCCCCGGGCCCTGCTGCGCCGGGACCGTGCCCCGGTTGAAGCGCTCGAAGACCTTGTGCCGCTCCGCCTCCGGAATGCCCGGGCCCTCGTCCTCGACCTCCAGCTCCACGCTGTCCGGGTGCGGACCCCGGCGCGCCCGCACGGTCACGCGGCCGTGCGGCGGCGAGTGCTTCACCGCGTTGTCGATCAGGTTCGCCATCACCTGGTGCAGCCGCTCCGCGTCCGCGTGCGCGGTCAGCTCGGGCGGCGACACGTCCAGGTGCAGGTGCACGTCCGTGCGGCGGTGCAGGCCCGAGGTGGAGGACAGGCCGCGCTGGGACGCGGCCAGGTTCGCCTCGCGCAGGATCCCGGAGAGGTACGGCCACACCTCGAAGCGGCCGCGCCGCAGGGACACGACACCGTTGTCGAGCCGCGACAGGTCCAGCAGCGTCTCCACCAGCCGGCCGAGCCGCTCGGTCTGCTTCAGGGCCGTCCGCATGGTCTCCGGATCGGCCTGCGAGACGCCGTCCACGACGTTCTCCAGGAGCGCGCGCAGCGCCGCGATCGGCGTGCGCAGCTCGTGCGAGACGTTCGCGACCAGCTCCTTGCGGTGCCGGTCCACGGCCTCCAGGTCGTCCGCCATGCGGTTGATCGTGGAGGCCAGGTCGCCCAGCTCGTCGCGGCGGTCCGCGCCGCGCACCCGGCGGCTGAAGTCGCCGCGCGAGATCGAGCCGGCGACGTGGTTCATCTCGTCCAGCGGGGCGGTCAGGGACTGGGCCACGAACTGGGTGATCAGCAGCGTGGCGATCATCGCGAAGATCGTGATGTAGCGGAACTCGGTCGAGGTCCGGATCGCCACGAGCGCGAGGCCCGAGGTCAGCAGCACGGCGCCGACGACCAGGGTGCCCAGCTTGGTCTTGATCGAGATCGCTATCCGGCGCCGGCCGTCACTCCGGCCGCCGGACCCGGCGCCGCCCCGGCCGCCCTGCCGCACGTTCCCCCGGGCCTCCCGCCCCGCCCGGCTCACGGCGCCGGGGTCTCCAGCGCGTATCCGACGCCGTGGACCGTGCGGATCCGCTCGGCCCCGATCTTCCGGCGCAGCGCCTTGATGTGGCTGTCCACGGTCCGGGTGCCGGAGGCGTCCGCCCAGTCCCACACCTCGGCGAGCAGCTGCTCGCGCGAGAGCACGGCCCGCGGGGTGTTCGCCAGGCAGACCAGGAGGTCGAACTCGGTCGGCGTCAGGTGCACGTCCTCCGCGCGGACCCGGACCCGCCGCTGCGCGTGGTCGATCTCCAGCTCGCCGAGGCGCAGGATCCCGCTGCGCGGGGTCGCCGCCGCGAGCGTGGCCCGCTCGACCCGGCGCAGCAGCACGTGCACCCGGGCGGCCAGCTCGCGCATCGAGAACGGCTTCGTCATGTAATCGTCGGCGCCGACGCCGAGGCCCACCAGCATGTCCGTCTCGTCGTCACGCGCGGTGAGCATCAGCACCGGCACCGGCCGCTGGGCCTGCACCCGGCGGCACACCTCCAGGCCGTCGAAGCCCGGCAGCATCACGTCGAGCACCATCAGGTCCGGCTGCCACGCCTCGGCGGCGTCCACGGCCGCCGGGCCGTCGCCCGCCGTCTGCACGAGGAAGCCCTCGGCGCGCAGCCGGGCGGCGATCGCGTCCACGATCGTGGCGTCGTCCTCGACCACGAGCACTCTGCGCTGGGCCCCTGGAGTCGTCGCACCGTTGTTCGTGGTGTGTGTCTGCTCCATTGCCCCGCCTCGCGTCGCCGATGTCGGTGCAGCAGCCTAGAGGTACCTGCGGCGTCAAGGCTACGCAGGCGGGGAGCCGGGCCGGACGGCGAGGTGGACCACGTCGGGGACGCCCCGGGCAACCGTGACCTCTTCGGTCCGTACCCCGCTGAATCCGGCATTCCGCAACGACTCTTCGAAATCGGCGGACGGCCGGGCCGACCAGACGGCGAGGATTCCGCCCGGGTTGAGGCGGGCCGCGCAGGTGGCCAAACCCTCGCCGGAATAAAGGGATTCGTTGTCCTCGGTGACCGTCCAGTCGGGCCCGTTGTCGATGTCCAGGCAGAGGGCGTCGTAGGTGTCGGTCGTGGTGCGCAGGTAGGTCACGAGGTCCGTGTGCAGGATCACGGTGCGCGAATCGGCGAGCGCCGCACCGGAGATGGCCGAGAGTGGACCCTTGCGGTGCCAGTCGATGATCGCGTCCTCACGCTCCGCGACCACGATCCGGCCCCAGCGGTCGTCGGCGGCGGCGTGCGCGAGCGAGAAGCCGACGCCGAGCCCGCCGATCAGGACGGAAGCGCGGGCGCGGGGCGGCCGCAGGGCGTCCATGGCCGCGTCGACGAGGAGGCGCTCGGAGCGGCCGTCGGAGGTGTCCATCAGGAAGGTGCCGTTGGCGATGATCTCGTAGTGCGTGGTGCCGTCTGTGCCGTCTGTGTCCCGCCGTCGCAGGACGACTTCTCCGTGCGGGCCCTCGCGGCGGTCGAGGGTGACGGGGCTGCTCATTGCTCACTCCCTTGCTCGCGTGGACGTACGTGGCCGTACGTGCCTGTCCCGGCCATCCTCGGAGGGTGCGGGCGGCCGGGACAACCGCTTAACGAGCCTCGTTCGTGACGTAGCGCTCGATCGCCCGGAGCGTGTTCCGGGCGCCGATGGGCGTGCCGTAGGTGCGGTCCCAGGTGATCGGGGCGACCGTGACGTGACCCCGGCCGAGCAGCCAGGTCGAGTCGGCGTCCGCGCGGCCCTCGGCGCACTCGCCCTCGCCGGTGCCGTCCACCGGGCACAGCCCGGTCGTGATGTCGAACGCGTCGCCGTCGCCGCGCTGTTCGTACGCGTGGTAGACCACGGCCCCGTCGCCGACCCGGGTCCACACCGGGGCCTTGGCGCGCTGCCCGGCGCTGACGTCCGGGTAGTCGACCTTGAGCGCGAAGGCCGAGGTCAGCAGTCCGCGGGTGCGCAGCCCGGCGACGAGGCGGGCGCCGAACTCGGCGCCCGCGCGGTAGTTCTCGCGCGGGAAGTACGTGTTGCTCTCGTCGCCCGCGGAGGAGAAGGCGAGCGCCGGCACGTCCTGGTCGATCGCGGCGACGGCCGCGCCCACGGTGCCGGAGTCGTTGACGTTCGCCGAGACGTTCGGGCCCGAGTTGATGCCGGTGAGCACCAGGTCGGGGCCGTCCTGCCAGCCAGCCTTCGCTCTCAGTCCGCCGCGCAGCGCGAGCTTGACCGTGTCGGCGGGCGTGGCGCTCGGGGTGTCCTTGCCGCACGGCCCGGCCGACAGGCACACGCCGAACACGGCGCCCCGCGCGGGCGCGTCCGCGCAGTCGCCCTCGTACCCGGAGGGCAGTTCGGCGGCGGTGCGGCGCTGCGCGGTCAGCACGCCGCCGTTGGTGACGGCCGTGCCCTTGCCGGACTGCACCTGCCACGGCGCCATGACGACGACGTCGGCGCCGGCGGCGCACATCGCGCGGCGGAGCTCGTAGAGGCCGAGGCCGTCGGAGTTGCCGGGCTTGGCCGCCTGCATGGAGTCGTCGTTGGAGATCAGGACGCGCAGGCCGGCGAGGGGCCGCGCGGGGGAGGTGGGCGTGGCGGGAGTGGTGGGCGAGCCGGGCGAGGTGGCGTAGGCGGTGGCGCCGAGGCCGGCGAGCAGTGCGGCGGCCGTGGAGAGGGCGAGGTACGTGCGCATGGCGGTGCGTCCCTTCAGGTACCTGACGCAGGGGAGGAAGAGGCGGTCCGGGGCCCGGCCCCCCACGGGCAGGCCCCGGACCGGGCGCGGGACGCGTCAGGGCGACCCGTCCGGCCGAAGGCTAGGGGTGAAAACCGAGTGGGTACTAGGTTTGTGCGATGTGACCTGGGTCACGGAGCGGAGAAGGGGCCGGAAGGGCGCGGTTAGGGTGGGCCCATGCCGGAGAAGAAGGTCACCGCCAGCGGGAAGGCCGCAGGCCGGGGCGGCTACGCGGTCGGCGACGCGCGGCGCAGGAAGATCCTCGACACCGCCGTCGAGCACTTCGGGCAGTGGGGCTTCCACGCCTCCTCGCTCGCCCGGATCGCGCACGACTGCGGCATCACCCAGGGCGGGCTGCTCCACCACTTCCGCAGCAAGGAGGACCTGCTGCTCTCGGTCCTCGCGCAGAGCGAACGGCACGACATGGAGCGGCTCTTCGCGGACGAGCCGGACTCCTACGCCGGCTATCTCGACACCCTCGTCGCCCTGATCGAGGACAACACCCGGCGGCCCGGCATCGTCCGCATGTTCAACGTCCTCGTCGGCGAGTCCGGCAACCTCGGCCACCCCGCCCACGCGTACTTCAAGGAGCGCTACGCGCGCGTGCTGCGCGACACGGTCGCCCTCCTGGAGCGGGCCGTGGAACGCGGCGAACTGCGGGCCGACACCGACTGCCTGGCCGTCGCGCAGGAACAGCTGGCCGTGATGGACGGCCTGCAGATCCAGTGGGCGCTCGACCCGGAGTCGATGGACATGCCGGCCCGGGTGCGCGACTTCCTGCGGCGACGGTACGAGGAGATCCGCGCCTAGAGGGTGTCTTGCCGATCGGGCCCGGTCGGGGCGCTACGGCGCCGTCGGCGGGCCGCCGCCGGGCAGGGCGTCGAAGACCCGCTGGAGCGCGGGCGGGCGCGCGGCGCCGTCCTGGGTGACGACGAGCCGGTGGCCGTACGTGACCTCGTACGTGAACCCGTCCCTGACCGAGTCGCCGGTGGACCGCTCGGGGACCTTGGCATAGGCCGGGTCCTCCAGGGCGGCGCGCAGCTCGGCGGCCTGCGCCGGTGTCAGCCGGCCCGGGACGGGCGGCTTGGTGCCGTGGCGGACGGTGTAGGCGCCGTCGTAATGGACCACCAGCTTGTTGCCGACCCCGGCGAAGCCGCCGCTGACGCCGACCTCGACCAGCACGTCCTGGGGTGCGGGCTCCCGGGTCGCGCCGGTGGCGGCGCCGCTGGTGGCCGGGCTCGCGTCCGGGGGTGCCGCCGGGGCCTGGCCGCAGCCGCTCACGGCGACGGCCGCGGCGAGGACGGCCGCGGCGCCGAACCTGCGCCCGTACCGCTTCACGTACTCCATGGCCCGAGCATGCCCGCTCGTACGGGGTGCGCGCAGCCCGAAACGCGTGTCCGGTGGTTCGCGTCACCGCATCCGCACCTCCTTTGTTCGCGATCCGCAGGCGGGTGATCGCTCAGAGCGAACAAGCGACGGGGAACAATCCTGGGCTCACATGCATTGAGTCGGCATAGCTCAAGTTGCTTGACTGCGAGATTCCGCGAATGACTGCCGAAGGGGAGATCATGGCTTCCGAGTCCATGGCGTCCGCGCCGCTCACTCTGCCTGTGCTGCCGCTCGACGACGAGGTCGTGCTGCCCGGAATGGTCGTGCCGCTGGACCTGTCCGACAACGACGTGCGGGCCGCGGTCGAGGCCGCGCAGGCCGCCGCGCGCGGTGGCACCGGGAAGCCCCGGGTGCTGCTCGTGCCCCGGGTGGACGGGACGTACGCGGGCACCGGTGTGCTCGGCACGGTCGAGCAGGTCGGCCGCCTGTCCGACGGTGATCCCGGTGCGCTGATCCGCGGCCGCGGCCGGGTGCGCATCGGCGCCGGGACGACCGGGCCCGGCGGGGCCCTGTGGGTCGAGGGCACCGCCGTCGACGAGGCGCTGCCGGAGCCGGTGCCCGGCGCGGTGACCGAGCTCGTCAAGGAGTACAAGGCGCTGGCCACCAGCTGGCTGAAGAAGCGCGGCGCCTGGCAGGTCGTCGACCGCGTGCAGCAGATCGACGGCGTGGGCGCGCTCGCCGACAACGCGGGCTACTCGCCGTTCCTGACCGTCGAGCAGAAGCTCGCGCTCCTGGAGACCGCCGACCCGGTCGCCCGCCTGAAGCTCGCCACCGCGCAGCTGCGCGACCACCTCGCCGAGCAGGACGTCGCCGAGACCATCGCCAAGGACGTCCAGGAGGGCGTCGACAAGCAGCAGCGCGAGTTCCTGCTGCGCCGCCAGCTCGAAGCGGTCCGCAAGGAGCTGCGCGAGCTCAACGGCGAGGCCGAGGGCGACGAGTCCGACGACTACCGCGCCCGCGTCGAAGCCGCCGACCTGCCCGAGAAGGTCCGCGAGGCGGCCCTCAAGGAGGTCGAGAAGCTGGAGCGGGCCAGCGACCAGTCCCCGGAGGGCGCCTGGATCCGCACCTGGCTCGACACCGTGCTCGAACTGCCGTGGAACGAGCGGACCGAGGACGCCTACGACATCCAGGGCGCCAAGGCCGTCCTCGACGCCGAGCACGCGGGCCTGGAGGACGTGAAGGAGCGCATCACCGAGTACCTGGCCGTGCGCAAGCGGCGCGCCGAGCGCGGCCTCGGTGTCGTGGGCGGCCGGCGCGGCGGCGCCGTCCTCGCGCTCGTCGGCCCGCCCGGCGTCGGCAAGACCTCGCTCGGCGAGTCCGTCGCGCACGCGATGGGCCGGAAGTTCGTCCGCGTCGCCCTCGGCGGCGTCCGGGACGAGGCCGAGATCCGCGGCCACCGGCGCACGTACGTCGGCGCGCTGCCCGGCCGGATCGTCCGCGCGATCAAGGAGGCCGGGTCGATGAACCCGGTGGTGCTGCTCGACGAGATCGACAAGGTCGGCTCCGACTACCGGGGCGACCCGGCGGCGGCGCTGCTCGAAGTCCTCGACCCGGCGCAGAACCACACCTTCCGCGACCACTACCTGGAGGTCGAACTCGACCTGAGCGACGTCGTCTTCCTCGCGACGGCGAACGTCCTGGAGGCCATCCCGGAGGCCCTGCTCGACCGCATGGAGCTGGTCCGCCTCGACGGCTACACCGAGGACGAGAAGGTCGTCATCGCCCGGGACCACCTGCTGCCCCGGCAGCTGGAGAAGGCCGGCCTGGAGAAGGGCGAGGTCGTCCTGGAGGAGACGGCGCTGCGCAGGCTCGCCGGCGAGTACACCCGGGAGGCGGGCGTCCGCACCCTGGAGCGCTCGATCGCCCGGCTGCTGCGCAAGGTGGCCGCCCAGCACGAACTGGGCCAGCGGGAGCTGCCGTTCACCATCGGCGAGGGCGAGCTGCGCGGCCTGATCGGCCGTCCGCACCACGTGCCCGAGTCCGCCCAGGACCCGGCCGAGCGCCGCACGTCCGTGCCCGGTGTCGCCACCGGCCTGGCGGTGACCGGCGCGGGCGGTGACGTCCTCTTCGTGGAGGCGTCGCTCGCCGACCCGGAGACGGGCGCGGCGGGGCTGACCCTCACCGGTCAGCTCGGCGACGTGATGAAGGAGTCCGCGCAGATCGCGCTCTCCTTCCTCCGCTCGCACGGCGCGGAGCTGGAGCTGCCCGTCACCGGTCTGAAGGACCGCGGCGTGCACATCCACTTCCCGGCGGGCGCGGTCCCGAAGGACGGCCCGAGCGCCGGCATCACGATGACGACGGCCCTGGCCTCGCTCCTGTCGGGCCGGCTGGTCCGCACGGACGTCGCCATGACCGGCGAGGTCTCCCTCACCGGCCGGGTGCTGCCGATCGGCGGCCTGAAGCAGAAGCTCCTCGCCGCCCACCGCGCGGGCATCACGACCGTCGTGATCCCCAAGCGGAACGAGGCCGACCTCGACGACGTCCCCGCCGAGATCCTGGAGAAGCTGGAGGTCCACCCGGTCACGGACGTCCGCCAGGTCCTGGAGATCGCCCTGACCCCGGCGGCGGTGGCGGTGAGCGCGGCGGCGTGACGCGCGCGTAGTACGGCGGTGGGCGCCCTCCGTTGAGGAGGGCGCCCACCGCCGTCCCGGACGCTTCGGCCTCCTGAACCCCGTTCGGGGGAATTTCCGGCTTCCGCGTACCCGGGCCGCGAGTGGACCGTACAGCCCGGAGAGCTACTGGGGTGGCAACTGAACCGGTGGGTTGGGGAGTTGGGCCACGACTCAGGCCAAGCGGCAGGAAGCGTGGGAGTTCTCCGGCGAGCTGCTGAAGGAGCTCCGGGAGGCGACGGGGGCGTCTTTCGTGAGCGCGCTCAAGGCCTGAGAGAAGCGCACGGAGGCGGGGTGTCCCCCGGGGCACCCCGCCTCCGTCATGTCAGGACTCGCGTCAGGACTGGTTGCCGCGGCGGCGGGCCAGCAGCACGCTGCCCGCGCCGAACGCGGCCAGTGCGCCCGCGCCCGCGAGGGCCAGCGGGAGCGGGGAGTCGGGCGCCTCGGCGGTGTCGGCGGAGAGGGCCGGCGGCTGCTCGTCGCCGCCGTGGCCCGCGTGGCTGACCGTGGACAGGGTGGCGCCCGCGGCGATCTTGGCCTCGGTCGGGGCCTGCGCGGTCGTGGCCGCAGCGGCGCCGAAGGTGACGTCCGAGCAGCTGTAGAACGCCTCGGGGCTGTCGTTGCGCTGCCACACCATGTAGACGATGTGGCGGCCGGTGCGGGCCGGGAGGCTGCCGTCGAAGGCGTAGTAGCCGTCGGTGGAGGTGCGGGTGGTGTTGTAGACGGCGACCGGGGTGGCGTCGAGGTCGGACCACTTGAGCGGCTGGGTCGGGTCGAAGCCCGGCTTGGTGATGTACATGGTCATCGTGCCGGAGTGCGGGGCGGTGACCCGGATCTTGAAGCCGAAGGTGCCGGACTTCACGGCGGTGGCCGGCCAGTCGGTGCGGGCCCAGTCGAGCGCGCGGTACTTGTCGCGGTTCGCCGAGCAGAGCTTGCCGTCCGGGATGAGGGTCCGGCTGTTGCCGTCGGCGTTGGCGATGTTGACCTCGTTCCAGTCGTACAGCGGCTGGGTGCCCGAGTCGGCGACGAGGTCCTTGCACACCTGTGACTTGGGGGTCTCCGGCCCCTCCGCGTAACAGGCGGCGATCCGGCTGACCGGGTTGAACACGGCGCCGTGGGCCTGCGCGACGGTGGGCGTGAGGGCGGTGAGCGCCGCCGCCGCGGACGCTGCTGCGGCGACGAGGGCGGGGATGCGGCGGGAGGACGGCATGCGGGGGCTCTCTCTCGTGCGTGGGGGAGTACGGGGCGAGCAACACATGTGCGGCGCACGGCAGTTGCGGTTGCCGGCGCCACCAGAGGGTCGCATTGGTCCATACCAATGGGCAAGAGGGAGGGCGGAAGCTACCTCGGAGTACGGATCGGGAGGCCACGGGCTCCGGTCGAGGCGTGCGGATCGGGCGTGCGGGCCGGGAGCGCGGGCCGGGCCTGCGGGCCGGGCGTGCGGGCCGGGCGTGCGGGCCGGGCGTGCGGGCCGGGAGCGCGAAGAGGCCGGCGGGACCCCCGGCCCGCCGGCCTCTCGTCGTGTGCGTCGCGTCAGCCGTTCGCGAGCGCCTGCACCCGCGAGTAGTCGCCGTTGAAGTGGTTGTGGTCGCCCACCGTCGGGCCCGTGGAGGTGTACTGCCACATCGTGTAGTACGGCCAGCCGGCCGGCAGCGTGCCGACGTCCGAGGCGTAGCGCGCGATCCACAGCGGGTTGGTGGAGGCGAAGCCGCCGTAGTTGCCGGTGCACTGGGTCCACCAGCTCGTCGCCGTGTAGATCACCGCGTCCCGGCCGGTGCGGTACTTGTACTGGTTGAGGAAGTCCCGGATCCAGGCCACCATCCCGGCCTGGGTCTTGCCGTAGCAGGTGTCGCCGTACGGGTTCCACTCGATGTCGAGCGCGCCCGGCAGCGTCCGGCCGTCCTGGGACCAGCCGCCGCCGTTGTTCACGAAGTAGTCCGCCTGCGCGGCGCCGGTCGTCGTGTCGGGCGTCGCGAAGTGGTACGAGCCGCGGATCATGCCGACGTTGTACGAGCCGTTGTACTGCTGGGCGAACGAGGTGTTCTTGTAGTACGTGCCTTCCGTCGCCTTGACGTAGGCCCACTTCACTCCGCTGTTCCACAGCGTCGACCAGGCCACGTTGCCGTTGTGGCTGGAGACGTCGACGCCCTCGGTGGCCGCGAGCAGCGAGTCGGTGTCGGTGTTCTCGCCCTGCCCGTCGTGGGCGATGACGCCCATGCCCATCCAGGCGGTGCCGCGCGCGGGGACCTTCTTGGCGGCGGGGGCGGCGGCCGGGTCCTGGGCGGCGTCGGCCGCGCCGGCGAGGGAGAGGGGGAGGAGGAGGGCCAGGGCCGCGAGGGCGGCGCCGGCGAGGGTCGTTCCCGATCTGTGCACACGCATCGCGTGCCTCCGGAAGGCTCGGTGGGGGGAGCGAGATGACATGTTGTGAACATGTCAGGCGGGGTCGCCGACAACGACGCTACGCACGTAGACCGCCCGGCGGAAGGGGGTCTGGATGCTGCCGATGGTCTACGCCTGCGAAATACTGCAACGAGCTGCGGCGATGGCCGTGGCGCTGGAAGAAACTTTCAGCGAGCGGAAAGCGCGCGAGGGGTGCTGACGTGCACGGAAGCGGTACGGGGAGTGAATCCGGACCCAAGGGCGGGAGTGGTGTGGACCAGGAATTCCTCGCCCTGGAGCGCGAGCTGGCGGTCTTTCTGCGCCGCGCCCGCGCCCAGTCCGGAGAGATGGCCCGCGAGGTCCACCCCGAACTGGAGCCCGCGGCCTACGGACTCTTCGTGCGGCTCGACGAGGCCGGGCCCCAGCGCGCCACCGACCTGGCCGGCTGGTTCGGCGTCGGCAAGGCCACGATGAGCCGCCAGCTGCGCGCCCTGGAGGATCTCGGCCTGGTCGCCCGCGACCCCGACCCCGCCGACGGCCGCGCCTCCCTGGTCCGGCTCACCGAGGAGGGCCAGGGCCGCTTCCGGCACGTCCGGGACGCCCGGCGCGAGCGGTACGTGCGCAAGCTCGCCGACTGGGACCGCGCCGAGGTCGCGGAACTGGCCCGGCTGCTCCACCACTTCAACGTCCGCTCCGCCGAGGGCTGACCCGCTCCCGACCGGGCGCTCACAGCTCCGCGTACACCGCCGTCGCGTCGTCGTGGAGCTTCCACCGCCGGGCGGGACCCCCGGCCCCGGCGTCGGCCGCCTCCAGCGCCCGCACCCGCCCGAGCAGCCCGTGCGGGCCCTCCTTCGCGAGCACGGCGAACAGGTCCGCCCAGTCGCCCGCCCCGAACAGCTCCACCCACCGGGTCGCGCCGTCCGAGAGCGCCGCGAGGGCCCGCACCCGGGACCTCGGGGTGGTGCCGGTCACCGCCCGGGCCGCCACGGACGGGTCGGCGGCGGCCGTGAAGAAGCCGCCCTCGCGGTTGCGCAGCCGGTCGGTGGCCTCCAGGGAGCGCAGCACCTCGTCCGGGACGCGGTCCAGCCGGTCGTCGAGGACCGCCCGGACCGCACCGTCCGGGGAGCACAGGAGCAGGGCCGCGTCGGACAGCACGAGGTGTTCCACCGTCAGCTCGTCCCAGCGGGCCATGGCAACCGTCGCCTGCGGAGTGCGCACGTGAGAAAGGTCACAGGTGTCCCGGTGGGCGTCCGCGGTGCGCCGGATTGCCAGCGACAGAATCTCGGACAGCGTCAGATCGGCGCGCGAAGCGGACAGTTCCGTCAAAGCGCCGCCGAGCCGGGCCGTGAACCAGGGCACTCCGTGCACACAACCGTCATCGCCCTCCGGGGGCGTCACCCCGTCCAGGACGACCACCGTGCCGCCCGCCCCCGAGGCGGGCAGGGCCGTGGCCGACCAGTCCTCGTTGGGGCGTTCGGGACTGCCGGGGAGGGTCGCCGCTTCCGTCCGCATGATCCCCAGTCTGCCCCCGCCCGCGCCCGCTCTGCATCACTCCTTCACAACGCCTCCAAACGGCCGAATCTGGCCTGTACCAAAGGAGCGTGAAGGGTGCGGACGGCCGGAAGGGGGACCTCCGGGAAGCTGCGGGCGGGCATCCTGCCAAAGCCCGCGCGGAAGATCCAACCGGCGGTAAGCCCGGCGCCCCGGCCGTCGCCGGGGAGAGTTGTTCGCCAACTACTGAGTGTTGTTCACTCGTTCGGGTGGCGCAACGGCCGATGCCAGTCCCCCGACCAGAACCGCTGAAATGGTCGGAAGACACACCAGGGGTGGGGGCTCTTACATGTGACCGGTCGTCACCTCTGCTTCATGGGCGGACGATCAAGAATGCGAGCACCGGTGCAGAACAAGCGGCCTCGGAGCAACAACGGCGCGCGGAGCCAGACGACCGGTGACCCGCAGGCCACCGGCCTGCCCGCGCAGCCCCCGATGCCGGTGGCCGCCGAGCCCCCGGCCCCGGCCGGCCGTCCCAAGCGGGTCCGCAACCGGCTCGTCGCCGGTGTCGCCCTGGTCGGCGTCACCGTCCTCGCCGCCGGCGCGCCCGCCGTCCTCGCCGCCTCCGGCGACCTCGACGAGTCCGTCAACCTGGTCGCCCTCGCCGAACTCGACCAGCAGGCCGTCACCCTCGCCCACTCGCTCTCCGACGAGCGCGACGAGGTCGTCGCGTACATCGCCGCCGGCCGCGACGACCAGCAGAGCCGGGGCAGCGGGCAGGGCGGCGACGAGCGCGCGGACAAGAAGCGGATCACCGCCGCCAAGTCCGCCCGCGTCGACCGCCAGATCGACGAGATCCGCGCCGACGCCCCCGCCGACCTGCGCCGCGAGCTCGCCGCGCTGCCCTCCATCCGGCGCACCGCGCTGACCGGCAAGGGCACCGCCCTGGAGGCGCACAAGGCGTACACCGACATCATCGGCAAGCTCCAGGCGCTCTCCGACCAGCTCGCCGAGCGCACCCCGGCCCGCGCCGCCGAGGCCGTCCGGGCCCCCGCCGCCCTCGGCCGGGCCACCGAACAGGCGTCCGCCGAGCGCGGGCTGCTGCTCGCCGCGCTCGCCGTGCCCCGCCCCGAGTCCACCGGCACCACCACTCACTACGACCCGGCCACCGGCACCTACGTCACCGAGCGGGCCGAGGGCGCCGACGAGGCCGACCGCGAGCGCAACGCGCTCACCGCCGCCGCCTCGCAGGCCCGCATCCGCGAGCTCGCCGCCCTCGCCGACTTCGACCAGGCCGCCACCACGCCCGCCCGCGACTCGCTCGCCGCCGGCGTCACCGGCCCCGACGTCAAGAACGCCGAGCGCTACCTGGCCCGGCTCACCGACCGGCCCGAGCTCTCCGAGTCCGAGCTGAACACCGACCCGGCCAAGCTGGAGGCCGCGCTCTCCGCCCGCATCGAGCAGATGCGCGGCGTCGAGTCCGCCCTCGCCACCCAGCGCGCCGAGCGGCTCACCCAGCTCCGCGACGACGACGTCACCGCGCTCGAACTGCGCGTCGCCTTCCTCGGCGGCTGTCTGCTCGTCGCCGTCGGCATCGCCACCTACGCGGCCCGCACGCTCACCCGGCCGCTGGCCGTGCTGCGCATCGGCGCGGCCCGGCTCGCCAGCGCGGCCGAGCCGCAGCACGAGGAGCCCATCCGCTTCACCGGCCGCAACGACGAGTTCGCCCAGGTCGTACGGTCCCTCAACACGCTCCAGGGCAAGCTCGCCGCCCTCGCCGCCCGGGTCGAGCAGCTCGACGGCGAGCGCGCCGACCTGGCCGGCGCCCGCGAGGCCGTCACCGCCGAGCTGGCCGCCCAGCGCGCCGAACTCCAGGGCCAGAACGCGCTGCTCACCGCCGAGCTGGAGCGGCTGCGCGGCACCGTCCAGCACACCTTCGTCAACCTCTCGCTGCGCAGCCTCGGCCTCGTCGAGCGCCAGCTCGGCGTCATCGAGAAGCTGGAGGAGCGCGAGCAGGACCCGGACCGGCTCGCCACCCTCTTCAAGCTCGACCACATGGCGACGGTCATGCGCCGGCACAGCGAGAACCTCCTCGTCCTCGCCGGCCACGAGCACCACCACGGCCACCCCGGCCCGGTCCCGCTCGTCGACGTGCTGCGCGCCGCCGTCAGCGAGATCGAGCGCTACGAGCGGGTCAGCATCCAGTCGCTGCCGCCGCACGCCCAGGTCGCCGGCTTCGCCGCGGACGACCTGAGCCACCTGGTCGCCGAACTCCTGGAGAACGCCACCTCCTTCTCGCCGCCCGACACCCAGGTCCAGCTCTCCGGCTGGCTCCTGGAGTCCGGCGAGGTCATGCTCTCCGTCCAGGACGGCGGCATCGGCATCGCGCCCGACCGCCTCGCCGAGCTGAACCAGCGGCTCGCCGACGCCCGGATCACCGACACGGACGGCGAGGGCCTCGGCATCCGGGTCACCGCGCTGCTCGCGGCCCGGCACGGCGTACGGGTCGAGCTGCGCGAGCAGAAGCAGGGCGGCGTCGCCGCGGTCGTCGTGCTGCCGCTGCCGCTGCTCCCCAGCGCCCCGCCGGCCGCCGTTCCTCCCGCGGTCACGGTCGCCGGCGCCGCCCCGGCCCTCACCCTCCCCGGATCGGTCGCCGAGGCCAACTCCAACACCCTGCCGTCGCGTCACCGCGACCCGCTGGTCGAGGCCGCGGAACGGGCGATCGCCGAGGCGGAGGCGCAGGCGGACGCGGAGCCGGCGGAGCTCGCGGAGCCCGCGCCCGCCGAGTCCCTCGCCGAGACCACGCTGGAGATCCGGCTGCCCCAGCCGCCGCCCGAGCCCGACGCCCACGAGCGCGTGGCGGACGCGGCCGGCGCGGCGGCCCCGGCCCCCGCGCCCGTACCGCAGCCGGAGCCGGCGCCCGAGCCCGTACGAGAGCCCGAGCCGACCCCCGAGCCCGTACGGGAGCCCGAGCCCGAGCCGGAGACCGCACCCGAGCCCGCGTCCGCAGCCGAGCCCGAGCCCGGGCCCCGGCCCGGTCAGTGGGAGCGGGTCACCGACAAGGGACTTCCCAAGCGCACGCCCCGGATAGTGCGCCAGGAGAAGACGACCGCCGCGCCGATACGCCGTGGCGGCGTGGACGCCGAGGCGCTGCGCCGCCGGCTCGGAGGCTTCCAGCGGGGGGCCGCGAACGGCCGCCGCGACGTGGCCGACGAAATCCGGGCCGCACAGACAGCACGTACCGAGGAGAACACGGGGGACACAGTCGAGGAGGCACGCAGTTGACTGCGACCGGAACATTCGGACTGAGCAGCGAGGCCCGCAACCTGCAATGGCTGCTGGGCAACCTGGTCGAGGAGGTGCCCGGCGTCCGCTCCGTCGCCGTGGTGTCCTCCGACGGGCTGCTCCTGCTCTCGTCGGACCCGGACGTCCAGAACGTCGCCGACCGGCCCACCGGGCCGCGCGGCTCCACGGCCGACCTCGCCACCATCGTCTCGGGCATCGGCAGCCTCACCATCGGCGCCGCCCGGCTGATGGACGGCGGCGGGGTCAAGCAGACCATGGTCGCGATGGACGAGGGCAGCGTCTTCGTCATGTCGATCAGCGACGGTTCGCTGCTCGGCGTGCACGCCGAGCCGGACTGCGACATGAGCGTCATCGCGTACCACATGGCGCTCTTCGTGGGCCGCGCCGGACACGTCCTGACGCCCGAACTCCGCAGCGAACTGGCGAGGTCGATGGAGAGCGCCCAGTGACGTCCGCGAGCCATGCCCAGCGGCTGCCGATACGCGGGGAGGGGCGCCGCCCCTCCCGGGTCCGTCCCTACTCGCTCACCGGCGGCCGCACCCGCTTCGGCCACGTGCTCCTCGTGGAGACCTTCGTGGCCGCGCTCGACGTCCTGGAGGCGGCGCCCGAGCGCAAGGTCCTCACCGACGGGGGGCCCGCAGCGCGCGGCCTGATGCCGGAGATGCGGGCCATCGTCGAGATCTGCCGCCGGATGCGGACCGTCGCGGAGATCTCGGCGCTTCTGAAGATGCCGTTGGGTGTCGTCCGGGTGCTGCTCAGCGACCTGGCCGACCAGGGAAAGATCCGTGTGTACGGGACCGGTCACGGCACCGACCGTCCCGACCGCGCGCTCCTCGAAAGGGTGCTGAGTGGACTCCGTCGTCTCTGACGCAACCGACGCGCCGGTGCTCACCGGCATCCCCGCCCAGCCCACCGGGGCCGAGCCCGATACCGGGGCGGCCGCGCCCGATCCGGAGGACGGCGCGCAGGACTGGCAGCTCGACCACAGCCGTGCCCCGATCGCGACCAAGGTCGTCGTCGCGGGCGGCTTCGGCGTCGGCAAGACCACCTTCGTCCGCGCGGTCTCGGAGATCACCCCGCTCCAGACCGAGGCGCTGATGACGCGGGCGAGCGAGGACACCGACGACCTCACCGCCACGCCGGACAAGCTGACCACGACCGTGGCCATGGACTTCGGCCGGATCACGCTCGACGACGACCTGGTCCTGTACGTCTTCGGCACGCCGGGCCAGCAGCGCTTCTGGTTCATGTGGGACGACCTGGTGCGCGGTGCGATCGGCGCGATCGTGCTCGCCGACACCCGCCGGCTGACCGACTGCTTCCCCGCGCTCGACTACTTCGAGAGCTGCGGCCTGCCGTACATCGTGGCCGTCAACCACTTCGAGGGCACCGAGCGCTTCGACGAGGCGGACGTCCGGGAGGCGCTGACCGTACCCGAGCGCGTACCCGTCATGATCATGGACGCGCGCAAGCGGTACAGCGTGGTCGAGACGCTGCTCGCGATGGTCGAGCACGCGCTCGAAGCAACCCCCGAGTAAACCCCAGGAGCCCTCCCCGCCATGCGGAAGATACTCATAGTGGGAGCCGGTCAGTCCGGTCTCCAGCTCGCCCTCGGACTGCAGTCCAAGGGCTACGAAGTCACCCTCATGTCCAACCGGACGGCGGACGAGATCCGCTCCGGGCGGGTCATGTCCACGCAGTGCATGTTCGACACCGCGCTCGGGCACGAGCGCGACCTGGGCATCAACTTCTGGGAGTCCCAGGCCCCGAGGATCGAGGGCCTCGGCGTCTCCGTCGCCGCGCCGGACGGCGCTCGCGCCGTCGACTGGGTGGGGAGGCTCGACGGGTACGCGCAGTCCGTCGACCAGCGCGTGAAGATGGCCGGCTGGCTGGAGACCTTCGCCCAGCGCGGCGGCCAGCTGGTCATCCACGGCGCGGCCGTCGGCGACCTGGACTACTTCGCGCGCGGCTACGACCTGGTGCTCGTCGCGGCCGGCAAGGGCGAGCTGGTGTCGATGTTCGGCCGGGACGCCGACCGCTCCCCGTACGCCGAGCCGCAGCGCGCGCTCGCCGTCGCCTATGTGCACGGGCTCGGCCCGCGCCCCGAGCACCCGGACTTCGACGCCGTGCGCTGCAACCTGGTGCCGGGCGTCGGCGAGCTGTTCGTGATGCCGACCCTCACCACCTCCGGCCGCGCCGACATCCTCTTCTGGGAGGGCGTCCCGGGCGGTCCGGTCGACGCCTTCCAGGGCGTGAAGGACCCCTCCGACCACCTGGCGCTCACGCTGGAGCTGATGGAGAAGTTCACGCCGTGGGAGTACGCGCGCGCCACCAAGGTCGAACTGACCGACGCGGGCGGCACGCTGGCGGGCCGTTACGCCCCGACCGTGCGCAAGCCGATCGGCCGGCTGCCCGGCGGCGGCCTGGTCCTCGGCGTCGCCGACGTCGTCGTTGCCAACGACCCGATCACCGGCCAGGGCTCCAACTCGGCCGCCAAGTGCGCCGCCGCCTACCTCGCCTCGATCGTCGAGCACGGCGACCGCCCGTTCGACGAGGCGTGGATGCAGGCCACCTTCGACCGCTACTGGGACACCGGCCGGCACGTCACCAAGTGGACCAACGCGATGCTCGGCGTCCCGCCGGAGCACGTGCTGAACCTGATCGGCGCGGCCGGGCAGCTCCAGCCGGTCGCCGACCGCTTCGCGAACGGCTTCGACAACCCGGCGGACTTCGAGGACTTCTTCTTCGAGCCGGAGAAGACCGCCGCCTACCTGGCCTCGGTCTCCGGAGCCTGAGCCCGCTCGCCCGAGAACCCCTCGTCCGCGCCGTCCGTTGCTCCCGCCGGGAGCGCGGGCGGCGCGAACGTCTTCAGGGGCGGGCCGTCCGGATCGGGGCGGACCGCGCCGAGGAGCGGGTTGGCGGCGAGCGGGGAGACCTTGATCCGGGCGCCGGGGCGCGGGGCGTGGACGACCAGGCCGTCGCCCAGGTAGAGGGCGATGTGGGTGGCCTCGGGGAAGTAGACGACCAGGTCGCCGGGGCGCAGGGCGCTCAGCGGGACGCGCGGGAGGGTCTGCCACTGCTCCTGGCTGGTGCGCGGCAGGGTGCGGCCGGCCGCCGCCCAGGAGCTCTGGGTGAGGCCCGAGCAGTCGTACGTGTCGGGGCCCTCCGCGCCCCACTCGTACGGCTTGCCGATCTGCCGCACGGCGAAGCGCAGCGCCTCGGCGCCCTCGGCGGAGGGCATGCGGGGGCCGGCGAGGGCGCCGGAGCCGAGGAGCTGGCTCTGGGCGCCGGCGGTCTGGGCGGTCTCCAGGGAGGCGAGCCGGGCGAGCTGGTCGGGCCCGAGCGAGGCGAGCAGTCCCTCGACCTCGCGGAGCTTCGCCCGGACCGCCTCCTGCTGCTTCTTCCGGCCGTCGAGGAGGGCCTTGCGCCGCTCCAGTGCCGCGCGGGAGGCCGTGGCGAGGGCGTCGGCCTTCTTCTCGGCGGCCTGGAGGCGGCCGACGAGGCCGGCGCGCTCGCGGGCCGCGCGGGCCACCAGGTGGCTCTCGTCCAGGGCCCGCTGCGGGTCGGGCGCGAGCAGCAGGCCGAGGTACGGGGAGAGTTCGGAGCGGCCCTGGTACTGCTTGCGGGCGAGGCGGCCGGCCTCGTCGCGGCCCTTTTCCAGGGCCCGGCGGGCGGCGGTGAGCTCGGCGCCGGTGCGCCGGGTGTCGGCCGTCTGCCGCTTGAGGGCCTCGTCGGCGGCGTTGTAGGCCTCGCTGGCCCGCTCGGTCTCCTGGTAGAGGGTGCGCAGCCGGGTGAGCAGGCCGCTGACGGAGCCGGCGGGGTCGGCCGGCGCACCGGGCACGCCCGGTGCGGCGGTGGCCGTCCCGGCCAGCGTGGTCAGGGCCCACAGGCTCGTACAGACCGTGCGCAGCAGTCGTCCCGGCACGTCACCACCTCCAGGTGGATGATGACGCGACCATTCATGCGATTACCGGACCATCGGGGCGGTGTTCCCCGGACTCACTCCTCCGGAGCAGCCGGAGCAGCCGGAGCAGCCGGGCCGTCGGCCGACGGCTTCGTCCACGGCCACTTCAGCTCCCTGCGCTCGCGCCCCTCCGGCGCGTACTCGTACACCCAGCCGCGCTGCAGCCCGAGCCGCTTGGTGTAGCCGGCCGGCTCGCGGCGGTACGCGTACACCGTCGCCGGGTGTCCGTCGTGGGCCGGGACGGGCACCTCGTACCACTTCGGCGGATGCCCGGTCGGGCCGGTCAGGATCGGCAGCACCTTGCCGTCGAGGGGGCCGCCACGGAAGGCTGTGTTCTCGCTTCTCACCCCACCAGTGTCCGTCAGGCGCGGGTCACAGCAGGTGCGCGGCCTCGGCGACCACCGGGAGCACACCGCGCGCGAGCCGTCCCACCGGCCCCGCCGCCCGCTCCTGGGCGAGCAGCCGGGCGACCACACCGGCCGTCTCCGGGTCGCTCGCGGCCGTCGCCGCGAGCAGCGCCACCAGATGGTCGACCATCCAGTCGCGCAGCTCCGCGGCCGCCGGCCGCTTGCCCTCGTCGACCCAGATCAGCGACGCCGCCTCGACGGCCGCGATCCAGGTCCGCACCACCATCCCGAACCGCGCCCCGGGCCGCTCCACGCCCAGGTGGAAGAGGATCTGCTCGGCCGCGGCCCGCCGCACCTCGTCGACGATCGCGCTGGTCCGGGAGGTCTCGGCGACGCTGCCGCCGCGCAGCAGGGCCGCGAAGCCGGCGTCGTGCCCGTCCACGAAGGCGAGATAGCGGTCCAGGACCCGGGCCAGCCGCTCGGTCGGCGGTCCGGCCGGCGGCTCGGCGAAGCAGCGCTCCAGGGCGTCGGCGGAGGAGCGCAGGGCGGCCTCGTACAGCTGCTGCTTGCCGCCCGGGAAATAGCGGTAGACGAGCGGCCGGGAGACCCCGGCCGCCTCGGCGACGTCGTCGAGCGACACGTCCTCGGGCGGCCGGTGCGCGAAGAGCGTCAGGGCCGCGTCGAGCAGCTGGATCCGCCGCTCCTCGACGCTGAGCCGGCGGTACGCGGGCGAGGCGGGACTCGTCATGCCCGCAGCGTAACGCCGCCATCGGCTCCTCAGGCCAGCAATCCGGACGACTTCCACAGCCGCCGCCCCGCGCCCCGCAGCACGCCGACGTCGTCCAGGAAGTCGGTGAGCCGCCTGGCGCCCGACTGCATCACCTCGCGGCGGTGGCCGCTCGCCCTCACCTGGGCCACGGCCTCGCGCCGGTCCAGGCCCACGTTCTCGTACACGGCCGGGTTGACGAAGCAGACGGAGAAGACCCGGGCCGCCTCGCCGCAGCTCAGCCGGGTGAACTCCTGCTCCCAGCGGGGCGCGGTGGCCATCTGGCGGCGCAGCTCCTCGCGCGCGTAGCGGACGTGGCGGGCCTCCTCGACCACGTGGATCCGGGTGACGCCGCGCACCAGGGGCTGGACCCGCTCGTCCGGGAAGGTCAGCCGCTGCATCCAGTCCAGGATCTCCTCGCCGAGCAGGGTCGCGGCGAAGGAGCCCGGGGTGGTGGAGACGGCCTTCAGGACCCGGCCGAGGTTGTGGTAGACCCGCGGCACCGGGTACGCGGGCGTCCCGCCGCGCCGGATCAGCCGGGCGAACATCATCGAGTGCCGGCACTCGTCGGCGATCTCGGTGAGCGCGTAGCGGACGTGGTTGCTGACGAGTGACTTGTCGTAGACGTGCCGGACGAGCAGCTGCATCAGGATGATCTCGAACCAGATGCCGAGCGAGGCCAGCGAGGCGGCCTCGTGCCGCGAGAGCTCGATCCGCTGCTCCTCGGACATCGTGCGCCACAGCGGGGTGTCGTAGAGCGAGACCAGTTCCGGCGGCCAGAACCACGTGCCGTCCTCGAAGGGCGCGTCCCAGTCGAGCTCGGTGTCGGGGTCGAAGGAGTGCCTGGCGGAGGACTCCAGAAGCCGCTCGGCGACCTGCTCGCGGTCGCGCAGCGGGCCCAGGGCGTCCGCCAGGAGGGCGAAGTCGGGCTCGGTGAGGCGAGACATGCCATTTATAAGACTCCTCGTCAGTAACGTCGTCAATCCCTCACGCACGACTTGTTGACCCTGCGTCTACCAACGTGTGAGCCTGCTGGAAACCGTAGGAAGGAGCCGTCAGTGTCGACGCACGACCTCTACGCCCAGGCCCCCCGGGAGCCGCTCTGGCAGGTGCCGGCGAGCGGCGCCGCCCGCTTCAACTGGGAGTACGACGACGGCCGCGACCGTCTCCTCGCCCTCTACCAGAAGGGCAAGGACAAGCAGTGGGACGGCGCCAAGCGCATCGACTGGGACCTGGAGGTCGACCCCTTCGACCCGCTGGGCACCCCGGACGAGGCCATGGCGCTCCACGGCACCCGGCACTGGGCGAAGATGACGGAGAAGGACAAGGGCGAGCTGCGCCGGCACTACACCTCGTGGCAGTTCAGCCAGTTCCTCCACGGCGAGCAGGGCGCGATGATCTGCGCCGCCCGGATCGTGGAGTCCGTGCCCGACCTCGACGCCAAGTTCTACTCGGCCACCCAGACGATGGACGAGGCCCGGCACGCCGAGATCTACGGCCGCTTCCTGCACGAGAAGGTCGGGATGCTCTACCCGATCAACGACAACCTGCAGAGCCTGCTCGGCGACACCCTGCGCGACTCCCGCTGGGACATGCCCTACCTCGGCATGCAGGTGCTCATCGAGGGCCTCGCGCTCGCCGCCTTCGGCATGATCCGGGACACCACCGACAAGCCGCTGCCCAAGCAGATCCTGGCGTACGTGATGCAGGACGAGGCCCGGCACGTCGCCTTCGGGCGGATGGCGCTGCGCGACTACTACCAGCAGCTCACCGACGCCGAACTGCGCGAGCGCGAGGAGTTCGTGATCGAGGGCTGTTATCTGATGCGGGACCGGCTGCGCGGCGTCGAGGTCCTGGAGAACTTCGGCATCCCGAAGAAGGAGGCCGAGGAGCTCAGCGAGCAGAGCGAGTTCCTGCACCTCTTCCGCAAGCTGCTGTTCAGCCGGATCGTGCCCTGCGTCAAGGACATCGGACTGTGGGGCGAGCGGCTCCAGAAGGCCTACCTCGACATGGGCGTCTTCGAGCTGGGCGACTCCAACCTCGACCTGCTGATGACCCAGGACGAGGAGATCGCCGAGGCGCTCGACCGCGAGCGGTTCGCGGCGGAGGAGCGGGAGCGGGTCGCGGAGGTCGAGGAGGCGATCGCGGAGGCGATGGAGCAGGGGTCCGCCTAGCGCGCGCGTACGGGGAGCCTTACGGGAAAGGGGTGAGCCCCCGGTGCCGGTGTGCGGCGCCGGGGGCTCACCCCTTTCGGGCTTCCGGGACTTCGGACTTCCGGGGCTACCCGAACGCCTTCTTGTCCATCCAGCCCGACGAGATCACGGTCCGCACCGGGGCGTTGGTGTTCGACGTGGACGGGTTGTAGATCGCCATGTGGCCGTCCGAGACGAACAGCGCCCAGATGTCCGGGACGCCGTCGCTGTTGAGGTCCGGGACACCGATCGCGTACTTGACGTTGGCGTCGGTCCAGCCGGTGCCGAAGGACTCGTCGCCGGCGACGGAGTTGGCGGCCAGCGCGATCGAGGTGAGGTCGACGCTGCCCGTACCCGTGCCGGGCTTGCCGCGGCGCAGGTACATGTTGCCGTTGTCCAGGTTCCGCCAGAGCAGGTCGGGCACGCCGTCCTTGTTCATGTCGGCCACGTTGACGATGTCGCGGCGGGCCCAGGCGGTGCCCTCCTCCAGCGTCGCGGTCTGGATGGTGCCGCCGCTGTAGCCGGAGAGGATCCAGAAGGCGGGACCGGCCTTCACGGCGAAGTCGGGCGCCTTGTCGCCGGTGATGTCACCGACGGCCTTGAGCGTGTCCCAGGTGGACGGCGCGGGCGCGTTGGCGGGGAGGCGCACCTTCATGCGCTTGCCGACGTCGAAGGAGCCGTAGCCGTCGCCCGGGTAGAGCCAGAAGCCGCCGTCCGGGGTGCGGGCGAACAGGTCCGTGGTGCCGTCGCCGGGGTAGGCGTCCGCGTAGTGCGCGATCAGGGCGGCCTTTCCGGTGGCCGGGTCGTACCAGTGGCCGGCCGGGTCGAGCGCCGGCTTGCCGTCGGTGCCCATCACGTACGAGGACGACAGCTTCTGGTACAGCTCGCCGTTCGTCTGGCCCGGGTACGTCTTCAGGTTGCCGTTCTCGTCGACGACCAGCAGGTCGGCGATGCCGTCGCCGCCCACGTCGCCGGGGGTGTCGGCGGTGTTCTTCGGCGGCACGTAGAAGGTGTAGTCGGTCCGTACGCTCGGGTTGTTGAGGTTGTCGTACGCGTACACCTGCAGCGTGTTCGGGCCGGAGTTCGGCGGCCGCAGGTCGGGCACGGTGGCGACGCCGTTGGTGGCGTTGACCGTGACGGGCGCGACGCCGCCCCAGGCCCAGGTGAACTTGACGGCCTCGGGCGACTCGAAGGTGGCCGGACCCGTGGTGCCGAAGGGCTGGGTCGCCCAGGCCGTGCCGTCGTCGTTCACCGGCAGCCACACGTCACTGGTGACGACGGGCTTGGACGGACCGCTCGGGTCGACGGTGATGCGGCAGGGCTCGGTGCCCGGCGGATAGTTGGTGGAGGTCGCCGGGGTGGGCGAGTTGGAGTCCTGGGCCATGGCGTCCCAGGAGAACGTGGTGGTGGTCGTGATGTCCTTGAGCAGCGGGTCGGTGACCGGGATCGTCAGCGACTTGGTGTCGCCGCCCGCGGCGAACGTGACGTAGGTGCCCGCCGGGACCGTGCCGCCGGTCTTCCAGAAGCGGAAGCGGACCTTGCTCAGGTTGTTGTCGGGGTCCTTGGCGGTCACCGTCAGGGTGATGCCGGTCTTGCCGACCGTCACGCCCGCGCCGGGGCCGGGCGTGCAGGCGCCACCGGGCTTCGAGGTGCCGTTGTAGGGCTCGTTCGGATTGCGGTTGTACGTGGCCTCGATGCGCGCGTCGGTCGCCTTGAACTTGCGCCAGGTCTGGACGTCCGACTCGCTCGTGGCCCGCATGCCCAGGGTCAGGGTCGAGTAGCCCTTGTCCGTGACGTACTGGGCGGCGGACTTGACGTTGAACGCCTCGTAGTCGTCCGGGCAGGAGGACGACCAGCCGTGCGCGAAGGACTTGCGCTGGATCTCGTCGGACCAGCTCGGCTGCGCGTTCCACGTGGTGCTCGACGAGATCGAGCCGGTGCGCCACAGCTGGAACTCGCGGGCGGTGCAGGACCAGGAGTGGTTGTTGAGCACCTTGAAGGTCGCGGAGGTGATGTCCGCGCCCTTGATCTTGCTGTCCCAGTCCATGCGCCAGAACGAGCGGGCGGTGCCGCCGGTCTCGCTCTCGTGGCCGACGCGGGCGTCGGAGGTGCCGGAGGAGAAGTTGGTGCCGTTGAAGAAGCTGGTGCTCGGGTACGGCTTGTAGGCCACCGTCCACGCGTTGTAGCCCGGGTTGAGGCCCGGGTCGACGAACAGCGGGTAGGTGACGCCCTCGCGGCCGGCCAGGCCGGTCGCGGCGAAGCCGACCTTCAGGTGGGCACTGCCGGTGCCCTCGCCGTCCAGGCCCATGGGCAGCGGCGCGGACTTGGCGCCCGGCTCGACGCCGGTGAGGCCGGAGAGCTTCAGGACCTCGGCGGGGCTGCCGGTGGCCGTGCGGCGCTCGGTGCCGGCGGGCAGCTCGGGGTCACGGCCGCTGGAGTCCCACGCGAACGGCGTGGGGACCGAGCCGATCTCCTTGCCGGCCTTGTCGAGCACCTGGACGCGCTGGGCCTTGCCGTCGCGGCGGAAGACGGCGTCCTCGGCGCGCAGCCCGTAGGTGACGGTGGCGAGCGCCTCGCTCTGCGCGGCCTCGGGCGTCTTGACGATCAGGACCTGAGCCAGACCGCCCTCCTCGCGGGCCACGACGAGCAGGTCGACGCCCGGCAGCACCTCGGAGTAGAGGGCGCGGGGGCCGTCGAGCACCGGCTCGGGCAGCTGACCCGGCCAGGTGTACGCGACGGTGTGACCGGCCAGTTCCACCTCGGCGAGCAGGCTCTCGCCCGGCGCCTCGGCGCGGGCGAACGAGCGGTTCGCGCGCGTATGCGGAGCGTTGCCGCTCGCGAAGCGGATCGGGACGGCCGCGTTCACCGGTGCGATGCCAAGGCCCCGGGGAGCCTTGGCCGTCCGCTTCAGGGTGTTGTCGACCGGGGCCCAGTGGCCGGCGGCGTTCTTCGCCCGGACCGGGGCCGCGTTGATCCGGACCTTGAACTGCCCATTGGGCAGCGCCCAGGTGAGCGAGGTGGCGCTGGTCGCGGTGTCGACGAGCACCTGCTTGTGGGTGCGCAGCGCTTCGGTCATGGCGGCTGCTTCGTCGCGCGGACCGGTCGAGGCGGGGGTGGCGTCGGTGGCGCCGCCCGCGGTGGTGGGGGTCGTGCCGGCGGGCTGCCACCAGGGCAGCAGGGCGGCGAGCACGGCGGCCAGCACGAGGCCGAGGGTCAGTGACAGCCGCGTGCGCGTGCGCACGAACGGGCTGAGATATCGGGGATATCGGGGCGGCGCGGTCACGGCGGTCTACTCCCGTGGGAACCAAGCGGATTGAGGACAGCACAGACAGCCCCGATCGGCAGGCCGCGGGGCAGAAGGCGCGCACACGATCACACATGCGAAGCGGCCCGTCCACGCGGAGCGATTTTGGGAATTTGTTATGTAAATGCGGAACCGATGCGACGCCGCGTCGACTCCACCCCTTTCAGGGCTTTTCAGTGGTTGTAATGATCACGTTCAGGTCCTTTCTCACTCAAGGATCTGAATGATCGTTGGCGGAACGATCTGATCCGTTTCGCCGCGTGACGAAGATCACCAAGACCCCGCGCAACCCTTCCGAGCGATCTTGAATTCTGCGCCGGACATGACAGAGAGTGCGCACGCACGCGCCTGAGCCAGACGTGTGCCCTTTGGTGTTTCCGCACCTCGTCCGTTGAAGATCCACCAGCGTGGGAGTCGACGCGTATGCGTGCTTCAGGTCCGCTGTCATGGCTGGGGCGAGGACGCCCAGCCCTGACAGAGTCACAACGAAGGCGACGGCGCCGAAGCCGCACCGCCATCGTGCTCTTGCTGTCCTCGACACTGACCGTGACCAGCCTGGGCGGCGAGGCACTCGCCGCGCCCGGCCCGGGCATGAACCGCACGGAAGACACGGCGAAGGTCGACCTGCCGGACATCCCGCCGAGCAGCGAGACCGACGGCGACGCCGGCGCCTCGACGACCCTCGACCTGGCCCCGCAGACCCCGATCGACCCGTACGGCCCGACGGCCGTCGCGCCGTGGAACTCCACCGCGCCGGCGGGACTCCCGGTCACCCTCCAGTCGACCGACACACCCGGCACCACCAAGGCCGTCGGCACCACGCCGGTCGCCATCGGCGTGCCCGAGGGCGGCGATGCGAACGCGCTCGCCGGTGACTGGACCGTCGGTGTCGCCCCGCAGACCACCTCGGTCGACGCGGGTGCGGCCGGCGTCGTCATGAAGGTCACCCCGCCGGCCACGGTCGACCCGAACGCCGAGGTGGCGATCAGTGTCGACACCACCAGCTTCGCCGACCTCTACGGACCGCAGGCCGCCGACCGCTTCGGTCTGATGCTGCTGCCCGACTGCGTCTACTCCTCGCCGACCACCGGCGACTGCGCCGACGGCGGCGGCACCGCCCCGATGTCCCTCGCCGACGGCGACAAGGACGTCAAGAACGGAAAGCAGCACTTCCAGCGGCTGCGCAGCACCGTGAAGATGGTGGCCGCCAAGGACGCGCCCACCAAGGCCCCCGCGCCGAAGAACGCCACGGTCCACAAGATCGTCACGGGTACCGTCCCGGTCTCCAGCCTCCTCGACGCGGGCTTCGCCTCGCAGACGGCGGACAAGACGGCGACCACGGCGTCCTACCGGGACGGCGTGCAGCCCGCGGTCGCCGCGAACGGCGGCGCCGCCCTCGGCATGCTCGACACCGGCTCCTCGGCGTCCGGCGACTTCACGGCCTCGCCGCTGCTGTCCTCCGGCTCCTGGTCGGCCGGCTCCTCCTCGGGCGCCTTCACCTACAACTACGACATCCAGGTCCCGGAGACCGCCGGCGGCCTGATGCCGAAGGTGTCCCTGGGCTACTCGTCGCAGACCGTGGACGGCCGCACCTCCTCGTCCAACAACCAGGCCTCCTGGATCGGTGACGGCTGGGACTACAACGCGGGTTCCATCACCCGTACGTACGCCAACTGCCGCCAGGACTCCAAGAAGGCCGGCTCCAACAACTCCACGCACCGCACCGCGGACCTGTGCTGGGGCTCCAACAACGCCACCCTCTCGCTCGGCGGCATGACCACCGAGCTGGTCTGGGACGACACCAAGGGCCCGCTCGGCAGCGACGGCAAGCCCGTCGGCCAGTGGTTCACCGCCAACGGCGACGGCTCCAAGGTCGACCAGGTCAAGGGCGAGGCCACCGGCAACGGTGCCAAGGACGGCGAGTACTGGCGGGTCACCACCAAGGACGGCACGAAGTACTACTTCGGCCTGAACAAGCTGCCCGGCTGGTCCGACCACGGCACCGACCCGGACGACCCGACCACCGACTCGGTGCTCACCGTCCGCGTCTACGGCAACCACAGCGGCGAGGACTGCTACAAGGGGCCGACGACCACCGACTGGACCAACTCCTACTGCACGCAGGGCTGGCGCTGGGGCCTCGACTACGTCGAGGACGTCCACGGCAACGCCATGTCGCTGTGGTGGAACAAGGACCAGAACTACTACGCGCCGAACTTCAACTTCAAGGACCCGGTCGTCTACGACCGGGACGGCTGGCTCGACCACATCTACTACGGCCAGCGCAACGACAACATCTTCACGGCGACCGCCCCCGCCCGGGTCGGCTTCACCGTCGCCGAGCGCTGCTACACCGTCGGTTCGGTCACCTGCACCGACGCCAACTTCGCGTCGAAGGACCCCGGCCAGTACCGGCCCTGGTTCGACACCCCGGCCGACCTGCGCTGCGAGGCCAAGAAGAAGTGCTGGAACGCGGGCCCGTCCTTCTGGACCCGCAAGCGCCTCGACAAGATCACGACCTCGGCCCAGCGGCGCACCGACACCACCGCCCGCCAGGTCGTCGACACCTACCAGCTCACCCAGAGCTTCGCCCAGCTGAAGACCGGCCCCAACACGGCCCTCTGGCTGGAGTCGGTCCAGCGCACCGGCTACGCCCGCAACGGCTCCACCGACGCCAGCGTCACCATGAACCCGGTCCGGTTCGAGCCCAACGCCGAGGACATGCCGAACCGCGTCAAGGCGGTCCACCCCAACCGGCCCGGCTTCTCCCGACTGCGCATCGGCCACGTCGTCAACGAGTACGGCGGCGAGACCTTCGTCACCTACAAGCCCATCGAGGGCGACTGCCTCTCCGGCAACCTGCCCGCCAAGACGGACACGGCGGCGCTGAAGGCCAACAACCGGCTGTGCTACCCGGTGTACTGGAACCCGGACCCCGAGGTCGAGGACATCGACTGGTTCCACAAGTACGTCGTGGACTCCATCGAGGAGTCGCCGAACATCGACGGCGCCATGCCGATGCAGACGCAGTACGTGTACGCCAACCCGGCCTGGAAGCTGGCCGAGGCCGAGTTCACCAAGAAGTCGACGCGCACCTACTCGCAGTTCGCGGGCTTCGAGCAGACCACGGTCCTCACCGGCCAGGCGCCCAGCACCGAGCACCCGGAGCTGAAGCAGTCCAAGGCCGTCACCCGCTTCTTCCGCGGCCTCGGCAACACCGTGTCCGTCAAGGACATCACCGGCGCCGAGATCGCCAAGGACGAGGAGCCGTTCGCCGGCCGGATCGCCGAGGAGCTCACGTACGCCGACTCCTCCAAGGCCGACTCCGACTGGCTCTCCCGCTCCATCACCGTCCCGGAGGCCACCGAGCTGGCCAAGCGCAACCGCGACGACGGCCTGAGCCCGCTGCGCTCCTGGCGGGTCACGGAGCCGACGGAGATCGCGTGGAGCAAGGCGTCGGGCACCAACACCGACGACCCGCGCACCGTGCGCCAGGTGAAGACGACCACGACGTACGACCCGACCTACGGTTACCCGACCCAGGTCGAGTCGCTCGGCGACACCGGGAAGACCGGTGACGAGTACTGCACCCAGTCGACGTACCTGAACCGGACCGACAAGAACCTCATCGGTCTGTCCAAGGAGGTGCTGATCTCGCCGACGACGTGTGCGGCGGCGAACTTCGGCAACCTCGCCTCGCTGAGCGGCGGCACCCGCACCGCGTACGACGGCACGGCCTACGGCACCGCGCTCGGCGCCGGCACCAGGGGCCTGGCCAGCGAGTCGTGGACGCTCAACGGCACGGGCACCGGCTTCCAGAGCGGCGGCACCAAGGAGTTCGACGCCGTCGGCCGCGTGGTCAAGCAGACCCCGCCGGACCAGCTGGGCCAGCAGACGCCGAAGTCCGACACGATCAGCTACGAGCCCATCGGCCCGGCCACCGGCCAGGTCTTCAAGGTCACCACGACCAATGTGCTCGGGCACAGCCAGATCCTGGAGCTGGAGCCGGGCCGCTCGGTCACGCTGAAGACGACCGACGCCAACAACCAGGTCAGCGAGGCCCTGTACGACCCGCTGGGCCGGCTGGCCGAGGCATGGTCCCCGGGCCGTACCCCCGGCAGCGGAGTGCCGGACTTCCGCGCGGTCTACACGGTCCCCGCCGAGGAGACCGACCCGGACAACAGCAACAGGAAGATCCGCAAGCCCCCGTACGTCACCACCTACTCGCGTGGCTACGAGGACCGGATCGAGCAGTCCGTCACGCTCTACGACGGCCTCGGCCGTGAGCGGCAGACGCAGGAGGAGGCGGACAACGACGCCGGCTGGCTGATCACCGACACCCTCTACGACGGGACCGGCGAGGTCTACCAGACCAACAACGCCTACCTCACCCAGGAGGCCACGCCGGGCCTGCTCTTCACCCCGGTCTCCGACCTCCAGATCCCCAACATCACGCGCTACTCCTACGACGGCCTCGGCCGTGTGACGCAGGAGACGCCGTGGATGAAGTGGGTCGACCCCGCCGACGGCAAGGACTACTCCAAGCCGTACGAGGACCGGGCCGTCAAGTACGAGTACGGCGAGGACTGGTCGAAGGTCATCCAGCCGGAGGGCGATTCGTCCTATCGCGTCTGGACCGACGCGACCGGTCGCACCGTCCGCACGGACACCTTCGACCCGGCGGCCCCCGGCGGATTCACGTCGACGCGTTACGAGTACGACGCGCGCGGCCAGGTCGTCAAGGCGACCCCGTCGGCGGACCAGACGCACCCGTGGTCGTGGACGTACGACCACACCGGCCAGGTGGAGACGGCGACCGACCCCGACTCGGGCACGGTCCGCAACACGTACGACTCCTTCGGCCGGCTCCAGTCGGTCACGACCGACCGTGGCATCAAGGTCTGGAACACCTACGACGAACTGTCGCGGCCGAAGGAGCAGCACGAGAACGACGCCGCCGGCAAGGTGCTCGCGTCGTTCACGTACGACACCGCCCCGGGCGGCAAGGGCATGCCCGCCACCGCCACCCGCTACACCGACGGCCTGGCGTACACCCAGACGGTCAACGGCTACACGAAGGACTACCAGCCGACCTCGACCACGCTGTCCCTGCCGCAGTCCATCGCCACCACCTGGGGCCTGAACAAGGACTACACGTACAGCTACACGTACAACGACCAGGGCATGCTGGACGAGAGCACCGTTCCGGCGGTGGGCAAGTTCGATGCCGAGAAGCTGGTCGTCCGCTACAACAAGGACGGCAAGCCGCTCTCCCTCTCCGGCAAGGACTGGTACGGCTCGGAGACCACCTACGACCCGTTCGGCCAGGTCCTGCGCTCCACCATGGGCGCCCAGCCCTACCGGGTGTGGACGCAGAACAACTACGACGAGTCCAGTGGTGAGCTGAAGGACCAGCAGGTCTACCGCGAGAAGGGCGGGGACCCCAACGACACCACCGTGGACCGGACCGTCGTCGGCGGCAACCTCGTCTCCAACCGGGCGTACACCTACGACCCGGCCGGCAACGTCACCTCGATCCAGGAGAAGTCCACCGGGATCGCGGAGCGTCAGTGCTTCGTCTACGACCCGCTGGGCCAGCTGAAGTCCGCCTGGACCTCGAAGGACCAGACGACCTGCGTCAACCCGAGGAACCCGGACGGCACGTTCAACAGGGACGCGACCGGCTCGCTCCGGGTCGCCGCGGGCGCCGACAACTCCGGCTACTGGCAGGAGTACGAGTACGACCTGCTCGGCAACCGCACCAAGCTGACCGAGAACAACCTCAGTGGCGACACCACCAGGAACGCGGTCACCACGTACGCGTACGGCAAGAACGCCGCCAAGGACCAGCCGCACACGCTGACCAAGGTCACCAAGACGTACAAGACGCCCGCGGGCGCCGACGTGACCGCCGAAGCCACGCGGCTGTACGAGCTCACCGGCGAGACCAAGACGGTCACGTCGACCGAGAACGGCGACAAGCAGGACCTGACCTGGACGTACGACGGCCAGGTCGACCGGATCACCGGTGCGGGCACCGGCGGCAAGACCCCGTACGTGGGTCCGGCGCAGAAGTGCCTCGACCTGAAGAACGGCCTCGCCGCCGCCGCGCAGCCGATCCAGTTGTACGGCTGCAACGCCTCGGCGCCGCAGAACTTCAAGTTCACGCCCACCCCGAACACGACGGCGGTCCCGAACCACGACCCCAACCGGGGCACCCTCTCCGTCTCGGGCGACTGGTGCCTCCAGCCGACCGCGAACACGGTCGGATCCGCGGTGCAGGTCCAGAAGTGCGACGGCACGTCCAAGCAGGAGCTGCTCCGCAACGCCGCCGGCCAGCTGACCCACCGGGACTCCAACCTGTGCCTCGCGGCGCAGGGTGGGGCCACGGCGAACGGCACCGCGATCGTGCTCGCGACCTGTAACTCCGCCGACGCCGCGCAGCTGTGGCAGCCGCAGAACGACACCCGTCACATCTACGGCCCCGACGGCAACCGTCTGCTGACCATCAAGGGCAAGCAGGCCACCCTGTCCCTGGGCGAGGCCGAGGTGACCGTCCAGCAGGGCGGCGTCCTGGTCAACACCCAGCGCACCTACGCCACGGCCGGCGGAGCGGTCATGCGCTACGCCTACGGCACGGGCTCCGAGACCCTGGTCGCCCAGACCTCGGACCACCAGGGCAGCGCGTACACGGAGGTCGCCCTCTACGGCGGCATGTCGGTGCGCATCCGCAAGCAGGACCCGTTCGGCAACGAGCGCGGCACCACCGCGGGCAACCTGCAGAGCCACAAGGGCTTCCTGGGCAAGACCCGGGACGACGCCTCCGGCTACCAGCCGCTGGGCGCCCGGCTCTACGACCCGGCGGTCGGACGCTTCCTGTCCGCCGACCCGGTGCTCGACGTGAACGACCCGCAGCAGGCCAACGGGTACGTGTACGCCCAGAACAACCCGGTGACGTACTCCGACCCGTCGGGTATGTCCATCGCCCTGACCGCCTCCGAGCGGGCCGCGGCCCTCGCGGGCGCGGGCCTGTCGGCGGCCGAGGTCGCCCAGGCGCAGTCGATGCAGGGCAAGTCCCTGACCTCGGTGATCCTCGCCGTGGCCTGGGAGACGCTGAAGGACTTCATCGGCATCAACGACGCCATCGCCTGCTTCGGCGGTGACATGTGGTCCTGCGCCAGCGTCATCATGGACGCCATTCCGTGGGGCAAGCTCGGCAAGATCCCGGCCGTCATGAAGGCCGTCGACCGCACGATCGAGGCCATCAAGGCGTTCAAGGTCGCCAAGCGGGCCGCGGAAATCGTCCTCAAGGCGGCCAAGGCGGCCGAGACGGCCGCGCTACGGGCCAAGAAGCTGGCCATCGAGAAGGCCAAGAAGGAGGCCATCCAGAGAGCGCGCAAGAAGGCCGCCGAAGCCGCCAGGAGAAAGGCCGACGAGGCGGCGGCCCTGAAGCGCAAGACGGGTAACCCCGTCCACAAGCAGGCCCAGTCCAAGGCGGCGCCCAAGGTCTCCTCGCACCCGGGCGGCGGCGGCAAGGGCGGCGGCGGCAAGGGCGGCGGTGGCGGCGGCAAGGCCAGCGGCTCCGCCCGCAGCCACGGCGGTTCGAGCGGCGGCCATGGCTCCGGCAAGGCCGGCTGCAACAGCTTCGTGCCCGGCACGAAGGTGCTGATGGCCGACGGCTCCACCAAGCCGATCGAGAAGGTCAGGAACGGCGACAAGGTTCTCGCGACCGACCCGGAGACCGGGGAGACCCGGAGCGAGACGGTCACCGCCGAGATCAAGGGCCAGGGCCTCAAGCACCTGGTCACGGTCACCATCGACACCGACGGCAAGGCCGGCGCGAAGAGCGCGCAGTTCACGGCGACCGACGGCCACCACGTCTGGGTGGCCGAGCTGCACCGCTGGATCAAGGCCACCGACCTGAAGTCGGGCCAGTGGCTCCGGACCAGTGCCGGCACGTACGTGCAGATCACGTCCGTCCGGCGGTGGACCGCCCCGGCGGCGACCGTTCACAACCTCACCGTCAGCGAAATCCACACGTACTACGTGCTGGCGGCGAAGACCTCGCTCCTGGTTCACAACGACTCCTGCCCGAGCGGCGGAGGCGGCTCGAACGCGGGTGACGACGGGATCGAGAACTGGGCGCCGGAGCACTACGCGGACGAGGAGATCTCGGCGCGGGCACAGGACATGCGCGATCTCGGAGAGTTCTTCTCCGTCGATTCCGACACGCACGACCTCGTGGCCGCGTACCGGGCGAATCCCAACATGCCCGCGCGGCACGGGTCCGCTTCCGACGGGCTCGACCATTTCACCGGGGGCGATCTCAATCCCCGGCAGCGGGCCCAGTGGGCCTCTTGGTACGGGAACGACACCGACGGAGCGCTGATCTACTGGAACCGCGTGGAAGGAAGTCAGACCAGGATCATGGTCCATCCGACGACCGGCCAGATCGCCTACTTCCCCCTGAGGAACGGCGTCCACAACTACGGGTCGCCACGCATCTACCGCTGGTAGTAGGTTAGAAAGAAACCAGTGCACGGCACCCTGCGGGGTGCCGTGCACTGCTTTGTCCAGAAAGGTTGAAGCAATGGACCACGCAGGGCGACTCGCCCCCGCCGGACTGGTCTTCCTGGGGCTGATGGACGTGGAGCTCCCGCTCATCCCGCCGCCGCTGGCCAACATGGCCACGGGATACAAGCCGCCGTCCGGGGAATGGCCGCGTTCGGTCGTCGGCCGCGACACCCCGGATTTCGTCACCAGGGCGAACGAAGGCTGGTTCGAGCTCTGCCGCGAAGGGGGCCTCTTCGGGGACGACCGGGAATTCCTGGTCACCGCTCCGCTCCAGGAGGACGGGAAAGACCTGTGGTGGGCGCGCGTCAGGCTGGCCGAATCCTGGGACCTGGTGGGGGCCGGTTCCGCCGCCGCGCTCGGCAGCGGTTTCGGTGAACCCGAGTTCACCACTCTGTCGTTGAGCGGAGACGTCGTCGCCTTCTGCTATGCGCACGGGGCCGCGGTCGGCACCGTCCTGGCCACAGAATTCGCGGATCTCGCGGATCTTCGGAAAATGGCGGAATGGACGGCGGACTATCCGAGAACGCCGAGGCAGCAGAAGGCGGCTGCCCGGAGATGGCTCGACGCCACCGGCGGCTGACCATGCCACCAAGGGCCTCCCCCACCACCACAGTGGTGGGGGAGGCCCTTTCCCGTATCAGCGGTTCGACCGCGCCTCCGCCTCCAACCTCAACCCCTCCGCCATCACCGCCCGCGCGATCGGCGCCGCGCTCCCGCCCCCGCTGATGTCCGTCCTGTTCGCCTCCGCGTCCTCCACCACCACCGCGACCGCCACCGCCGGCTGCGCCGAGTCCGTCGCCTGGGCCCAGGCGATGAACCAGGCGTAGGGGGTGCCCGCGTTGCCGAGGCCGTGCTGGGCCGTGCCGGTCTTGCCGCCGACGAGGGCGTCGGGGAGGGCGGCGTTGGTGCCGGTGCCGTCCTCGACGGCGCGGACCATCAGTTCGCGCAGGCGGGTCGCGGTGGAGGGGGACATCGCCTGGCGGTAGGTGCGGCGGGCCGGGGTGTCGACCGTCGTGCCGCCGGAGGTGGTGGTGCGCTCGATCAGGTGGGGCTGGGCGATCTCGCCGTTGTTGGCGACGGCCGAGGCGACCAGGGCCATCTGGAGCGGGGTGGCCGCCGTGTCGAACTGGCCGATGGAGGAGAGGGCCAGCTGGTCGTCGCTCATGCCGGTGTCGAAGTTCGACTTCGCCACCCATGACGGGATGCGAAGCCCGGTGTCGTCGAAGCCGAAGCCGTGCACCGCCTCCACCATCCGGTCCAGGCCCACCTTCACGCCGAGCCCGGCCATCACGGTGTTGCACGACCACTGGATCGCGTACGCGAGGGACGCGTTCTCGCAGCCGGTGGCCTCGTTGGGCAGCACCTGGCGGGTGCCCGGCAGGACGAACGGGTCGGGTGTCACGGTCGGCGCGTCGACGTCGGTGACCACGCCCGCGTCGAGGGCCGCCGCGGCGGTCACGATCTTGAAGGTGGAGCCGGGCGGATAGGTCTGCCGGATCGCGCGGGCCAGCATCGGCTGGTTCGGCGAGGCGTTGAGCCGCTGCCACGCGGCGGCGACCTCGCGGCCCGTACCGGACAGCACGCCCGGGTCGTACGACGGCGAGGAGACGAGCGCCAGGATCCGGCCGGTCGACGGCTCGACCGCCACCACCGCGCCCCGCTTGCCGGCCAGGCCCCGGAAGGCGGCCCGCTGCATCGTGGCGCGGATGGTGGTGACGACGTCCCCGCCGGGCCGCCGGCCGTGGCTCAGGTCGTTCCACAGCGGGAACGGCGCGAGCATCGGGTCGGTGCCGGAGAGCAGGTCGTCCTCGGCGCTCTCCAGGAGCGTGGTGCCGTAGGTCTGCGAGGCGTAGCCGGTCACCGGTGCGTACAACGGGCCCTGGGTGTAAGTGCGTTCGTAACGCAGCTGCTCGCCGCTGTCCCGGGAGCCGGTGACGGGGCGGCCGTCCACGACGATCTCGCCGCGCGGCTGGCCCCAGCGGGTGATGGCGATCCGCCGGTTGGCCGGGTTGTCGTCGTAGGAGTCGGCCTCGAAGACCATCACCCGGGCCGCGTTCACGAGCAGCGCCACGAGCAGCACGAGGCAGAGCGCGGCGGCCCGCCGGATGTACCGGATCACCTGGTCTCCTTCACTGCGCGTCCTCCGTGATCGGGGCGATGACCCCGGTGTCGGCCATGTCGGGGCGCGGGGCGCGCGCCGAGTCCGAGACGCGTACGAGCAGGGCGACGATGACCCAGTTGGTGACGACCGAGGAGCCGCCCTGGGCGAGGAACGGCATCGCCATGCCGGTGAGCGGGATCAGGCCCATCACGCCGCCGGCGATGACGAAGACCTGGAGCGCGAGGATCGAGGCGAGGCCGATCGCCAGCAGCCGGCCGAAGGGGTCGCGCAGCGCGAGTCCGGCGCGGTAGCCGCGGGCCACGAGCAGCGCGTACAGCAGGAACACGGCGGTCAGGCCCACCAGGCCCAGTTCCTCGCCGACGGTGGCGAGGATGAAGTCGGACTTGGTGGCGAAACCGATGAGCACCGAGTGGCCGAGGCCCAGGCCGGCGCCGAGCATCCCGCCGGCGGCGAAGGCGAACAGCGACTGCGCGAGCTGCCCGGGCCCGTCGCCCGCCCGGATCGAGGCGAAGGGGTCCAGCCAGTCCTGCACCCGGCTGTGCACATGCGGTTCGAGCGAGCCCACCAGGAACGCGCCGGCCGCCGCGAGCAGCAGCCCGACCGCGATCCAGCCGGTGCGCCCGGTCGCCACGTACAGCATGATCACGAAGATGCCGAAGAACAGCAGCGAGGTGCCGAGGTCCCGCTCCAGGACCAGCACGCAGACGCTCAGGCCCCAGATCGCCACGATCGGGCCGAGCACCCGGCCGGTGGGGAACTGGACGCGCCACACCGTGCGGCCGGTGAACGCGAGCGCGTTGCGGTTGGCGGCCAGGTAGGCGGCGAAGAAGACGGCGAGCAGGATCTTGGCGAACTCGCCGGGCTGGAAGGAGAGTCCGCCGATCCGGATCCAGATCTTGGCCCCGTTCACGGCCGGGAAGAAGATCGGCAGGATCATCAGGGCGAGCGCGCCGGCGACGGAGAGGTACGCGTACCGCTGGAGCAGCCGGTGGTCCCGGATCAGCACGATCACCGCGATGAACAGGCCCACGCCGAGCGTCGACCAGACCAGCTGGGTCGGTGCGGCGACGTCGCCGGGCGTCTCCAGGTCGAGCCGGTAGATCAGCGCCAGGCCGAGCCCGTTGAGCAGCACGGCGATCGGCAGCAGCAGCGGATCGGCGTACGGGGCGCGCCAGCGCACCGCGAGATGCGTGACGAGCGCGAGCGCGCCGAGCCCGGCGCCGTAGCGCGCGGCGTCCGGCGGCACGGCGCCGTTCTTGGCGAGACCGACCTCGGCGTAGCCGAGCACGGAGATCAGCACCGCGCCGACCAGGAGGGAGAGCTCCACGCCGCGCCGTTTGGGCACGGTGTCGGTCGGCGGCGGTGCGGTCATGGTCCGCAACGTAGCAAGCAGTAAGCCCTATGTCCCTTTTGTGTGACGGTGAGCCGTCACTCGCCACGCTCGCCGGGCCCGTCGGGCTCGGCGAGCGGGAGCGTCAGCCGGGCCACCGCCCCGCCGCCCGCCGTCCCGCGCGCGTTGCCGAAGACCAGCACGGCGCCGATCGCCTCCGCCTGGCCCACCGCGATCGTCAGCCCGAGACCGTGGCCCTTGCCGCCGCTCTCCGTACGGAAGCGCTGCGGGCCCGACTCCAGGAGATACGCCGGATAGCCGGCGCCGTGGTCCCGGACCGTCACCACCGGCCCGTCCACGGTCAGCACCACCGGCGGCGCCCCGTGCCGGTGCGCGTTCGCCACCAGATTGCCCAGCACCCGCTCCAGCCGCCGCCGGTCCGTCTCCACCCGGGCGTCCCTGACGACCCGCACCTCGGTGTCCGTGCCCGAACCGCGCACGACCCGCTCCGCGAGCGGCCCGAGGTCGTGCACCGCAAGGTCCACCCGCTCGGTGCCGGCGTCGAGCCGCGAGATCTCCAGGAGGTCCTCGGTGAGCGAGCGCATCGCCCGCACCCGGTCCCGCACCAGCTCCGACGGCCGGCCATCGGGCAGCAGCTCGGCCGCCGCGGACAGGCCGGTCAGCGGCGTGCGCAGCTCGTGCGCCACGTCGGCGGTGAACCGCTGCTCGGTCTGCAGCCTGCGCTGGAGCGAGGACGCCATGGTGTCGAGCGCCGCCGCCACCGTGGCCACCTCGTCGAACGGCCGCGAAGGATCCTTCGTACGGGGATCGTCGACGCGCGCGTCCAGATCGCCCGCGCTGATCCGGCTGGCCACCTGCGCCGTCGTGTGCAGCCGCCGGGTGACCCGGGTGACCGCGAACGCGCCGACCAGCAACGTCGCACCGATGGCGAGCGCCGAGGACCAGAGGATCGAGCGGTCGAGGCCGTCGATGGTGGCGGCGGACTGCGTGTAGTCGATGCGGACGGCCAGCGCGCGTCCGTCCGCCGGGCCCGCCGCCCACATCGTCGGCCGGCCGTCGAAGTCGGCCACCATCGTGCCCCGGTCGCCGCGCACCGCCAGGTCCCGCAGCCCGTCCGGCAGCCCCGCCGGGTTCACCCCGGCGAACCGCGGCAGCGGCTCGCCCGCCTCGTACAGCAGGCTCACCTCGGCGAGCCGGGCCAGCGCCTTGTCCCGGGAGTCCCGCACCGTCTGGCCGGCCACCGACACGTGCACCAGGATGCCGAGCAGCGCGGCGAGCGCGCAGCACATCACGGTGATGAAGACCGCGGCCTTCCAGGTGAGCGTGGCCGTCCAGGCCGGCAGCCGGGGCGCCCGGAGCGGGCTCACTGGCCCACCTCGGGCGAGGCCGGCACGGCCGGCGCCGCGGGCGTGAGGGACGGGCTCGGGCTGACGAACTCCGGCGCCGGCACCAGCGAGGCGCCCCGGCCCGGCGGCTTGGTCCGGACGATCTCGTCGCGGGCCGGCAGCATCGCCCGCTGCTGCTCGTCCCAGGACCAGGCCGTGCGGTACTCGTAGCCCGGGATCCCGGCCGAACTCGCCCGCACGATCAGGTCCCGGCCCGCCACGTCGACGCTGACCACCTGGTCCACCGTGGACATGATCCGCGTCAGACCGTCGTTCTCGGCGAGGTAGACGCGGACGCCGAGCTGCTGGTCCGGCATCCGGATGCCGACGATCAGCTCGTCGCGGCCGTTGCCGGTGAGGTCGCGGTAGTACGGCGCGAGCACCGGGCAGTGCGCCCGGTCCTTGGTGCAGGCCAGCACCGCCCGGACGGTCTCCGCGTACAGCCCGTCCTGGCCCGAGCGGTCGTTTCGGTGCGCGCGCACCTCGGCCTGCACGACCGCGAGGGGATCGACCCGGCGGATGTCGTTGTCGGGGACCGGGATGCCGGGCACGCGCTGGGTGTCGGTCTCGCCGTAGTCGATCGGCGGGTTCGTCGCCGGCGGCAGATCGGGCCACAGCCGCACCGGCCCGATGGCTGCGGGGGAGGGCCCGGCGCTCCGCAGGCCGCCCTGGCCGCCGCAGCCGGTGAGCACGGCGGAGCCGAGGGCGAGCAGGCCGACGAGGGCGGCGGGCAGGAGCGGGGAACGGTGGTGTCTCACTCCCCGCTCCTTCCGGCCCGGCATCGGTCTTCCCCTAGACCTTATTCGTAGGGAAGTCCTTTTTGCCTTTCAGAAGAGCGGGCGCTCCATGTGGGCGAGGGCCGCCCGGCACAAGGTGATCAGCTTCTCGTCCTCGTGGACGTCATGGGAGCCCGAGCCGTCGTCCCGGGCGTTGTGCCGGCGTCTTCGGGACAGCTCCGCGCGGATCGCCGGCTCGGCGTCCGCGGCCAGCGGCCCCATCTCGGCCAGACACTCGGCCACGGCCACGCGCGCGTGCCGGTTCTCCTCCCAGGCGGCGAGCAGCACCGGCAGGACGGCCGCCGCCTCGCCGGACACCCGCCACAGCGCGGCCGCCGAGCGCACCCGGACCCACAGGTCGCGCGCGCCCAGACCGGCCCGGAGCGCCGGAGCCGCCTCCGCCGCCGCCGGGCCGATGGCGCCGAGCGCCTGGGCGGCCGCGCACCACTCGGCACCGGTCGTGCCCGGGCGCAGCCAGCGCTCCAGGGCGGCGAGCGCCTCGCCGAGCGAGCCGTCCAGGGACCACACGGCCTGCGCGGCCACCGCCGACACCGCCGCCGACCCGTCGCCGAGCAGCGCCCGCACGTCCGGCAGCGCCTCCCGGGCCACCGGCCCGAACGCGGCGAGCGTCCGCAGACACGCCTCGCGCACCCAGTCCCGCCGGTTCGGCGGCGCCTCGCGCAGCAGCCGCAGCACCTCCGGCAGCGCCTGCGCGCCCCGCACCGCCCCGAGCGCGAAGAGCAGCGGCGCCGCCCGGTCGTACACCAGCTCGTCGAGCTCCACCTCGGCGAGCCGGCGCCGGAGCACCGGCGCGAGCGGCAGCGCGGCCGGACCGAGCGCGTCCACCGCGTACAGCAGCTCGCGCCGCACCTCGCGCTCCTCCAGGGCGCGCGCGAGCAGCGGGATCGCCCGGGCATCACCCGAACGGGCGAGGGCTAGCAGCGCGCCGCCGCGCCCCGCCCGGGCACCGGGACCGGGCAGACCGAGCGGGCCCGCCGGCCACGCGGCGAGCCGGGCCGCGAGCGCGTCGGCCGCCGGCGCGGCGAGCTCGAAGAGCCGCTCCAGGAACGAGGTCGCGGCCTCGCGCAGCCGCGGCTCCGGGTCGCCGAGCTGCTCGCCGACGAGCCGTACGACCTCCTCGTACCGCCCGCGCCAGGCCCGTATCAGACCACCGCACAGCCAGATGGCATCCGACCGCTGCCCCCAGTCGGGGCTGCGCAGCTGCGCCAGGATCAGCGCGATGCGGTCGTCGACGCGGTCGTCGAGCGCGGTGTGCAGGGTGCGCAGCAGCTCCTCCGTCCAGGGCGTGGGGCGGCCCGCGGAGTGCTCCTCCAGCAGCTCGCGGACCTGGCCGATCAGCGTCGGGGCGGCGGCCCGGGGAGTCTCGGCGGGGCGGTCCGGCGGGCAGGCGCGGACCTCGTCGAGCAGGCCCGTGACCCGCTCCACCACGTCCGCGGGGATCTCGGCGGGCGCGCAGCGGGCGAGCTGGGCGAGCGCGGCGAGCCGCAGGCCGGGCGCCTGCGCCACGTACGACAGCCAGCTCAGCCAGTCGACGGTCTCGGCGCGCAGCGACTCGTGCCGCAGCGCGATCCGCCCCACGGCCTCCACCAGCGCCAGGCGCACCTCGGTGTCCCGCTCGATCGTCAGCCGCTCGCGCAGCAGGTTGAGCACATGGCCCGGGTCGGGGTGCAGGGAGGCCAGTGCGCACGGCGCCGCGAGCCGCACCTCGGGGTCGGGGTCGTCGACGAGACAGAGGAACACGTCGGCGCCGGCCGCGATCGCCGCCGCGGCCATCGCGTAGTTTCCCGCCGGGATGAACTCCTCGTCGTCCGGGTCGAGTTCGTCGAGCTCCTCGTCACCGCACAGGTCGATGCCGCCGATGCTGGTCAGCAACTCCACGATGCCGCCCCGGTCCTGCACCGCGGGGTCGGCGACGAGTTCGAGGAGGAAGGGGATGCAGGCGAGCGTCGAGTCGTACACGTCGCCCTGGTGGTGCACCGCGCCGTACATGCCGTCGAGGGCCTGCTCGCGCTCGGCGGGGTCGTCGGAGGCGAGGCCGCGCAGCAGCTCCGGCACGTCGTCCGCGGGGCCGTACGCATGACCCAGCGAGGCCCAGTCGACCTCCTCGATCCCCGTCAGCATGCCAAGGCCGCCTTCCCCGTGAGCGCTGTACCAGGACGCAAGTGTGCACCAACGCACCGACAACAAGGCCCTGCCTGTCGGAGCCTGCCCGGTAAGCCCCGCCCGGGCGTTCGCTTTGCGCCACGTCCGGGCGGGCGCGGGACCCCGGCCGGCCCCCGGCCCGGCGTTCCACCGCACCCCTTACACCCCCTCCGGCCCGTCCGGACCACGCTCCGCGCCCGGCCTACCGGCGCACTTGTGTGCCGGGGCGCGTCACGGGGCGCGCGCGCCGGGCTCACAGGGAGTTTGTCCTGAACGGAGCGGAGCGGAGGGGGAGTCGGGATTCAGCCGTGTGGACGCTTGTCGGCCTGGGGCGGCGTCGTCGGCGTGTCGGGCGGCGCGTCGGGCGGCGTGCCGGGCCCCCCGTCCGCCGCCGTCGTCACCGTCCGCCGCCGTCGTCACCGTCCGCCGGCTCGTCCCGCACCCGTACGTAGCGCGCGATGTCCTGCCGGGTGCGGATCAGCAGCAGCTCCACCGGCAGCGGGTCGGCGAGCGGCCGGACCGGCCCGTGCTCCGGGTCCGTCACCGGCGCGGCGAGCCGCCCGGCCGTCCACTCGGCGACCTCGCGGGCCTGCGGGCCGGTCAGCCGCGGCGTGGTGCGCAGCGCGCGGCCGTCGGGGAGACGGGCGAGGACGGCGTGCGGGCGGTCCGGCGGGCCGAACACCCCGACGAGCAGGGCGTCCTGGGTGTCCGCGTGCCGGACCTTCCGCCACGACCAGGTGTGGCCCGGCCGGTACGCCGAGTTCCACGCCTTCGCCACGATCCCCTCCACGCCCGCCTCGCGCAGCGCGCCGAACCACTCGCGCGCCGTCGCCTCGTCGTCGGTGGCGAGCACCCGCTGGAGCGGCGGGCCGGTGCCGGCGAGGGCCGCGCCGAGCAGCTCCCAGCGCTCGCGCAGCGGCCGGCCGCGCAGGTCGTGGCCGGGCAGGGCGAGCAGGTCGAAGGCGATGTACGAGACGGGGACGCCGGCCCGCTCGCGGTCCCGGTGCGAGCGCAGCAGGTCGGTGAAGCTGAGCCGGCCCTCGCGGTAGGCGCAGAGCTCGCCGTCCAGGACGATGCCGGGCGGCAGCCGCTCGCCCAGGTACGCGGCGACGGCGGGGAACTCGGGGGAGAGGTCGCGGCGGTTGCGGGACTGCAGGAAGACCTGGCCGCCGGCGAGCACGAAGGCGAGCGCGCGGAAGCCGTCGAGCTTCAGGGAGTACTGCAGGCCGCCGGGCGTCGAGCCCTGCGGGGGGATCGCGTCGGCGGCCCTCGGCCGCATGACCTCGACGGGCGGCCGCAGGACCACCTCGCCGTCGTGCCCTGTGCCGCCGTCGTGCCCTGTGCCTCCGGTGTTGCCGGCGTTTCCGGGGTTCCCGGTGTTCCCTCTGTTCTTCGCGCTCATGGCAGCGCTCCCGCCACCGCCGGGTCGAAGAGCGGGGCGAGCAGGTCGCCGCCGTACGCGTCCAGGCGGGGCGGGATGTCGGCCATCAGCAGGAGGAGCCGGTCCGGGTCCCCGGCCGCGGCGGTCTCCTCGACCTCCTCCCAGGTCACGGGCGCGGAGACGGCCGGGAGCCGGCGGGCCCGCAGGGTGTAGGGGGTCGCGGTGGTCTTCGCGGCGGCGTTCTGGCTGTGGTCGACGAAGACCTTGCCCGGCCGCAGCACCTTGGCCATCTTGTGCACCACGAGCCCGGCGAGCTCGGCCTCCGCCTCGACGGCGAGCCGCCGCGCGTAGGCCGAGACCTCCGGCGACGGGGCCGGCTCCAGGGGCGCGAGGAGGTGCAGGCCCTTGGCGCCGGAGGTCTTCGGGTACGCCGTGAGGCCGTCGGCCGCGAGCCGTTCCCGCAGGTGGAGGGCGACCCGGCAGCACTCGACGACGGTCGCGGGCGGGCCCGGGTCGAGGTCCAGGACCAGCCGGTCGGCGACGCCCGGGGAGCCCTCCCGCCACTGCGGGGTGTGGAACTCCACCACCAGGTTCGCCGCCCACATCAGCGACGGCAGGTCCTGGACGAGCACCTGCCGGGCGCGCGGGGCGTCGGAGCGCGGCACCGGGGCGGTCTTCACCCAGGCGGGCGTGCCGGGCGGCGGGTTCTTGGTGAAGAACAGCTGGCCGTCCGGGCCGTCCGGATAGCGCAGGAAGGACACCGGCCGGTCCCGCAGATGCGGCAGGATCACGGCCCCGACGGTGGCGTAGTAGTGCAGCAGCTCGCCCTTGGTGGTGCCGGTGGCCGGGTGGAGGACCTTGTCCAGGTTGCTGAGGGCGATCCGCCGTCCCGCCACCTCTGTGATGGGCGTCATACGATGAGAATCCCACGGTTACCGGTACGAAGGGGTTGAAGCGTGCGATCCATCTGGAACGGGGCCATATCCTTCGGGCTGGTCAGCATCCCGATCAAGCTGGTCAACGCCACCGAGAGCCGCTCGGTCTCCTTCCGCCAGATCCACACCGAGGACGGCGGACGGATCCGCTACAAGAAGGTGTGCGAGCTGGACGGCGAGGAGGTCGCGCAGGCCGAGATCGGCAAGGCGTACGAGGACGCCGACGGGACCATGATCCCGATCACCGACGAGGACCTGGCCGCGCTGCCGCTGCCGACGGCGAAGACGATCGAGATCGTGGCCTTCGTGCCGGCCGGTGAGATCGACCCGCTCCAGATGGACGCCGCCTACTACCTCTCCGCCAACGGCGTGCCCGCCGCCAAGCCGTACACCCTGCTGCGCGAGGCGCTGAAGCGCAGCGACCGGGTGGCGGTGGCGAAGTACGCGCTGCGCGGGCGCGAGCGGCTCGGCATGCTGCGGGTGGTCGACGACGTGATCGCCATGCACGGGCTGCTCTGGCCGGACGAGATCCGCGCCCCGGAGGGCGTCGCGCCGGAGACCCCGGTGACCGTGCGCGAGGCCGAACTCGACCTGGCTGACGCCCTGATGGCCACGCTCGGCGAGGTCGACATCACCAGCCTGCACGACGACTACCGCGAGGCCGTCGAGGAGATGATCGCCGCCAAGGCGGAGGGCGGCGCCGGACTGGTGCCCGCGGAGCCCGCGGAGGCGGGCGGCGGCAAGGTCATCGACCTGATGGCGGCCCTGGAGAGCAGCGTGCGCGCGGCGAAGGAGGCCCGCGGCGAGTCGGCCGAGGTCACCGAGCTGCGGCCGCGGAGCCGGACGGCGGCGTCCCGGGCCGAGCCCAAGGAGACCGGGGCGAAGAAGTCCACGGCGAAGACCGCGGCGAAGAAGACGGCGGCGCCGGCCCGCAAGTCCACGGCGAAGACCGCGGACACGGGGAAGACGGCGAAGAAGCAGCCCGCGAAGGCCGTGAAGTCCACCCGGGCCGCGAAGTCCGCGAAGACCGCGAAGACCGCGAAGACCGCCAAGTCCTCCTCGGCCGCCGCGGCGAAGGAGCCCGCGAAGAAGGCGACCCCGCGCAAACGGACCGCCTGAGCCCCGAACCTCCGGTTCCGACACTATGGCCGGAAGTGACCCCCACCACACCCCTTCGCGGCCTCCGGTAAAGAACCTCCCATGCCGGATCCAGGAAGTCTCAATATGTGGAACGGAGGTTCGGCGCACATGCCTGTGGGCAGCGCACACGGATGTTCCTGACTGTTTTCGGCCGAGCCTCGGAACGCCCTGACCGGCGGGGCCGCCCCGATGTGCCGTCCGGGCCCTGCCCAAAGAACCACGGAGGGTGTCCGGAACGTTTCGTCCGACACTGTCCGCACACCCGCGCCGTGTATCCTCGGAGATTAAAAAAATTCACCGAACATTCCCGAGCGATTCGATGATCCGCGTTACTCCGTCGACATGACGTGTTTACGTCGGGGATCTTTGACAAAGCGAAGCGGCGGTTTTTAGACTCCTGGGGACACTAGTCCATGGGGGAGATGATGAGTCAGCGTACGCAAGAAAAACCCGCACCTCACATACCTGCACCTCGCATATCGGAAAACCTATTTCCCGTCGCCGCCGCGGTGGCCGCCGCGACCGGCGAAACCTGGCGGATCCTGGTGGTGGAGCGCGACCTCACGTACGCGGAGTCGCTGATGGCGGGCCTCCGCCGGCACGGCCACCAGGTCACCCGGGTCGAGACGGGCGGCGCCGCCCTCCAGGTCTACGGCAACACGGACCTCGTCCTCATCGACCTCGAACTGCCCGATCTGGACGGCCTCGAGGTCTGCCGGGCCATCCGCGCCGCGGGCGACACCCCGGTCATCGCGCTCACCGCGCGCGGCACCGAGCTCGACCGGGTCCTCGGTCTGCAGGCCGGCGCCGACGACTACATGGTCAAGCCGTACGGCTTCCACGAGCTGATGGCCCGCATGCACGCCGTCATGCGCCGCTCCCGTCCCCGGCCGCAGACCGTGGACGTCATCGACCAGGGCCCGCTGCGCATCGACGCCGGCGCCCGGCAGGTCAGTCTGGACGGAAAGCGGATCGACGTCACCCGCAAGGAGTTCGACGTCCTTTATCTGCTCGCCTCCAATCCCGGAAACGTCGTGCCCCGTAAAAGGCTCATGCAGCAGATCTGGGGGGATTCCTGGTCCCGGCGGACCGTCGACACGCATGTCAGCAGCCTGCGCAGCAAGCTCGGCTGTCCTGACTGGATCGTCACCATTCGCGGAGTCGGATTCCGACTCGGCCACGGGTGAAAATCCGGTGGGTTTCGGTATCCATTCCGCTCATTGCGCATTTCGGCAGGCTTCGGAACAGGACGGGAAAAAGAAAATGACTCACCCGGGAACGCACATTCCCGCACGGACGGTGTGCGTGGGCGAGGAATGCAGGCGAAACGCCGCCGACGGCGGCACGAAACGACCGGCGCGGCCGGGGCTCCGGCTCTGCCCCGCCTGTCTCACCCGGCTCGTCGCCACGGTCGAGGAGCTGCCCGGCCTGTACGCCGAGTGCGAGCGGCTGCTCGCCGGCGGCCCCGCACGCCGCGGCGGCGAACGGCGCGGCACCGGCGGCGCACCCGCCGGGATCCCCCTCAACGGCCCGGCGGCCGAGGTGCGTTCGGCGATCGTCGCCACCCTCGCCTCCTGGAGCGGACTCATCGCCGACGAGCGCCGCTTCCCGGCCCCCCGGCGGACCCCGGCGCACCTCGCGGCCTTCGTGCTGCGCAGCACCGAGTGGCTCGCCGCCCACCCGGCCGTCGCCGACGCCACCCGCGAGCTGCACCGGCTGGCCGGCGCGGCCCGCCGGGTGGCCCGCGCCGAACCCGCGCGCGAACTGCCGGTCGGGCCCTGCGTGGAGCCCGGCTGCACGGGACGGCTCGCCGTGCCGCCCGGCGCCCGGCACATCGAGTGCGACGCGCACCCGGCGCACCGCTGGGGCGCGCCCGACTGGTCCCGGCTGCGCCGCGCGGCCGCCCCGGAATCGGGCGAACGCTGGCTCACCGCCCGGGACATCGCCGAACTCTTCGGCGCGCCCACCGGCACCGTGTACCGCCTCGCCAGCGAACAGCGCTGGCGCCGGCGCAACCACAGCGGCCGCACCTACTACGCCGAGACCGACGTCCACGGCAGCTTCAGCCGCCGCACCCCGGCGACGACGACCTGCCGCGGCTGACCGGGGCGCGCCGCGCCCCCGCGTCCGGCCACAGCCCCGTCACCCCGTAGCCGCGACGGCGGCAGCCACCGCGACCGCACCACCGCGACCCCGTCGCCCCGCCCGCCCACGAGGCCGGCGGGGCGACGCCGTACCCGTGCCCGTCGCCCCGCCCGTGAGGACACCGAACGATGCAGGCCGAAGCCTGGCTCCTGGAACTCCCCGAGCACGCCCGCACCCACACGCCCGCCCCCGACCTCGACACCTCCACCCTCGACGCCCGGGAACGCGAGCGCGCCGCCGCCTTCCTGCGGCCCGCAGACCGCCGGCTCTACACCGCCGCGCACCTCGCGCTGCGCGCCGTCCTCGGGCGGCTGCTCGGCGAGCGGCCCGGAGACCTGGTCTTCGCCCGGGAGCCGTGCCCGTGCTGCGGGGCCGCGCACGGCCGCCCCGTGCTCGCCGTGCCCGAACCGCCGGTGCACTTCTCGCTCTCGCACACCGAGGGCCGGGTCCTGATCGCGACCGCGCCCGTCCCGGTCGGCGCCGACGTCGAACGCGCCCCCGGCCCCCCGGCCGTACGGGACCTGCTGCCCGCCCTGCACCCGCGCGAGCGCTCCGAGGTCGAGGCCGCGGCCGACCCGGAGCGGGCCGCCGCCGTCCTGGGCCGCGTCTGGGCGCGCAAGGAGGCGTATCTGAAGGGCATCGGCACCGGCCTCGGCCGGTCCACCACGCTGGACGACCTCGGCGGCGACCCGGCCCGCGAGCCCGGCCGTCATCCGGCCGGCTGGAGCGTGTACGACCTGCCGTGCGGCCCCCGCCACCACGGCGCCCTCGCCGTCCGCGCCGCCCGGCCGGCCGACGGCGCGCCCCGCCTCCACCTCCTCGCGTCCCCGACCGAAATCCCCGAGCGAGCCGACGACAACCCGCACACTCCGACCGGGATTTGAGAATCCCGACACTTCTCTGACATGGTGCCCATTGAACCCGGCGGCCCGTCCGAAGAAGCTGGTTGTCAAGGTCCGGTGCGTTGCCTCCACCGTGTGACCCGCCTCGCCGGAAGCACCCTTTCGGCCCGGCCGATCCCCGTTCCCCCCACGAAGCCCGACGCCGCCGTCGTGCCGCTCACCCCGCGGCCGGCGGCGGCCGTGTTTGACGGACCCGTCACACACGCCCGTCACACACGCCCGTCACAGGGACCCGCACGCGAACCGTCGACACGGCCCCGCGCGGAGCACCCGCACCGCACACCCCACTCAGCCGAGAGAGGACATCGCCATGACCGTGGCCATCCCATCGATACGGACCGTCGCCGACCTGCTGCTCCAGGCGGCGGAGGACCACCCCGGCAACGGCGTCCTCTACCACGAGGGCGATGCCACCTCCCAGGACAGCCACCTCCAGCCGTACCCCGAGCTGGTCCGCGAGGCCCGCCGGGTCCTCACCGGCCTGCGCACGCGCGGCCTGGAGCCGCAGGACAAGGTCGTGCTGCTCCTGGACCGCCCGCAGGAGTTCCTCACCGCCTTCTGGGCCTGCCTCCTCGGCGGCTACATACCCGTGCCGATGGCCCCGCTCGGCGGCGACCCGGAGCGCTGGGCGGCGCAGCTCGGACACGTCAACACCCTCCTGGACCAGCCGCTTGTCGTCACCAGCGAGTCGCTCGCCGCCGAACTGCCCCGCGTCGAGGGCCTGGCCGTCACCGCCCTGGAGACGCTCTACGCGGACGACCCGGCCGACACCGCGACGCTGCACGAGGCCGCGCCCGAGGACACCGCGCTGCTCGTCCTCACCTCCGGCTCCACCGGCAACTCCAAGGCCGTCATCCTCACCCACGCCAACCTGCTCGCCTCCATGGCCGGCAAGAACAGCGCCCACCGCATCGGCGCCGACGACATCTCGCTCAACTGGGTCTCCTTCGACCACGTCGCCGCGCTCCTGGAGTGCCACCTGCTGCCGCTGTCCGTCGGCGCCACCCAGCTGCACGTCCAGGCCGCCGTCGTCCTCGGCGAGCCGCTGGACTTCCTGCGGCTGATCTCCCGCTACGGCGTCACCATGACGTTCACCCCGAACTTCCTGCTCGGCCTGCTCAACGCCGCCGCCGACCGGCTCACCGAGCACGGCCCGGTGGACCTGTCGAAGCTGCGCCACATCATCAGCGGCGGCGAGGCCGTCGTCCGCACCACCGGCGAGAGCTTCCTGGAGCGCTTCGCGCCGCACGGCCTGAAGAACGACACCCTGTGGCCCGCCTTCGGCATGACCGAGACCTGCGCCGGCTCCATCTACTCCCGCGAGTTCCCGCTCTCCGACCAGGGCCAGGAGTTCGCCAACCTCGGCCGCCCCGTCGAGGGCCTGCGGATCCGCGTCGCCGACGAGCAGGACCGGCCGCTCGGCGAGGGCGAGGTCGGCGAACTCCAGCTCACCGGCGGGATGATCACGCCCGGCTACCACAACAACGAGCAGGCCACGAAGGACGCCTTCACCGCCGACGGCTGGTTCCGCAGCGGCGACCTCGGCCGGATCGACGAGGGCCGGCTCACCCTGGTCGGCCGCAGCAAGGACAGCATCATCGTCAACGGCGTCAACTACTTCAGCCACGACATCGAGACCCTGCTCCAGGAACTCGACGACGTCGCCCGCTCCTACGTCGCCGCCTTCCCGACCCGCGCCCCCGGATCCGACACCGAGCAGCTGGTCATCGCCTTCCACCCGGAGACCGAGGAAGGCGACGAACTCGCCCTCTACCGCGTGCTCTCCGCCGTCCGCTCCAGCGTCGTCATGCACTGGGGCTTCCGCCCCTCGCTGATCCTGCCGCTGCCCAAGGACGCCTTCCCCAAGACCAGCCTCGGCAAGATCCAGCGCCCGCTCATGCGAAAGCGCCTCGAGTCGGGCGCGTACGCGCAGACCGCCGACGCCGTCGCCGACCTGATCCTGCGCCGCCTCGGCGGCTACACCGCGCCCGAGGGCGAGACCGAGACGGTCCTCGCCGGGATCTACGCCGAGATGTTCGACACCGACCCGGCGAAGCTGAGCGCCACCGCCAACTTCTTCGACCTCGGCGGCACCTCGCTCGACATCCTGCGGCTGCGCAGCCTGGTCGCCCAGCGCCTCGGCGCGAAGGACCTCCAGATCATCACCGTCCTCACCAACCCGACCGTGCGCCGGCTCGCCGCCCGGCTCGCCGAGGACGCCGGGGGCGTCGTGGAGCGCCCGTACGACCCGATCGTGCCCATGCAGGTCATCGGCGACAAGACGCCGCTGTTCTGTGTCCACCCCGGCGTCGGCGAGGTCCTGGTCTTCGTCAACCTCGCCAAGTACTTCGTCGGCGACCGGCCGTTCTACGCGCTGCGCGCCCGCGGCTTCAACCCCGGCGAGAAGCCCTTCGAGAGCTTCGACGAGATGGTCTCCACCTATGTGGCGGCCATCCGCGAGAAGCAGCCGCACGGCCCCTACGCGCTGGCCGGCTACTCCTACGGCGGCGCCGTCGCCTTCGAGATGGCCAAGGTCCTGGAGGCCGAGGGCGAGAAGGTCGACTTCGTCGGCAGCTTCAACCTGCCTCCGCACATCAAGTACCGCATGGACGAGCTCGACTTCGTCGAGACCGCCGCCAACCTCGCCTTCTTCCTGGCGCTCATCGACAAGAAGCAGTCGCTGGAGCTTCCGAAGCAGCTGCGCCACCTGTCGAAGGAGGACCAGCTCGCCTACTTCATCGACAACGCGCCGCAGGCCCGGCTCGCCGAACTCGATCTGGACCTGACAAAGTTCACGGCCTGGGCCGAGCTCGCCGACGGCCTCACCAACCTGGGCCGCACGTACTCCCCGTCCGGCCGGGTGCGGGGCATGTCGGTGTTCTACGCGATCCCGCTGCGCGGCACCAAGGAGGACTGGCTCAACAACGAGCTGAGCCGCTGGAAGGAGCACTCCGACGACGTCAACTTCATCGACGTCCCCGGCGAGCACTACACGCTCATGGGCCCGCAGCACGTGGCCGGCTTCCAGTCGATCCTCCGCAAGGAACTCGACCGGGCGCTCGGCGACGGCAAGTAAGCCACCGCGCACTCCACGCACTGCGCGCACTGCGCGCGGCCACGCGCTTCACGCACTCCCGCGTTCCGCGCGTTTCACGCACTTTTCAGCACGTCAGATCAATCTGAGGGGATTGAACCACCATGCAGGGCAAGAAGATCCTGGTCACCGGCGGCACCGGGCAGGTGGCCGGCCCGGTCGCCAAGGCGCTGGCCGAGGACAACGACGTCTGGGCGCTCGGCCGCTTCGGCACCCCGGGCGCGGAGGACGCGCTGCGCGAGCACGGCATCACCACCTTCCGCTGGGACATGAACGACACCGGCGAGGGCGGCCTCAAGGGCCTTCCCGAGGACTTCACGCACGTCATCCACTCCGCCGTGAACCGCGGCGAGGACGGCGACTTCAACACCGCCATCGAGGTCAACACGGTCGCCGCCGGCCGCCTGATGACCCACTGCCGGACCGCCGAGGCGTTCCTGTACGTGTCGACCGGCGCGCTCTACAAGCGCCAGACGCTCGACCACAAGTACAAGGAGACCGACCCGGTCGACGGCGTCGCCGACTGGCTGCCGGCCTACCCGGTCGTCAAGATCGCCACGGAGGGCGCGGTCCGCGCGTACGCGCAGACGCTCGGCCTGCCCACCGTCATCGCCCGCCTCAACATCGCCTACGGGCCCGGCGGTTACGGCGGCGTGCCGATGATCTACTTCAAGCGGATGCTCGCCGGCGAGCCCATCCCGGTCCCCGTCGAGGGCCAGAACTGGTGCTCGCTGCTCTACACCGACGACCTGATCGAGCAGGTCCCGCACCTGTGGAACGCGGCCACCGTGCCCGCCACTCTCACCAACTGGGGCGGCGACGAGTCCGTCGGCATGACCGACTGCGTCCGCTACCTGGAGGAGCTCACCGGCGTCGAGGCCAAGCTCGCGCCGAGCGAGGTCACCCGCGAGACCTACCAGTTCGACCCGACCCTGCGGAAGCAGCTCACCGGCCCCTGCAAGGTCGACTGGCGCGAGGGCATCCGCCGCACGGTCGAGTCCATGTATCCCGAGTACGCGAAGAAGGCCTGAGGCAGCACGCACATGACCACCACGACCACCACCACGACTCCCACCACGAACGCGGCCCCGAACCCGGCCGCGAGCAACCTGGACCTGATCCACGCCGCCTACGCGGCCTTCCGCGACCGTGACGTCGACGCGCTGGTCGCGACCATGGCCGAGGACATGCAGTGGATCCACCCCGAGACCATGGAGAAGTACGGCCTCGGCGGCACCAAGCACGGCCACGCCGGCGTCCGCGCCTTCCTGGCCCACGTCCCCAGCGTGCTCGGCGGCATGAAGCTCCAGCCGCTGGAGTTCCTGGACAACGGCGACCGGGTCGTCGTCTTCGGCGTCCGTGACGTCACCTCCCGCTCCGGCCACACCGAGACGCTGCAGTTCGTCCACTCCTGGACGTTCCGCGACGGCAAGGCCGTCCGCATGGAGGACATCTTCGACACGGTCGCGTTCCACCGGGTGATCGAGAGCTGACGGGTGCCCCGGCCATGACCTTCGCCTCATACGGCTATCTGGGCCCGGAGGGCACCTTCACCGAGGCGGCGCTGCGCAGGCTGCCCGGCTACGCGGACGAGCTGCCGCGCCGGCCGTACCCCAGCGTGCCGGCGGCGCTCGACGCCGTCCGGCGCGGTGACTGCGCGGTCGCCGTCGTCCCGCTGGAGAACTCGGTGAAGGGCGTCGTGCCCGCCACCATGGACCAGCTGGCCGAGGCGGAGCTGCACATCACCGGCGAGGTGGAACTCGCGGTGACGTTCGCCCTGATGGCGCCGGAGGGCACGGAGCTCGCGGACGTACGGGAGGTGGTCAGCCACCCGCACGCGCTCGCGCAGTGCGCCGGATGGCTGGCCGAGCACCTGCCGGCCGCCCGCACCGTGCCCGCCGACTCCACGGCGGCCGCGGCGGCGGGCGTCGGCGGCACGGCCGGGGCGGCGGCCATCGCCGCCCCGCAGGCGGCCGAGCGGTACGGTCTGACGGTCCTGGCCGAGGGCCTCGGCCGCCGCGGCGGAGCGGTCACCCGCTTCGTCGCGGTCGCCCCGGCCTGGCTCCCGCCCGCCCGCACCGACCGCGACCGCACCTCCCTCGTCGTCAGCACCCCCGACGGCGGCCCCGCCCGCCTCGCCGACGTCCTCGGCCTCTTCTCCGGCCGCGGCATCGAGGTCAGCCGCGTCCACTCCTGGCCCACGGGCGAACGCCTCGGCAGCTACCGCTACTTCGTCGACCTCGACGGCCACGTCGAGAACCCGGCCCTCCGCGGCGCCCTCTCCGCCCTCCCCGAAGTCGGCGCGGGAGCCCGCTTCCTCGGCAGCTACCCCCGCTGGTCCGGCACGGCCGCCACCACACCGAAGGGCCCCGGCAACGGCGCCGGCCCCGAGTACGCCTTGTCGAGCACGCGAACGGCCGCCTGAGGGAGGGGCCGTCGGGCGCCTCACGCGGGGGCGGAAGGCGGGTTGCCCCGGTAGGCGCTCCGGAAGGTGCTCCGGCCGGTGTCCCGGCAGGTCTCCTGGAAGGTGTCCTGGTGGGTCTCCCGGCAGGTGTCCCGGCAGGTGTCCCGGTCGGGTTCGTGGCTGCGGGGTGGTCCGGCAATGGCGCCGGTTCCGCCGCGGGGCCGGTGTCCGGGGCGCGGTGGGCCCACGCGGTCCGCACGTTGTCCTCACGCCTGGCGCGGGCCGGGCGCCCGGCCGCGGCCGGGGTCTTGGCCGCGGAGTCCGGCAACGGCGCCGGTTCCGCCGCCTCGTACGGCTCCCGGCCGTGCGGCAGGTCATCGGCTCCCGCCCTCCCGGGAGCCGGCCCGCCCCCGTCCGTCAGGCGGGCCAGGTCGGGCGCCACCTCCCCGGCGCCCGGCCGCCCGGGCACCCCGGGGGGCCGGACCGGCCCTCGCCCCACCCATCCCACCCGCCCCACCCCGGACCGTCAGGAGAGATCACCCATGTCCACGCTCCTCCACATCGACACCAGCGCCCGGCTCGGGTCCACCACCCGGCGGGTCACCGCCGAGTTCGCCGCGTCGTGGCGGGCCGCGCACGAGGGCGGGGCGATCGTGTACCGCGACCTGGGGCGCGCGCCCGTGCCGCACGTCGACGGCGCGCAGATGGCCGTCATGCAGCGGATCGAGACGGCCGGCGTGCGTGACCTCGACGAGGCGCGCGGGGCGGCGCGGACGGTGGAGGAGAAGGAGAGCTGGGACGTCACCTGGGAGCTGGTCGACGAGCTGCTCGCGGCCGACACGATCCTTCTGGGCCTGCCCATGCACAACTTCTCGATGCCGTCCACGTTCAAGGCGTGGCTCGACCGGGTCGTCGTCCCGCCGCTGGTCGTCGACCCCGAGACCGGCACCGGCCCGCTGGCCGGGAAGCGGGTCGTCGTGGTCACGGCGCGCGGCGGCGCGTACGGCCCGGGGACGCCCCGGCACGCCTACGACTTCCAGGAGCCGTATCTGAGAGCCGCGTTCAGCATGATCGCGCTCGCGGACGACCTGACCTTCCTGCACGCCGAGATGACCAAGTCCGGCCACGTCCCGCGGCTCGCCGGCTTCCAGCAGATGGCCGCCGAGTCGTTGAAGGCGGCGCTCACGGGCGCGCGCGAGCACGCCCGCCGCGCCTGACCCGTACCGGCTGCTCCGTACACACGTACACACGTACACACGTACACACGTACACACGTACACACGTACACACGGGCCTATGCGCCCACGAGCACCACACGCACCAAGCGCACTTCACATGCACCACGCGCACCCCACATGCACCCCGTGCACCACGTACCGCCCATGAACCTGCGGCGCTCCCCTCCGCCGCAGCCCGGCGGTCCCGGCCGGGCGTCCCCTCGCGCGGGCGCCCGGGCGGGACCGGCCGCACCTCGCCTCGCTACCTCTCCGGGAGGTTCCGCCATGGAGACCTTGAAGCCCGACACACAGACCCTTGAATTCGAACTGGTGAACACATGGGGCGGGCTGCCCGCGGCCCAGCAGCCCGACTACCCCGACCCCGCCGCCCTCCTCCGCGTCACCGCCGAGCTCGCCGCCGCCCCGCCGCTGGTCTTCTCCGGCGAGTGCGACCGGCTCAAGGACCGGCTCGCCGCCGTCGCGCGCGGCGAGGCGCTGCTGCTCCAGGGCGGCGACTGCGCCGAGACCTTCGACCGGGTCTCCGCCGAGACCGTGCACAGCAAGCTCAACACGCTGATGCAGATGTCCGCGGTGCTCACCTACGCCGCCGCCATGCCGGTCGTGAAGGTCGGCCGGATCGCCGGCCAGTACGCCAAGCCGCGCTCCAAGCCCACCGAGACCCGCGACGGCCTCACCCTCCCCACCTACCGCGGCGACGCCGTCAACGGCCTGCCCTTCACCGCCGAGGCCCGGGTCCCCGACCCGGAGCGGCTGCTGCGGATGTACCAGGCGTCCTCCAACACCCTCAACCTCGTCCGGGCGTTCACCGCCGGCGGCTACGCGGCCCTCGGCCAGGTCCACGAGTGGAACCGCGACTTCCTCGCCACCTCCCCGCAGCGCGAGCAGTACGGGGCGATCGCCGACGGCATCGACCGCGCGCTGAAGTTCATGCGGGCCACCGGCGCCAGCCCGCGCGCCTTCGACGACTCCGAGTTCTACGTCTCCCACGAGGGCCTGCTGCTCGACTACGAGGCCCCGCTCACCCGCCGCGACCCCGACGCCGGCCGCGTCTACGCGACCTCCGGCCACATGCTGTGGATCGGCGAGCGCACCCGCGACCTCGACGGCGCCCACGTCGAGTACTTCTCCCGCATCGACAACCCGATCGGCGTGAAGCTCGGCCCCACCACCACCGCCGACACCGCGCTGCGGCTGATCGACCGGCTCGACCCGCACCGCGAGCCGGGCCGGCTCACCTTCGTCGTACGGCTCGGGGTCGACCGGGTGTACGACGTGCTGCCCGGCCTGGTCGAGCGGGTCACGGCCTCCGGCGCCCGGGTGGCCTGGGTCTGCGACCCGATGCACGGCAACACCGTCGAGGCCCCGTCCGGCCACAAGACCCGGCACTTCGACGACATCCTCGGCGAGGTCCGCGCCTTCTTCGAGGTGCACCGCTCGCTCGGCACCTACGCCGGCGGCATCCACGTCGAGCTCACCGGCGACGACGTGACCGAGTGCGTCGGCGGCGGGCACGACCTCGGCTTCCCCGACCTCGTCGAGCGGTACGAGTCGGCCTGCGACCCCCGGCTCAACCGCAGCCAGTCGCTCGATCTGGCCTTCCTGGTAGCGGAGTTCCTGCACCGCGAGGAGCGGGCGTGACGACGCGGGAGGCCCGGCTGGAGCTCGCGCGGCTGCGGGCCAGCATCGACAACCTCGACGCGGCCGTCGTGCACCTGCTGGCCGAGCGCTTCACGCACACCCGCCGGGTCGGCGAGCTGAAGGCCGCACACGGCCTGCCGCCGGCCGACCCGGCCCGCGAGGCCCGGCAGACCGCCCGGCTGCGGGCGGTCGCCGAATCGGCCCGGCTCGATCCGGAGTTCGCGGAGAAGTTCCTGGGCTTCGTGGTCGCCGAGGTCATCAGGCACCACGAGTCGATCGCGATGGAACGACGAATTCCGGCCTAGAGCACCCGGACGACCTCCGGTCCTTCCTGGCGGAATCTTGACATTCGCTTTCCGAAAACCGACCGAGCACCCGCACGACCTGCGGAATTGCACGTACCCCTGAATGTTCCTCCATTGATCACGTCCTGGACCCAACGGAGAATTATGGCCATGATCCGGCCCCGATTCTCCGCGGCCGGCATCCCGTTCACGACGGACTTCCGGACGCCGGTCTCGGCCGTATTCCCGGGAGCATCATGGGGGATTTTTCGTGATCACTCGTCGAAACGTACTCAAGGCGGGCGCGGTGGTGGCCGGCGCGGCCGGTGCCGCCGGTCTGGCGATACCGGCCGTCAGCGGCACGGCCGAGGCGGCCGACCTCGATCCGGCCACCGTGCCCAAGTTCACCCGGCCCATGCCGATCCCGCCGACGCTCACCCCGACCTCCTCCACCGGCACCGCGGACTACTACGCGATGACCATGCAGGAGGCGGACGTCGAGATCCTGCCGGGCCGCCTCACCCGGGTCCGCACCTTCAACGGCAGCTTCCCGGGCCCGGTCATCAAGGCCAAGTCGGGCGTGCGGACGGTGGTGCAGCAGACGAACAACCTGCCCGTCGCCACCTCCGTCCACCTGCACGGCGCGCACGTGCCGCCGGACAGCGACGGCGGCCCGATGGACCTCATCGCGGCGAACGGCGGCACCAAGACCTACACGTACCCGAACGACCAGCCGCACGCGAACCTCTGGTACCACGACCACGCGCACCACGCGGAGTCGGAGAACAACTTCCGCGGCCTGAGCGGGATGTACCTGCTCACCGACGACGTCGAGAAGGCCAACGTCCTGCCGACCGGCGCGTACGACGTGCCGATCATGCTGCGCGACGCCCGCTTCGACGACCAGGGCCAGCTCGTCTACGCCATGGACGACTTCCTCAACCGGAACGTCATCCTCGCCAACGGCAGGGCGTGGCCGTACTTCGACGTCTCCCACCGGCAGTACCGCTTCCGGATCTTCAACAGCGCGAACATGCGCTACTTCAAGCTCAGCCTGTCCACCGGCACGCCGTTCACGCTGATCGGCACCGACGGCGGCCTCCTGGAGAAGCCGCAGGACGTCACCAGCGTGCAGCTCTCCCCGGGCGAGCGCGTCGACATCCTCATCGACTTCTTCGAGTTCCCGCGCGGCAGCACGGTGGAGCTGGTGAACGCGGCCGACGCCATGCCCGGCGGCCCCGCGGACCAGATCACCAAGGTGGTCCAGTTCAAGGTCGGCGCGACGGGGTCGCAGGACTTCGGCACCATCCCGTACCAGATGCGCACCTTCCCGGCCCTGCCGCAGGCCACGGTCAACCGTTCCGTCGCGCTGAGCATGGACGAGAACGGCCTGGCCACGGACATGGGCTTCATCAACGGTGTCAGCTACGACATGGCCCGGATCGACACCGAGATCGTCTACGGCACCACGGAGATCTGGACCGTCACCAACACCAACAAGATCATCCCGCACAACTTCCACATCCACCTCGTGCAGTTCCGGGTCCTGGAACGCAACGGGCAGCCGATCACCTCGGGCCCCGAGGTCGGGCTCAAGGACACGGTCAACCTGAACCCGGGGGAGACGGTCAAGCTCCAGGCCACGTTCACCGGTTACCGGGGGACGTACCTCTACCACTGCCACATCTTCGACCACGCGGCGATGGGCATGATGGCCCAGATGCGCATCTCCTGACGTCGGCGTCGGCGTCCGGCGTGCGTCGGACTTCAGGCAGACACGAAACGGCCGGCGGCCCGCTCCCTGCGGACCGCCGGCCGGTCGTATGCGTCCGGGCGTCTCAGGTCGTATGCGTAGGGGAGTCTCGGTCCGAGTCAGTCCGAGTCGAAGGTGAGCCGGGACATGCTGATGTACTCGCGGTGCTCCTCGGACCACTTGATCAGCGAGGCCACCTCACGGGACAGCGTCTGGCCGACCGGCGTCAGCTCGTAGTCCACCCGCGGCGGCGTGCTCGGCGTGACGGTCCTGATCACCAGGCCGTCCCGCTCCAGGCTGCGCAGCGTCAGCGTGAGCATCCGCTGCGAGATGCCGTCGATCGAGCGGCGCAGCTCCGAATAGCGCCGCGGCCCGTCACCGAGCAGCGCCATGATCAGGACGCTCCATTTGTCACCGACCCGGTCGAGCACATCCCGCAGCTGACAGGTGGTGATGCCCTCTCCGACGGGGTCGGGAACATTCATGTGCGTAGGTGTTTTTGAAGTGCCGTCTTCTGCCACAGCAGAAGGATCGCCCAGAATTCAAGCGGAAACAAGAAGTAACCAGCGCACTGAAAGTGCGTGGCTTCGTCGCACCCCGCACCGCACCGGAGGAATATCCCATGGCCGTCGATCTGAGCGTTCTGCCCCCGCGCAAGGGGACCCGTCCCGCGACGACCGGCCGGGAGATTCCGCACGACCAGCTCGAGGACTTCTCGCCGCGGGAGATCCGCGACGCGCTCGTCGCCCGCGCCCAGGCCCTGCCGGGCGTCTTCACCGGCCCCAGCCTGGTCTCCGAGCCCGGCTCGCTCGCCCTGCGCCTCAACCGGCAGAACCGCGCGTTCGAACACTTCCTGCACCCGTCGGTGGACGAGTTCGGCCACATCCACCGCTCCGGGTTCATGCACGTGTGCGTGCCGCTGGACGCACTGGGCCCGCTGACCGACCTGGGCTGGACCGAGCCGCACCCGATCACCCGCCGCGCCGAGTTCCCGAACAGCATCGTGATGCTGTACGCGCCGCGCGACGAGGACGAGCTGGAGGTCGCGGCGACGGTGCTGCGGGCCTCGTACGAGCAGGCCGTGGCCTGACTCCGGCCGTGGCCTGCCCACTGACAGTGGGCTGACGCCGGCCGTGGCCCGCTCACCGGCCGAAGCCCGCTCATCGGCAGTGGCCTGCCCACTGACGGTGGCCGGACGCCGGCCGTGGCCTGCTCGCCGGCCGTTGCCTGACGCCGGCCGTGGCCCGATGCCAGTCGCGGCCTGGTGCCGGCCGCGACTCGCAGCCCTCCGTTCGCTTTCTGTTCCAACTGCTTTCACCGGAAAGAGGAAACACCCATGCGCGCAGTGACCATCGACGAATTCGGCGCGGCCCCGACCGTCACCGAGGTGGCCAAGCCGGCCCCCGGTCCCGGCGAGATCCTCGTCAAGGTCAGCCACTCCTCCCTCAACGGCTTCGACGGCGCCGTCATCTACGGCTTCCTGAAGGACGTCCTTGAGCACAAGTTCCCGGTGACCCTCGGCAAGGACTTCGCCGGCACCGTCGAGGCCGTCGGCGAGGGCGTCGAGCGCGCCGCCGGCGACCGCGTCTTCGGCGTCGTCATGAAGCCCGTCGTCCAGGACGGCGCGCTCGCCGACTACGTGGTGGTCGGCGAGGGTTACGGCATCGCCGCCGCCCCCGAGGGCCTGGACGCCGCCCACGCCGGCGCGCTCGGCCTGGCCGGCTCGGCCGCCGTCGGCGTCGTCGACGCCCTCGCCCCGAAGCAGGGCGAGACCGTGCTGATCGTCGGCGCGACCGGCGGGGTCGGCGCGTACGCGGTGCAGCTCGCCGCCCGGGCCGGCGCCACGGTCATCGCCACCGCCAAGCCGGGCGAGGAGACCGAGTTCGTCAAGGGCCTCGGCGCCGCCCACGTCGTCGACCACACCGGCGACCTGGCCGCCCAGGTCAAGGCCGTCGCCCCGAACGGCGTGCACGCCGTGGCCCACCTGGCCGGCGACCCGGTCGCCGCCGCCGCGCTCGTCACCGCCGGCGGCCGGCTGGCCTCCACCCTGGGCTTCGGCCCGGAGGCGGCCACCGAGCTCGACATCACCGTCACCTCCGTGATGGCCAACCCCGACGCGGCCACCCTGCAGCGCCTCGCCGACGCCGTCGTCTCCGGCGCCCTGACGGTGCCGATCGGGCAGAGCGTCTCCCTGGACGCGGTCGGCCAGGGCTTCGCCGCCTTCGGCGCCGGCACGGTCGGCAAGATCGGCGTCACGGTCGCCTGACGCGCCGGCCCGCCGGAAGGCCGTACGGGGTGGCCCCTGCCACCCCGTACGGTCGCGCGCCCGCGCCGCCGTCCCCGACCGCGGCACTTCAGCACCTACCTACGCCCTTCCGTACTTCCGCACCTCCGTACTTCCGCACCTCCGTACTTCCGCACCTCCGTACACCGACCCTCCTCCCGAGCCCCCGGAGCAGACCTCCCCATGGACGCACGCACCAGCGGACCTGAGCAGCAGGACCGGCAGCCCGACTTCCAGCGGATGTTCGAGATCGTCACCAGCTACTGGGTGTCCCGGGCCGTCCACGCCGGCACCGCGCTCGGCGTGCCGGACCTCGTGGCCGAGGCCCCCCGTACCGCCGCAGAGCTCGCCGCGGCCACCGGCACCGACCCGCGCTCCCTGCACCGCCTGCTGCGCGCGCTCGAAGGCGTCGGCGTCCTGAGCGTCGACGACGAGGGCCGCTACGCCACCACCGCGCTCGGCGACACCCTGCGCACCGACGTCCCCGGCTCGCTCGCCTCCCTGGTCCAACTGGAGCTCGGCACCGCCCACCACGGCACCTGGGGCCGGCTCGCGGAGTCCGTCCGTACCGGAGCCCCGGTCTTCGAGGCCGCGAACGGCATCCCGATCTGGGAGTACTTCGAGCGCACGCCGGAGCTGGCCGACCACTTGGGCAAGGCCATGACCGGCCTGACCGCGATGGTGGCCGACGCGGTCGTGGAGGCCTTCGACTTCGCCCCGTACGGCACGGTCGTCGACGTCGGCGGCGGCGAGGGCGGCTTCCTCTCCGCGATCCTGCGCGCCCAGCCGGAGGCCCGGGGCATCGTCTTCGACCTGCCGCACGTGGTCGCCAACGGCCGCGCCCGGGTCGCCGAGGCGGGCCTCGCGGACCGCTGCGAGCTGGTCGGCGGCAGCTTCTTCGAGAAGGTGCCGGAGGGCGGCGACCTCTACACGATGAAGTGGGTCCTGCACGACTGGAACGACGAGTCGAGCATCGAGATCCTCAAGTCGGTGCGGCGCGTGATGTCCCCGGAAGCCCGGCTGCTCGTCGTCGACACGGTCGTGCCGGAGGGCGGCGGCTTCTCGCCGAGCAAGATCATCGACCTCAACATGATGGTGCTGAGCGGCGGCCAGGAGCGCACCGCGGAGGAGTTCCGGGCGCTGTTCGACGCCGCCGGCTTCACGCTCACGCGGATCCTGCCGACGCGCTCGCCGAGCAGCGTGGTCGAGGCGATCCCGCGCCCCTGACGTCGCCGCCGCGGGGGCCCGGGCCCTGACTCCCGGGCCCTGACCCCGGGTGCCGGCCCCCGGGGCCGACCCCGGGTCCCTGACTCCCGGGCACCTGACTTCCTCACCCCGACTTCCTTCTCTCTCCTGGACAGTCCCCTTTCCGTCCCCCTTCCGTCCCCTTTGCCTCCCCTCCCTCCCGCTCCCTCCCCATCTCCGTCCCTTTCCTTCCCTTCCCTTGCCCCTCCTCCCTCCTCCCACCCCCTCCCACAACCCGCTCAAGGAGCAACCGTGTTCATCGCCTATGTCGTCCTCGCGATCCTGGTCTCGCTGGTCCTCGTCGGCTCGGCGCGCGGCAAGCTGGTCCGCGACGAGAAGATCGTGGCCGGCATGCAGAAGGTCAACGTCCCGGACTCCTGGCTGCCCCGCCTCGCGATCCTGGAGATCCTGGGCGCGATCGGCCTGATCGCCGGCATCTGGTTCCGTCCGCTGGGCATCGCCGCCGGCGTCGGCGTGGTCCTGTACTTCGTCGGCGCGTTCATCACGCACCTGCGCGCCAAGGACGGCAAGGGCGCCCCGGTCCCGGTGGTCCTCGCGCTGCTGGCGGCCGCGCCGGTGGTCCTGGGCCTGGCGACCAACTGACGCAGTGCTGTGGGGTTCACGTCGACCGCGGCGGCACGCGGGGGACGTGAACCCCGTCGTCGTACGTACGGATGTGTACGGATGTGTGCGGATGTGCACGAAGGAGAGGAACGGAACATGACCACCACCGAAGAGCAGACGCGCGTCCCCGTGGACTTCTGGTTCGACCCGCTGTGCCCGTGGACGTGGGTGACCTCCCGCTGGCTGGTGGAGGCCGAGCAGCAGGGCCTCGCCGAGATCCACTGGCACGTGATGAGCCTGGCGATCCTGAACGAGGACCGGCTGGACCAGATCCCGGAGCAGTACCGGGAGCTGCTGGGCCCCAAGGGCTGGTACCCGGTGCGGACGCTGGCCGCGGTCAAGGACAAGTACGGCAACGAGGCGGCCGGCCGGCTCTACACCGAACTCGGCACCCGCTACCACCCGGGCGGCCGGGCGCCCGAGCTCGACGTGATCGAGGAGGCGCTGGCGGCGGCGGACCTGCCGGCCGGCGAGCTCCTGGCGTACGCGAGGAACGACACGTACGACGGCGAGGTGCGCGCCTCGCACGAGGCGAGCCAGGCGGCCGTCGGCGAGGAGGCGGGCAGCCCGGTCCTCGCGGCGCCGGGCCCGGACGGCGCACGGCTCGGCTTCAACGGCCCGGTCCTCACCCGGATCCCGAGGGGTGAGGAGGCGGCGCGGCTGTGGCGGGCGACGCTGCTCGCGGCGTCGGTGTCGGGCTTCGCGGAGCTGAAGCGGGCGCGGGTGTCGGGGCCGGTGTTCGACTGAGTGCGACGCGTGGGGGAGGGGCGGGAGGCCGGGTGCGCAACCGGACCTCCCGCCCCTTTTCGCGCTGGGCGCACCTTTCGCGCGCTGTCGCGCACCGTCCTCCCGCCTTCCCGAAACCCTCCTCCGCCCCTCCCGGCACCCTCCGCGCACCCCTCTCCGGCGCCCCTACCCCGCCCCTATTGCACCCCTGCACGACCCTTGAGGCGGTCAGCTCCCCGTATAGCGGACGGAGTTGGCCGCCCTTCGGACAACTGCAGGTCAAATCCTTGTTGCATACCTGTCAATCGGCTCTGGTTGATGGCACGCTCACGTCACGCACCACCCCCCACAACAAACCCCCACGCTTCACAGCGAAGGAGCCCGCGTGACCCGCCTGCAGTCCTCGCCTCGCCGTACCACCGCCCGCGCCGCCGCCCTGATCGCCTCGGCCGCCATGGTCGTCGTCGGCATCCAGACCGGATCCGCCAGCGCCGCCGGGACCGCCGCCCAGCGCGAGGCCGGTGCGACCGCCGTCGCCCTCTCGGGCAGCCAGCGCGCCGCCGCCATCAAGGACGCCCAGTCCACCGCGGCCGACACCGCGCAGGCCATCGGCCTGTCCGGCCAGGAGAAGCTGGTCGTCCGTGACGTCGTCAAGGACGCCGACGGCACGGTCCACACCCGCTACGAGCGCACCTACGAGGGCCTGCCGGTCCTCGGCGGCGACCTCGTCGTGCACCAGAAGAAGAACGGTGCCCGCTCCACCACCAAGGCGACCGCCGCGAAGATAGCCGTGGCCTCCACCACCCCGGCCCTCACCGCCACCACCGCCGGCAAGAACGCCGTCGCCGCGTCCGGCGCCGCCGGCGACAAGGCCACCGGCTCCTCCGCCCGCAAGGTCATCTGGGCCGTCACCGGCAAGCCCGTCCTCGCCTGGGAGACCATCGTCACCGGCACCCAGGCCGACGGCACCCCGAGCAAGCGTCACGTCATCACCGACGCCAACACGGGCAAGCAGCTCGAGTCCTACGAGGCCATCGAGACCGGCATCGGCAACACCGAGTACAGCGGCCAGGTCACCCTCGGCACCTCCGCCGGCTTCTCCCTGACCGACGCCACCCGCGGCGGCCACAAGACGTACGACCTCGCCGGCGGCACCTCCGGCCAGGGCACGCTCTTCACCAACTCCACCGACACGTGGGGCAACGGCCTGTCCTCCAACCGCGAGACCGCGGCCGCCGACGCCCACTACGGTGCGGCCGTCACCTGGGACTTCTACAAGAACGAGCTCGGCCGCTCGGGCATCCGCGGCGACGGCGTCGCCGCCTACTCCCGCGTCCACTACGGCAGCGCGTACGTCAACGCGTTCTGGGACGACTCCTGCTTCTGCATGACCTACGGCGACGGCATCGGCAACACCCACCCGCTCACGTCGCTCGACGTGGCCGGTCACGAGATGTCCCACGGCCTGACCTCCTCCACCGCCAACCTCCGCTACAGCGGGGAGTCCGGCGGCCTGAACGAGGCCACCTCCGACATCCTGGGCACCTCGGTCGAGTGGTACGCCAACAACTCCACCGACGCCGGTGACTACCTCATCGGCGAGAAGATCGACATCAACGGCAACGGCACCCCGCTGCGTTACATGGACCAGCCCAGCAAGGACGGCAGCTCCGCCGACTACTGGTCCAAGACCGTCGGCCGCCTGAACGTCCACTACTCCTCGGGCCCGGCCAACCACTTCTTCTACCTCCTCTCGGAGGGCAGCGGCGCCAAGACCATCAACGGCGTCTCCTACAACTCGCCCACCTACAACGGCTCCACGGTGACCGGCATCGGCCGCCAGGCCGCGTACAAGATCTGGTACAAGGCCCTCACCACCTACATGACCTCCACCACCGGCTACTCGGGCGCCCGCACCGCGACCCTGTCGGCGGCGAGCGACCTGTACGGCGCCGGCAGCACGCAGTACAACGCGGTGGCCGCGGCCTGGACCGCGATCAACGTCAAGTAACCGCACAGCTCTTCAGGGGCCGCACGGCATCACCGCCGTGCGGCCCCGCTGCGTTCCCGGCGCACATCGGGGCCATGCTCAGGCTCACTCGCCGTAGTGGATGGTGCCGTCCTCGTCCATGGTCGGATGCATCTTCATCGGCTCGCTGTCGTCCACGTCCGACGTCCGCGGCCCCTCGGGGCCGTCGGGCCCGAAGCGGACCATCCGCTCGATGCGGAAGATCCGGAACAGGCGTCCTTCCGCGGTGAGTTCGTTCGCACGGCCGAGAGCCCTGAACTCCTCGGCCGCGCGCGCGTACCGCTTGCGCTGCTCGTCCTCCAGCTCGTAGATGAGCGGCCAGAGTTCGGTCAGCGCCACGTACAGGTGCGCGCGGGCGTCGTGCGGGGTCGCCATGAAGGAGCCCTGCGGATTCCAGGTCTCGCCCGTCTTCTCGGCCACGCCGAACGTCGTCGGCATCACCACGATCTCGGGATGCGTCCTGACCGCCCGCTCGGACCCGGCCCGCACGTCGGCGGGGTAGCGCCTCCCCGAGTACGAGAACCCCCGAAGGCCGAGCCGCATCGCCTCCGCCATCGGCCCGGCCTCGCGCGCGGGATCGAGGACGAAGCCCCGGTCGGGCGACGGGGTCCGCGGGCTTCCCATCTCCCAGGACCGCTCCAGCGGCTCGACGTCGGTGGGCCGGGGCGGCTCCAGCCCGTCGTCCCCGCACCGCGCCAATTCGTCCCCCCGCACGATCCGGAACCGCTCCCCGAGCACCTCGATCTCGTCGATCCGCTCCCGCTCGAGGACGCTGACCGCGGCGAGCAACTCGCGCCGCTCGCCCCGGTCCTCGGTGTCGTCCTTCGCCCGGAACCACAGCATCGAGTGCAGACTGTCCCGCGAGCCCTGCGGCGTCCCGTCCCGCAGCGGCGACACCATCCGCCACACTCCCTCCCGGCAGGCCGCCACCCCGAACAACGCCCCGCGCACGGCCAGCGACGGATACCGCACCGCCCGCTCCACCGCGTCCCGCTCACTCACCCACGCGACCGGATCGCCCTCCCTGATGAGGTTGTCCCGAGCCCTCTCGAGCCGTCGCTTCCAGTCATCGGTCATGCGCGCATTGTGATCCGCTGTGGCAGCCCGGCGAGGCCGAACGGGGGAACTGTCCGGCGGACGAGCTACTTTGGCGCGCGGCCGTTGCCGGCCGGCAGCGGGCAACCCGAAGACAGCCCGCCGTGGGCCCGGCGAGTGATCGTGGCTGGTCAGCTGCTGCATACTCCGGGCATGGACATATCCGATGCGGGCCCAAGGCTCGATGCTTCGTGGGCAGACGTGAACAACAACGTGTGCGGTGTCCTGCACGGTTGCCGTGATGCCTCCGCCGTGGCGGCGCGCTTCGTCCGGGCCGGCTGGTCCTCGCGATCGTCATCCTGGGACGGCTACGAGCTGGAAACCAGCTGGTGTCAGGTGGAGATCGATCCGGTCGACGGCCCGGACGTTCTGCTGAGCGGAGTCGTGGACCCGGCGCGCTTCGAGGCGTTGGGCCGGCTCCTCGCCGCCTTTGGCTTCGCGCACACGCTGGAGCTGAGTGACGAGAACGACGTCTCCGTACGAGAGATCCGAGGGTGATCCAGCACCGGCACTCCATAGGTCCCTAGGTCCCTGGATCTGCCCGGGGCCTTCCTCGTCTTCGCGTTCTCGCCCGGCGTTTCGCCCCACGGCCCAGGCCGCGCATAGGCCGCGACCCCTGTCGGGCGGCGACTCGGTGCGGCACAGGCCTGCGCATACAACAAGACCCCGCGTTCAGCGTTTCCGCTGATCACGGGGTCTTTTGGCACTTCCTGCGAAGTGCCCCCGGCAGGATTCGAACCTGCGCACACGGCTCCGGAGGCCGTTGCTCTATCCCCTGAGCTACGGGGGCGTTGCCGCTTCTCGCGGCGACGGAAGGAACACTACCAGCTCTCGGAGGGTGCCTGTGAACAGGTATTTCCGGGGCGTCACCGAGGGGGCGTTCCCTCGCACGGGTCAGAAGTGGGCAAAAGCCGGACGCGGCCGCTTCCCGCGACCTACTCTCGACGTGTGTCAGGGGTGTCCGGGCGGGTGCTGGTTGTGGATGACAACCGGGTGATCCGTCAGCTGATCAGGGTCAATCTCGAACTCGAGGGGTTCGAGGTGGTGACCGCGGCCGATGGTGCCGAGTGTCTGGATGTGGTGCATCAGGTGTGTCCTGATGTGGTCACCCTCGATGTCGTCATGCCCCGGCTCGACGGGCTGAAGACCGCCGCGCGGCTGCGCGAGGACCCGCGGACGCGGCATCTGCCGGTGGCCATCATCAGTGCCTGCACCGATTACGAGACGGACGGCGGCGCCGGTGTCTCCGGTGTCGACGCGTTCCTGGCGAAGCCCTTCGAGCCGACAGAGCTCGTGCGGGTCGTACGGCAGCTCATGCACCGGGAACCGCGGGAGCGGCGCGGGCGCCGGGACGAGGCGGGCGGGCAGGACGCCGGCGAGGAGCCGGCCGCAGGGGAGGACAGACGGGGGGCCTGGAGCATGAGGCCGAACGGATAGCGCCGGGCCGTACGAACGTATGGGTTCGACGGCGCGGCCCGGCGCGCACGAGTCGTACGAGGCGGGGCTTCGGCGGCGCGGCCCGGCATCGCTCCGCCCGTGCCGCCCCGGCATCCCCACGCCGAACTCACGTCCGGCTCCGCCGCCATCGAACGCTCGGCCCCCCGCCCCACCGCCCACATGGCGAAACCCGTTCGCGTTCCGACCCCCCTCCTCCCCTAGGCTGGTCCCGTGACCCCCGCGGACCTCTCTCTCACCGTGCTGCACGCCGTGCGCCGTGCGGTCGACGAGGGTGTGCTCCGTGTCGAGGTGCCCTCGCGCGTCAAGGTCGAGCGGCCCCGGGCCGGGGGAGTGGGCGACTACGCCAGCAGTGTCGCGCTCGGGCTTGCCCGGGGCGCCGGGCTCGATGCCCGGGCCGTGGCCGAGCTGCTCAAGGAGCGGCTGCACCCGCACCCCGGCATTCGCTCCGTCGACATCACCGGGCCCGGCTTCCTCAACTTCACCCTGGGCGAGGCGAACGACACGCGGCTCGTGCAGCGCGTCCTCGCCGAAGGGACCCGGTACGGGTGCTCCGCCGCGCTCGCCGGCACGCGGACGCGGCTCCGCGCCGCCGACGAGCCCCGGGCGGCTCTCGTCACCGACACCGTGCTGCGGCTGCTCCGCGCGCAGGGGGCCGAGGCCGCGCTCGACGCCGACGGGGAGCCGCTTCCCGTACTTCCCGCTCCGTACGAGCCCGAAGTGCTCGGTGGCGACGCCGCCCGCTGGGCGCTGCTGCGGCCCGCCGCGCACGATCACGCTCTGCCCGGCGCTCCCCTTCTCGTCCAGCACGAGCGCAATCCGCTCTTCAGGGTCCGCTACGCCCACGCGCGGGCGAGGAGACTCCTTCACTACGGGGCCGAGCTCGGCGTCACCCCCGCCTACGGCGTTCCCGTCGACGCCCCTCGCCTCCTCACCCTTCTCGGTGACCATCCCGACGTCCTCCTCTCCGCCGCCCGCCTCCGCGCGCCCGATCGGGTCGCCCGGCATCTGGAGGGTGTCGCCGACGCGCTGCTCGCGTTCCAGCACACCGTGCTGCCCCTCGGTGACGAGAAACCCTCGGCCGCCCACCGTTCCCGGCTCGCGCTCGCCGAAGCCGCCGGGACGGTGCTCGCCGGTGGCCTCTCCCTGCTCGGCATCAGCGCACCCGACCAGATCTGAAAGAGCCAGTCGTCATGAGCCGTTCCGCCCACCCCGCCGGGCCCCGTCACGCCGATGTCCTTCCCGAGGGGCACTACTCCGCGCCGCCCGCCGACCTCAACCGCCTCGACCCCAAGGTCTGGGCCCGTACCGTCACCCGGGACGAGCGCGGGATGCTGACCGTCGGCGGCCTGGGCGTCGACCGCCTCGCCGAGGAGTTCGGCACGCCCGCCTACTTCCTCGACGAGTCCGACTTCCGCGCCCGCTGCCGCGCCTGGGCCGAGGCCTTCGGCAAGGACGCGGACGTGTTCTACGCGGGGAAGGCGTTCCTCTCCCGCGCCATCGTCCGCTGGCTCCACGAAGAGGGACTCAACCTCGACGTCTGCTCCGGCGGCGAGCTGTCCACCGCGCTCTCCGCCGGCATGCCCGCCGAGCGCATCGCCTTCCACGGCAACAACAAGTCCGAGAGCGAGATCCGCCGCGCCGTCACCGCCGGCGTCGGGCGCATCGTCCTCGACTCCTTCCAGGAGATCGTCCGCGTCGCGCACATCGCCGAGTCCCTCGGCAAGCGGCAGCGCGTGCAGATCCGCGTCACCGTCGGCGTCGAGGCGCACACCCACGAGTTCATCGCCACCGCGCACGAGGACCAGAAGTTCGGCATCGCGCTGGCCGGCGGGCAGGCCGCGGAGGCGGTGCGCCGGGCGCTGGGGCTCGACGGTCTGGAGCTCATCGGCATCCACTCCCACATCGGTTCGCAGATCTTCGACATGGCCGGCTTCGAGGTGTCCGCGCGGCGCGTCGTCCAGCTGCTCGCCGAGGTGCGCGACGAGCACGGGGTCGAGCTGCCGGAGATCGACCTCGGGGGCGGGCTCGGCATCGCGTACACCTCGGACGACGATCCGCGCGAGCCGCACCACATCGCCAAGGCGCTCACCGAGATCGTCACCCGCGAGTGCGAGGCCGCCGGGCTGCGGACGCCGCGGATCTCCGTCGAGCCGGGGCGCGCCATCGTCGGGCCGACGGCGTTCACGCTGTACGAGGTGGGCACGGTCAAGCCGCTCGAGGGGCTGCGCACGTACGTCTCCGTCGACGGCGGCATGTCGGACAACATCCGCACCGCGCTGTACGACGCCGAGTACAGCGTCGTCCTCGCCTCGCGGACCAGCGACGCCGAGCCCATGCTCTCCCGCGTCGTCGGCAAGCACTGCGAGAGCGGCGACATCGTCGTGCGCGACGCGTTCCTGCCCGCCGACGTGGCGCCCGGCGACCTGCTCGCCGTGCCCGCCACCGGCGCGTACTGCCGCTCGATGGCGAGCAACTACAACCACGCGCTGCGCCCGCCCGTCGTGGCCGTCCGGGACGGCGAGGCGCGCGTCATCGTGCGGCGCGAGACGGAGGAAGATCTCCTGCGTCTCGACGTCGGATGAGGGAAATAGTCATGTGATGGAATCCCTGTCTCACTATCTGGACATCGCGCTGAAACGGCCATCGGGTGAGTGAGACTGGTTTCCACCGTAGGGGTTCGGTAGAACCCGTGGGAAAACGACCGTAGAGATACGGGTCAGTAGGTACGAGAAACGAGGTCGGATGATGCGTACGCGTCCGCTGAAGGTGGCGCTGCTGGGCTGTGGAGTGGTCGGCTCAGAGGTGGCGCGCATCATGACGACGCACGCCGACGACCTCGCCGCGCGCATCGGCGCGCCGGTCGAGCTCGCCGGCGTCGCCGTCCGCCGGCCCGACAAGGTCCGCGCGGGCATCCCCGCCGAGCTGCTCACCACCGATGCGACCGCCCTCGTCAAACGGGGCGACATCGACGTCGTCGTCGAGGTCATCGGCGGCATCGAGCCGGCCCGCGCGCTCATCACCACCGCCTTCGAGCACGGCGCCTCCGTCGTCTCCGCCAACAAGGCGCTGCTCGCCCAGGACGGCGCGACCCTCTACGCCGCCGCCCAGGAGCACGGACAGGACCTCTATTACGAGGCCGCCGTCGCCGGCGCCATCCCGCTCATCCGGCCGCTGCGCGAGTCCCTCGCCGGCGACAAGATCAACCGGGTGATGGGCATCGTCAACGGCACGACCAACTTCATCCTCGACAAGATGGACACCTCCGGGGCCGGCTACTCCGAGGCCCTCGACGAGGCCACCGCCCTCGGTTACGCCGAGGCCGACCCGACCGCCGACGTCGAGGGCTTCGACGCCGCCGCCAAGGCCGCCATCCTCGCCGGCATCGCCTTCCACACCCGGGTCCGCCTCGACGACGTCTACCGCGAGGGGATGACCGAGGTCACCGCCGCCGACTTCGCCTCGGCCAAGCAGATGGGCTGCACCATCAAACTGCTCGCCATCTGCGAGCGGGCCGCCGACGGCGGGTCCGTCACCGCGCGCGTGCACCCCGCGATGATCCCGCTCAGCCACCCGCTCGCCTCCGTCCGCGAGGCGTACAACGCGGTCTTCGTCGAGGCGGAGGCCGCCGGGCAGCTCATGTTCTACGGTCCCGGGGCGGGCGGCTCGCCGACCGCCTCGGCCGTTCTCGGCGACATCGTCGCCGTGTGCCGCAACCGTCTCAACGAGGCGACGGGCCCCGGCGAGTCCGCGTACACCCAGCTGCCCGTGAGCCCCATGGGCGACGTGGTGACGCGGTACCACATCAGTCTCGACGTGGCCGACAAGCCGGGCGTGCTCGCCCAGGTCGCGACGGTCTTCGCCGAGCACGGCGTATCCATCGATACGGTGCGCCAGCAGGGCAAGGACGGCGAGGCTTCGCTCGTCGTCGTCACCCACCGCGCGCCCGACGCCGCCCTCTCCGGGACCGTCGAGGCGCTGCGCAAGCTCGACACCGTGCGCGGTGTCGCCAGCATCATGCGTGTTGAAGGGGAGTAAGGACCCATGACCAGCAAGGGCACCCACCAGTGGCGCGGCATCATCGAGGAGTACCGGGACCGCCTTCCGGTCACGGACACGACGCCGGTCGTCACGCTCCGTGAGGGCGGCACGCCGCTCGTCCCCGCTCAGGTCCTCTCCGAGCGCACGGGCTGCGAGGTGCACCTCAAGGTCGAGGGCGCCAACCCCACCGGATCCTTCAAGGACCGGGGCATGACCATGGCCATCTCGAAGGCCAAGGAGGACGGCGCCAAGGCCGTCATCTGCGCCTCCACCGGCAACACCTCGGCCTCCGCCGCCGCCTACGCGGTGCGCGCCGGGATGGTCTCCGCGGTCCTCGTGCCGCGGGGCAAGATCGCGCTCGGCAAGATGGGCCAGGCCCTCGTGCACGGCGCGAAGATCCTCCAGGTCGACGGCAACTTCGACGACTGTCTGGACCTGGCCCGCGCGCTCTCCGACAACTACCCGGTCGCGCTGGTCAATTCCGTCAACCCGGTCCGCATCGAGGGCCAGAAGACCGCCGCCTTCGAGATCGTGGACATGCTGGGCGACGCCCCCGACATCCACGTCCTGCCGGTCGGCAACGCGGGCAACATCACCGCGTACTGGAAGGGGTACCGGGAGTACGCCGGCGACGGCCTCGCGGCGCGCACCCCGCGCATGTGGGGCTTCCAGGCGTCCGGCTCCGCCCCGCTGGTGCGCGGCGAGGTCGTCAAGGACCCGGCGACCATCGCCACCGCGATCCGCATCGGCAACCCGGCCTCCTGGGACTACGCGATCGCCGCGCGCGACGAGTCCGGCGGCCTCATCGACGAGGTGACGGACCGTGAGATCCTGCAGGCGTACCGCCTGTTGGCCTCGCAGGAGGGCGTCTTCGTCGAGCCCGCCTCGGCCGCCTCGGTCGCCGGTCTGCTGAAGGCCGCCGCCCAGGGCAAGGTCGACCCGGGCCAGACCATCGTCTGCACGGTCACCGGCAACGGCCTCAAGGACCCCGACTGGGCCGTCGCCGGCGCGCCGCAGCCGGTCACCGTCCCCGTCGACGCCTCGGCCGCCGCCGAGCGCCTCGGTCTGGCCTGAAACAGCCTCGGTGCGGGTTCCTGAGCCGGGGTAAAACCCGATCAGGAACTCACACAGATGCACAGGTTGGCGCGCGACACGCATCGTGCGCCTCCTGTGCGCCCTATGTCGCCACAGAACCTTCCTTCGATAGGCTGTGCCGAACCCGCCCCGCCGCGTGTGTGCGGTGTTGTCGCCGTCGTCGCCCGTGAGGCGCGAACGGCCGCCGGGTTCCGACGTACTTCCTTCGAGTCACCCCGCACGTCAAGGAGATCATCGAGCGATGGCCGGTCCAGCGTTCCGCGCCGCCGCCGTACGGGTGCGCGTCCCCGCCACCAGCGCCAACCTCGGCCCGGGCTTCGACGCCTTCGGCCTGTCGCTGGGCCTCTACGACGACGTGGTCGTCCGGGTCGCCGACTCCGGGCTGCACGTCGACATCGCCGGCGAGGGCGCCGACAACCTGCCGCGCGACGAGAGCCACCTGCTCGTACGTTCCCTGCGCACGGCCTTCGACCTGCTCGGCGGACAGCCGCGCGGTCTCGAGGTCGTCTGCGCCAACCGCATCCCGCACGGCCGCGGCCTCGGCTCCTCCTCCGCCGCCATCTGCGCCGGCATCGTCGCCGCCCGCGCCGTGACCATAGGCGGCGACGCCCGCCTCGACGAGGCCGGCCTGCTCGAACTCGCCACCGAGATCGAGGGCCACCCCGACAACGTCGCCGCCTGTCTGCTCGGCGGCTTCACGCTCGCCTGGACCGAGTCCGGCGCCGCGCGGGCGATCAGGATGGATCCCCACGATTCCATCGTTCCGGTGGTTTTCGTCCCCGGAAAGCCCGTACTGACCGAGACCGCCCGCGGCCTGCTCCCGCGCAACGTCCCGCACGTGGACGCCGCGGCCAACGCCGGCCGGGCCGCCCTCCTCGTCGAGGCCCTGACCCGCCGCCCCGAGCTGCTGCTCGCGGCCACCGAGGACCGGCTGCACCAGGAGTACCGGGCCCCCGCGATGCCCGAGAGCATCGCCCTCGTGAACCGGCTGCGGGCGGACGGTGTGCCCGCGGTCATCTCCGGCGCGGGCCCCACGGTGCTCGCGCTGGCGGAGCCGGGCACGGCCGACAAGGTCGCCCTGCTCGCGGGCGAGGGCTGGGCCGCGAACCGGCTCGACCTCGACACCTCGGGCGCGAGCGTCCTGCCGCTCGCGCCCTGACGGGCCCACCGCACGGTCCTTCCGAGCCGGGGGCCGTGCGGACACGTGATTGCCGGTGACGGAGAGGGGGAATGTTTGTTGGAGCCGGTAGTGTTAACCTCAAGTCTGCACCCGACGTCTTTCAGGTGCGGTGCTGAGTGTCCCCATCAGGGACCACCCATTCTTCCGGGAGCCTCCTCCACTGCCTGAGCAGCCTGCCTGAGCAGTTTCGAGCACGCTCCGGAACCGGCACGACACCCCTCGCTCTTCTTCTTGGTGAGGGCCGAGCAGGGGGCGCTCGGGCCGGACCACAGCACGTTTCTCTCTTCCGCCGCACCCGGCGGGACCACCGCCCCGGCACGGCCCACCAAGCAGGGCCGATGTCGGACAGCACAACCGGTCGCCGAGCCAGATGGCCGACGTCCGCTCCAGGGAAGGACCCTTCGTGAGCGACACCACCGATCTGATGGGCGTGACTGCCGACAACAGTGTCGACACCGCCGCGCCCGCCGCAGGTGCTGCCACTGGCACCACCGCACGGCGCCGCCGCTCCGGCACCGGCCTCGAGGGCATGGTCCTGGCCGAGCTGCAGCAGGTCGCGTCCGGCCTCGGCATCAGGGGCACCGCGCGGATGCGCAAGGGCCAGCTGATCGAGGTCATCAAGGAGGCGCAGGCCGGGGGCTCCGGTGCCGCCGCGTCCGCCAAGTCCGCCGACGCCGCCGAGACCAAGCCGAAGCGCCGCGCCACCTCCAAGGCCCGCACGGGCGAGACCGCCGCCGAGGCGGCGCCGAAGGCCGAGAAGGCCGAGCCGGCGCCCCAGCAGCAGATCGAGATCCCGGGCCAGCCGGCCTCCGACGACGCCCCCGCGGGCGAGCGCCGCCGTCGCCGCGCCACCGCCCCCGCCGGTTCGCCGGAGGGCGCCGAGGCCGGCCAGGCCGTCAAGACCGAGGCCCGTACGGAGGCCAAGGCCGAGACGAAGACCGAGGCGCAGCCGCAGGCCGACGCCAAGGCCGAGGCCGCCGTCGACGGTGCCGAGGGCCGTGGCCGCCGCGACCGCGGTGAGCGTGGCGAGCGCGGTGACCGCCGCGACCGCCGTGACCGCCAGGACCGTCAGCGCGACCGCAAGGGCGACGAGCAGCAGGGCGCCGGCCAGGGCGGCCAGCGTCAGCGCCAGGGCGGCCAGCAGGGCCAGCAGGGCGGCCAGCCGGCCGGTCCGCAGGACGACGACGACTTCGAGGGCGGCCGGCGCGGCCGTCGCGGGCGCTACCGCGACCGTCGTGGCCGTCGCGGCCGTGACGAGTTCGCGGGTGGCGCCGGCGAGCCGCAGGTCTCCGACGACGACGTGCTGATCCCCGTCGCGGGCATCCTCGACATCCTCGACAACTACGCGTTCATCCGCACCTCCGGCTACCTGCCCGGCCCGAACGACGTGTACGTCTCCCTCGCCCAGGTCCGCAAGAGCGGTCTGCGCAAGGGTGACCACGTCACCGGTGCCGTGCGCCAGCCGAAGGAGGGCGAGCGCCGCGAGAAGTTCAACGCGCTGGTGCGCCTCGACTCGGTCAACGGCATGGCGCCGGAGTCCGGCCGCGGCCGCCCCGAGTTCAACAAGCTCACGCCGCTCTACCCGCAGGACCGGCTCCGTCTGGAGACCGACCCGGGCGTGCTGACCACGCGGATCATCGACCTCGTGTCGCCGATCGGCAAGGGCCAGCGCGGTCTGATCGTGGCCCCGCCGAAGACCGGCAAGACCATGATCATGCAGGCGATCGCCAACGCGATCACCCACAACAACCCCGAGTGCCACCTGATGGTCGTCCTGGTCGACGAGCGTCCGGAAGAGGTCACCGACATGCAGCGGTCGGTCAAGGGCGAGGTCATCTCCTCGACCTTCGACCGCCCGGCCGAGGACCACACCACGGTCGCCGAGCTGGCCATCGAGCGCGCCAAGCGCCTCGTGGAGCTGGGGCACGACGTGGTCGTCCTGCTCGACTCCATCACCCGCCTGGGCCGCGCGTACAACCTCGCGGCGCCCGCCTCCGGCCGCATCCTGTCCGGTGGTGTCGACTCGACCGCGCTCTACCCGCCGAAGCGCTTCTTCGGTGCCGCGCGCAACATCGAGGACGGCGGCTCGCTGACCATCCTGGCCACCGCGCTGGTCGACACCGGCTCGCGCATGGACGAGGTGATCTTCGAGGAGTTCAAGGGCACCGGCAACATGGAGCTCAAGCTCGACCGCAAGCTCGCCGACAAGCGCATCTTCCCGGCCGTCGACGTCGACGCCTCGGGTACGCGCAAGGAGGAGATCCTGCTCGGCAGCGACGAGCTCGCGATCACCTGGAAGCTGCGTCGCGTGCTGCACGCGCTCGACCAGCAGCAGGCGATCGAGCTGCTGCTCGACAAGCTCAAGCAGACGAAGTCGAACGGCGAGTTCCTGCTGCAGATCCAGAAGACCACGCCCGGCGGCAACAACGACTGATGCCGGCGGCGTCACGCACACGCTGACGCCGAGAGGTCCGTCACAGGAAGATCCGGGGCCCCCGGCCCCGTAATCTCGCCGTGACCTGCGCAAACGACCGCGCCCACCGAGCCAGCTCGGTGGGCGCGGTCGTTTGCGTGATGATCACTCACCGAAACCTCACAGGCTCGTATGCAACCCTTTCGGGTGGTTCGCCGTCACACAAGGTGAATCATTGGGCTGAGGGAAGACGATGAGCGAGCAGAAGACGAAGGGCCGAATACGGGCCGGCGGAGGCCGCCGCCGCAAGCCGCCCGCCAAGGGGCGCCGCGCCGCGGTCGTCGCCGCCTGGGGCGCCGCCGCGGTCGTCCTCGTCGGCGGCTCCGGGCTCGGCTACGTGTACTTCAAGCTGAACGGCAACCTCAAGGGCGTCGACATCAACGGGCAGCTCGGCAAGGACCGGCCCGACAACGTCGACAACGGATCGATGGACATCCTGGTCCTCGGCTCCGACTCGCGCTCCGGCGCCAACGGCGAGTACGGCCACGACGAGGGCGCCGCCCGCTCCGACACCGCGATGGTCGTGCACGTCTACGAGGGCCACAAGAAGGCGTCCGTGGTCTCCATCCCGCGCGACACCCTCATCGACCGCCCGCGCTGCACCGACGCCAAGGGCGACACCGTCGCCGGCGAGCACCGGGCCATGTTCAACACGGCGTACGAGGTCGGCGGGCCGGCCTGCGCCGTGAAGACCGTCGAGTCGATGTCCGGCATCCGCATGGACCACTACATCGAGGTCGACTTCACCGGCTTCAAGAAGCTCATCGACAAGCTCGGCGGCGTCGAGATCACCACGACGAAGCCCATCAAGGACGCCAAGAGCCACCTCGACCTCGCCCCGGGCACGCACACCCTGGACGGCGAGCAGTCCCTCGGCCTCGTCCGCACCCGCAAGAGCGTCGGCGACGGCAGCGACCTCGGCCGCATCCAGCTCCAGCAGGCGTTCATGAAGGCCTTCATCGAGCAGGTGAAGGGCGTCGGCGTCTTCTCCAACCCGAAGAAGCTCTTCGACGTCGCCGACACCGCCACCAAGGCCATCACGCCCGACTCCGAACTCGACAGCGCGAGCGCGCTGATGGGCTTCGCGAAGGGCCTGTCCGGGCTCGGCGCCAAGGACGTCCACATGGTGACCATGCCCGTCCGCTACGACCCGGTGGACCCCAACCGCGTGGTGCCCCTGGAGAAGCAGGCGCGGCAGGTCTGGGCTGCCCTGAAGGCCGACCGGCCGATCCCCGCGTCGGCCACCGCGGACGCGGCCACCGGCAAGGCCGGGGGCCTGGTCAGGTAGCCCGCGGCCGGCCCGCGGCACCGCCAGGAATAGTTCCGCACCGACCCCGGTTTTGGGAGATGCGGCCGGTCCTGGCAGACTGGTACGTCGGCCCCGGTTCACGCATGTGCATCCCGCACGGGCGACCCGGAGCCCTCCCGAAACTAGGAGACACCTTGAAGCGCGAGATCCACCCCGAGTACGTCGAGACCCAGGTCAGCTGCACCTGTGGCGCGTCGTTCACCACCCGTAGCACCCTGACCGAGGGCACCATCCGTGCCGAGGTCTGCTCCGAGTGCCACCCGTTCTACACGGGCAAGCAGAAGATCCTCGACACCGGCGGCCGCGTCGCCCGCTTCGAGGCCCGCTTCGGCAAGGCTGCGGCCAAGAAGTAGCACGTCACTGCGCCGGTCCTGGGTCGCTCCCGCACGGGGGCACCGGACCGGCGCTTTGCCGTCCCCGCAGTATTTCCCGCAGCAGCCCTTCACGAATTCACCCCAGGAGCACCCGATGTTCGAAGCGGTCGAGGAACTGGTCGGCGAGCACGCCGACCTCGAGAAGAAGCTCGCCGACCCTTCGGTCCACTCCGACCAGGCGAACGCGCGCAAGCTCAACAAGCGTTACGCGGAGCTGACCCCGATCATCGGCACGTACAAGGCGTGGAAGCAGTCGGCGGACGACATCGAGACGGCCAAGGAGCTGGCCGCCGACGACCCCGACTTCGCCGCCGAGGTCAAGGAGCTGGAGAAGCAGCGCGAGGAGCTCACCGAGAAGCTCCGCCTGCTGCTCGTTCCGCGCGACCCCAGCGACGACAAGGACGTCATCCTGGAGATCAAGGCCGGCGCCGGCGGCGACGAGTCCGCCCTGTTCGCCGGGGACCTGCTGCGCATGTACCTCCGCTACGCCGAGCGCGTGGGCTGGAAGACCGAGATCATCGACGCCACCGAGTCCGAGCTCGGCGGCTACAAGGACGTCCAGGTCGCCGTGAAGACCAAGGGCGGCAACGGGGCCACCGAGCCCGGCCAGGGCGTCTGGGCGCGACTGAAGTACGAGGGCGGAGTGCACCGCGTGCAGCGCGTGCCCGCCACCGAGTCGCAGGGCCGCATCCACACCTCCGCGGCCGGCGTGCTCGTCACGCCCGAGGCCGAGGAGGTCGAGGTCGAGATCCACGCCAACGACCTGCGCATCGACGTCTACCGCTCGTCCGGCCCCGGCGGCCAGTCCGTCAACACGACCGACTCCGCCGTCCGCATCACGCACCTGCCGACCGGCATCGTCGCCTCCTGCCAGAACGAGAAGAGCCAGCTCCAGAACAAGGAGCAGGCCATGCGCATCCTCCGCTCCCGGCTGCTCGCCGCCGCGCAGGAGAAGGCCGAGGCCGAGGCCGCGGACGCGCGCCGCAGCCAGGTCCGCACCGTCGACCGCTCCGAGAAGATCCGGACGTACAACTTCCCGGAGAACCGCATCTCGGACCACCGCGTCGGTTTCAAGGCGTACAACCTCGACCAGGTGCTCGACGGCGAGCTCGACCCGGTCATCCAGGCGTGCGTCGACGCGGATTCCGCCGCGAAGCTCGCAGCAGCGTAAGACCTTGTAAAGCCCCACCCGCACCACGGAGGACCAGCGTGAACCTGCTGCTTGCCGAGGTGGCCCAGGCCACCCAGCGGCTGGCCGACGCCGGCGTTCCCTCACCGCGTTTCGACGCCGAGGAGCTCGCCGCGTTCGTGCACGGCGTCAAGCGGGGGGAGCTGCACAACGTCAAGGACGCGGACTTCGACGCCCGCTACTGGGAGGCCGTCGCCCGCCGCGAGGCGCGCGAGCCGCTCCAGCACATCACCGGCCGCGCGTTCTTCCGCTACCTGGAGCTCCAGGTCGGCCCCGGCGTCTTCGTGCCCCGCCCCGAGACCGAGTCGGTCGTCGGCTGGGCCATAGACGCCGTACGGGCCATGGACGTCGTCGAACCGCTCATCGTCGACCTGTGCACCGGCTCCGGCGCCATCGCGCTCGCCATGGCCCAGGAGGTGCCGCGCTCGCGCGTGCACGCCGTCGAGCTGTCCGACGACGCGCTCGTGTGGACCCGGAAGAACGCCGAGGGCTCGCGCGTCACCGTGCACCAGGGCGACGCGCTCACCGCGCTGCCGGAACTGAACGGCCAGGTCGACCTCGTCATCTCCAACCCGCCGTACATCCCGCTCACCGAGTGGGAGTACGTGGCGCCCGAGGCCCGCGACCACGACCCCGAGATGGCGCTGTTCTCCGGCGAGGACGGCCTCGACACCATCCGCGGCATCGAGCGCACCGCGCACCGGCTGCTGCGGCCCGGCGGGCTCGTCGTCATCGAGCACGCCGACACGCAGGGCGGCCAGGTGCCGTGGATCTTCAACGAGGAGGCCGGCTGGGCGGACGCCGCCGACCACCCCGACCTGAACAACCGGCCGCGCTTCGCGACCGCCCGCAAGGCGACCCCATGACCAGCCAGACGCATGACGTGTACGAGGAGGAGCGGGACTGATGGCTCGGCGATACGACTGCAACGAGGCGACGGACCGTGCGACGGGTCTGCGCGAGGCCGCGTCCGCCGTGCGCCGCGGCGAGCTGGTCGTGCTGCCCACCGACACCGTGTACGGGATCGGGGCGGACGCCTTCAGCTCGGAGGCCGTCGCGGACCTCCTGGCCGCCAAGGGCCGGGGCCGCAACATGCCCACGCCCGTGCTCATCGGCTCCCCGAACACCCTGCACGGCCTGGTCACGGACTTCTCCGAGGCCGCCTGGGAGCTCGTCGACGCCTTCTGGCCCGGCGCGCTGACCCTGGTCGCCAAGCACCAGCCGTCGCTCCAGTGGGACCTCGGCGACACCCGCGGCACCGTCGCGATCCGGATGCCGCTGCACCCGGTCGCGATCGAGCTGCTCACCGAGGTCGGCCCGATGGCCGTCTCCTCGGCGAACCTCACCGGCCACCCGTCGCCCGAGGACTGCGACGCCGCGCAGGGCATGCTCGGCGACTCCGTCTCCGTCTACCTGGACGGCGGCCCGACGCCCGGCATCGTGCCGTCCTCCATCGTCGACGTCACGGGCAAGGTGCCGGTGCTGCTGCGCCAGGGCGCGCTGTCCCCGGAGGAGCTCCGGAAGGTGGTACCCGACCTCGAGGTGGCGAATTGACCGCCCCTGAGGGGCGTGGCATAGCGGGGCACGAGTACGACAGCAGTACCTTCCGCATCCTCCACGTCAGCACCGGCAACGTCTGCCGCTCGCCGATCACCGAGCGGCTGACCCGCCATGCCCTCGTCGACCGGCTCGGCGACCCCAGGAGCGGCGGCCTGATCGTGGAGAGCGCGGGCACCTGGGGCCACGAGGGCGCCCCGATGGAGGCCAACGCCGAACTCGTCCTCGCCGACTTCGGCGCGGACCACACCGGCTTCGCGGGCCGCGAGCTCCTCGACGAGCACGTCATCCGCGCCGACCTGGTCCTCACCGCGACCCGCGACCACCGCGCGCAGGTCATCTCGATGGGCCACTCCGCGGGCCTGCGCACCTTCACCCTGAAGGAGTTCACCCGCCTCGTCCGCGCCATAGACCCCACGACCCTCCCGGACCCCCTCGGCGACCACGGCACCGTCGACCGCGCCCGCGCCCTGGTCCGCGCGGCCGCCGCTCTACGCGGGTGGCTCCTGGCCCCGTCGGCGGAGGCGGACGAGGTGAACGACCCGTACGGGGCGCCGATCACGTTCTTCCGCTCGATCGGCGACGAGATCAACCAGGCTCTCGACCCGGTGGTGACGGCGCTGACGGGCGTTCCGGCGAAGCGCTGACGCCGCGGCGTCGCTTGTTCGGCGCGCACGATCGCCGGCCGGAGGCCGGCGCAGCGGCACGAAGCCTGGGAGGCCCCTTGGGGCCGAGCAGTGCGAGTGGTGCGTCGGGGTGGGTGCTCAACCAGGCTCTCGACCCGGTGGTGACGGCGCTGACGGGCGTTCCGGCGCGTCGGTAGGGGGCTCCGGCACGGGTGGGTCACTGGGGGCGCGGGGCGGCTCAGGCGTGCCTACAGTGGATTTCTAGGCCCCGCTCACGCCCGGAGTGCCCCCATGCCCGCCACCGCTCCACCAGAAGCCGCGCACGAAGCCGTGCGCCATGCCGCCTACGAAGCCGAGCAGCAGCTCGACGTGCTGCGCCGCCAGGATCCCGAGGTCGCCGACGTGCTGCTCGGGGAGGCGCGGCGGCAGGGGGACAGTCTGCAGCTGATCGCCGCGGAGAACTTCACGTCGCCGGCGGTGCTCGCCGCGCTCGGCTCGCCGCTCGCCAACAAGTACGCGGAGGGGTATCCGGGGGCGCGGCACCACGGGGGCTGCGAGTACGCGGACGCGGTCGAGCGGATCGCGGTCGACCGGGCGAAGTCGCTGTTCGGGGCCGAGCACGCGAACGTACAGGCGCATTCGGGGTCGTCGGCGGTGCTCGCCGCGTACGCCGCGCTGCTGCGGCCCGGGGACACGGTCCTGGCGATGGGGCTCGCGTACGGCGGTCACCTCACGCACGGCTCACCGGCGAACTTCTCGGGCCGCTGGTTCGACTTCGTGCCGTACGGGCTCGACGCCGAGACCGGGCTCGTCGACTACGAGCAGGTGGCCGCGCTGGCCCGGCACCACCGGCCGAAGGCGATCGTCTGCGGGTCGATCTCCTATCCGCGGCACCTCGACTACGCCGTCTTCCGGGCCATCGCCGACGAGGTCGGCGCCTATCTGATCGCCGACGCCGCCCACCCGCTGGGCCTGATCGCCGGCGGCGCGGCGCCGAGCCCCGTGCCGTACGCGGACATCGTCTGCGGCACCACGCACAAGGTGCTGCGCGGCCCGCGCGGCGGGCTCGTGCTGTGCGGCGAGGAGCTGGCGGCGCGGGTGGACCGGGCGGTGTTCCCGTTCACGCAGGGCGGCGCGCAGATGCACACCATCGCGGCCAAGGCGGTGGCCTTCGGGGAGGCGTCGACGCCGGCCTTCACCACCTACGCGCATCAGGTGGTCGAGCACGCCCGGGTGCTCGCCGCCGCGCTCGCCGCCGAGGGTTTCGCGGTGACCACGGGCGGCACGGACACCCATCTGATCACCGCCGACCCCTCGCCGTTCGGCGTCGACGGCCGCACGGCGCGGGCCCGGCTCGCCGCCGCCGGCATGGTGCTCGACACCTGCGCGCTGCCGTACGGGGACGGTCGCGGGATCCGGCTCGGCACGGCCGCGGTGACGACGCAGGGCATGGGGGCGCCGGAGATGGCGAGAATTGCCGGACTGTTCACCACGGCGTTGCGTGATGACGCGCGGGAAACGGCCAGGGTACGCGCGGAAGTACGCGACCTTGCCGGGCGATTTCCCCCGTATGGCAGGTAACGCGCGCCCCGCCGGAACCGTTCGGGACCCCCGGGTGTCCTCGACCATGGGGACGGCCCGGCTAGTGTGTGGGGCTGAGATGGCCAGCGATTCCTGTGGGGCAGCCCGTGCGTGATTACCTGCTGACGCTCTGTGTCACGGCCGCGGTGACCTATCTGCTGACCGGTCCGGTGCGGAAGTTCGCCATCGCGACCGGGGCGATGCCGGAGATCCGCGCCCGCGACGTACACCGAGAACCGACTCCGCGGCTCGGTGGCATCGCCATGTTCTTCGGGCTGTGCGCGGGCCTGCTGGTCGCCGACCACCTGCAGAACCTCAACAGCGTCTTCGAGCTGTCGAACGAGCCGCGCGCGCTGCTCTCCGGCGCCGCCCTGATCTGGCTGATCGGCGTCCTCGACGACAAGTTCGAGCTGGACGCGCTGATCAAGCTCGGCGCGCAGATGATCGCCGCCGGCGTGATGGTCATGCAGGGTCTGACGATCCTGTGGCTGCCGATCCCGGGTGTCGGCACGGTCGCGCTGACCCAGTGGCAGGGCACCCTGCTGACCGTCGCCCTGGTCGTGCTCACGATCAACGCGGTGAACTTCGTCGACGGGCTCGACGGCCTGGCCGCGGGCATGGTGTGCATCGCCGCCGCCGCGTTCTTCCTCTACGCGTACCGGATCTGGTTCAGCTACGGCATCGAGGCGGCCGCCCCCGCGACCCTCTTCGCCGCCATCCTGATGGGCATGTGCCTGGGCTTCCTGCCGCACAACATGCATCCGGCGCGGATCTTCATGGGCGACTCGGGCTCGATGCTGATCGGCCTGATCCTGGCCGCCTCCGCGATCTCCATCACGGGTCAGGTCGACCCGGACGCGCTGAAGATCTTCGAGGGTTCGACGAAGGCCGCGACGCACGCGGCGCTGCCGGTCTTCATCCCGCTGATGCTGCCGCTGAGCATCATCGCGATCCCGATGGCCGACCTGGTCCTCGCGATCGTGCGCCGTACGTGGAAGGGCCAGTCGCCGTTCGCGGCGGACCGCGGACACCTGCACCACCGGCTCCTGGAGATCGGGCACTCGCACAGCCGCGCGGTGCTGATCATGTACTTCTGGTCGGCGCTCATCGCCTTCGGCACGCTGGCCTACTCGGTGCACTCGACGTCGATGTGGATCGTCCTCGCCGTGGTCTTCCTGAGCGCGGTCGGTCTGGTGCTGCTCCTGCTGCCGCGGTTCTCGCCGCGTGCCCCGCGCTGGGCGGAGGCGGTCGTTCCGCCGCGCTACCGGCGCCGTGCCGGGACGCTGCCCGACGGCGTGCCCGCCGCCGAGTCGACGGAGACGGCCGAGGCGACGGAGGCAGGCGAGGAGCCGGACGACGAGCGCGAGCCGGTGCCCGCCGGAGTCAACGGCGCTACCGCCATCGGTCACCGTTCGCGCTTCACCGACCGGAGTAAGGCCGGGGCGCGGGGTTGACGAAACCCCCACGCGGGGTCAATACCAGACAAGTTGGCCCCGTGTCGTGCACACACGCGCGGGGTCACTCTCACGTGTGACAGTTGGCACACCACACGGGTAAAGACCTATTCAAATAGTTTGTGATACGGTTCACGAGACCCGGCGACAGTGCCGAAAGACCGTAGTGCGACGGTCCTTTAGGCCCCGAGACACACCTCGGACCGGGCTTACGCTCGTCCATGACGACACCATCGCCCCCTCCAGCAAGCGGAGACACCGCCATGCCGTCCAACGACGCACGCACCCTGCTGCTCACCGCAGTGCCCACCGCCGCCGCCGGCATCATCGCCACGGTCATCAGCGGTGTGGTCGGCGGGAGCAAGGGCGCGCTCGGCGCCGTCGTCGGCACCGCGCTCGTGATCCTCTTCATGGGTATCGGGCTGGTGGTGCTGCAGCGGACGGCGAAGAAGCTTCCGCAGTTGTTCCAGCCGATGCTGCTCATGCTCTACGCGGCCCAACTGCTCCTGCTCTTCATTGTCTTGGCCTTGCTGAAGGACACCACGGCGTTCGACTTCAAGGCCTTCGCCTTCACCCTGCTCGGAACCACTCTCGTGTGGGTCGCCGCACAGGCCCGGGCCTACATGAAGGCCAAGATCATGTATGTCGACCCCGACAAATCGGGGCCGAAGCCGTGAAGGGTAGGGCCGGGATAAAGCCGCGTTCGGCTTCCTGCTATCGTCCGGTGCCAACTGCGGCACTGCGGGCGCGGGCATCCGAAGCGGCGCCTGTCCCAGCGCGAGGCTCGATGCCGAACCGCCGCCCCCTTATCCGTAAGACCAGTCCAGTGCCGAACCGCGGCTGCGTGCCGCGCCGACACAACGAGGTTGCCGTACCTATGCGCCACGCTGAAGGAGCCCGCGGTGAGTGCTGACCAGACGCTTGCCTTCGACCCGGATTGCCACATCTTCACCGGATGTGGCTTCCCGGCGCCGGGGCTGCACACGTTCATGTACGAGCCCATCTTCACCGTGGGCAGCTTCGAGTTCACCAAGCCGATGCTGCTCGCCATCCTGGGTTCGATCGTGGTCGTCGGCTTCTTCTGGGCCGCCTTCAACAAGCCGAAGCTGATCCCCGGCAAGATGCAGATGGTGGGCGAGGCCGGCTACGACTTCGTGCGCCGCGGGATCGTCTACGAGATCATCGGCAAGAAGGACGGACAGAAGTACGTCCCCTTCATGGTCTCGATGTTCTTCTTCGTGTGGATCATGAACCTGTGGTCGATCGTCCCGGTCGCCCAGTTCCCGGTCACCTCGCTGATCGCCTTCCCGGCGGCCCTCGCGCTGATCGTGTACGTCCTCTGGATCACGCTGACCTTCAAGAAGCACGGCTTCGTCGGCGGCTGGAAGAACATCGTCGGCTACGACAAGTCGCTCGGCCCGATCCTTCCCCTGGTCGTCGTTCTCGAGTTCTTCTCGAACCTGCTCATCCGGCCCTTCACGCACGCGGTCCGACTGTTCGCGAACATGTTCGCCGGTCACCTGCTCATCGTGATGTTCTCGCTGGCGACCTGGTACCTCATGAACGGCATCGGCTTCGTCTACGCCGGCGCCTCCTTCGTGATGGTCATCGTGATGACCGCCTTCGAGCTCTTCATCCAGGCCGTCCAGGCGTACGTCTTCGTCCTCCTGGCCTGCAGCTACGTCCAGGGCGCGCTCTCCGAGCACCACTGAGCCGGCCCGGCAGCAGCACCACCCCCCTTACCAACAGTCGTCCGGTGGCCAACCCCCACCGGGTCCTTGAAAGAGAAGGAAGAACCGGCATGTCCGCTCTCGAGACTCTCGCCGCCGTCAACGGAAACGTCGCCTCCATCGGCTACGGCCTCGCTGCCATCGGCCCCGGCGTCGGCGTCGGCATCATCTTCGGTAACGGCACCCAGGCCCTCGCCCGTCAGCCCGAGGCGGCCGGCCTGATCCGTACCAACCAGATCATGGGTTTCGCCTTCTGTGAGGCGCTCGCCCTCATCGGCATCGTCATGGGCTTCGTCTACAAGTAAGCCGGCCCTGACAGTCCGATTCTTTTACGGAAGGCACTGATGTGAACGCTCTGCTTCTTGCGGAAGCGGCGGAGGAGCAGCCTCCGCTCATCCCGCATCTCGACGAGCTCGTCATCGGCCTGATCGCCTTCGTCATCGTCTTCGGCTTCCTCGCCAAGAAGCTCCTCCCGAACATCAACAAGGTTCTGGACGAGCGTCGCGAGGCCATCGAGGGTGGCATCGAGAAGGCCGAGTCGGCCCAGATCGAGGCTCAGAGTGTGCTGGAGCAGTACAAGGCTCAGCTCGCCGAGGCCCGCCACGAAGCCGCACGTCTCCGCCAGGAGGCGAACGAGCAGGGCGTCGCGATCATCGAGCAGATGAAGGCGGAAGGCACGCGCCAGCGCGAGGAGATCGTCGCCGCCGGTCAGGCCCAGCTCGAGGCCGACCGCAAGGCCGCGACCGCCACGCTGCGTCAGGACGTCGGCAAGCTCGCCACCGACCTGGCGTCGAAGCTGGTCGGCGAGGCCCTCGAGGACCACGCTCGTCAGAGCCGGACCATCGACCGCTTCCTCGACGAGCTCGAGGAGAAGGCCGAGGCCGTGCGATGAACGGAGCGAGCCGCGAGGCACTGAGTGCCGCACGTGAGGCCCTCGACGCGCTGACGGACAACACGTCGGTGGACGCGGGCAAGCTCGCGGGAGAGCTGGCCGCGGTCACCGCGCTGCTCGACCGCGAGGTGTCGCTGCGTCGGGTCCTGACCGACCCGGCGCAGGCGGGCGAGGCCAAGGCCGAGCTCGCGCAGCGACTCCTGGCCGGACAGGTCGGCGGCGAGGCCGTCGACATCGTCTCGGGCATGGTGCGCTCCCGCTGGTCGCGTTCGCGCGACCTGGTGGACGGCGTGGAGGAACTGGCGAACATCGCCGACCTCACCGCCGCCCAGAAGGCGAACGGCCTCGACGACGTCGAGGACGAGCTGTTCCGCTTCGGCCGGATCGTCTCCTCCAGCACCGAGCTCCGCTCGGCGCTGACGGACAAGAAGGCCACTGCCACCGCCAAGGGCGAGCTGCTGCGCAGCCTGCTCGGCGGCAAGGTGAACGCGGTCACCGAGCGTCTCGTCGTCCGTCTGGTGACCCAGCCCCGGGGACGTAGCCTGGAAGCGGGACTCGAGTCCCTGTCCAAGCTCGCCGCGGCGCGCCGGGACCGGATGGTCGCCGTGGTCACCTCGGCGGTGCCGCTCACCGACCAGCAGAAGCAGCGTCTCGGTGCCGTGCTGGCCAAGCTGTACGGCCGCCAGATGCACCTGAACCTGGACGTGGACCCGACGGTCCTCGGCGGGATCGTGGTGCGCGTCGGTGACGAGGTCATCAACGGCACCATCGCGGAGCGCCTCGACGAGGCGACCCGCCGCCTGGCCGGCTGACCTCGGCCAGAACAGAACACGCATGACATGCGGCCCGGTTGGGCCGTGCAGAGATTGCAGAAGATTCCTGGGGGTCGCCCCCAGACCCCTAAGAAACTTCGGGCCCAACAAGGAGAGCAGGGAACCCAGATGGCGGAGCTCACGATCCGGCCGGAGGAGATCCGGGACGCACTGGAGAACTTCGTCCAGTCGTACCAGCCGGACGCGGCCTCGCGCGAGGAGGTCGGCACGGTCAGCCTGGCCGGCGACGGTATCGCGAAGGTCGAGGGTCTTCCCTCGGCCATGGCGAACGAGCTGCTGAAGTTCGAGGACGGCACCCTCGGCCTCGCGCTCAACCTGGAAGAGCGCGAGATCGGTGCGATCGTCCTCGGCGAGTTCAGCGGCATCGAGGAGGGACAGTCGGTGCAGCGCACCGGCGAGGTCCTCTCCGTCGGTGTCGGTGAGGGATACCTGGGTCGCGTCGTCGACCCGCTCGGCAACCCGATCGACGGTCTCGGCGAGATCGCGACCGAGGGCCGCCGCGCCCTCGAGCTGCAGGCCCCGGGCGTGATGGCCCGTAAGTCGGTGCACGAGCCGATGGAGACCGGCTACAAGGCCGTCGACGCCATGACGCCGGTCGGCCGTGGTCAGCGTCAGCTGATCATCGGTGACCGTCAGACCGGCAAGACCGCGCTGTGTGTCGACACGATCATCAACCAGCGCGACAACTGGCGCTCGGGCGACGTGAACAAGCAGGTCCGCTGCATCTACGTCGCCGTCGGCCAGAAGGGCTCGACCATCGCGTCCGTTCGCGGCGCCCTGGAAGAGGCCGGTGCGCTCGAGTACACGACGATCGTCGCCGCCCCGGCGTCCGACCCGGCCGGCTTCAAGTACCTGGCGCCGTACACCGGTTCCGCCATCGGCCAGCACTGGATGTACCAGGGCAAGCACGTCCTGATCGTCTTCGACGACCTGTCGAAGCAGGCCGACGCCTACCGCGCCGTGTCGCTGCTGCTGCGCCGCCCGCCGGGCCGCGAGGCGTACCCGGGTGACGTCTTCTACCTGCACTCGCGTCTCCTCGAGCGCTGCGCCAAGCTCTCGGACGAGCTGGGTGCCGGTTCGATGACCGGTCTGCCGATCGTCGAGACGAAGGCCAACGACGTCTCGGCGTTCATCCCGACCAACGTCATCTCCATCACCGACGGCCAGTGCTTCCTGGAGTCCGACCTGTTCAACGCCGGCCAGCGCCCGGCCCTGAACGTCGGTATCTCGGTCTCCCGAGTCGGTGGCTCCGCCCAGCACCCGGCCATGAAGCAGATCGCCGGCCGCCTCCGCGTGGACCTGGCCCAGTTCCGTGAGCTGGAGGCGTTCGCCGCCTTCGGTTCCGACCTGGACGCCGCGTCGAAGGCGCAGCTGGAGCGCGGTCAGCGCATGGTCGAGCTGCTGAAGCAGGCCCAGTACCAGCCGATGCCGACCGAGAACCAGGTCGTCTCCGTCTGGGCCGGCACCACCGGCAAGATGGACGACGTCCCGGTCGCCGACATCCGTCGCTTCGAGGCCGAGCTCCTGGCGTACCTGCGTCAGAGCCACTCCGGTCTCATGACCTCCATCCGCGAGGGCAAGAAGATGTCGAACGACACCCTGACGGCTGTCGCCGACGCCATCGCGGAGTTCAAGAAGCAGTTCGAGACGTCTGACGGCAAGCTGCTCGGCGACGACGCCTCCGCCGTCAACGTCTCGAAGTGACGACGGAAGGGACCTGACTCATGGGAGCGCAGCTCCGGGTCTACAAGCGTCGCATCAAATCCGTCACCGCGACGAAGAAGATCACCAAGGCGATGGAGATGATCGCCGCCTCCCGCGTCGTCAAGGCGCAGCGCAAGGTGCAGGCGTCGACCCCGTACGCGACCGAGCTCACCCGCGCGGTGACCGCGGTCGCCACGGGTGCGAACGACAAGCACGCGCTGACCACCGAGGCGGAGAACCCGACCCGCGCCGCGGTCCTGCTCCTCTCGAGCGACCGCGGTCTGGCCGGCGCCTTCAACTCCAACGCCATCAAGGCGGCGGAGCAGCTCATCAAGAAGCTGGAGGGCGAGGGCAAGGAGGTCGACATCTACGTGGTCGGCCGCCGTGGTGTCGCGCACTTCAACTTCCGTGAGCGGAAGCTGAGCGACACGTGGGTCGGCTTCACCGACGAGCCCACGTACGCGGACGCCAAGAAGATCGCGGTACCGCTGATCGAGGCGATCGAGAAGGACACGGCCGAGGGTGGCGTGGACGAGCTCCACATCATCTACACCGAGTTCGTCTCGATGATGACCCAGACGGCGATCGAGGCCCGGCTGCTGCCCCTCAGCCTCGACGAGGTGGCGAAGGAGGCCGGTCCGGCGGACACCCTGCGTCCGCTGTACGACTTCGAGCCGTCGGCGGAGGACGTCCTCGACGCCCTGCTGCCGCGCTACGTCGAGAGCCGGATCTACAACGCGCTGCTCCAGTCGGCTGCCTCCAAGCACGCCGCCACGCGCCGCGCGATGAAGTCGGCCACCGACAACGCGGGAGACTTGATCAACAACCTCTCCCGACTTGCCAACGCGGCCCGCCAGGCCGAAATCACCCAGGAAATCAGCGAGATCGTCGGTGGCACCGCAGCCCTGGCCGACGCGACCGCGGGGAGTGACAAGTAATGACGACCACTGTTGAGACGGCCGCCGCCACGGGCCGCGTCGCCCGGGTCATCGGCCCGGTCGTCGACGTGGAGTTCCCCGTCGACGCGATGCCGGAGATCTACAACGCCCTGCACGTCCAGGTCGCCGACCCGGCCGAGGAGGGCGCGCTCAAGACGCTGACCCTCGAGGTCGCGCAGCACCTGGGTGACGGCATCGTCCGCACCATCTCGATGCAGCCCACCGACGGTCTGGTCCGCCAGGCCCCCGTGGTGGACACCGGCGACGGCATCACCGTGCCCGTCGGCGACGTCACCAAGGGCCGCGTGTTCAACACGCTGGGTCAGATCCTGAACGAGCCCGAGGCCGAGTCCGAGGTCGGCGAGCGCTGGTCCATCCACCGCAAGGCCCCGGCGTTCGACCAGCTCGAGTCGAAGACCGAGATGTTCGAGACCGGCCTGAAGGTCGTCGACCTTCTCACCCCGTACGTCAAGGGTGGAAAGATCGGTCTGTTCGGTGGCGCCGGTGTCGGCAAGACCGTTCTGATCCAGGAAATGATCATGCGTGTGGCGAAGCTGCACGAGGGTGTTTCCGTGTTCGCCGGTGTCGGTGAGCGCACGCGTGAGGGCAACGACCTCATCGCGGAGATGGAGGACTCGGGCGTCCTCGACAAGACCGCCCTTGTCTTCGGCCAGATGGACGAGCCCCCGGGCACCCGTCTCCGTGTGGCCCTCGCCGGTCTGACCATGGCGGAGTACTTCCGCGATGTGCAGAAGCAGGACGTGCTGTTCTTCATCGACAACATCTTCCGCTTCACGCAGGCCGGTTCCGAGGTCTCGACCCTGCTCGGCCGTATGCCCTCCGCGGTGGGTTACCAGCCGAACCTGGCCGACGAGATGGGTCTCCTCCAGGAGCGCATCACCTCGACCCGTGGTCACTCGATCACCTCGATGCAGGCGATCTACGTCCCCGCCGACGACCTCACCGACCCGGCGCCGGCGACCACCTTCGCCCACCTCGACGCGACGACGGTTCTCTCCCGTCCGATCTCCGAGAAGGGCATCTACCCGGCCGTGGACCCGCTGGACTCCACGTCCCGGATCCTGGACCCGCGTTACATCGCGCAGGACCACTACGACGCCGCCACGCGCGTCAAGGGCATCCTGCAGAAGTACAAGGACCTCCAGGACATCATCGCGATCCTCGGTATCGACGAGCTGAGCGAGGAGGACAAGCTCGTTGTCCACCGCGCCCGCCGTGTCGAGCGCTTCCTGTCCCAGAACACCCACGCGGCGAAGCAGTTCACCGGCGTGGACGGTTCGGACGTTCCGCTCGACGAGTCGATCGCCGCGTTCAACGCGATCTGCGACGGTGAGTTCGACCACTTCCCGGAGCAGGCGTTCTTCATGTGCGGTGGTCTTGAGGACCTCAAGAACAACGCCAAGGAGCTCGGCGTCTCCTGAGCCCCGTGCTCGTGAGCGGGGGGCGGGGCTCCGTCCCGCCCCCCACTCCACGCCCCTTAGCTGCATCCCCGGGGGACAACCCCCGGACCCCCGGCAATCGCCGGGGCGAGGGCTCTGGCGCACCGGCGCCGTCCGCCCTACTAGACTTTGACCCAACACCCGGCAGCACCGCCGGGTGGTGAACCGAGGAGCCCACCCTTGGCTGCTGAGCTGCACGTCGAGCTGGTCGCCGCGGACCGGAGTGTCTGGTCCGGCGAGGCCACCCTGGTCATCGCGCGTACCACCTCCGGCGACATCGGCGTCATGCCCGGTCACCAGCCGATGCTCGGTGTGCTGGAGTCGGGCCCGGTGACCATCCGTACGAGCGAGGGCGGCACGGTCGTGGCCGCCGTCCACGGCGGTTTCATCTCGTTCGCCGACGACAAGCTGTCTCTGCTCGCGGAGATCGCCGAGCTGGCCGACGAGATCGACGCCCAGCGTGCCGAGCGCGCGCTGGAGCGCGCGAAGTCGGACGAGGACGCCGCCGCCGAGCGGCGCGCCGAGGTCCGGCTGCGCGCGGTCGCGGTCCGCTAGCGGACCGCGCCGAGAGCCCCAGCCCTCAGCCGCGGCACGGTCCGGACGATTCCGGACCGTGCCGCGGCTGAGGCGATGCAGATGCAGGTTGTGTTCGGTCAGGCCGGGTCCACCGGTCACGGGAAGCGGCGAGGAGGTCGGTGAAGATGGTCCTCGCGCTGCTGCTGTGCGGCCTGGTCGTCGCGACTCTGGTGATCGGGCTCTTCGTCTTCGGCTTGCGCCGCAGACTGATCCAGCGGGCCGGCGGCACCTTCGACTGTTCCCTGCGGTGGAACGTCCCCGAGACGCCGGACCTGTCCGGCAAGGGCTGGGTGTACGGCGTCGCCCGCTACAGCGGTGACGAGATCGCCTGGTTCCGCGTCTTCTCGTACTCCCCCCGCCCGAAGCGGATCCTGGAGCGCTCGGCCATCGAGGTCCTGGAGCGCCGGATGCCCGAGGGCGAGGAGGAGCTGGCGCTGCTGTCGGACTCCGTCATCCAGGGCTGTCTGGTCCACGGGACCCGCCTGGAGCTGGCGATGAGCGAGGACGCGCTGACCGGCTTCCTGGCCTGGCTGGAGGCCGCGCCGCCCGGCCAGCGAGTCAATGTGGCCTAGAGAGCTTTCCCGCTGGACGGGGGCACCCCCGGACGACGTCCGGAGGAGAGCCGATGTCGCCTGAGTCGATGCCCGAGATTCCTGTACGGCCCGGTGAGTGCCATGTGTGGACCGCCCGGGCCGTTTGTGTTGCCCATGATCTGGCCCTGCTGCTCGACGAGCGGGAGCGGCGGGTGTACGAGTCGCTCACCGAGGAGCGGGTGCGCGCGCAGTACGTGACCGCGCACGCGCTGCTGCGCACGGTGCTGGGCGAGGTGCTCGACCGCGATCCCGCCGCGCTCTCCTTCGCCCAGGGGCCGCACGGCAAGCCGTACCTCGCCGACGCGCCCGTGGAGTTCTCGCTGTCCCATTCGGGGGAGCTGGTCGCCGTCGCGCTGTCGCTCGGCGCCCCGGTGGGCGTGGACGTGGAACGGGTGCCGGTGCCGTCCGCCGAGCTGCCGCTGCCGGTGCTGTCGCCGGCCGAGCGCGCGGCGTACGACCTGGTGCCGGAGCCGGAGCGGGCCGCCGCGTTCACCACGTACTGGGTGCGCAAGGAGGCGGTCCTGAAGGCGACGGGGGAGGGGCTGCGGGTGGATCCCGCGCGGCTCACGGTGGCCGCCCCCGACCGGCCGGCGCGGCTGCTCGGCTGGCGGGGGCGGGTCCGGGGCCGGGGCGCCGGACAGCCGCACCCGCCGGTGCGGCTGTACGACCTGGACGCGGTGGACGGATACCGGGGGGCCGTCGCCCTGCTGGGCGGGCCCCACCGGATCGTCCCGAGAAGCCGCTAGCTCAGACCGCTGTTGATGGCGCCGACGAGCTCGCCGGTGGTGGTGTCACCGCTGAACTCCCAGAAGAACGCGCCGCCGAGGCCCTGGTTCCTGGCCCAGCTCATCTTGGAGGTGACGGTGGCGGGGGTGTCGTAGCTCCACCAGTTGGTGCCGCAGTGGGCGTAGGCGGTGCCGGCGATCGTGCCGGTGGCCGGGCAGGAGCCCTTGAGCACCTTGTAGTCCTCGATGCCCTGCTCGTACGTGCCCTGGGCCGGCCCGGTGGCGGTGCCGCCGGGGGCGTCCTGGGTGACGCCGGTCCAGCCGCGGCCGTAGAAGCCGATGCCGAGCAGCAGCTTGTTGGCCGGGACGCCCTTGGCCTTGAACTTGGCGATGGCCTCGGCGGAGTTGAAGCCCTGCTGCGGGATGCCGGGGTACGAGGTCAGCGGGGAGTGCGGGGCGGTCGGGCCCTTGGCCTCCCAGGCGCCGAAGAAGTCGTACGTCATCACGTTGAACCAGTTCATGTACGGCGCCGCGCCCGCGTAGTCGGTGGCGTCGATCTTGCCGCCGGCGGAGGCGTCGGCCGTGACGGCCGCGGTGACGATCGCGTTCTGGCCGAACTTGGCGCGCATGGCCTGGATCATGTTCTTGAACGCGGCCGGGCCGCTGGTGTCGCAGGACAGGCCGCAGGCGTTCGGGTACTCCCAGTCGAGGTCGATGCCGTCGAAGACGTCGGCCCAGCGCGGGTCCTCGACCAGGTCGTAGCAGGACTGGGCGAAGGCGGCCGGGTTCGCCGCGGCCTGGCCGAAGCCGCCGGACCAGGTCCAGCCGCCGAAGGACCAGATGACCTTGATGTTCGGGTAGGCCTTCTTCAGCTTGCGCAGCTGGTTGAAGTTGCCGCGCAGCGGCTGGTCCCAGGTGTCGGCGACGCCGTCGACGGACTGGTCGGCGGTGTAGGCCTTGTCGTAGTCGGCGTAGGAGTCGCCGATGGCGCACTTGCCGCCGGTGACGTTGCCGAAGGCGTAGTTGATGTGGGTGATCTTCGACGCGGAGCCCGAGGTCGCGATGTTCTTCACGTGGTAGTTGCGCCCGTAGACGCCCCAGTTGGTGAAGTAGCCCATCTTCACGACGTTCGGCGGCGGGGTGCCGCCACCGCCGCCCGTGGTGCGGACGGCGACCGGGCCGGCGGCGGGGCCGGTCTGGTCGGCGGTGTCGCGGGCGACGACCGTGTAGCTGTAGTCGGTGCCGGCGGTCAGGCCGGTGTCGGTGTACGTGAGGCCCGTGGTCGTGGTGACCTTGGCGCCGTCGCGCAGCACGTCGTAGTTCTTGACGCCCTTGTCGTCGGTGGCGGCGGTCCAGGTGAGCTTCGCCGAGGTGTCGGTGATGTTCGAGGCGGCCGGGGCGCCGGGGGCGGAGGGCGGGTTGTCGCCGGGCGGGGTGGTGGAGCCGTCGCAGGAGGCGCCGTTGACCTTGCAGCCGGAGGGGGCGCCGGGGCCGGCGCCGTTGTAGCCGAAGGAGACGGAGGCGCCGGGGGCGAGGGCGCCGTTCCAGCCGGCGTTCTTGGCGGTCCAGTGGTTGCCGGAGCTGGTGACGGTGGCGTCCCAGGCGGAGGTGACGGAGGTGCCGGCCGGGTAGTCCCACTCGACGGTCCACGAGGAGATCGCGGTGGTGCCGGTGTTCTTGACCGTCCAGCTGGCACCGAATCCGGTGCCCCAGTCCTGGGTCTTGGTGTACGTGGCGGTGACGGAGGTGGCGGCTTCGGCGGGGGCGGCGAGGCCGACCAGCGCGGCCAGCGGCAGGACCAGGGCGGTCAGACCGGCGGCGGCCCGGCTTCTCAACCCTGCTCTGCGCGTCGGTGCTTGAGTGCTCAACGGTGCTCCTCAAGTAGCGGACGGTCAACGTGGGGGTGGTCCGTGAGTTGCGCGCGCCCCGTGAGCGTAGAAAGGTCTGTACCAACCGTCAAGAGGTCCAGACCAACGTCGGAATCGGATCTCTCAGATTCCCAACTCCCGTGCCAGTACCGCCGCCTGGACCCGTGACCGCAGTTCCAGCTTGCCCAGCACCTTCGACACATGTGTCTTCACGGTCGCCTCCGCCATCTCCAGGCGCACCGCGATCTCCGCGTTCGACAGCCCCGAGCCGAGCGCCGCCAGCACCTCGCGCTCCCGGGGCGTCAGCACGTCGAGCACCGACGCGTCCGGTACGGCCGGCGGGCTCGGGGCCGCGAACTCGGCGATCAGCCGCCGGGTCACCGCCGGGGCGATCAGCCCCTCGCCGCGCGCCACCGTGCGCACCGCCTCCACCAGGTCCTTCGCGTCCGTGTTCTTCAGCAGGAAGCCCGCCGCGCCCGCCCGCAGCGCCCCGAACACGTACTCGTCCAGATCGAAGGTGGTGAGTACCAGGACGTCGGTGAGGCGCTCGGCGACGATCTGCCGGGTCGCCGACACCCCGTCCAGCTTCGGCATCTGCACGTCCATCAGGACCAGGTCCGGGCGCAGTTCGCGCGCCAGCTCCACCGCCCGCTCGCCGTCCGCCGCCTCGCCGACGACCTCGATGCCGGGCGCGCTGCCCAGGATCAGCACGAGCCCCGCCCGTACCGCGCTCTGGTCCTCGGCGACCACGACGCGGATCGTCCCGCCGTCGCTCGCCACGCCGTCGCTCGCCCGGCCTCCGGCCGTACGGCCGTCCGTCGTCCTGCCTCCGGTCGTCATGCGTCCGGTCGTCATGCGTCCGGTGTCCTCTCCTCGGCGGGCAGCACGGCCCGCACCTGCCAGATCCTGCCGCCGTCCCCGTCCGGGACGGCCCCCGCCGCGAACTCCCCGCCGAGCAGCGCCACCCGCTCCCGCATGCCGACCAGACCGGCCCCGGAGCCCGGCGCGCGCGGCCCCGGCCGCTCCCCGCCCCCCTGTCCGTACGGGCTGGTCACCCGCACCGTGAGGGCCTTGTCGTCACGGGACAGGAAGATGCCGACGGGGCCGGGCCCGGCGTGCTTGAGGGCGTTGGTCAGCGACTCCTGCACGATCCGGTACGCGGCCAGCTCCACCGGCGCCGGCAGCGGCTCCGCGTGCTCCGCGTGCGCGTCGTCGAGCGTGAAGTCCAGGCCGCTCGACTCCCCGTTCGTCCGGGCCTGCGCGACCAGCGCGGCCAGGCCCGAGAGCCGGGGCGCGGCGGCCGGCTCGGTGTCCGTGTCGCTGTCCCGCAGGAGCCCGATGAGCCGGCGCATCTCGGCGAGGCCGGCGACGCTGTTCTCCCGGATCACGGTCAGCGCCTGCTGCGTGGTGGCCGGCTCGTCGATCGACAGCGCGGCCGTGGAGTGGATCGCGATCGCCGAGAGGTGGTTGGCCACCATGTCGTGCAGCTCGCGGGCCATCCGGGTGCGCTCGGCGGTGACCGCCTGGGCCCGGTCCATCTCGGCGAGCAGCGCGGTCTGTTCGGCCCGCAGCCGGGCGGCGTCCGCGGCCTGCCGGTGGTTGCGCACGATGGCGCCGGTGAGCGCGGGCAGGAAGCTGACCATGCCCGAGAGGACGCCGATGAGCAGGGCGACCGCGTTCTGCCACCAGATCAGCAGGACGACGGTGATGGCGACGGTGACCAGGCCCGTGGTGTACGGGATGCGCCGGGCCGAGGCCGGCGGGCCGTACACCACCGACGCGTAGACCACGTCCGTGAACATCAGGACGGTGGCGAGGTTGCCGTGGGTCAGCTGGTCCGCGGCGATGGCCAGGGTGCCGACGATGAGCGCGATGCGCGGCAGCGTCCGGCGCAGCGCCTCCATGGCCGCCATCACCGTCAGCGGGATCAGCGGGGCCCACCGCGCGGTGAAGACGGTCTGCCCGGTCACGGACAGACCGAAGGCCCACAGGACCAGCCCGCCGGCCAGGCCGATGAAGGCGATCAGCAGGTCGTCGCGATGGGGGCGGGGGAGGGGTCGGGGCAGGCGCACCCCCTCATCCAACACGCTGCCGCCGCCCCGGACGTCCTCGCCGGGGCCGAGCCTTCGGTGTCCGCGCCTCCGCCGAAGGATGTAGGCGCGGTTCCTCACCGCCGACGAGGAAACCGCCCGGGACGGACGGGAGCCTGGAAGGGTACGGAAGGGGAGAGCCGTGATCGTCACGCTCATCGTGATCTGCGAGGTCGGCTTCTGGGTGCTGCTCGCGGCCGGCCTCGGCGCCCGCTATCTGCTGAGGATGCCGCGCACCGGTCTCGCGCTGCTGCTGTGCGAGCCGCTCCTGGAGGTCGTGCTGCTGGCCGTCACCGCGATCGACCTGAGGAACGGCGCCGAGCCGAGCTGGACGCACGGGCTCGCCGCCGTCTACATCGGCTACACCGTCGGCCACGGCCACCGCACCGTGCGGTGGCTCGACGGCCACGCGGCGCACCGCCTGGGCGGCGGCCCGCCGCCGGTGAAGCCGCCGCGCCACGGGACGGCCCGCGCCCGCCACGAGGGCAAGGTGTGGCTGGGCTCCCTGGCCGGCGCGGTGGTGGCGACGGTGCTGCTGCTCGTCGCCATCCGGTACGTCGGCGACGGCGGCAGCACCGGGTCGCTCAGGAGCTGGATCCTCGTGGCCTGGCGGGCGGCGGGCATCCACGGCCTGATCGCGCTGTCGTACGCGATCTGGCCGAAGAAGGCCCCGAAGGGCGGGCGCCGGGACTCAGCGGTCGCCGCCGGGGACCCAGAGCACGTCCCCGACCTCCTTGTTCGCGGTCCTGGCAAGGATGAACAGCAGGTCTGACAGCCGGTTGAGGTACGTGGCGGTCAGCGGGTTCATCGTCTCGCCGTGCACCTCCATCGCGGCCCAGGTGGAGCGCTCCGCCCGCCGGACCACCGTGCACGCCTGGTGCAGCAGCGCCGCGCCGGGCGTGCCGCCGGGCAGGATGAAGGAGCGCAGCTTGTCGAGCCGCTCCAGGAAGTGGTCGCAGTCCGCCTCCAGCTTGTCGACGTAGCTCTGCTCGACCCGCAGCGGCGGGTACGCGGGGTTGTCGACCACGGGGGTCGACAGGTCCGCGCCCACGTCGAACAGGTCGTTCTGGACGCGGACGAGGACCTTGACGACCTCCTCGTCGAGCCGGCCGAGCGCGACGGCCGTGCCGATGACGGCGTTGGCCTCGTTGGCGTCGGCGTAGGCCGAGATCCGCAGATCGGTCTTGGCGGTCCGGCTCATGTCGCCGAGGGCGGTGGTGCCCTTGTCGCCGGTGCGGGTGTAGATGCGCGTCAGATTGACCATGCGTCCAGCCTAGTTACGCGCTCGCCTTCCGGAACGTGCGTGTGCCCACCGTCACGGCGAGCGCCGCGAGTCCGGCCGCGGCGAGGACGCCGTACAGCATCGTGGTGGTCGCGTAGTGCCCGAGGTACGCGTCCCGTACCGCGTCCACCAGGTAGCGGAACGGCATGAAGTGCGACAGGACGTCGAGCCAGCCCGGGGCGAGGGCCATCGGGAGCATCAGGCCGGACAGCAGCATCGACGGCATCGCCAGCGTGTTGATCGCGGGCCCGAAGGCCTGCGGGCTGGGCAGCCGGAGCGCGAGCACGTACGACAGCGAGGCGAGCGAGAAGGTGAGCAGGGCGACGAAGCCGAAGCCGATGAGGATGCCGGCGAGGGGCGCGCGCAGGCCCATGAGCAGGGCGGCGAGCACCAGCAGGACGGCCTGGAAGAGGAACAGCGTGGCGTCCCGCAGGGTCCGGCCGAGGAGCAGCGCGAGGCGGCTGACCGGGGTGACCCGCAGGCGTTCGAGGACGCCCCAGTTCTGTTCCATGATGACGGCGAAGCCGGCGAACGAGGCCCCGAAGAGGCCGAGCTGGAGCAGCAGGCCCGGCACGAGGACCTGCCAGGAGTCGCCGGCGCGGCCGAGGGGCAGCCCGGTCAGCAGCGGGCCGAAGAAGAACAGGTAGAGCAGCGGCATCAGCGCGCCGAAGAAGATCTGGAACGGCGAGCGCAGGGTCTGCCGGGCGTAGCGGCCGTAGAGGACCGCGGTGTCGTGGAGAAGCATCGGGTCGGCTCCTAGACGGCGACGGGCGTGTTGTCGGCGGGCGCGGGGGTGCGTCCGGTGACGGCGAGGAAGGCGTCCTGGAGGGTGTCCGTGCCGTGCGCGGCCTTGAGCGCGGCCGGGCTGCCCTCGGCCGCGACGACGCCCCGGTCGATGATCACCAGGCGTTCGGCGAGGGCGTCGGCCTCGTCGAGGTAGTGGGTGGTGAGCACGACCGTGGTGCCGTGCTCGTCGCGCAGGCGCCGCACCAGGTCCCACAGGGCGGCGCGGCTGCCCGGGTCGAGGCCGGTGGTCGGCTCGTCGAGGAAGAGCAGCGCGGGGCGGTGGGTGAGGCCGAGCGCGAGGTCGAGGCGGCGCCGCTGGCCGCCGGAGAGCGCGGTGGTGGAGCGGTCGAGCAGCTCGGTGAGGCCGAGGTCGCGGGCGAGTTCGGCGGCGCGCCCGGCGGCCTCGGCGCGGGTGAGTCCGTAGAGCCGGCCCTGCAGGACGAGTTCGGAGCGCACGGTCTCCTGCGGGTCGGTGCCGCCGGACTGGGCGACGTAGCCGATCTCGCGGCGCACGGCGACCGGGTCGCGCAGCAGGTCGTGGCCGGCGACGGTGGCGGTGCCGCCGGTGGGCGGGAGCAGGGTGCTGAGCATGCGCAGGGTGGTGGACTTGCCGGCGCCGTTGGGGCCGAGGAAGCCGAGGATCTCGCCGCGGCGGACGGTGAGGTCGATGCCGCGGACGGCGGTCACCTCGCCCCGCTTCGTGCGGAAGGTCCGGGAGAGCCCGGACGTGCTGATGATGGGCATGGCGACTACGAAAACAGAGTCACTGAAATTTTGCAACGCCTCCAAAATTTCAGGACATCCATGATCCTTCGGGATCCGCCTAGGATGGCGGCATGGCTGAAGGGCTCAGGGAGCGCAAGAAGCGCCAGACGAAACAGCGGATCTCGGACATCGCGACCGGGCTCTTCCTGCAGCGCGGCTTCGCGGCCGTCACGGTGGCGGAGATCGCGGAAGCCGCCGACGTCTCCGTCAACACCGTCTACAACTACTTCCCGGCCAAGGAGGACCTCTTCCTCGACCGGATGGAGGGCGTCACCCAGCGCCTCGCCCGGATGATCCGCGGCCGCGACCGCGGCGAGTCCGCCGCCCGCGCCGTGCTCCGCGAGATCCGCGGCCATGTCACCGCCGTCTCGCCCGCCTACGGACTGATGACCGGCTTCGCCGACTTCATGCGGGTCATCGACGACGCCCCCACCCTCCAGGCCCGGCTCATGGCCCTCCAGCAGGAGGTCCGCCGCACCACCGTCGAGGCCCTGCGCGAGGAGGTCGGCACCGGGCCCGAGGACCCGATGCCGCTGCTCGTCGGCGGCCAGATCGCCTGGATCCAGGGCGCCGTCGTCGAGTTCATCACCGCCGAGATGACCGCCGGCCGCGACCCGGGCGAGGTGTCCCGCGAGGCCCTCGGCCTCCTCGACGAGATCGAGGACCTGCTCAGCGAGACCGTGCTCGACTACGCGGTGCGCGCCGGCTGAGCCCCCCCCGCACGCCGGCCGCCGGCGCGTGCGCCGCGCGCACCGCGTCGTCCGGGTTCCCTCGACTCCATGCCCCGGGGGGTATGTGTGACGGGGATCCGGCCGCGTCGGGGGTGTCGCGAGTGTGACGTCCGTCAAAGCGGGCGTGACGTGCCTTACTAAGCGGTCACATGGCGCTTCCGGGCCGCTAATCTCCGCCGAAGAAGCAGAATGTGAACCGTCGTTACGCGCTGCGTGCGCGACATGGGCGATATGGGGTGGAAGACGTGGCAGGGAAGCTCGCCGTCATCGGGGCCGGACTCATGGGGTCCGGCATCGCGCAGGTCTCGGCCCAGGCCGGCTGGGACGTCGTCCTGCGCGACGTCACCGACGCCGCGCTGACCCGGGGCACCGACGCCATCCGTACCTCGTACGAGAAGTTCGTCGCCAAGGGGAAGATGGAGGCCGCGGACGCCGAGGCCGCTCTCGGTCGCATCACGGCCACCACCGACCTCGACGCGGTCGCCGACGCCGACATCGTCGTCGAGGCCGTCTTCGAGAAGCTGGAGGTCAAGCACGAGATCTTCCGCTCCCTCGACAAGATCGCCAAGGACGGCGCGGTCCTCGCCTCCAACACCTCCGCCATCCCGATCACCAAGATCGCGGCGGTGACCGGGCGCCCCGAGTCCGTCGTCGGCGTCCACTTCTTCTCGCCGGTCCCGATGATGCAGCTCGTCGAGCTCGTCCGCGGCCACAAGACCAGCGACGAAGCCCTCGCCACCGCGCGGGAGTTCGCCGAGTCCGTCGGCAAGACCTGCATCGTCGTCAACCGCGACGTGGCCGGCTTCGTCACCACCCGTCTGATCTCGGCGCTCGTCGTCGAGGCCGCCAAGCTCTACGAGTCGGGCGTGGCCACCGCCGAGGACATCGACATCGCCTGCAAGCTCGGCTTCGGGCACGCGATGGGCCCGCTCGCCACCGCCGACCTCACCGGCGTGGACATCCTGGTCAACGCGGCCGGCAACATCTACACGGAGTCCCAGGACGAGAAGTTCGCGCCGCCGGAGCTGATGCGCCGGATGGTGGACGCGGGTGACATCGGCCGCAAGAGCGGGCAGGGCTTCTACACGTACTGACACCGCGTCGGCGCGTAGGCCGGGGCGGTGAACCGATTCCGCACAGGGGTCCGATCGCCCCGGCACCATCGCCCCCAGGGGTGAATTTCGATATCAGTTCGCTTACAAGGCGCAACGCTTCTGCCGATGCGGAAGTCAAGCGTTGCGAAGACGGGCACACGACCGGCACCACGACGGAGCACTCTCGGGGAGCGCATATGCACATCAGGGGCGACCACGCCGAACTGGTCGTCGGGGGCCGCCTTGACGTCCGAAGTGCGGCGGACGCCCGAACGGTGCTGCACTCGGCGGTCGACGACGGAGTCGGCGACCTCGTGCTCGACCTGACCGGCCTCGACTCCTGGGACGCCACCGGACTCGGCGTCATCATGGGCGTCCACCGCCGGGCCGGCCGCTGCGGCCGCCGCCTAGTGCTGCGCGGAGTGCCGCCCCAGATGCAGCGCCTCCTCGTCGCCACCCGGCTGCACCGCATCCTCGCCATCGAGGGCGGCCTCGCCGCCGAGTCGCTGCCCCGGGTCTGACCGCTCCCCACGGGCAGCGTCACCCCGCCGGGCACCCCTGCCGGGCGCCCCCGCGGACACCCCGCTGGTCACGGCCGCGACACGCGCCTGTGAAGCACCTGTGAGAACCAGGCGTCACACTCAATCCTCACAAGACCGTGACGTCTTGGTCTCCACACCACCCCACCTGTTCCCGCAGCTCGGACAACCGTCTAGGGTCGGCTCGCCTGCACATCGCCCGCCGCTTGGGAGCTTGGACCATGGACCCGATCAACCGGGGACCGGAGGACTACGGTCACGACACCGAGGGCGAGGACGCGCGCCCCGGCCCCGTCGCCCCCGCGCCCACGGCCGGCACCCCCACCCGGGTACGCACCGCGCGCCTCGTCTCCGGCGGGCTGCTGCTCACCGTCAACCCCCTCGACGGCAGCGAGGTCGAGGTCTGCCCGCCCGCCGACCTGCCCCCGGCCCCCAGACGCCGCACCGCCAAGGAGCGCGCCGAGGCCGCCCGCGCCGCCGCCCCGCCCGTACCGCCGGGCCCCGCGGCCCCCGCCCTCCCGCTGCTCGAACGCCAGGAACAGCGCGAACAGCTCGTCCAGCACCTCAGCCGCGGCCGCTCCGCCCGGCTCTGCGGACCCGCGGGATCCGGCCGCACCGCCCTCCTCGACGCCGTCGCCGCCGACTGCGCCGACATCGCGCCCGACGGCGTCGTCCGGCTCTCCGGCCACCACCGCACCCCCACCGAGCTGCTCTACGAGCTCTTCCAGGCCGTCCAGTACGCCCCCGGCTTCCGGCCCGACCGCGAGGAACTCCTCCTGGAGGTCCGCTCCGTCGGCGCCATCGTCGTCGTCGACGACCTCGAGTTCGGCGGCGCCGCCCTCGACCAGCTCCTCGACGCCACCCCCGACTGCGCCTTCCTGTTCGCCGTCACCCCCGCCACCCCGGCCGCCTCGCCCGAGGCCGGCCTGGAGGAAATCGCGCTGGACGGGCTCTCCCGCGCCGCCGCCGTCGAACTCCTCGCGGCCGCCACCGGCCGCGCCCTCGGCGAGGACGAGGCCAACTGGGCCGGCGACCTCTGGTTCGAGTCCGAGGGCCTGCCGCTGCGCTTCGTCCAGGCCGGCGCCCTGCTGCGGCAGCGCGACCGGCTGCGCGTCGGCCCCGCCGAGTTCGACGCCTTCGGCGCCCTGGAGGAGGCGTTCGGCCCGTCCGGGCTGCCCGCGCCCACCCCGTCCGCCGACGACCCGGACGTCGAGCTGCGCGACATGGCACTGCCCACCCTCGCCGAGGGCGCCGCTCCCGCCACCCTGCTCGCCTCCCGGCTCAGCCGCGCCGCCCAGGACACCCTGCGCTTCGCCGTCGCCCTCGCCGGCGAGGTCCCGCACCAGGCCCACCTGCCCGCCCTCGTCGGCGACACCCACGCCGACGCCGCGGTCGGCGAACTCATGGCCTGCGGCCTGCTCTCCCCGGTCGGCGCCCGCTACCGGCTCGCCGCCGGCGTGCTCACCCAGCTCCTCGCCGAGGAGTACGAGCCCGACACCGCCGCCCGCGCCCACACCGCCGCCCAGCACTACGCCTGGTGGGCCGGCCACCCCTCCGTCACCCCCGAGCGCGCCACCGCCGAGGCCGACTCGCTGCTCGCCGCGCTCACCGTGCTCGTCCCCGGCAGCGCCGACGGCCACCCCGCCGCCGCCGTCCAGCTCGCCCGCGCCGCCGCGCCCGCCTTCGCCGCCGGACTGCACTGGGGCGCCTGGGAGCGGGCCCTGCGCGGCGGCCAGGAGGCCGCCCGGCTCGCCGGAGAGGTCGCCGAAGAGGCGTACTTCCACCACGAGTTGGGCGTCCTCGCGCTCTGCCGCGGCAGCCTCCAGCGGGCCCGCGCCGAACTCGAGGCGTCCATCGGCATGCGCGGCGCCCTCGCCGACAAGCGCGGCACGGTCGCGGGCCGCCGCACCCTCGCGCTCGTCGCCGACCTGACGGGCGACCCCGCGCCGCTGGAGCTCACGCCGCCGGAGCCGGGCACGGCGCCCACGCCGGCGCTCGGGTCCGCGTTCGGCGCCGGGTCCGCGTTCGGCTCCGCGCCGAAGGCCGGTCCGGCCTCCGGCTCCGCGCCCGCGGCGACGCCCGCCGCGTCCGCCTTCGGCTCCGCGCCCTCGACCCAGCCCGCCAAGCCCGCCGCGTCCGCCTTCGGCTCCGCGCCCTCGACCCAGCCCCTCAAGCCCGCCGCGTCCGCCTTCGGCTCCGCGCCCTCGGCGCAGCCCGACAAGCCCGCCGCGCCCGACCCGCTCGCCTCCGGCCTGCCGCGCCGCGACGGCCCCGCCTCGCCGCCCCGGGGCATCCCGGCGGCCGGCCCGCCGACCGCCGCCACCGTCCCGGTGGCCGCGGCCCTCCCGGCCAAGTCCGCCTTCCCCGACCTCGCGCCGCCGACCCCGGCGAAGCCCATGCCGCCGGTGGCCTCCAAGGCGTCCCTCGACGCCTTCGCCTCCTTCGACAAGGAGGCTCCGACGGTCGTCGTCGGCCCGCCCGTCCCGGCCCCGGTCTCCGGACCGGCCCGGCGCGGCGCCGGCCTGAAGGCCGGCATCCTCAGCGGTACCCGGCGCAACCTGGCCGCCGTCGGCGCGGGCGCCCTGCTCGTCGCCGTGCTCGGCACCGTGGTGACCCTCGGCGCCACCTCCGGCAACGGCGACGACACCGGCACCGGGGACAGGGTCACCTCCGACAGCACCGCGACCCAGGACACCACCCAGGACGGCACCGGCGGCGAGACCGGGCCCGGCGACGGCGCCACCGACGGCCCGAGCGACCCGGCGGCCCCGAACCCGACCGGCACGGCGGACCCGACCGCCACCGGCCCCTCCGGCACCCCGACGAGCCCGTCGGCCACGCCGACGGCGACGGACGGCACGCGGCCGACGGACCCGGCGACGACGAAGCCGCCGAAGCCGACCGAGAGCCCCACGCGGACGACCCCGCCGACCAGGCCGCCGACGACCCCGCCGACGACGCCGCCCACCACCCCGCCGACGACGGAGCCGACGACCCCGACGCCCACCGACACGAGCAGCACGGGCACCGGCACCGGCCCCGCCACCACCAGCGGCTCCCCGGCCACCTGACCGGCGCACGCGAAAGGCCCGGGTGCGGTCCACCGCACCCGGGCCTTCGTCGTACTGCCGTCAGAACAGCCGCAGCTTGTCGTCCTCGATCCCGCGCAGCGCGTCGTAGTCCAGCACCACGCAGTCGATCCCGCGGTCGTTCGCGAGCACGCGCGCCTGCGGCTTGATCTCCTGCGCCGCGAAGATGCCCTTCACCGGCGCCAGGTGCGGGTCGCGGTTGAGCAGCTCCAGGTAGCGGGTCAGCTGCTCGACGCCGTCGATCTCGCCGCGCCGCTTGATCTCCACCGCGACCGTCGCCCCGTCGGAGTCCCGGCACAGGATGTCGACCGGGCCGATCGCCGTCGGGTACTCGCGGCGGACCAGCGTCCAGCCCTCGCCCAGCGTCTCGATGCGGTCCGCGAGCAGCTCCTGGAGGTGCGCCTCGACGCCGTCCTTGATGAGGCCCGGGTCGACGCCCAGCTCGTGCGAGGAGTCGTGGAGGATCTCCTCCATCGTGATGATCAGTTTCTCGCCCGCTTTGTTGATCACGGTCCAGATGCCCGCCTCGCCGTCGGCACCCTCCTTCAGGGTGCACGGCGGGGACATCCAGTTCAGCGGTTTGTACGCGCGGTCGTCCGCGTGGATCGAGACGCTGCCGTCGGCCTTCACCAGGATCAGACGGGGGGCGGAGGGCAGGTGGGCGGTGAGCCGGCCGGCGTAGTCCACGGAGCAACGGGCAATGACGAGACGCATGGTCCGCAACGCTACAAGACGGACGGCGTCCGGCGCGATTCGGGCGCCGGACGTCCGGCCGGGGCGCGGCGCCGCCCGCCCGGCGCACGCCGTGGATGCGCCCAACACCCGTCACTTATCGGCCGGTTGTATGCCCATTCTCCTGGTGCGGGCCGGGACCGGCGCTTACCGTGGAGGACAGGAGGTCGTCGCCCGGGCACGCTGCGTGCGCGTCGCCGGCCCCTGTCCCTGCCCGCAAGACCCCGCCCGACGGGGTCGCGAGAGGAGAACCCATGTCGCTCGACGTCTCACCGGCCCTCTTGGCACAGGCCGAGCGAGGCGAGGTCGACGAAGCCGACTTCGTCGACTGCGTCCGGACCTCCCTGCCCTACGCATGGGAGATGATCAGTTCTCTGGTGGCACAGCTGAAGGTCGACGGCGGAGAGTTCGCCGACAACCAGACGCCGCCGCCGAATGAGCAGGCACGTGGTCAGCTGCTGCGCGCTCTGGCGAGCGATGCCATCCGTGGTGCGCTGCAGCGGCATTTCGGGGTGCGACTCGCCTTCCAGAACTGCCACCGGGTGGCGGTCTTCCCCCTGGACCCCGCGGTGGACGAGCGGCTCGCCCGCTTCACCTCCGTACGGGGGCAGCTCCTCAACCAGTCGCCGGAACTGCGCGACTGCTGACAGCACCGCTGACTGACAGGTCCGGTGCCGCCGCCCCGCCTCGCGGGAGAGCACGACTGATGCCGGAGCGGCGGCACGGTCCCTGCACAGCGCACAAGTCCCTGCACGACAGAACCCCTGCCTGACAGAGTTCCGCACGACAGAGTCCCTGCCCGGCACGGTCCCTTTACGGCCAAATCTCATCAGCCCCATGTCACGCGAGACGTCACACGAGCAGCGGGAGCACCTCGGCGCCCAGGCGCCGGACGTTCTCCTCGGTCGCCGCGAGGTCGCCGGAGCCCTCGGCGAGCAGCGCGAAGCGGGTGATGCCCGTGCGCTCCGCGGTCGCCGCGAGCCGGTCGGCCGCGAGCCTCGGCGTGCCGACGGGGTGCAGCCCGCACAGCAGCTCCGTGTACGCGACGGGGTCGCGCATCACGCGCTGCCGGCCGTCCACCGTCACATGGGCGTCGAGCCCCTGCCTCAGCCACCCCGGCATCGCCTTGACCAGGGCCTCCGTCGCCTCCGGGACGCGGTCCGCGAGCTGGACCACGCCGGCCGACACATGGCCGGCGCCGATCCGCGCGATCTCGTCCGGGTCCCGCCCGGCCTCCCGGGCGCACCGCTCCCAGCAGGCCACCATCTCGGCCTTGTCCTCGTCGCCGCAGTGCATGCCGAGCAGCATCGGCAGCCCGCGCCCGGCGGCCAGCCGCACGCTCTTGGGCGAGGTGCAGGCGACGAGCACCTCGGGGGAGTCCGGCCCGCCGATCAGCTCGCCGGGCGCCGGGACGACCGCCACCTCGCGGAAAGCGAATCGTTCCCCCTCGCCGCCTCCGCGCGCGCCCCCGGCCCCGCTGCCGGCGCCGACCCGCTGCTCGGTCAGCCAGCGGAGCAGCAGGTCCAGCGATTCCGGGAAGCCCCGCTCGTACGCCGCGAGGCCCCCGCCGAACACCTCCAGGTCGACCCAGGGGCCGCCCCGGCCCACCCCGAGGGTGAAGCGGCCGCCCGAGGTCAGGTGCAGCAGCGCCGCCGACTCGCCGAGCGCCACCGGGTGCGCGCTCGGCAGCACGCTGACGGCCGTGCCGACCCGGATCCGGCGGGTCCGGCCGAGCAGCAGCGCGGCCAGGGTGACGGCCGACGGGCACACCCCGTACGGCACGAAGTGGTGCTCGGCCAGCCAGACGGAGTCGAGCCCCGCCTCCTCTGCGACCTCGGCCGTCCGCACCGCCCGGTGCAGTGCCTCCTGCTGACCCTGGCCCGGGAACTGGGCGGCCAGGACGAACGTACCCACGCGCATCACGCTTCTGCCTCCTCGCGGCCGGCGCGTCTCCCCTCGGACGTCCCTCTCGGACATCCGTCTCGGGGGTCCCCCGGTGAACTCCCCGTACTGGCATCAACGCCTGACACGTGCCATAGGCAACGGCCGTTCATGAAGTTCTTGCGATTTTCCGCTGATCCGTCACGGACGGGTTCGGAGTCACCCCGTCGCGCCCCGTACGCTGGACGGAACCGTCCGTGTTCCCGTCCCCAGTGAGGTGTCGAAGTGTCCCCGCGCCACAACCGATCCCGCGGAGCCGCGAAGCCGGCACGGCAGGACGAGGGTGACCGGTACGGCGGTGTGCAGAACACCGAGACGTGGCAGGGCGAGGAGTGGTGCGTGCGCCATGTCGCCGGCGCCAGCTCGCCCGGCAAGCGCTACCGCTGCCCCGGCTGCGACCAGGAGATCCCGCCCGGCGCCCCGCACGTGGTGGCCTGGCCGGAGTACGGCGGCGTCGACGACCGCCGCCACTGGCACAAGGCGTGCTGGAACGCGAAGGACCGCCGCACCTCGCGGGTGCAGCGGTCCCGTAACGCGCCTCGCTACTGAGGCGGGAGCTCCTCCGGGCCGGTCAGACGTCCCGGCTGTTCAGCAGCGCGTACGCCGTGCCGAGGACGGCCGCCGCGAGCCCGGCCATGATCAGCACGGGCTCCCAGCCCGACGGGCCCTGGCCGCGGAACGACCCGGTCTCGTTGTAGAGCGCGATCATCTGCGCCGGGATCGCGTACGTCATCAGCGCCTCCTGCACCGGGCGCATCGCCTCGGAGAACATGAACAGCGCCGCCACCAGCGGCAGCAGCAGCACGCCGATCATCACCGTGATCGCGCCCGCCGAGTGCCGCATGATCGCGCCGATCCCCATCGCGAGCAGCCCGAGCAGCGCCATGAACAGGCCCACGCCGACCGTCGACCGCAGCCACTCGCCGGCCGTCGGCTCCTGGAAGCCGGTGCCGACCATGCCGACCTGCGCCGCGCCGACCAGCGCGGCGAGCAGCGTGACGATCGAGAACACCATCAGGAAGAAGACGATCGCCTTCGCCGTGAGCACCCGGGCCCGGCTGGGGCAGGCGGTCAGCGTCGTGCGGATCATGCCCGTGCCGAACTCCGAGCTGATCGTGAGCACCCCGAGGGTCATCACGCAGATCGAGGCCGGCAGCAGGCCGAAGAAGCCCATGACGAGCGCGGACGAGCCCGTCTCCGGCGTCGGCTCCGCGGTGGAGACGACCGCGCCCACGCCGAGCCCGATGCCCAGCATCAGCAGCGCCATGACCCCGAGCGTCCAGATCGTCGAGCGCACCGAGCGGATCTTGGTCCACTCGGAGGCGAGCGCGTCACCGAGGTGCGCCCTGCGGACCGGGATGGGCGAGACGTACACGTACGGGACGGGCGTCTGCGGCGGGGTGGGCGCGGTCATCGGGCGTCCTCGGGGTTCTGCCGGGCCGGGGCCTGCGGGGCCTGGGCCGGGGGCTGCTGCGGGGTGGCGTACGGGTTCTGTCCGGGCGGCGGCGGGGCGTACCAGCCCTGCTGCGGCACCTCCGGCACCTCGTACCCCGGCTGCTGCGGCTGCGGCAGCTGGTGCGGCTGCAGCGGCGGCTGGAGGTGGGCGAGCCGGTCGTCGGTGGAGCGGTAGTCCACGGCGGCCTGCGTCATCCGCATGTACGCCTCCTCCAGGGACGCCCGGTGCGGCGACAGCTCCCACAGCCGCACGTCCGCGCCGTGCGCCAGGTCGCTGATCCGCGGCAGCGCGAGGCCGGTCACCCGCAGTGCGCCGTCCGGCTCCGGCATCACCTGGCCGCCGGCCTCGGTGAGCACGGTCGTCAGCTTCTCCCGCTGGTGCGGCTCGGTGTGCGGGGTGCGCACCCGGGCGAAGTCCGAGGAGTTCGCCGCGATGAAGTCCGTCACGCTCATGTCGGCGAGCAGCTGACCGCGGCCGATCACGATCAGGTGGTCGGCCGTGAGCGCCATCTCGCTCATCAGGTGGCTGGAGACGAAGACCGTGCGGCCCTCGGAGGCCAGCTTCTTCATCAGGTTGCGCACCCAGAGGATGCCCTCCGGGTCGAGCCCGTTGACCGGCTCGTCGAAGAGCAGCACCTGCGGGTCGCCGAGCAGCGCCGCGGCGATCCCGAGCCGCTGGCCCATGCCGAGCGAGAAGCCGTTGGAGCGCCGCTTGGCCACGTCCTGCAGGCCCACCACGCCGAGCACCTCGTCCACCCGCTGTGCCGGGATGCCGGCCAGCTGGGCGAGCGAGAGCAGGTGGTTGCGGGCGCTGCGGCCGCCGTGCACGGCCTTGGCGTCGAGCAGCGCGCCGACCTGCCGGGGCGCGTTCGGCAGCTGCCGGAACGGGTGCCCGCCGATCGTCACGTGCCCGGACGTCGGCCGGTCGAGGCCGAGGATCATTCGCATCGTGGTCGACTTGCCGGAGCCGTTGGGCCCCAGGAAGCCGGTGACATGGCCGGGCCTCACCTGGAAGGAAAGGTTGTACACGGCCGTCTTGGCGCCGTAGCGCTTCGTCAGGCCGACTGCCTCGATCATTCTGCAGCCCCATCGACAGGTCAGGTCGTCGTCGGGGCGTGTTGGCCGGTGGCCGGAGCCCCCCGTATGAGCTAGGAGCTTATCCAGCCGTTGACGGTTCCGGCGAAGTACGGACCGTGATCAGCGGACGATCAGGGAAAGGTCGGGGAAAGCTCAGGGTCGCGTCAGGGTCCGCGGCCGTGGTCCTCGCGTGGGGGCGCGTACGGGAGGGGAGCGGCGGGGCGGGGCGGGGCCGAGGGCGGGAGCGGGGCCGGGGCTACGCGTCGCGCTTCTTCAGCACCAGGTAGCCGCCGAGCAGCGCCGCCACCACCCAGATCAGCATGATCCCGAGCCCGCCCCACGGGCCGTACGGCGCCTTCTCCGAGTTCATGGCGTCGGGGACGACCCGCATGATCTTCGAACCGGCCTGGTCTGGGAAGTAGCGGGCCACCTCCTTGGCCTTCGGCACGGCCGACAGGATCTGGGAGATCAGGAAGAAGAACGGCACCAGGATGCCGAGCGAGAGCATCGAGGAACGCAGCATCGCCGCCACGCCCATGGAGAAGACCGCGATCAGGCCCATGTAGAGCCCGCCGCCGAACACCGCCCGGAGCACGTTGTCGTCCCCGATGGAGGCCCGGTGCACGCCGAGCAGCGACTGCCCCAGGAAGAAGGCGAGGAAGCTCGTCGCGAGCCCCACCAGGAGCGCGAGCGCGCCGGCCACCGCGATCTTCGAGAAGAGGAAGGTCGCCCGCTGCGGCACGGCGGCCAGCGAGGTGCGGATCATGCCGGAGGAGTACTCGGTCCCCACCACCAGGACGCCGAAGACCACCATCGCCAGCTGCCCCAGGATCATCCCGTAGAAGCTGACCAGGGTCGGGTCGAAGGTGGCCTTCTCGACCTCCCGCATGTCGTCGTAGGTGGCGTTCGTCAGCGCGCACAGCGCCGCGCCCATCGCCACCGTGACGAACAGGGCGCTGGCGAGCGTCCACACCGTCGACGAGACCGACCGGATCTTGGTCCACTCCGACCGGAGGACCGCCGTTGCCGCTGCCATCTACCGTGCTCCCTCGAAGCTCTCGCCCCAGCGCGACCCGTCCACGGGGCCGCCGTCGTGCACATCCGTGCCGTGCGCGTGGTACTCCACCGCCGCCGCCGTCATCTGCATGAACGCCTCTTCGAGCGAGGCCCGTTGGGCGCTCAGCTCGTGCAGCACGATCTGGTGCGCCGCGGCCAGCTCGCCCAGCCGCTCCGTCGTCGTCCCGTCGACCTCCAGGATCCCGCCGGCCGTCTCGACGGCGATGAAGCCGTTCGCGTGCAGCACGTCCCGCAGCCGTTCCATCTGCGGCGAGCGCAGTCGCACGTAACTGCGCGAATTCTGCTGGATGAAATCCGCCATCGACGTGTCTGCCAGCAGTTTTCCCTGCCCGATGACGATCAGATGATCGGCCGTCAACGCCATTTCACTCATCAGATGGCTGGAAACGAAGATCGTCCGGCCTTCCGCGGCGAGCGCCTTCATCAGATTGCGGATCCAGTGAATTCCCTCCGGGTCCAGACCATTGACGGGTTCGTCGAACATCAGGATCTCCGGGTCGCCGAGCAGCGCCGACGCGATTCCGAGCCGCTGCCCCATGCCCATCGAGAAGCCCTTCGACTTCTTCCGCGCGACCGCCGTCAGACCGACCAGATCGAGCACCTCGGAGACCCGCCGCTCCGGGATCCGGTTCGACTGGGCCAGGCACAGCAGGTTGTTGTAGGCGGAGCGGCCGCCGTGCATCGCCTTCGCGTCGAGCAGAGCCCCGATGTACTTCAGCGGCTCCTTGAGCTCGCGGTAGTGCTTCCCGTCGATCCGGACCGTGCCGCTCGTCGGGTTGTCCAGATCGAGCATCATCCGCATCGTCGTCGACTTGCCCGCCCCGTTGGGCCCCAGGAAGCCGGTCACCACTCCCGGTCGCACCGTGCACGTGAGGTGGTCGACCGCCGTCTTCGATCCGTAGCGCTTGGTGAGGCCCTCCAGCTCGATCATGCGTACCAACCTAGAGGCATGCGAAACCCCCCGCCACCGGAGTGACAGGGGGTTTTCGCACGGTCCGCGCACGGTTCCCGCGCGCCTCCCGCAGGGCTCTCGCAACGCTCTCGCACGGGGTACGAGCCGGTGCGTGCCGTCGCGTCGTCAGGGGTTCAGCACGACGGCGGGGTGACCGGAGCGCATACGGTCCTCAGCGTGTCAGCGTGTCAGCGGGTCTGCTGCGCCGGGACGCCCGCCGTGCGCTCCTCGTCCAGCGGGGAGCCGGCCGCGGCCACCGCGGCACCGGTCAGCGTGGCCAGCATCTCGCGGACGTTGGTCAGCTGCGCGTTGATGGAGTCGCGGCGGTTCGTCAGCGCCGCGAGCTCGCGCTCCGATTCCGAGCGGATCCGGTCCGCCTTGGCGTTCGCGTCGGCCACGATGTCCTCGGCCTGGCGCTGCGCGGTCTCCACCGTCTGACGGGCCCGGCGCTCCGCGTCCGTACGCAGCTTCTCGGCCTCCAGGCGCAGCTGCTCCGCCCGGTGCTCGATCTCCGCCAGGCGCTTCTCCGCCTTCGCCTGACGCGAGGCCAGGTCGCGCTCCGACTGCTCGCGGCGCTTGGCCAGGTTGGTCTCGAAGTCCGCGGCGGCCTGGGCGGCCTTGGCGCGGGTCTCCTCGAAGAGGGCGTCGGCCTCCTCGCGCTTCGACTGCGCGTCCTTCTGCGCCTCGGCGCGCAGCGAGTTGGCCTCGCCCTGCGCCTTCTCGACGATCCGGACGCCCTCGTCCTCGGCCTTCGACTTGCGCTCGGCCGCGAACGCCTCCGCGTCGTTGCGGACCTGCTGGGCGGCCGACTCGGCCAGCTCACGGTGCTGTTCGGCGGCGCGACGGGCCTCCTCGCGCAGGTCCTTCGCCTCCTCCTCGGCGAGCCGCAGGATCTTCTCGACGCGGGCGCCGAGACCGGCGTACGACGGCTCCGCGTCGGACACCTGGGCCTGGGCGTTCTGCGTCTCGAGGTGGAGTTCCTCGATGCGCTTTTCCAGCGAGGTGATGCGCGACAAGGCGCTGTCACGGTCGGCGACGAGCTTGGTAATGCGGTCGTCCACCTGACCGCGGTCGTAACCACGCCGCACGAGCTCGAAGCCGAAGGGGGAGGAAGTGTCGCTCATGAGGTTCCTGTCGAATGAGACCGGCTGAGGTGTTAGAGGGAATCCTAGGGGTCGAAGCGGCGTGTCATCGAGCGTATGCCCGTTTGATCTGGAGAATGTCCAGCCTTTTGAGTGGCTAGCTCTCGGAGGACTTGCCACTCGAACGAGTGGCCCCCGCCGACGCGCCCGTCTTGAGTCCGTCCTTACCGCCACCACCCGGCGCCTCGAAAGACTCCAACGCCTCCAGGACGTCCTGGACACGGGAGATCTCGGCATTGATGTCCTGGCGCCGGCGGGTCAGGACGTCCAGCTCGCGCTTGCCCTCGGTGACCGTCTTCTCGGCCTCGCGCTCCGCGTCCGCCTTGATCTTCTCGGCCTCCGCGACGAGCCGGGCCTTCTTCTGCTCGGCCTCCTTCAGGAGCCCCTCGGCCTTCTTCACAGCGGCGATCCGGACCTTGCTGGCCTCCGAACTCGCCTCCGAGAGCATCTCCCTGGCCTTCTCCTCGGCCTCGGCCTTCTGCTCCTCGGCGGCCTTGACCAGCTTGTCGACGCGCTCGCCCGCCGACTTCATCTGCTCGGCCGTCTCGCGCCGCGCCCGCTCGTGCAGTTCCTCGATCTCGGTCTCGATGCGGCCGCGCAGCTCCTCCGCCCGCTCCCTTATGGCGGTGGCGTCGCTGCGTGCCCCGACGAGCAGCTCGTCGGCGTCCGTACGGGCCTTCTCCACCAGCGTGTTGCCCTCGATGGTGGCCTCGGCGACGATCCGCTCGGCCTCCTTGCGGGCCGCGCCGACCATCGTGTCCGCCTGCTCCTCGGCCTCGGTGGTGGCGCGCAGCGCCTCCTCCTGGGCCTTGGTCATCAGCTGGTCGGCCTGCTCGGCCGCGTCCGCGCGCTTCTTCGCCCCGGCCTCGCGGGCCTCGTCGAGCGTGCGGTCGGCCTCGGCGCGCGCCTCGGAACGCATCTCCTCGGCCGCCGCCTCGGCGTCCGACATGACCCGGGCCGCCTCCACGCCGATCCGCTCGGCCTCCGCCGTCGCCTCCGCGACGACCGTCTCGGCGGTCTGCCGGGCCTCGTCGAGGACCTGCTCGGCCTCGACGCCGATCCGCTCGGCCTCCGTACGGGCCTCGCCGATGAGGGAGTCCGCCTGCTCGGCCGCGTCCGCGCGCCGCTTGTCGGCGGCCTTGCGGGCCTCGTCCAGGATCCGGTCGGCGTCCGCGAGCGCGGCGCTGCGCAGCGCCTGTGCGTGCGCCTCGCCGTCGATCTTGACCTGCTCGGCCTCGGCCCGCAGCCGCGCCGCCTCCTGCTCGGTCGCGTCGAGGAGTTCGGCGGCCTCGGTGGTGAGCCGCTCGGCCTCCGCCGTCGCCTCGCCGATGAGGGTGTCGGCCTGTTCGGCGGCGTCGGCGCGGCGCTTGTCGGCGGCCTGGCGTGCCTCGTCGAGGAGCTGGTCGCCGTCGGCCCGTGCGGCGGCGCGCAGGGCTTCGGCCTCGGCTTCGCCGTCGGCCTTGACCTGTTCGGCTTCGGTGAGGAGCTGGGCGACCTCTTCGGTGATGCGCTCGGCTTCGGCGCGGGCCTCGCCGATGAGGGTGTCGGCCTGTTCGGCGGCGTCGGCGCG
>NZ_JBIAME010000008.1:113259-471137 GCF_042873935.1 Streptomyces sp. NPDC004327 | reverse complement strand
CGCCCGGTTACATTCCGAACCCGGAAGCTAAGCCTTTCAGCGCCGATGGTACTGCAGGGGGGACCCTGTGGGAGAGTAGGACGCCGCCGAACAATATTTCAGGACCCCTGGTCCCAGCGTTCACGCTGGGACCAGGGGTCCTTTTGTTTTTCCTTGAATTTGTTGAAACGCGCGTCGGTCCGCCGGCTGCGCGAGAATGACTGCAGTACCCGAAGACAGGAGTCACGCCGATGTCCACCAACTCTCCCGACGACCGTCCGGAGCGTGAGCCGCGCCGCCGGGACGGTGGCGACCGGGGCGGCTTCCGTGGGCCGCGCCGTGACGACAACCGTGGCGGCGGTGGCTACCGCGGCCGCGACGAGCGTCCCTCGTACCCCCGTCGCGATGACCGCCGTGATGACCGTCGTGACGACAACCGCGGCGGTGGTTTCCGCCGCGACGACCGCCGTGACGACCGCCGTGACGACCGTCCGTCGTACCCGCGCCGCGATGACAACCGTGGCGGCGACAACCGTGGTGGCGGTGGCTACCGCGGCCGCGATGAGCGTCCCTCGTACCCGCGCCGTGACGACCGCCGTGACGACCGGCCTTCGTTCCGTCGCGACGATCGCCGTGATGACCGTCGTGACGACAACCGCGGTGGCGGTTTCCGTCGTGACGAGCGCCGTGACGACCGTCCGTCGTACCCCCGTCGTGACGACCGCCGCGATGACAACCGTGGTGGCGGCTTCCGCCGCGACGACCGTCCCTCGTACCCGCGCCGCGACGACCGTCGTGATGACCGTCGTGATGACAACCGTGGCGGTGGCTTCCGTCGCGACGAGCGTCGTGACGACCGTCGTGACGACCGTCCGTCGTACCCGCGCCGTGACGACCGCCGCGATGACAACCGTGGTGGCGGCTTCCGCCGCGACGACCGTCCCTCGTACCCGCGCCGCGACGAGCGTCCTTCGTTCCCCCGCCGCGACGACCGGCGCGACGAGCGTCCCTCGTACCCCCGTCGTGACGACCGGCGCGATGACCGCCGTGATGACCGTCGCGACGACAACCGTGGCGGTGGCTTCCGCCGCGACGACCGTCGTGACGAGCGCCGTGACGACCGCCGCGACGACCGTCCGTCGTACCCGCGCCGTGACGACCGCCGCGATGACAGCCGTGGCGGCGACAACCGCGGTGGCGGTGGCTACCGCGGCCGTGACGAGCGTCCCTCGTACCCGCGCCGTGACGACCGTCGTGACGACAGCCGTGGCGGTGGCTACCGCGGTCGCGACGACCGGGGTGGCTACCGGGGCGGTCGCGACGACCGGCCTTCGTTCCGCCGCGATGACCGCGGGGACCGGGCGCCGCTGAAGCGCCTGCCGATCCCGCCGGAGGTCACCGGTGAGGAGATCGACCCGGACGTGCGGCAGGAGCTGATGAGCCTGCCGAAGGGGCTGGCCGACGACGTCGCCCGCAACCTCGTCATGGTCGCCCAGCTGATCGACGACGAGCCGGAGAAGGCGTACGAGTACTCGCGCGTCGCGCTGCGTCTCGCGTCCCGCGTCGCCGCCGTCCGCGAGGCGGCCGGCTTCGCCGCGTACGCGACGCAGAAGTACTCCGAGGCGCTGGCCGAGTTCCGTGCCGCGCGGCGGATGACCGGCAGCGTGGAGCTGTGGCCCGTCATGGCGGACTGCGAGCGCGGCCTCGGCCGTCCGGAGCGGGCCCTCGCCATGGCCGGTGAGCCCGAGGTGCAGAAGCTGGACCGGGCCGGGCAGGTCGAGATGCGGCTCGTGGCCGCCGGCGCCCGCCGGGACATGGACCAGCTCGACGCGGCCATCGTGACCCTGCAGAGCCCCGAGCTGGCGTCCAGCGCCAACCACCCGTGGACGGCGCGCCTGCGGTACGCGTACGCCGACGCGCTGCTCGCGGCCGGCCGCGAGCAGGAGGCGCGCGAGTGGTTCGCGAAGGCCCTGGAGGCCGACAAGGACGGCTCCACGGACGCCTCCGACCGGCTCGCCGAGCTGGACGGTGTCGAGTTCGTCGACGCCTTCGACGAGTCGGAGGGCGCGGAGGACGACGTCCGGAACGAGGCCCTGGCCGACGACGCTGAGGACTCCGAGGACTCCGAGGACTCCGAGGACGCTGAGGGCTCCGAGGGCGACAAGAGCTGACGTTCCGCGCACACGCGCACACACGAAGGGCGGCACCCCGGCAGGGGTGCCGCCCTTCGGCGTATCAGGGGGTCGGTCAGTCCAGCGCCAGGCTCCGCAGCACCAGGCCCGTCGCCGGCTTCGGACCGAAGGAGGTCGACTTGCGGGGCATCGTGACGCCCTGGCGGGCCAGGTCCCGTACGACCTCCTCCTTCACCGGGTGCATCAGGACGGCCGTGCCGCCGCGGCGCTCGGCCTGGGCGACGGCCGCGGCCGCGTCGTGGATGTAGGCGATGTCCTCGGGGTCGTCCGGGATGTGCCAGACGTGGTCCAGGAGGGTGGCGTGCAGCACGGTGGCGTCCAGGGTGCGCCACAGCTCGGGGCGGTCGGTGCGGACCGTGCGGGCCAGGAGCGCCGGGTCGGGGCGGTCGAGGAGGTGGAAGGCGCCGTCGCCGGCGAGGACGAAGGCGTTGCCCTCGGCGCTCGCGGTGGCCAGGGCCTCCTGGGCGGCGGAGAGCGGGCCGTCTATCCGGGTGACGCGGAAGGCGTCGCCGACGGCGGCGAGCGCGTCGGCGACCGGGAGCCGGCTGAGCAGCCGGTGGATGGCGCGGACCCGCAGCGGATAACGGACGGTGTCGACGAGGAGGACCAGGCCGTGGTTCCAGGGGCCGGGCACGGTGTGCTCGTCGCGCAGCCGGAGATAGGTCGCCCAGCGGTGGTGGCCGTCGGCGATGAGGGCCTGGTGGCGGAGGAGTTCGGTGGCGACGGCGGTGAGGTCGGCCGGGTTGGTGACCGCCCAGAGGCGGTGCCGGATGCCGTCCTCGGTGGTGGTGCACAGCAGCGGCTCGCGCTCGGCGACCCGCTCGACGACGGCGCCCGCGCCGTCTCCGTCACCGCGGTAGGTGAGGAGCAGCGGGTCCAGATTGGCGGCCGTGGTGCGCATGAGCGCGGCGCGGTCCTCGACGACGTGCGGCATGACGTCCTCGTGGGGCAGGACGATGCCCTCGTCGGGGGTGGAGAGTTCGAGGGCGCCGATGAGGCCGCGCTGGAGGAAGTCCTTGCCGCGCTGCTCGTACACGTAGAGCGCGGGGTCGGGGTCCGGGGCGAGGATGCCGTCCGCGATCCACCGGTCGAGGGTGACGGCGGCCTTGCGGTGGCGGGTGCCGGCGGTGATGGCCTGCGGGAGGATCAGCCGGACGATGTTGTGCGGGTCGAGCGACTCCAGGTGGTGCAGTCCGTCGGGCCGGACGACGACGTCGTACGGCGGGGAGGTCACGGCGGCGAGGCTGCCGACCCGTTCGGGGACGTACCTGAGGCCCCGGAAGGGGCTCAGGCGGAGACCGGGGGCGCGGACGTCGTCGGCCGCGTGACCTGAGGTGTTCATCTCGTCATCGTATGTGGGCAGTGGCCATGAGCGATGATCGGGGGAGCGGGGATTTACCTCGGCGATGTGAGGAGTACATGACGATGACGGGATTCGGCCAGGCTCGACAGGGCAGGAACCGGCCGGGTGGCAGTGCGCGCGCGTTGAGCGAGGCGTACGACACGGCGCTGCTCGACCTGGACGGGGTCGTCTACTACGCGGGCGGGCACGCGATCCCGTACGCCGTCGAGGCCCTCGGGGCGGCCCGGGCGGGCGGGATGCACCTGGCGTACGTCACCAACAACGCGCTGCGGACGCCCGACACGGTCGCGGCGCATCTGACGGAGCTCGGGCTGCCGACCGGGCCGGCGGACGTGATCACCTCGGCGCAGGCGGTGGCCCGGCTGGTCGCCGACGAGGTGCCGCCGGGGTCGCGGGTCCTGCTGATCGGCGGCGAGGGGCTGCGGGTGGCGCTGCTCGAACGGGGTCTGGTGCCGGTGGATTCGGCGGACGACGACCCGGTGGCGGTGGTGCAGGGTTACGGAGGCCCGGAGACGCCGTGGAGCCGGTTCGCGGAGGCGAGTTACGCGGTGGGGCGCGGGCTGCCCTGGTACGCGTCGAACACCGACCTGACCGTTCCCACCGCGCGGGGGATCGGGCCGGGCACCGGCGCGGCGATCGAGGTTGTCCGGATCGCCACCGGTGCCGAGCCGAGGGTCGCGGGCAAGCCGTTGCCGCCGATGCACCGCGAGACGGTGCTGCGGACCGGGGCCGAGCGGCCGCTGGTGGTCGGGGACCGGCTGGACACGGACATCGAGGGGGCGTTCAACGGGGGCGTGGACTCGCTGCTCGTGCTGACCGGTGTGACGGACGTGGCGGCGCTGCTCGCGGCGGTGCCGGAGCACCGGCCGACGTATGTGGCGGCGGACCTGCGGGGGCTGCTGGTGCCGCAGCCCGAGGTGGCCGACGGCGCGGACGGGGCGTTCTGGTGCGGCGGCTGGACGGCTTCGGTGAGCGGGGGAGCGCTGCTCCTGGACTCCGTGGGACCGGACTCCGCGGGACCGGACTCCGTGGGGTCTGACTCCACGGAGCGGGGGCTCGATCCGCTGGACGGTGTACGGGCACTGTGCGCGGCCGCCTGGACGGAGGCCGGGGCCGGGGCGTGCGGCCTGGACGCGACGAAGGCGCTGGAGCGGCTGGGCCTCGGGTGACGTGAGACGCCGGTGGCTCCGGTCACGTGAGACTCCGGTGACGTGGGAGGTGCGGGGCGTGAACCCTTCGGGGGCGCGCCCCGTACCCGTACCCGTATGTACCTGTGCTCCGCCCCGGTCCCGTACCGCGTACCGGGAAGCGTCGGTCTTGCGAGGGTAGGCTAACCTAACCTCGTGTTGGTCGAGAGTCCCTCCCGTGCGAGCGCGGAGTCGACCGGCCCCGACCGGAATCCGGCGCGCCGCACCTCGTTGCGGGCCCTGGGTCTGGTCGCGGCCGTCGGGGTCCTGCTGCTGGTCTGTGTCCTGAGCATCATGATCGGTACCAAGCCGGTGCCGCTCGCCGACGTGTGGCACGGCCTGTTCCACAACAGCGGCATCCGCAACGACGTCGTCATCCACGACGTGCGCGTGCCCCGCACCCTGCTCGGGCTGCTCGTCGGGCTCGCCCTCGGCCTCTCCGGCGCCGTCATGCAGGGCCTCACCCGCAATCCGCTCGCCGAGCCCGGACTGCTCGGCGTCAACGCCGGTGCCACCGCGGCCGTCGTCTCCGCGATCGCCTTCTTCGGGATCACGGACGTCGACGCCTACGTGTGGTTCGCGTTCGCCGGCGCCGCCGTCGTCTCCGTCCTCGTGTACGTCCTCGGCGGCAGCCGCGGCGCCACACCCGTCCGCCTCGCGCTCGCCGGCACCGCGGCGACCGCCGCCCTGTACGGCTACGTCAACGCCGTACAGCTGCTGAACGCGGCGGCCTTGGACCGGCTGCGCTTCTGGACCGTCGGTTCGCTCGCCTCCGCGAACGCCGACACCGTCGCCCGGGTCGCCCCCTTCATCCTCGTCGGCGCCGTCCTCGCGCTGCTCATCGCCCGGCCGCTGAACGCCATGGAGCTGGGCGACGACACCGCCCGCGCGCTCGGCACGCACCTCAACCGGACCCGGATCACCGCCATGGCCGCCGTCACCCTGATGTGCGGCGCGGCGACCGCCGCCTGCGGGCCGATCGTGTTCCTCGGCCTGATGGTCCCGTACATCGTGCGGTCGGTCACCGGACCCGACATGCGGTGGATCCTTCCGTACGCGGCCGTGCTCTCGCCCGTGCTGCTGCTCGGCTCCGACGTCATCGGCCGGGTCGTCGCCCGGCCCGGCGAACTCCAGGTCGGCATCGTGACCGCGCTCGTCGGCGGACCCGTCTTCATCCACCTCGTCCGCCGCAAGAGGATGGCCCAGCTGTGACGACCAGGACCCTCCGGACCGGCGGCGGTCTCTCCGTACGCTACGAGCCGCGCGCCCTCGTCAGCGTGCTCGGCCTGCTCGTCGTCGCGCTCGTCATGGCGGTCGTGCTCATCGGCAGCGGCGACTACCCGCTCGCCCCGGGCGACGTCGTCCGCACGCTGCTCGGCGACGGCACGCCCGTGCAGGAGTTCGCCGTGATGGACCTGCGACTGCCGCGCGTCCTCGTCGGCGTCCTCGTGGGCGCCGCGCTCGGCATCGGTGGCGCGGTCTTCCAGGCGATCTCCCGCAACCCGCTCGGCAGTCCCGACGTCATCGGCTTCGGACAGGGCTCCGCGGTCGGCGCGCTCGTCGTCATCATCCTCTTCCAGGGCAGCGCCCTGGCCGCCGCCGGCGGCGCGATCGCCGGCGGACTCGTCACGGCCGTCGCGATCTATCTGCTCGCCTGGAAGCGCGGCGTGCACGGCTACCGGCTCGTGCTCGTCGGCATCGGCGCCGCCGCGATGCTCACCGCCGTCGTCCAGTACCTGCTCACCAAGGGACGGCTGGTCGACGCGACCCGCGCGGTGGTGTGGATCACGGGCTCGCTGGACGGGCGGGACTGGGACCAGTTCTGGCCACTGCTCGCCGTCAGCTGCGTGCTGCTGCCGCTGATCCTCGGACACGGGCGGGCGCTGCGGATGCTGGAGATGGGCGACGACGCCGCGTACGCGCTCGGCGTCAAGGTCGAGCGCACCCGAATCGTGCTCATGGGCGCGGCCGTGCTGCTCGTGGCCGTCGCCACCGCCGCGGCCGGCCCCATCGTCTTCGTCTCGCTCAGCGCGCCCCAGCTGGCCCGCCGGCTGACCCGCTCGCCCGGGCCGAACCTGGCCGCGTCCGCGCTGATGGGCACGGCGGTGCTGCTCGTGGCCGACTGGGCCGCCACGCACGCGTTCGGCGAGCGGCAGCTGCCGGTGGGCGTGGTGACGGGGGTGCTCGGCGGGTGCTACCTGCTGTGGCTGCTCGTCAGCGAGCGGAAGGCGGGCCGGGTATGACCGGGCCGGACACCACCGCGACCACGACCACCACCGAGACCAAGACCGCGACCGTGACCGCGACCGCGACCACGACCGCGACCACGACCAAGACCGGAGAAGGAAACAGGAACATGGGTATGGACGGGTCGCAGTCCCCGCGGCTGAGCGCCGAGTCGGTCACGCTCGCCTACGACCAGCGGGTCATCGCCCGGGAGCTGTCCGTCGCGATCCCCGACAACTCCTTCACGGTCATCGTCGGCCCCAACGCCTGCGGCAAGTCCACGCTGCTGCGCGCGCTGTCCCGGATGCTCAAGCCCACCCAAGGGCGGGTGCTGCTCGACGGGCAGGCGATCCACTCGATGCCCGCGAAGAAGGTCGCCCGGACCCTCGGGCTGCTCCCGCAGTCCTCCGTCGCGCCCGACGGCATCACCGTCGCCGACCTCGTCGCCCGCGGCCGCTACCCGCACCAGGGCCTCCTGCGCCAGTGGTCGCCCGAGGACGAGCGGATCGTCCGGGAGTCGATGGCCGCGACGGGCGTCGCCGAACTGGCCGAGCGGTACGTCGACGAGCTGTCCGGCGGCCAGCGGCAGCGCGTCTGGATCGCGATGGCCCTCGCCCAGCAGACGCCACTGCTGCTGCTCGACGAGCCGACCACCTTCCTCGACATCCAGCACCAGATCGACGTCCTCGACCTGTGCGCCGAGCTCCACGAGACCCAGGGCCGCACCCTCGTCGCCGTGCTGCACGACCTCAACCACGCGGCCCGGTACGCCACCCACCTCATCGCCTGCCGCGGCGGCGAGGTCGTCGCCGAGGGCCCGCCGAACGAGATCGTCACCGCCGAACTCGTCGAGCACGTCTTCGGGCTGCGCTGCCAGGTCATCGAGGACCCGGAGACCGGGACGCCTCTGGTGGTGCCGGCCGCCCGGCAGGCGCGGCGGCCCGCCGCCCTGCAGCCGTCCTAGGCTCCCCGTCCTGGTCGCTCACCGCGGCGGTCAAGGGCTCAAGGCGCTCACGGTGCTCAAGTTGCTCAAGCCGCTCAAGGCGTTCACAGCAGCGAGCGCAGGCGCAGCAGATCGCGGAAGCCCGCCTCCAGGCCCACCCGGCCCGAGGCCCACGCCTTGGCGAAATTCAGCCGCCCGTCGACCATCGCCACCAGGTCGTCGCCGGTCATCCGCAGCCGGATCTGCGCCTTCGCGGGCGGCGGGCCGGCCACCGTGTCCTCGACCTCGATACGGCCGTCGGCCAGGCGGCCGGTGAACGTCGTGTCGAGGTCCGTGAGGTGGCAGCTCAGGGTGCGGTCGAAGGCGGCCGCGCCGCGCACCTTGCCGTCCGCCGCCGCCAGATTGTCCGAAAGCCTGCTCAGTGCCGCACGGCACTCCGTGATCGTCGCCATCGCGGTCGACGCTACCGCAGCGCGCTTCGGGGTAGCGTCGGGGCATGAGCGATGCGACACCCGCAGGCCCGCCGGAGGAGCCACCGGAGCAGGCGTCCGCGGATCGGGCGTCCGCGGATCGGGCGTGCCCTGATCCGGCGCAGGTCTACCCGGCTCAGGTCTACCCGGCTCAGGTCTACCCGGCTCAGGGCGACGAGGCTCAGGGCGACGAGGCTCAGGCCGACCCGTACCGGGCCGCCGGGCCCGCGCCGCTCGGGGTCGTACGGACGCCCACCGGGCGCCCGGCCGTCGACGCGCTGCTCGACCGGCTCGCCGCCGCGGACGACCTCACGTCGGACGGACACCCCGACGTGTACGAGGATGTACACCGTGGGCTGCGCGCCGAGCTGACCGCGCTCGACGCCGCGCCCGCCCCCGCACCCCGTCCGTACGACAACAGGAGCTGAACCGAACGTGGCAGGACCGGCACGCCGCCGTCTCGACGCCGAGCTGGTACGGCGCAAGCTGGCGCGGTCGCGCGAGCACGCCAGCCAGCTGATCGCCGCGGGCCGGGTGACCGTCGGCAAGACCGTCGCCACCAAGCCCGCCACCCAGGTCGAGACCGCCGCGGCCATCGTCGTCGCGCAGGACGACAACGACCCCGACTACGTGTCGCGCGGCGGCCACAAGCTGGCCGGCGCGTTCGCCGCGTTCGTGCCGCAGGGGCTGGTCGTCGAGGGCCGGCGCGCCCTCGACGCGGGCGCGTCCACCGGCGGCTTCACCGACGTGCTGCTGCGCGCCGGCGCCGCCCACGTCGTGGCCGTCGACGTCGGCTACGGGCAGCTGGCCTGGTCGCTGCAGAGCGACGAGCGGGTCACCGTCAAGGACCGCACCAACGTGCGCGAGATGACCCTCGACGACATCGACGGCATCCCCGTCGACCTCGTCGTCGGCGACCTCTCCTTCATCCCGCTCGGGCTCGTGCTGCCCGCCCTCGTCGCCTGCACGGCGCCGGACGCGGACCTGGTCCTGATGGTCAAGCCGCAGTTCGAGGTCGGCAAGGAGCGGCTCGGCTCGGGCGGAGTGGTGCGCAGCGCCGAACTGCGCGCCGACGCCGTCAAGGACGTGGCCCGGCGGGCCGGCGAACTCGGCCTCGGTGTCGTCGGCGTCACCGCGAGCCCGCTGCCCGGCCCGTCCGGCAACGTCGAGTACTTTCTGTGGCTGCGGGCCGGGGCGCCCGCGCTGGATCCGGCGGATGTCGACCGCGCCGTGGCGGAAGGACCTCGTTGAGCACACCTCCGAGCACCTCAACCCAGAACACCGAGGGCAGCCGCACTGTCTTCCTGCTCGCGCACACCGGGCGGCCGGCCGCGGTGCGCAGCGCCGAACTCGTCGTCCTCGGCCTGCTGCGCAGCGGCATCGGCGTCCGCGTCCTGGAGGCGGAAGCCGCCGACCTGCCGCTGCCGCCGGCCGTCGAGCAGGTCCCCGACGACTGCCGGAACGCCCTCGACGGCTGTGAACTCCTCGTCGTCCTCGGCGGCGACGGCACGCTGCTGCGCGGCGCCGAGTTCTCCCGCGCCTCCGGCGTGCCGATGCTCGGGGTCAACCTCGGCCGGGTCGGCTTCCTCGCCGAGGCCGAGCGCGACGACCTCGACAAGGTCGTCGACCGCGTCGTCACGAAGGCGTACGAGGTCGAGGAGCGGATGACGCTCGACGTCGCCGTCTACGAGAACGGCGACGTGCTGTACCGCGACTGGGCGCTCAACGAGGCCGCCGTGCAGAAGGTGTCCCCCGAGCGGATGCTGGAGGTCGTCCTCGCCATCGACGGCCGGCCCGTGACCGGCTTCGGCTGCGACGGCGTCATCTGCGCGACGCCGACCGGCTCTACCGCGTACGCCTTCTCCGCCGGCGGCCCGGTGATCTGGCCCGAGGTCGAGGCGCTCCTCATGGTCCCGATCGGCGCGCACGCGCTGTTCGCCAAGCCGCTCGTCACCACCCCCGACTCGGTCCTCGCCGTCGAGGTCGAGCCGCACACGCCGCACGGCGTCCTGTGGTGCGACGGCCGCCGCACGGTCGAACTCCCGGCCGGCGCCCGCGTCGAGATCCGCCGCGGCGCCGTTCCGGTCCGCCTGGCCCGGCTCCACCACGCGTCCTTCACCGACCGGCTGGTCGCGAAGTTCGCCCTGCCGGTGTCGGGGTGGCGCGGCGCGCCGCACTAGCCGCCGCGGCGGCCGGGGAGAAGATTCCCGGGGCCGGGCCGGGCCGGGCCGTCCCGGCCGCTCCTCCTGCCTCGACCTCGCCGCCCCCGCCGCCCCCCGCCGCCCAAGGCGGCCCGCGCGGTCCCGCCCCCGCCGCCCCGCCGCCCCCACCCCCGCGAGTGACATCGGTCCCATCCGACCTGCGGGTTCGCCTTCGGGCGGCAGGGGCCGTCGCACATCGGTGCCCCGACCTCGTATGGTCTTCTCCGTGTTGGAGGAGATGCGGATACGGTCGCTCGGGGTCATCGACGACGCGGTCGTCGAGCTGTCGCCCGGGTTCACCGCGGTGACCGGCGAGACCGGTGCGGGCAAGACCATGGTCGTGACCAGCCTCGGGCTGCTGCTCGGGGGACGCGCCGATCCGGCGCTCGTGCGGATCGGGGCGGGGGCGGCAGTCGTCGAGGGGCGCATCACGCTGCCGCCGGGCGCGCCGGTCGTGGCGCGGGCCGAGGAGGCGGGGGCGGAGCTCGACGAGGGCGCGCTGCTCGTCACTCGTACCGTGTCCGCCGAAGGACGCTCCCGTGCGCACCTGGGCGGGCGTTCCGTGCCCGTCGGCGTGCTCGCGGAGCTCGCCGACGAGCTGGTGGCCGTGCACGGCCAGACGGACCAGCAGGGCCTGCTGAAGCCGGCCCGGCAGCGCGGGGCGCTCGACCGGTACGCGGGGGAGGCGGTGTCCGGGCCGCTGGCCGCGTACGGCGAGGCGTACAAGCGGCTGCGGGCCGTCACCGCCGAGCTGGAGGAGATCACCACGCGCGCCCGGGAGCGGGCGCAGGAGGCGGATCTGCTGCGCTTCGGGCTCGGCGAGATCGAGGCGGTCGAGCCGCGGCCCGGTGAGGACGTGGAGCTGGCCGCCGAGGCGGAGCGGCTCGGGCACGCCGAGGCGCTGGCGTCGGCCGCCGCGCTCGCCCACGCCGCGCTCGCCGGGCAGCCGGAGGACCCGGAGGCCGTGGACGCGACGACGCTCGTCGCGGGCGCGGGCCGGGCCCTGGAGGCCGTACGGGCGCACGATCCGGCGCTCGCGGCGCTCGCCGAGCGGATGGGGGAGATCTCCATCCTGCTGTCGGACGTGGCCGGGGAACTCGCCGGGTACGCCGACAACCTGGACGCCGACCCGATCCGGCTCTCCGCCGTCGAGGAGCGCCGCGCCGCGCTCACCCAGCTGACCCGCAAGTACGGCGAGGACATCACGGCCGTCCTCGCTTGGGCCGAGCAGAGCGCGTCGCGGCTCGTCGAGCTGGACGGCGACGACGAGCGCGTCGACGAGCTGACCGCCGAGCGCGACCGGCTGCGCGACGAGCTGTCGGCGCTCGCGCAGCGGCTCACCGACGCCCGTACGGAGGCGGCCGACCGTTTCGCCGAGGCGGTCACCGCCGAGCTGGCCTCGCTCGCCATGCCCCACGCGCGCGTGTCGTTCGCGATCCGGCAGACCGAGGACCCGGACGGCGTCGAGGTGGGCGGCCGCCGGGTCGCGTACACGCCGTCCGGCGCCGACGAGGTCGAGCTGCTGCTCGCCCCGCACCCGGGCGCGCCGCCGCGGCCGATCGCGAAGGGCGCGTCGGGCGGTGAGCTGTCCCGCGTGATGCTCGCCGTCGAGGTCGTCTTCGCCGGTACGGACCCGGTGCCGACGTACCTCTTCGACGAGGTCGACGCGGGCGTCGGCGGCAAGGCGGCGGTCGAGATCGGCCGCCGGCTCGCCAAGCTCGCCAGGACCGCGCAGGTCGTCGTCGTCACCCACCTGCCGCAGGTGGCGGCCTTCGCCGACCGTCAGCTGCTCGTCGAGAAGACCAACGACGGCTCCGTCACCCGCTCGGGCGTCACCGTCCTGGAGGGTGAGGACCGGGTCCGCGAACTCTCCCGGATGCTCGCCGGCCAGGAGGACTCGGAGACGGCGCGGGCGCACGCCGAGGAACTGCTCGCGGCCGCACGGGCCGACGCCTGATGGGGCGGTTCGGCGCCGCCTCGGTGGCGGCGGGGGTGAGCCGGGCCGCGTACGAGGGACTGCGGCGGCTCGGCTCCCGTGAGCCGCGCTGGGAGCGGACCAACCACGCCGGGCGGGCCGTCGGCCTGTACGCCGGGCCCGCGACCGCCCTCGGGGCCGCCGCCGGGACCGCGGCGGCCGGCGCCGGGGCCGGGGGAGCGGCGGGGGTGCTCGCGGTGCTCGGCGCGGGGGCGTGCGGGGCGTACGACGACGCGTACGGCGACCACCGGCGCGGATTCCGGGCCCACCTGGCGGCGCTGCGGGCCGGCGAGGTGACCAGCGGGGCCGTCAAGCTGTTCGGGATCGGCGCCGCCGGGCTCGTGGCCGGGGCGCTGCTCAAGGAACGGCCCCTCGACAAGGTGCTCGCCGGTGTCGTCGTCGCCGGCACCGCGCATCTCGTCAACCTGGTGGACGTACGGCCCGGGCGGGCCGGGCTCGTCGTGCTCGGACTCTCGGCTCCCGGGCTGCTGCGCACACCGCTGGCCGCCGCCCCCGTCGGCGCCGTCGCGGCCGTGCTCGGCGACGACCTGGCCGAGCGGACCATGCTCGGCGACACCGGCGCCCACGCGCTCGGCGCGGCCGTCGGCACGGCGATCGCCGCGTCCAACGGGCGGCTCGGGCTCGCGGTCCACGCGGCCGGGCTCGTCGCGGCCGCCGCGTACGCCGAGATCCGCTGACCCGGTGACTGGTCTGTGACCGACCCGGCCACCCGGTCATCCGGTCGGCCATCCGTGCTTTCGGAAGGTCCCGGTGATCTTCACTCGTGTGGGTGATCCCGGCCGGTAAGTTGGGTTCACCGACACGGTATCGACGCGACTTCGGTGCCGGAACGTGCGTACGGACTGGCATCCTTGGGCGCGTGACACAGCTCCGTACGGTCCAAGTGCTGGGCGGCGGCAGCGCGGGAAGCAGCGCCCACGTCAGATCACTTGCCTCGGGGCTCGTGGCGAGGGGCGTGCGGGTGACCGTGTGCGCCCCTCCCGAACTCGACCACGTCTACGACTTCGCCGGCGCCGGCGCGCACTTCGTCCCCGTGGCGAGCGTCGGCGCGCTGCGCAACGCCTGCATCGGCGCCGACGTCGTCCACGCGCACAACCTCGACGCCTCCGTGCGGGCCTCGCTCGCGCTGTCCGCGTTCCCCGTGCCGCGCACCCCGCTCGTCACCACCTGGCACACCCGCAGCCGGCTCGCGGGCGCCCGCGCCCGGCTCGTCCGGCTCCTCGAACGACGGGCCGCGCGGGCGGCGTCCGTCGTCCTCGGCACCTCCTCCGAACTCGTCGACCGGGCCCGGCGGCGCGGCGCCCGCGACGCCCGCCTCGCCCCCGTGACCGTCCCCGCCTGCCACGCCCCGGTCTGCCTCCACGACGGCAAGGCCCGCGCCGAACTCGGCGCCGTCGACCGGCCGTTGCTGATGGCCGTCGGCGCGCTGGAACCGGGGCGTGGGTACGGGATGCTGCTCGACGCCGCGCGGGTGTGGCGCGGGCTCGACCCGCAGCCGCTGCTCGTCATCGCGGGCGAGGGCCCCGAACGGGCCGCGCTCCAGCGGCGGATCGAGGCGGAGGAGCTCGGTGTCCAGCTCATCGGCCGCCGCGAGGACGTCGCGGAGCTGCTCGCCGCAGCGGACGTCGCGGTGCTCCCGTCGCGCTGGGAGGCCCGCTCCCTGCTGGCCCAGGAGGCCCTGCGGCTCGGCGTGCCGCTCGTCGCGACGGCGGTCGGCGGGGTCCCCGAACTGGTCGGCGACGCGGCGGAACTGGTGCCGTACGGGGACGCGGACGCCATGGCCGAGGCGGTGCGCGGGCTGCTGGACGACGCGGACCGGCGGATGGACCTGGCGGCGGCGGGCCGGGTGCAGGCGAGGACGTGGCCGACGGAGGACGAGACGGTGGCGCACGTGCTGAGCGTGTACGACGAGCTGACGGGGCGGTGAGGGGCGGGCCCTGGCCTGCTCCGCCGGAGCTGGGACGGTGGGCGGGGCAGGGATTCCTCACCCACCCCGCCCTCACCTGGCGCCGCCCCCTCCACGGCTCAGCCCGTGTGCCCCCTCCACGGCTCAGCCCGTGTGCCGCCTCGCCCTCAGTGCCAGGCTCAGTGCCAGGACCGTCTGCGGGTCGTCCAGGTCCGTGCCCAGGAGTTCCGAGATCCTCGCCAGGCGGTTGTAGAGCGTCTGGCGGTTGAGGTGGAGTTCGCGGGCGGTTTCGGCCTTGCGGCCCGCGTGGGCGAGGTAGGTCTCCAGGGTGGGCAGGAGCGGGGGCCGGGAGGTGCGGTCGTGGTCGCGGAGCGGGCCGATGGCGCGGTCGACGAAGGCCGCGAGGTCGGGGTGGTCGCGCAGGCGCCACAGGAGCAGGTCGGTGTCGAGGCGGCGGGCGTCGTACCAGGGCAGATCGCTGAGGCCCTGGGCCGCCGTCGCGGTCTCCGCCGCGTGGCGCAGGCCCGCCGAGGCCGCCGCCCAGCCGCCGGCGACGCCGACCACCACGACCGGCGGGTGGACGCCGGCACGCTCCAGGCCGGCCCGCTCCACGCCGGCGCGCAGCGCCGCCGCGACCCGGTCCGCGACCGCCGTGCGCTCCGACTCCGAGCGCAGGCCCAGCAGGAGGGGGACCCGGCCCTCCACCGGGCGGACGCCCAGCAGCACCGGGACGCCGACCGCCGAGAGCTCCTCCAGGACCGCCCGCGCGAGCAGCGCCCAGTTGCCCGACGGGGAGAGCTCCGAGGCGAGCCGCATCACCACCGGAAGGAGCGGGCCGTCGCCGGGCTTGAAGCCGAGGACCCGGGCCTGCGCGGGCGCGTCGTCCGCCGCGATCCGGCCCTCGGCGAGGTCGGTGAGGAAGTCGCCGCGGCCGCGCGCGGCCAGCTCCTCCTCCTGCCTGGCCTGCATCAGGACGACGGCCAGGAGCCCCGCCGCCCGCTCCGTCGCCATGCGGTGGACCGGCGAGAGAGGGCCCGAGACGGACAGGAGGACCAGGCGGGCCCGGACCGACGCGCTGCCCGGGCCTCCCCCAGCCTTCGGCCGGGGGGACCCCCAGCCCGGCACGTCCACGAGGACCGCGCCCGTCGGCGGCCCCGACTCGCGCGCCGCCCGCTGCCCGCGCAGCCCGTCCCACACCTGGAGCGGGTCGGCCGGCTCGGACTCGGTGCCGGCCGCGTACAGGAGCTGGCCGTCGGCCGTCTCCAGGAACACCGGGTTGAGCGCGAAGTCCGCGAGGATCCGCAGCACCTGCGGCACCCCGCCGCCGCCGAGCAGCGCCTCGGTGCACTGGCGGTGGACCTCCTCGGCCTGCCGGAGCAGGGCGTAGTGGCCGTTGACGATCTCGGTGTGGATCTCCTCCGTGACGGCGACGAAGGGCACCTCGCGGTGCAGCTGGACGAGCGGCAGGCCCGCGGCCCGCGCCGTCTCGACGATCGTCGCGGGCAGCCGCGCGAACCGCGGGCCCAGCTCCACCACCAGCGCGGCGATGCCCCGCTCCGCGAGCCGCCGGACGAAGGCGCGCTGCTCCGCCGGGCGGGTGCCGAGCCCCATGCCGGTGGTGAGCAGCAGCTCGCCGCCCTTGAGCAGTGAGGCGATGTTCGGCACCTCGCCGGCGTGCACCCAGCGCACGGTGCGTTGCAGCCGGTCGGCGCCCGCGACGACCTCGGGGAGTCCGCCGCGCAGCCCCGGGAGCTCCAGCGCCCGCTGCACGGTGATCCCGCCCTGACTTTCCATGGACATGAGCGGACGCTACCCGCCGACCCCGGCACCGCGACATCACCTGGACGTCAGCGGTGCGGACAGTTCGTACACCCGGGCGACAACTCGTCGTCCCCTGGCGGGATTTGTGCGACCGCATGTCGATTGTGTCCTACGTCACTCGCGAGGATGCTCTCGCGCCATGGCAGAGAACCCCACCCCGGCCTCCCGCCCCACGGGGCAGCAGGCTCCTCAGGTCCAGCGGCTCAAGGCGAACTCCGTCGGTCTCGTCGGCGTCGTGTTCATGGCGGTCGCGACCGCCGCGCCGATCACCGCGATGACCGGAAACCTCCCCATCGCCGTCGGCTTCGGCAACGGCACCGGCGCTCCCGCCGGCTATCTCTTCGCGACCGTCGTGCTGACCGTCTTCTCCGTCGGCTACGTCGCCATGGCCAAGCGGATCACCGCCGCCGGCGCCTTCTACGGCTACATCTCGCACGGCCTCGGCCGGATCGCCGGCATGGCCTCCGGCATGCTCGCCGTCCTCGCGTACATCGTCTTCGAGGCCTCGATCGTCGGCGTCTTCGCCTACTTCGCCAAGACGACCGTGGCCGCCCAGCTCGGCGTGGACCTGCCGTGGATCGGCTACGCGGCGGTGATGCTCGCGGTCACCGCCGTCCTGTCGTACTTCGACATCAACCTCACCGCGAAGGCGCTCGGCGTGATGCTGGTCGCCGAGATCGCCGTCCTCTTCGCCGTGGCCACCGCCGTCCTGATCGCCGGCGGCGGCCCCGACGGCATCCCCGTCTCGCCGGTCAACCCGAAGAACGCCTTCACCGGCGCCTCCGCCGGCCTCGGCCTCTTCTTCGCCTTCTGGTCGTGGGTCGGCTTCGAGTCGACCGCGATGTACGGCGAGGAGTCGCGCGACCCCAAGCGGGTCATCCCGCGTGCCACGCTCGTCTCCGTCGTCGGCGTCGGCCTCTTCTACATCTACGTGTCGTGGATGACGATCGCCGGCAACGGCCTGGCCGGCTCGGTCAAGCTGGCCGCCTCCGCCGCGCCGCTCGACCTGTTCTTCGCGCCCACGAAGTCCTTCATCGGCGGCTGGGCCGTCGACGCCTTCCAGTGGCTGCTGCTCACCGGCTCCTTCGCCTGCGGCATGGCCTTCCACCAGTGCGCGGCCCGCTATCTCTACGCCATCGGCCGCGAGGGCTTCCTGCACCCGGCGCTCGGCCGCACCCACCGGCGGCACGGCTCGCCGTACATCGCCTCCTTCGTGCAGAGCGTGATCGCCGTCGTGCTCGTCGGCGCCTTCTGGCTGACCGGCCAGGACCCGTACATCCACCTCTACACGCTGCTCGCGATCCTCGGCACGATGGCGATCCTCATCGTGCAGACCCTCTGCTCCTTCGCCGTCATCGGCTATTTCCGCAAGAACCACCCCGAGGACCGGCACTGGTTCAGGACCTTCACCGCACCGCTCCTCGGCGGCATCGGCATGATCGCCGTCGTCGTCCTCCTCGTCCTGAACATGGAGACGGCGGCCGGACTCGCCGCCGACTCCCTGTTCTTCAAGGCCATTCCGTGGACCGTCGGCGTCGTCTTCGTCGGCGGCCTCGGCCTCGGCGTCTTCCTCAAGCTCCGGCGTCCCGAGCGCTACGAGATCATCGGCCGGATCGTCCTGGAGGACGCCGCCGAGCGCACCGGCGACAGCAGCACGCCGAGCCCCACACAGGTCGCACACAGCTGACACCCCACCCCTCCAGGAGCGCCCCATGGCACGCACCAACCCGATGCACCTCCTGAAGCGCCTCGCCGCCGAGCACGCCGACGCCCGACGGCTCCGCCTCCCCGTCGACGAACTGCGGGAGCTGAGGAAGGACGCCCTCGGGCGCCGCACCCTCCTCAAGTACGCCGCCGCCGCGGGTCTCGCCGTCTCCGCGGGCACCGCCGTCGCCGCCCCGGCCACCGCCCGCGCCGTCACCCCCGCCCGAGTGGCCGTCGTCGGAGCCGGCATCGCCGGGCTCACCGCGGCCCTGACCCTCCAGGACGCCGGCCTCTCCCCGGTGCTCTACGAAGCCGACCCCGCCCGCGTCGGCGGCCGGATGTTCACCCAGCGCGCGCACTGGGCGTACGGGCAGACCTCCGAGATCGGCGGCGAGCTCATCGACACCGGCCACAAGAAGATGCTGGAGCTCTGCCGCCGCTTCGGCCTCGCCGTCGAGGACTTCCTCGGCGGCGGGCCCAACGGCGCGGAGGAAGTCCTCTGGTTCGACGGCGGCTACTACCCGCGCGCCCAGGCCGACGAGGACTTCAACGCCGTCTACCAGCAGCTCCACCGCGATCTGCTCGACGCCGGCGAGGTGACGTGGAACCGGACCACGCCCACCGGCACCGCCCTCGACAACATGACGCTGTACGACTGGATCGACAGCCGGGTCCCCGGCGGGCACACCTCACGGCTCGGCCGCTTCCTCGACGTCGCCTACAACGTCGAGTACGGCGCCGACACCACCGACCAGTCGGCGCTCGCCCTCGTCCTGCTGATGGGCTACCAGACCAATCCCGGCAACTTCAACATCTGGGGCCTGTCCAACGAGCGGTACCACATCGTCGGCGGCAACGACCGCCTCCCGAACGCCATCGCCGGGGCACTGAACCCCGGCACCCTGCGCAGGGGCTGGGCGCTCGACGCCGTACGGGCCAACCCCGACGGCACCCAGACGCTCACCTTCACCGAGGCAGGCGCCACTCGGACCGTCACCGCCGACCACACCGTCCTGTGCGTGCCGCTGCCGGTCCTCCAGCGGCTCGACCTCACCCGGGCCGGCTTCGACCCGCTGATGACCAGCCTGCTCCGGGACGCCCGGATGGGCTACTGCACCAAGCTCAACATGCAGTTCGCCACCCGCCCCTGGCGCGGCACCGGCCCCTGGCCCGGGGTCTCCGCCGGGGACTGCTTCACCGACGGCCGGGTGCAGCAGACCTGGGACACCACCAAGGTCCAGGGCGGCACCGGCGGCATCCTCCTCCAGTACGGCGGCGGCAGCCTCGCCCGCGCCCTCGCCCCCGCGGGGCCGTTCAACACCGAGTCCGACCCGTACGTACGCGACCTCGCCGCGCGTTACCTGAAAGACGTCGACGCCTTCTTCCCGGGCGCGTCCGTCGCCTTCACCGGCCGCGCCCAGCTGTCCGCGTGGCACCTCGACCCGTACGCGCTCGGCGCCTACTCGTACTGGCCGGTGGGCTACCTCCACCGTTACGCCGGCTACGAGGGCACCGCCCAGGGCAACGTCCACATCGGCGGCGAGCACTGCTCCTACGACTTCCAGGGCTACATGGAGGGCGGCGCGACCGAGGGCGAGCGGGCCGCGAAGGAGGTGATCGCCGCCCTCGGCCGGCCTTAGGGCCTGACGGCTCAGGACGCGGCCGGCGCGATGTTGTGGTTGAAGCGGAAGACGTTGTCGGGGTCGAACTCGGCCTTGACCCGGGCCAGGCGCCGGTAGTTGTCGGCGCCGAAGCCCGCCACCACCCGCTGCTGACCCTCGTCGCCCGTGAAATTCAGGTAGACGGCGCCGATCGACCACGGCTGCGCGTCGGCCCGCACGTCCTTCACCCAGCGGATCGCCCGTTCGTCGTCCGCCGGGTCCTCCCACACCCCGAAGGGGTGGACGGCCCAGGCTGCCGAGCGGTACGGGACCGGGTAGCCGGAGGGTCCGCGGGCGACCTGGCCGCCCAGCGGGAACAGCACGTGCTGCATGCCCGAGGGCACGATCATCCCGGCCGAGCGGGCGCAGAACACGTCCACCGCCGTGTCCGGGAACCCCGACAGGTACTCCGCCGACCAGTAGTTCCGCATCCCCGGCGGGTCGTCCAGCATGCACTGGAAGTCGGCGTACGGCATGTCCATCACCATCTCGACCGACGGCTTCAGTGCGAACAGCGGTGCCGCGAACTCCTGTGCCTCGGCCACCGGGCCGGCCCAGGTCACCAGGGCGCCGCTGAGCAGCGTGCCCTGCAGCTCCGCGGGGATGAACTCCTCCGGCGGCGCGTTGAGGTAGATCCCGCCGCCGCCCGCCTGGTCCGGCGCGCCTTCGAGCAGGTCCCGGTAGCCCCGGATGACCTCGGGCCCCGCCTCCGACGGGAACAGCAGCATCACGAAGCCGAACTCGGGCAGCGGATGCACCCGCAGCGTCATCGAGGTCACCACGCCGAAGTTCCCGCCGCCGCCGTGCAGCGCCCAGAACAGCTCCGCGTTCTCCTCGGCGTCCGCGTGCACGTGCTTGCCCTCGGCCGTGACCAGCTCCACGGCGAGCAGGTTGTCGCAGGCCAGCCCGAACCTGCGCTCCAGCCAGCCCGAACCGCCGCCCAGCACGAAGCCGCCGAGGCCCGTCGTGGACGCCCGGCCGCCGGTCACCGCCACGTGGAACGGCTGGCACGCCCGGTCCAGGTGACTCATCGTCGCCCCGCCCTCGGCACGTACCGTCATGTGCTCCGGATCGCAGACCACCGCGTGCATCCGGCGCAGGTCCACCACGAGTCCGCCGTCGTTCAGCGCCGACCCGGCCACACTGTGGCCGCCGCCGCGCACCGCGATCGGCAGCTCCGCCTGCCGGCCGAAGACCACCGCGTTGGAGACGTCCTCCGGGGTCGCGCACTGGGCGATGACCGCGGGGCGCCGGTCGATCATCGCGTTGAAGACGACCCGGGCCTCGTCGTACCCCGGATCGTCGGGAGTGAACACCTCGCCCGCCAGATCCTCGCGCAGACCGGCGAGCAGGCTGTCCGGAACGGTGATGGTCCGGGGAGCCATGGGATGCCCCCCTTTCGTACGAGGGACAGGACACCTTTCAGCGTAGGTCCGGGTCCCGCCCCCCGCTCCCCGGGCCGCGGCGGGCTCAGCCCCCGTACGCGCCGGAGGCCGTCAGCCGCAGCGCCGTGTCGATCAGCGGCACGTGGCTGAACGCCTGCGGGAAGTTGCCCACCTGCCGCTGCAGCCGCGCGTCCCACTCCTCGGCGAGCAGCCCCAGGTCGTTGCGGAGCGCCAGGAGACGCTCGAAGAGCTTGCGGGCCTCGTCGACCCGGCCGATCATCGCCAGGTCGTCGGCCAGCCAGAACGAACAGGCCAGGAACGCGCCCTCGTCGCCCTCCAGACCGTCCACGCCCGCCTCCGCGCCGGCCGTCGGATAGCGCAGCACGAAGCCGTCCTCCGTGGCCAGCTCCCGCTGGATCGCCTCGATCGTGCCGATGACCCGCTTGTCGTCCGGCGGCAGGAAGCCCATCTGCGGGATCAGCAGCAGCGAGGCGTCCAGCTCCTGGGAGCCGTAGGACTGGGTGAAGGTGTTGCGTTCCTTGTCGTAGCCCTTCTCGCAGACGTCCCGGTGGATCTCGTCGCGCAGGGCCTTCCAGCGCTCCAGCGGGCCGTCGGCGTCTCCGGACTCGATCAGCTTGATCGTGCGGTCCACCGCCACCCAGGCCATCACCTTGGAGTGCACGAAGTGCCGGCGCGGACCGCGCACCTCCCAGATGCCCTCGTCGGGCTGGTTCCAGTGGGTCTCCAGGTAGTTGATCAGCTTGATCTGGAGCAGCGAGGCGTAGTCGTTGCGGGACAGGCCGGTCATGTGGGCCAGGTGCAGGGCCTCGGCGACCTCGCCGTACACGTCCAGCTGGAGCTGGCCCGCGGCCCCGTTGCCGACCCGGACCGGGCCGGAGTTCTCGTACCCGGGCAGCCAGTCCAGCTCCGCCTCGCCGAGCTCGCGCTCGCCGGCGATGCCGTACATGATCTGCAGGTTCTCCGGGTCGCCGGCCACCGCGCGCAGCAGCCAGTCCCGCCAGGCGCGGGCCTCCTCGCGGTAGCCGGTGCGCAGCAGGGAGGAGAGGGTGATCGCCGCGTCGCGCAGCCAGGTGTAGCGGTAGTCCCAGTTCCGGACGCCGCCGATCTCCTCGGGCAGCGAGGTGGTGGGCGCGGCGACGATGCCGCCGGTCGGCGCGTAGGTGAGCGCCTTGAGGGTGATCAGGGAGCGGACCACGGCCTCCCGGTAGGGCCCGTGGTACGTGCAGTGGGCGACCCACTCGCGCCAGAAGTCGGCCGTGGCCTCCAGCGAGCCCTCCGGGTCCGGCAGCGCCGGCGGCTCCTTGTGCGAGGGCTGCCAGGAGAGCGTGAAGGTGATCGTGTCGCCGGGGGTGACGGTGAACTCGGAGTACGTGGTGAGGTCGTGGCCGTGGGTCTCGGCGTCCGAGTCCAGCCAGACCGAGTCCGGCCCGGCGACGGCCACCGTGCGCTCGCCGACCTTGTGCACCCAGGGCACCACCCGGCCGTAGCTGAACCGCATGCGCAGGCTGGAGCGCATCGGCACCCGGCCGGTGACGCCCTCGACGACCCGGATCAGCTGCGGGGCGCCGTCGCGCGGCGGCATGAAGTCGGTCACCCGGACCGTGCCGCGCGGGGTGTCCCACTCGGACTCCAGGATCAGCGAGTCGCCCCGGTAGCGGCGCCGGTCGGCGGGCGGCGCGGGGGTGCCCTCGGGGGTCGCGGGGCCGACCCGCCAGAAGCCGTGCTCCTCGGTGCCGAGGAGTCCGGCGAAGACGGCGTGCGAATCGAAGCGGGGCAGGCAGAGCCAGTCGACACTGCCGTCCCGGCAGACCAGGGCGGCGGTCTGCATGTCTCCGATGAGTGCGTAATCCTCGATGCGCCCGGCCACGTGCTTTCACTCCAGACAGAACGGCCACGTCCGCCCCGAGGGGCGGCGACTTACTGGTCAGCGGTCAATCAGCGGTCAAGGGGTCGTTGACGAGCTCTTGGTACCGGTTGACTTGGCGGGGGTGGTGCCGTGCCGGTCCGGCTCGGCAGCGCGTGTCCGTGCAGGATACGACGAGGCCGGTGAGCGGCGGAGCCGCGCACGTGACGACGTTGCACCGATCGGGTGAATGGGTCTTGACCCCGCCGGGCTCCGGATGCCCTGCCCCGCGCCGGGCCTCCCGCGCGCCCGGCGTGTCGCGGACCGTGTGCACCCGACTGCCCCGTGTGGCCGGAAGCGGTCTCCCGATGTCGCTGATACCCTGGTACCCCGTGGACCGGTGGGAAACGGCGACAGCCGAGGACCCCGAAACCGCAGCGACGGCACCCCCCGATTCTTCCGGAGGGCACGCCGGTACGCACCTCCAGAACGCGACCACGGGAGCCCCCTCTTGGCGATGCCGCCCAACACCACGACGACCAAGCACATCTTCGTCACCGGGGGTGTCGCCTCCTCCCTCGGCAAGGGCCTGACCGCCTCCAGCCTGGGTGCGCTTCTCAAGGCCCGGGGCCTGCGGGTCACGATGCAGAAGCTCGACCCCTACCTGAACGTCGACCCGGGCACGATGAACCCCTTCCAGCACGGCGAGGTGTTCGTCACCAACGACGGCGCCGAGACCGACCTGGACATCGGCCACTACGAGCGCTTCCTCGACGTCGACCTCGACGGCTCGGCCAACGTCACCACCGGCCAGGTCTACTCCCAGGTCATCGCCAAGGAGCGGCGCGGCGAGTACCTCGGTGACACCGTGCAGGTCATCCCGCACATCACCAACGAGATCAAGTCCCGGATCCGCCGCATGGCCACCGACGACGTCGACGTCGTCATCACCGAGGTCGGCGGCACGGTCGGCGACATCGAGTCGCTGCCGTTCCTGGAGACCGTCCGCCAGGTCCGCCACGAGGTCGGCCGCGACAACGTCTTCGTCGTGCACATCTCGCTGCTGCCCTACATCGGCCCGTCCGGCGAGCTGAAGACCAAGCCGACCCAGCACTCGGTCGCCGCCCTGCGCAACATCGGCATCCAGCCCGACGCCATCGTGCTGCGCGCCGACCGCGAGGTCCCGACCGCCATCAAGCGCAAGATCTCGCTGATGTGCGACGTCGACGAGGCCGCCGTCGTCGCCGCGATCGACGCCAAGTCGATCTACGACATCCCGAAGGTGCTGCACTCCGAGGGCCTGGACGCCTATGTCGTCCGCAAGCTCGACCTGCCCTTCCGCGACGTCGACTGGACCGTCTGGGAGGACCTCCTGGACCGGGTGCACAACCCGGAGCACGAGGTCACCGTCGCCCTCGTCGGCAAGTACATCGACCTGCCCGACGCCTACCTGTCGGTGACCGAGGCCATGCGGGCCGGCGGCTTCGCCAACAAGGCCCGGGTCAAGGTCAAGTGGGTCACCTCCGACGACTGCAAGACCCAGGCCGGCGCCGAGAAGCAGCTCGGCGACTGCGACGCGATCCTCATCCCCGGCGGCTTCGGCGACCGCGGTGTCTCCGGCAAGGTCGGCGCGATCCAGTACGCCCGCGAGAACAAGGTGCCGCTGCTCGGCATCTGCCTCGGCCTGCAGTGCATCGTGATCGAGGCCGCGCGCAACCTGGCGGACATCCCCGAGGCCAACTCCACCGAGTTCGACCCGGCCACCGCGCACCCCGTCGTCTCGACGATGGAGGAGCAGCTGGCGTACGTCGAGGGCGCGGGCGACCTGGGCGGAACGATGCGCCTGGGCCTCTACCCGGCGAAGCTCGCCGAGGGCTCGGTCGTCCGCGAGACCTACGCGGACGAGCCGTACGTCGAGGAGCGCCACCGTCACCGCTACGAGGTGAACAACGCGTACCGCGCGGAGCTGGAGAAGAAGGCCGGCCTGGTCTTCTCCGGCACCTCCCCGGACAACAAGCTCGTCGAGTTCGTCGAGTACCCGAAGGACGTCCACCCCTACCTGGTCGCCACCCAGGCGCACCCGGAGCTCAAGTCCCGCCCGACCCGCCCGCACCCGCTCTTCGCGGGCCTGGTGAAGGCGGCCGTCGAGCGCAAGACGGGCAAGACCGCGAAGTAAGTCCGCGGCACCGACGGCGTTAACGTTGCCGGGGTACGGGTCCTCAGGGGACGCGTACCCCGGCTTTCGTATGTGGGAGGACTACTGATGCAGGTGCAGGACACCCCGGAGGAGTGGCGGGTCGTCGCCACCACCACCCCCTTCACGGGCAACAAGACGAGTGTCCGCACGGACGACGTGGTCATGCCGGACGGCTCGGTCGCCCGCCGCGACTACCAGGTCCACCCCGGCTCGGTCGCCGTCGTCGCCCTCGACGAGCAGGACCGGGTGCTGCTGCTCAAGCAGTACCGCCACCCGGTGCGGCAGAAGCTGTGGGAGATCCCGGCCGGACTGCTCGACGTGCCCGGCGAGAACCCGCTGCACGCGGCCCAGCGCGAGCTGTACGAGGAGGCGCACGTCAAGGCCGAGGACTGGCGGGTGCTCACCGACGTCTACACCACCCCCGGCGGCTGCGACGAGGCCGTACGGATCTTCCTCGCCCGCGATCTCTCCGAGGCGGAGGGCGAGCGCTTCGAGGTCTCCGAGGAGGAGGCCGACATGGAGTTCGCCCGGGTGCCGCTCGCGGAGCTGGTGCGCGGGGTGCTCGCCGGTGAGGTGCACAACAACTGCCTGGTCGTGGGCGCGCTGTCGCTGATGGCGGCCAGGACCGGGGACGGCCTCGACGCGCTGCGCCCGGCGGACGCGCCCTGGCCGGCCCGCCCCTTCGAGGCGTAGCCGTCCGCTCCGGCCCGGCAGAGCACGGCGGTCCGACAATCCAGTGATCCGATCGGGCGATTTGTCCGCCGCGCTCCGCCGGGAGCGCGGGGCCGCCTGAACTACGCTCAGGAGCGCCCGTGCGGAGCCCCCGCGGGATGGTCGTGCGCAGGTGGACGGGAGAGTGGCCCGTGACGGATCAGGCGGTTGGGGGTGCCCCCGGACGAAGTCTGCGGGAGGTCGGCGCCGGCCGGTTCTACGGTCGCCAGCGGGAGCTGAAGGCGCTCCGCGCCGACATCGAACGCACCGGGCTCGACACCCTCACCGGCCGCAAGGCCCCGCGCGCCCGGGTGCTGCTCATCGCGGGCAAGCCCGGCTCCGGCCGCACCGCGCTCGCCGAGGAACTCGTCGCCTCCCTCGCCGACGGCTACCCCGACGGGGTCTTCCGGGCCCGGCTCACCGAACCCGGCGGCGACCCCGTCCCCACCGGCCGCGCCGCCCAGGAGCTGCTCGCCGCGCTCGGCGTGGCCGAGCCGCCCGGCGCCGCCGAGGAGGAGCTCGCCGCCCTGGTCCGCGAGGCCTTCGCCGGCCGCCGCGCGCTGCTGCTGTTCGACGACGCCGTCGACGCCGAACAGGTCGACCCGCTCATCCCCGACAACCCCGACACCCTCGTCGTCGGCGTGGCCCGCGGCCCGCTCACCGGCATCCCCGACGTCCGGCCCTGCACCGTCGGCGGCCTCGACCCCAAGTCGGCCATCGAACTGCTCACCGGCTACACCGGCTCGGTCCGCGTCACCGTCGACCCGCAGGCCGCCGAGAGCCTCGCCGAGGAGTGCGGCGGCATGCCGGCCGCGCTCGTCCTGGCCGGCGGCTGGCTCGCCGCCCGCCCCCAGGCCTCCGTCGCCGACCTCACCAAGCGGCTGCGCGCCAGGTCCGGCGACCCGATCAGCCGCGCCTTCGGCCTGGTCCACGAGTCCCTGCCGCAGCCCGCCGCCCGGATACTGCGCCACCTCGGCCTCGCCCCGCTCGGCCGGGTCGACGCCCACACCGCCTCCGCCCTGACCGGCTGCTCCGTCTCCGCCGCCGCGACCACGCTCGCCGACTTCGCCGCGCTCGGACTCGTCCGCGAGCAGGAGGGCAGTGGCGGAGAGTACGACGGGCGGTTCGAGGTCCCCGCCCATCTCGTCCCGCTGCTCCGCGCCGAGCTGGAGGAGCGCGACCGCCCGGCCGAGGTGCAGCTGGCCCGGGCCCGGATGCTGGAGCGGACCGTCCGGCTCCTGCAGTCCGCCCGCGCGGTCACCGAACCGGAGGGCTCCCCGGCCCGCCGCAAGCTCGCCGGGCTGCCCCGCGCCCTGCGCTTCCCGAACGCCGCCACCGCCGCCGCCTGGCTGGACAGCCGCCGCCCGGTGCTGCTCGCCGCGGCCCGGCTCGCGGTCGCCGACGGCGAGTTCGACACCCTGGCCCGCCGGCTGATCGCGGCCCTGGTGCGGGCGCTCACCGCGCACCGCGGCGCCGAGGCCGCCGCCCCCGACCTCTACGGGCTGCACCGGCTCGTCCTGGACGTCGCCGAGCGGCGCGGACTGCACCGCGAGCGGGCCGCGGCCCTGCTCAACCTGGCCGACCTCGACGCGCGAACCGGTCGCACCCAGGCCGCCCTGCTGCGATATCGGTCGGCTCTGGACGCCGGAAGGGAAGCAAACGACCCGTATGCGATCGGCCGCGCAATGGAATCCGTAGGTGGCAGCTTTCAGGAGCTGGGGGACTGGCAGCGGGCCGGCGACTGGTACGGCCGCGCCCTCGCCCAGCGCCTGGCCCGCGACGAGCGCGCCGACCAGGCCCGGCTCTACGGCCGGCTCGGCGCCGTGCACACCTACGCCGGCCGGTACGGGGAGGCCCTGCGCAGCTGGCGCGCGGCCGCCGCGGGCTACCGCCGGCTCGCCGATCTCCCCGGCTACGCACGGGCGTTGAGCGAGGCCGCGCGGGTCCAGGAGTACGCCGGACGCCCCGAGGAATGCCTGCGCAGCTGCGAGGAGGCGATCGAGTGGGCCCGCCGCGCCGGGGACGTACGGCTGCAGGCGGCGCTCCAGCTCAGGCTGGCCGACACCCTGGACCGGCTCGGTGACCCGGCCGCGGCCCGGCTGCACCGGTCCGCTGCGGACAGACTCCTTGGAAGCGAAACTTCCGCCTACGAAATCCGCAGTGCTTCTCACGAAGATTAGTACTTTGAAAGGCTAGACAGCGGGAACTCCTTCATTAGACTGGGTCTGCCGCGTTCGAACGTGGTGTGTCCCGGTGCGCCCTTGTGTATCCGGGTATGTATGCATCGCCCCAGTTTCATCCCCCTGATTCAAGGACCGTGATCGACGATGAAGGTCGGCATCCCCCGCGAGGTCAAGAACAACGAGTTCCGCGTGGCCATCACCCCCGCCGGTGTCCACGAGCTCGTCCGCAACGGCCACCAGGTCTTCATCGAGCAGAACGCCGGTGTCGGTTCCTCGATCACGGACGAGGAGTACGTCGCCGCCGGCGCCGAGATCCTCGGCACCGCCGACGAGGTCTGGGCCACCGCCGACCTGCTGCTCAAGGTGAAGGAGCCGATCGCGGAGGAGTACCACCGCCTCCGCAAGGACCAGACGCTCTTCACCTACCTGCACCTCGCCGCCTCCAAGGAGTGCACGGACGCCCTCCTGGCCTCCGGCACCACCGCCATCGCGTACGAGACGGTCGAGACCGCGAACCGCGCCCTCCCGCTGCTCGCCCCGATGTCCGAGGTCGCGGGCCGTCTGGCCCCGCAGGTCGGCGCCTACCACCTGATGCGCTCGGTCGGCGGCCGTGGCGTGCTCCCCGGCGGCGTCCCCGGCACCCACGCCGGCGAGTGCGTCGTCATCGGCGGCGGCGTCTCCGGCTGGAACGCCGTGCAGATCGCCATCGGCCTGGGCTTCCACGTGACCCTGCTCGACCGCGACATCAACAAGCTCCGCGAGGCCGACAAGATCTTCGGCACGAAGGTCAAGACGATCGTCTCCAACGCCTTCGAGCTGGAGAAGGCCGTCATCGAGGCCGACCTCGTCGTCGGTGCCGTCCTCATCCCGGGCGCCAAGGCCCCGAAGCTGGTCACCAACGAGCTCGTCGCCAAGATGAAGCCCGGAAGTGTCCTTGTCGACATTGCCATCGACCAGGGCGGCTGCTTCGAGGACTCCCACGCGACCACCCACGCCGAGCCGACCTTCCAGGTCCACAACTCGATCTTCTACTGCGTGGCGAACATGCCGGGCGCCGTCCCGAACACCTCCACCTACGCCCTCACCAACGCCACGCTGCCCTACATCGTGTCGCTGGCGAACAACGGCTGGGCCGAGGCGCTGCGCCGTGACGAGGCCCTCGCCAAGGGTCTCAACACCCATGCCGGCAAGGTCGTTTACAAGGAGGTCGCCGAGGCGCACGGCTACGAGCACCTCGCGCTGAGCAGCCTGCTGGGCTGACGCCCTTAGACGGTGTGTCAACTCACGCCGTCAACCCCGCACACCGGGCCGGACCTTGATGAGCAAGGTCCGGCCCGCTGTGTGTCCGGCCACGTTCCGACGCCTGGTCAACTCGCCTCGAACGTAACTCTTTAACCGTTTCGCGCACCCCTGAAACGTGCGGTTCCATGCCTGCGCACCCTTGACAGAGAGGTGTTCGGTTGCCGACACATCGGGCCGGGTCCGGCGGATTGTGTTGCTGCGGAGCGGTGACACGCCATAGAGTCGCCAACCGTCGGCATGGTGCCACGCTGACCTATCGATAAATGTTCCTGACCACTTCCAAGGAGGTAAGACGACTTGTGAATGAGTCGACATTTACTCCCGGGAGTGGCGAGCCAGGAGCCCCGATCGGCTCCGTCGCGGTGCGGACCTTCGCGACGCACCAGCCCATGACGCCAGCCCATACGATGAAGATGACGGACGGCCTACACGTGAACGCCACGGCCGGCAACGAGATGGGCCGAGAGTCCACCCACTTCGCCGCCTACGACGAGGTGCCCGAGGGGCACTTCTATGATCCCGACGCCGAGTACGAGCCCGACCCGGAGTACGCGGCCACCCTCGCACCCGACGCTGCCCGCCAGCGCCGCGAGCGGATCGGCCCCACCGGACGGCCCCTGCCGTACTTCCCGATCCCGGGCCCGTTGACCGACCACGGCCCGGCGAAGATCATCGCGATGTGCAACCAGAAGGGCGGCGTCGGCAAGACCACGTCGACCATCAACCTGGGCGCCGCGCTCGCGGAGTACGGACGACGGGTGCTGCTCGTCGACTTCGACCCGCAGGGCGCCCTTTCGGTCGGCCTCGGCGTGAACCCGATGGAGCTCGACCTCACCGTCTACAACCTGCTCATGGAGCGGGGCATGTCGGCGGACGAGGTGCTGCTCAAGACCGCCGTGCCCAACATGGACCTGCTGCCGAGCAACATCGACCTGTCGGCGGCCGAGGTCCAGCTCGTCTCCGAGGTCGCGCGCGAGTCGACGCTGCAGCGCGCCCTGAAGCCGCTGATGAACGACTACGACTACATCGTGATCGACTGTCAGCCCTCGCTCGGCCTGCTGACCGTGAACGCCCTGACGGCCGCTCACAAGGTCATCGTGCCGCTGGAATGCGAGTTCTTCGCGCTGCGCGGCGTCGCGCTGCTCACCGAGACCATCGAGAAGGTCCAGGAGCGGCTCAACCCCGACCTGGAGCTCGACGGCATCCTCGCCACGATGTACGACTCGCGGACGGTGCACTCGCGCGAGGTCCTCGCGCGCGTCGTCGAGGCGTTCGACGACCACGTGTACCACACGGTGATCGGCCGGACCGTGCGCTTCCCGGAGACCACGGTCGCCGGTGAGCCCATCACCACGTACGCCTCGAACAGCGTGGGCGCCGCCGCCTACCGTCAGCTCGCCAGGGAGGTGCTCGCCCGGTGTCACGCCGAGTGAGTCTGCCCGGCGCCGACGAGCTGTTCCGTACGACCGGGGGGATGGCGCTGCAGTCCTCCTCACCGCGCCGGACCGTGCCGCAGCCGGCGGGCGAGAGCGACTCGGCGGCGGGCGCGGCGGCCGAGGGCTCCGTCCCCGGTTCCGCCGAGCACGCCCCCGCGGACTCCGAGGCCGCGGAACCGCGCGCCCGGGACCCGCGGGACCCCCGGGACACCCGCGAGGGCGAGGCGTCCGCCGGGGCTCCGGCCGCGCCGGGCCAGGCCCGGCGCCGGGGCCGTACCGCCGCCAACCGGCGCCCGAGCGGGCGCGAGCGCCACGACGAGAAGATCACGGTCTACGTCTCCGCCGAGGAGCTGATGGACCTGGAGCACGCCCGCCTGGTGCTCCGCGGCGAGCACGGCCTCGCCGTCGACCGCGGCCGCATCGTCCGCGAGGCGGTCGCCGTCGTCCTGGCCGACCTGGAGTCCCGCGGCGACGCGAGCATCCTCGTCCGCCGCCTCCGCGGCCGCTGACGCTACGCTGCGCGCAGCCGCACCTCTCTCCGCTCCACCCGCTCCACCAGGACCCACCCGTGCCCCCACCCTCTGACGAAACGTCCCGCCCACCGCGCCGCAGGGTGCTGGGGCGCGGGCCCGGGGCGGTGCGAGGGCCCGCGGCGGGGCCGGAGGACGCGGCGAAGGGGCCTGACGGCGCCGGGGAGCCCCCCGCGCCCGAGCCTGAGTCCGCGCCCGTGCCCGAGCCTGAGTCCGCGCCCGTGCCCGAGCCTGAGTCCGCGCCCCTGCTCGTGCCTGAGCCCGTGCTCGTGCCTGAGTCCGTGCCCGAGCGTGCGTCCGCGCCCGGTGCCGGTCCGACGCCCTCCAACGCCTCCGCGAGTCCCGTCGGCGACGACGGCCGCTTCACGGTGCGCCTCGCCAACTTCGAGGGTCCCTTCGACCTGCTCCTCCAGCTGATCGCCAAGCACAAGCTGGACGTCACCGAGGTCGCGCTGTCGAAGGTGACCGACGAGTTCATGGCGCACATCAGGGCCATGGGGCCGGACTGGGACCTGGACCAGACGACCGAGTTCCTGGTGGTGGCGGCGACCCTGCTCGACCTCAAGGCCGCGCGGCTGCTGCCGGCCGCCGAGGTGGAGGACGAGGCCGATCTGGCGCTCCTTGAGGCGCGGGACCTGCTCTTCGCGCGGCTGCTGCAGTACCGCGCGTACAAGCGGATCGCCGACATCCTCGCCGAGCGGTGGGAGGCGGAGGGGCGGCGCCACCCGCGCACCGTCGGCCTGGAGCCGCACCACGCCGAGCTGCTGCCCGAGGTCGTGATCTCCATCGGCGCCGAGGGCTTCGCGAGGCTCGCGGTCAAGGCGATGCAGCCCAAGGCCGAGCCGCAGGTGTACGTCGACCACATCCACGCCCCGCTCGTGAGCGTCCGCGAGCAGGCGGGCGTGGTGGTCGCGCTGCTGCGCGAGCACGGCACGCTCGGCTTCCGGGAGCTGGTGGCGGGCGTGGACGACACCCTCACGGTCGTGGCGCGGTTCCTGGCGCTCCTTGAGCTCTACCGGGAGAAGGCCGTCGCCCTCGACCAGGAGACCGCCCTCGGGGACCTCACGGTCTCCTGGACGGGCGGGGAGGCGGACCTCTCCCGGGCCGTCACCGACGAATTCGACCAGGACGACCGCCAAGACCGAGCAGACCGCCAAGACCGCCAAGATCGCCAAGATCGCCAAGACCGTCAAGACCGTCAAGACCGCGCAGACCGGGAGGCCGCCTCGTGAGCGATCTCGACCTCAAGCCCGCCCTCGAAGCCGTCCTCATGGTCGTCGACGAGCCCGCCACCGAGGCCCACCTCGCCAAGGTCCTGGACCGCGCCCCCCGCGAGGTCGGCGACGCCCTGCGCGAGCTGGCGGACGAGTACACGGCCCAGGGCCGCGGCTTCGAACTGCGGCTCGTCGCCGGCGGCTGGCGCTTCTACACCCGGGCCGCCTACGCGCCGGCCGTCGAGGCGTTCGTCCTGGACGGCCAGCAGGCCCGGCTCACCCAGGCGGCCCTGGAGACCCTCGCGGTCGTCGCGTACCGCCAGCCGGTCAGCCGTTCCCGCGTCTCCGCGGTGCGCGGAGTGAACTGCGACGGCGTCATGCGCACCCTCCTCCAGCGCGGTCTGGTCGAGGAGGCGGGCGCGGAACCCGAAACAGGTGCGATCCTGTACAGGACGACGAACTACTTCCTGGAGCGGATGGGCCTGCGCGGCCTGGACGAGCTTCCGGAGCTCGCGCCCTTCCTCCCCGAGGCGGAGGCGGTCGAGCCGGACAGCCTGGAGGGCGTTCCGTCGTTCGATCCGGATGCACCGGATGCCGGCGAAGACGACAAGACGACGGAAGTTTGATGCGAAGCAGCAGCGGCAGGAACAGCGGAAACAACGGCGGGAGCCGTGGTGCCAAGAGCGGCGGCCGCGGCAACTACAGGGGCGCGGGCAACAGCCGCGACGACCGTGGCGGCCAGGGCGGTCAGGGCCGCGGCGGTCAGGGCGGTCAGAACCGCGGCGGCCAGGGCGGCCAGGGCGGTCAGGCCGCGAGCCGTCCGCGCCGGCCCCGTCCCGAGGACCGCCAGTACGACGTCGAGGGCATGGCCGGCCGGCCGTCCGACGGCGGCCAGGGCGGCGGCCCGAAGCGGGGTCGCGGCGACGCGGCCCGCGGTGGTGCCAAGGGCGGCCCCAAGCAGTCCCCGAAGCGCGGCGGCGGCCGCACCGCCCCGGCGCGCTCGCGCGAGTACGACGCCCGCGCGGAGGAGCGCAACCGCGAGCGGTACGCGAACAAGCCCGAGATCAAGACCCCCAAGACCTTCCCGGGCGCCGAGCAGGAGGGCGAGCGCCTGCAGAAGGTGCTGGCCCGCGCCGGTTACGGCTCCCGCCGCGCCTGCGAGGAGCTGATCGAGCAGGCCCGCGTCGAGGTCAACGGCGAGATCGTCCTGGAGCAGGGCCTGCGCGTCGCGGAGAAGGACGAGATCCGCGTCGACGGCCTGACCGTGGCGACGCAGTCGTACCAGTTCTTCGCGCTGAACAAGCCGGAGGGCGTCGTCTCCACCATGGAGGACCCCGACGGCCGCCAGTGCCTCGGCGACTACGTCACCAACCGCGAGACCCGTCTCTTCCACGTCGGCCGGCTCGACACGGAGACCGAGGGCATCATCCTGCTCACCAACCACGGCGAGCTGGCCCACCGTCTCACCCACCCCAAGTACGGCGTGAAGAAGACCTACCTGGCCGCCATCACCGGCCCGCTGCCCCGCGAGGTCGGCAAGCGGCTGAAGGACGGCATCCAGCTGGAGGACGGCTACGCGCGCGCCGACCACTTCCGGGTCGTCGAGCAGACCGGCAAGAACTACCTGGTCGAGGTCGTGCTCCACGAGGGCCGCAAGCACATCGTGCGCCGGATGCTCGCCGAGGCGGGCTTCCCGGTCGAGAAGCTGGTCCGTACGGCCTTCGGTCCGATCACCCTGGGCGACCAGAAGTCGGGCTGGCTGCGCCGGCTCAGCAACACCGAGGTCGGCATGCTGATGAAGGAGGTCGGCCTGTAGGCCGTACCGCACCGCGTCCGACCAGCGCTTTCGAGCGCGCCGGACCTGCGAGGAGGTCCCTGCCCACCGGGCGGGGGCCTCTTTCGCGTTTTCGCACTTGTGGTCGAGCCCCATCGCTTTTATAGTCAGACTGACTCTTAAAGGGGATGCTCGAAGGGGATGGGGGCATGGGCATGATCCGGTACGGGCACGGGCTCGTCCTCGGCGCGTTCAACCCGCCGCACGCGGGCCACCACCGGCTCGTCCGCTCCGCCGCACAGCACTGCGACCGCGTCACCGTCCTCGTCCACGGCTCCGCCACCGACTCCGCGCCGCTCGACGACCGCGTCGCCTGGATGCGGGAGCTGCACCCCGAGGCCCTGGTCATCGGCGCTGAGCAGGTGGAGGTCCGCGAGCCCGTCGACGCGGTCTTCACCCCGGAGCCCGACGCCGACGACGCCGTCCGCACCGACCCCGCCGCCCACTGGGACCGCCTGGAGGCTCCGGTGCGCGCCGCGCTCACCCGGCGGGTCGTCGTCCTCGGCGCCGAGGCCACCGGCGCCACCACCCTGGTCCACGCCCTCGCCGACCACTACCGGCGGCGCGGCGGCCCCTGGGCCCGTACCCGTCACGTGCCGGCGGAAGGCCAGCCCTACGACCGGCTGCGCTCCGCCGACTACCCCGTCGTCGCCCAGCGCCAGGCCGAGCGGGAGGACGAGGCGGCCCGCGACGGCTCGCCCGTGCTCTTCTGCGACGGCGACGCCTTCGCGCTCACCATCCGGCACGAGCGCCACCTCGGCGCCGCCAGCCCGGCCACCGGCGAGATCGCCGCCCGCGGCCGGCACCACCTGTGGCTGCTCACCGACCACCGCGGCGTGCCGTCACCGGCGCCGGGCACCGAGGGCCTGCGGGCGTGGATGACGGCCCGCCTGCTCACCCGCCTCGCCCGCACCGGCCGCCGGACCGTCGTCCTCACCGGCCCGCCCGAGGAGCGCCTCGCGACGGCCGTGGCCGCGGTGGACGCGCTGCTCGCGGAGGGCTGGCACTTCACCGAACCGCACCACCCGGAACAGCAGCACCTGTGAGCCCAGTCAGCCCTGTCAGCCCCCTGAGCGCCGAGAACACCACGAGCACCGAGAACACCACGAGCACCGAGAGCAACGTGATCACCGAGAACCACGACCGGCACGCGCCGGCCTACGACAAGCACGCGTTCGAACCGTTCGCCGTCACCGCCGACCTCGCCGTCCTCACCGTCCGCGACGGCCGCCTGCACGTCCTGCTCGTCGAACGCGGCCAGCAGCCGTACGCCGGCGCCTGGGCCCTGCCCGGCGGCTTCGTCCTGCCGGAGGAGTCCGCCGAGCAGGCAGCACGCCGCGAACTCGCCGAGGAGACCGGCCTGTCCGGCACCACCACCGCCCGGCTCCACCTCGAACAGCTCCGCACCTACAGCGAACCGGACCGCGACCCCCGCATGCGGGTCGTCTCCGTCGCCTTCACCGCGCTCGTCCCCGACCTGCCCGAGCCGCGCGGCGGCGGCGACGCCGCACAGGCCCGCTGGCTGCCGTACGAGGAGGCCGTCGGCCTCGCCTTCGACCACGACCGGATCCTCGCCGACGCCCGCGAACGGGTCGGCGCCAAGCTCGAGTACACGTGTCTCGCCACCGCCTTCTGCCCGCCCGAGTTCACCCTCGGCGAGCTGCGGCAGGTGTACGAGACGGTCTGGGGCGTCGCACTCGACCGCCCCAACTTCCGGCGCAAGGTCCTCGCCACCCCCGGCTTCGTCCGGCCGGTCGAGGCACCGCCGCGCCGCACCGGCGGACGGGGGAAACCGGCCGCTCTCTACCGGGCGGGAGAGGCCACGGCACTCCACCCGCCGCTGCTGCGACCGGAAGGACGCACGGAATGACGAACGGGACGACGAACGGAATGACCATGGCCCGGCGGACGAAGCAGGCAGCGACCGGAGCGCTGTTCGGACTGGCGCTCGGCGACGCGCTGGGACTGCCCACGGAGTTCATCGACGTGCCGAGGATCATCAGCTGGTACGGCCCCTGGCGGGCGCTCGCCCTCCCCGGGAAGGGGCGCGTCACCGACGACACCCAGATGACCCTCGCCTTCGCCCGGGGCATCCGCACCGCCATGGACAAGGGCGTGCTCGCCCCGCTGCGCCTCCTCCAGCCGCTCAGGGAGGAGTACGTGGAGTGGTACCGGTCTCCCGAGAACAACCGGGCGCCGGGGCGCACCTGCATGGTCGCCTGCCAGCTGCTCTCGACCGACCGGCTCTGGCAGGACGCCAGCCAGATCCACTCCAAGGGCTGCGGCGCCAACATGCGCGTCGCACCCATCGGCCTCGTGCCCGGTCTGAGCGACGAGCAGCGCGCCGGCGCAGCCCAGCTCCAGTCCGCCCTCACCCACGGCCACCCCACCGCGCTCGCCGCCTCCGACCTCACGGCCCGCGCCGTGTACCTGCTCGCCCAGGGCGCGGACCCGGCCGGGCTCGTCGGCCGGCTCCGCTCGTACGCGTACGAGAACCGCGACCGCTACCACGAGCACTGGCTCGGCGACCTGTGGACCCGCTCCCAGGATCCCAGTGCCCTGCACTTCGTCCGGCGCGGCTGGGACGAGTGCCTGGCCGTCCTGGAACGCCTGGACGCCGTCCAGCGCACCGCCGACCCCGAACTCGACCCCTGCGAGTACACCGGCGACGGCTGGATCGCCGAGGAGGCCCTCGCCACCGCCCTGCTCTGCTTCCTCCTCTTCCCCGACGAGCCGCTCACCGCGCTGCGCCGCGCCGCCTGCACCCGCGGCGACTCCGACTCGATCGCCGCCCTCACCGGCGCCTTCGCCGGCGCCCACCTGGGCGCGGACGCCTGGCCGGCGGAGTGGACGGACCGCGTCGAGTACCACGGCGAACTGCTCACCCTCGGCGCGCTCTGGGACGCGTGAGCGGGTCACGGGCTCCAGGGCCGCACGACCGGGGGACTACAGGACGCTCAGGCCGAGGCGCGGCGGGCGCGGGTCAGGAAGTCCTCGATCCGGGCACGGTCCGGGGCCTCGGGGAGGGGGCTGGTGGCGTGCGCGTGGTCGGCCTCGTCCTGGAGGCGGTTCATCCAGGACTCGACCTCCGTCCAGGGCACCTCGCCCCGCTTGACCGCGAGCAGCCGCTCGCGGTCCTCGCCGACGTCGATGCGCAGCTCGCCGCTGCGCAGCAGGTCGCGGCAGCTGGTGAGCAGCCGCAGCAGATGCATGGCGTGCTTCCAGCGCGGGGCGCCGTACTGGCGGACGTCGGCGTCCAGCTTGCGGCGCTGGCCGCCCGCGTACCGCACGAAGGTGGTGTGCGCCCGGCGGGACAGGAACGCGCCCCGCAGCGAGAGGAGTTCGCGGCCGAGCGCCTCGGCGTGCTCGACGACGGGGGAGTGCAGGCACTCCAGGACGTTGGGGTTGTTGCGCAGGGCCAGCTCGCAGAAGCGTTCCAGCTCCCAGCTGAACTGCTCGGCCGCCGGGCCCTCGACGTGCGCCGGCGGCTTGTCGAAGCGCCAGAACAGCGGCGTCGGGGCGAGGTACACGCCCCTGCGGTCGACGTCGCTGTCCTCGGTGGCCAGACCGAACGCGCGCGACCCCATGACACACGAGTAGATCGTGTGGTCGCGCACCAGTTCCTCGGGAGTCATGCGCGCCAGGCTAGGTCAGGGGGAGTGGGCATGACACGTCAATTCCGCGCGTGTCCGGGGCGCCCCGGCCCCGGCCGGGCACCGCGCCTACGCCCGGGGCGCCAGCTCCCTCGCCCGCCCGTCCGCGTCCCGCCGCACCTGGAGGACCGCCGTGACCGCGGACCGCTCGATCGGCCCGTACACGTGCGGGAAGAGCACGCCCCCCGAGCCCTCCCAGCGGACCTCGCCGGCCAGCCGGGTCTCGTCGATCACCAGGACCAGCAGCGGTCCCGGCACGTCCCGGTAGTGGGCGTCCGCGACGGCGAGGGCGGCCGGTTCGTCCGGCGAGCAGTGGACGAAGCCCTCGGCGGCGAGGGAGGACGGGGCGTAGGGGAGAGCGGGGTCGGCGGACCAGGCGTCCAGCGGTACGACGTGAAGCAGCATGCCGACATTTGTACCCCGGGACCGCCCGGGACCGTCCAGGGCCCCGTCCGGCCCCGTCCGACCCGTCGGCCCCGTCGACCCCGTTGGCCCCTCCGCGTCCCGCCGCGTCTCGCGGAGCGGGCGCCGCGACGGCGCCGCCCGGCGGCTGACTAGGCTGGTCGCAGCACCCACGCGGGCGCAGACAGCAGACGCGGGCGAGAAGGAGTACGAGGTGGCGGTACGAGCCGTCCGAGGCGCCGTCCAGCTGGACCGGGACGACGCCGGACACATGCACGAGCAGGTGCGGGAGCTGCTCACCGCCGTACTCGAACGCAACGGGCTGACCGCCGACGACCTGATCAGCATCTGGTTCACGGCCACGCCCGACCTCCACAGCGACTTCCCGGCCGCGGCGGCCCGCGGCCTCGGGATCGTGGACGTCCCGCTGATCTGCGCCCAGGAACTCGACATCGAGGGTGCGATGCCGAGGGTCGTACGGCTCCTCGCGCACGTCGAGTCGGAACTGCCCAAGTCCCGGATCGCGCACGTCTACCTCGGTGCCGCGGCCGCCCTGCGCAAGGACATCGCCCAGTGAGAACCGCGCTCGTCATCGGAACCGGCCTGATCGGCACGTCGGCGGCGCTCGCCCTGGCCGGGCGCGGCGTCACCGTCCACCTCCGCGACCACGACCCGGCCCGGGCCCGCACGGCCGCCGCGCTCGGCGCCGGCACGGACGAGGAGCCCGAGGGGCCGGTGGACCTCGTCCTCGTCGCCGTGCCGCCCGCGCACGTCGCCGCGACCCTCGCCGGCGCGATCCGGGCCGGGCTCGGCCGCGGCTACCTGGACGTGGCCAGCGTCAAGGGCGGACCGAAGCGGGAGCTGGCGGAGCTGGGGCTCGACCTCACCGCGTACATCGGCAGCCACCCGATGTCCGGCAAGGAGCGCTCCGGCCCGCTCGCCGCCACCGCCGACCTCTTCGAGGGCCGGCCGTGGGTGCTCACGCCCACCCGCGACACCGACACCGAGGTCCTCAACCTGGCCCTCGAACTGGTCGCGCTGTGCCGTGCCGTCCCCGTCGTCATGGACGCCGACGCCCACGACCGGGCCGTCGCGCTCGTCTCGCACACCCCGCAGCTCGTCTCGTCGATGGTCGCGGCGCGGCTGGAGGAGGCCGACGAGTCGGCCGTACGCCTCTGCGGCCAGGGCATCCGCGACGTGACCCGCATCGCCGCCTCCGACCCGCGCATGTGGGTCGAGATCCTCTCCGCGAACCCGGGCCCGGTCGCCGACGTCCTCGCGGGCGTCGCCGCCGACCTCGACGAGACGGTACGGGCCCTGCGGGCTCTGGAGTCCGGCGACGACGCCAAGCGCCGGGCCGGCGCCTCCGGCGTCGAGGACGTCCTGCGACGCGGCAACGCGGGCCGCGCCCGCGTCCCCGGCAAGCACGGCGCCGCCCCCGCCACGTACGAGACCGTCGCCGTCCTCATCAGCGACAGCCCCGGCGAACTGGCCCGCATCTTCGCGGACGCGGGCCGCGCGGGCGTCAACATCGAGGACGTCCGCATCGACCACGCCACGGGCCAGCAGGCCGGCCTGGTCCAGCTCATGGTCGAGCCCTCGGCGGCGCCGGTGCTGAGCGAGTCGCTGCGGGAGCGGGGCTGGTCCCTGCGGACGGGCTGAGGGGCCGGCGGGCCCCGCTGGGCCGAACGGGTGCGGCGGACTCGGTAACCTTGTGGGGGTCCCCGCACGTCCGCCGGGGGCTCCCGCTCATCCAGGAAGGCGTTCCCCACCGTGGAAACCGTGATCGTCGCCATCGACGGCCCCTCCGGCACGGGCAAGTCGAGCACCTCGAAGGCGGTGGCCGCCAAGCTGGGGCTGAGCTACCTCGACACCGGCGCCCAGTACCGGGCCATCACCTGGTGGATGATCAGCAACGGCGTCGACGTCCATGACGCCGAGGCCGTCGCCAACGCCGCCGCCAAGCCCGTGATCGTCTCCGGCACCGACCCGCTCAAGCCGACCATCACGGTGGACGGCCTCGACGCGGCCGGCCCGATCCGCACCGAGGAGGTCACCTCCAAGGTCAGCGCCGTCAGCGCCGTCCCCGAGGTGCGCGCCCTGATCACGGAGCTCCAGCGGTCCATCGCCAAGGGCGCCGAGGCCGGCATCGTCGTCGAGGGCCGGGACATCGGCACCACCGTCCTGCCCGACGCCGACCTGAAGATCTTCCTGACCGCCTCCGCGGAGGCCCGCGCCGCCCGCCGCTCCGGCGAGCTCAAGGGCGCCGACGTGCACGCCACCAAGCAGGCCCTGATCAAGCGGGACGCCGCCGACTCCTCCCGCAAGACCTCCCCGCTCGCCAAGGCCGGCGACGCCGTCGAGGTCGACACCACCGACCTCACCCTCGACCAGGTCATCGAGTGCGTCGTCACCCTGGTGGAGGAGAAGCGGACGGCCGCCAAGTGACCGAGCCCTCGGCGAAGGGCGCCGCCGTCGGCCGTCGCATCGGCATCGGGCTGATGTACGGCTTCTGGAAGCCGCGCGTCCTCGGCGCCTGGCGGGTGCCGGCCTCCGGCCCCGTCATCCTCGCCGTCAACCACGCGCACAACATCGACGGCCCCATGCTCATGGGCACCGCCCCGCGGCCCGTTCACTTCCTCATCAAGAAGGAAGCGTTCGTCGGGCCGCTGGGCCGTTTCCTGGACGGCATCGGCCAGCTCAAGGTCGACCGCCACAGCACCGACCGCACCGCGATAGCCCAGGCCCTCGCGGTCCTGGAGCACGGCGGCGTCCTCGGCATCTTCCCCGAGGGCACCCGCGGCGAGGGCGACTTCGCCTCGCTGCGCGCCGGCCTCGCGTACTTCGCGGTGCGCAGCGGCGCGCCGATCGTCCCGGTCGCCGTGCTGGGCAGCACGGACACGCCCGGACGGCTGGTCAAGAGCCTGCCCCGGCTGCGCAGCCGCGTCGACGTCGTCTTCGGCGACGCCTTCGAGGCCGGCGACGGATCCGGCCGCCGCACCCGCAAGGCGCTGGACGAGGCGACCGTCCGGATCCAGGAGCGGCTCACCGACCACCTGAAAAACGCCAGGCGTCTCACCGGACGCTGAGCGACACTCTCAGTAGTGGGCCCGGATCCGGCCGACCGGCCGACCGGAACCCACCGACCACGAATGATCAAGGAACGGACTTCATGAACGACCAGCACGACCACGGGGCACTTGGCGACGCCGAGTACGCGGAGTTCATGGAGCTCGCCTCGGAAGAGGGCTTCGACCTCGAGGACGTCGAGGGCGCGATCGAGGAGGCCGGCCACGGCCCGCTCCCCGTCCTCGCCGTCGTCGGCCGCCCGAACGTCGGCAAGTCGACCCTGGTGAACCGCATCATCGGGCGCCGCGAGGCCGTCGTCGAGGACAAGCCGGGCGTCACCCGCGACCGCGTCACCTACGAGGCCGAGTGGGCCGGCCGCCGCTTCAAGCTCGTCGACACCGGCGGCTGGGAGCAGGACGTCCTCGGCATCGACGCCTCCGTCGCCGCCCAGGCCGAGTTCGCCATCGAGGCCGCGGACGCCGTCGTCTTCGTCGTCGACGCCGTCGTCGGCGCCACCGACACCGACGAGGCCGTCGTCCGGCTGCTCCGCCGCGCCGGCAAGCCGGTCGTCCTCGCCGCCAACAAGGTCGACGGCCAGTCCGGCGAGGCCGACGCCGCCGCGCTGTGGTCGCTCGGCCTCGGCGAGCCGTTCCCGGTCTCCGCCCTGCACGGCCGCGGCACCGGCGACCTCCTCGACGAGGTCCTCAAGGCCCTGCCCGAGGCCCCCGAGCAGCTCTTCGGCAAGGCCGTCGGCGGCCCGCGCCGCATCGCCCTCATCGGCCGCCCCAACGTCGGCAAGTCCTCGCTGCTCAACAAGGTGGCGGGCGAGGACCGCGTCGTCGTCAACGAGCTGGCCGGCACCACCCGCGACCCGGTCGACGAGCTGATCGAGCTCGGAGGCGTGACGTGGAAGTTCGTCGACACCGCCGGCATCCGCAAGAAGGTCCACCTCCAGGCGGGCGCCGACTACTACGCCTCGCTGCGCACGGCCGCCGCCGTCGAGAAGGCGGAGGTGGCCGTCATCCTCATCGACACCACCGACCACATCTCGGTCCAGGACCAGCGCATCATCACGATGGCGGTCGAGTCGGGCCGCGCCATCGTCATCGCCTACAACAAGTGGGACGAGCTGGACGAGGAGCGCCGCTACTACCTCGAGCGCGAGATCGAGACCGAGATGCAGCAGGTCGCCTGGGCGCCCCGGGTCAACGTCTCGGCGAAGACCGGCCGCCACATGGAGAAGCTGGTCCCGGCGATCGAGACCGCCCTCGCCGGCTGGGAGACCCGTGTCCCCACCGGCCGCCTCAACGCCTTCCTCGGCGAGCTGGTCGCCGCCCACCCGCACCCGATCCGCGGCGGCAAGCAGCCCCGCATCCTGTTCGGCACGCAGGCGGGCACCAAGCCGCCGCGCTTCGTGCTGTTCGCCTCGGGCTTCCTGGAGGCCGGCTACCGCCGCTTCATCGAGCGCCGGCTGCGCGAGGAGTTCGGCTTCGAGGGCACGCCGCTGCACATCTCGGTGCGCGTGCGCGAGAAGCGCAGCAAGAAGAAGTAAGCCGCGGCAAGAAGAAGTGAGCCGCGGCAAGAAGGAGTAAGCAGGCAGCAGGCAGCAGGCAGCAGCAAGGCCGAGGGCCGGGGCGTCACGGCGACGCCCCGGCCCTCGGCCTTACTGCCTCGTTACCGGCCACCGCCGCGGCCCGGCGGCAGCGCGTACGCCGACCAGCCCGCCTGCTGCCCGAGCTGCCGGTACGCCCCGAACGCCCGGAAGACCACGTCCTCCTCGCCGCTGCGGTCGCCCGGCAGCGTACGGAAGGACCGGCGGAACTCGGAGTACAGGGCGTCGTAGATCGGCGTCGCCGAGGATCCGGCCGATCCTGCCGGGGCTTCCGCGGCGGGTCGCATCGCCGGGATGGGGCTCAGGCTCGGGAGCGGATTCTGGTACGGCTGGCGGAAGGGGTCGTATGCGTGCACGTATGTGCCAACGACCCCGCCCTCCGTGAGATGCGGGCGGCCCTCGGAAAGAGGCGCCCGCCGGGGCCGCGGCACGGCCGGCGCCCGGCGGTCGTCCGTCACGTGCCGGCCAGCGGCATCGCGGCGGCGACCAGGCGGCCGTTGGCAGCGGCCTTCTCCAGCGCGTCGCGCAGCAGGTCCTCGCGCGGCTGCTGGCCGATGGAGCCGACCGGGGCGGCGAAGACCAGCACCGTGTGCGACTTGTTGGCCGCCGCCCGCCAGCCCTCGGTGACCTGGAGCGGCTGGTGCGCCTGCCACCAGGCGACCTGGCCCGTGCCGCCGGTACCGGGCTGGAGCACCGAGTGCAGCTGGCCCATGGCGACGAGCACGGACCAGCCGGGCAGCGGCGCGGGCCTGCTGTTGACGTCCGCGACCGGCTGGAAGCCCTGCTCGACGAGGAGCGGCAGGAACTCGTCCGTCAGACCGGCCGAGCCGGGCCGGGCGACCGGCGCGGTCGGCTCCACGACCAGCGCCGGGTGCAGCTCGCCCTCGATCAGGACCAGACCGCTGGTGACGCCGAGCACCGCCTGCTCGGGGTGGGCGGACGCGAGCGAGTCGGCGGTGTCGGCCGCCGTGATCGAGGCGACGGCGCCCTGCAGCTGCTCCTCCGCCACCCGGACCACCTGGGACGGGATGCAGCTGGCGTGGGCGAAGGCGAGAACGGCGGTCTCCTCGCCGACGAACAGGACGGTGCTGGTGCGCTCCTGCTCGGAGTCGCCGGGCGTACGGCAGGAGGTGCAGTCGTAGCTGCCCGGGGCGTTCTCGCCGGCCAGCAGCCGGTCGGCTTCTTCGTCGCCGATCTCGGCGCGTACGTCCTCGCTGACGTCGAGCATGCGCGGCACGGGGGCTCCTGGACTCTTCGCGTGCGACGCCGGGCGATTCCCGGTCGTCTCATGCCGAGTTCAACGGGGAAGGCTCGGCCGGGGTCACGCGTGGAGTAGCGACAAGTTGTACGACGGGCGTGCGGGCGCCCGTGACGCCGACCGGGTGGCATGTGAACGGTGTTCCGCGCGGCACGGGCCGGGGCCCGGCGACCGCTGCCTAGCCTGCCCCGATGTCGAAGATCCGATACTGGGCCGCGGGCGTCGTCCTGGCGGCGGCGCTGCTCCCGCCCGGCCTGTCCGGCACCGCGGCCGCCGCGCCCACGCCGGTCGAGGCGTGCGTGCGGGACCAGTGGCCGTGGGGGTGCGTCGCCGACTGCGAGAGCGGCGGCGACTGGCGCGCCGACACCGGCAACGGCTTCTACGGCGGGCTGCAGTTCTGGCAGCCGACCTGGGAGGAGTTCGGCGGCCGCCGGTACGCCCGGCGCGCCGACCTCGCCACCCGCGCGCAGCAGATCACGGTCGCCGAGGACGTGCTGCGCGTCCAGGGCTGGGGCGCCTGGCCGGTCTGCTCGAAGCGGTACGGGCTGAGCGGCCGCGCCCATGTCGTCCAGCACGGCGACACGCTCAGCTCGATCGCCCGCCGCTTCCGCGTCCAGGGCGGCTGGCAGGCGCTGTACGAGGCGAACCGCTCCGCGATCGGCCCGGACCCGAACCGCCTGATGGTCGGCACGATGCTGCGCCTCACCTTCTAGGCGAAGCTGTCGCGGTTCAGCCCGTAGGCCGTGTGCCGTGGCCGGTCTCGTCGCCGGACACGAGGCTCCCGCGGCTCAGCCCGTACGCCACCGAGCCCGCCGGCAGCCCCGGCGGCACCCGCTGCTCGGCGAGGACGACCGCCGCGTGGGCGGGCGGGCCGGTGAGCGCGGCGAGCAGCCCGTACGTACGGGAGGCCACCGTCCGCGCCAGGCCGAGCGACGGCTCGTCGACGAGGACCACGCGGGCGGGGGCGCCGGCCGGGGCGGCGGCGAGGACGGCCCGGACGAGCGCCAGCATCCGGCGCTCGCCGCCGGACAGCGTCGCGGCGCGGTGGGCGAGCAGCGGGCCCAGCTCCGGGTACGCGGCGAGCGCCTCGTCCCGGCGGCCCGGCGCCGCCAGGTCCAGGTTCTCGGCGACCGTGAGCGTTCCGTACACCGCCCGCAGATCCGGTACGAAGCACAGCCCGCGGCGGGCCCGGACGTGGGCCGGCAGCCCGGTGACGTCCCGCCCGCCCCACACCACCCGCCCGGCCGCCAGCGGCACCGTGCCGGCGAGCGCGCGCAGCACGGTGGTGCGGCCGGCGCCGTTGCGCCCGAGCAGGACGGTCACGGTCGCCGCCGGGACCGGCAGGTCCAGGCCGTGCAGGGCCTCCAGCGGGCCGTAGCGGACCCGGGCGCGGCGCAGGGCGATCTCGACGGTCATGAGCTGTTCCTCGGAACGATCCGGCCTGCCTCCATCGTGTGCACGGTGTGCGCGATGCCGGCGACCAGGTCCGGGTCGTGCTCGACCACGAGAACGGTCAGTCCGTCGGCGGCGAGCGCGGCGAGGACACGGGCCAGGTCCGCCGTCTCCGCCGCGTCGAGCCCCGCGGCCGGCTCGTCGAGCAGCAGCGTGTGCGGGCCGCTCGCGAGGGCCCGGGCCAGCTCCACGCGGCGCAGGGTCCCCGTGGGCAGCCCGGCGGCGGGTCCGTGCCGCACCGGCTCGGCCGCGAGGCCGAACAGCCGCAGTGCCGCCTCCACGGCCGCGCCGTCCCGCGCGCCTACCCGCACGTTCTCCTCCACGGTCAGCGACGGGAACACCGCCAGCTGCTGGAACGTCCGCGCGATGCCGAGCCGCTGCCGGGCATGGGCCGGCCGCCGCGTGATGTCCACCCCGTCGAGCGTGACCCGCCCGGCCGTGGGCCGCGCACTCCCCGCGAGACAGTCGAACAGCGTGCTCTTCCCGGCCCCGTTCGCCCCGACCACGGCGGTCACCCGGCCGGACGCGAGCGCGATCCCGACGCGGTCGAGAGCGGTGGGGCCGCCGGGGTACGTGAGGCTGAGGCGGTGGGCGACGAGCCGGGGGCCGCCGGGCGTGGCCGAGGGGCGGCGCCGGCCCGTGCCGGGCGCCTGGGCGCCGCCGGCGGCCGCGGGCGGGTGAGACTGCGCCCGGCCTCCGGCCGGGCTGCCGCTCCCACCCGCACCACCCGTTCCGTGGGTGGAGCGAGGTGCGGGTCTTCCGGCGGGGCGCGCGGCGCCGTCGGCGGCTGCCGGGCGGGTGGGGGAGGGGGCCTTCGGCTCAGAGGGCCGGGTCTCCTTGCTCGTCCGGCCCGTCGCGCGGGCAGGGGCCAGCAGTTCCGTCAGTGGTGGGACGCGGCCCGTCAGGGCTGCCAGGAGGCCGATCAGGGCCACCGCCACGCCCGCGTGGGTGGCCGCGTCGAGGGTGATGAGGAGGGTGGCGGCGAGCAGGGGGGTGAGGAGGGAGTCGGCGCCGAGGACGAGGACGGCGGTGAACCAGAGCAGGCCGCGGATCGGGTCGAAGGTGTCGGGGTCGAAGGCGCGGACGGACATGGCGAGGAGGCCGCCGCCGAGGGCGGCGAGGGCGGCGCCCAGGGTGAAGGCGAGGAGCTTGAGGGCGGCGACGGGGACGCCGGCGGCCTCCGCGCCCGGTTCGTGGTCGCGCAGGGCGGCGAGCGCGCGGCCGGTGCGGCCGCGGCGCAGCGCGGCGACCAGGAGCAGGGCGCCGGCCAGGAGGACCAGCTCCAGGGCGTAGTAGCGGCGGTCGCCGTCGAGGCCCGCCGGGCGCCGCACGGTCAGGCCCGCCGTCGCGTACGGCTGCGCGAAGACGAAGCGGCTCACCGCGACGCCGATCGCGAGCGTGGCCAGGGCCAGCGCCAGGCCGTGGCGGCGGATCGCGGGCCATCCGGTGAGCAGGCCGAGCGGCGCCACGCACAGCGCGGCCACCCCGAGCGCCACCAGCTCCGGCAGCCCGGCCGCCGCGAGCAGGGCCGTGAACAGGGCGCCCAGCCCCGCGTACGCGGCCTGCCCGAGCGCGATCTGGCCGCCCCGGCCCGACACCACCACCAGCGACAGCAGGATCACCGCGAGCGCCGGGACCTGCACCGCGGTCGACAGGTCCTCGCCCGCGAAGCCCAGGGGCAACAGGAGCAGGACGCCCGCCACCAGCCACACGCCCGCCGGCACCCGGGTGCCCCGCACCGGCGGCGGCAGCGCGTCCGTCCCGCCCACCCCGGGCAGCACGAGCGCCGCGACCAGCAGCGCCACCACGAACAGGTTCGCCCCGACCGCCTCGACCAGCGGGCCCGCCCAGCCCTCCGGGTGCAGGCGGGTCAGCTGGGCCTGCGCCACGCCGAGGGCGAGCGCCGAGAGGATCGCCACCGGCAGGCTCCGCATCCGGGCGAGGACCGCGACCGCGATCACCTCCACGACCAGCAGCGGCATGCCGTACGGGTCGAGCCGTACGTACGGCGCGAGCAGCACGCCCGTGAAGCCGGCCGTGAACGCGCCGAACGCCCAGCCCGCCGCCGACACCCGGTCGGTCGCGATGCCGGACAGCTCGGCCAGCGGCCTGTTGTCGACGACGGCGCGCAGCTCCCGGCCGAAGCGGGTCCACCGGGTCACCGCCCCGACCAGGCACGCGAGCGCCACCACCGCCGCCAGCTGCGTCCACGGATCGTCACCCAGCAGTACGGGCGCGTCGGCCCGGGCGTCGTTGCCCCAGATCAGCGAGGCCGCGCCGACGAGCAGCACGAACACGCCGATCGACGCGACCAGCGTCTGCGCCGGGTTGGACCCGGCGAGCGCGAGCGGCCGGAACACCGCCCGGTCCAGGACCAGACCGATGCCCGGCGCCACCACGAGCAGCGTGACGAGCGCCCCGAGCGGCAGCGGCCACCCCCACTCGACGACGAGCCCGCGCAGCACGTACGCGCAGATCATCGCGATCGCGCCGTGCGCCAGGTTGAGGACGCCGGTCGCGCGGTACGTGACGATCAGTCCGATGCCGGTGAGCGCGGCGGCGCTGCCGATCGCGAGGCCGGCGAGGGTGAGGTCGTACGTCAGCGAGGCCACGGCTCACACACCGGGCAGGGGTCGAGCTCCGCGTCCCCGGCCGGCACCGCCTCCGGGTGGCCCGTCACCAGCGGGCAGTCCGGCCGGTGGGCGAGGGTGCCGCCGGGGACGCGCAGCGGTGGGCCCGTGGACGTGGGCTGCCCGGCCGCGCCCCCGGACGACGGCTCGGGTCCGGACAGCGGCTCGGGCCCGGACGAGGGCTCCAGCCCGGACGACGGCTCGGGCCCGGGCTCCGGCTCCGGGTGTACGGGCCGGGACGCCTCCGTCCGCACCCACCCCGCCAGCAGCACCGCACCCGCCACGAGCAGCGCCGCTCCCGGCGCCGTGCTCGACGCCAGGTACGGCAGCTGCCGGGCGACCAGGACCTCGCCCGAGACGCCGTACCACCCGACCACGCACAGCACCGCGCCGCCGGCGACCGACGCGAGGCCGCCCCACAGCAGCAACCGGACCGTCCGGGACGGCGACCACACGAGGGCATCACCACCTTCGCGCCCTTTCCTTGCACTATGCCCCGAATCAGACCACTCTGGACTCATCAGGCGTGCGGCCTGCCCCAGAGATCCGGTGGTGAGCCAGATGCTCCTCAAGCGACGCGCGGCCGCCTTCGGCGCCGCGGCGGCCTTGGTGCTGACCCCGGTCGTCGCCGGGTGTTCCAGCGGCAACTCGGGATCCGGCCAGGCCACGCCCACCACCTCGCCCGCCATGACGGACCAGCCGGCCGACCCGGCCTCGGCCAAGGCGCAGATCGCCAAGAACTGGACCGCCTTCTTCGACGCGAAGACGCCGTCCGCCGAACGGATCAGGCTCCTGGAGAACGGCGAGAAGATGGCGCCCGTCCTCGGCGCCTTCGCCGGGAACAAGAACGCCGCCATGACCTCCGTGAAGGTCACGCAGGTCACCTTCACCTCGCCCACCGGCGCGAACGTCACCTACGACCTGCTGGTCGCCGGCAACACGGCCCTTCCGGGCGCCAAGGGCACCTCCGTCCTGCAGGACAACACCTGGAAGGTGTCCGTGCGGACCCTCTGCGGCCTGGTCCAGCTCAGTGGCACGAAGCAGCAGGTCCCGGGCTGCTGAGGCGGCAGCGGCGCTGCTCCTCGCCGTGCTCGCCGCCCTCGTCCCGCTCCTCGCGGGCTGCGGCAGCCGGCTCCCGGAGCGCGCCTTCGGGACGCGGCCCACCGCCTACCCCTCCGGCGGTGAGCCGCTCCGCGTCGGCATCATCACCAGCGCCACCAGCCCGGTCGGCGGCGACACCTTCACCGGGCCGCGCGACGGCGCCCGCGCCTTCTTCGACGACGTCAACGCCCACGGCGGCATCGGCGGGCGCAAGGTCGAGGTGATCACCTGCGACGACGGCGGCAGCGGCATCGGCAACAACACCTGCGTGCGCGAACTGACCGGCCGGCGCAAGGTCTTCGCCCTGGTCGCCACCACCGCCCTCGACTACGCCGGCGCCCCGCTCGTCGCGAAGGCGGGTGTCCCCGACATCGGCGGCCAGCCGCTCACCCCGGCCTACGACACCTATCCGCACCTCTACGGGATCTACGGCAGCTCCGCCCCGCGCACCGGGAAGTCGCCCGGCTGGAACGGCGTCCTGTACGGCGGCACCGAGGTCTACCGCTGGTTCCGCAGCCACCTCGGCGCCCGCACCGCCGCCGTCGTCTCGTACAACCAGGCCGCCTCCGCCGCGTACGCCCGGCTGATCACGAACGGGCTGCGCGCCGAGGGCTACCGGGTGGTCGGCGAGCAGGTCGACTTCGCGCTGCCCAACTTCCGCGCCGTCGCGGCCGATCTGCGCGCCCAGCACGCGGACGTGGTCTTCGACGCGATGGACACCCACGGCAATGCCCGGCTGTGCGAGGCGATGGAGGCGCTCGGCGTCCGGGTCGCCGCCAAGGTGACCAACGTGCAGAACTGGTCCTCCTCCGTGCCGCGCGACTACGCGAAGGCGCCGGGCTGCCGGTCCGCGCTGTACGTCACCGGCTCCAGCCGCGACCACGACGACACCTCCTTCCCGGCGGTGCGGGAGTTCCGGGCGGCGATGGGCGGCCGGCCGCTGTCGCAGTGGCAGCTGGAGGGCTGGGCGGCGGCCATGTGGTTCACGGACGCGGCCCGCTCCTGCGCGGCCGGCCCGGCCGGGGCCGCCGGGATCACCCGGGCGTGCGTCGAGGCGTTCGTCAACCGGGCGGAGCCGTACACCGCCCGCGGGCTGCTCCTGCCGGTGCGCTTCGAGCGCCTGGCGAAGCCGCCGAAGACCGCGTACACCTGTCTGTCCGTGGCCCGTTGGCAGGACGGCCGCGGCTGGGTCGCGCAGGGCGACATGAACCGCGACTGCGCCACCGTGCCCCAGCTGGGATACCGCCCGTGACCCCGCCCGCGGTGCCGGTCGCGGCGCCCGTGACGCCGCCCGCGGTGCCGGTCGCGGAGCCCGTCGCGCGCAGCACCCCTCCGCGCGCAGTACAGTCGGCCGCGACCAGACACGCTTGACCGGGGGGAACCAGTACGGCCATGCGCATCTCCTTCCTGCTCCACAACGGCTACCACATCGGCGGCACCATCCGGACGGTCTTCACGCTCGCCGCCGAGCTGGCGTCCCGTCACGAGGTGGAGATCGTCTCGGTGTTCCGCCACCGCGACGAGCCGATCCTCGGCCTCCCCGCCGGGGTGACGCTCCGCCCGCTCGTCGACATCCGCAAGAACAGCCCGGGTTACGACGGCGAGCACCCCGACTTCCACCGCCCCGCCCGGGTCTTCCCGCGCGGCGACGGCCGCTGGAAGCAGTACAGCGCGCTCACCGACGCCCGGATCGGCGCCCATCTCGCCTCCGTCGACGCGGACGTGGTGATCGCCACCCGCCCCGGGCTCAACGTGCAGCTCGCCCGGCAGGCGCCGCGCGGGCCGGTCCTGGTCGGGCAGGAGCATCTGATCCTGGACGGGCACAGCTACCGGCTGCGCCGGGACATCGCCCACGAGTACGCGCTCCTGGACGCCGTCACCACCGTCACCGAGGCCGACGCCCGCTCCTACAGGGCGCTCGGCCTGCCGGGCACGGTCCGCGTCGACGCCGTGCCCAACAGCGTGCCCGCGCCCACCGTGCCGCCCGCCGACCCCGCCGCCAGGACCGTCGTGGCGGCCGGCCGGCTCACCCCGGTCAAGCGCTACGACCTGCTGATCGACGCCTTCGCGGACGTGGCCGCCGCCCGCCCCGACTGGAAGCTGCGGATCTACGGCACCGGCGACGCCGCCGACAACCTGAAGGACAAGCTGGCCCGGCAGATCGAGCGGCTCGGCGTCGGCGGGAACGTCTTCCTCATGGGCACCGCCCATCCGATGGAGCCGGAGTGGGCCAAGGGCTCGCTGGCCGCCGTCACCTCACGGCGCGAGTCCTTCGGCATGACGATCGTCGAGGCGATGCGCTGCGGACTGCCGGTGGTCTCCACCGACTGCCCCTACGGCCCCGGCGAGATCATCGAGGACGGCGTCGACGGGCGGCTCGTCCCGGTCGACGACACGGCCGCGGTCGCCGCCGCCCTGCTCGCCCTCATCAACGACGACGAGGCCCGGGCCAGGGCGGCGAAGGCGGCCCTGGCCTCCTCGGAGCGCTTCGACCCGGTACGGATCGCGGCCCGCCACGAGGCCATCTGGACGGAGCTGGCCGAGCGGCGGGCCGCGGCCGGCGCCGCCCGCTCCCGTACCCACCCGGCGGCCCGCGCCGCCCTGCACCGCACGGTCGGCGCGCTCCTCGACGGCGCCTACACGGCGAAGGCGAGGGCCGGCGCGCTCGTGCGCCGCTTCCGCTAGCCGGCCGGACGCCGGTCCGTGCGCCGCTTCCGCTGAGCCGGCCGGACGTCAGTCCGTGCGTTCCACGGCGCGCTCCGGCGCGGAGGCCAGCCGGATCCGCTCGTACGCCGCGAACTCCGGGTGGTGCAGGTCGAAGGCCGGGGCCTCGGAGCGGATCCGGGGTACCGCGTCGAAGTTGTGCCGGGGCGGCGGGCAGGAGGTCGCCCACTCCAGCGAGCGTCCGTAGCCCCACGGGTCGTCGACCTCGACCTTCTCCCCGTACCGCCAGGTCTTCCAGACGTTGTAGAGGAACGGCAGCGTGGACAGGCCCAGCAGGAAGGCCCCGATCGACGACACCGTGTTGAGCGCGGTGAAGCCGTCGGCGGCCAGATAGTCGGCGTACCGGCGCGGCATGCCCTCCGCGCCCAGCCAGTGCTGCACCAGGAAGGTGGTGTGGAAGCCGACGAAGAGCGTCCAGAAGTGGATCTTGCCGAGGCGCTCGTCGAGCATCCGCCCGGTGAACTTGGGCCACCAGAAGGAGAAGCCGCCGAAGGTCGCGAAGACGACGGTGCCGAAGACCGTGTAGTGGAAGTGGGCGACGACGAAGTACGAGTCGGTGACCTGGAAGTCCATCGGCGGCGAGGCCAGGATCACGCCGGTGAGCCCGCCGAACAGGAACGACACCAGGAAGCCGACCGCCCACAGCATCGGTGTCTCGAAGGAGAGCGAGCCGCGCAGCATGGTTCCGGTCCAGTTGAAGAACTTCACCCCGGTCGGCACCGCGATGAGGAACGACAGCAGTGAGAAGAACGGCAGCAGCACCGCCCCGGTCGCGAACATGTGGTGCGCCCAGACCACCACCGACAGACCGGTGATCGTCATGGTGGCGCCCACCAGGGTCGCGTAGCCGAAGATCGGCTTGCGCGAGAAGACCGGGATGATCTCGCTGACGATCCCGAAGAACGGCAGCGCGATGATGTAGACCTCCGGGTGCCCGAAGAACCAGAACAGGTGCTGCCACAGCAGCGCGCCGCCGTACTGCGCGTCGAAGGCCACCGCGCCGCCCCGCCGGTCCGCCTCCAGGACGAGCAGCGCCGCCGCGAGCACGGGGAAGGCGACGAGCACCAGGATCGTGGTGAACAGGACGTTCCAGGTGAAGATCGGCATCCGGAACATGGTCATGCCCGGTGCCCGCATCGCGATGATCGTCGTCAGGAAGTTCACCGAGGCGAGGATGGTGCCGAAGCCGGAGAGCGCGAGGCCCATGATCCACAGGTCGACGCCGACGCCGGGCGACCGCACCAGGCTGTTCAGCGGGGCGTAGGCGGTCCAGCCGAAGGCGGCGGGGCCGGACGGGGTGACGAAGGAGCCGAGCACCATCAGTCCGCCGAAGAGGAACAGCCAGTACGAGAACATGTTGAGCCGCGGGAAGGCCACGTCGGGCGCGCCGATCTGCAGCGGCACCAGCTCGTTGGCGAAGCCGGCGAAGGTCGGCGTCGCGAACAGCAGCAGCATGATCGTGCCGTGCAGCGTGAACGCCTGGTTGAACTGCAGGTTGGTCACCAGCTGGAGCCCCGGCCGGGCCAGCTCGGCCCGCATCAGCATCGCCAGCGCGCCGGCGATCAGGAAGAAGACGAACGAGGTCACCAGATAGAGGTGACCGATCTTCTTGTGGTCGGTCGTGGTGACCCAGTCGACGACGATCCGGCCGTGCCGCTGCCGCGGCGACTCGACGGCCGCGGTCCCGGTCTCGATGCCCATCCCCGGATGATGTCCCTCGCCGGGCCGACGGCGGGGGAGGCGGACCGGCGGGTCGTCCGGTCGGCGGACCGGATGTGTGTGCGGCGCGGACGGACCGCGGGGAAAACGTGAACGGCACCGGGGCCGGTACATGGCGGAATTATCTGCGGAGGGCTTCAGTCCGCTTGTCGCACGGAATTCCGGGAAAGAAGGGCGCGGTCCGGTGAATTAACGGGGATACGGCGGGAATCAGCCCCCGTGGCCGCGCTTCCGGAACGGCGGGGCCATGTCAAACATATGTCGAGAACCTGTGACACAAGCGTGACCGGCAGGGTACTAACGTGAGCTGCATGACATCCCGACACGCACCCGATACGTATGTGGGACTCGCCGCCGACGAGGCCGAGCGGCTGGCCCGGAGCCGCGGCTGGAGCGTCGTCCGGTCCCTGCCACCGGGCTCGATCGTCACCATGGAGTACATGGAGGGGCGCCTCAACTTCGAGGTCGACAACGGCGTCGTCACCCGCGCCTGGCGCGGCTGAGCGCACCGGGCGAGGACACGCGGGAGGGCCCCGGCCGAATCACGGCCGGGGCCCTCCCGCGTCACGGTGTCGCCGCGCTCGCGGCTGTCGCTCAGCCGCCCGTCGCCGGCCGCGAGTGCGGCGGACGGCGGCTGCCGGCCGGGCCGACCGGGCCGCGCTCCGAACGCACCGCGTGATGGGCGGGGTGGTGGCCGGCCGTGTGCGCGCGCGGGGCGGCCAGCGGCGAGGCGGGCAGGCCGGTGACCCGTCCGCTCGTGGTCCGGCCGGAGCTGCCGGCGCCGACGGCCTCCCGCACCGGCTCCTCGGCCCCGGGCCGCTGCGGGAACAGTCCCGGCACCGGCCCACCGGTGGCCACCGGCAGCGAGGGCACCAGACGGCGGCGGGAGCGCAGCTGCTCGCGCAGCCGGTCGCGCACGCCCAGGATCCACGCCTCGGCCACCGTGATCACCGGCTCGCACCACGGCAGCGCGAGCAGCACCACGAGGCCGGCGGCCCAGCCGAGCAGCACGTCGCTCAGCCAGTGCGTGCCCAGGTAGACGGTGGTCAGGCCGACGCCGAGCGCGACCAGGGCGGACAGGGCGGACAGATAGCGGCGGGCCCTCGGCGTGGTCGCCAGGTAGGCCAGGATGCCCCAGGTCACGACCGCGTTCGCGGTGTGCCCGGACGGGAATATGTCGCCGCCCGCGAACAGCTCGGCGGAGCCGACCTGGGTCGCGTAGTGGGGGCCGAGCCGGCCGAGACCGAGTTTGACCGCGCCGACCGTGGCGTTGAGCAGGAGCAGCGCGGCGCCGAGCGAGAGCAGCGGCCGCAGCGTGTGCTGGCGCCAGGAGCGCCAGCCCAGCCAGGCCGCCACCATCACGGCCGTCGGACCGCGCTGGCCGAGGACGACGTAGTAGTCGAGGAACGCGTGCCACTCCGGCCACTGCTGGTAGGGCCGGAAGAGCATGATCTTCCAGTCGATCAGCACGAGCGGGGTCGACAGCAGTACGGCGACGACGATGACCACGTAGAACGCCAAGGTCCCGCCGAAGAGGGCGAGACGCGTCCGGGTCATCCGCGGGACCTCTATCTTCGGCGGTTCCGGCTCCCGGTCCAGCCGGGCAAAGATGTCGGTACGCACCCAATCGACGTTACAGGGAGTGAGTAGCGACCTTGGTCGTTCCGGTCCCTTCGTGATGACGATGTGATGTGGAGTTGCTCTCAGCCGGGCGTTTGTTCCCCTCGCCCATCGGAAAATCCGATGACCTTCAGCGCTATTGCCGAAGCCGCGATTCCGTAAGCCCGTTTGACGGCCCGGAGAATTCCGGAAACCGATCCGAAGGAGAAATTCCAGGTGGCGGGTGGTGTGGGGCCCCGGTGACCCGAGTGGCGTACGCCACACCCCGCGGCCCGCCGCGGTGAGACCCTGACCACGCGCTCGGCCATGGAACTCGCGTACGCTGACGGCTCACTCGCCCGTCGATGCCGGGCCGCCCCGGGGCCGACCCCCCGGCAGGTGCCCGCCGAGCGCGAGGGCTTCACTGGGAGGTACATGCATGGCGCGGACGATCACGGCCGGAACACGGCCGCGTGCCCTCGGCCGTGGCCCCGACGGCGGCGCCAACCGCTGGCTCGTCCTCTTCGTCCTCTGCGTCAGCCTGCTGCTGGTCGCACTCGACTCGACCGTGCTGCACGTCGCCGTCCCCTCGCTCACCGAGGACCTGCGACCCAGCTCCACGCAGCTGCTGTGGATCGTCGACGCCTACCCGCTGATCTGCGCCTCGCTCCTCATCCTCTTCGGCACCCTCGGCGACCGCGTCGGCCGCAGACGGGTGCTGCTGCTCGGCTACGCGCTGTTCGGCATCGCCTCGGCGGTCGCCGCGCTCGCCACCGTGCCCGAGGTGCTCATCGGCGCCCGGGCCCTGCTCGGCCTCGGCGGCGCGATGATCATGCCGGCGACGCTCTCCCTTCTCCGCGCGGTCTTCCCCGACCGGCGCGAGAGGGCGACCGCCATCGGCATCTGGACGGCCGTCGCCGCCGTCGGCGCCGCGACCGGACCCGTGCTCGGCGGCTTCCTCGTCGAGAACTACTGGTGGGGCTCTGTCTTCCTCGTCAACATCCCGCTGATGGCGCTGATCCTGCCGATCGGCCGCTGGCTGCTGCCCGAGTCGCGCGGCGCCACCGACGGACCCTGGGACGTGCTCGGCGCGCTGATGGCCGCCGCCGGAGTGCTCGGCGCCGTCCTCGGCGTCAAGCGGCTCGGCGCCGGCGACCCGCCGCTCGCCCCCGCCACCTTCGGCCCGCTGCTCGTCGGCGCCCTCCTCCTCGTCCTCTTCGTACGGCGGCAGAAGCGGCGCGCGCACCCGCTGATCGACATGCGGCTGTTCGCCCGGGCGGCCTTCACCACCTCCGTCGGCTGCATCGTGCTCGGCATGCTGGCCCTGGTCGGCCTGGAGCTCATCGCCGTCCAGTACCTCCAGCTGATCCTCGGCCTCAGTCCCCTTCAGACCGGCCTCCGGCTGCTCCCGCTGACCTTCGCCGCGATGGCCGCCGGCGCCACCGGCTCGTACACCCTGAACCGGATCGGGCCGCGCCGGATGGTCGGCTGGGGCTTCGTCCTCACGGCCGCCGCGGTGCTGCTGCTCGTCCTCATGGGCCAGCACGACCGGCCGGTGCTGCTCACCGTCGGCTTCGTGCTGCTCGGCTTCGGCCTGCAGACCACGCTCTTCTCGGCGTACGAGTCGATGCTCAGCGAGGCCCCGCCCTCGAGCGCCGGCGGTGCGGCGGCGATCGGCGAGACCTCGTACCAGCTCGGCGCGGGCATGGGCATCGCGCTGCTCGGCAGCGTCATGAACGCGGCGTACGCGCCCGGGCTCGCCGGACTGCCCGGCGTGCCCGCCGACGCGGCCCGGGCCGCCGCGAACTCCCTCGGCGAGGCCTACCAGGTCGCCGGCCGGCTCGGCGGCACCGCGGGCGAAACGCTTCACCGCGCCGCCCGCCACGCCTTCGTCCACGGCCTCCACGTCACGCTCCTGGTGAGCGCGGGCCTGCTGCTGCTCGGCGCGCTGATGGCGCTGCGGCTGCCGCGGGTGATGGAGTGCGCCCCTGCCCAGGACCTGAACCCGGACGGGGAGCCCGCCCCGGAGGCGCGGGAGCCGGAGCCGGAGCTTCCGACCGTGCCCGCCACCCGCGAACCGAGCGCTCAGACCATCAGCTCTGGTTGAAGAAGCCGCCCTGCCCGCGGCCGGCCGACTCGCCGGTCACGATCTGCGTGTCCGCCGGGGTCAGCAGGAAGACCCGGGTGGCGACGCGCTCGATCGAGCCGCGCAGACCGAAGGCCAGGCCCGCGGCGAAGTCGACGACGCGCTTGGCGTCGTTCGGCTCCATCGCGGTGAGGTTGACGATCACCGGGACGCCGTCCCGGAACAGCTCGCCGATGCCCCGGGCGTCCCGGAACCCGTCGGGCGAGACGGTCGCGATCCGACGGCCCTGCTCGTGCGCCGTGTCGGACGCCACCCGCACCCGCGGGTCCGTCACCCAGGCGTCGCCGCTCTCGGCACCCTCGGCGTACTCGTCGTCGTAGTAACGCTCGTCGTTGTCCTCGACGAGTCCCAGCCAGGCACTGGCCTTGCGCACCGATCCCATGGACGCCTCCTTTCAGCGCGGACACTTCACGCGGTCACCGTGGTTCCGCAATCCCTATCGTCGTCCATGATGCGGATCGCGCGCCAAGTGGATAGTCGGCGCGCAGGGGTTTCGTGACGGTACTGGTGCAGAACGTGAGGCCCGAAATCTGGCGAATCGTCAGGGATCTTGCGGTATGCGGGGGCTGACGGAGGCTTGGCCGGAGCCGTGCAAATCAAATGATGAAAGTCGGGCCGGAAGGGTGACGGCCGGGGCGTACGGGTGAACGGGGCCCTGGGTACGATGCCGACGCAGCCGCAGTACGGGGGAGTCTCTTGTTCGGAATAGTCAGGCCCTGCACCCATCGCCTCACCGAGAACCTCAAGGTGGAGTGGATGGCGCATCTGTGCGGCCTCTGTCTCGCACTTCGCGCCGACCACGGGCAGTTCGCCCGGGTCGTCACCAACTACGACGGCCTGATCGTCTCGGTCCTGACGGAGGCTCAGACCGGGCCCACCGGGGCCGGACGCCGCACCGCCGGGCCCTGCCCGCTGCGTCAGATGCGGACCGCGCCCGTCGCGCGCGGCGAGGGCGCGCGGCTCGCCGCCGCCGTCTCGCTCGTCCTCGCCTCCGCGAAGATCCGCGACCACGTCGCCGACCGGGACGGCCTGTTGGCCCGCCGGCCGGTCGCCGCCGCGGCCCGCCGGGTCGCCCGCTCCTGGGACCGGGCCGGCGCCCGCACCGGGCGGGAGCTCGGCTTCGACACCGCCGTCCTGCTCGACGCGGTGGACCGGCAGACCGGCATCGAGGCGCTCGCCGGGCCCGGCACGCCGCTGCTCGTCGTCACCGAGCCGACCGAGACCGCGACCGCCGCCGCCTTCGCGCACACCGCGGTGCTCGCCGGCCGCCCCGGCAACGCCGCGCCCCTCGCCGAGGCCGGCCGCCTCTTCGGGCGCCTCGCCCACCTCCTCGACGCCGTCGAGGACCAGGCCGCCGACGCCGCCGCCGGCTCCTGGAACCCGCTCACCGCGACCGGCACCTCCCGCGAGGAGGCCCGCCGGCTCGCCGACGACGCGCTGCACGGCATCCGGCTCGCGCTGAAGGACGCCGACTTCGCGGACGGCCGGCTCGCCCATGTGCTCCTCGCCCACGAGCTGCGCACCTCCATCGACCGCGCCTTCGGCACGACGAGCTGCTCGCACGCCGCGCCCGGAGCCCAGGGGCAGGCGCACGCGCACGGCCAGGGGAGCGGGCACGCGCACGGGCAGGGGCCGGTGCCGGGCAACCCGTACGCCACGCCCGGGAACCCGTACGGCCAGGGCAACCCCTACGCCACGCCCGGCCCGGGCGGCCCCGGCGGGCCGTACCACCCCGGTCCGGGCGGGCCCGGCGGCCCCGGCGGCGGCGGTCCCTGGGGCCCGCTCCCGCCCGAGCCGCCGAACCGGCGCCGCGGCACGATCGCGGGCTGCGCCGTCTTCCTGGGCCTCGCCTGCACCTGCCAGCTGTGCTGCGGCAGCTACGAGGACCCGTGGAGCCGGCAGCGCCGCGAGGGCCTGTGCGCCCAGTGCGACTGTGGCGACTGCGAGGGGTGCGGCGACTGCTGCAACTGCTGCAGCAACTGCTCGTCCTGCTGTGACGGGGACGGCTGCTGCGGTTGCGACGGCTGTGACGGGTGCGACTGCGGCTGCGACTGCTGAGCCCGGCCGGGCCCGCCCTCGGGCGCGCCCGCGCGGGAGCTCACTTCGTCGGCGCGGGCAGCTCCGGCGGGGAGATCCGGGACTGCGCGATGCCGGAGTCCGTCACGCTCCACTTCCGCAGGATGCGGTCGTAACTGCCGTCCGCCTTCAGGCCGTTCACGGCCGCCTGGAAGGCGGGGGCGAGCGGGGTGCCCTTCTTGAAGGCGAAGCCGACGTCGAGACGGCGGTACTCGTTCAGGAACTTCGTGCCCGGCTGCTGCTTCACCGCGTAGCGCAGGCCGTTGATGGTGCTCATCACGACATCGGTGCGGCCCTGCTGGAGCGACATCCAGATCGCGGCCGAGTCGTTGTAGACGTTCACCTCGTACGGCTGCTTGCCGGCCGCCGCGCAGCGGGCCTTGTTCCGCTCCAGCGTCTGCTCGAACGTGGTGCCCGCGCCGGTGCCCACGCGCAGGCCGCAGAGCTGGGTGAGGTCGGTGACGGCGGTCAGCTTGCTGTCGGCGCGGGCGGCGAAGCCCTGGCCGTCGTTGATGTAGGTGACGAAGTCGATGGTCTTGCGGCGCTCCTCCGTGACGCCGAAGTTGCCCGTACCGACGTCGTACTTGCCGCTGCCGAGCGCCGGCAGGATCGTCTCGAACGCGGCCACCTCGCGCTTCACGTCCAGGCCGAGCGCCTTGGCGACGGCGGCCGAGAGGTCGGCGTCGAGGCCTACGACGGTCTTCCCGTCGGGCAGATAGGCGTTGCCGGGCGGGTTGCCGACGGCGGTGGCCAGGGTCAGCGTGCCGCGCTGCCGCACGTCGGCGGGGAGCAGCTTCGCCGCGGCCTCGTTCTTCCGTACGCCCGACACCACGTCCTCGGTCGGCAGCGCGTCCGGTGCGCCCGCCTGCCCGGCGGCGCCGGCCGGTGCGGTCACCGGCTCGCCGGTCCCGCAGGCGGTCAGGGCGAGCGCGGCGGCGGTGATCAGCGCGAACGCCAGGGTGTTGCGCTTCGTGCGGGTCGTGGGAGAGGTGCTCATGGGTTCGGGTTCTCCAGGTGCTTCTCGAACGGCAGCGATCCGAGCGACTCGGGATCGGCGTCGACGTCGAAGAGGGGGCGGTAGCCGGTCGCCAGATAGAGGCCGCGCGCCTCGGGCTGGCGGGGCCCGGTGGTCAGATGGATCCGGGTGTAGCCGCGGTCGGCGGCCTCCCGTTCGAGGACGGTCAGGACCCGGCGGGCGAGACCCCGTCTGCGGTGCCCGGAGTGGGTCCAGATCCTCTTGAGCTCGGCGGTGGTGTCGTCGTAGCGGCGGTACGCGCCGCCCGCCACCGGCCGGCCCTGCTCCAGGAGCAGCAGGAACGTGCCGGTCGGCGGCGCGAACTCCTCGGCCGGATAGCCGTACAGGTCGTCGGACGCGCCGTAGCGGGTCAGGTACTCGTGCGCCAGCTCGTCGAAGAGCGGGCGCGCCAGGGGGTCGGTGATCGTGGTCCGGTGCACGGACAGCACAAGGCTCATGGCGGTCCTTCAGGGAAGAACGCAGGGAAGAGGGCAGGGAGGAAGACAGGCGGGAAGCGAAGGGGAAAGCCAGGAGGAAAGCGAGAGGAAGGCGGCGAGGGACGCAGAGAAGGCGAGGGGCTCTAGCTCAGGCGCTCACGGCAGTGCGCGAATGAAGGCGCCGCGGGGAACCGCACGCGGACAGGCAGAACGCGGGCAGGCAGGACGCGGGCAGACAGAACGCAGGGGGTCGGCTCAACAGGAAGAGGACCACACACGACCGAGGTCGATGTGGGAGCGCGTGACCAGCCACTGCTGCGGATGCATGGCCCAAGTGGAACAGGCATCCGTTTCCCCGTCAACCACGATGAGACGAACGGCTCACCATCCGGACGCACTTGACAGCCCGCCGTGCGCCCGGCGTAGCGTGAGGACGCGGACCGCGCTGAGGGGCTCGGGTCCGCGGCTCACCGCGCGTGAAGGCGCACTCCCGTGTTCGATCCGTCTCTGGCATCCACGGAGCCTTCGCCATGTCCGCGATCCTCACCAAGACCCCTGCCCCCGCCCCGGGCCATCCATCCGGTGCCGCCGACCCTGCCGATCCCACCGGTCCCGCCGGGGAACCGGCGCTCCGCATCGTCCCCGCCCGCCGCGCCGGACAGTGGACCGCCGCCGGCGCCGTCCTCGTCCTGGCCGCGCTCGGGCTCTGGTCCGTCGCCACCAACCGGGCCTTCCAATGGGACGTGGTCGGCGACTACTTCACCTCCACCGCCGTGCTGCGCGGCCTCGGCCTCACCCTGTGGCTGACCGCCCTCGTGATGGCCCTCGGCTTCGTCCTCGGCACCCTGCTCGCCGTCCTCAGACTCTCCGCCAACCCCGTGCTGCGCGCCGTCAGCTGGGGCTACGTCTGGTTCTTCCGCTCCACGCCGATCCTGGTCCAGCTGCTGTTCTGGTTCAACATCGGCGCCCTCTACCCCACCGTCCTCGGCATCCACACGGTCAACCTCCTCGGCCCCGTCGCCGTCGCCGTCATCGGCCTCACCCTCCACGAGGCCGCGTACGCCGCCGAGGTCGTCCGCGGCGGCATCCTCTCCGTCGACCGCGGCCAGATCGAGGCCGCACAGTCGCTCGGCCTCGGCCGGTGGCGCCGGCTCACCCGGATCGTGCTGCCGCAGGCCATGAAGTCGATCGTGCCGCCCGCCGGGAACATGCTGATCGGCACCCTCAAGGGCACCTCGATCGTCTCCGTCATCGCCGTCCAGGACCTGCTCTACTCCACCCAGCTCGTCTACCACCGCACCTACCAGGTCATCCCGCTGCTCCTGGTCGCCACCCTCTGGTACGTCCTGGTCACCTCCGTCCTGAGCGTCGGCCAGGCCTACGTCGAGAAGTACTACGCGCGCGGCACGGCGGGCCCGGGCGGTGCCCGATGAGCGACGCCCGCGCCGGACGTCCCGGCCGCTCCCGCCGCTCGATCGTCGTCGTCGGCGCCGGGCCCCGCGGCACCGGCTTCCTCGAACGGCTCGCCGCCAACCTGCCCGAGCTGTACGGGGACGAGCCCCTGGACGTCCACCTCGTCGACCCGTACCCGGCCGGCCCCGGACGGATCTGGCGCACCGCCCAGTCCCCGCTGCTCTGGATGAACTCCCGGGCCGAGGACGTCACCATGTTCACCGACGAGACCGTCGAGCTCGACGGTCCGGTACGCCCCGGGCCCACCCTCGCCGACTGGGCCGGGCTCGACGGCGCCACCTTCCCCAGCCGCACCCGGCAGGGCGCCTATCTGCGCTGGGTCCACGAACGGGCCCGCGCCGCCCTGCCGTCCACCGTCACCGTGCACGAACACCGCACCACCGCCCGGCGCGTGACCGGGCCGCGCGACGGGCGCCAGCGCGTCTGGCTGGCCGACCGCGCCGCGCCCCTCCACGCCGATCTCGTCGTCCTCACCCTCGGCCACCTCGACGCCCGCCCCGACGAACGGCAGCGCGAACTCACCGCCTTCGCCGCCCGGCACGGCCTGGTCCACCTGCCGCCGGACTTCACCGCCGACGCCGACCTGTCCGCGCTGCGGGCCGGCGAGCCGGTCCTGGTCCGCGGCTTCGGACTCGGCTTCGTCGACCTGATGGTGCTGCTCACCGAGGGCCGCGGCGGACGGTACGAGGAGCGGGGCGACGGCGACGGGAGCCTGGTGTACGTGCCGTCCGGCCGCGAGCCCGTGCTGCACGTCGGATCGCGCCGCGGCGTCCCGTACCACTCCAAGATCGGCTACGAGCTCGACGGCACACCGCCGCCGCTGCCCCGCTTCCTCGGCCCCGCCCAGGTCGATGCCCTCCTTCAGTCCGCCGGACCGCTCGACTTCCGGCGCGACGTGTGGCCGCTCGTCGCCAAGGAGCTGGGCTGGGCCCACTACCACCGGCTGTTCGCCGCCCACCCCGAGCGGACCGCCATCGCCTGGACCGACTTCGAGGAGAAGTACGCGGCCGCCGCCCCGGCCGGCCCGGAACTCGACGCCCTCGTCGCCGCCGCCGTCCCCGATCCGGCCGACCGGCTCGACCTGGACGCCCTCGACCGGCCGCTCGACGGGGTGCGGTACGCCACGGCCGAGGCCCTCCAGGACGGACTGCGCCGCTACGTCACCGACGACCTGATACGCCGTCACGACCCGGCCCACAGTGCCGACCTGGCCGTCTTCGGCGCCCTGCTCTCCGTCTACGGTCAGCTGGCCCGGCTCGGCGACCTCGGCACCGGCGGCACCTGGTGGCACGGCTTCTTCAGCTACCTCGCCTCCGGCCCGCCCGGCCCCCGGCTGCACCAGCTCCGCGCGCTCTCCGAGGCCGGGATCGTCCGCTTCCTCGGCGCCGACGTCACCGTCGGGACCGACGAGGAGCGGGGCGTCTTCCGGGCCTCCTCGCCGAGCCTGCCGGGGGAGTGGACCGAGGCCCGCGCCCTCGTCGAGGCCCGGCTCCCCGACCCCACGGTCACCCTGACCGCGAGCCCGCTGCTCCGCGCCCTGCACGAGGACGGGGCCCGGGCCACCGAGGCCGGGCTGCTCGCCGTCGACCCCGGCGACGGGCGCGTCCTCGGGCGCGACGGGCGCCCGCACCCGCGCCGCTTCGCGCTCGGCCCGCACACCACCGCCCGTACCGGCGCGGCCTTCACCCGGCCCCGCACCGGCGGCCTCGCCTTCCGCCAGAACGACCGGACCGCGCGCACCGCGCTCGCGCTCCTGCGCGAGCTGTCGTCCTGTACGGCGGACCCGCAGCCCCAGACGCCCGCCCCGCTCGGCGCCTAGGGGGTGTCTCGTCGGTCAGGCCGGGCTCGCGGCCTGACCGACAAGAGACCCCCTGCCCTCCCGTCCGCGCGCCCCTTCCCGTCTCCGAGGTACCTCCATGTCTCTCACCAGCGATCCACCGGTCAGCGATCCACCCGCCGGGCTCGCCCCGCAGCCGGCCCCCGCGGCCGCCGCCGCGCCCGCCGTCCTCAAGGTCGTGCCCGTGCGCCGGCCGTGGCGCTGGGTGGCCGTCGCCGCCACCGCCGTCGTGCTCGCCCAGTTCCTGCACGGCCTGGTCACCAACCCCGGCTGGGAGTGGGACGTCTTCGCCCGCTACGTCACCGCCGACGCCATCCTCCGGTCCGTCTGGGTCACCCTCCAGCTCACCTTCTACGGCACCGCGCTCGGCTTCGCGCTCGGGATCGTGCTCGCCTTCATGCGGCTGTCCGCCAGCCCGTTCCTGCGGGCCGTCGCCTTCGGCTACATCTGGGCCTTCCGCTCGATCCCGCTCATCGTGCAGCTGCTCTTCTGGTTCAACCTGGCCTACCTCTACAAGGAGCTGAGCCTCGGCATCCCCTTCGGGCCGAGCCTGTGGTCCTTCGACACCATGGGCCTGGTCGGCGCGATGAGCGCGGCCGTCCTCGGACTCGCCCTGCACCAGGCGGCGTACGCGGCGGAGATCGTCCGCGGCGGAGTGCTCGCCGTGGACGGCGGGCAGCTGGAGGCGGCGGCCGCGCTCGGCATCCCGCGGCTGCGGCAGCTGCGCCGGATCGTGCTGCCGCAGGCCATGCGAGCGATCCTGCCCAACGCCGCCAACGAGATCATCTCGCTCTTCAAGGGCACCTCGATCGTCTCCGTCATGGCGATCGGCGAGCTCTTCTACCAGGTCCAGGTCGTCTACGGCCGCAACGGCCGGGTCGTCCCGCTCCTGATGGTCGCCACCGCCTGGTACGTCCTGCTGACCACGGTGCTCTCCGTCGTCCAGCACTACGTCGAACGTCACTACGCCAAGGGGAGCACCCGATGAGCACCGCCACCGCGGCCACCACGGCCGCCACCGCCACCGCCACCGCCGGGCCCGAGGCCAAGGTCCGACTCCGCGCCGTACGCAAGAGCTTCGGCGCCGTCGAGGTGCTGCGCGGCGTCGACCTCGACGTGCGGCCCGGCGAGGTCACCGTCGTCCTCGGCCCGTCCGGCTCCGGCAAGTCCACCCTGCTGCGCACCATCAACCATCTGGAGAAGGTCGACAGCGGCACGATCAGCGTCGACGGCACCCTCGTCGGCTACCGGCGCTCCGGCGACAAGCTGTACGAGCTGCGCGAGCGCGAGATCCTGCGGCAGCGCACCCGGATCGGCTTCGTCTTCCAGAACTTCCACCTCTTCCCGCACCTCACCGTCCTGGAGAACATCACCGAGGCCCCGGTCTCCGCCCTGAAGCGCCCCCGCAAGGAGGCCGAGGCGGCCGCCCTCGCCCTGCTCGACCGGGTCGGCCTCGCCGACAAGGCCGCGGCCTATCCCAAGCAGTTGTCCGGCGGGCAGCAGCAGCGGGTGGCCATCGCCCGCGCGCTCGCCCTCGAACCGGGCCTGCTGCTCTTCGACGAGCCGACCTCCGCGCTCGACCCCGAGCTGGTCGGCGAGGTCCTCGACGTCATCAAGGACCTGGCCGCCGCCGGCACCACCATGATCGTCGTCACGCACGAGATCGGCTTCGCGCGCGAGGTCGCCGACACGGTCGTCTTCATGGACGGGGGCCGGATCGTCGAACAGGGCCCGCCCGCCGAGGTCCTCGACAGCCCGCGCCACGAGCGCACCCGCGCCTTCCTCTCCAAGGTCCTGTGACACCCCCCTCCTCCGCACCCACCAGGAGTCCCGCCATGCGCACCCGCCGCACCCTGCTGACCGCCCTCGCCCCGCTCGCCGCCCTCGGCCTGCTCACCGCCTGCGGCGCGAGCGACACCGCCACCGACCAGGTCGTGCCCAAGGGGCAGAAGGGCGGCACCGCGATCAACCTCGGCCCGGACCAGAAGCGCGTCCACACCGCGAAGGTCGACGCGATCGCCGCCCGGCTCCCCGCGGCCGTCCGCGCCCGCGGCACGCTCCAGATCGGCGTGTCCACCAACAGCTCGCCGCCGCTCGCCTTCTACGCCACCGACGACAGAACCCCGATCGGCGTCGAGATCGACCTCGCCACGCTCGTCGCCGACACCCTCGGCGTGAAGCCGGAGTTCGCCCTGGTCTCCTGGGAGAACCTCTTCGTCGGCCTCGACAGCGGCAAGTTCGACGCCGTCTTCTCCAACGTGACGGTGACGGAGGAGCGCAAGGACAAGTACGACTTCGCCACCTACCGTCTCGACGACCTGGCCTTCGAGGCGAAGAAGGGCTCCGGCTGGAAGGTCGCGGGGCCCGCCGACGTCGCCGGGAAGACCATCGCGGTCGGCTCCGGCACCAACCAGGAGAAGATCCTGGTCGACTGGAGCCGGCAGAACGAGAAGGCCGGCCGCAAGCCCGTCGACATCAAGTACTTCCAGAACCAGACCGACTCCTACCTGGCGATCCAGTCCGGCCGCATCGACGCCTACCTCGGCCCGAACCCGACCGCCGCCTACCACGTGGCCTCGGCCGGCCAGACCGAGGTCGTGGGGAAGTTCTCGGGCGCCGGCGCCCGCCTCCAGGGCAAGATCGCCGCCACGACGAAGAAGGACAGCGGCCTCGTCGCCGCCTACCAGGCCGCGCTGAACCACGTCATCGAGAACGGCACGTACGCACAGGTCCTGGAGCGGTGGGGGCTGAGCGGAGAGGCGGTGACCTCCTCCGAGATCAACCCGCCCGGTCTGCCCCGCACCGGCAACTGACCTGTGGAAAGGTGACACACCATGAGTACGGATGCATCCCAGGACTGGCAGCACTGGCACGAGCAGCGCGTCGCCGCCGTCGCCTCGTCGTACGGTCCGCTCTCGCTGACCGGCACCCACTGGCTCTCGGACTTCCCGGACGGGCGAATTCCGGCCGTTCCCGGCCAGTGGCGGGCGGACGGTGACGAGGTGGTCCTCACCGCGGGCGCCGAGGACGCGGTGACCGTCGACGGCAAGCCGCTGATCGGCACGGTCCGGCTGACCGCCGACCACGCGCCGATCCACGAGTCCCGGGCCGAGTCGGCCGGGCGGCGGCTCGTCGTGCTGCGCCGCGAAGGCGAGTGGGCGGTACGGGACTTCGACCCCGAGTCCGAGGCGCGCCGCGCCTTCCGGGGCATCGAGGCCACGCCGTACGACGAGCGGTGGGTGCGGCCCGGGGTGTTCCGGCCGTACGCGGAGGACCGGCACGTCCGGGTGGAGAACGCCGACGGCAAGGAGCGCGGGCTGGGGCTCTCCGGCGAGCTGGTCTTCGATCTGCACGGCGCGGAGCACAGCCTCCGGGTGGCGGTGGAGGAGGACGGCACGCTGTGGGCGGTCTTCGCGGACGCCACGAGCGGACGGGACAGCTACCGCTTCCGTTTCCTGCGGCCGGAGGCGCCGGCGGCGGACGGCACGGTGACGGTGGACTTCAACCGGGCGCTGCTGCCGCCGTGCGCGTTCGTGTCGCACTTCATCTGCCCGTTCCCGCCGCCCGGGAACACGCTGGACACGGCCGTGCCGGCGGGGGAGCGGCAGGTCCTCACGGGCTGATCCGGGGCCGGTCACGACCCGGCCGGGGCGCGCGTACGGCTTCCGTTTGTCCGGCCGTTCGCGCGCCCCCGGCGTCTACACGTGTTGCGCGCGGTCTTGTGCGACCCGGTCGGTGAGGGCCACTATCGCTCGCGGTGCATGTCAGGAACACGTCACCTGACGGTGCCTCATGGGCCCGCCACCCACGGGCCTCTCCGCCGTATCCCGAAGGAGAACAGTGAGGACCACGCGCATCCGCCTGCTCGCCGTCGCCGCCGCCGTCACGGCCGCCACCGCCCTCGGTCTGCCCGGAGCCCAGGCCGCTCCCACCCCCGGTCCGGCGAGCGCCCAGGCGCTCGCCCGCGCCGACGCCGCCGTCCTGAAGGCGGACGTCGGCGGCACCGCCTGGTACACCGACCAGGCCACCGGCCGGCTCGTCGTCACCGCCGACGCCACCGTCTCCGACGCCGCGATCGCCCGGATCAAGCGGCAGGCCGGCGCCGACGCCGGCGCGCTGCGCATCGAACGCGCCCCCGGCGTCTTCAAGCCCCTGCTCGGCGCGGGCGACGCCATCTACGGCGGTGGCTACCGCTGCTCGCTCGGCTTCAACGTCAAGGACAGCGCCGGCGCGTACTACTTCCTGACCGCCGGCCACTGCGGCAACGTCGCCAAGACCTGGTACACCAACTCGGCGCAGACCACGCTGATCGGCGACACCGTCGGGTCCAGCTTCCCCGGCAACGACTACGCCCTGGTCCGCTACGACAACGCCTCGCTCGCCCACCCGGGCGGCTACACCGCCGCAGACGCCACCGTGGGCGAGTCCGTCTCCCGCCGCGGCTCCACCACCGGCGTGCACAACGGCACCGTCACCGGCCTCAACGCCACCGTCCATTACTCCAGCGGCGGCACCGTGAAGGGCCTCATCCAGACCAACGTCTGCGCCGAGCCCGGCGACTCGGGCGGTGCCCTCTACGACGGCACCAAGGCGCTCGGACTGACCTCCGGCGGCAGCGGCAACTGCTCGTCCGGCGGCACCACGTTCTTCCAGCCGGTGCCCGAGGCGCTCGCCAAGTACAACGTCAGCGTGTACTAGGCGCCCGCCGACTCCCGTACAGCGCAGGCTGGTTGACGGGCCGTACGGCCGAATGCCGCCCTTGCGGCGCGAAGTCGTACGGCTCGAGACTCCCCCACAGCGCCGGCCCGGACCGCCCCGGGCCGCGCCTCACGGGCCCGACACCCCACTGCGGGCCCCCGATTCCCCTCTGGAGGAACGACAAGTGAGGACCATGCGCACGACCCCCATGAGTGCCACCCGCACCACCCGGATGCTCGCCATCGCGGCCGGCCTCGCCGCCGCCGCGGCGCTCGCCGTCCCCACCGCGAGCGCGACCCCCACCCCCGTCATCGGCGCCGAGCAGCTCACCGCCGCGAGCGACGCCCTGCTCACCGCCGACGTGGCCGGCACCGCCTGGCGCGTCGACCCGGCGACCAAGACGGTGATCGTGACGGCCGACGCCACCGTCTCGCAGGCCGACCTCGCCAAGATCAAGCGCCAGGCCGGTGACAGCGCGGGCGCGCTGCGCATCGAGCGCACGGCCGGCAAGTTCAACAAGCTGATCTCCGGCGGCGACGCCATCTACGCCAGCAGCTGGCGCTGCTCGCTCGGCTTCAACGTCAAGGACAGCGCGGGCAACTACTACTTCCTCACCGCCGGCCACTGCACCGACGGCGCGGGCACCTGGTGGTCCAACTCGTCCCACTCCACCGTGCTCGGCACCACCGCCGGATCGAGCTTCCCCGGCAACGACTACGGCATCGTGCGCTACACCAACTCCACGGTGACCAAGTCCGGCACGGTCGGCAGCGTCGACATCACCAGCGCCGGCAACGCCACCGTCGGCCTGTCCGTCACCCGCCGCGGCTCCACCACCGGCATCCACGGCGGCACGGTCACCGGTCTGAACGCGACCGTGAACTACGGCGGCGGCGACATCGTCTCCGGCCTGATCCAGACCAACGTCTGCGCCGAGCCCGGCGACTCCGGCGGCCCGCTGTACTCCGGCAGCAAGGCCATCGGCCTCACCTCGGGCGGCAGCGGCGACTGCACCTCGGGCGGCACGACCTTCTTCCAGCCGGTGACGGAGGCGCTCAGCGCGTACGGCGTCAGCGTCTACTGATGCCGCAAGGCCGAGGCCCCCGCCGCGGCGGGGGCCTCGGTCCGGTCCGGGGCGGGGTCAGGCGCGGGCCTCGCCGACCTCTCCGGCGATCGGCTCCGTGTCCAGCTTCCGCTTCAGCGAGGACATCACCAGCGTGACGGCCGCGCCGGCCACCGCCCAGGCCGACAGGACCAGCATCGAGGCGGTCATGTCGTTGCCCTTGAAGTACGCGATCGAGCGTGCCGACCAGGTGCCCGCGCCCGGTGGCAGGGCCGGGCCGATCGCCCTCCAGAACGGCGGCAGCATCGGCAGCGGGAAGGCGCCGCCCGCGCTGGGGTTGCCCGCGATCACGATGAGCAGGATCGCCAGGCCGATGCCGACGATCCCGAACAGCGACTGCAGGGCGAGGGTGGCGGCGCCCACCGCGAAGACCACCAGCGCGCCCAGGCCCCACAGCGCGGCGATGCTGCCCGGCAGGGCGCCGAGGATCGGGCCGACGATGATCGCGCCGCCGAGGCCGCCGAGCACCGCGTAGAGCGCGAGCACGCCGAGCCGGATGATCGCCCGGTGCACGTTCGCGGGCCGGGCGCCGGCGCTGATCGCCAGGATCGCGGCGCAGATGTAGCCGCCGACGCACCAGCCGACGACCAGGTAGAAGGCGGAGAGCCCGTTGAAGTCCTGCCGCGAGGCCGGGGCCACGTCGACGGTCCGGACGGCGCGCTGGTTGGCCGCCTCCAGCTGGGTGAACATCTTCTGCAGCGTGGTGGAGAGCGCGGCGCCGCCGCCGGAGGCGACGAGCAGGGTGTCGGTGCGGCCCAGCGGGTCGACGATCAGGGCGCCGTCGATGTCCCGGTTCAGGATCTGGTCCTTGGCGGCCTCGGCGCTCGCGACCGTGCGCGGGTCGAGCGGATCACCGGGCAGCTTCGCCAGCCGGTCCGTGAGCACGGCGGCCGCCTGCTGCGGGGCGACCACGCCGAAGGGCACATCCGTGGGCTTCGGGCTGTGCAGGGCCCCGACATAGGAGGTGATGAACAGCAGCTGGAGGGCGAGGGTGCCCACGACCAGCAGGGCTGCCCGGGGGGTGACGGCGCTTTTCAGTTCGTCGACGAGGCTCATGCCCCCCAGGCTCGGGCGAGGCCGGTGTTTCCGCAGGTGGGGCAGGACCGAACGAGTTATCGTACGGACGTTCGAAATAGGCTACGCTGGGCCTGAGGGGGTGGGAACGTACGTACGATTTTCGAGAGACGTGGGAGGTGCGGCGCATGCCGGGGTTCACGCATCTGCACACCGCGTCGGGCTTCTCCACCCGCTACGGCGCCTCCCACCCGGCCCGCCTCGCCGCCCGCGCCGCCGAGCGCGGCATGGACGCCCTCGCCCTGACCGACCGCGACACCCTCGCGGGCGCGGTCCGCTTCGCCAAGGCGTGCGAGAAGGAGGGCGGCCGGCCGCTCTTCGGGGTGGACCTCGCATACGAGCCGCTCCTGGCCGCCGGCGCACCCGGCCCCGACGGCCCGGGCGCCACGCGGCGCGTGCCCGTGCGCGGCGGCGCCTTCGTCGACGAGTCCGCCCCCCGCGCCGTCTTCCTCGCCCGCTCCCGCACCGGCTGGGCCCAGCTCTGCGCGCTCGTCACCGCCGCCCACGCCCGCGCGGGGGAGGGGCCGCCCGTGCTGCCCCGGTCCGCCAACCACGGCGACGCGCTCTTCGTCCTGCTCGGGACCGGGTCCGACATCGGCCGCGCCCTCGCCGCCGGCCGCCCCGACCGGGCTGCGCGGCTGCTCGCGCCGTGGCGGGAGCGGTACGGGGACGCGCTGTGCCTGGAGGTCGTGGACCACGGGCGGCCCGGCACCGGGGCCGGTTCGCTGCGGCTCGCCGCCCGCACCCTCGGCTTCGCCGCCGAGCAGGGCGTGCGGCCCGTGCTCGGCAACGAGGTCCGCTACGCCGACCCCGGCCAGGGCCCCGTCGCCGACGTCCTCGACGCCGCCCGCCGGCTCGTCCCCGTCGACCCGCGCGCCGGGCTCGACAGCGGGGAGGCGTGGCTCAAGGGCGCCGACGACATGCTGGCCGTCGCCGAGCGGGTCGTGGCGGCCGCGGGCTTCGGCCGGGAGGCCGCGTACCGGCTCCTGGAGCGGACCGCCGAGGTCGCCGCGGCCTGTGTGGTCGACCCCGAGGACGACCTCGGGATGGGCTCCGCGCACTTCCCGGAGCCGCACCTCGTCGGCGCCGCCCATCGCACCGCCCAGCGCGTGCTCGCCTCCCGGGCCGCCGCCGGCCTGCTCCTCAAGGGCTACGACCGCCGCCCCGACCGCCGCGTCTACTGGGACCGGATGCACCACGAGCTCGACATCATCGCCCACCACGGCTTCGCCGGCTACTTCCTGACGGTCGCCCGGGTCGTCGAGGACGTGCGGGAGATGGGCATCCGGGTGGCCGCCCGCGGCTCCGGCGCCGGCTCCCTCGTCAACCACCTCCTCGGCATCGCCCACGCCGACCCGGTCGAGCACGGCCTGCTGATGGAACGCTTCCTGTCCAAGCGCCGCACCGCCCTGCCCGACATCGACATCGACGTCGAGTCCGCCCGCCGCCTGGAGGTCTACCGCGCGATCATCGGCCGCTTCGGCGCCGAACGGATCGCCACCGTCTCCATGCCCGAGACCTACCGGGTCCGCCACGCCGTACGGGACGTGGGCGCCGCCCTGTCCATGGACCCGGCCCGGATCGACGAGATCGCCAAGGCGTTCCCGCACATCCGCGCCCGCGACGCCCGCGCAGCCCTCGACGAACTGCCCGAACTGCGCGAGCTCAAGGAGGAGTTGCGGGACCAGGGCCGGTTCTGGGAGCTGGTCGAGGCCCTCGACGCGCTGCCCCGCGGCACCGCCATGCACCCCTGCGGCGTGCTCCTCTCGGACGCCTCGCTGCTCACCCGCACCCCCGTCGTGCCCACCAGCGGCGAGGGACTGCCCATGTCGCAGTTCGACAAGGAGGACGTGGAGGACCTCGGTCTGCTCAAGCTCGACGTCCTCGGGGTGCGGATGCAGTCCGCGATGGCGCACGCCGTCGCCGAGGTCGAGCGCGTCACCGGCACCCGCCCGGACATCGACGCCGTCCCGCCCGGCGACCCCGACACCTACCGGCTCATCCGCTCCACCGAGACCCTCGGCTGCTTCCAGATCGAGTCGCCCGGCCAGCGCGACCTGGTGGGCCGGCTCCAGCCCGAGACCTTCCACGACCTCGTCGTCGACATCTCCCTCTTCCGGCCGGGACCGGTCGCCGCCGACATGGTCCGCCCGTTCATCGCGGCCCGGCACGGCCGCGCGCCGGTCCGCTACCCGCACCCCGACCTGGCGGACGCCCTGAAGGAGACCTACGGCGTCGTCGTCTTCCACGAGCAGATCATCGAGATCGTCAGCATCATGACCGGCTGCGGCCGCGACGAGGCCGACCAGGTGCGCCGCGGGCTCTCCCACCCCGAGTCGCAGGGCCGGATCAAGGCCTGGTTCGCCCAGCAGGCCTCGGCGCGCGGGTACGAGGACGAGACCGTCGCCCGCACCTGGGAGATCGTCGAGGCGTTCGGCTCGTACGGCTTCTGCAAGGCGCACGCGGTGGCCTTCGCCGTGCCGACCTACCAGTCGGCCTGGCTCAAGGCGCACCACCCGGCCGCCTTCTACGCCGGGCTGCTCACCCACGACCCCGGCATGTACCCGAAGCGGCTGCTGCTCGCGGACGCCCGGCGGCGCGGGGTGCCCGTGCTGCCGCTCGACGTGAACCGGTCGGCGGCCGCCCATCGCATCGAACTGGTGTCCGATGGCGGCTCGGAGAGCTGGGGCCTCCGGCTCGGCCTCACCGACGTCCACGGCATCAGCGAGGCCGAGAGCGCCCGGATCGAGGCCGGACAGCCCTACGCCTCCCTGCTCGACTTCTGGGAACGGGCCCGCCCGCGCAAGCCCGTCGCCGAACGCCTCGCCCAGGTCGGCGCGCTCGACGCCTTCGGCGCCAACCGCCGCGACCTGCTCCTGCACCTGACCGAACTCCACCGCGTCCAGCGCGGCGCCGCCTCCTACGGCGGACAGCTCCCGCTCGCCCAGGGCCGCCGCACCGCCCCCGTCGGCCTGCCCGACCTCGACGAGACCGAACGGCTCAGCGCCGAACTCGGCATCCTCGGCATGGACGCCTCCCGCCACCTCATGGGCGACCACCGGGCCTTCCTGCGCGAACTCGGCGTGGTCTCCGCCGAACGGCTGCGCTCGGCCCGGCACGGCCAGGTCGTCCTGGTCGCCGGCGCCAAGGCGGCCACCCAGACCCCGCCCATCCGCTCCGGCAAGCGGGTCATCTTCACCACCCTCGACGACGGCACCGGCCTCGTCGACCTCGCCTTCTTCGACGACTCCCACGAACGCTGCGCCCACACCGTCTTCCACTCCTGGCTGCTGCTCGTCAGGGGCGTGGTCCAGCGGCGCGGCCCGCGCAGCCTCAGCGTGGTCGGCTCCGCCGCCTGGAACCTCGCCGAGCTGGCCGAACTGCGGGAGAGCGGCGGCCTGCCGGCGGTGGGCGAACGGCTCTCGGAAGAGCCCGTGTCCGTGCCGGGCGACGCCGACGACGGGCGGCGGATCACCATGTCCACCGGCTACGCGATGAACCCCTGGGCCGACCTCCGGCCGGCCGGGGAAGGCGCCGCGACACCGGCGCGCAAGCTCTGGCACAGCAGCCCGGGGAGCGCCGGATGATCCTCTGCGTACGGTTCCGGCTCGACCCGGCGCGGGAGGTGATGCTCCCGCGACTGATCGACCTGCTCGGCGCGTTCACCCCGCTCGTCGAGGCCGCCCCGCCCGCCGAGGCGCTCGCCGACGTGCGCGGCGCGCTGCGCTACTTCGGCTGGAGTCCGGCCGAACTCGGCTCGGTCATCCGGGTCCGGGCGCTCGCCCTGTACGGCGTCGACTGCGTCATCGGCGCCGGGCCCAACCCGATGCTCGCCCGGACGGCCGCCCGCGAGGCCCGGCCCGGCACCACCCTGGTCGTCGACGACCCGGCCGCCTTCCTGCGCGACCGGCCGGTCGTCGCACTCGACGGCGTCGGCCGCGCCACCGCCCGCACCCTCTGCGGCTACGGCCTCGACTCCGTCGGCCGGGTCGCGGACGCGCCGCTCGCCGTGCTCCAGCGCCTGGTCGGCGCCAGGGCCGGCCGCGAGCTGTGGGAACGCGCCCGCGGCATCGACCGCACCCCCGTCGTCCCCGGTGAGGTCTCCCGCTCCGTCGCCGCCGAACGCCCCTTCCCGTACGACGAACTGGACGCCGCCGCCCACCGCAGGGCGCTGCTCTCGCTCACCGCCGAACTGGGCGCCCGGATGCGGACCGAGGGCCAGGTGTGCCGCTCCCTCACGGTGACCGTCCGCTACGCGGACCGCACCACCTCCAGCCGCACCCGCGCCCTGCGCGAACCGACCGCCCACTCCCGCGACCTCACCGCCCTCGCCTACGCGATGTACGACTCCTTCGGCCTCCAGCGCGCCCGGGTCCGCGGCCTCGCCCTGCGCGCCGAGGGCCTCGCCCCCGCCGAACACGCCGCCCACCAGCTGACCTTCGACCCCACCGACGACAAGGCCCGACGCATCGAGGCGGTCGCGGACCGGGCCAGGGCGCGGTTCGGACCGAAGGCCGTGCTGCCGGGCTCGCTGGCGGCCTGACCCCGCCCGGGCGGGCCGACACGACACTTTTTACCGACGCGTAACTTCCCATCGGACGCTACCCGTACGTAACTTGGCTGAAAGCGAAGCGCATCCCCACTTGTGGTCCGGACCGCAGGGCGTACACCCCTCACTTCCCTTGAGCCGCAAGGAGATCGCCCGATGCTGCCCAGGACCTCCTGGACGAAGCGGGTCGTCAGAGCACTGTCCGTGCTCGCGCTGACCGCCGCCGCCACCCTCGCCCCCTCCGCCGCCGCCCAGGCCGACACCGCCCCCAGCCGCGGCTGGAACGACTTCTCCTGCAAGCCGTCCGCCACCCACCCCCGCCCGGTCGTGCTCGTCCACGGCACCTTCGGCAACGCCGTCGACAACTGGCTGGGCCTCGCGCCCTATCTCGTCGAGCGCGGCTACTGCGTCTTCTCCGTCGACTACGGCCAGCTCCCGAACGTGCCGCTCTTCCACGGACTCGGCCCCATCGACAAGTCCGCCGAACAGCTCTCCGCCTACGTCGACCGGGTCCTCGCCGCCACCGGCGCCCCCGAGGCCGACCTCGTCGGCCACTCGCAGGGCGGCATGATGCCCCGCTACTACCTGAAGTTCCTCGGCGGGGCAGCCAAGGTCAACGCGCTCGTCGGCATCGCACCCGACAACCACGGCACCACGCTCAGCGGCCTCACCCAGCTGCTGCCGTACTTCCCCGGCGCCAAGGACCTGCTCACGACCGCGACCCCGGGGCTCGCCGACCAGATCGCCGGCTCCCCGTTCATGACCAGGCTCAACGCGGGCGGCGACACCGTGCCCGGCGTGCGCTACACGGTGATCGCCACCAAGTACGACGAGGTCGTCACGCCGTACCAGTCGGGCTGGCTGACCGGCCCGGACGTCACCAACGTGCTGCTCCAGGACCGGTGCGCGCTCGACCTGTCCGAGCACGTGGCGATCGGCACGGTGGACCGGATCGTCTTCCACGAGGTGAACAACGCCCTCGACCCGGCCCACGCGACGCCGACCACCTGCGCGTCGGTCTTCGAGTAGCCGGACAGGCCCTAGCGCCGGGCCGACCGGCGGCGGGCCGTGGCGAACAGCACGGCCGCGCCGAGACCCAGCACGGCGGCGCCGCCCATCGCCAGATACGGCGTGGCGGCGTCGCCACCGGTCTCGGCCAGCTCCTCGCCGGAGCCGCCGTTCGGGGCCGGGGCGGGCGCGGCGGGCGCGGCGTTCCCGGCGGGCGCGCTGCCCGCGGCGGCGGCGGGCGTGTGCGTGGACGGGTGCGTGGGCGTGTGCGTAGGCGCGTGCGTGGGCGTGTGCGTGTGCGCCGGTGCCGTCGTGGGCGCGCTCGGCGGCGGGACGGAACCGCCGTCGTTCCCGAACACGACGTCCGAGCACGTGTAGAACGCCTCGGGGGAGTCCGACCGCTGCCAGATCGAGTAGATCAGGTGCCGCCCCGACTTCCTCGGCAGAGTCCCCGTGAACACGTAGTCGCCGCTCTCCATCCGCGGGTCGGTCACCGTCGCGAACGGCTTCGCCTCCAGGTCCGACCACTTCAGCGGCTTCGACGGGTCGTACCCGTCCTTCGTCACGTACAGCTCGAAGGAGCCCTTGTGCGGCGCCGTCCCCCTGTACCGGAAGGTGTGCGCCCCGGAGGCCAGGCGGGTCGCCGGCCAGTCCGACCGGGCCAGGTCGAGCCCGCGGTACTTGTCGTTCCCGGCGCTGCACAGCCTGCCGTCCGGGATCAGCTCACGGTGCCGGCCGGCCGCGGCCGCGATGTTCACGCCGTTCCAGTCGTAGAACGCCTGCGTGCCGCTCGCGGCCACCGCCGCCTTGCACGCCGCCGACTTCGGGCTCTCCGGTCCCTCCGCGTAACAGCCGGCGACCCGGCTCACCGGATCGGTCATCGACCCGTGCGCGAGGGCGGGCGCGGCGGCGAGCCCGGACAGCAGCAGGGCGGCGGTGAGGGCGGCGGCCGTACGGCGTGGGGTCATGGGGGACAACTCCTTCACGCAGGGGTGGGGGTCGCCATGGAAACTAGCCGCCGCCGTGGGCCGATTCGGCCCCGAAGGCCGCCATGTGCCCATCCTTAGGGCCGCGTTAAGGACCCTCTAAGCGGCACCACAGACAAGGCCCCGCCGGCGCCGCCCCGTCAGCCCACCCGCCGGTAGCGCCGCTCCGGCCGCCCCGTCCCCCCGTACCGCAGCGTCACCTCCGCCCGGCCCGTCGCCGCGAAGTACTCCAGATAGCGGCGGGCGCTCACCCGCGACAGCGAGCCCGCCTCCTGCGCGCACTCGGTCGCCGACAGGCCCTCGGGGTGGGCGCGCAGGACGGAGTCGACGAGCTCGGCGGTGTGCGCCGCGAGGCCCTTGGGCAGCTCGCGCGAGCCGCGCGGGCGGGCGCCGAAGATCTGGTCGACGTCCTCCTGGCGGGCCTGCCCCGCCGCCCCCGCCAGGTCGTCGAGCCGGCTGCGCAGCGAGGCCACGTGCCGCAACTGCTCCTGCAGCGCCGCCTGGTTGAAGGGCTTGATCAGATAGTGCAGGGCGCCGGCCCGCAGCGCCGAGCGGATCGTGTCCGCGTCCCGCGCGGCCGTGATGAACAGCGCGTCCATCGCGAGACCCGCCGCGCGCAGCTCCCGCAGCACCCCGATCCCGTCCATGTCGGGCAGGAAGATGTCCAGCAGCAGCAGATCGGGCCGCAGCGCGTGCGCGGCGCGCAGCGCCTCCGCGCCGTTGTGCGCGACGCCGACGACGCGGAAGCCCGGCACCGCCGAGACATAGCGGCAGTGCAGCTTCGCCACCATGAAGTCGTCGTCGACCACCAGCACCTTCGTCACGCCGACAAGGTAGGGCGCGACCACAAGGACCACAACGTCCGTTGATTGCGGAAGGGAGACAGCTTTCTCACGCGCGGGCAACATGTGGGCCACATCACACCACCCCCCTGGTCCCTTCCTCCGTCCCCCCGTCGAGAGGTGGCACACGTGCGCCTGCGCACCCCGCTCTCCCTGCTCGGGGCCGCCCTCCTCGTGCTCGTCGGCCCGCCGCTGCTCTCCAGCGGCGGCGGCACCGACACTGGCACGCGGATCCCCGGCCTGCGCCTCATGGTCCCCAACACGCCCGGCGGCGGCTACGACATCACCGCCCGCACCGCGGCGAAGAACGCCGAGGACGCCGGACTCACCTCCGGCATCGAGGTCTTCAACCTGCCCGGCGCCGGCGGCACCGTCGGCCTCACCAAGCTCGTCGGCGAACGCGGCAACGGCCGGCTCGCCATGTCCATGGGCCTCGGCGTCGTCGGCGCCGTCCACACCAACAAGACCCCGCGCACCCTCGCCGACACCACCCCGATCGCCCGGCTCACCCTGGAGCAGGACATCGTCGTCGTCGGCAAGGACTCCCCGTACAAGACCGTCCAGGACCTGCTCGCCGCCTGGCGGAAGGACCCCGGCAAGCTGCCCGTCGGCGGCGGCTCCTCACCCGGCGGCCCCGACCACCTCGCCCCCATGCTGATGGCGCGGGCCGCCGGCATCGCCCCGAAGGACGTCAACTACATCCCGTTCGACGGCGGCGGCGAACTCCTCGCCTCCCTCCTCGGCGGCAAGGTCGCCTTCGGCGTCTCCGGCGTCGGCGAGTACCTCGACCAGATCAGATCCGGCGAGCTGCGCCTCCTCGCCGTCACCGGCCCCCGGCGCGTCCCCGGTCTCGACGCGCCCACCCTGCGCGAGGCCGGCCTCGACACCGAGTTCGTCAACTGGCGCGGCCTCGTCGCCCCGCCCGGCCTCTCCGACGCCGAACGCGACCGGCTCGTCGCCCTCGTCACCCGGCTGCACGCGTCCAAGGAGTGGCGCGAGTCGCTCGCCACCCACGGCTGGAACGACGCCTTCCTGCCCGGCGAGCAGTTCGGCGCCTTCCTCACCGCACAGGACAAGCAGGTCGGATCCGTCCTGAAGGAGCTGGGCCTGTGACCACGACGACCGACACCACGAAGACCGGCACGGCCGCGAAGTCCTGGCTGCGCGAGCACTCCGAACTCGGCGTCGGCGCCGCGCTGTTCCTCCTCGGCGTCCTCGTCCTCACCGACGCCCTCACCATGACCGCCGACATCGGGCAGCGCGGCCCCGTCGGCCCCCGCACCGTGCCCCTCGTCGTCGGCGCCGGACTCCTCGTCGTCGCCGTCCTGCTCGCCGCCGACGTGCTGCGCGGCGGCCGCGGCCAGGCCGAGGGCGGCGAGGACGTCGACCTCGCCGAGCCGGGCGACCGGCGCACCGTACTGCTCCTCACCGGCGTCTTCCTCGGCTTCGCCGTCCTCATCGGCCCTCTCGGCTTCCCCGTCGCCGGCGCCCTGCTCTTCTGGGGCTCCGCCTATGTCCTCGGCAGCCGCCACCACACCCGCGACCCGCTGATCGCCGCCGCCCTGTCCCTGCTCACCTACGCCGTCTTCGACCACCTCCTCGGAGTCCCGCTGCCCGGCGGCCCGCTGATGGGAGTGCTCTGACCATGGATTCCCTGAACTCCCTCCTCGACGGGTTCGGCACCGCCCTGACCCCGGTCAACCTGCTCTGGGCCGCCATCGGCGTCCTGCTCGGCACCGCCATCGGCGTGCTCCCCGGCATCGGCCCCGCCATGGCCGTCGCCCTGCTGCTGCCCGTCACCTACGGGCTCGACCCGACCGCCGCCTTCATCATGTTCGCCGGCATCTACTACGGCGCCATGTTCGGCGGCTCCACCACCTCGATCCTGCTCAACACCCCGGGCGAGAGCGCGGCCGTCGTCGCCGCCATGGAGGGCAACCCCATGGCGAAGTCCGGCCGCGGCGCCCAGGCCCTGGCCGCGGCCGCCATCGGCCACTTCGCCGGCGGCATGACCGGCACGGTCCTGCTGGTGCTGCTCGCGCCGACCGTCGCCGCGCTCGCCGTCGACATCGGCGCGCCCGACTACTTCGCCATCATGGTCCTCGCGTTCATCGCGGTGACGTCCGTCCTCGGCTCCTCCCGCGTCCGCGGTCTCGCCTCGCTCCTCGTCGGCCTCACCATCGGCCTGGTCGGCCTCGACCAGATGACCGGCCAGCAGCGCCTCACCTTCGGCTCGCTCCAGCTCGCCGATGGCGTCGACGTCGTCATCGTCGCGGTCGGCCTGTTCGCCATCGGCGAGGCCCTGTGGGTCGCCGCCCACCTGCGCCGCACCACCGGCGAGGCCATCCCCGTCGGCCGGCCCTGGCTCGGCCGCGCCGACCTCAAGCGCACCTGGAAGGCGTGGCTGCGCGGCCCGCTCATCGGCTTCCCGTTCGGCGCGATCCCGGCCGGCGGCGCGGAGATCCCCACCTTCCTGTCGTACGTGACGGAGAAACGCCTCTCGAAGCACAAGGACCAGTTCGGCAAGGGCGCCATCGAGGGCGTCGCCGGACCCGAGTCCGCCGCCTCCGCCTCCGCCGCGGGCACCCTCGTCTCCATGCTGACCCTGGGCCTGCCGACGACCGCCGTCGCCGCCGTGATGCTCGCCGCCTTCCAGCAGTACGGCATCCAGCCCGGCCCGCTGCTCTTCGAGCGCGAACCCGAGCTGGTCTGGGGCCTGATCGCCTCGCTCTTCGTCGGCATGGTGCTGCTGCTCGCGCTCAACCTGCCGCTCGCGCCCGTCTGGGCCAAGCTGCTGCGCATCCCCCGCCCGTACCTCTACGCCGGCATCCTGTTCTTCGCCGCCGTCGGCGCGTACGCGGTCGGCGGCGAGGCCCTCGACCTGGTGATCCTCCTCGTCATCGGCCTCATCGGCTTCGGCATGCGGCGCTACGGACTGCCCGTGCTGCCCGCCGTCATCGGCGTCATCCTCGGCCCGAACGCGGAGCAGCAGCTGCGCCGCGCCCTGCAGATCAGCGACGGCGAGCTCACCGGCCTCGTCAACACCCCGTTCTCGGTGACCGTGTACGCGGTGGTGCTGCTCCTGCTCGCCTGGCCGTTGCTGCGCAGGCTCGTCAAGGGCCGTCGTAGTGTGACCGCATGACGCATCCCCGCCCCGCCGTCGCCGCCGACGTGCCCGCCGTGAAGGCCGTCGTCGACGCCGCCTTCCACCACTACATCGAACGCATCGGCCTGGTGCCGGCCCCGATGGAGGAGGACCACGCGGCGAACGTGGCGGCGGGGCGGATCTTCGTCGTCGGGGGCCCGGCGGGCGGTCCGCTGACCGGTCTCGTCTTCGTGGTCCCGAAGCCCGGCCACCTCTACCTCGACACCATCGCCGTCCACCCCGGCGCCCAGGGCACCGGCCTCGGCCGGATCCTGATGACGTGGGTCGAGTCGCGGGCCCGGGAGCTGGGCCTGCCGGAGGTGCGGCTGTTCACCAACGCGATGATGTGGGAGAACCAGAAGCTGTACGAGCGGTACGGCTACGAGGTCACCGAGCGCCGCCAGGACGGCCCGTACGACCGTATTCATTACCGTAAAGTGCTCAACTCGCCGTCTATGGGGTGAGTTTCGGACATTTCCTGGCCTGATCCGGTATCCCTTGCGGGCGCGAAACCCGCGCACTTCCCGCGCACGTCCGCGCGCCCCGCGCGCGCCCGCGCCCACCCGAAGGGAACCATTCCAGCCATGCGTGTACGTCTCGCCGCCGCTCTCGCCGCCGGCGCCCTGCTCGCCCTCACCGCCACGACCGCCCACGCAGGGCCCGCCGACGGCCTCGCCGTCGACCCCGGCGGGAAGGTCGCCGCGGACGGCACGGTCACCCTCTCCGGCTCGTACCGCTGCGTCGACGACGGCAGAGGCCCGGTCTTCGTCACCTCCGTGCTGGTCCAGGGCGACCGATCGGCCGGCATCGGCGGCACCCAGGCCGTCTGCGACGGCCGGGTGCACACCTGGACCAACAGCGGCGTGGTCAAGGAGCCCGGCTACCGCTCGGGCGCGGCCCGCGTCGAGGCCACCCTGATGCAGCTGGCCCCGGCCGGCGAACTGGGCCTGCCGCTGCCGGACTTCCGCGCGAAGAAGGCCCAGGACGTGGTGCTCGCGTCCTAGCGGGTCCAGGGTGTGGTGCCGGCGTCCTGGGGCCCGGGGCGTGGTGCTCGCGCCTAGCCGAGCAGGGCCAGCAGTCCGTCCCGGCCCAGGGCCGCCAGCTCGTCGAGGGCGCGCACGGCCTGCCCGGCCGCCTCCGGGTCGGCGGCGGCAAGGCCGCTCGCCGCGAACTCGTCCTCGTCGAGCCGCAGCACCTCGCCGCCGTCCGCCGACACCCACAGGTCCAGGTCCAGGTCCTCGACGACCACCTCGGAGCCGTCGGCGGCCACGGCGGCGGGCCGGGTCACATCGCAGTACCAGCCCTTCAGGGTGCCGTCGCCGGAGCGGACCTCCTTCACCGCGTACCACCGGTCGCGCCAGTAGTGCTCGGTGAAGACGTCGCCCGGCTCGAAGCGCACGAAGCCGAAGTCCCGGACGCCGTCGGCCGCCCAGGGCGCCCGGACGGTCAGCCGGGCGCCGTCGTCGGCGAGCAGCTCGGCCGGGTAGCGGATCTTCGTCCGCCCGGCCTTGACGAGGGCGATCTCAACGGAACGTGCGGACATACCGGACCTCTTTCGCGCAGATCTCGTAGCCGAACCATCGGTTGACGGCCAGCATCGGCTCGTTGCCCGTGTCGTTGCCGGTGTAGGCCTCCGTGCAGCCGGCCTCCCGGGCGCGGTGCAGCGAGTCGTTCTTCACCAGCTTGGCGAGCCCCCGGCCCCGGAAGGCGGGCGCGGTGCCGGTCATGCCGGAGCCGTAGCGGCCCAGGCCGTCCGTCCGGGCGGCCGTGAAGGCGACGGGCCGCCCGTCCACCACGGCGACCGTCGTCAGCTCGCGGTCGAGCAGCGGGTGCTCCCAGGTGGTGGCCAGCCAGTGCGGGTAGTCGGTGAGTTCGGCCGCCACGTCGCCCGGCTCGTCGGCGCTGGTGAGCGCGTCGAGCTCGAACAGCGTGCGCGGGTCGGCGGCGAAGTCGGCGGCCGTGCGCAGCTCGACGCCGGCCGGCGGCTCCCGGCGCGGCGGCAGCGCGGCCGTGGCCAGGTCGAGCTTCAGGAAGTAGGCGGAGCGGCTGCCGGTGTAGCCGTGGCGCTCGGCGAAGGCGCGGTTCGCGGGCTCGTCGAGGACCCAGCTGTAGAGCGTGGTCGCCCCGGCCTCGGTCAGGTGCTCCTCGGCGGCGCGCAGCAGCAGCGTGCCGGCGCCCCGGCCGGTGTGGTCGGGGTGGACGAAGACGTTGACGGAGCCGACGCCCGGCACGGGAGAGTCGTGCGCGAGCGACACTTCGGCCGTGCCGACGATCTCCCCGCCGATCTCGGCGACCAGCGGCCGGTCGTGCGCGTCGGGGTGGGCGTGCGCCCAGTGGTGAGCGGTCTGGCGGCCGCTGGCGAGCAGGTACGGGAGGGCGGCGCGACGGACGCGGGCGTAGCCGTCCGCGTCCTCGGCGACGCCGGCCCGCACATCGCGGACGATCACAGTCATGGTGCCGCACGCTATGCGGCGGCCGGGGCCGGGCGCCTCCCATTTTCCCGCGGGAGGGGTGCAGAATCGGAGGGTGCCGCTTCGAATCAGCGTGGACGCCCGTTCCACCACCGCTCCGTACGAACAACTGCGCGCCCAGATCTCGGACCGCGCCCGCTCCGGGGAGCTGCCCGTCGGCTTCAAACTCCCGACGGTGCGGGGCCTCGCGGAGGACCTGGGACTCGCTGCGAACACGGTCGCCAAGGCGTACAAGGCGCTCGAGGCCGACGGGGTGATCGAGACCCGCGGCCGCAACGGCACCTTCGTCGCCGCAGCCTCCGACGCGGCCTCGCGCCTCGCCGCGACCGCCGCCGCCGGCTACGCGACGGAGGCCCACCGCCTCGGCCTGAGCAGGGAGGAGGCCGAGTCGGCGGTCCGCGACGCGCTGCGGGCGCTGTACGAGGCCTGACGATCCCCGGATCCGTCGCTACAGGTAGAGCCCCGGGCGCGGCGTGCGCTGCTCCGGCAGCTCCGCCGCCGGTGTCCCGCGCCGCAGCGCGAACAGCTCGGCCAGCGTCGCCCCGTCCCGCCCCACGCCCTCCTCGTGGCCGAGCCACGCCACCGCCTCGGAGCGGGTGAGCGGGCCGACCTCGACGCGGGCCAGGCAGCGGCCGGGGCGCACCACGGCCGGGTGGAGGCGCTCCAGGTCCTCGTTGGTGGTGACGGCGACGAGGACGTTGCGGCCCTGGCCGAGCAGACCGTCCGTCAGATTGAGCAGCCGGGAAAGGGCCTGGCCGGCCGAGTGCTTGGCCTCGCCCCGGATCAGCTCGTCGCAGTCCTCCAGGAGCAGCAGTCGCCAGCGGCCCTTCTCGGTGCCCTCGTCCTCGCCGATCGCGATGTCCATCAGGTAACCGACGTCGCCGAAGAGGCGCTCGGGGTCGAGGACGCAGTCGACCTGGCACCAGTCGCGCCAGGAGCGGGCGAGCGTGCGCAGGGCGGAGGTCTTGCCGGTGCCGGGCGGGCCGTGCAGGAGCAGCAGCCGGCCGGTGATGTCCTCGGGAGTGACGGCCATCAGCCGGTCCATCGCCCGGGCCACCGGCGCCGTGTAGTTGGGGCGGATCTCCTCCCAGGCGCCGGCGCCGATCCGGCGGGTGGTGCGGTGCGGGCCGCGCCGGGGCGACACGTACCAGAACCCCATGGTGACGTTGTCCGGCTGTGGTTCGGGCTCGTCGCGGGCGCCGTCGGTGGCCTCCTTGAGGACGCGTTCGGCGAGCTCGGGGCCGGTGGCGGTGACGGTGACGTCGGCGCCGCGGTTCCAGCGGGAGACGAGCAGGGTCCACCCGTCGCCCTCGGCGAGCAGCGCGCCGCGGTCGTCCTCGCGCACCACGCGCAGCACCCGGGCGCCGGCGGGCAGCAGGGTCGCGTCGGGCTTCACCCGGTCCAGTGAGGTGCTGAGGGCGTGCGGCTGCTCGCCGGTGGCGAAACGGCCGAGGAAGAGGGCGTCGACGGCGTCGGAGAGCGAGTCGTCGCCGCTGAGCCGGAGCCGGACGGGAAGGGCGTCTTCGGGCGGGGTGGGCATGGCGCCATGATCCGGCACGCCCGTCCTTCGCGCACCGGATTTTGTCCCCTTCTCGTCCCTCTCGCCGGTTGCGTCAACTGGCTTGATTCCGATGGTTCCTGAGGGCGCGTGGGAGCGCTTTCACCACGAGTTTTGACATGAACACTTCCGGCGCGCCGGATCCACTGCTACCAACTGGTAACGCAGAGATCCTGCTACAGGGAGGTTTCATGAAACTGTCGCGTTTTACGGCCATTTCGTCCTCGCTCCTCCTCGGCTTCGTCCTCGCCCTCACCGGGGCCGGGGCGGCCCAGGCCGCCGAGTCCGCCGCCCTCGACTACGTGGCGCTCGGCGACTCGTACTCCTCCGGCGTCGGCTCCGGCAGCTACGACAGCGCCAGCGGCGACTGCAAGCGCTCCACCAAGGCGTATCCGGTGCTCTGGAAGAACGCCAACGCCCCTTCCTCGTTCGCCTTCACCGCCTGCTCCGGCGCCGTGACCGGCGATGTGACGGCCAACCAGCTCGGTCCGCTCTCCGCCGCCACCGACCTGGTCTCCATCACGATCGGCGGGAACGACGCCGGCTTCTCCGACGTCATGACGACCTGTGTCCTGCAGTCAGAGGCGACCTGTATCAACCGCGTGAATCAGGCCAAGAGCTACGTCGACACCACGCTCCCCGGCAAGCTCGACGCCGTCTACTCGGCCATCCGCTCCAAGGCCCCCAACGCCCACGTCGTCGTCCTCGGCTACCCGCGCTTCTACCAGCTCAACGGCACCTGCGTGGCCGGCCTGAGCGAGAACGAGCGACGCGCCATCAACGACGCCTCCGACTACCTCAACGCGGCCACCGCCAAGCGCGCGGCCAACCACGGCTACACCTTCGCGAGCGTCGTCTCCGCCTTCACCGGCCACGAGATCTGCTCGAGCTCGTCCTGGCTGCACAGCGTCAACTGGCTGAACATCGGCGAGTCGTACCACCCGACCGCCGCCGGCCAGTCCGGCGGCTACCTGCCCACGTTCAACGGCGCCGCGTAGCCGGTCAGCCGCCCGCCGGGGACGCCGTCCCGGGCGTCCCCGAAGTCCCCGCGGCCGAACCCGCCGTCGTCCCCGTGCTCGGCGGCGGGGACGACGGCGTGGTCGTGGCGCTCGCACAGGTCACCGAGAACACCACCCAGTCCGACTGCCGCGCGACCGGCTCCCGCATCTCCACCCGGATCCGGTCGTGCACCACCGCCCCCGGCCCGTACGCCGACTGCTCCCGCGTCACCTGCTGCTCGGTGTCCGAGCCCGCCGGGAACTCCAGCGTCCGCCACACCGTGTCCTGTGCCTGCCCGCTCTCCGTCGTCCAGCGGTACGAGACGGTCGCCGGCGTCCGGTCCACCGTGAACGTCGCCGTGAACTGCGGCCCGGTCCCCTGTGCCGGCGGACAGCTCCCGGCGTACGTGTCGCGCACGGCCCGCACCGAGACGAGCGCGTTCACCGGCGCGGTCGTCGACGCGCTCGGCGAGGGGCTCGGGCTCGCCGTGGTCGGCGGGGCCGTCGTCGGCGCGGTCGTCGGTGCGCTCGTCGTCACCGGCGGCGGCGTGGGCGTCTCGTCCTTCCCGGTGTCCCGCAGCGCCGCGTACGTCAGCCCGCCCGCCACGAGCAGCAGCGCCGCGATCCCCGCGAGCCACGCCGCCCGGCGGCCGCGCCTCGGCTCCGGCCCGGGCGCGGGCAGCGGAGCGGTCGTGCCCGGCGTCGTCGGCCCGCCGCCGCCCGCGCCCTCCCCGGGGAAGGCCGCGTACGGCGCCGGCGGCGTCGGCAGCACCCGCGTCGGCTCCGTGCGGGGCGCGCCGCCGGCCGCGATCAGCCGCAACTGCTCCTCGGCCGCCGCCGCCTGCGTCCGCTGCTCCGGATCCTTGCGCAGCAGGCCCTCGATGACCGGCGCCAGCGGCCCCGCGTGCACGGGCAGGGCCGGCTCCTCGTCCACGACCGTCCGCAGGGTGTCGAGCGGGGTCTCGCGGCGGAACGGCGACACGCCCTCGACCGCGGTGTAGAGGAGCACGCCGAGCGACCACAGATCGGCAGCGGGCCCCGGCGTGCGCCCCAGGGCGCGCTCCGGCGCGAGGTATTCGGGGGAGCCGATCAGCTCGCCGGTCATGGTGAGCGGCGAGGTGCCCGCCACGGCCGCGATGCCGAAGTCGGTGAGCACCACCCGGCCGTCGTTGGCGAGCAGCACGTTGGCCGGCTTGACGTCCCGGTGCAGCACCCCGGCCGCGTGCGCGGCGCGCAGCGCGGCGAGCACCCCGACACCCACGTGCGCGGCCCGCGCGGGCGGCAGCGGACCCTCGGCCTCCAGGGTCTCGGCCAGCGTCAGCCCGCGGACCAGCTCCATCACGATCCACGGGCGGCCGTCGTCGATCGCCACGTCGTAGACGGTGACGACGTTGCGGTCGGTGATGCGGGCGGCGGAGCGGGCCTCGCGCTCCAGGCGCGCGTACAGCCGCTCGCGGTCCTCGGTGGGCAGGCCGGCCGGGGCGCGCACCTCCTTGACCGCCACCTCCCGGGCGAGGACCTCGTCACGGGCGCGCCAGACGGTGCCCATGCCGCCTTCGCCGAGCACGTCGAGCAGCCGGTAGCGACCCGCGATGAGCGTCATCACTCCACGGTAGCCGAGCCCCGCCGGTTTTGGTGGCGGAGATCACACCCGGCCGTGAGCGCGCGGGTGGGGGAGGGGCGGGCAGGATGGTTCATGACGGTTCGACAGGTGTTCGATCCCTGTCCAACTCTCCCTGGAACCACTCGGATTCGGACAGTGATCGTCAACCCCCTTCACTGGACGGTGAATCCTGCGGCCGGAATACACGGGTGTCGTAGCAGAGCGATAGGGTTAACCTGCCCGGGCCGGGTGCCCTCGTACGGGTGGGGAGTGACATGGAACAGATAGCAATGCGCAGCAGGCCGCGTGTGCCTGCCATCACCTGCGGGAGCAGCGCGACGAGTTCGCGCCTCGACCGCCATCTCGCGGTGCTCGGCGGCCCCGCCATACCGCAGCGCGAGGCGGCCGAGGCGACGCTGCTGATGCGGGAGCTGACGTCGCGTCCGCGCGAGGCGGCGGCGCACAGCCACCGCAGCCGCAGCTCGCGGGTCTCGCTCTTCGCCCCGCTGCGCCGACTGCGACGCTCGCTCTTCGGCAGCCACGGCTGACGGGCCGTCCGGGCCGGGCACCCGCGAACCCCGACGCAGCACCGCTCCCGCCCGCACCCGCTCGGCCCGCGGCCCGTTCCTGACCACACGCCGGACGTGTCCCCGCCCGTCCGGCGTCTTCTCCTGCCCGCGGACCCTTTCCCGGCACGGTCTCAGGTGCGGGCGTAGCGCCTGACCGCCGCCGGCGCGCACACCGCGATCAGCGCGAGCGACCAGAGCAGCGCCCCGGCCACCGGATGCGCGACCGGCCAGGCCGCGTCCGCCGGCACCTCCGCGTTCCCGAACAGGTCCCGCACGGCCGTCGTGACCGCCGAGATCGGGTTCCACTCCGCGATCGTGCGCAGCCAGGCGGGCATCCCGGCGGTCGGGATGTACGCGTTGGAGATCAGTGGCAGCATGAAGACGCCGCTGCCCAGCTGGCTGGCCGCCTCCTCGCTGCGCGAGGCGAGCCCGAACAGGATTCCCACCCAGGTCATCGCGCAGCGGAAGAGCAGCAGCAGCCCGAAGGCGCCGAGCGCCTCCAGCGCCGTGCCCTCGATCCGCCAGCCCATCGCGAGCCCGACCAGGACCAGCGGCACCAGGCCGACCGCGCTGGTGACCAGGTCGGCGAGCGACTGCCCGAGCGGCACCGCGGCCCGGCTCACCGGCATCGCGCGCAGCCGGTCCGTGACGCCCCGGTGGGTGTCCTGGGCGGCCTGGAACATGCCGGTCATCATGCCGTTCGCGGCCGTCGCCACCAGCATGCCCGGCACCAGATAGGCCCGGTAGTCGGCGCCCGGCATGGCGAGCGCCGAGCCGAAGACATATCCGAAGAAGAGCAGGAAGACGATCGGCATCGTCTGCGTCATGACCGTCAGGGCCGGGGCGTGCCGGATCCGCTGGAGGTGCCGGCCGAGGATGGCGGTGCCGTCGTGGACGAGGGCGCTCATGCGGCGGCCTCCTTCTGCTTCTCGGGAGCGTCGGCGGGGGTGCGGCCGGTGAGGCGCAGGAACACCTCGTCGAGCGTGGGCGGCCGCAGCGAGGCGTCGATCAGGTGCACCCCGGCCGCGTCGGCCTCCCGGACGATCCGGGGCAGGGTGAGGGTGGTGTCGGTGGTGACCGCGCCGACCGTGCCGGCCTCGGCGTCCAGCGCCGGCGCGGAGCCGGTGAGCCGGTCGAGCACCGCGGCCGCGGCCTTCAGGTGCGACGGGTCGGCGACGATCACCTCGGCGTAGTGGCCGATCAGCGCCTTGAGTTCGGCCGGGGTGCCGCGGTGCGCGGCCCGGCCCTCGTCGATCACGACGATCTCGTCGGCGAGCTGGTCGGCCTCCTCCAGGTACTGCGTGGTGAGCAGCACGGTCGTGCCCTGGGACGCCAACCCCCGTACGGCGTCCCAGATCTCGTTGCGGCTGCGCGGGTCGAGCCCGGTGGTGGGCTCGTCGAGGAAGAGCACGTGCGGCCGGACGATCAGGCTCGCGGCCAGGTCGAGCCGGCGGCGCATGCCGCCCGAGTAGGTGCGGGCCGGGCGGTCGGCGGCCCCGGCGAGCCCGAAGCGCTCCAGGAGCTCGTCGGCGCGCGAGCGCGGGGCGCGCAGCAGCCGCGCGAAGAGCCGCAGGTTCTCGGCGCCGGTCAGGTCGCCGTCGACGGAGGCGTACTGCCCGGTGACCGCGATCCGCCCGCGCACCCCGGCCGGGTCGCGCACCACGTCGCACCCGGCGACCCGGGCGCTGCCGGAGTCGGGTGACACGAGCGTGGTGAGCACCCGCACGGCGGTGGTCTTGCCGGCCCCGTTGGGTCCGAGCACACCGCAGACCGTGCCCTCGGGCACGGCGAGGTCGAGCCCGCGCAGGGCGTGGACGTCTCCGTACCGCTTCTGCAGACCCTCACTAAGTACAGCGTACGTAGTAGTCATGGCGCGACCATAGCGCATTACGTACGGTGTACGTAACCAAGGGCGGCGAGGGGCGTCATTACGATGGGACGACGCAGGGGCGACGAGGTGATGAGTGATGGCGGGCCGACCGGCCGAACCCGAAGTGATCTGGGCGCGCCCCGAGCGCACCGGCCGCGGCCCCAGACCGGCCTACAGCCGGGCCGACATCGTCGCCGCGGCCGTGCGCATCGCCGACACCGAGGGCATCGACGCCGTCTCCATGCGCCGCATCGCCGCCGACCTCGGCTGCGGCACCATGTCGCTGTACAACTACGTGCCGCGCAAGGAGGACCTGTACGAGCTGATGGTCGACGCCGTCAGCGGCGAGTACGAGCTCGGCGACCCCAGCGGCGACTGGCGCGCCGACATGACCGGACTCGCCCGGCAGACCCGCGCCATCATGTACCGGCACCCCTGGCTCACCCGGATCATGACCACCGCCTACGGCTTCAGCCCGAACGCCCTGCGCTATCTGGAGTGGTGCCTGGGCGCGCTGGCGCCGCTCGCCATCGAGCCCGGCCTGAAGATGCAGCTCGTCGCCCTGATCAACGGCACCGTCATGGCCACCGTCCGCAACGAGCAGGCCATGGCGGAGCGCGCCCGCGGCCTGCCCTGGAGCGAGGAGGAGGAGCAGGCGGTGCGCGGCGCGTATCTCATGCAGCAGGTGATGACCGGCCGGTACCCGCACCTCGCCGGACTGCTCGCCGCGTCGCCGGGACACGTCGACCCCGAGGAGATCTTCGAGCAGACCCTCGCCCGGCTCCTCGACTCCTTCGAACCACGGCCCTGACGCGGGCGCTCAGAGCAGCTTGAACTGCCCCCGGGCGCTCAGAGCAGCATGAACTGCCCCTCCGGGCCCTCCTCCTGATGGTCCAGCACGGACGCGGGCCGGCGCGCCCCGTCCGGTACGGGCAGCACCCCGGCCGCCCGCAGCGCGCCCCGGCCCAGCCCGGACGCCACGGCGTGCGCCGTGAGCGCCCTGCGCTCCGGCTCGCGCTCCGCGAGCAGGGCGAGCACCGTGATCAGTTCGAGCAGCTCCGAGGTCCACTCCTGCGGCCAGGCCGACGGGCCGATCGCCTCCAGGCTCCCCGGCTCGGCCGGCGCGGTCCGGTGCGCGAACCACTGCTCGACCATCCGCGCCCCGCCGACCTCGAACTCCCACGCCCCGGCCGGCACCGGCGAGATCCGGCCCTCGTCCAGGCTCAGCGCCTCCTCGCCCGGGTCGTACGCGAGCACCCGCGGCCGGGCGGGGACCGCGGCCCGCACATACGGCCGGCGGCCGCCCGGCAGCCGCGGCCGCTCCCCGCCCCGGGCCCCGCGCAGCTGCACCTCGACGAGCGCGTGGCCGAGTGCCAGGCCCGCCGCCCACACCTCCCGGTCCGCCGGCAGCGGCACCCGGCACCCGGCGGGCGACGGCACGCCCGCCGCGACCGCCCAGGCCACGAGGTCCGCGGGCCCGACCCCGTACCCGTACCGCGTCGCGAGCAGCGGCAGCAGCCCGGGCGCCAGATTCGGCTCCAGGCCGCCGGGACGGCGGAACAGCGGGCGGATCCGGCCCGGGCGGCCCGCGGGGGAGCGGCCGTCCGGCAGCGCCGCCGTCACCAGGAGCGCGGGCCCGGCCGCGCCCGGCACGTACCCCTGCTCCACGGCGAAGAGCTGGTGCTCGTCGGCGACCCGCCACAACTCGGGCCGGGCGGCGTCGATCAGCCGGTGGTCGGGCAGCAGCCACTGCTCGTCGAAGGGCCCGTGCGCGAGCCGTACGGGCTCCGGACAGGGGCCCGGCTCCCGGGCCAGGCGCACGGTGCCGGTGCGCTGTCCGGGCAGCGCCGCCACCGAACTCGCCGGCGTCCGCGCCCGGCTGGACCGGAACAGCGCCTCCCGCTCCGCGCCCCGCGCCGCGGCGAGCCGGTCCCAGCGGGCCCTGAGCGTGCGCCGGTCCGGGGCGACGATCCAGGAGCGGCCGAGCCGCAGCGGGGCCACGGACCACGGCATGAGGTCGTCGAGCAGGGGCAGTTCGTCCACGGGCACCGGCTGCTGCGTCACGCCCCGCATGCTAACGACGCCCCTCCGTGCGCCTCCAGCCCGTCAGCGGATCCCGGTCCTGTCGGTGGCCCTCCGCCGTCGCGGCGTCAGTCGGCCTCCACCGTCACGGTGAAGGAGAAGCGGTCGCCGCGGTAGCGGATCCGGGCCACGTCGACGACCCGGCCCTCCTCGTCGTACGTCACGCCCGTGTAGTGCAGGATCGGCGACAGCAGCGGCACCTGGAGCAGCTGGGCGGTCTCCGGGTCGGCGAGCCGGGCCTCGACGGTGTCGGTGATCCGGCTGATCCGCACCCCGACGACGTCCCGCAGCACCTTCGTCATCGGCCAGCGCTCCAGATCGGCCGGGTCGATGCCGGCGGCGATCTCCGGGAGCACCGCGTTCTCCGCCCAGTTGGTGGGCTCGCCGCTCTCCCCGTCGGCGCGCAGCCGCCGGAACACGGCGACCTCGTCGGCCTTCGGGAAGTACTCGGCGAGCTCACCGGGGACCGGCTCGGTGCCGTGCCCGAGAACGGTCGTCCGCTCGCCGGACTGCTGGGCCACGATCGCGTCGATCGAACCCAGCAGCCGGCGCGGGGTGGAGCGCCGGGCGCCCGGCTCGATGAAGGTGCCGCGCCGCCGGTGCCTGCTGATCAGGCCCTCCTCCTCCAGCTCCTTGAGGGCCTGGCGCATGGTCAGCACGCTCACGCCGTAGTGCGCGGCGAGCTGCTCCTCGGTGGGCAGCCGCAGCGAGGCGTCGGGGGTGCGGCCCAGTATCGAGGCGCGCAGCGACTGCGAGACCTGGTACCAGAGCGGCAGCTTCCGGTTCAGGACCAGCGAGTCGGGGGCGAAGGCGGTCACGGCGATCTCCGTACTCCGTACGACGACGATGGGGCCTCACGGCCGGAAGTGGCGCTCCAGACCCTGCCATACGTCGTCGTAACCCTGCTGCAGGTGGTCGGCCCCGGCCGCCTGGGCGGTGGCGGTGACCGGCCAGCGGGTCTCGAACATGAAGGCCAGGCCGTCGTCGATCTTGTGCGGCTTCAGCTCGGCGGCGCTGGCCCTGTCGAAGGTCTCCCGGTCCGGGCCGTGCGCGGACATCATGTTGTGCAGCGAGCCGCCGCCCGGCACGAAGCCCCCTTCACCGGCGGTCTTGGCGTCGTAGGCGCCCTCGATCAGGCCCATGTACTCGCTCATCACGTTGCGGTGGAAGTACGGTGGCCGGAAGGTGTCCTCGCCGACCAGCCAGCGCGGGGCGAAGACCACGAAGTCGACGCCCGCGAGGCCGGGCGTGTCGGACGGCGAGGTCAGCACCGTGAAGATCGACGGGTCCGGGTGGTCGTAGGAGATCGTCCCGATGACGTTGAAACGGTGCAGGTCGTAGACGTACGGGGTGTGGTTGCCGTGCCAGGCGACGACGTCCAGCGGCGAGTGGCCGTAGGTCGCCGACCAGAGGTTGCCGCAGTACTTGTTGACGACCTCGACGGGGCCCTCGACGTCCTCGTACGCGGCGACCGGCGCACGGAAGTCACGGGCGTTGGCCAGGCCGTTGGCGCCGATCGGGCCGAGGTCGGGCAGCTGGAACGGGGCGCCGTAGTTCTCGCAGACGTAACCGCGGGCCGTGTCGTCCAGCAGCTCGACGCGGAAGCGGACCCCGCGCGGGACCAGCGCCACCTCGCCCGGGCGGACCGCGAGCAGGCCCAGCTCGGTGCGGAGCAGCAGCCCGCCGCGCTCGGGGACGATCAGCAGCTCGCCGTCGGCGTCGCTGAAGACCCGCTCCATCGGCGCGTTCGCGTGGTAGAGGTGCACGGCCATGCCGGCCCGCTGGGCCGCGTCGCCGTTGCCGCCGAGCGTCCACAGGCCCGCCAGCCAGTCCGTACCGGGAGCCGGCTCCGGCAGCGGGTTCCAGCGCAGCCGGTTGGGGTCGGCCACGGTCTCGGTGAAGGGCGCGCTGCGCACGGCGCCGTTGTCGATCCGGACGAACGGGGGGTGGGCGGCCGAGGGGCGGATCCGGTAGAGCCACGAGCGCCGGTTGTGCGCCCGGGGCTCGGTGAAGGCACTGCCGCTCAGCTGTTCCGCGTACAGGCCGAGCGGCGCCCGCTGCGGCGAGTTACGCCCGTCGGGGAGGGCGCCCGGGACGGCCTCGGTGCTGTGCTCGTTGCCGAATCCCGTGCTGTAGGTCAGTGCGTCGGCCGTCTTGGTGGCCTGTTCCGCGTTCAGCGCGTGCATCGTGTGCTCCTGTCCTGACGCTCACAACAATCCTATGCATGACCGTAGGATTCCGCTCCCGCTCGCGTCAACGGTGCTCCGGCACCGGTTCGGCGGGGCTGCTTTGACGTGGTCGGTGCACGAGGGGTTCCAAAAGATGAACAATCCTCTACTCTCCACGCCATGTCATGGACCCGACGGTTCGTTCTCGCGCTCTCGGTCGTGCTCGCGGCACTCGCCGCCGCCCTCTTCGCCGCCCCCGCCGCCCAAGCCCACGAGGAGCGGCCCGTCACCCTCCCCGACGGCTCCGGCAGCGTGCCCGTCCGGCGCACCGGAGAACCCGACCTCCTCGTCTGCAAGACCGACCGGGCCGACTTCGCCCGCCGCGTCGCCGGCTTCCCCGCCGCCCTGAAGACCCGCAACCTCGCGCTCTTCGAACGCTGCGCCCGCCAGGGCTACCGCCACCTCCAGCAGGCCGTCGACGCCGTCGACCGCCCCGGCATGACCATCGCGATCCTCCCCGGCCTCTACGAGGAGGAGCCCTCCCTGCCCGCGCCCACCGGCGCCTGCGCCGCCCTCAAGGCACCCAGGTCCGCCCTCGGCTACCAGATCCTCAGCTACGCACAGCAGAAGCAGTGCCCGCACAACCAGAACCTGGTCGCCATCCTCGGCAAGAAGAACCTCCAGATCGAGGGCACCGGCGCCTCCCGCCTCGACGTCGTCATCGACGCCAAGTACGCCAAACTCAACGCCCTGCGCGCCGACACCTCCGACGGCATCTACTTCCGCAACTTCACCGCCCAGCGCACGACCTTCAACTCGCTCTACGTCCTCGCCGGCGACGGCTTCGTCATCGACGACGTCCTCACCCGCTGGAACGACGAGTACGGCTTCCTCACCTTCGCCTCCGACCACGGCCTCTACAAGAACTGCGAGTCCTACGGCAACGGCGACTCCGGCATCTACCCCGGCTCGGCCTCGAACATCAACGACGGCCGCGGCTACGACGTCCCCCGCCACTCCATCGAGATCACCGGCTGCCGCAGCCACCACAACATGGTCGGCTACAGCGGCACCGCCGGAGACTCCGTCTACGTCCACGACAACGAGTTCGACCACAACATGGGCGGCGCCTCCATGGACTCCGCCTTCCCCGGCCACCCCGGACTCCCGCAGAACCACGCCCGCTTCGAACGCAACCTGATCCACGACAACAACCAGAACTACTACCGCCACGTCGCCGACGGCACCTGCGCCAAGCCGCCCGTCGAGCGCGGCTACGAAGAGGGCGTCGTCTGCCCCCAGATCTCCATGCCGCCCGGCACCGGCATCATCACCGCCGGCGGCAACTGGAACCTCTACGAGAACAACTGGATCTACGGCCAGCAGCGCGCCGCCTTCTTCCTCAGCGCCGTCCCCGCCTTCATCCGCGGCGAATCGGCCTGGGGCAAGCAGACCGACACCTCCCACCACAACCGCTACGCCGGCAACCACCTCGGCACCGACCGCGCCGGCAACCCCCGCCCCAACCGCACCGACGTCTGGTGGGACGGCCAGGGCGGCGGCAACTGCTGGCAGTCCGACGCCGGCGCCGGCACCCCCTACGCCCGCCCCGCCTGCGGCCCCCGCTGGGGCGAGGTCTCCGGCGGCACCCGCCGCCTCGCCGGCGAACCCGTCAAGCTCGCCCAACTCCTCGTCTGCGCCGACTACAACGTCCAGGCCCGCCGGCTGCCCGCGGGCTGCGACTGGTACGGCGCGCGCGGCATCCACCGCGTCGAGACCCAGCTCGCCCTCGGCGCCGCCGCCGTCCTCGCCCTCGTCGGCACCACCCTCTGGCGCCGCCGGCTCCGCGGCAGCCGCCTCGCGGCCACGGCCACCGTCCTCGGCCTGCTCGGCCTCGCCCTCGACGTCACCGCCTCCACCCTCTCCCTGACGCCCACCCCGCTCCCCGGGCTCGCCCTCCTCCTCACCGGCCTGTGGTGGACCCTCCTGGGCGTCGCCCTGCGCCCGCACCGCCGCGTCTTCGCCGGGACCACCATCGCCCTCGGCGTCCTCACCCTCCTCGACGCCTTCGACAAGACGGTCCTGATGATCCCCTGGATCCCGCTCAGCCCGGCCTGGGTGCGCGGGCTCGTGGGGGTGGTGTGGGTGCTGTGGGCGGTGATCGTGGCGGGCGCCCGCCGCACCCCGGGCCCCTCCGGACCCCTCACCCCCGCGCCCACCCCCACCCCCTCCGCCCCCGTCGGCGGTGCCGCGTGACCGCCCGCCGCCGCGCGGCGCGCGCCGCGCTCGTCCTCGCCCTCGGCGCGGCCCTGGCCGCGGGCTGCGGCGGGCGCCCCACGACCCACCACAAGCCCGGCACCAGCCACCAGGAGGCGACCGGCGGCAACGGCACCCTCCTCGCCGCCGAGGACAGCACCGGCCACCGGCTCCGCGAGGTGCCCGCCGACGGCGCGCCCGCGGTGCGGATCGAGACGCGCCCCGACAGCGAGGGCGGCTGGAACGTCCACCTCCTCGTGGAGAGGTTCCGCTTCACCCCCGAGAGCGTCGGCGGTGCCGCCCTGCCCGGCCGGGGCCACGTCCGCCTCCTCCTCGACGGCCGCGAGACCGCCCGCGCCTACGGCCCCTGGGCCCATGTCCCGGCCGGCGCCTGCACCCTCACCGCCCGGCTCTACGCCGACGACCACACCGCCTGGGCCGTCGCCGGCCGCCCTGTCGAGACCACCGTCCGCCTCGGCGCCCCCGACCCGTCCGCCCCGGCCGACCCGACCACGGCGCCCTCCCCGGTGGTCGGCCGCACCGTCACGATCACCGTCACCGGCGACTCCGTACAACCACCTCCTTCCCGCGTCGAACTGACGAAGGGCGAACGCCTCACCCTCACGGTCACCAGCGACCGCGCCGACACCCTCCACGTCCACGGCTACGACCGCGAACTGCCCCTCCCGGCGGGCCGGGCCGCCACCCTCACCCTGACCCTCGACCGCACCGGCCTCTTCGAGGTCGAGACCCACGAGTCCGGACTCGTGCTGACCCAACTGGTCGTCCGATGACGGCACTCACCGCACTCGGACCGGCGCCGGCGCCGTCGCCGATGTCGATGTCGGTGTCGATGCCGGCGCCCCCGTTCCTGCCGCTCCCGACGTCACCGCCGCTCCCGATGTCACCGTCGGTGCCGATGCCGCTCGCCCATGGCGTGGGCGCCCAGCACGACCTGCCCCTCTCACCCTTCTATGCCTACGCCGGCGCCTTCGCCGCGCTGTTCGTCTCCTTCCTCTCGCTCGGCCTGCTCTGGTCCGCCTCCCGGTTCCGCGGCGACCGGGCGGGCCGCCCGCTCCCCGCCGCCGTCCAGCGCCTCGCCGACGCCCCCGCCACCCGCACCGCCCTCCGCCTGCTCGGCGCGGCCGCCGGCCTCGCGCTCGTCCTCCACCTCCTCCTCGGCCCCGACGACCCGGACCGCAACCCCGCGCCCGGCGCCGTCTACGTACTCCTCTGGGTCGGACTCGTCCCCGCCTCCCTTCTCCTCGGCCCCGTCTGGCGCCTCCTCAACCCGCTGCGCACCCTGCTCGCACTGCTCCCCGCCCGGCGGCGCCCGCCGCGCCCGCTGCCGCCCCGGCTCGGCATCCGGCCCGCGGCCGCCGGACTGCTCCTCTTCACCTGGCTCGAACTCGTCTCCCCCGACAACACCGCGGCCCCCGTCCTCCTGACCGCCCTCGCCGTCCATACGGCCGTCCAGCTGCTCGGCGCCGCCCGCCACGGCCCCGACTGGTTCGCCCGCGCCGACCCCTTCGAGGTCTACTCCTCCCTTCTCGCCCGGCTCTCCCCGCTCGGCCGCCGCGCCGACGGCAGGCTCGTCCTGCGCTCCCCCTTCAACGGCCTCGACGCCACCCCGCCCGCGCCCGGCCTCGTCGCCACCGTCTGCGTCCTCCTCGGCTCCACCGCCTACGACGGCTTCTCCGACAACCCCCGCTGGATCACCACCCTCCAGACCTCATCCCTCGGCCGCACCCCGACCGCCACCCTCGGACTGCTCGCCGCCGTCGCCCTCGTCGCCGCGCTCTACGGCCTGTGCGCCGGCGCTCTGCGCCTGCTGAACCGCGAACTCACCACACCCCTCACCTCCTTCGCCCACTCGCTCGTGCCCATCGCCCTCGGCTACCTCGTCGCCCACTACTTCTCGCTCTTCGTCACCGAAGGGCCACGTACCGTCATCATGGCAGTGGGCACTGACAACGCCCCCTCGCCCGCCCCGCCGCTGGGCCCCGGCGGCCTCGCCACCCTCCAGGTCGCCGCGATCGTCACCGGTCACGTCCTCGGCGTCGTCGCCGCGCACGACCGCTCCGCGCGCCTCTTCCCGCCCGCCCGGGCCGTCGCCGGCCAACTCCCGCTGTTCGCGCTGATGATCGCGTACACGCTCGGCGGCATCGGACTGCTCATCGCCTGACGCCGGCCGGTGCCCCACCAGTCCTCCCTCGCCCTCTGTCCCCGCCGCCCTCGCCCCGTGCCCCCGGCACCCCCGTCCCCTGCCCCCGTCACCCTCGCCCCTGCCCCCCGGCACCCCTGCCCCCGTCGCCCTCGCCCCTGCCCCCGCCTCCCGTCGCCCACCTCCCGAGAACCCGTCGCCCTCCCGCCGCTCATCTCCCGGCCACCCGTCGCCCCTCCGTCCGCCCGCCTCTCGCCCGCCCGTCGCCCCGCCCCGACCGGAACGGCATGATGTCCCCGTGCCCCAGCCCACGCCGCACTCGCCCACGCCGCACTCGCTCACCCCGCAGTCGTCGTCCCCGCACTCGCCCCTCCGCGGGCGGGCCGCAGCCGGACCCGCCCTCCGCCGTGCGCCCGTGCAGCAGCGCAGCGCCGAACGCCTGGCCCGGATCCTCGACGCCTGCGCCGCGCTCCTCGACGAGACCGGCTACGAGCAGCTGAGCACCCGCGCCGTCGCCGCCCGCGCGGGCGTGCCCATCGGTTCCGTCTACCGCTTCTTCGGCAACAAGCGGGCCATGGCCGCCGCCCTGGCCCACCGCAACCTCGACAGTTACGCGACCCGCATCACCGCCGGCCTCGCCGCGCTGCCGGCCGTCGACGCGGCAGGGGCCATCGACACCGTCCTCGACGCGTACATCGGGATGAAGCGGACCGTGCCCGGCTTCGCCCTCGTCGACTTCGGCGTCCCCGCCCCCGGCGAGGCCGGCGACGAGGACCCCAACCTCCTCGTCGCCGACCGCATCTGCGCACTCCTCGCCGCCCCGCTCGGCCATCCGGCCGACGACGTCCTGCGCCGCAAGGTCCTCGTCGGCGTCGAGGCCACCGACGCCCTGCTCCGGCTCGCCTTCCGCGCCGACCCGGCCGGCGACCCGGCCCTGATCGCCGAGACCCGCGAGCTGCTCCACTCCTATCTCGGCCCCTCGCTGTCGTCGTAGGCCGCGGACACGAGGGCTGTCCCACCTCCCTACCGGTCGGTATGCTCGCGCCAGCCCGCGCGCCCACCGCCGCACGCCGTCGCCGCCCCAGGGAGACCGCCATGTCCACCGCCCTGCGCATCTGCCCCCTGTGTGAAGCGACCTGCGGGCTGACCCTCACGATCGACGGCGGCCGGGTCACGGCCGCCCGCGGCGACCGCGACGACGTCTTCAGCCAGGGCTTCATCTGCCCCAAGGGCGCCGCCTTCCCCGAGGTCGACGCCGACCCCGACCGGCTCACCCGCCCCCTCGTCCGCGAGAACGGCGCCCTGCGCGAGGCGACCTGGGAGGAGGCCTTCGCCCTCGTCGCCGCCCGCATCCGCCCGCTCATCGAGCAACACGGCCCGAACGCCGTCGGCCTCGTCCTCGGCAACCCCAACGTCCACACCGTCGCCGGCGCCCTCTACCCGCCCCTCCTCATCGGCGCCCTGCGCACCCGCAGCCTCTTCACCGCCTCCACGCTCGACCAGATGCCCAAGCACGTCTCCAGCGGACTGCTCTTCGGCGACGCCTTCGCCATCCCCGTGCCCGACCTCGACCGCACCGACCACCTCCTGATGCTCGGCGCCAACCCGCTCGACTCCAACGGCAGCCTGTGCACCGCCCCCGACTTCCCCGGCCGCCTCAAAGCCCTGCGCCGCCGCGGCGGCACCCTCACCGTCGTCGACCCGCGCCGCACCCGCACGGCCCGCCTCGCCGATCGCCACCTCGCGCCGCGCCCCGGCACCGACGCCCTCCTCCTCGCCGCGCTCGTCCACACCCTCTTCGCCGAGGACCTGGTCCGCCTCGGCCCGCTCGCCGACCACGTCGAAGGCGTGGAGGAAGTGCGGCACGCGGTAAGGGACTTCAGCCCCGAGGCCGTCGCCGCCGCCTGCGACCTGACCGCGGACGCCATCCGTACCACCGCCCGCGAACTCGCCGCCGCCGAGGCCGCCGCCGTCTACGGCCGGATGGGCTCCTCCACCGTCGCGTACGGCACCCTCGCCAACTGGCTCGTCGACGTCCTCAACGTCCTCACCGGCAACCTCGACCGGCCCGGCGGCGCCCTCTTCCCGCTCTCCGCCACCGTCCCCGCGCCCCGGCCGGCCGGTCCCGGCAGGGGCTTCGCGCTCGGCCGCTGGACCAGCCGCGTCTCCGGCCACCCCGAGGCCAAGGGCGAACTCCCGCTCGCCGCCCTCGCCGAGGAGATCGACACCCCCGAGCGGGCCCCGGGGGAGGGCAGGATCCGCGCCCTGATCACCGTCGCCGCCAACCCCGTCCTCTCCGCCCCCGACGGGCGGCGCCTCGACGCCGCGCTCGGCTCCCTCGACCTCATGGTCGCCGTCGACCCGTACCTCAACGAGACCACCCGCCACGCCGACGTCGTCCTGCCCCCGCCGCCGCCCTCGCAGAGCGCGCACTTCGACTTCGCCTTCAACCAGTTCGCCGTCCGCAACCAGGTCCGCTACACGCCCGCCGCCGTCCCGCTCGCCGAGGGCCGCATGGACGAGTGCGAGATCCATGCCCGGCTCATCCTCGCCGTCTCCGGCATGCACGGCGCGCCGCCGTCCGCCGTCGACGACCTCGCCATCGACACCACGCTCGCCAAGGCCGTCACCCAGGAGCACTCGCCGGTGTACGGGCAGGACCCGAAGGCCGTCGCCGCCCGCCTCACCGGCGCCACCGGACCCGAACGGCGCCTCGACCTGATGCTGCGCCTCGGCCCGTACGGAGGCTCCCGCGACGCGAGGGACGGGGGCTCCCGTGGCGCGAGGGACGGCGGCTTCCGCGACGCGGCGGACGGAGGCGGCTCCGGCGGCCTCACCCTCGACGTGCTGCGCGCCGCCCCGCACGGCATCGACCTCGGCCCGCTCCGGCCGCGGCTGCCCGGACCGCTCAAGACCCGCAGCGGCCGCGTCGAGCTGCTGCCCGCGCCGATCGCCGCCGACCTGCCCCGGCTGCGCGCGGCCCTGCGCGACGTCCCCGAGCCTGGCACCCTCCGGCTCGTCGGGCGCCGCCATCTGCGGTCCAACAACAGCTGGCTGCACAACATCCCCGCGCTCACCGGCGGTTCCAACCGCTGCACCCTCCAGGTCCACCCCGAGGACGCCGAGCGCCTGGGCCTGACGGCCGGCGCGCCCGCCCGGATCACGGGCGAGGGCGGCGAGCTGACCGCCGAGACCGAGATCACCGACACCGTACGGCCCGGCGTCGTGAGCCTCCCGCACGGCTGGGGCCACGACCGGCCCGGCACCCGGACGACGGTCGCCGCCGCACGCCCGGGCGTCAACGTGAACCAGCTCCTCGACGGCTCCCGGCTCGACCCCCTGTCGGGCACCGCCGTCCTCAACGGCTTCCCCGTGCGCGTATCACCCGTGCTGTGACCTGGGGTTTTGCTCGTATTGCTCACGCGTCAACATCTTGTTAACGCCTTTACGCGGCACCTACCGTCATCCGCACCGCCGCTCTGGCGGCAGTTCAAGGGTGAACGTGACGTGAGGTGTCCTCCATGCTGACCATCCTCGGCTTCGTCATGATCGCGACCTTCCTGGTCCTGATCATGATGAAGAAGATGTCGCCGATCGCGGCGCTCGTGCTCATACCCGCGCTCTTCTGCGTCGCCGTCGGACAAGGCGCCCAGCTGGGCGACTACGTCATCGAGGGCGTCGGCAAGCTGGCGCCCACGGCCGCGATGCTGATGTTCGCGATCGTCTACTTCGGCGTCATGATCGACGTCGGCCTCTTCGACCCGATCGTCCGCGGCATCCTGCGCTTCTGCAAGGCCGACCCGGTGCGGGTCGTGGTCGGTACGGCGGTGCTCGCCGCGATCGTCTCGCTCGACGGCGACGGCTCCACCACCTTCATGATCACGGTCTCGGCGATGTACCCGCTCTACAAGCGGCTGGGCATGAGCCTCGTCGTCATGACGGGCGTCGCCGCCACCGCCAACGGCGTGATGAACACGCTGCCCTGGGGCGGCCCGACGGCCCGCGCCGCCACCGCGCTCAAGCTCGACGCCGCCGACATCTTCGTCCCGATGATCCCGGCGCTCGGCGTCGGCCTGGTCTTCGTCTTCGCCCTCGCCTACGTCCTCGGCCGCCGCGAGCGCAAGCGCATCGGCTACCTGAGCCTGGACGCGGTGCTGACCCCGCAGACCGAGACGGTCCTGGTCAAGGCCGGTGGCGGCGACGGCGGTACCAAGACCGGCGGGATCAAGACCGACGGTGCCAAGAACGGCGGTACCGGGACCTGCGGTACGGGCGCCGGTGGCGACCTGCCCGCAGGGGCCGACGGGGCCGGGACCGACGGGGCCGAGGACGGCTTCCAGGGCCTCGACCCGGAGCGCGCGACGCTGCGCCCCCGGCTGTACTGGTTCAACGCCGGCCTCACCGCCGTGCTGCTCACCGCGATGATCATGGAGCTGCTGCCCATCCCGGTGCTGTTCCTGCTCGGCGCCGCGCTCGCGCTCACCGTCAACTTCCCGAAGATGGCCGAGCAGAAGGCCCGGATCGCCGCCCACGCCGACAACGTCCTCAACGTCTCCGGCATGGTCTTCGCCGCCGCCGTCTTCACCGGTGTGCTCACCGGCACCGGCATGGTCAAGCACATGGCCGACTGGCTCGTCGGCGCCATCCCGGACGGCATGGGCCCGCACATGGCCCTGGTCACCGGCCTCCTCAGCCTCCCGCTGACGTACTTCATGTCCAACGACGGCTTCTACTTCGGCGTCCTGCCGGTGCTCGCCGAGGCCGGCGCGGCGCACGGCGTGTCGCCGCTGGAGATCGCCCGCGCCTCGCTGGTCGGCCAGGCCCTGCACATGTCGAGCCCGCTGGTCCCCGCGGTGTACGTGCTCGTCGGCATGGCGAAGGTCGAGTTCGGCGACCACACCCGGTTCACGGTGAAGTGGGCGGCGCTCACCTCGCTGGTGGTGCTGGCCGCGGGCATCCTCTTCGGGATCATCTAGTCGCTGGTTCGTTCGGGTGGAAGTCGGAGGGTGGCACGGCCCGGTTGCCACCCTCCGCAGTCACGGGATGACCAATAGTCAGATTATCGGCTATATGTCCGAGATCGCTACGAGTGGAGGAATCCCCGCATGACCGTCAAGGCTCTCCGCCCCCTGCTCGCCACCACGGCGAGCGCGCTCGCCATCGGCTCCTTCGCCCTGGCGGGCGCGCCCGTCGCGTTCGCCGCCCCGGTCCCGGGCGACAACGGCGATGTCAAGATCCACAAGGTGGGCACGCCCACCGACGACCCGAGGAACGAGCCCAAGGTCTGCCACTTCTACCTCGCCGCGTTCAACTTCGACACCCTCCAGGAAGTCGACTGGGAGATCGCCCCGCAGCCGCCCAAGGCCGACTCCCCGACCCTCAGCGGTCACATCGTCCTCAACTCGGGCGCGGGCCGCACCCCCCAGAACGAGGACCAGTACCTCGAACTCCCCAACGGCATGTACAAGCTCACCTGGACCTTCGAGGGTGAGCACGGGGCCGGCAAGCACAAGGTCTTCAAGGTCGACTGCCCGAGCGGCGGCCCCGGCGGCGGCAACAACGGCGGCGGCAACAACGGGGGCGGCAACAACGGCGGGAGCACCGGAGGCCACGGCCACCACAAGCCGCCGCACGGCCCGGTCGGCGCCGGCGGCGGTGGCGCGGCCGACACCACCGCCCCCGCCGACGACAGCGCCGCCTTCGGCGTCGGATCGGCCATCGCCGCGGGTCTCGCGGGCACCGCGGGCCTGATCCTCATCCGCCGCTCGCGCCGCCGCAACGATGGCGCCGCGTAGGTCCGTTCCCCCGCGCGGGCCGGCCACCGCCGGCCGGGTCCCGGCCGGCGGGCGCCGCCCCCACCCGCGCGGCCGCGCCGCCCGCCGGCAGCGACGGCTCGTCCGGCTCGCCCGAACCGTCGTCGTGACCATGTCCCTGGTCACCGGCGGAATCTGGTGGGCCCAGGACGACGGATCGCCACCCGGCCCCGCGCTCGCCGCGGGGCCCGCCGTGCGCGGCGCGGCGGCCCCGGCCCACCCGGCCGCGCCCCGCCCCGCGCCCCGGCCGGCGGTCAAACCGCAGCCGCCGCCCGCGCCCCTCGGCCGGTCACGGCCCGTCATGCTGGCCGTCCCCGCGATCACCATCGAGGCCCCCGTCGTCGGCCTCGGCGTCGACGCCTCCGGACGCCTCGGCACGCCGCCCGTCGACAACCCCAGGGTCGTCGGCTGGTACGCGAACGGCGTCAGCCCCGGTGAACGCGGCACCGCCGTCGTCGTCGGCCACCGCGACACCCGCACCGGCCCGGCGATCTTCCTCAACCTCAACTCGCTCAACGCCGGCAACACCATCCGCGTCGCCCGCGCCGACGGCCGCGTCGCCGTCTTCACCGTCGACCGCGTGCGTACGTACGCCAAGTCGTCCTTCCCCGACTCCGAGGTCTACGGCCCCGCCACCCGCCCCGAACTCCGCCTCCTCACCTGCGGCGGCACCTTCGACCGGAAGAAGGGCTACGAGGCGAACATCGTGGTTTTCGCCCATCTGACGGGGGTGGACCGCAAGATGTGAGCGGGGCGAGGGCGAACAGATCAGGGGCCGGACAGATCAGGGGCCGGGCAGGAGCGGCTGGCGAGAACTTGCCAACCGCTTCCGGGCGCCCGGGCCGGGCGCGCAAGATGATCGAGGAGCCGGAAGGAGCCCGCGTCCGCCGCGTGGCGATCGTCCGGCGCCAGCATCACGGGCCGCTCCACCGCCAGTTCGCCGAGCGGCCCCGCCGTCGCCCGGAACAGCCGGTCCCGCCCCTCCTCGGGATCGCGCGCAGCCTCCGGGTGCAGCCGCCCGAGGACGGCAGCAGAGCGGCCGGTCCGGGACACTCGGCTCCCGTGCGGGCCCGCTCCGTGGCCGGCCGGTCCGCCGGCCCGCCGTCCAGGGCCTCGGCGAAGGGGTCATGGGCATGCTGCTCCGCACCCTTGCCGGTGCCCCTGCCTGTGCCTCTGGCCGTGCCCTTGCGGGTGCCCCTGCCTGTGCCTCTGGCCGCACCCCTGCCCGCACCCCTGCCCCTGTCTGTGCCCCTGGCCCTGCCCGTGCCGCCGTCCGCGCGCCTCATCACACCCTCGGGCGCCGGGCGCCGGGCGCCGGGAGCCGGAGCGGGTTCGGGCCGGGCCGTCACCGGGGGAGTGGCCCGTTCCGTCGCCCCCGGCAAGGTGGAATCCCCCAGTTCGCGCCCGGCACGGCTGTCCGGGCGGGCCGTGGACAGGGTGTGGGGGCGGGGGCGAGGATCGGTCGTGTGCGACCGGAAGGGCCTGGCGCTCAAAAACTAACAGCGCTAGTTTGGGCGGGCCGGTGCCCCGCACCGGCACGGACACCGGCGGCACGACGCCGATGCCGCCCGCCCCCGCCCCGGCGGCCCGCGACACCAGAGGAGACACCGCTGATGAAGGCCCACGACGGCATGTACATCGGTGGAGCGTGGCGGCCCGCCGCCTCCGCCGAGACGATCGCCGTGATCGACCCGGCCACCGAGGAGGTCGTCGCGCACGTCCCGGCCGGCAACGCCGAGGACGTCGACGCCGCCGTGCGCGCCGCGCGGACCGCGCTGGCCGGGTGGGCGGCGACGGCCCCGGCCGAGCGGGCCGCGCGCCTCGGCGCGCTGCGGGACGGGCTCGCCGCGCGGGCCGAGGAGATCGCGGCCACCGTCACGACCGAGCTCGGCGCGCCGCCGCAGCTCGCCGCCGCCGTGCACACGGGACTGCCGATCGCCGTCGCCGGCTCGTACGCCGAACTGGCCGCGACGCACCCGTTCGAGGAGAAGGTCGGCAACTCGACGGTCTACTCCGAGCCCGTCGGCGTGGTCGCCGCGATCACGCCGTGGAACTACCCGCTGCACCAGATCGTCGCCAAGGTCGCCCCGGCGCTCGCCGCCGGCTGCACGATCGTGCTCAAGCCCGCCGAGGACACCCCGCTGACCGCCCAGCTGTTCGCGGAGGCGGTGCACGACGCCGGGGTGCCGGCCGGGGTGTTCAACCTGGTCACCGGGGTCGGCGCGGTCGCCGGGCAGGCGCTCGCCGAGCACCCGGACGTCGACCTGGTCTCGTTCACCGGCTCGACCGCCGTCGGCCGGCGGATCGGCGCGCTCGCGGGCGGCGCCGTCAAGCGGGTCGCGCTGGAACTCGGCGGCAAGTCCGCCAACGTCATCCTCCCGAGCGCCGACCTCGGCAAGGCCGTCGCCGTCGGCGTCGCCAACGTCATGTCCAACTCGGGCCAGACGTGCAGCGCCTGGACCCGGATGCTGGTGCACACCGACCAGTACGAGGAGGCGGTCGCGCTCGCCGCGGCCGCCGTCGCCAAGTACGTGCCGGGCGAGCGGGTCGGCCCGCTCGTCAACGCCAGGCAGCGCGACCGGGTCCGCGGCTACATCGAGCAGGGCCTCGCCGAAGGCGCGCGGCTGGTCGCCGGCGGCCCCGAGTCCCCGCGCGAGACCGGCTACTACGTGGCCCCGACCGTCTTCGCCGACGTCACGCCCGGCATGACGATCGCCCAGGAGGAGATCTTCGGCCCGGTCGTCTCGATCATCCGCTACGAGGACGAGGCGGACGCCCTCGCCATCGCCAACGGCACCGTGTACGGGCTCGCCGGCGCCGTCTGGGGCGAGCAGGCGGAGGCCGTCGCCTTCGCGCGCCGCATGGAGACCGGCCAGGTCGACATCAACGGCGGCCGGTTCAACCCGCTGGCCCCCTTCGGCGGCTGGAAGCAGTCCGGCGTCGGCCGCGAGCTCGGCGCGCACGGCCTGGCCGAGTACCTCCAGACCAGGTCCCTGCAGTTCTGACCGGGTTTCGACCGCCCCACAGAGCGCCGCACAGACCGCCGCACCGACCGCCGAACAGACCGAAGGAGACACGAGCGTGATCCGCGCCGCCGTCCTGCCCGCCGTCGGCTCTCCGCTGGAGATCACCGGTATCGAACTGCCCCAGCCCGGCCCCGGCCAGGTCCGGGTCCGCCTCGCCGCCGCCGGGGTCTGCCACTCCGACCTGTCGCTGTCCAACGGCACCATGCGCGTACCCGTCCCCGCGGTCCTCGGCCACGAGGGCGCGGGCACGGTCGTCTCCGTCGGCGAGGGCGTCACACACGTCTCCGTCGGCGACGGCGTCGTCCTCAACTGGGCGCCGTCCTGCGGCGCCTGCCACCCCTGCTCGCTCGGCGAGGTGTGGCTGTGCGCCAACGCCCTGACGGGCGCGGCCGCCGTGTATGCCCGCACCGAGGACGGCACCGAGCTCCACCCGGGGCTCAACGTCGCCGCCTTCGCCGAGGAGACCGTCGTCGCGGCCAACTGCGTGCTGCCCGTGCCCGACGGCGTGCCGCTCACCGAGGCCGCGCTGCTCGGCTGCGCCGTGCTCACCGGCTGGGGCGCGATCCACCACTCCGCCCGGGTGCGGCAGGGCGAGACGGTCGCCGTGTTCGGTGTCGGCGGCGTCGGCCTGGCCACCCTCCAGGCCGCCCGGATCGCCGGGGCGTCGACGATCGTCGCCGTCGACGTCTCGCCCGAGAAGGAGGCCCTGGCCCGGGCGGCCGGTGCCACCGACTACGTCGTCGCCTCCGACACCACCGCCAAGGACATAAGGAAGCTGACCGGCGGTCACGGCGCCGACGTGGCCGTCGAGTGCGTGGGCCGCGCCGCCACCATCCGTACTGCCTGGGACGCCACCCGGCGCGGAGGCCGCACCACGGTCGTCGGCATCGGCGGCAAGGACCAGCAGGTCACCTTCAACGCCCTGGAGATCTTCCACTGGGGCCGCACCCTGTCCGGCTGCGTCTACGGCAACTCCAACCCGGCCGAGGACCTGCCCGTGCTCGCCGAGCACATCCGCGCGGGCCGCCTCGACCTCGGCGCCATGGTCACCGAACACATCACCCTGGACGGCATCCCGGGCGCCTTCGACAACATGCTGGCGGGCAAGGGCGGCCGCGCGCTCGTCGTCTTCTAGTCCTGTGCGGGTGCGGGTGCGGGCCGGGAGACGGTCCGCGGCCGGGACCGCGACACCGCCACGCCCGCCAGGCACAGCGCGCCGCCGCCCAGCGTGAGCAGCCCCGGCAGCTCGCCCAGGAACAGCCAGGCCATCAGCACCACCAGGGCGGGCACGGCGTACGTCGTCGCGCCCATCCGCCCGGCGGTCGTGCGGGCCAGGGCGTAGGCCCAGGTGGTGAAGGCGAGGGCGGTCGGGAACACGCCGAGGTAGACCATGTTCAGGGTCGCCGACAGCGGGGCCCGGCCCACCTCGTCGACGAGCTGCCCGGCGAACGGCAGACAGGCCACCGCGCCGACCAGGCACCCGAAAGTCGTCACCTGCAGCGCGCTGCCGTGCGCGAGCGCCGGCTTCTGGGCGACGACCCCGCCCGCGTACGCCATCGCCGCCAGCAGGCACAGCACCACGCCCAGGACGGACGCGTGCCCGCCGCCCGAGCCGCCCGACATCGACAGCCCGACGGCGACCGCGCCCGCGAAGGACACCCCCATGCCGGCGAGCAGCCGCGGCGGCAGCGTCTCGCCGAGCACCCGGGCGCCGAGCAGCGCGATCAGGATCGGGCCGATGTTCACGACCATCGCGGCCGTGCCCGCGTCGACCTCCTGCTCGCCCCAGTTGAGCACCACCATGTACGCCCCGAACCACAGCAGCCCGGACACCGCGATGCCGGGCCAGGCGGCCCGCGGCGGCAGCCCCTCCCGCCGGACCAGGAGCACGGCCCCGAGCACGAGCGCGCCGGCGAGCAGCCGGCCGAGGGCGAGGGCGCCGGGGGAGTAGGCGGCGCCGGCGCTGCGGATGGCGACGAAGGCGGAGGCCCACAGGACGACGGTGACACCGGCGGCGGCCAGCGCGAGACGGGAGGTGCGGGCCGGCGCGGCCGGTGACCCGGGCGAGGAAGATGTGTTCGGCATGGGAGGACCGTAGGGCGTCGACCCTTCGGTCTTCACCGCAATATCTCCGGCGCGATGCCGAGCGCCGCCTCCAGCGCCCGCTCCCCGGCCGCGGTCACCTTCACCGCCCGCTCGGACCCGATCCGTACGCACCACCCTGCGTCCATCGCGTGCCGGCACAGCGCAGCGCCCGCGAGGCCCGCCAGGTGCGGCTTGCGTTCGGTCCAGTCCAGACAGCCGCGCGCGACCGGCCGCCGCCCCTTGCCGCCGGCGGCGGGCGCGAGCGGGATGCCGAGGTCCGCGAACCAGGCGAGGCCGTCGTCGGTGAGCGCGAACCCGGTGTCCTGGCGCAGCAGTCCGCGCTCCGTCAGCGCCTCGGTGACGGCGATGCCGAGCCGCCCGGCGAGATGGTCGTAGCAGGTCCGTCCGCGCGCCATCGCCTGCCCGGCGCTCGCCGCCCGCAGACTGCGCGGTGGGTCGGGCACGGCGGGCGCGGAGCGGGCGGCCAGGTCCTCGACGAGGTGCGCGACGCCGGGGTCGGCGAGGCGCACGTACCGGTGCCGGCCCTGCCGTTCCTCCGCGAGGATCCCGCCCGCGACCAGTTTGCCCAGGTGCTCGCTGGCGGTCGACGCGGCCACGCCGGCCTGCCGGGCCAGCTCCCCGGCCGTCCAGGCACGCCCGTCGAGCAGGACGAGCAGGAAGGCGGCGCGGGTCTCGTCGGCGAAGAGTGCGGCGAGGGAGGCGAGGTCTTTGGGAGCCATGGCCTCAGGATGCCGCGGTCACGCTTCGGCGGCCGCCGAAATGTCGGCCGAAGTGCCGGCCGAAGTGTGGGCCGCGGTGTCGGGCGAAGTATCGGTCGCGGTACCGGCCGCGGTGCCGGTCGCGGTGTGGGCCGCGGGCTCCGCCCCCGTCCCCGTCCCCGTGTCGTACTGCGTCTGCAGGCCGTCGAGCAGTGCCCGCAGCCCCGTCGTGAACGCCCCCTCGTCGACCTTCTCGCGCCGCTTCGCGAGCAGGTGGGCCTGGCCCAGGTGGGGGTAGTCGGCCGGGTCGTAGGCGGTCTCGTCGTCGACGAAGCCGCGGGCGAAGGAGCCGAGCGCGGAGCCGGTGACGAAGTAGCGCATGAGCGCGCCGATGTACGTGGCCTGGGCCGGCGGCCAGCCCGCGCGGACCATCGCGCCGAAGACGGCGTCGGCGACCTTCAGGCCGGCCGGTCGGCGGCCGGGTCCCTGGGCGAGCAGCGGGACCAGGTGCGGGTGGTCGGCGAGCGCGGCGCGGTAGGAGACCGCCCAGTCGTGCAGGGCCGTGCGCCAGTCGCGGGGGTCCTCGGCCGCGAACATCGACAGATCGACCTGGGCGCTGACCGCGTCCGCGACGGCGTCCAGGATCTCGTCCTTGGTGCGGAAGTGGTTGTAGAGCGAGGGGCCGCTGACCCCGAGCTCGGCGGCGAGGCGCCGGGTGGAGAGCGCGTCGAGGCCCTCGGCGTCCACGAGCGCGCCCGCCGTCTCGACGATCAGGTCACGGCTGAGGAGGGGCTTGCGCGGTCGGGCCATGGCGCACATAGTAGGCGCGGGCAATAAAACTAGCAGTGGTAATTAAACCGCGACGCGGACGACGGGAAGGGCGGCGCGATGAATCTGGAGCTCAGCGAGGAGCAGGAGGCGGTCCGGCGGCTCGCCGAGGACTTCGTCGCCCGCGAGATCACCCCGCACGTCGTCGCGTGGGACCGCGCCGAGAACGTCGACCGCGCGATCGTGAAGAAGCTCGGCGCCGTCGGCTTCCTCGGCCTCACGATTCCCGAGGAGTACGGCGGCTCGGGCGGCGACCACCTCTCGTACTGCCTGGTCACCGAGGAGCTCGGCCGCGGCGACTCCTCGGTCCGCGGCATCGTCTCCGTCTCCCTCGGCCTGGTCGCCAAGACCATCGCCGCCTGGGGCGGCGAGGAGCAGAAGCGCCAGTGGCTGCCCCGGCTCACCGCGGGCGACGCGCTGGGCTGCTTCGGCCTCACCGAGCCGGGCACCGGCTCCGACGCCGGGAACCTCACCACCCGCGCGGTCCACGACGCCGCCACCGGCACGTACGTGATCGACGGCGGCAAGATGTTCATCACCAACGGCACCTGGGCCGACGTCGTGCTGCTCTTCGCGCGCACCAACGACACCCCCGGCCACAAGGGCGTCTCCGCCTTCCTCGTCCCCGCCGACACCCCCGGCCTCACCCGCCGCACCATCCACGGCAAGCTCGGCCTGCGTGGCCAGGCCACCGCCGAACTGGTCCTCGACGGCGTCCGCGTCCCCGAGAGCGCCCTGCTCGGCCCCGAGGGCAAGGGCTTCGCCGTCGCCATGTCCGCGCTCGCCAAGGGCCGGATGTCGGTCGCCGCCGGCTGCGTCGGCATCGCCCAGGCGGCCCTCGACGCGGCGGTGCGGTACGCGGGGGAGCGCGAGCAGTTCGGCAAGCCCATCGCCTCGTACCAGCTGGTCCAGGAGCTGATCAGCGACATCGCGGTCGACGTGGACGCGGCCCGGCTGCTCACCTGGCGGGTCGCCGATCTGATCGACCGCGGCGAGGAGTTCGCCACGGCCGCGTCGAAGGCCAAGCTGTACGCCTCCGAGGCCGCCGTCCGCGCGGCGAACAACGCCCTCCAGGTCTTCGGCGGCTACGGCTACATCGACGAGTACCCGGTCGGCAAGCTGCTGCGAGACGCCCGCGTGATGACGCTCTACGAGGGCACCAGCCAGATCCAGAAGCTCATCATCGGGCGGGCGCTGACGGGCGTGTCGGCGTTCTGATCCGCGGTGTGGCGAGGTGAGGCGGTGGGGGGCGCGGCGGTTCGGGGCGCGGCGTTCCCGGCGAGGCGTTCCGGCGCGGTGTTCTGAGTACCCCCGCCCGCGCGCCGCTGAGTATCCGGGCGGATGCGGCGGGGGCCACATCCGCCCGATGCTTTCCCGCATGAGCGAATATCCGGTCAAGCCGCAGCCCAAGCAGCAGAACACCGCCGCCTACTACATGCAGGCCGTCATCTCCTTCGGCCTCGCCCTCCTGGCCGTGACCGTGGGGATCTACCGGCTGGAGGCCAGCGCCTGGGTCCGCGGGTTCCTCGCCGTCGCGGTCCTCTACCTCACGACCTCCGCCTTCACCCTCGCCAAGGTCGTCCGGGACCGCCAGGAGCAGCTCTGATCCCTCGAACCCTAAGCGCTTGCTCACCGTCGTTGTATGGTGTTCGTCCTTGGAGGACCGAGAAGGAGAGTGCGATGAGCGCGGCGGAGGAGACGCCCGGCGGCGAGCAGGACATGCCCTGGGGCGAGGTCACGCCCGAGGCCGCCCGACGCCTGCTGGTCGCGGCCGTCGAGGCGTTCGCCGAGCGCGGCTACCACGCCACCACGACCCGGGACATCGCGGGCCGGGCCGGGATGAGCCCGGCCGCGCTCTACATCCACTACAAGACCAAGGAAGAGCTGCTCCACCGGATCAGCCGGATCGGCCATGACAAGGCCCTGGAGATCCTGCGCGCCGCCGCCGACGCCCCCGGCACCGCCGCCGAGCGGCTCGCCGACGCCGTGCGCTCCTTCGTCCGCTGGCACGCCGAGCGGCACACCACCGCCCGGGTGGTGCAGTACGAGCTCGACGCCCTCGGTCCCGAGCACCGCGCCGAGATCGTGGCGCTGCGCCGGGAGTCGGACGCCACCGTGCGGCGGATCATCGACGAGGGCGTGGCGGCCGGGGAGTTCGACGTGCCGGACGCGGCCGGCACCACGGTCGCCGTGCTCTCGCTCTGCATCGACGTCTCGCGCTGGTTCAACACCCAGGGCCGGCGCACGGCCGACGAGGTCGGCGCGCTCTACGCCGACCTCGTGCTGCGGATGGTCGGGGTGCGGACCCCGCTCGACCCGGACAGGCCCTAGGGCCCGTCCGGCGGATCATGGCCGGGGCCGCGACGCCTGGCACGGCGCCTGGCCGCGTTGCCGAAATGCCTGAATAGCTCCGCTATCAAGGCACTCCGGCGCCTTGCCATGCACCGCACCAGACGCCGCGGCCTGTCCGACCCTGATCCGCCGGACCGGCCCTAGCCCAGGGCCCGTCCGGATCCGGTTCAGAAGTAGTAGCGGGAGACCGACTCCGCGACGCACACCGGCTTGTCGCCGCCCTCGCGCTCCACGGTCACCGTCGCCGTCACCTGCACCCCGCCGCCGGCCTCCGTCACCTCGGTGAGCACGGCGGTGGCGCGCAGCCGCGAGCCGACCGGCACCGGGGCGGGGAAACGGACCTTGTTGGTGCCGTAGTTGAGGCCCATCCGCATGCCTTCGACGCGCATGATCTGCGGCACCAGGGTGGGCAGCAGCGACAGGGTCAGATAGCCGTGGGCGATGGTCTTCCCGAACGGGCCGCTCGCGGCGCGCTCCGGGTCGACGTGGATCCACTGGTGGTCTCCCGTGGCGTCGGCGAACTGGTCGATCCGCTTCTGCTCGATCTCCAGCCAGTCGCTGTGGCCCAGTTGCTCGCCGACCCCGGCGCGCAGTTCCTCGGCGGAGGTGAAGATCCTCGGCTCGGCCATGTTCCGCTCCCTCTCGTACGACCAGATCTAAGCAACTGCTTAGCATGTTGTGGGGGTGGGTGGGCTCCTGTCAACGGACTAGGCTCGCCGGTGTGGCCCAGATTCCCGAGAAGGTCCTCGAACTCACCGTCGGCCAGCTGTCCGCGCGCAGCGGGGCGGCCGTCTCGGCGCTGCACTTCTACGAGGCCAAGGGGCTGATCAGCAGCCGCCGCACCAGCGGCAACCAGCGCCGCTACGGCCGTGACACCCTGCGCCGCGTCGCCTTCATCCGCGCCGCCCAGCGCGTGGGCATCCCGCTCGCCACCGTCCGCGACGCACTCGGCCGGCTGCCCGAGGAACGCACTCCGACGCGCGAGGACTGGGCGCGGCTCTCCGGGGCCTGGCGGGCCGAACTGGACGAGCGGATCAAGCAGCTCGGCCGGCTGCGGGACCATCTGACCGACTGCATCGGCTGCGGCTGTCTGTCCCTGGAGACCTGCGTGCTCTCCAACCCCGGCGACGTGTTCGGCGAGCGGCTCACCGGCTCCCAGCTGCTGCCGGAGCGGAAAGAGGCATAAAGCGAGCGGGAACCCGCCACCCCCGTGGGCGGGCCCCCGCTCGGTCCGTGTGGCCGTGCCGGCCGGCGTCACTCGTACTCGGTGCCGCCCTTGCGGGTCAGATACGCCGGGCTGACCGCCTTCGCGATCGCCCGCCCGCCGGTGACCGGGCTGTACCGCTCGGCCACCGGACGGATCACGACCCCCTCGCGCAGGTGCAGCTCACGGCCGGAGACCGTCTCCCGGCCGCTCGCGAGCGCGAGGACGGTGTCCACGTCGTACGGGCCGGTGTACAGGCGCGGTACGAGGGGCAGTTCGCCGGGCTCCAGGACCTCGGACGGGTCCAGCCAGCGCACCTGCCCGTCGATCTCGGCGGCCACGTCGAAGAGCGCGTAGCCGACCTGGCCCTCGGCGCGGGCGTTCGCCCCGTACGCCAGGTCCTGTACCCCGTCCCCGAACACCTCGCCGAACAGGCCGACGCGCGTGGCGCCCAGCCGCTCGGCGAGCCGGGCGGCGACGGCGGGCAGACGGTGGTCGCGCACGGCGCGCCAGTACAGGTTGCGCGCGTCCTCCACGAGGGCCAGCCCCTTCGCGCCGAAGCCCTTCGAGGAGACGACCGTCCGCCGCTCCCCGGCGAGATACGTCACGAGGCAGGCCGTGCCGTGCAGCTTCTCGGTCAGGACGACGGGCTCGCCGGGCGCGAAGACGTCCGGGAAGCGGTGCAGGTTCTCGATCTCCACCCAGGGCAGCAGATCGGGCGCCGCCTCCACGTCCCCGCTCATCGTCGGCGGGACGGGCGGCGCCCACTTGCCGATGCCGAGGAGCTCCGCGAAGTCCGTCCGGTCCTCGGCCGCCTGCTTCAGGTCGACGCCGTCGAGCGCCCGCGGCCGGCACACGAGCCCCTGCGACAACTCGCCGCGCAGCCGTACCGCCTTGACCCGGTCACCCGCCTTGCCGGCCAGTCGCCCGGTCAGCCCCAGCTCGTCGACGAGCGCGGCGGGCAGCACCGCCTGTTCCGGAATGTAGAGCGCCACGTCACCGGTCCGGTACTGGCCCTTCGCGACGACCGCCCGGTACAGGCCGACCTGCGCGAGCTCCAGCGCGTCGGCGTCGGGATGGTCATGGACGGTCAGGGTCTCGGCGGTGACGCGCAGCGTCGACATGATTCAGTGCTCCGGATGCTCGGTGGGTTTCGGTGACGTGGTCATCGCCGCCCACTCTGCCGGGCGCACCCGCCGTCCGGCGACCGGATTTTCCGGCTGCCGGCCCTCCCGGATCCGTGGGCCCGCGTCCCCCGTCGGCCCGCGTCCCCCGTCGGCCGGGCTCCGCGGTGTCAGGCCACCGACGCGAGCCGGGGCGTCCCCTCGCCGCGCGTGCGGGCCAGCGCCCGGGGCGTCAGCACCGCCCGCGGTATCAGCACACCGCAGTCCGCGCACACGGGCCCGAACCACGGCTCGTCCCGCAGCTCCGCCCGCCACTCGATCCGCTGTCCCGCGCACACCGGACAGTCCTCGCCCGGCCCTTGCCGCAGCGCGGCCACGAGCCGCCCCACCACCTCGGGCAGCGGCGCCGAGGGGTGGTGTCCCGGATCGTCGCACCGGGCCACCCCGTTGCCGCCCCAGATCCGCCGGTGCCACTCGTCCAGCGCCCCCGGCCGGCGCAGCCCGCCCTGTTTCTCCCGCCTGCGCCGCTCGGCGAACTCCCGCTCGTACGCGAGCCACACGGCCCGCGCCGCCTCCAGCTCCTCCAGCGCCGCCACGAGCCGCCGCGGATCCGCCTCCCGGTCCTCCGGTCCGAACCCGTGCCGCCGGCACAGGTGGTCCCAGGTCGCCCGATGCCCGTAGGGCGCGAACCGTTCCAGGCACTTGCGCAGCGAATAACGTCTGAGCGCCGTGTCGCTCCCTGGATCGCGCACCTGTCTCGCGAGACTCCGGAACCCGGCCATCGGCTGCCACCTCCGTCGCTTGTCCTTCGGCGATATGGGATGGACGAACGAGCGGCGCTCCGTGTTCCATCGAAATGCCCATGGCGCGCGTCCGGCGGAATCGCCGCAGGCCGGTGCGGGGGAGCGCGAAGGTGTGCGGAGGGCGCGGAAGTCCGCGCGCCGCGCCCTCGGGTGACCCTCGCCGCGCGCGGCGGTCCTCGGCGGTCCTCGGCGGTCTTCGGCGGTCTTCGGCGCCCGCACGGCCCTCAGGCGAAGCGGCCCGCCCGTGCCACCACGGCCGCCAGCTGCTCGTGGCAGATGTCGCTGTGCTCCGACACCACCTCGGCCGCGTCCACGCTCACGCAGCCCGAGACCGGCAGGCCGTCGCGGAGCGCGGCGGCGAGGGTGCGGGCGGCGGTGCCCGGAACGGCCTGGATGCCGTCGTGGCCGATGGCCTGCCAGCGCGGGTCGTCCTCGCCGAGCAGGGACTCGTCGTCGCGCGAGACGCGGGAGGCGAGGGGGTAGAAGACGCGCAGGGCGGTGTCGTGGCGGGAGTAGCAGGCGACGACGGGGCCGTCGACGCGGGACTGGAGGCCGGGGAGGGAGCCCGGGCGGTCGGGGGAGTGCGGCAGGCGGGTGGCGAAGGCGTAGTGGGAGAAGGCGCCCTGGAGGAAGGTCACCGACTTCACGGTGCGGGTGCCGGCCGGAAGGGCGGGCAGGGCGTGCGCGACGAGACGGGCGCCGAAGCTGTGGCCGACGAGGTGCACGCGCAACGCCGGTGCCAGGGAGCCGAGTTCGCCGAGCAACGGGCCGAGGCCCCGTTCGCCGACGACGCCCGCGCGGCGCTTCATGATGAAGTACGTGGTCTGCCGCAGCGCCTCCTTCGCGCCCTTCCACAGCCGCTTCAGCGGATCGCCGCCGAACAGCGCCTCCGCGCCGGCCTCGCCCGCCGCCCCCTCGACGGCGTCCGCGAACACGCCGTACACCAGCCGCGGGTCCGAGGCCAGGAACCCCGGCACCTCGGTCGAGCGGGTGCCGTCGGCCACGACCGCCAACTCCCGCAGCAGGCCCGCGAACTCCGCGAACGCCACCTCGTCCGCCGGCTCGGCCTCCGCCATCGCCGCGAGCCGGGCCACCACCGGCGCCCGCTCCGGGACCGCCGCGGCCAGCGCCGGGTAGTCCGGTACGCGCTCGTCGCTGAACATGATCGACGGCCAGACCAGCCCCGCGTACCCCAGCCGCGCCGCCGGGCCCGCCACCCGCGGGAACGGCGCGAAGAAGGCGTCGAAGAGCCCGGTGGCCATGGACGGCGTGTTGTTCCAGCCGTGTGTGAAGAGCACCAGGTCCGTGCAGCCCTGCCGGGCCAGCGCCGCGAGCGCGGCCGCCTGCCCCGCCGGCCCGTCGCCGTCCTTGTCGAAGACGATCTCGCGGTACGGCTCGACACTCGTCACCGTCATGGCCCCGTCCCTCCGCGCGCTGCCGGGAGATTCGGGGGCATTCTTCCCGCGCGGAGGGACCGTCAGTCGTCGGGCGGGGGCCGTCAGCCGGACGGCTGCCGCAGGTGCGCCGGTGAGATCTCCGGGAAGTGCACGACCGCGTCGAACGACGCGCCGAGCCGCACCTGCGCCACATCGCCCGGCCAGGGGTACGTGGTGCCGATCGTCCGCGTCGGCCGCGCCACGTCCAGCCATCTGCGCGCCGCCGGCACGGCCGTGCGCGCGTCGAGCAGGAACGGCCGGCCCGCGAACCGGTCCGCGACCCGGTCCAGGACGTGGGCGTTGCTGTCCGGGCCGAGCGGCCCGACGGTGAAGACCCGCACCGGCTCCCCGGCCACCCGTGAGTCGTGCGCGTTGAACGAGCCGCGCCCGAAGCTCGCGCCGATCGTCACGTAGTCCTTGCCGAGGGCGTCGCGCAGGAAGGCGCCCTGGGTGCGCGGGTACTGCTCGGGCTCGGTGGTCTCGTAGCCGACGTGCCCGTTGTGCGCGGACAGCAGGATGCGGTCGCCGGTGTGCCGCTGCCACCACACGGTGTTCTCGGCCATGATCCGGTCGCGGTAGAGCATCGCCCCGGCCAGGCCCTGCGGAGTGCCGAAGTCGTACCCGTACTCCGCGCCGACCTGTGCGATGGCCCGTGCGTGCTGCACCGCCCACGTGTACGCCTCGCGCGCCGCGCGGTCCTTACCGGCAGGCCGCTGCCGTTCGAGCAGGGCCAGCGCCTCGTTCACCTCGGACGCACGCGCCGTGCGCTCGGCGAGCGGCGCGCCGATGTGCGCGGTGATCCAGGCGCCGACGTCGTCACCGCTCGGCCGCGAGGACGCGTACAGCGCGCGGAAGCGGGGGAGCAGCTCCGGGCGGGTCCGGGCGACATAGCCGGTGACCCGGTCGAAGAGCTCGGGGCCCGCGTAGCCGAGGTCGTTGCCCATGAAACGGACCGGGTGGTCCGGGTGGCGCAGGTTGTGCTGCCGCATCCAGGTGAACAGGTCGAGGTACTCGTCGTTGTTCCAGAAGGCGTACGACTCCTGGAACTGGTCCCGCATGATCGTGCGGATGTCGCCCTTGCCGTCCCGCACGTAGGCGTCGACGAGCAGGCCCGTGCTCCACGGGGCCTCCAGCGCGAAGGTGGTGAACCCCCGCCGCTCCACCAGCTCCTCGAACATCCGGTGCTTGGCCCGCAGGAACTCGGCGGAGCCGTGCGTGGCCTCGCCCACGCCGACCACCTTCGCCGAGCCGACGATCCGCTCCAGGGCGCGGCCGTCGGTCAGCGGGCGGGCGGTCGCGGCGAGGTCACGGGCCGGGTCGGGGACCGGGGGAGCGCCGGCGGCGGGCGTGCGGGCCACGGCGGCGGACGGCGCCAGCAGGCCCACGCACAGCGCGGCCAGCACGGCGGCGAGCGGGCCGCGGCGATGTCGTAAGCGAAGATCCATGACTCCAGCCTCGCCCCGGCCGCCGCCCGGGACCATCCGGGATGCCCCCGGACCCACCCGGGGGCTGACCCCCGCGGTCCCGTAGGGGGAGGGCGGGCCTCGCCCGGGGTCGCCCGGTCCCGGAGGGGTCCTCCCGGCCCGCCGGCGGTACAGCGGTACTCCTCCCGGCCCGCCGGCGGCACGGCGGGTCCTCCTCTCAGCCGGCTAGCGGTAGAGCAGGTACTCCTCGCGCACCGCGCGGAACGCCGCCAGGTCCGCCTCCCAGGCCCCGGTGACCTCGTCCACGTCCGCGCCCGCGTCGATCATGGTGCGCACCCGCGCCGACCCCGTCAGCTTGTCGATCCACTGGTCCGCCCGCCACGCGAAGCCGCTCCAGCTCCGCCGCGCGGTCACGAGCAGCGCGATGCCGGTCCGCACCGGGTCGAAGACCTCGCGGTCGTGCACCATCAGCTGCACCCCGCCCACCGTCCTGCCCTGGAACTTCGAGAAGGTCGGCGCGAAGTACGCCTCGCGGAAGCGCACGCCCGGCAGGCCGAGCGCGTTCACCGCCTCCGCCCACCGGCCGTCGACGCCCTCCGCGCCGAGCAGCTCGAACGGCCGGGTGGTGCCGCGGCCCTCGGAGAGGTTGGTGCCCTCGAACAGGCAGGTGCCGGAGTACACGAGCGCGGTGTCGGGCGTCGGCATGTTGGGGCTCGGCGGCACCCACGGCAGCCCGGTCGTGTCGAAGAAGCCGGCGCGCCGCCAGCCGGTCACCGCCACCGTCTCCAGCGCCACGGGCCGGGTCAGGAACTCCCCCGCGAAGAGCCGGGCCAGCTCGGCGACCGTCATCCCGTGCGCCTGCGCGATCGGCTCGCGGCCCACGAAGGTCGCGTACGCCCGGTCGAGCACCGGCCCGAGGGCCGCGCGCCCGGTCACCGGGTTCGGCCGGTCGAGGACCACGAAGCGCTTCCCGGCGAGCGCGGCCGCGGCCATGCAGTCGTACAGGGTCCAGATGTACGTGTAGAAGCGGGCGCCCACGTCCTGGATGTCGAAGACGACCGTGTCGACCCCGGAGGCCGTGAACACGTCCGCGAGCGGCTGACCGCTCTTCAGGTACGTGTCGTAGACCGGCAGTCCGGTCGCCGGGTCGTCGTAGCGGCCCTCCGAGCCGCCCGCCTGCGCCGTGCCCCGGAAGCCGTGCTCGGGGCCGAAGACGGCGACGAGGTCCACCCGTTCGTCGGCGTGCATGACGTCCACGATGTGCCGGGCCTCGGCGGTGATGCCGGTCGGGTTGGTGACGACGCCGACGCGCGCGCCGTCGAGCAGCGCGTACCCGTCGGCGGCGAGCCGGTCGAAGCCGGTACGGACCTGGTGGCCCGGGGCGCGGCCGTTCGCCCGGCCGGGCGGCGCGTCGGCGGCCGCCGGTCCGGCGCCGGCCGCGGCCGCCGCGAGGGCCCCGCCGCCCGCGGCCAGGAGCCCGCGTCTGGAAAGGCCGGTCGGGCCAGTCAGGCGGGTCAGGCCGGTCGGCTCTGACGGCTCTGACGGCTCTGACGGCTCTGACGGGTCTGACGGGTCTGACGGGTCTGACGGGTCTGACGGGTCTGAGGGGTCTGAGGGGTCTGACGGGCCGGACAGGTTCGACACACGCACGAGGAGACCTCCTTGATCGCCTTCCCTGACATGGCCACGCACGCTAGCGCCGGACCGGCCCGCGCGGAACGAGGCGTACCGGCCGACGTCTTCCCCGTCTCCATACCGACCGGTTAGTCTGCGCGCACGGTCGCGGCAGTCGCTACGGAGAGGTGTGGACGGGATGAGCACGGTGCAGGGCGCGGGAGTCGTCGTCACGGGCGCGGCGGGCGGCATCGGCGCCGCCCTGGCCCGCCGCTTCGCGGCCGAGGGGGCCCGCGTCGTCGTCAACGACCTCGACCCCGGACGCACCAAGGCCCTCGCCGAGGAGATCGGCGCCCTCGCCGTCCCCGGAGACGCCTCCGCCGTCGTGGCCGAGGCCCGCGAGGCCCTCGGGGGCGGCATCGACGTCTGGTGCGCCAACGCCGGACTCGCCTCGCCCGGCGACGCCTTCGCCGACGAGGACGTGTGGGCCGCCGCCTGGGACGTCAACGTCATGGCCCACGTCCGGGCCGCCCGCGCGCTGCTCCCCGACTGGCTGGAGCGCGGCAGCGGCCGCTTCGTCTCCACCGTCTCGGCCGCCGGACTGCTCACCATGGTCGGCGCCGCCCCGTACAGCGTCTCCAAGCACGGCGCGTACGCCTTCGCCGAATGGCTCTCGCTCACCTACCGCCACCGCGGCCTCAAGGTCCACGCCATCTGCCCCCAGGGCGTCCGCACGGACATGCTCACGGCCGCCGGATCGGCCGGCGAACTCGTCCTCGCCCCCACCGCCATCGCGCCCGAGGCCGTCGCCGACGCCCTCTTCGACGCCATCGCCGCCGACCGCTTCCTGGTCCTGCCGCACCCCGAGGTCGCCGACTACTACCGGGCCCGGGCCACCGACCCCGAGCGGTGGCTCGGCAGCATGAACCACATCCAGCGCACCTGGGAAGAAAGGACGGGCGCATGACCGAAGCCGACCGGAACTCCGGACGCACGGCGGCCGGTACGGGGTCGATCTACGCCGCCAGGCCGTGGCTCGGGCGGCTCACCGCGGCCCAGCGGGCGCCCATCGACCCGCCGCCGACCGTCCTGCACGCCTTCCGGGCCGCCGCCGCCCGCACCCCCGACCACCCGGCGCTCGCCTACTTCGACGCCCGGATCGCCTACCGCGAGCTCGACGCGCTGTCCGACTCGGTCGCCGGACACCTCGCGGCCCGGGGCGTCGGGCGCGGCGACCGGGTCGCGGTCATGCTGCAGAACAGCCCGCACTTCGTGCTCGCGCTGCTCGGCGCCTGGAAGGCGGGCGCCGTCGTCGTCCCGATCAACCCGATGTACAAGTCCGCCGAGGTCGGCCACGCCCTGCGCGACTCCGGCGCCCGCGCGGTCGTCTGCTCGGACCGCGCCTGGGCCGGCCACGTCCGCGCCACCGCCGCCGAGGCCGGCGTGTCCGTCGCCCTCACCGCCGACGAGCGCCAGCTCCAGACCCGGGACGACGCCCGGGTCCTCGGCTTCGAGGCGGTGCCCGCCGGCTCCGGACGCGCCGGCGCCGACGACCTCCTCGCCGTCGCCCGCGCCGGGCACCCGGCCCCCGAAGGCCGTACTCCCGGCACCGACGACATCGCGCTGATCAGCTACACCTCCGGCACCAGCGGCACCCCCAAGGGCGCCCTCAACCTCCACCGCGGCATCGTCCACAACGCCGAACGCCAGCGCGCCGGCCACCCCGTGCCGCCCGGCGCCGTCTACTTCGCGCTCGCCCCGCTCTTCCACATCACCGGACTCGTCTGCGAACTCGGCGCCTGCTTCGCCAACCGCGGCACACTCGCGCTCGCCTACCGCTTCGAGCCCGGCGTCGTCCTCGACGCCTTCCTGGAGCACCGGCCCGCCTACACCGTCGGCCCCTCCACCGCCTACATGGCGCTCGCCGCCCACCCGGCCGCCACGCCCGACCACTTCGCCTCCTTCCTGGTGATGTCGTCCGGCGGCGCGCCCGTGCCGCCCGCGCTCGTCGAGAAGTTCCGCGCCGGCTTCGGCCCCTACCTGCGCAACGGCTACGGCCTCACCGAGTGCACCGCGCCCTGCGCCTCCGTACCGCCCGAGCACGAGGCACCCGTCGACCCGGCCTCCGGCACCCTCTCCGTCGGCGTGCCCGGCCCCGACACCGTCGTCCGGATCCTCGACGACACCGGCGCCGAGGTCCCGTTCGGCACGCCCGGCGAGATCGCCGTCCGCGGCCCGCAGGTCGTCCCCGGCTACTGGCGGCTGCCCGAGGCCACGGCCGCCGCCTTCCCCGACGGGGAACTGCGCACCGGCGACATCGGCTTCATGGACGAGGACGGCTGGCTGTACGTCGTCGACCGCAAGAAGGACATGATCAACGCGTCCGGCTTCAAGGTCTGGCCGCGTGAGGTCGAGGACGTGCTCTACACCCATCCCGCCGTCCGCGAGGCCGCCGTCGTCGGCGTCCCCGACGCCTACCGCGGCGAGACCGTCCGGGCGTACGTGAGCCTGCGCCCGGGCGCCGGGGCGGACCCCGCCGAGCTGTCCGCGTACTGCGCGGCGCGGCTCGCCGCGTACAAGTACCCGCGCGAGGTCGAGATCCTGCCGGAGCTCCCGAAGACGACAAGTGGGAAGATCCTCAGGCGGGAACTGCGTTCCCGGCAATGACCGAAAACAGGCGTCACCCGGCCCCACGAGCGACGCACGCATGAACGAAAGGCGGAACGGCATGGCCAGGACGACGGACGGGAGCGCGCTGCCCGTCCCCCAGAGGCTCCTCGCCGCCGCCACCCGGCTCTTCGCCGAGCAGGGCTACGACCGCACCTCCGTCCAGGAGATCGTGGAGGCGGCGGGCGTCACCAAGGGCGCCCTCTACCACTACTTCGGCTCCAAGGAGGACCTGCTCCAGGAGGTCTACGCGCGCGTGCTGCGGCTCCAGCAGGAGCGGCTCGACGCCTTCGCCGAGGCCGACGCGCCGGTGGAGGCGCGGCTGCGGGACGCGGCCGCCGACGTGGTCGTCACCACCATCGAGAACCTCGACGACGCCTCGATCTTCTTCCGCTCCATGCACCACCTCAGCCCGGAGAAGAACCAGCAGGTGCGGGCCGAGCGGCGGCGCTACCACGAGCGCTTCCGCGCCCTGATCGAGGAGGGGCAGCGGGCCGGGGTGTTCTCCGACAGCACCCCCGCCGACCTGGTGGTCGACTACCACTTCGGCTCCGTCCACCACCTGTCCACCTGGTACCGCCCCGACGGCCCGCTCACCCCGCAGCAGGTCGCCGACCACCTGGCCGACCTGCTGCTGCGGGCCCTGCGCCCGTAGTGAGCGCGCCCGCGGGACCGTGGGGGCTCGCCCGTACGGGGGAGGCGGACGGTACCGCGGACTGACGTCCGGGGCGGGGTACGGCGGCGAGGATCGACGCGTTGATCATCCCCCGCCCCGAACGGAGCCCCGCCGTGTCCAAGCACCTCCTGCGTGCCGCCGCCGCCCTCGCCCTCGTCGCCGCCGTGGCGACCCCGGTCGCGGCGGCCCCCGCACCGGAGCCGGTGCCGCACCCCGCGCCGGTGACGGCGTCGGTCACCCAGGCCACCACCTCCGCCCTCAAGGGCGAGGCGCGGCTCGGCTACGACGTGAAGACGGAGACCGTACGCGTCAGCGTCGACGCCCACGCCGGCTTTGAGCGCGGCTCGATCCCCACCCGCTCCTGGGGCACCTTCCGCATCTCGCACGTCATCGACGGCCGGGACTACTGGGGCGACTTCGAGGTCGACTGCCTCCGCACCGGTGGCCCCACCGCCACCGTGACCGGCCGGCTCGTCCGCACCAGCCCGGGCCACCCGTGGCAGACGGCCCTGGAGCCGCACACCCGCATGGGCCTCAGCTTCTTCGTCCCCGGCAACCACGCCAACGGCCCGGCCCGGGTCGGCCTCTCCGGCGCGACCCTCAAGGGCGAGCCGCTCCTGACGAGGTGCATGGCCCCGGCAGCGGACATGCCGGTCACCGAGGGCGGCTACGCCCTCAGTGACCGGCACGCCTGATCCCGTACGGGGTACCTACAGGTACTTCTTCAGCTCCCGGCGGGCCAGCGAGCGCTGGTGCACTTCGTCCGGCCCGTCCGCGAGCCGCAGCGTCCGTGCCGCCGCCCACAGTTCGGCGAGCGGCGTGTCCTGCGAGACGCCGCCGGCGCCGTGCAGCTGCACCGCCCGGTCGATGATGTCGACGACCGCGCGCGGGGTGGCGATCTTGATCGCCTGGATCTCGGTGTGGGCGCCCCGGTTGCCGACCGTGTCCATCAGCCAGGCCGTCTTGAGGACGAGCAGCCGCAGCTGCTCGATCGTCACGCGGGCGTCCGCGATCCAGTTCTGCACGACGCCCTGCTGGGCGAGCGCCTTGCCGAAGGCGGTACGGGACACCGCGCGCCGGCACATCAGCTCCACCGCCCGCTCGGCCATGCCGATCAGCCGCATGCAGTGGTGGATGCGGCCGGGGCCGAGGCGGGCCTGGGCGATGGCGAAGCCGCCGCCCTCCTCGCCGATCAGGTTCGCCGCCGGCACGCGGACGTCGTCGAACACCACCTCGGCGTGGCCGCCGTGGTAGTGGTCCTCGTACCCGTACACCTTCATCGCGCGCCGCACCTCGACGCCGGGGGTGTCGCGGGGGACCAGGACCATCGACTGCTGGCGGCGCGGGTCCGGCCCGTCCGGGTCGGTCTTGCCCATGACGATGAGGATCCTGCAGTCGGGGTGCAGGGCCCCGGAGATGTACCATTTGCGGCCGTCGACGACGTACGAGTCGCCGTCCCGGCGGATCCGGGTCTCGATGTTCGTCGCGTCGGACGAGGCCACCTCGGGCTCGGTCATCGCGAACGCCGACCGGATCTCGCCGGTCAGCAGCGGCTCCAGCCACTGCTTGCGCTGCGCCTCGTCGGCGAACTGGGCGAGCAGCTCCATGTTCCCGGTGTCCGGGGCGGCGCAGTTGAGGGCGGTGGGCGCGAGCTGCGGGCTGCGGCCGGTGATCTCGGCGAGCGGCGCGTACTGGAGGTTGGTGAGCCCGGCCCCGTACTCCTCGTCGGGCAGGCTGTGCTGGTCTACGAAGAACAGGTTCCACAGGCCCTGGCGGCGCGCCTCGGCCTTCAGCTCCTCGACGACCGGCGGCACGTCCCACGGCGAGGCGAGCGCCGCGCGCTGCTCCTCGGCGACGGCCTCGGCGGGGTAGACGTGCTCGTCCATGAAGGCGAGGAGCTTCGCCCGCAGTTCCTCCGTGCGGGCGTCGAACGTGAAGTCCATGGCGGGTCAGCCCTTCTGCAGCGTGGTCAGGCCGTGCTCGATGAAGACGGGGACGAGCTCGCCGATGCGGTCGAAGCCGGCGCCGACGGTCTGGCCGAGGGTGTAGCGGTAGTGGATGCCCTCCAGGATCACGGCGAGCTTGAACCAGGCGAAGGCCGTGTACCAGGAGAGGGCGCCCGTGTCGCGGCCGGAGCGGGCCGCGTAGCGCTCGACCAGCTCGGTGACGGCCGGGTGGCCGGCGGCGGAGGCGGTCGTGGAGATGGGGGAGTCCGGCAGGTCGAGCGGCGTGCTGTACATGACGAGCAGGCCGAGGTCGGTGAGCGGGTCGCCGAGCGTGGACATCTCCCAGTCGAGCACGGCGCTGATCCGGTCGTCCGCGCCGATGAGGACGTTGTCGAGCCGGTAGTCGCCGTGGACGACGGTGGGTGCCGGGGAGGCGGGCAGGCCGCGGCCGAGGGCGGCGTGCAGCTCGTCGATGCCGGCCAGCTCGCGGCCCCGGGAGGCGGCGAGCTGCTTGCCCCAGCGGCGCAGCTGCCGGTCGAGGAAGCCCTCGGGCCGGCCGAAGTCGCCGAGCCCGGCGGCGGCCGGGTCCACGGCGTGCAGGTCGACCAGGGTGTCGACGAGGCCGAGGACGGCGGCGCGGGTGCGCTCGGGGCCGAGCGGGGCGAGTTCGGCGGCGGAGCGGTACGGGGTGCCGTCGACGAAGTCCATGACGTAGAACGGCGCTCCGAGCACCGACTCGTCCTCGCAGAGCACGACCGTCTCCGGGACGGGCACGGCGGTGGCGTGCAGGGCGCTGATCACCCGGTGCTCGCGCCTCATGTCGTGCGCGGTGGCCAGCACATGGCCGAGCGGCGGACGGCGCACGACCCAGCGGCCGGTGCCGTCGCTCACCGCGTACGTGAGGTTCGAGCGGCCGCCCTCGATCAGCCGGGCCTCCAGGGGGCCGGCGACCAGGCCGGGGCGCTCGCGGTCGAGGAAGCGGCGCAGCTGCTCCGGGTCGAGACCGGGAACGGGGCCTGGGGGCGGTGCGGAACTCATGCGGGTCGTACCTCCGGGTCGGCGTCCCGCACATCATGACCGACCAGTCGGTATGGAGTCCAGGGGGAGCTCCGGGCGGCCCCGCCCACCGGGGCATCCGGAGCTCCCCGCGACGCGTCAGGCGTGGCAGGCGACCGGCTTCCCGCCGTTCATCGCGGCCATGTCCATGAAGACGGTCATCGGATCGAGCGGGTGCCCCTCCGGCAGCCCCTCCAGCTCCGCGTACGCGCGGTGCAGGTTGGCGACGAGCCGCTCGCTCTCCGCCCAGGCCGCGAACTCGCCGAGCTCCGCCCGCCGCGCCGTCTCCAGCGGCGAGTCGCCCCTGGTCCGGCCCTCGGTCGCGAGCTCCCGGACGAACAGCAGATAGCGCTCGGTCGCGTCGTACGCGGACGGGTCGGTGATCCGGCCGTGGCCCGGCACCACCGTGCTCGCGTCCAGCGAGCGCAGCAGGTCGAGCGCCCGCAGCGAGCCGGCCAGCGAGCCCATCGGCACGAACGGCGTGCCGCCGTTGAAGATCAGGTCGCCGGTGAACACGATGCCCTGCCCGGGCAGGTGCACGATCGAGTCGCCCACCGTGTGCGCCGTGCCCGGGTGGATCACCCGCACCTCGGTCTCGCCGACGTACAGCGTCAGCCGGTCGCGGTACGTGAGGTGCGGCGGCTCGATCTCGACGTGCCCCCAGTCGGTCTGCGGCCACAGCAGGTGCAGCTGCCGCCCGGCGGCCAGCTGCTCGGAACGGCACAGCTCGTGCCCGACGATCCGGGCCTCCGGCAGGAACACCCCGTTGCCGTAGGTGTGGTCGCCGTGGTGATGCGTGGTGACGATGGTGCGCGGCAGCGCGCACCCCGCGTCGAGCACGGCCGCGCGCAGCAGCCGGGCCCGGCGCTCGGTGGCGGCGGTGTCGACGAGCAGGGTCTCGCCGCCGGGCCGGCCGTCGCCGACGAAGCCGGCGTTGTTGAGGCACCAGCCGCCGTCGGGCTGGACGAAGGCGTGGACGTTCGGCGCGAGCGCGACGACGTAGGGCTCGGTGGTGGACGGATCGATCGCGGACAAAGGGTTCCCCCGGACGATGAGAGCAGCTGGGTCTCCAACTGGACAGCCGAAGAGTGCCAGTTGCCCCAGGTCAGAGGGAAGCCGGAGCCCCGGGGTCCGGATGCCGGGAGGCTCAGAGCACCACGGCCACCGCGAAGCCCGCGAACGCGATCGTGCAGGCCGCCGCGAGCAGCGCCCGCCGGTGCGACAGCTGCGGCGGCCGGGCCGCGCCGAGCGACTGGATCCGGCCGTGCGCCACCGCCAGGAAGCCGATCCAGACCAGCGCCGACAGGCACGCCGCCACCAGGCCGGACGCCGTCACGCCGCCGTGGATCGCCTGCTTGCCGGCGAGCACCGCGCACACCGTGGCCGACAGCGTCGTCCGCCGCCAGGCGAGCCGGGTCCGCTCCGGCTGGAGCCCCGGATCGCGGGCGTCCGCCCCGTCGGCCGTGCCGGTCCGCGGCGAGGTCACCGCCCGGCCCAGCCGAACACCACGACCACCACCATCGCGAGCGCGACCACCGCGACCGCGAGGCTCAGCACGGTCGGGAAGCGCGACACCGGCAGGTCCTCGCCGCGCCGCATCGCCCGCTCGCAGCGGACCCAGTGGTTCACGGCGCGCAGCGCGCACAGCACACCCGCGCCGAGCAGCGCGAGCGCGAGCCCGACCCGCACCCCCCAGCGCAGGTCCGGCAGGAACTGGTCGACGGCGAAACCGCCGCCGATCAGGGCGAGCGCGGTCCGGATCCAGGCGAGGAAGGTGCGTTCGTTGGCCAGGGAGAAGCGGTAGTCGGGGGTCTCGCCCTCCTCCCGCAGCCGCCGCGGCGCGAACCACAGCCGCAGGCTCTGTACGAAGTCGCTCACCGGGGCACCCTACTCGCCGCGGTGCGCGCGCAGCCGCTCGTACGCGGCCAGGCCGTCCGGCACCCACCGCCACTCGGCGAGCCGCCGCTCCAGCTCCGCCTCCGTCAGGAAGGCGTGCCACGCCACCTCCTCGGCCTGCGGATGGACGGGCAGGTCGCAGCGCACCTCGTACACGGCTGACCACCACTTGCCGGCCACGCCCCCGGAGTCGTACAGGAACCGGAACAGCGGCACCGGCCGGGGGAGTCCGGACACGCCCAGCTCCTCCTCGGCCTCGCGCAGCGCGCAGTCGTCGTAGGACTCGCCGGCGCCGACGACCCCGCCGACGAACATGTCGTGGAGGGAGGGGTAGACCAGCTTGGTCGGGGTGCGGCGGTGCACGAAGACGCGCCCCTGGCCGTCCCGTACCCGGACGAAGGTGCAGCGGTGGATCAGGCCCCGCGCGTACACCTCGCCGCGCGGGGCCCGCCCCACCACCCGGTCGTTCTCGTCGACGACGTCGATCAGCTCATCGGCAGCGCTCATACGCCCATGATCCGCCGGACGGACCGCAGGGGTACAGAGGGCTCACTGCCCCATGACGTACTTGACCGTCGGGCCGGTGGTCCAGCCGCCGTCCACCGCCAGCTCGGCGCCCGTCACGTACGAGGCCGCGTCCGAGAGCAGGAACACGACCGCGCCGCCGATCTCGTGCGCCTCGCCGACCCGGCCCATGGGCGTGTTCGGGTACTTGCCCTCGCCCTTCTCGATGCCGACGGCGGCGGTCATCGGGGTGTACGTCATGCCCGGGTGGACCGAGTTGACGCGGATCCCGGCGGTGCCGAGCTCGACCGCGCCGATCTTCGTCAGACCGCGCACGCCCCACTTCGAGGCACCGTAGCCGGCGGTCAGCGCGAGGCCCATCAGGCCCGCGGCGGAGGAGATGTTGACGATGGAGCCGCCGCCGGCCTCCTTCATGGCCGGTATCGCGGCCTTCATGCCGATGAAGACGCCGGTCAGGTTGATGTCGAGGACCTTGCGGAAGTGCTCGACCGACTCGCTCTCCAGGAAGGCGCCGGTGGAGATGCCGGCGTTGTTCACCAGGCCGTGCAGCGCGCCGAACTCGGCGACGGCGTACGCGACGGCCGCCGCCCACTCCTCCTCGGAGGTCACGTCGTGGTGGAGGAAGCGCGCGCGCTCGCCGAGCCCGGCCGCGGTGGCCTTGCCGTCCTCGTCCAGTACGTCGGTGATCACGACGTTGGCGCCGGCGGCCACGGCCTGCCGGGCGGCCTCGGCACCCAGGCCGCGGGCGCCGCCGGTGACGAGGACGGTCTTGCCGGTGAGGTCGTTCATGGAAGGTTCCTTCAAAGGTCGGGGGAGGGATCGGGGGCGGGGACGCTCCGGGGCTGTGCGGCCCGGAGAAGCGCGGTGGTCGTCTCGACCAGGTCGGCGAGGAAGAGCGGCTCGTCCGTCAGCGGCTCGGCGCCGTCGAGGTACTGCCGGGCGCGGTCCGCCATCGCCGCGCCCACGACGGTCAGGGCCAGGTCGAGGCGCTCCAGGAGCAGCGGCTCCGGCAGCCCGTCGGCGGCCAGCCGGCCGGCGGTGCGCTCGATCAGGCGCCAGTAGCGGGTGCCGGCGAGCGTGGGGTGCGGGGTGCGGGTGCGGATCCCGCTCTCGTGGCTGAGCTGCGCGGAGATCCGCAGACAGCGGCGGCCCCGGTCGGTGGCCAGCTCGCTCGCCTCGGCGCCGACGAGGGCCGCGATCAGCTCGTGGAGGCCGCCGCCGGCCTGCTCCGCCGCGTCGAGCAGCGGGGCGAGCACCTGTTCCGTGCGGGCCTGGCGGCCGGCCATCACCGCGTCGAGCAGTCCGGCGCGGGAGCCGAAGTGGTACTGCACGGCCGAGGGATTGCCCTGGCCGGCGAGGGCGACGATGTCGCGGAGCTGGGCGCCGTCGACGCCCTTGGTCGCGAAGACCTCCTCGGCCGCGCGGATCAGTTTGTCCCGGGTCTCGGGCCCTGACGTCCTTGCCATGCCACCCATATTAATGCTCGGCATTAGAAAACGGGAGGGCACCCGGACCACCCGAACCGTTGACTCGATACATTCATGTATCCAAGATGCGGTCCATGCCCCATGAGCCGTACGACGCCGACGTGATCGTCATCGGGGCCGGCCTCGCCGGTCTCGTCGCCACCGCCGAGCTGGCCGCCGCCGGCCGCTCCGTCCTCCTGCTCGACCAGGAACCCGAGCAGTCGATCGGCGGCCAGGCCCACTGGTCCTTCGGCGGCCTCTTCCTCGTCGACTCGCCCGAACAGCGCCGGATGCGCATCCGCGACAGCCACGCCCTGGCCCTCCAGGACTGGCTCGGCACCGCCGGCTTCGACCGCGCCGAGGAGGACGCCTGGGCCCGGAAGTGGGCCGAGGCGTACGTCGACTTCGCCGCCGGCGAGAAACGCGCCTGGCTGCACGGGCTCGGCGTGCGCTTCTTCCCCGTCGTCGGCTGGGCCGAGCGCGGCGGCTACGACGCCACCGGCCACGGCAACTCCGTACCCCGCTTCCACATCACCTGGGGCACCGGCCCCGGCCTCGTCGCCCCCTTCGAACGCCAGGTGCGCGAAGGCGTCGCCCGCGGCCTGGTCCGCTTCCGCTTCCGCCACCGGGTCACCGGCCTCGGCACCACCGCCGGCACGGTCGACACCGTCACCGGCGAGCTCCTGGCCCCCTCCGACGTGCCGCGCGGCACCGCCAGCGGCCGCGAGGCCACCGGCGCCTTCTCGTACCGCGCCCAGGCCGTGATCGTCACCTCCGGCGGCATCGGCGGCAACCACGACCTCGTCCGCGCGCAGTGGCCCGCCCGCCTCGGCACCCCGCCCGCCCGCATGCTCTCCGGCGTCCCCGCCCACGTCGACGGCCTGATGCTCGGCATCGCCGAGAAGGCCGGCGCCCACCACGTCAACCGCGACCGGATGTGGCACTACACCGAGGGCATCGAGAACTGGAACCCCATCTGGGCCCGCCACGGCATCCGCATCCTGCCCGGCCCGTCCTCCCTCTGGCTCGACGCCACCGGCAAGCGGCTGCCCGTCCCGCTCTTCCCCGGCTTCGACACCCTCGGCACCCTCGAACACATCATGCGCACCGGCCACGACCACACCTGGTTCGTGCTCGACCGCAAGATCATCGGCAAGGAGTTCGCCCTCTCCGGCTCCGAACAGAACCCCGACCTCACCGGAAAGTCCGTCCGCGGCGTCATCGGCCGCGCCCGCGCCGACGTCCCCGCACCGGTGCGGGCGTTCATGGACAAGGGCGCCGACTTCGTCGTCGAACGCGACCTCGCCGCCCTCGTCCGCGGCATGAACCGGATCACCGGCGAGGACCTGATCGACGAGGCCGCGCTGCGCCGCGAACTCACCGCCCGCGACCGCGAGATCGCCAACCCCTTCACCAAGGACCTCCAGGTCACGGCGATCCGCGGGGCCCGCCGCTACCTCGGCGACAAGCTCATCCGCACGGCCGCCCCGCACCGCGTCCTCGACCCCGGCGCGGGCCCGCTGATCGCCGTCCGCCTCAGCATCCTGACCCGCAAGTCGCTGGGCGGCCTGCAGACCGACCTCTCGTCGCGCGTGCTGACCGCCGACGGCGAGCCGCTGCCCGGTCTGTACGCGGCCGGCGAGGCGGCCGGCTTCGGCGGCGGGGGCGTGCACGGCTACCGCTCGCTGGAGGGCACGTTCCTGGGCGGCTGCCTGTTCTCGGGCCGGGCGGCGGGACGAGCGGCTGCGCGGGCGGTGGGGTAGCGGGCCGGCTGAGGCAAGATGGTGCGGTGACAAAGCGCTTGTGGTTCCTGGCCGTTGGCACCGTGGTGGCCCTGGGTGGGCTCGCGGCCTTCTTCGTCCTGCGGGGCCTGGACGAGGCCGACAAGTGGAGCAGCGTACTCAGCCTGTTCTTCACCGTGACGGGCCTCGCGCTGACGGTGGCGGGCCTCTTCACGCGGGGGCCCGCCGTGCAGTCGGCGGACGGGGCGGTGGCCGGGGGATCGCTGCGCCAGATCCGCGGGGTGAAGGGTGACGTGGTCATCACCGGCGGGGGCGGCGGGAACGGCGGGGGTACGGCTCCGGCCGCGGCGCCCGCGTCCGGCGACCCCGATCCGGCCGGCGCGGCACAGTCGGCCCGGGGCGCCCGTACCGGCGGGGACCTGACCCAGATCGACGGCGTCGACGGCTCGGTGCGCATCGGCTCGGAGCCGCCGACGTCATGAGGGGCCTGTTCAAGCGCTGGGGGCGGGGCCAGAGCGTCGAGAAGGCCACGGCCACCGGCAACATCACCCTGATCAGCCAGGTCCAGGGCTCCGTCACGATCACGGACGGGCCCGTGCGGCCGGTACACGAACCGGCCGAGGCCCTCGCCCGCTACGCCGCCCGCGTCCGCCAGCGCTACGGCCGCCTCGACCTGGCGGTCCTCACCCCGCTGCACGAACAGGACGAGCACCCCGCCGTCCGGCTCCACGACGTCTTCGTCCCGCAGTCCGTACGCGCCGACCCGCCCCCGGTCGAGCTGCCCCAGGAACTGCTGCGCCGCCTCATGGACCCCGAGGAGGCCCAGCTCCACGAACTCCCGCCCGGCGTCGACCGCGACACCGTCCAGCGCGTCCGCCGCGCCTACCAGGAGCGCCCGCCGCTCCCCGTCCTCGACGTCCTCGCCGGCCCCGGCCACGACCGCCTCGTCGTCCTCGGCCACCCGGGCGCGGGCAAGTCCACCCTGGCCCGCTACCTGGCGCTCGCGCTGACCGCCGCGGAGCCGCAGCCGGGCCTGGAGCCGCTGCACGGCAGGCTGCCGCTGATCGTCGAACTGCGCGAGTACGCCCAGGCGGAGTGGCGGGAGCGGAGCTTCGAGGACTACCTGGAGCACCAGTACGCGACGGAGGGCCTCGGCCTGCCCCGGGACCTGCTCCTTGCACGCCTCGAAGGCGAACAGTCGGGCGCCCTCGTCGTCTTCGACGGCCTCGACGAGCTCTTCGAGACCGGCGTCCGCGACGCCGTCACCCGACGCGTCGCCGGCTTCGCCGCGCGCTACCCCCGGACCCGTATCGTCGTCACCTCGCGCGCGTACGGCTACCAGCGCGCCGTCCTCGACGGCGCCGGCTTCGCCGACTTCATGCTCCAGGACCTCGACCGCGAGCAGATCGGCGCCTTCACCGAGCGCTGGTTCGCCCTCGCCTGCCCCGAGGACGCCGGGCAGGCGCGGAAGCTGACCGACCGCGTCCTCACGGCCGTCGACGGCTCCGCCTCCGTCCGCGAACTCGCCGGCAACCCGCTCCTGCTCACGATCCTCGCCATCATCGGCCGCCGCCGCGAACTCCCGCGCGACCGCCGCGCGGTCTACGAACACGCCGTCGCCGTCCTCGTCGAACACTGGGACCCCAGCCGGTACCTGAAGGACCGCCGCGTCGAGGAACACCTCCCGTACCTCGGCCCCGAGGACAAGCTCGAACTCCTGCGCCTCATCGCCCGCCGGATGCAGGAGGGGCACGGCGGCATGGCGGGCAACCACATCGCGGGCCCCGACCTCATCCGCAGCTTCGAGGCCTACCTGAAGGAGCGGTACGAACTCCCCACGGACCGGGCGACGGTCGCGGCCCGGATCATGCTGGACCAGTTCCGCGGCCGGAACTTCATCCTCAGCCGCTTCGGCGGCGAGATCTACGGCTTCGTGCACCGGACGTTCCTGGAGTACCTGACGGCCGTGGACATCGCGCACCGCTTCAACCACGAGCGGGCCGTCTCGGAGGAGGAGCTGCGCGAGCTGTTCGCCCGGAAGGCCGAGGACCCGGCGTGGCACGAGACGCTGCTGCTGCTCGTGGGACTGCTCGACGAGCGGTTCGTGGCGGGGGTGATCGAACGGCTGCTCGCACCGATGGTGCCGGCGCGACGCCTCGACGGGGAGGACGACAGGGCGGCGGCGGGCCTGCCGTTCGCCGCCCGCTGCCTGGCCGAGGTGCGCCGGCCCGGACTGCTCGCCGCCCAGGCGGACCTGATCGTGCGACGCCTGATCCGGCTCCTGGAGCTCTGCCGGGAGTACGACGAGGGCTACGACGCGAACAGCCCCGGCCTCACGGACATCGCGCAGGCCCTCGCCGGGCTCGGCGAACACGCGAGCGCCCGGCGGCACTACCTGAAGTGGCACGACGCGTGGTGCCGCGGCAACGGGACCGAGCGGCGCGCCGTCTACCGGGGCGTCGGCATGGAGGCCGCGGAGATCCGCCTCCATCTGCTGCGCGCCGGGCCCGAGCCATGGGCCGAGGCCGTCCGGCGGGAGGCTCTGCACAGCCCGGACCCGAGCACACGCGTGGTGGCCGCCCTCACGGCGGTCGACGCCGGCCTGCCGGAAGCATGGGAGCTGGTGCGCGAGGTCGTGGGCCGTGATCCGCACCCCGCCGTACGGGAGACGATGGCGGAGCAGCTCGGCTACGACCCCGAACCGGGGCTGGAGACCGTGCCCTTCCTGCTGGGCCGGCTCCGCGACGAAGCGGACCGCCAGGTCCGGGCGGGGCTGCTCGCGGCCCTGACGCGGGCCGCGCTGGAGGCCCCGGAGGCGCACGCCTGGCTGCTGCGCGCACTGCGGGAGGGCGATGCGGAGACACGCCTCGGGGCCGTCCGCGGGATCACCCTGAACCAGATGACCGACCCCGACATCCAGTCGCTGCTGGTCCGGGCCGCCCGCGACGGCACACCGGACGTGCGGTTGAGCGCCATGGGCGCGGTGTCGCTCTTCCCCGGAGCGGACGGGGACCGGGAGCTGCTCGGCCTGGCGCTCGCGCAGGCCGAACACGACGAGCGGGCGGGCGTGCGCCTGGCGGCCCTGGAGGCACTCGCACGCCTCTCCGACCGGCATCCGGAGGTGCGCCCGGTCGTGCTGGACCGGGTGCGGCACGACCCCGCCCCGGACGTCAGGGGCCGGATCGTGGAGGTCGTCGGCCGCGAGCGGGTGTGCCGGGACGAGGCACCGGAACTGTTCCTCGACCTGGCGCTCGGCGACGCCGACCCGGAGGTCCGGGCGGAGGCACTGCGGGCCTGGCGCTTCGCCTCCATGGACGGGGCGGAGGCGATCACCGCCGTCGTCGCGCTGGCCCGGGTGGGCGAGACGCCCCGGATCCGGACGGCCGCCGTCGGCCTGCTGCTCCGGTTCGAGGACCCGGAGGTGACCGACCTCGTCGAGCGCCTCGCGGCGGCCGACGAGGGCCCCGAGGTCCGGGCCGCTCTGCTCGCCCCGTTCCTCGGCCGGGCCGAGCGCGAACGCGGCACCCGCCTCGTCCGCGACCGGGCCGTGCACGACCCGAGCCCCGTCGTCCGCGCCGCCGCCCTGGACCTGCTCCGTGAGCGCCGCCGCGGCCTCGCCACCCTCGACCTCGCCCGGCAGCGGGCCGTGGACGACGAGGACCCGGACGTGCGCATCACCGCACTCCGGGTCCTCGCCGACGCGGGCCGCGACGATCCGCGGACCCTCGACCTGCTCCGTACGGCCACGGACCGGGACGCCTCGGCCGACGTCCGGGCCATGGCCGCCCGGCTGCTCGCGATCCTCGGACGGGGGCAGCCGGAGGGCTGAACGGGGGCTACACCACCAGCGACAGCAGCAGCACGAAGCCGATGCCGACCACCGAGATGATCGTCTCCATCACCGACCAGGTCTTGACCGTCTGGCCGACGTCCATGCCGAAGTACTCCTTCACCAGCCAGAAACCGGCGTCGTTGACGTGGCTGAAGAAGAGCGAACCGGCACCGATCGCCAGCACGAGCAGCGACACCTCACCGGTCGACATGCCCTCGGCCAGCGGAGCCACGAGGCCCGCCGCCGAGATCGTCGCCACCGTCGCCGAGCCCGTCGCCAGACGGATCGCGACCGCGATCAGCCAGGCGAGCAGCAGCGCCGGGATGGACCAGCTCTTCGAGAAGTCGAGGATCATCTGGCCGACGCCGATGTCGATGAGCGTCTGCTTGAAGCCGCCGCCGGCGCCGACGATCAGCAGGATGCCGGCGATCGGGGCGAGGGACTTCTCGACGGTGGAGGAGATCCGCTCCTTGGTGAAGCCGGCCGCGCGGCCCAGGGTGAACATCGCGACTATGACGGCGGTGAGCAGCGCGATCAGCGGGGAGCCGATGACGTCGGTGACCTTCTGCACGCCGTTGTCGGGGTTGTCGACGACGATGTCGACGAGGGCCTTGACCAGCATGAGGACGACGGGCAGCAGCACGGTCGCGACGGTGACGCCGAAGCCGGGGCGCTTCTCCAGGTCCTCGGAAGGACGGGTCGGGATCATCTTCTCGGGGGCCTGGATGTCGACCCAGCGCGCGGCGACGCGGGAGAAGAGCGGGCCGGCGATGATCACGGTCGGGATCGCGACGACCAGGCCGAGCGCGAGCGTGACGCCCAGGTTGGCGCCGACGGCGTCGATGGCGACGAGCGGGCCGGGGTGCGGCGGGATGAGGCCGTGCATCACGGACAGGCCGGCGAGCGCCGGGATGCCGATGCGCATCAGGGAGTAGTTGCCGCGCTTGGCGACGAGCAGCACCACCGGGATCAGCAGCACGATGCCGACCTCGAAGAAGAGCGGCAGGCCGATCACGGAGGCGATGAGGACCATCGCCCACGGCATGGACCGGCCGGAGGCCTTGGCGAGGATCGTGTCGACGATCTGGTCCGCGCCGCCGGAGTCGGCGAGCAGCTTGCCGAGGATCGCGCCGAGGGCGATGAGCACGCCGACGCCGGCCACGGTGTTGCCGAGCCCGGTGCTGAACGACTTGATGGTGTCCGCGAGCGGGGCGCCCGCGAACGCGCCGAGCGCCAGCGACCCGATGGTCAGGGCGAGGAAGGCGTGCAGCTTGAACTTGGTGATGAGCAGGACGATGACGGCGATGCCGGCGAGCACGGCGATGCCGAGCTGGGCGTGGCCGGCCGAGGTGATCGGTTCGGCGGCGTCCGCTGCCAGGATCTCGACGCTGAGACTGGTCACGGTGGGTCCCTAGGGGGTGAGGGGGACGGGGGACTGTGGGGGTGCGGGATCGGGCGGGTGCCGGATCGGGTGGGCGCGGGATCAGGCGGTGGCGAGCCGGCGCAGCCCGGCGACGGCCCGGGCGGTGATCTCCTCGGGGGTGCCGGAGACGTCGACGGCGACACCGGCCTCGTCCGGCTGCAGCGGCTGCAGGGCGGCGAACTGGGAGTCGAGCAGCGCGGCCGGCATGAAGTGGCCCTTGCGGGCGGCCATCCGCTCCTCGATGAGTGCGCGGTCGCCGGTCAGATGGAGGAAGACGACGCCGGGCGCGGCCGCGCGCAGCCGGTCCCGGTAGCTCCGCTTCAGCGCGGAGCTGGACACGACGCCGCCGAGTCCGGCCCGGCCGTGCGCCCACTCCCCGATGGCGTCGAGCCAGGGCTCCCGGTCCGTGTCGTCGAGCGGGATCCCGGCGGACATCTTGGCCACGTTGGCGGCGGGGTGGAAGTCGTCGCCCTCCGCGTACGGGAGGTCGAGCGCCCGGGCCACCATCGGGCCGATCGTGGTCTTGCCGGTCCCGGCGACGCCCATCACGACGACCACCTGGGGAGGGGTGGCCGGGACGGGGTGGGGGGTGGTGCTCATGGGAGGTGCCTCGCTGTCTTCTTCGACATCGATTCGTCGATCCGTCGCGCTCATGAAACCTATTGAGTACGACGTATTCAAGACTCTGTGACAAAAAAGTCGTACTTAATGTTCCCGGCGTGATCATCCACAAGGGGACGCATAGGCTTGCCGACATGACGACACCGGCCGCCCAGGGGCTCCATCCGCACGTGCTGACCTCCCTGGGCCTGGCCATCACCGCGGGGGAGTACCCGCCCGGCACCGTGCTCCGCTCCGACGAGCTCGCCGAGCGCTTCGACGTGTCCCGGACCGTGGTGCGCGAGGTCGTCCGCGTCCTGGAGTCCATGCATCTGGTCGAGTCCCGGCGCCGGGTCGGCGTGATCGTGCTGCCGACCGAGCGCTGGAACGTGTACGACCCCCAGGTCATCCGGTGGCGCCTGGCCGGCGCCGACCGCCCGCGCCAGCTGCGCTCGCTCACCGTCCTGCGCTCCGCGATCGAGCCGGTCGCCGCCGGTCTCGCCGCGCTGCACGCCACCCCCGAGCAGTGCCGCGAGCTCACCGAGCAGGCCCTCGGCATGGTCGCCACCTCGCGCGGCCGGCAGCTGGAGGCGTATCTGGTGCACGACATCGCCTTCCACCGGGTCGTCCTCAACGCCTCCGGCAACGAGATGTTCGCCCGGCTCGGCGACGTGGTCGCCGAGGTGCTCACCGGCCGCACCCAGCACCAGGTGATGTTCGAGGATCCGGACCCGGCCGCCGTCACCCTGCACGTCCAGGTCGCCGAGGCCGTACGCGAGAAGGACGCGGTCCGTGCGGAGGAGCTCACCCGGCAGATCGCCGTCGGCGCGCTGAAGGAGCTCGACGTCCTCGCGCCGTGAGCCGTCGTGAGCCGCCGCGCGCTGCCCGGGAGCGGCCCGTGAGCGGCCCGTGATCCACTCCGCGCCACGCCCCCGTACCGCCGAGTACACCGCTGCGTAACCTCTGAACTAGCTCAAATCCGGGCTTTCAGTGAGATTGGTCACAGTCAGTCACCGCGCTTTGCCGTGAGGATGTCCGCTGGCCGTGCCGTGAAGCCCCCACGAAGGGCACGGCCGGGTACCGCACAGACCCTCCCCCCTCACGAAGGCGAACAACTCCATGAGTGACCGCATCACTGCGGCCGACCCGCTGTCCGCCGCCCCGGCGGCCCCGGCGTCGGCACCCACCCATGTGGACGCCGGCGACGCCGGATACCGCAAGGACCTCAAGTCCCGGCACATCAACATGATCGCCATCGGCGGTGCCATCGGCACCGGGCTCTTCCTGGGCGCCGGCGGCCGCATGCACAACGCCGGACCGTCGCTCTTCATCGCGTACGCGGTGTGCGGTCTGTTCGCCTTCTTCGTCGTCCGGGCCCTCGGCGAGCTCGTGCTCTACCGCCCGTCCTCCGGCGCCTTCGTCTCCTACGCCCGTGAGTTCATGGGTGAGAAGGGCGCCTTCACGGCCGGCTGGCTCTACTTCCTCAACTGGTCGACCACCGCCGTCGCCGACATCACCGCGGCCGCCACCTACGCCCACTTCTGGTCGATGTTCAGCAGCGTCCCGCAGTGGGTGCTCGCGCTGATCGCCCTCGCGATCGTCCTCACCGCCAACCTCATCTCCGTGAAGTACTTCGGCGAGATGGAGTTCTGGTTCGCGATCATCAAGGTCGCCGCGCTCGTCATCTTCATGATCGTCGGCATCTTCCTCGTCGTGACCTCGCACCAGGTCGGCGGCCACACCCCGGGCCTGCACAACATCACCGAGAACGGCGGCATCTTCCCGAACGGCGTCATGCCGATGCTGCTGCTCATCCAGGGCGTCGTCTTCGCCTACGCCTCCGTCGAGCTGTGCGGCGTCGCCGCCGGCGAGACCGAGAACCCCGAGAAGATCATGCCGAAGGCGATCAACTCGATCATGTGGCGCGTGGGCCTGTTCTACGTCGGCTCGGTCGTGCTGCTCGCGCTGATCCTCCCGTTCACCGCGTACACCGGCGACCAGAGCCCCTTCGTCACCGTCTTCGACAAGCTCGGCATCCCCGGCGCCGCCGGCGTGATGAACCTCGTCGTCCTCACCGCCGCGCTCTCCAGCCTCAACTCGGGCCTCTACTCCACCGGCCGCATCCTGCGCTCCATGTCGCTGGCCGGCTCCGCGCCCAAGTTCACCGGCGTGATGAACAAGGGCGGCGTCCCCTACGGCGGCATCCTGCTCACCGCGGGCTTCGGCGTCGCCGGTGTCGTCCTCAACTTCGTGATGCCGGGCGAGGCCTTCGAGCTCGTCCTCAACTTCGCCTCCATCGGCATCATCGGCACCTGGGCGATGATCATGATCTGCTCGCTGCTCTTCGTGCGCCGCGCCAAGGAGGGCAAGCTCGTCCGCCCCGCCTACCAGCTGCCCTGGGCCCCGTACACCCAGATCGTGACCCTGGTCTTCCTCGCCTCCGTCCTCGTCCTCATGTGGATGGACGGCGGCGTCGGCCGCACCACCGTCAACTGCCTGCCGCTGATCGCCGCGGCCCTGGTCGGCGGCTGGTTCCTGGTCCGCGGCCGGGTCCGCGCCCTCGCCGGCAACCAGCAGGACTGACCCCGGCGGTCGCCAGGAGCTTCCCCCCACGGGAAGAAGCGAGGCCCCCGCGAGCGTGCTGCTCGCGGGGGCCTCGCCCGTGCGCGTACGGGGACGGGGTCAGCGGGCGCCGTGCCCGTGGCCGCCACCCGGACCGCCGCCGTGGCCGCCACCCGGACCGCCGCCGTGGCCGCCTCCGTGGCCGTCGTCATGACCGCCCGCGTGCCCGTGGCCCAGCGGCAGCACCTCCGGCGGCATCACGACGAACGGACGCATCATGCCCATGTCCTCGTGCTCCAGGAGGTGGCAGTGGTACATGAAGCGGCCGTACGCGCCGTCGAAGCGGCCCATCACCCGCACCAGCTCCCCGCCCGGCACCCGGAACACGTCCTTCCAGCCCTGCTCGTTCGGCGGCACCGGCACCGGCCGCTCCGTGTCGCAGCGCACCGGCGCCAGCGTCCCGCCGACCGTCGCGTCGAAGCCGTCCGCCACGTACGCCTCCCGCGCCATCACCTGGAAGTCCGCCAGGTGGATGTGCATCGGGTGCAGCACCGGCGCCGGCCCCAGGTTCAGGAACGACCACTGCTCGTACGAGCCCTCGCCGATCGTGAAGCCGAGCCCGTCGTTGAACGTCCGCGCGGTCCGCCGGTACGTGCGCACCTTGCCGTCCGCCGCCTGGACCTGGATCACCCCGTTCACCGGCACCCGGACCGCGGCCTGCTCGTGCTCCGGGACCTCCTCCATCTCCCAGATCTCCGGGTGCCCGCCGCCCCCGACCGTGGTCGGCGGCGTCAGCACCACGAGCCGGTGCCCGTGCTCGATCCTGGCGTGGTCGTAGCGCCGGAACGAGCCGGAGAGCAGCGCCGGCAACTCGAAGCCGTCCGGCTCCGCCGCCTCGCCCACCCGGAACTCCATGACCTGCGGATACGGCACGTTCAGCGCCGCGTCCGCGACGCCCGGCTCCCGCCCCGGAGCCTTGTTCACCAGCCGCAGCGTGCGCCCCGCGTACCCGCGGAAGTCGATCAGCAGGTCGAAGCGCTCGGCCGGCGAGATCGTCAGCGTCGCGACGTCGCCCGCCCCCTGCGGCCCCTCCTCGAAGTCGAACGAGGCCGGGCGCGGCAGCAGCCCGCCGTCACTGCCGATCTGGTGCACCGCGCCGGACACCGGCCGGTCGTCCTCGTCGACGAGCACGAGGTCGTACGTCCGGGCGTTCGACGCGTTCACCAGACGGAAGCGGTACCAGCCGTCCTCGACGTCCAGATACGGCCAGATCGTGCCGTTGACCGTCGTGTACGGGCCGAAGAACGGCAGCGCCACCGGCTTGCCGGTCTCCGGATGGGCCGCGACCAGACGGGTCGTCTTGTGCAGCAGCCGCCCGTTGAGCCGCCCGTCCTCGTCCGTGTCGAGGTTCCGGTCGGCCAGGACCAGCGGCAGCTCGCGCTCCCCGGACGGCAGACCGAGCGCGTCCTCCTCCTCGTCCCGCACGAGATAGGTGCCCACCAGACCCGCGTAGACGTTCCAGCGGGTGATGTTCATGGCGTGGTCGTGGTACCACCACTGCACCGCCTGGTGGTCGTTCGGGTACTCCGACAGCTGGGCGTCGCCGAAGCCGATTCCGTTGTCCGTCCAGCCGTCGTTGCCGCCGCCGGTCTGCGCCCCGTGCAGATGCGTCACCGCCCAGGCCGGCAGCGCCGCCACCTCCTTGACCGGTTCGGCCCCCTCCCGGCCCGGCCGGTTGTGCGGATCGGGCTGCCCGTCGGTGCGCGGCACCTCGACCGCGGTGACCGGGTACTCGCTGCCCTTCGGGATCCGGTTGGTCCACGCCACCCGGATCCGCTGCCCCCGCCGCACCTCGATCGTCGGCCCGGGGACGCTCCCCTCGTACCCCCACATCAGCGTCGGCGGCAGCTGACGGTGCATCCGCACCCAGGTCGGCCGCAGCGCGATCTCGATCTCCTCCGGCGTGTCGTCCACGCCCGGGCGGAGCACCGGCGGCACGGTCAACGGGTCGGCGTAGGGCTCGATTTCACTGGTCATGTGTTCCCCCTGAGGCTGTGTCATGCCTGTACATGCCTGTACCGGGGGAGACACCGATCGGCGGGGCACCAGTTCCTGACTCCGCGTAACCTGGCCGTAATCGTCACATCCGTAACGCGGGTTACCGTTTCGTCGGAAGGAAGCCACAATGGCGCAGCAGGTCCAGGGGGTCGTCGCCCCCGGCAGGAACGAGCCGGTCAGGGTCGAGACGATCGTGATCCCCGATCCGGGACCGGGCGAGGCCGTGGTGAAGATCCAGGCGTGCGGCGTCTGCCACACCGACCTCCACTACAAGCAGGGCGGGATCAACGACGAGTTCCCCTTCCTGCTCGGCCACGAGGCCGCCGGAATCGTCGAGTCCGTCGGCGCGGGCGTCACCGACGTCGCCCCCGGCGACTTCGTGATCCTCAACTGGCGCGCCGTCTGCGGCCAGTGCCGGGCCTGTCTGCGCGGCCGTCCCTGGTACTGCTTCGACACCCACAACGCCACGCAGAGGATGACGCTCCTCGACGGCACCGAGCTGTCGCCGGCGCTCGGCATCGGCGCCTTCGCCGAGAAGACCCTCGTGCACGCCGGCCAGTGCACCAAGGTCGACCCGGCCGTCGCCCCCGAGATCGCCGGCCTCCTCGGCTGCGGCGTGATGGCCGGCATCGGCGCCGCCCTCAACACCGGCAACGTCGGCCGCGGCGACACCGTCGCCGTCATCGGCTGCGGCGGCGTCGGCGACGCGGCCGTCGTCGGCTCCCGCCTCGCCGGAGCCGCCCGGATCATCGCCGTCGACATCGACGACCGCAAGCTGACCAAGGCCAAGGAGATGGGCGCCACTCACACCGTCAACTCGCGCACCGCCGACCCCGTCGAGGCGATCCGCGAGCTCACCGGCGGCTTCGGCGCCGACGTCGTCATCGAGGCCGTCGGCCGCCCCGAGACCTACCAGCAGGCGTTCTACGCCCGCGACCTCGCCGGCACCGTCGTCCTCGTCGGCGTCCCCACCCCCGAGATGAAGCTCGAACTCCCGCTCCTCGACGTCTTCGGCCGCGGCGGCGCGCTGAAGTCCTCCTGGTACGGCGACTGCCTGCCGTCCCGCGACTTCCCCGTGCTCGTCGACCTCCACCAGCAGGGCCGCATCGACCTCGGCGCCTTCGTCACCGAGACCATCGGCCTGGGCGACGTCGAGAAGGCGTTCGCCCGCATGCACGAGGGCGACGTGCTCCGCTCGGTGGTGGTCCTCTGATGTCCGCCCGCATCGACCACCTGGTCACCTCCGGCACCTTCAGCCTCGACGGCGGCACCTGGGACGTCGACAACAACGTCTGGATCGTCGGCGACGACACCGAGGCCATCGTCATCGACGCCGCCCACGACGCCGATGCCATCCTCGCCGCCCTCGACGGCCGCGCCCTGCGCGCCATCGTCTGCACCCACGCCCACGACGACCACATCGACGCGGCCCCGGCGCTCGCCGCCGCCACCGGCGCCCGCATCCTGCTCCACCCCGCCGACCAGCCGCTGTGGAAGCTGACCCATCCCGACCACAGCCCCGACGGCGACCTCGCCGACGGTCAGGTCCTCACCATCGCCGGCACCGACCTGCACGTCCTGCACACCCCGGGCCACGCCCCCGGCGCGGTCTGCCTCCACGCCCCCGAGCTGGGCACCGTCTTCACCGGCGACACCCTCTTCCAGGGCGGCCCGGGCGCGACGGGACGGTCCTTCTCGGACTTCCCGACGATCGTCGACTCGATCCGCACCAAGCTGCTCACGCTGCCGCCCGAGACGGTGGTCCGCACCGGTCACGGCGACAGCACGACGATCGGGGCGGAGGCCCCGCACCTGGAGGAGTGGATCACCCGGGGCCACTGAGCGCGAGGCCGCCGAGCGCGAGCCCGCTCTCGAAGTGCCGCTCCTGGCCCGTGTACGGGTCGGTGAACGCGAGCGTCCGCGCCAGCAGCTGCAGCGGCCGCCCGAAGTCCTCCGGCCCGTCCTCCCGCACCACCGGATAGACCGGGTCGTGCAGGATCGGCAGTCCGAGCGCGTTCATGTGCACCCGCAGCTGATGCGTCCGCCCGGTCTCCGGCACCAGCCGGTACCGGGCGAGCGCCCCGCGCCGCTCCACCAGCTCGACGCGGCTCTCGCTGTTGGGCTCGCCCGCCACCTCCCGGGCGGCCATCACCCCGGACTCCTTCTCGATCCGGCTCCGCACGGTCACCGGCAGCGCCACCGCCGGGTCGTACGCGGCGACCGCCTCGTACTCCTTGCGCACCAGCCGGTCCCCGAACAGCGTCTGGTACGCCCCCCGGTCCTCCGCCCGCACCACGAACAGCACGAGCCCCGCCGTCAGCCGGTCGAGCCGGTGCGCCGGCTGCAGCGCGGGCAGCCCGAGGTCCCGCCGCAGCCGCGCCATCGCGGTCTCCGTCACATGCCGCCCGCGCGGCATCGTCGCCAGGAAGTGCGGCTTGTCCGCCACCACGATCCGCTCGTCCCGGTACACCACCGACATCTCGAACGGCACCCGCTCCTCGGCCGGGAAGTCCCGGTGGAACCACAGGTGCCGCCCCGCGGCGTACGGCTCGCCCGCCCCGACCGGCCGCCCGTCGGCCCCGACGAACCGCCCCTCCCGCACCATCTCCTCGACCCGCTCGCGCCCGACGGCGCCCGCGTACCGGTCCAGGAGGTGCTCGCGCACGGTGCCCCAGAGCCCTTCCGGATCCTCGGGCAGCCGCAGCCGGGCGGCGTCGATCCCGTCACGCTGGGGGAGCGGGGAAGCGGGGGCCTTGGTTCTGCGTCGCACGCCTCCACCGTAACGGGAGGCCGGCGGGCGGCAGCGGCATGCGAAAAGGCCCCACATGATGTGGGGCCTTTCGTCTGGTGTCCGAGGGGGGACTTGAACCCCCACGCCCGATAAAGGGCACTAGCACCTCAAGCTAGCGCGTCTGCCATTCCGCCACCCGGACCAGGTGATGTCGTCTTCCGGGCCGCTGTGCCCTTCCGACGAGGAAAACCATAGCAAACATCTGAGGGGGTCGATCACCACCCCGCTCCGACCCCGCCCCCACCCCCGTTTCGCCCGCGTTCCACCGCGTTCCCGCCCTGTCCCAAGGGGAGCCCTTGGGCCTGACCGGGTCCTCGGGCGAGGATGGGGGCGACCACAGTCATGGGGCACGTAGTGGGAGGAAGCAGCGTGAGCGAGTCGAACACCGGCCGGGGCGTCACGGGCGAGGACGAGGTCGTCGACCTGTGCCGGGACCTGATCCGTATCGACACCAGCAACTACGGCGACCACTCCGGGCCGGGCGAGCGGGCGGCCGCCGAGTACATCGCGGAGAAGCTCGCCGAGGTCGGCCTCGACCCGAAGATCATCGAGTCGCACAAGGGGCGGGCCTCCACGGTCGCCCGGATCGAGGGGGAGGACCCCTCGCGGCCCGCCCTGCTCATCCACGGGCACACCGACGTCGTCCCGGCCAACGCCGAGGACTGGACCCACCACCCGTTCTCCGGCGAGGTCGCCGACGGGTGCGTGTGGGGCCGCGGCGCCGTCGACATGAAGGACATGGACGCGATGACCCTCGCGGTCGTCCGCGACCGGCTGCGCAGCGGCCGCAAGCCGCCGCGCGACATCGTGCTCGCGTTCCTCGCCGACGAGGAGGCCGGCGGCACCTACGGCGCCCGCCACCTCGTCGACAAGCACCGTGACCTCTTCGACGGCGTGACGGAGGCGATCGGCGAGGTCGGCGGCTTCTCCTTCACCGTCAACGAGAACCTGCGGCTCTACCTGGTCGAGACCGCCCAGAAGGGCATGCACTGGATGCGGCTCACCGTCGACGGCACGGCCGGCCACGGCTCCATGACCAACAACGACAACGCCATCACCGAGCTGTGCGAGGCCGTCGGGCGGCTCGGCCGGCACCAGTGGCCGGTGCGGGTGACCAAGACCGTGCGCAGCTTCCTGGACGAGCTGTCGGACGCGCTCGGCACCCCGCTCGACCCGGAGGACATGGAGGCCACGCTCGCCAAGCTGGGCGGCATCGCCAAGATGATCGGCGCCACCCTGCGCAACTCCGCCGCGCCCACCATGCTCGGCGCCGGCTACAAGGTGAACGTCATCCCCGGCCAGGCCACCGCGCACGTCGACGGCCGCTTCCTGCCCGGTTACGAGGACGAGTTCCTGGCCGACCTCGACCGCATCCTCGGCCCGCGCGTCAGGCGCGAGGACGTGCACGGCGACAAGGCCCTGGAGACCAGCTTCGACGGCGACCTGGTCGACGCGATGCAGCTCGCCCTGCGCGCCGAGGACCCGATCGCCCGCGCCGTGCCGTACATGCTCTCCGGCGGCACCGACGCCAAGTCCTTCGACGACCTCGGCATCCGCTGCTTCGGCTTCGCGCCGCTCCAGCTGCCGCCGGAGCTCGACTTCGCCGGCATGTTCCACGGCGTCGACGAGCGGGTGCCGGTCGACGGCCTGAAGTTCGGCGTCCGGGTCCTCGACCGGTTCATCGACGCGAGCTGACCATCGGGAAATTCGACCGCCCGTGCAGAGCTGACCGGAAAGAGTGAATGCCCAAGGGGCCTCGTAGCCCCAGGAGTTCCCCCTCGTTACAGGTGATGCGGTCCGCGGCTGGGACCGCATTGCCAACAAGGAGGAATAATGATCAAGAAGGTCGTCGCTGCTGCGGCTGCCACCGGCGGTCTCGTTCTCGCGGGTGCGGGCATGGCCGTTGCCGACGCGGGTGCCCAGGGTGCGGCCATCGGTTCCCCCGGTGTCCTCTCGGGCAACGTGGTCCAGGTGCCGGTGCACGTTCCGGTCAACGTGTGCGGCAACACGGTGTCCATCATCGGGCTGCTGAACCCCACCTTCGGCAACACCTGCATCAACGCCTGACGTTGTGCCTCGACCCTGAGGGGTCTGAGCCAAGGCCGGCCCCGGAGTGCGTGCCATGCACTCCGGGGCCGGTGGTCATTTCTCGCGAGCCGATCAGGCTGGGAACAGGCAGGAAGCAGAAAACAGCAATGCGACAGGTCACACGCATCACTCGCAAGAGCATCATCACCGTCGCCGCGGCGGGCGGCATGATCGCCCTCGGTGGCGGCTACGCGTACGCCGGCGCGGACGCGAGCGGCACGGCGTCCGGCTCGCCGGGCGTCGCCTCCGGCAACACCGTCCAGGTCCCGGTCCACGCGCCGGTCAACGTCTGCGGCAACACCGTCAACGGTGTCGCCCTGCTCAATCCCGCGTACGGAAACTCGTGCGCCAACAAGAGCGGTTCGGGCGGCGGTCACGCCGGCACCGGCTCCTCCGCCGAGGGCCACGCCTCCCACTCGCCGGGCGTCGCCTCCGGCAACACCGTCCAGGTCCCGATCGACGCGCCCGTCAACGTGTGCGGGAACAGCGTCAACGGCATCGGCGTCGGCAACGCCGCCTACGGCAACGACTGTGCCAACGGCGTCGGCCCCGGGGGCTACGGCGACGACAACGGCGGCTACGGCGAGCAGCCGACGCCCCCCGGCACCCCGGGTACTCCTCCCGGCACGCCTCCGGGCACCCCCGGCACTCCGCCGGGCACCCCGGGCACGCCTCCGGGCACGCCCGGGACCCCGAGCACGCCTCCGGGCACCCCGAGCACGCCCGGTACGCCCGGCAACGAGGGCGGCGACCACCCCGGCACCCCGGGCGCCCCGGGGCAGCCCCACGGACCGAACACGCCCGGTACGCACACCGTCACGCCGCACGGTCCGGGCGCCGAGCTCGCGCACACCGGCGCCGGGACGCTCGGGCTGATCGTCCCCGCCGGAGCGGGCCTGCTCCTCGCCGGCTCCGTGATCTACCGCCGGGCGCGCCGCACCGCGTAGTCCGCCGGCAGCCGTGCGAAACCGAAGGGGCCCCGCACCCGCGGGGCCCCTTCCTCATGTCACCAGGTGGCACGCATCTGACGGATGATGCGCCTCTTCAGCCGCACCTTTCGGCTCCCGTCCCGGCGCAGGGTCAGCCGGTCCAACTCCCAGTGTCCGTACTCGGCATGGTCGGTCAGAAGCCGCGTGGCCTCCTTGCGGGAGACACCGCGCGGCACGTACACGTCGACAAATTCGTATTCCGGCATCGCATCTATTGTGCGGCCAAGGGCCCGGTACGGATAGCGTCTCTCCTATGTCTGATGCTGCGCAGCCCACCGCTGCCGAGGTACGCGCCGCCGCCGAGGCGGTCAAAGCCGCACTGGACCGTCACCTCGCTGCGGTCGAACGCCGCACGGGGGAGGACGACCCGGCCGTCTACGAGGCTTTCAACGCGCTCGCCGCGGCGGCGGACGCCTACGACGAGCTCCTCTACGCCCGGCACGACGAGGTCACCCCCTTCGAGATCCCGGACGCCAACGACTCCCTGCCGCCCTACGCGGGACCGCAGGAGCCGCCCGCGCTCAGCGTGCTGATCCGGCGGGACTACGCCGTGGTGGAGCCGCAGCGGCTCATCGCCCAGGCCCGCCGGGTCACCGACCTCGACCGGGAGGACGAGCCGGCCACCACCCACGCGGCGCTCGGCGTCCTCTTCGGCGAGTACGAACCGGACGAGATCGCCTCCCGGCACAAGGACTTCGGTCTGGAGGAGGGCGACTCGACGCTCTGGGTCGAGGCGGCCGAGGAACTGCCGGACCCGGGCGAGTGGCTGAACGACCCCTTCGACCACGTCGATCCGGAACGGATCGTCTGCCGCTTCGACGTCAGCGCCGTCTTCGACGACGAGGACGAGGAGGAAGGCGAAGAAGCCGAGGAAGTCGAAGACGACGAAGAGGACGAGGGCGGGGACGAAGGAGAGGGCGAGGAAGAGGACGAGGAAGAGGGCGACGAGCTGGTCGAGGAACCGGCGGGCGCCTGAGCAGAGGGACACAGGGGCCCTGCCCGCACGGGCAGGGCCCCTCAGTCACTCCCGCGTCACTCCCGCATCACTCCTCGTCCTGCGCGAGCAGCGCTTCCAGGAGCGGGCGCAGCCGGGTCGTGCGCTCCGGGGCCGTGACCTCGGCCACCGCGCGCGGCAGCGCCTGCTCGACGCCGTGGACCACCGAAAGGTGCCGCTCCGCCCGCCCGAACGCCGTGTAGACCCAGGGCCGGCTCAGGCCCCCGGCCGCGTCCCCGGGCAGCACCACGACCGCCGCAGGCCAGCGCGCCCCGGCCGCCTGGTGCGCGGTCAGCGCCCAGCCGTGCCGCAGCGCGGACTCGACCCGCTCCTTCGCCACGATGACCCGCGCGCCCGCGCAGTCCAGGTGCAGGCCCTCGGCGTCGGCCGAGACGACCGTGCCGGTGACCGTACGGCCCGGGGCGGGGGAGTGGGCCACCTTGTCGCCCGGGTCGTAGCCGCCGAAGCGGCCGGGGCCCGGGTTGAGCCGCTGCTTCAGGGCCGCGTTCAGCGCGCGGGTGCCGGCGGAACCGCCGTGCCCGACCGTGATCACCTGCGTCTGCTCGGGCGGCACCCCGAACGCTCGCGGGATCGAGTCCGCGACCAGCTGCACCGCGCGGTGCACCGCCTCGCCCGCGTCCCGGACCGGGACGATCACGACCTCCTTGCCGGGGGCGGCGACCTGGTTCAGCTCGCCGACGGCGATGCCCGAGACCAGCTCGCCGATCGGGCCCGGGTCGGGCGTGCGGGAGGCGATCTGCGGGGCGACGCGGGCCGCGAGCAGGTCGGCGAAGACCCGTCCCGGTCCGGTCGCGCCCAGGACGTACGGGTCGCCGCCGAGCACCAGCCGGCAGCCGTCCGGCAGCGCCTCGACGAGGGCGGCCGCCGCCTCGACGTCGAGCTGCGGGGCGTCGAGCACGACCAGCAGGTCCAGGGCGAGGAGGCCCTCCGCGTCCCGGCCGGGGCCTGCCGCGCCCGAGAGCAGCGCGGGCAGCGGCACGGCGCCGTCGCGGGCGGTGTGCGCCGCGACCGCGACCCGCAGGCCCCGCTCGCGGGCGGCGGCGGCCAGCGCGACCGGCTCGGCGCGGGCGGCCTCGCCGCCGGTGTGCAGCACCAGGCCGCTCGCCCCGGCGGCGCGGGCCAGCTCGGGGCCGTCCCACTCGGCCGGCTCGACGGTGCGGATCAGCCGGGCGAGCCCGTCGGCGAGGCTCTCCTCGGCCAGCGCGTACCGCTCCAGGCCGAGCAGCACGGGCGCGGCCGGCTCGGTCCGGGGCGCCTGCTCCTCGCCGTCCTCCTGCTCGTCCGCCTCCGGCTCTTCTTCGTCCTCCTCCTGGAAGACCAGGACCGCGGCCTCGGATACCGCCAGGTCGACGGCCTTGTCCGGCTCGGGCACCGACAGCCGGGCCAGCCCGTCGCGTACCGCCCCGAGCTCCAGGGCCGTGTGGCCCTTCAGGGCCGCCTGCTCCAGGAGCCAGGCCGTCAGCGCCACGACCCGGCGGGGATCGGCGGGGCCGCACTCCGCGCCGAGCAGGGCGCGCGCGAAGCCGTCGGCCTGCTCGGCGCGCACGCCGGGCACCGCCAGGAGCTGCCACGGGTCGTCCGCGAGGGCACGGGCCGCGCCCTCGCCGAGGACGGTCGCCACCTGTCCGGCGAGCGCCTCCGGGGCCCCGCCGCGCGCGAGGACCTGCCGGACGGAGTCCGTGGTCTCCTCGGTCACCAGCGGCGCCGTGGGCACGGGCGGCCGCACGGTCCGCTCCTGCGGCGCGGGCCGCGCCGGAGCGGCCGGCTCCGGCTCCGCGGCGCGCGGCGCGGCGACCGGCTTGGCGCCGCTCTCCACGGCCCGCACCGCGGCCAGCAGGTCCGCCGCGGTCCCGCTCAGCTTCGCGCCCGCCTCGACGGGCCCGCCGCGCTCGGCCTTCCGCTGCTCGATCCGCGCCCGCAGCTCCCGCTGCGCGGCCAGCTCCGCCTGGGCGTCGCTGACCTCCGCCGCGCCGCCCTCGCCGCCGGCCGCGTCCGCCGAGGGCTCGCCCCCGCCGTCGGCCGTGCCTTCGGCGTCGGCCGCACCGGCCGACGCCGGCCCGGCCTCGCGCGTGCCCGGCGCACCGGACGCCTCCGTCTCCGTGTCCGCCTCGGCGCTCGGGGTGCTGTCGGACTCGATGTCCGTCTCGGCGCTGGGCGTGCTGTCCGGCTCCGTGTCCGTCTCGGCGCTCGGGGTGCTCTCGCCCGCCGTGCCCGATTCGACGCTCGGCGCGCTGTCGCCGGCCATGTCCGCCCCGCCGCTCGGCGTGCTCTCGCCGGCCGTGCCCGCCTCGGCGCCCCCCGAGGGCTCGCCCTCGGAGCTCGCCTCGGCGCCGGGCTCGTCCGGACCGTCCTCGGGGCTCGGCGCGCCGCCTGCCGCCGGCTCCGCCTCCTCGGCCTCCAGGTCCTCGGGGCCGGTCGCCGCCTCGTCCTCCGCGTCGGGCGTGTCCACGCCGTCGGCCGGCGCCGCCTCGTCCGGGTGGGGCTCGGCCGGTGAGGTCGGGGTGGACGGGGAAGGCTCGGTCACAAGGTGCTCCAGTCGTGATCCGGGTAGCGGTGCACGGGCGCCGACACGTCGTCGAGGGCCCGGCAGATCTCGTCAGGAAGACTAAGGGTCTCCACTGACAAAGCCGCCGCGAGCTGCCGCGCGTTGCGCGCGCCGATGATCGGGGCGGTGACGCCGGGGCGGTCGCGGACCCAGGCGAGGGCGACCTGGAGGGGCGTGGTCGCCAGACCGTCGGCGGCCGTGGAGACGGCGTCGACGATGCGGCTCGCGGTGTCGTCGAGATAGGGCTCGACGAAGGGGGCCAGGGCCTCCGAGCCGCCGCGCGAGCCGGTCGGGGTGCCCGAGCGGTACTTGCCGGTCAGGACGCCGCGCCCGAGCGGCGAGGACGGCAGCAGACCTATGCCCAGGTCCTGCGCGGCCGGCAGCACCTCGCGCTCGATGCCGCGCTGGAGCAGTGAGTACTCCATCTGCGTCCCGGCCAGCCGGGTCCGCTCACCGGTCAGCTGCCAGGTGCCGGCCTTGGCGAGCTGCCAGCCGCAGAAGTTGGAGACGCCGACATAGCGGGCCCGGCCGGTGCTGACGGCGATGTCGAGGGCCTGGAGGGACTCCTCCAGGGGCGTGTACGGGTCGAAGGCGTGGAGCAGCCACAGGTCGACGTACTCCGTGCCGAGGCGGGCCAGCGAGGCGTCGAGCGCGGCGAGCAGATGCCCGCGCGAGCCGTCGGTGCGCCGGTCCGGGTCGGGCACGTTGCCCGCCTTCGTCGAGATCACCAGGTCGCGGCGCGGCACCAGACCGTCGAGCAGCCGCCCGAGCAGGTACTCCGCCTCGCCGCCCCCGTACACGTCCGCGGTGTCCACGAGCGTGCCGCCCGCGTCCCAGAACGTCTTCAACTGCTCGGCGGCGTCGTGCTCGTCGGTGTCCCGGCCCCAGGTGAGGGTGCCGAGCCCGAGCCGGGACACGCGCAGGCCGGTACGTCCGAGATGCCTCTGCTCCATGGCCGCGAGATTACTGGCCAGGGCACCACGCGGAGAGACCCTGTGGACAACCTGTCCACAGGGCGGCTCCGGGGCCGTCCCCGACCGGCTCCTGTCGCATGCCCCGGCCGCGCGCTAGAGTCCCGCCACAAAGACGTTACCGATGGGTAAGGGGTACGTGGCATGCGGCTCGGCATCAACCTCGGCTACTGGGGCGCGGGCATGGACGGCGACAACCTCGCCGTCGCCCAGGAGGCGGACCGCCTCGGCTACGACGTGTGCTGGGCGGCGGAGGCGTACGGCTCCGACGCGCCCACCGTGCTCTCCTTCGTCGCCGCCAGGACCGAGCGGATCGACATCGGCTCGGCCATCATGCAGATCCCGGCCCGCCAGCCCGCGATGACGGCGATGACCGCCGCCACCCTCGACTCGCTCTCCGGCGGCCGCTTCCGGCTCGGCCTCGGCGTCTCCGGCCCGCAGGTCTCCGAGGGCTGGTACGGCGTCAAGTTCGACAAGCCGCTCGCCCGCACCCGCGAGTACGTCGAGATCGTCCGCAAGGCCATGACCCGTGAGCGCCTCAGCTACGAGGGCGAGCACTGGACGCTGCCGCTGCCGGACGGCCCGGGCAAGCCGCTCAAGCTCACGGTCCACCCGACCCGCGAGCACATCCCGCTCTACATCGCCGCCATCGGCCCCAAGAACCTGGAGCAGACCGGCGAGATCGCCGACGGCGCCCTGCTGATCTTCCCGGCCGCCGAGCACCTGGAGGAGACCGCCCTGCGTCACCTGCGCGCGGGCCGCGAGAAGGCCGGGCTCACCATGGACGGCTTCGACGTCCACCCGACCCTGCCGCTCGCCCTCGGCGACGACATCGACGCGCTGGCCGACATCTTCCGCCCGTACACCGCCCTGTACGTCGGCGGCATGGGCAGCCGCAAGCAGAACTTCTACAACCAGCTCGCCCGGCGCATGGGCTACGAGAAGGCCGCCGCCGAGATCCAGGACAAGTACCTGTCCGGCGACAAGCAGGGCGCCGCCGCGGCCGTGCCGCGTGAGCTCATCGACCAGACCACGCTGCTGGGCTCGGTCGACCGGATCGCCGACCGGATGAAGGCGTACGCGGCGGCCGGGGTGACGACCCTGACCCTGGCCCCGGCCGGCTTCACCCTGGACGAGCGTCTCGCGGCGCTGCGGGCCGGCGTCGAGGCCCTGGAGCGGGCCGGGCTCGCGTAACGCCCATCGGAAGTCCGCGGCCGTGGTGGGGGCTCGGGGGGTCTTCCCCGCCACGGCCGTCACGCAGCACAACGCCGCACGCGGGCCGCGGGTTACGGCTCCGCGCCGTCAGTCTTTCGGCCCAGTCGCGGTGTCCTCGTGTTGCCCACCTCGGCGTGGCGCATTTGACTCGTACCGCACGGGAGGTGGCAGCCATGCTGACGGCCAAGAGCCTGTTCCAGGAAATCATCGACGACGACGAGTCGTTCCAGCTCTTCTGCTCCATCGCCGCCAGCGGCGAAGCCCAGGGCGGCTGGGAGAACGGCCGCATCGCGGCCCTCGTCCCGCCGGGGATGCGCGAACTCGCGCCCAAGATCGCGCGGCACGGCGCCGACGAGGACAAGCACGGACGGATCTTCAACGCGCTTTTGAAGAAGCGCGGTCTCGAACCCGTCCCGGTGCCGTCCGACACCGACTACACGATGCTCCTGGAGCGGCGCGGCATCGGCCTCGCGCACGACAAGCTGCGCCGCGACGAGCGGCTGAGCGAGCGGGACATCATCGTCTACCTCAGCCACAGCAGGGTCACCGAGCAGCGGGCCGCCGACCAGATGGGCCTGCTGGTCAGGTACTTCGGCGACCACCCCGAACTCGGCAAGGCCGTCCGCATGATCGACGACGACGAGTCCAACCACCTCGCCTACTGTCACGAGGAACTGCTCCGGCTCAACTACGCGGGCCACGGCCGGCTCATCCAGCGCACCCTGCGCGAGTCCGCGCTCGCCGAGATCCAGGTCTACCGGGACGTCAGCCTCGCCGTGATGAGCCACATGGGCCGCATCCTGGGCTGGCCGAGGACCAGGGCCGCCGTGCTCGCCGCCGGCATCCACGCCGTCCACGCGTACGAGCGGGCCGCGGGCTGGCACAAGATGGTGAATCTCGAAATGCCCGAGCGCCGCGACGCCCTCGGGACCCCGGCGGCCCCGGCCCACGCCTTCTGAGCCTTCTGCGCCTGCTGAGCCGTACGCGGTCGGGCCGGCGCGGGCTCACATCCAGCCGCGCCGCTTGAACATCCGGTACAGCGCCACCACGATCCCCGCCATCAGCAGGATCACCGCCGGATACGACCACACCCAGCGCAGCTCGGGCATGTGGTCGAAGTTCATGCCGTAGATCCCCGCGACCATCGTGGGGACCGCGGCCATCGCCGCCCAGGCCGAGATCTTGCGCATGTCGTCGTTCTGCCGCACGCCCATCTGCGCCAGATGCGCCGACAGGACGTCCGAGAGCAGCCGGTCGAGCCCCTCCACCTGCTCGATCGCGCGCAGCAGGTGGTCCTGGACGTCCCGGAAGAACGGCACCGCGTGCTCGTGCACGAAGGGCACCGAGCCCGCCGCGAGCCGCTCGACCGGACCCGCCAGCGGGTTGCTCGCCCGCCGGAACTCCAGGACCTGCCGCTTGGCCGTGTAGATCCGTTCCGCCGTCCGCGCCGGGTTGCCGCCGGACGGCGCGAAGACGTCCGCCTCCAGCTCCTCCAGGTCGATCTGGAGCTCGCCGGCCACCTCGATGTAGTGGTCCACGACGGCGTCGCTGATCGCGTACAGGACCGAGGTCGGCCCGTGCCGCAGGACGTCCGGATCGGCCTCCAGACGCTGCCGCACCGCCTTCAGGGGCGCACCCACGCCGTGCCGTACGGTCACCACGAACGAGTCGCCGATGAAGACCATCAGCTCGCCCGAGGAGACCGTGTCGCCCTCCGGCTCGTACACGACCGGCTTCAGGACGACGAACAGCGAGTCGTCGTAGACCTCCAGCTTGGGCCGCTGATGGGCCTTCAAGGCGTCCTCGACGGCCAGCGGGTGCAGCGCGAACTCGTCGGAGACGTGGTCGAACTCCGCCTCCGTCGGCTCGTGCAGCCCGACCCACAGGAAGGCGTCACCCGTCGCCCGCGCCTCCGCCAGCGCGTCCGACAGGTCGGCGGGGCCGTCCGTCCTGCGCCCGCCCCGATAGATGGCCGAATCCACGATCACGGGCCGTATTCTCCACGGCCGCGCCCCATCGTGCACCTGTCCGATGCCTCCGCACGCCGCCACGGCCGCCCACGCGCGCGCGTGCCCGCCCCCGACGGCCTGCCCTACGGGGGTGTCTGGCCGGTCATGCCGGGCTCGCGGCGCCTGGCACCGCTGCCCCGCAGCCCTTCGGGCACGGGAGGCGCCCCCAGCCGCGTGGCCGTCCGCCGCCGACGCTCTAGGCTGGCCGGCATGGCCACCCTGATCCTCGTCCGGCACGGACGCTCCACCGCCAACACCTCCGGAGTGCTCGCCGGGCGCACGCCCGGCGTCGCGCTCGACGAGCGGGGCGCCGCGCAGGCCGCCGCGCTGCCCGGACGGCTCGCCGGCGTGCCGCTCGCCGCCGTCGTCAGCAGCCCGCTGCAGCGCTGCCGGGAGACCGTACGGCCGCTGCTCGACGCCCGCCCCGGGCTGCCGCTGCACGTCGAGGACCGGATCAGCGAGTGCGACTACGGCGACTGGTCGGGCCGCAAGCTCGCCGAGCTGATGGACGAGCCGCTGATGCAGGTCGTCCAGGCGCACGCCTCGGCCGCCGCCTTCCCCGGCGGCGAGTCCATGCGCGCGATGCAGGCCAGGGCCGTGGACGCGGTGCGCGACTGGAACGCCCGGATCGAGGCCGAGCACGGCGAGGACGCCGTCTACGTGATGTGCTCGCACGGCGACATCATCAAGGCGCTCGTCGCCGACGCCCTCGGCCTCCACCTCGACCTCTTCCAGCGCATCCAGGTCGACCCGTGCTCCGTCACCGCCATCCGCTACACCCGGCTGCGGCCCTTCCTGCTGCGCCTCGGCGACACCGGCGACCTCGGCCCGCTCGCACCGCGCGAGGCGCCCGCCGGCGACGGGGCGGCGGAGGTCGGGGGCGGTGCGGGCGCACCGTGATCCCCAAGCGCAGTAGGGTGGACGCGCCGCTGTAGCCAGGGGCCCGCCGGTTCACATCCGCGGCGCCACCGAGACCCAAGGGAGTCGGGAACGTGTCCCGTCAGGTGTTCCTCTACGACCCGCCGGAGCGTTTCGTGGCCGGCACGGTCGGGCTGCCTGGCCGCCGTACGTTCTTCCTGCAGGCGTCCGCGGCCGGCCGGGTCACCAGCGTCGCCCTGGAGAAGACCCAGGTCGCGGCCCTCGCCGAACGGATCGACGAGCTGCTGGACGAGGTCCTGCGCCGCACCGGCGGCAGCGCCCCCGTGCCCGCCGTCGCGCCCCCCGACACCACCGACACCGCGCCCCTCGACAGCCCCGTCGAGGAGGAGTTCCGGGTCGGCACCATGGCGCTGGCCTGGGACGGCGAGGAGCAGCGCATGATCGTCGAGGCGCAGGCGCTCGTCGAGCTCGACGCGGACTCCGAGGAGGACCTCGCCGAGGCCGAGGAGCGGCTGCTCCAGGACGAGGAGAACGGCCCGCCGATGCTGCGCGTCCGCCTCACCGGCTCGCAGGCCCGGGCCTTCGCCAAGCGCGCCCTCGACGTGGTCAACGCCGGCCGCCCGCCGTGCCCGCTGTGCAGCCTCCCGCTCGACCCCGAGGGCCACGTCTGCCCGCGCCAGAACGGATACCGTCGCGGCGCATGACCGGCAGTCGAACGACCGGCGAACAGACCCCGGGCACCACCCCGGGCACGATCGAGCTGCTCGCCTCGGGTGAGCTGACCGTGCGCGGTCAGGTCCGCGAGGCGTCCAACGCGGTGCTCTACTGCTCCGTCGCCCACGCGGGCGTGGAGGCGGCCTGCGTCTACAAGCCGGTGGCCGGTGAGCGCCCGCTGTGGGACTTCCCCGACGGCACCCTCGCCCAGCGCGAGGTCGCCGCCTACGAGCTCTCCGAGGCCACCGGCTGGGGCCTGGTCCCGCCGACGGTGCTGCGCGACGGCCCGTACGGCGAGGGCATGGTCCAGCTGTGGGTGGAGGCCGACCCGGCCGTCGAGCTGCTCGCCCTCGTCGAGGACGAGGAGGCGGGCGCGGGCTGGAAGGCCGTGGGCCACGCCCAGGTCGCCGAGGACCGCACCGCCCTGCTCGTGCACGCCGACACCCCTCAGCTGCGCCGGCTGGCCGTCCTCGACGCCGTCATCAACAACGGCGACCGCAAGGGCGGGCACCTGCTGCCGGCGTCCGGCGGCCGGCTGTACGGGATCGACCACGGCGTCTCCTTCCACGTCGACGACAAGCTGCGCACCCTGCTGTGGGGCTGGGCGGGGGAGGAGCTGACCGAGGAGGCCACCGCCGTCCTCGCCGCGCTGGACGAGCGTCTCGCGCCCGGCACTCCACTGGCCCAACGTCTCGACGCGCTGCTGACCCCCGCCGAGGTGGACGCCCTGCGGGGCCGGGTCGCGGGCCTGCGGCGGACCGGGCGGCACCCCGTACCGTCCGGCCAGTGGCCCGCCCTTCCGTGGCCGCCGGTGTAGGCGCCCGCCGGCGGCGAATGTTTTCGGCCAATCCCTCTCGGCCGGTAAGACCCCCGGGGGGTATGCATGATCCGGCCATGGCTGCAAGACCGCCTAATAGGTCAAGATCCCGGATGCGGTTCGTATCCGGAACACGTGTCCGGTTACGCTCAGGACATGCATGCCTGGCCCGCTTCTGAGGTCCCCGCCCTGCCCGGCAAGGGCCGCGACCTCCGGATTCACGACACGTCGACCGGTGGACGAGTGACGCTCGCCCCCGGCCCCGTCGCCCGTCTCTACGTCTGCGGCATCACGCCGTACGACGCGACCCACATGGGTCACGCGGCGACCTACAACGCGTTCGACCTCGTTCAGCGCGTGTGGCTCGACACCAAGCGGCAGGTTCAGTACGTCCAGAACGTCACCGACGTGGACGACCCCCTGCTGGAGCGGGCCCAGCGCGACGGCATCGACTGGGTCGGCCTCGCCGAGCGCGAGACCGCCCTGTTCCGCGAGGACATGACCGCCCTGCGCATGCTGCCGCCGCAGCACTACATCGGCGCGGTCGAGGCGATACCGGGCATCATCCCGCTGGTCGAGCGGCTGCGGGACTCCGGGGCCGCCTACGAGCTCGACGGCGACATCTACTTCTCCGTCGAGTCCGACCCGCACTTCGGCGAGGTCTCGAACTACGACACCGAGCTGATGCGCCACCTGTCCGCCGAGCGCGGCGGCGACCCGGACCGCCCGGGCAAGAAGAACCCGCTCGACCCGATGCTGTGGATGGCCGCCCGCGAGGGCGAGCCGAGCTGGGACGGCGGCAGCCTCGGCGCCGGCCGCCCCGGCTGGCACATCGAGTGCGTCGCCATCGCCCTCGACCACCTCGGCATGGGCTTCGACGTGCAGGGCGGCGGCTCCGACCTGATCTTCCCGCACCACGAGATGGGCGCCTCGCACGCCCAGGCCCTCACCGGCGAGTTCCCCATGGCCAAGGCGTACGTGCATGCCGGCATGGTCGCCCTGCACGGCGAGAAGATGTCCAAGTCCAAGGGCAACCTGGTCTTCGTCTCCGCGCTGCGCCGCGAGGGCGTCGACCCGGCCGCCATCCGGCTCGCCCTGCTCTCGCACCACTACCGGGCCGACTGGGAGTGGACCGACCAGGTCCTCCAGGACGCCGTCGAGCGTCTGGGCCGCTGGCGCGCCGCCGTCTCGCGCCCCGACGGCCCGTCCGCCGACGCGCTCGTCGAGGAGCTCCGCGAGGCGCTCGCCGACGACCTGGACGCACCGGCCGCGCTCGCCGCGGTCGACCGCTGGGCCGCGCTCCAGACCGCCGACGGCGGCACCGACGAGTCCGCCCCCGGCCTCGTCTCCCGCGCGGTCGACGCCCTCCTCGGCGTCGCCCTCTAGCGGGGAGCCACCACACAACTCCCGTTCACGCAACCGCCCCCGGACTTCTCATGGAAGTCCGGGGGCGGTTCCGTTTTGCCCTACCGCCGCGCTCGAATCTGCGCTAAATAGGCCCCATGCAATCAACAACGCGCATGAGAGTTGCAGTCGCAGGCACACTCCTCGGCCTGCTCGCCGTCTTCGCCGGACCCGGCAACCCCGTCGCCTCGGCCGCTCCCGCCGACACCACCGTCGGCGACGTGTCCGGCTTCGCCGCCGACGGAGCCGTCTACCGGCTGACCGCCGGCCGCGCCGAGGCCCGGGTCAGCTTCGTCTCCGACGAGACCTTCCGCATCGAACTCGCCCCCGACGGCAAGTTCACCGACCCGACCGGCCAGGACATCGTCCTGCCGCAGGGCCCGCCGCCCGCCACCCACTGGACCGACCGCGGCGACCGCTACGAGCTGAGCACCGACCGGGTCACCCTGCGCGCCTACAAGTCGCCGCTGCGCTTCGCCGCGCTCCGCGCCGACGGCACGCCCCTGTGGTCCGAGACCCAGGGCCTCACCTGGAACCAGGACCGCACCACCCAGACCCTGGCCCGCGGCGCCGACGAGCAGTTCTACGGCGCCGGCATGCAGAACGGACGCGGCAACACCTCGCACCGCGGCAAGACGGTCGAGGTCGGCGTCGACTACAACTGGAACGACGGCGGCCACCCCAACTCCGTCCCGTTCTACCTCTCCTCCGCCGGCTACGGCGTCTACCGCAACACCTACGCCCCGAACACCTACAGCTTCGGCGAGCCCGTCACCACCAGCGCCCGCGAACAGCGCTTCGACGCCTACTACTTCGCCGGCAGCGGCCGGGGCGCCCTCAAGGACGTCATAGGCCAGTACACGAAGCTCACCGGCAAGCCCTTCCTGCCGCCCGTCTACGGCCTGGAGATCGGCGACTCCGACTGCTACCTGCACAACGCCAACCGCGGCGAACGCCACACCCTCGACGCCCTCGAGGTGGCCGACGGCTACGTGCAGCACGACATGCCCAACGGCTGGATGCTCGTCAACGACGGCTACGGCTGCGGCTACGAGGACCTCGCCGAGACCGCCCAGGGCCTGAAGGCCCGCCAGGCCCAGCTCGGCCTGTGGACCGAGGACGGCATCGACAAGCTCGCCGACCAGGTGAAGGCCGGCCAGCGGGTCGCCAAGCTCGACGTCGCCTGGGTCGGCTCCGGCTACAAGTTCGCCCTCGACGGCTGCAAGGACGCCCACAAGGGCATCGAGGCCAACTCCGACGCCCGCGGCTTCACCTGGGCCCCCGAGAGCTGGTCCGGAGCCCAGCGCTGCGGCGTCCAGTGGTCCGGCGACCAGTCCGGCAGCTGGGAGTACATCCGCTGGCAGATCCCCACCTACGCCGGCGCCTCCATGTCCGGCCTCGCCTACACCACCGGCGACGTCGACGGCATCTTCGGCGGCAGCCCCAAGACGTACACCCGTGACCTGCAGTGGAAGATGTTCCTGCCGGTGACCATGACCATGGACGGCTGGGCCGCCATGGACAAGCAGCCGTTCCGCTACGGCGAGCCGTACACCTCGGTCAACCGCGCCTCGCTCAAGCTGCACGAGGCCCTGCTGCCGTACATCTACTCGTACGCCCACCAGGCCACCGAGACCGGCGTCGGCCTCGCCCGGCCGCTCGCCCTCGAGTACCCGGACGACCCGGTGGCCGCCTCGGACGCCGCCAAGTACGAGTTCCTCAGCGGCGAGGACTTCCTCGTGGCGCCCGTGTACAAGGACGCGGTGGAGCGCGACGGCATCTACCTGCCGAAGGGCACCTGGATCGACTACGCGAACGGGCGCACCTACGAAGGCCCCGTCACCCTCGACCACTACAGCGCCCCGCTCGACACCCTGCCGCTCTTCGTGCGCGCCGGGGCCGCCGTGCCCATGTGGCCCGGCGCCATCCGCTCGTACACCGACCGCAAGCCCGGCGACCCGATCGCCTGGGACGTCTACCCGCAGGGCCGGTCCTCCTTCGACCTGTACGAGGACGACGGCGTCACCCGCGCCCACCAGGGCGGCGCGTACGCCACCCAGCGCGCCGAGGTGCGCGCCCCGCAGCGCGGCGCCGGTGACGTCAGCGTGCGGATCGGCCCCAGCACCGGCGACTACGCCGGCAAGGCGGCCGCCCGTCCGTACCGCTTCACCGTGCACACCGGCGACAGCCCGAGCACGGTGCGCCTCGCCGACCGGACGCTGCCCCGCCTCGCCTCGAAGGCCGCCTTCGAGGCCGCCGGAGAGGGCTGGTGGTACGACCGCGACGACCGCGGCGGAGTCGTCCAGGTCAAGACGGGCGCGCAGCGCACCGACCGCGGCTTCACGCTCGAACTCGCCGACACCAGCGCCGTCGGCGGAGCCGTGCCCGGCGCCGCCGCCACCGTCACCGCCGCGAGCGGGCAGGAGCTGGGCGCGGGCGTGCCCGGCACCGTCGCCGTCGATGTCACCGCCGGCACCCGGGACGCCACCGACGTCCAGGTCGGCCTCACCGCCCCGGCCGGCTGGCAGGTCACCCCGGCCGCCCCGATCGACCGCCTCCCGGCCGGCACCACCCGGCGCGTCCAGCTCACCGTGACCCCCGCCGAGGACGCCGCCACCGGCGAGACCGTGCTCACCGCGGCCGTCCGGCACCGGGCCGCGGGCGTCGACCGCACCGCGCTCCAGCGGTTCGCGCTCGGCGTGATGCCCGAGCCGCCGACCGCGCCTGCCTGGGCGAGCGACCTGGTCTGGCTGAAGTCCACGAACGGCTGGGGACCGGCCGAACGCGACCGTTCCAACGGCGAGTCGGGCGCCACCGACGGCCACCCGCTCACCCTCGCCGGGCAGACCTACGCCAAGGGCATCGGTGCCCACGCCGACTCCGACATCGAGATCTACCTCGGCGGCCACTGCACCTCCTTCACCGCCGACGCGGGCATCGACGACGAGATCAACGGCTACGGCGACGTGGCCTTCTCCGTGGAGGCCGACGGCAAGGTGCTGTGGACCTCGCCCCGGGTCACCGGTGCCTCCGCCACCGTCCCCGTCGACGTCGACGTGACCGGCGCCCGCCACGTCCATCTGAAGATCACCGACACCAACGGCTCCAAGAGCGGCGACCACGGCGACTGGGCGGCCGCGCGTTTCAACTGCGCCTGACGGTCCCGATGTGATGGAGTGTCCGACGACCACCAGTTCGAGAGGACGCTCCATGCACAGTTCCATGCAACGTTCCTTCGCACGAAGAAGTCTCCTGGGAGCCGCCGCGGCCACCGGCGCGGCGGCTCTCCTCGGCTCACTCGGCGGCACGGCCCACGCGGCCGGCGCCGGGGACGGATGGCCCGAGTCCTTCCGGCTGCCGGACGGCTTCCAACCCGAGGGCATAGCCATCGGCCACAGCCCGTACGCCTACTTCGGCTCGCTCGGCAACGGCGACATCTACCAGGCGAGCCTGCGCACCGGCCGCGGCCGGCTGCTGTCGGCCGGCCCCGGCACCGAGAGCCACAGCGTCGGCCTGAAGATCGACCGCGCCGAACGGCGCCTCTTCATCGCGGGCGGCACCGCGATCCGCGTCGTCGACGCCCGCACCGGCGCCCTGGCGCACGACTACACGACCTTCGGCGGCCAGTTCGTCAACGACGTCATCCTCACCCCGGACGCCGCCTGGTTCACCGATTCCTACCAGCCGCTGCTCTACCGGCTCGCGCTCGACCGGGCCGGCGACCCCGTCGGCGCGCCCGTGGCCGTACCGCTCGGCGGCGACTGGACCCAGGGCGACTTCACCGCCAACGGCATCGCCCGCACCCCCGACGGCCGGGCCCTGCTCGTCGTCAACACCGTCGCCGGCGGCGGCACCCTGATGCGCGTGGACCCCGCCACCGGCACGGCGACCGCCGTCGACCTCGGCGCGCTGCGCATCCCCAACGGCGACGGGCTGCTGCTCCTCGGCCGCACCCTGTACATCGTTCAGCAGGTGGCCAACCAGGTCGACGTGGTCCGGCTGAACGCCGCCGGCACCCGCGGCACGGCCATCGCCCGCATCACCGACCCGCGCTTCCGCATCCCCACCACGGCCGCGGCCTGGGGCGGCCGGATCTATCTGCCGAACGCCCGCTTCGACATCGAGCCCACGCCGACCACCGACTACGACGTGGTCGCGATCGACCAGGTGTGACGGGGCGAAGGCCCGGCGGGCCGGCCGGCACGCGCTGAAGGGCCGGACGGGAGGGGCGGCCGCGCCACCCCTCCCGTACCGGTCACTCCGCGGAGCCCTCCGGCCCCTTGCCCTGCTCGCCCTCCGGCTCCGGTCCCGGCTCCGACCTGGGCTCCGGCTCCGGCTTGATCTCCGGTCCCGGCTTCGACTTGGGCCCCCGCTCCGACTTGGGCTCCGGCTTGATCTCCGGTCCCGGCTTCGACTTGGGCTCCCGCTCCGACTTGGGCTCCGGCTTGATCTCCGGTCCCGGTCCGGGATCCGGCTCCGGTCCCTGCTCCGGCTCGGGATCGGGCTCCGCGCCCGGAATCGCCTCGGGACCCGGCTGCTGGGGCTTCGGCGGGCGGGTCCGCTCGCCGCCCTCCGCCGTCACGCCGGGGCCCGGACCCGTGCCCGGGTCGCGCCGCCGCAGATAGCGCTCGAACTCGCGGGCGATGGCCTCGCCGGACGCCTCCGGCAGCTCCGCCGTGTCCCGCGCCTCCTCCAGCGTCTGCACGTACTCGGCGACCTCGCTGTCCTCGGCGGCCAGCTGGTCCACGCCGACCTGCCAGGCCCGCGCGTCCTCGGGCAGCTCGCCCAGCGGGATGCGCAGGTCGATCAGGTCCTCCAGACGGTTGAGGAGGGCCAGCGTCGCCTTCGGGTTCGGCGGCTGCGACACGTAGTGCGGGACCGCCGCCCACAGGCTCACCGCGGGCACCCCGGCGTGCGTGCAGGCTTCCTGCAGGATGCCGACGATGCCCGTCGGGCCCTCGTAGCGGGTCTCCTCCAGCTCCATCGTGCGGGCCAGATCGGGGTCGGAGGTGACGCCGCTGACCGGCACCGGACGGGTGTGCGGGGTGTCGCCGAGCAGCGCGCCCAGGATCACCACCATCTCCACGCCCAGCTCGTGCGCGAAGCCCAGGAGCTCGTTGCAGAACGAGCGCCAGCGCATCGAGGGCTCGATCCCGCGCACCAGCACCAGGTCGCGGGGCTTGTCGCCGCCGATCCGCACCACGGAGAGCCGGGTCGTCGGCCAGGTGATCTTCCGGACGCCGCCGTCCAGCCACACCGTGGGCCGGTTGACCTGGAAGTCGTAGTAGTCCTCGGCGTCGAGCGCCGCGAACACCTCGCCCTTCCACTCCCGGTCCAGATGGGCGACCGCGGCGGAGGCGGCGTCGCCGGCGTCGTTCCAGCCCTCGAACGCGGCCACCATGACCGGGTCGATCAGCTCGGGAACCCCCTCGAGCTCGATCACCCAGCGCCTCCTTCGTCGAAGTTCCTGTCGTACGGACCAACCTTATGCCTTGCGGGCGTCCCGCCCGCAGCCCTCGGACACGCCCGAGGGCCGCTTCGGTTGTGATCGACTACCCAGGAACTCCCGTCCGCACACGGGCGCGGCCCACTCCTCGGTCACTCCTCCCAGAGGGTGCTGGGCGCCTCCTTGCGCACCACCGGCGCGATCTCCTCGGCGAACCGCTCCAGGGTCTCGATCTGCTCGGCGGTGGACTGCCCGAAGGCGTCGACCGTGATGGACTGCAGGTCGTGTCCGTACACCTCGTGGTAGCCGAGGATCTTGTCGATGATCTGCTGCGGGGAGCCGATGAGCTGCGGGCCGCCCGCGATGGCCTCCTCGATGGTCCGGAACGGGGTGTTGTAGCCGGCCTTCCCCTCCAGGTGGGGGCGGAAGGTCTGGCGCACCCTCGCCTCGTACAGGTCCTTGTAACGGCTGACGGCCTGCTCGGCGGTGTCGGCGATGAGCAGCCCGCCGGAGCCCGCCGCCACCCGTGCCTCGCGCGGGTCGTGCCCGTACTCCTCGAACTTCTCGCGGTAGTGGGCGATGAGCCGCGCGTACGCCTCGCGGGGCTGGATGGCGTTGGCGGTGAACAGCGGATCGCCGTGCCGGGCGGCGAGCTCGGGGGAGTTGAGGCTGGTGGCCGAGCCGTGCCAGACGCGCGGCGGGCGGCCGCCGTACGGGCGGGGGACCGTGGTCACGTTCTTCAGAGCGGGCCGGAACTCGCCCTCCCAGTCGACGCCTTCCTCCGTCCACAGTCGGCGCAGCAGCTCGTACTTCTCCTTCTGCAGGTCCCACTGGCGCTCCTCGTCCAGGCCGAAGAGGTCGAAGTGGCCGGCCTCCGCGCCCTTGCCGACGACGAGTTCGAGCCGGCCCCGGGAGATCAGGCCGAGCGTGGCGTAGTCCTCGGCGACCCGGACCGGGTCGAGGATCGCGACGACGGTGACGCCGGTGAGCAGCCGGATGCGCGAGGTGCGGGCGGCCAGCGCGCCGAGCACCACCGAGGGGCTGGAGGAGAGGAAGGGGCCGGCGTGCCGCTCGCCGACGGAGTACGCGTCGTAGCCGAGCCGTTCGGCGGCCTCGCCGACCGCGAGGACCTCCTCGAGACGGTCCTCGGGCGAGGGCAGTTCGCCGGTGAGGGGGTGCGGGGCATGACCGATGAGGGAGAGCACCTGAAACTTCATGGTTCAACTCTGCGCGCGGAGTGTTGCGGTGGTGTGGCGGCCGTGTGTGCGGCCGCCCGGCGCGGACAGGCAGACACGGCCGGCACGCGCACACGCAGGCGCGCAGAGCGCAGGCACGGACTCGCAGACCCACGGACTCGCGGACCCGCGGACCCGCGGACCCGCGGGCACGCGTAAGGGGCGGTCTCCAGGGAGACCGCCCCTTACCTGTGGGGGGTGGGCCGGGTGCCGGGCGGGACTACTGGCGCAGCATGTCCTCGACCTTGCCGCGGATCTCGTCCGTGGCCAGGCCGCGGATCGTCAGCGTGGTGCGGCGGCGCAGCACGTCGTCCGCGGTCTCGGCCCACTCGTGGTCGCGCGCGTAGGCGACCTGGGCCCAGATCTCGGGCGCGTCCGGGTGGATGCGCTCGGCGAGCTCGGGGTTCTCGTTCGCCATCCGGGCGATGTCGAAGGAGAGCGAGCCGTAGTGCGTGGACAGGTGCTTGGCGGTGTCGGCGGCCATCCGCGGGCCGGGGGCCGGGCCGTCGACGAGCAGCCGGTGGGCGACCGCGTTGGGGTTGGCGATGCCCGGCAGCGGCAGCCGCTTCGGCAGCGTGGCGACCGGCTCGTAGTCGTCGCCGAGCGGGTGGCCCGGCAGCGACTCCAGCTTCTTCATGATCGTGCGGCCGATGTGGCGGAAGGTGGTCCACTTGCCGCCGGCCACCGACAGCATGCCGCCGCGGCCCTCGGTGACGACCGTCTCGCGCTTGGCCTTCGAGGTGTCGCCGGGACCGCCCGGCAGCACCCGCAGGCCCGCGAAGGCGTACGTGATGAGGGAACGGTCGAGCTGCTGGTCGCGGATGGAGAAGGCGGCCTCGTCCAGGATCTGGGCGATGTCCTTGTCGTTGACCGCGACCTCGCCCGGCTCGCCCTCGTACTCCTCGTCGGTGGTGCCGAGCAGGAGCATGTCCTCCCAGGGGAGGGCGAAGGTGATCCGGTACTTGTCGATCGGGGTGGCGAGCGCCGCCTTCCACGGGGCGGTGCGCTTGAGCACCAGGTGCGCGCCCTTGGACAGACGGATGGAGGGCGCCGCGTTGGGGTCCTCCATCTTCCGCAGGTGGTCGACCCACGGGCCGGTGGCGTTGAGCACCAGGCGGGCGCCGACCCCGAACTCGGCGCCGTCGAGACGGTCCCTGAGCTCGGCGCCGGTGACCCGGCCGCGGGTGAAGCGCAGGCCGGTGACCTCGGCGTGGTTGAGGACGACCGCGCCGGCGTCGACCGCCGCGCGGACCGTCATCAGGGCCATGCGGGCGTCGTTCATCTGGTCGTCGCCGTAGACGGCGACGGCCTTCAGGTTGTCGGTGCGCAGCTCCGGCACGTCCTGGGCGGCCTTGGCGGGGCTCAGCAGGTGGCCGACGCCGTCGCCGAAGGCGGACAGGGCGCTGTAGGCGAAGACGCCGGCGCCGAGCTTGGCCGCGCCGTGCGGGCCGCCCTTGTAGACGGGCAGGTAGAAGGTGAGCGGGTTGGACAGGTGGGGGGCCACCTGGCGGGAGACCGCGCGCCGCTCGAAGTGGTTCTCGGCGACGAGCTTGACCGCGCCGGTCTGCAGGTAGCGCAGACCGCCGTGGAGCAGCTTGGAGGAGGCGGAGGAGGTGGCGCCGGCGAAGTCGCCGGCGTCCACGAGGGCCACCCGCAGCCCGGACTGCGCGGCGTGCCAGGCGGTGGAGATGCCCAGGATGCCGCCGCCGATCACCAGGAGGTCGTACGTCGCCTTGGAAAGCTGCTCTCTGGTCTCGGCGCGGGTCGGAAGGGAACCGGCGGCCGGGTGCTTCCCCAGGGAGGGGAGGCTCTGCAGGGTGGTCATCGCGCGTTACTCCTCGTCAGTTCTCTTCTTCGTCGAGCCAGCCCATGGAGCGCTCCACGGCCTTGAGCCAGTTCTTGTACTCGCTGTCGCGCTTGTCGGCGTCCATGCGGGGGGTCCACTCGGCGGCCCGGCGCCAGTTGGCGCGCAGCGCGTCGGTGTCGGGCCAGAAGCCGACGGCCAGGCCGGCGGCGTAGGCCGCGCCGAGGCAGGTGGTCTCGGCGACCATCGGGCGCACGACGGGGGCGTCCAGGAAGTCGGAGAGGGTCTGCATCAGCAGGTTGTTGGAGGTCATGCCGCCGTCGACCTTGAGCGCGGTCAGCTCGACGCCGGAGTCCTTCGTCATGGCGTCGGTGATCTCGCGGGTCTGCCACGCGGTGGCCTCGAGGACGGCACGGGCGATGTGCGCCTTGGTGACGTACCGGGTGAGGCCGGCGATGACACCGCGGGCGTCGGAGCGCCAGTACGGGGCGAAGAGGCCGGAGAAGGCGGGCACGAAGTAGGTGCCGCCGTTGTCCTCGACGGAGGAGGCCAGGGTCTCGATCTCGGCGGCGGACTTGATGAGGCCCATCTGGTCGCGCATCCACTGGACGAGCGAGCCGGTGACGGCGATCGAGCCCTCCAGGGCGTAGACCGGCTTCTGGTCGCCGATCTGGTAGCCGACGGTGGTCAGCAGGCCGCTGTAGGAGTTGATGATCTTGTCGCCGGTGTTCATCAGCATGAACGTGCCGGTGCCGTACGTGGACTTGGCCTCGCCCTCGGCGAAGCAGGTCTGGCCGAACAGGGCGGCCTGCTGGTCGCCGAGCGCGGAGGCGACCGGGACGCCGTCGAGGAGACCGCCCTTGACCGCGCCGTAGACCTCGGCGGAGGAGCGGATCTCCGGCAGCAGCGCGGCCGGGATGTCCATGGAGGCGAGGATCCGCTCGTCCCAGGCCATCTCGTGCAGGTTCATCAGGAGGGTGCGGGAGGCGTTGGTGACGTCGGTGACGTGCACGCCGCCGTCGACGCCGCCGGTCAGGTTCCAGATGACCCAGGAGTCCATGGTGCCGAAGAGGATGTCGCCGCGCTCGGCGCGCTCGCGCAGGCCCTCGATGTTGTCGAGCAGCCAGCGGACCTTCGGGCCGGAGAAGTACGAGGCGAGCGGCAGGCCGGTCTCGCGGCGGAAGCGGTCCTGGCCGACGTTGCGGCCGAGCTCCTTGCACAGGGCGTCGGTGCGGGTGTCCTGCCAGACGAGCGCGTTGTGGACCGGCTCGCCGGTGTTCTTGTCCCACAGCAGCGTGGTCTCGCGCTGGTTGGTGATGCCGATGGCCTTGACGTCGGCGGCGGTGATGCCGGCCTTGGTCATGGCGCCGGCGACGACCTCCTGGACGTTGGTCCAGATCTCGATCGGGTCGTGCTCGACCCAGCCCGGCTTCGGGAAGATCTGCTCGTGCTCCTTCTGGTCGACGGAGACGATCCGGCCGTCCTTGTCGAAGACGATGCAGCGCGAGGAGGTCGTGCCCTGGTCGATGGCGGCGATGAACGGGCCGGTGGTGTGGGAGTCGGTCACTGTGTGCTCCAAGGGAGGTCTGGAAGAAGGACGGCTCAGGCGAACGCGATGTTGTAGATACCCGCGGCGATGGCGCCGCCGACCAGCGGGCCGACGACCGGGATCCAGGCGTAGCTCCAGTCGGAGCCGCCCTTGTTCGGCAGCGGGAGCAGGGCGTGCACGATGCGCGGGCCGAGGTCACGGGCCGGGTTGATGGCGTAGCCGGTCGGGCCGCCGAGCGAGAGGCCGATGGAGACGACGACGAACGCGGTGATCAGCGCGCCGAGGACGCCGAGGCCCTTGCCGCTGTCGTTGAGGCCCTGCGTGAGCACGGCGAGGACCAGCACGACGGTGCCGATGATCTCGGTGGCCAGGTTCTGCCAGGTGTTGCGGATCTCCGGGCCGGTCGAGAAGACGCCGAGCACCGGACCGGCGGCCGGGGCGGCCTTCTGGTCGACCATGCCCTCCTCGTGCGGCGTGGAGATGATCTCCCGGTCCGTGAGGTGGGCCTGGAACTGGCCGTAGTACGCGACCCAGACCAGCACCGCGCCGATCATGGCGCCGAGCAGCTGGCCGGCGAGGTAGACCGGAACGTTGCTCCAGTCGTTGTCCTTGATCGCTATCGCGATGGTGACGGCGGGGTTCAGATGGGCGCCGGAGAGGGAAGCGGTCATGTAGACCGCCGTCATGACGGCGAAGCCCCACCCGAACGCGATCGCGAGCCAGCCCGCACCCCGGGCCTTCGAGTTCTTGAGCGTCACGGCGGCGCAGACGCCGCCGCCGAGCAGGATGAGTACGGCGGTACCGATGGTCTCGCCGATGAAGATGTCGGAGCTGGACACCCGCGACTCCTTTGTCCTTCGTCCAGGGGAAGGCGAACCACGGGTCACTCCGATGGTTCGCGCCCTCGTGTGAGGGCGTTGCCGGCCCTTGGCACTGTCACACCTTAGCGCGTATTGCCGGTAGCTGTTCGACAATGCCGACCGATGAACGGAAGTTTTGCGCCAGGGTTAAGAGCACGTCAAGGGTGGTGAGCGCGAAAAACCCGCCGATAACGCGATCGTTACCGACGGGTTGAGATGTGTTCGGTGGTGCGGCGGCGCACGGCGCCGTACGGTGGCGGGCGCCCCCTCGAAAGCGGCGGGCGCCGCCTCAGAAGCGGCCGGCGCCCAGGTCCCGCGAGACCGCCCGGGCGCAGTCCCGTACCGCCGCCACCAGCTCGGAGCGCAGCTCGCCCCCGGCGCAGACCCGCTCCACCGCGCCCGTGATGGCCACCGCGCCCACCGGCATCCGGCGCCGGTCGTGGATCGGCGCCGCCACCGAGGCCACGCCCTCCCAGGTCTCCTCCACGTCGGCGGCCCAGCCGCGCGCCCGGGTCGTGTCGAGCAGCGTCTCGAAGTCCGTGAGGTCGGTGACCGTACGGGGCGTGAAGGCGTCCCGGTCCGCCTCCACCACCTCGCTGTGCGCCACCGGGTCGTAGGCCGAGAGCACCTTGCCCAGGGCCGTGGAGTGCAGCGGCTGCATGGCGCCGACCTCCAGGACCTGGCGGCTGTCGTCGGGCCGGAAGACGTGGTGGACGATCAGCACGCCCTGCTGGTGCAGCACGCCCAGGTGGACGCTCTCGCCGCTGGAGCGGGCCAGGTCGTCCGTCCACACCAGGGCCCGGGCCCGCAGCTCGTGCACGTCCAGATAGCTGTTGCCGAGCCGCAGCAGCTCCGCGCCCAGCTGGTAGCGGCCGGAGGCCGGGTCCTGCTCCACGAAGCCCTCTGCCTGCAGGGTGCGCAGGATGCCGTGCGCGGTGCCCTTGGCCAGACCGAGCGAGGAGGAGATGTCGGACAGGCCGAGCCGGCGCTCGCCGCCCGCGAGCAGTCGCAGCATCGCCGCCGCCCGTTCAAGCGACTGGATGTTCTTCGCCATCGCCCGGCCCTTTCTCACCACATGCTGTTCGACAATGCTGAACACTATCGGTCGATGCCGACCTTGTGTCACACCTGACAGTGTCGTCCAAGAACGGGCAGAACCGGGAGTCCCCGCACACAGGATGCCGTCCACCAGCTGGAACCCCATGTCCACCCCGGCGTCCCCATGGTTAGTCTGGGCCCGTGCACCCTCTGCCGAGCGTGCAAAGCCGACAGCCGTCGCATCCCAGGGAGCTTGATCCATGGCCTCGTCGCCGACCCCTTCCGCCGACCTCCGCATCCGAGCGGCAGCGCTCCGCGAAGCACTCGCCACCCGAGTCGTCGTCGCCGACGGCGCCATGGGCACCATGCTCCAGGCCCAGGACCCCACCCTCGAGGACTTCCAGCAGCTCGAAGGCTGCAACGAGATCCTCAACGTGACCCGGCCCGACATCGTCCGCTCGGTCCACGACGCCTACTTCTCCGCCGGCGTCGACTGCGTCGAGACCAACACCTTCGGCGCCAACTTCGCCGCCCTCGGCGAGTACGACATCCCCGAGCGCGTCCACGAGCTGTCCGAGGCCGGCGCCCGCATCGCCCGCGAGGTCGCCGACGAGTTCACCGCGCGCACCGGACAGCAGCGCTGGGTGCTCGGCTCGATCGGCCCCGGCACCAAGCTGCCCACCCTCGGCCACGCCGCCTACACCACGCTGCGCGACGCCTACCAGCAGAACGCCGAGGGCCTGATCGCCGGCGGCGCCGACGCCCTGCTCGTCGAGACCACCCAGGACCTGCTGCAGACCAAGGCGTCCGTCATCGGCGCCCGCCGCGCCCTCGAAGCCCTCGGCGCCGACGTGCCGCTGATCTGCTCCGTCACCGTCGAGACCACCGGCACCATGCTGCTCGGCTCCGAGATCGGCGCCGCCCTGACGGCCCTGGAGCCGCTCGGCATCGACATGATCGGCCTCAACTGCGCCACCGGCCCCGCCGAGATGAGCGAGCACCTGCGCTACCTGGCCCGCCACTCGCGCATCCCGCTGTCCTGCATGCCCAACGCCGGCCTGCCCGTGCTGACCTCCGACGGCGCCCACTACCCGCTCTCCCCGGCCGAGCTCGCCGACGCCCAGGAGACCTTCGTCCGCGAGTACGGCCTCTCCCTCGTCGGCGGCTGCTGCGGCACGACCCCCGAGCACCTGCGCCAGGTCGTCGAGCGGGTCCGCGACCTCACCCCGCAGGCCCGCGAGCCGCGCCCCGAGCCCGGCGCCGCCTCGCTCTACCAGACCGTGCCGTTCCGCCAGGACACCTCGTACCTGGCCATCGGCGAGCGCACCAACGCCAACGGCTCCAAGAAGTTCCGCGAGGCCATGCTGGAGGGCCGCTGGGACGACTGCGTCGAGATGGCCCGCGACCAGATCCGCGAGGGCGCGCACATGCTCGACCTCTGCGTCGACTACGTGGGCCGCGACGGCGTCGCCGACATGGACGAGCTCGCCGGCCGCTTCGCCACCGCCTCCACCCTGCCGATCGTCCTCGACTCCACCGAGGTCGAGGTCATCCGGGCCGGCCTGGAGAAGCTGGGCGGCCGCGCCGTCATCAACTCCGTCAACTACGAGGACGGCGACGGCCCCGAGTCCCGCTTCGCCAAGGTCACCCGGCTCGCCCAGGAGCACGGCGCCGCGCTGATCGCCCTCACCATCGACGAGGAGGGCCAGGCCCGTACCGTCGAGAAGAAGGTCGAGATCGCCGAACGGCTCATCGACGACCTCACCGGCAACTGGGGCATCCACGAGTCCGACATCCTGATCGACACCCTCACCTTCACCATCTGCACCGGCCAGGAGGAGTCCCGCAAGGACGGCATCGCCACGATCGAGGCGATCCGCGAGCTGAAGCGCCGTCACCCGGACGTCCAGACGACGCTCGGCCTGTCCAACATCTCCTTCGGCCTCAACCCGGCCGCCCGCATCCTGCTCAACTCGGTCTTCCTCGACGAGTGCGTCAAGGCGGGCCTGGACTCGGCGATCGTGCACGCGTCGAAGATCCTGCCGATCGCCCGCTTCGACGAGGAGCAGGTGCAGACGGCGCTCGACCTGATCTACGACCGGCGGGCCGAAGGCTACGACCCGCTGCAGAAGCTGATGGCCCTCTTCGAGGGCGCCACCGCCAAGTCCCTCAAGGCCGGCAAGGCCGAGGAGCTGGCCGCCCTGCCGCTGGGGGAGCGCCTCAAGCGGCGGATCATCGACGGCGAGAAGAACGGCCTGGAGGCGGACCTCGACGAGGCCCTGACCACCACGCCCGCCCTCGACATCGTCAACAACACGCTGCTCGACGGCATGAAGGTGGTCGGCGAGCTGTTCGGCTCCGGGCAGATGCAGCTGCCGTTCGTGCTCCAGTCCGCCGAGGTCATGAAGACCGCGGTGGCCTACCTCGAACCCCACATGGAGAAGTCGGACGCCGACGGCAAGGGCACCATCGTCCTCGCCACCGTCCGCGGCGACGTCCACGACATCGGCAAGAACCTCGTCGACATCATCCTCTCCAACAACGGCTACAACGTCGTCAACCTGGGCATCAAGCAGCCCGTCTCCGCGATCCTGGAGGCCGCCGAGGAGCACCGCGCCGACGTCATCGGCATGTCGGGCCTGCTGGTGAAGTCCACGGTGATCATGAAGGAGAACCTGGAGGAGCTGAACCAGCGCGAGCTGGCGGCCAAGTACCCGGTCATCCTCGGCGGTGCGGCCCTCACGCGCGCGTACGTCGAGCAGGACCTGCACGAGATCTACCAGGGCGAGGTCCGCTACGCCCGCGACGCCTTCGAGGGCCTGCGCCTGATGGACGCCCTCGTCGCCGTCAAGCGCGGCGTCCCCGGCGCCGCCCTGCCCGAGCTGAAGCAGCGCCGGGTCGCCAAGGGCGCCGCCACCCTCCAGGTCGACGAGCCGGAGCCGGGCGGCCGCTCGGACGTCGCCACCGACAACCCGGTGCCGGCCCCGCCGTTCTGGGGCACCCGCGTCGTCAAGGGCATCCCGCTCAAGGACTACGCCTCCTGGCTCGACGAGGGCGCGCTGTTCAAGGGCCAGTGGGGCCTCAAGCAGAACCGGGCCGGCGACGGCCCGTCGTACGAGGAGCTCGTCGAGACCGAGGGCCGGCCGCGGCTGCGCGGCTGGCTGGAGCGCCTGCACACGGAGAACCTGCTCGAAGCGGCCGTCGTGCACGGCTACTTCCCCTGCGTCTCCAAGGGCGACGACCTGATCATCCTCGACGACGCCGGCAACGAGCGCACCCGCTTCACCTTCCCGCGCCAGCGCCGCGGCCGCCGGCTGTGCCTCGCCGACTTCTTCCGCCCGGAGGAGTCCGGCGAGACCGACGTCGTCGGCCTCCAGGTCGTCACCGTCGGCTCGAAGATCGGCGAGGCCACGGCCAGGCTCTTCGAGTCCGACTCCTACCGCGACTACCTGGAGCTGCACGGCCTGTCCGTGCAGCTGGCCGAGGCCCTCGCCGAGTACTGGCACGCCCGGGTCCGCGCCGAGCTCGGCTTCGGCGGCGAGGACCCCGCGGACGTCGAGGACATGTTCGCGCTCAAGTACCGCGGCGCGCGCTTCTCGCTCGGCTACGGCGCCTGCCCCGATCTGGAGGACCGGGCGAAGATCGCCGAGCTGCTCCAGCCGGAGCGGATCGGCGTCCACCTCTCCGAGGAGTTCCAGCTCCACCCGGAGCAGTCCACGGACGCCATCGTGATCCACCACCCGGAGGCGAAGTACTTCAACGCCCGGTGACCGCCTGGCGACCGCTCGGTGACCGGCCGGCAACCGCCCGTCCACCGGCGCGGGCGTCGCCGGTGCGGGGGTAAATCCCTGCGTCTCGGGTGAAGCCGACGTACACTGGTTGGTCCAGTGCAGGCCGGTCGCCCACCCCCTTGCGGGGTGGGGGGCCGGCCTCTTCGTCCCTCCATGGAGGTGTGCCGGATGACCAGTACGGTCCCCGCGTCCCTGTTCCGTGCCAACGGCAGCTCCGCCCTGCAGGCGGTCTTCCTCGACATGGACGGCACCCTCGTCGACACCGAGGGATTCTGGTGGGACGCGGAAGTGGAGGTCTTCGCGGACCTCGGGCACCGCCTCGACGAGGCGTGGCGGGACGTCGTGGTCGGCGGCCCGATGACGCGCAGCGCCGGCTATCTCATCGAGTCCACCGGCGCGGACATCACCCTCGAAGAGCTCACCGTGCTGCTCAACGAGAAGTTCGAGCAGCGCATCGACCGCGGCGTGCCGCTGATGCCGGGCGCCGAGCGGCTGCTCGCCGAGCTCGCCCACCACAACATCCCGACCGCCCTGGTCTCCGCCTCGCACCGCCGGATCATCGACCGGGTGCTCGCCTCGCTCGGCCGCGACCGCTTCGCCCTGACCGTCGCGGGCGACGAGGTGTCCCGTACGAAGCCGCACCCCGAGCCGTATCTGACCGCCGCCCGGGGCGTCGGCGCCGAGCCGGCGCTGTGCGCGGTCGTCGAGGACACCGCGACCGGCGTCGCGGCGGCCGAGGCCGCCGGCTGCCGGGTGGTCGCGGTGCCGTCCGTCGCCCCCATCGCGCCCTCTGCGGGCCGCGTCGTGGTGCGCTCCCTCGAAGAGGTCGACGTGCCCTTCCTGCGCACGCTCATCGCCGGCCCGCACGGGATCTGAGCCGCCCTCCCGTGTCCGTCCGCGGGCCCGCGCGGAACGAACAGGCCATCCGCCGAAAAGAACCCTGCGTGACCTTGCTCACGCAGAGTGCCGATCGGTGGATGGCCTGTCTGCGTGCTCTGTCCGGAAACCGTGGTTTACACCCGGCCCAAGTGTCCCGTTTCGATCATTCGCGTACGAATCGTTCCCGTGGATGAGTATCGAACGCACCGTATTCATGACCGCTCCACGGTCAGCGACCGGACTCGCCCCGTCCGGCGGCAGCGGCGCCGCCCACTAGTCTTTCGCGAGTACTCCGCCGCACCATCCGAGTGCCCCGGCGAACACCCAAGTCGCCGCGTACACAGGACCGATCGCACCTCAGCACGGCCCGATCGCCCCGCCCCGACCGGGCGGCCGGCGGAGTGACCGAAGCCGCTGTACCACTGCCGGCCGTCACCCCGCGCCGGTGAAGGAGATCGTCCCTGATGAACCGCAAGACCCTGGTGCTGCCCCTCACGGCAGCCCTGCTCACGCCCCTGCTCGCCGGCTGCGGCGGCGACGGCAAGAGCAAGGCCATCGTCGTCGGCACCACGGACCAGTTCGTCGCCACCACGGACGCCCCCGCCCCGCTCGACCCCGCCTTCGCGTACGACACCGGCGCCTGGAACATCCTGCGCCAGACCGTCCAGACGCTGATGCACGTCCCGCGCGGCAGCGGCCAGCCTGTCCCGGAAGCCGCCCAGAGCTGCGCGTTCACCGACAAGGAGAGCGAGAGCTACCGCTGCGAGCTCCGCGAGGGCCTCACCTTCGCCGACGGCACCCCGATCACCGCCGAGGACGTCAAGTTCTCCATCGAGCGCGTCCTCGCGATCAAGTCCGACAACGGCACCGCCGCCCTCCTCGCCGACGTCGACACCGTCGAGACCAAGGGCGACCGCGAGGTGATCTTCCACCTGAAGGCGCCCGACGCGACCTTCCCGTACAAGATCTCCACCCCCGTCGCCGGCATCCTCAGCAAGGACAAGTACGACGCGAAGTCCCTGCGCAAGGGCTTCGAGGTCGACGGCTCCGGTCCGTACACCCTCAAGACCGAGACCGACGGCGACAAGGTGACGAAGTTCGTCTTCACCAAGAACGACCGGTACAAGGGCGACATCACCATGCGCAACGACAAGGTCGAGCTGCGCCCCTTCGACGATGCCGCGAGCATGGACAAGGCGCTGCGCGACGACGCCATCGACGTCGCCGGCCGCGCCATGTCGCAGGCGCAGATCAAGGAACACACCGAGAAGCCCGAGGACGGCATCAACCTCACCGAGGTGCCCGGCCTGGAGATCCGCTACCTCGGCTTCAACACCAAGGCCCCCGCCGTCGAGGACAAGGCCGTCCGGCAGGCCATGGCCTCCGTCATCGACCGCGGCGCCCTGGTCAGCAAGGTGTACGGCCCCACCGCCGAGCCGCTCTACTCGCTGATCCCGTCGAGCGTCACCGGCCACGCCACCTCGTTCATCGACACCTACGGCGAGCCCGACACCGCGAAGGCCGCCAAGATCCTGCGCGACGCCGGCGTGCCCACCCCGGTCAAGGTCACCCTGCACTACACGACCGACCACTACGGCTCCGAGACCGCCGAGGAGTTCGAGGCGCTGCGCGGCCAGCTCAACGCCAGCAAGCTCTTCGACGTCCAGGTCCAGGGCACCGAATGGGCCAAGTTCCGCCCGGCCCAGAAGCGCGGCGACTACGCCGTCTACGGCCTCGGCTGGTTCCCCGACTACCCGGACCCGGACAACTACGTCGCCCCGTTCCTCGACAGCGACAACTTCCTCAACACCCCCTACGTCAACCAGTCCGTCCGTGACCGGCTGATCCCGCAGTCGCGCCGCGAGGCCGACCGCACCGCCGCGACCCCCGTCTTCGAGCAGATCCAGAAGATCGTCGCCAAGGACGTGCCCGTCCTGCCGCTGTGGCAGGGCAAGCAGTACGTGGCCGCCCGCGACGACATCACCGGCGTCGAATGGTCGCTGAACACCTCCTCCGACCTGCTCCTGTGGGAGCTCGGCCGCGGCACCGCCTGACCCCTTCGTTCGTACCGGCCGCGCGACACCCCCGCGGCCGGCCTGGCAAGAGATCAAGAGGCAAGTTCTGTGAAGGCACACAACAAGTGGCTGACCGCCCCGCTCGCCGCGGGACTCGCGGCTACCCTGCTCAGCGGCTGCGGCACCGAGCAGGGCGGTGACGCCGGCGACGCCGGGGCCACCGTACGCGTCGGCATGTCGGACGAGATCCTGGCGACCGACCCCGCCGCCGGCTACGACCCCGGCTCGTGGCTGCTGTTCAACAACGTCTTCCAGTCCCTGCTCGCCTTCCCCAAGGGCGGCTCCGAGCCCGAGCCCGAGGCCGCCGACAAGTGCGGCTTCGACTCCGGCAGCACCGTCTACACCTGCACCCTGCGCGAAGGCCTCAAGTTCTCCAACGGCAACCCGCTCACCTCGGAGGACGTCAAGTTCTCCTTCGAGCGCGCGCTGAAGATCGACGACCCGTCCGGCCCGGCCCCGCTGCTGTCGTCCATCGACACCATCGAGACCCCCGACGCGAAGACCGTCGTCTTCAAGCTCAAGGTCGCGGACGCCACCTTCCCCAGCAAGATCGCCTCCGGAGCCGGCTCCATCGTCGACCACCGTGAGTACTCCGCCACCGAGCTGCGCACCGACGGCAAGGCCGTCGGCTCCGGCCCGTACAAGCTCGACTCGATCAGCGAGACCGAGGCCGACTTCTCCACCAACGGCAACTACCAGGGCAACGCCAAGCCCCGCAACGGCGGCGTCAGCCTCAAGCTCTACCGCGGCGACCGCGAGCGCCTCTCCAAGGCCCTGTCCGCCAACGAGATCGACGTCGCCTACCGTGGCCTGTCCTCCGACGACATCGCCACCCTCGAAGCGTCCACCAACGCCGACGACAAGGGCCTGGAGGTCGTCCAGGGCAGCAGCGCCGAGGTCCAGCACCTGGTCTTCAACATGAAGGACCCGGTCGCCGGCAAGCTCGGCGTCCGCAAGGCGATCGCCCACCTCGTCGACCGCGAGGCGCTCGTCCAGGGCGTCTACAAGTCGACCGCCACCCCGCTGTACTCGATCGTCCCGGCCGGCGTCGCGGGCCACAACACCGCCTTCTTCGACACCTACGGCAGCCCCGACAAGGAAGCCGCCAAGAAGGCCCTGCGCTCGGCCGGCATCAACGAGCCCGTCAAGATCACCCTCTGGTCCACGCCCAGCCGCTACGGCCCCGCCACCGACCAGGAACTCAAGGCGATAGCCCAGCAGCTCAACGCCAGCGGCCTCTTCCAGGCCGACGTCAAGTCGGTGGAATTCGGCCAGTACGAGAAGGACATCGCGGCCGGCAAGTACGGCGTCTACGTCAAGGGCTGGGTCCCCGACTACCCCGACGCCGACAACTTCACCGCCCCGTTCTTCGGCGACGGCAACGTCGTCGGCAACCACTACGAGAACGCCAAGATCACCGGCGACCTCATCCCGAAGACCGCCGCCTCCGCCGACCGCGGCGCCACCGCCGCCGACTTCGGCAAGGTCCAGGACATCGTCGCCGAGCAGCTGCCCATCCTGCCGCTGTGGCAGGGCAAGCAGTACGCCGTCGCCCGCGACAACGTCACCGGCCTCGAATGGACCCTCGACGCCTCGACCGTCTTCCGCTTCTGGGAGATCAAGAAGGCCTGATCTCCCTCCAGGTGGCCTGACCTGCACTTGCGCGGGTCTGGCCACCTACCTGCCCGCACCCGGTCCGCAGCCCGCCGAACACGGCGTGCATGACGGCCCGGGTGCGGTCTTTTCGGCCGGCCCCAGGTGCGCGTAGATCCGCAGCGTGATGAATACGCTGGCAGGCGTGAACGCGCCGTCGACCCCACGACTGACGCTGGACGCCGCCCGTGGCCTTCAGGGCATGCTCCGCACCGAGATCGAACCCGGGCTCACCGAGCGGGAGCTCGACGCGGTCGAGAGGCGGTTCGGCTTCACGTTCTCGGCCGACCACCGCGTCTTCCTCTCCGCCGGGCTCCCGCACGGCTCGTCGCGGTGGCCCGACTGGCGCGACGGCGATGCCGAGGACCTGGCCGGACGACTGGCGTGGCCGGTGGAGGGCGTGCTCTTCGACGTGGAGCACAACGGGTTCTGGCATCCTGCCTGGCCGTCGAGGCCGGCAGAGACATCCGAGGCACTGCGCGTCGCGAGGACCGAGCTGAAGAGCGTGCCGCAGCTGGTCCCTGTCTACGGACACCGCTACCTGCCCGGCACGGCGGGCGAGCACGGGCACCCCGTGCTGTCCGTCTGGCAGACCGACATCATCCTGTACGGGAACGACCTCGCCGACTACGTCCACCACGAATTCGCCAGCCGATCGAGCGGCCTCCTCGCTCACGCGACCGTCGACTTCTGGTCGTACTTCGTCGAGGGCGGTCCAGGCATCGATGTCTCTCTGCCCACGCCGTTCACGCCGTACGCCAGGAGCGCGCAGGAAGCCGTCGACTGCATCAGGATGCTGGCCCTGGAACGCCTGATCGGCCGTCGGCACCACCCGGAGCAGCTCATCGAAGCCGGCCTCACGGCGCTGGTTCTCGACGTCGAGACGGAGTCCCTCCCTCTCCTCGCCGGCCTGTCACGCTCCGAGCACGAGCAGGCCGACGCGCTGTTCGACCAAGTGCTGGACGAACTGGGCCTGCTCCAGGACCTCCCGGCCGACACCACCGACCTCGCCTGGGAAGTGGTTCGCTGGGAACTCGTCCGCTGGTGGCTCCGGCTGGTCGTGAACGGCAGCCTGGCCCCCGGCGCCGGCGGTGACCTGATCACGTACGAAGGGTGGGGCGCACTGGCCCGGCCGCAGACGCTCAGGCCGCTGGTCGACAAGACCGACGCCTACAACGACCGGGCGGCGATCCGACGCGGCGACCGTGGCCGGCTGGCGGGCTCGATCGTCGAAGAGGCCCGCCGCCTGCTCGATGGGCCTTGGCCGCCACAGGGGTGATCTCACCGGCGGCAGACGAGGATGCCGCCAAGGCAGGTGATCTCGTAGGCCCCGTGCCGGGCGATGTGGCCGGCCACCAGACGACGACCTCGACCCCCGCCACTTCTTCCGCGTACCCGGTCGCCTGATGACCGCACCGTCCGCCAGGAGCGTTCCCTCCCGATGACCGACCGCACCGCCCGCGTCCGCGAGCTCAACCTCTACCGCCAGTACTTCGAGCTCGTCGCCGCGGGCACCAAGACCATCGAGGTGCGGGTCAAGTACCCGCACCTCGCGGACCTCGCCACCGGCGACACCATCCGCTTCCGCATCAAGGGCACGGACGAGACCTGCGACGTGAAGGTCCTACGCGTCACCGAGTACCCCGACTTCGAGGCCCTCCTCGACGGCGAGGGCCCCTCCCACGTCAACCCGACCGCCACCCGCGACCAGCAACTCGCCAACATCCGCACGATCTACGGCCCCGAGAAGGAAGCCCTCGGTGCCCTGGCCATCGAGGTGAAGCTGACGCGCTGAAGTGGAAGGCTGACGCGCCCCACGGCCCCACGGCAAGGGCCCGGCACGCGGACAGCGCGCCGGGCCCTCGCCGTGAACCGGTGACGAGGTCACTGGGCGCCGGGGCGCACCAGGCCGCTCTCGTACGCGTACACCGCCGCCTGTACCCGGTCGCGCAGACCCAGCTTCGTCAGTACGTGGCCCACATGCGTCTTCACCGTCGTCTCGGAGACGAACAGGTCCGCCGCGATCTCCGCGTTCGACAGACCGCGCGCCACCAGCTTCAACACCTCGACCTCGCGGTCCGTCAGCGTGTTCAGCGTGTCCGGGACCTGCTCCTCGCCCGACGGCAGGTGCGCCGAGTACTTGTCCAGCAGCCGGCGCGTGATCGACGGGGCCAGCATCGCCTCGCCCGCCGCCACCACCCGGATCGCCTGGACGAGCTCCGTCGCCGGCGCGTCCTTCAGCAGGAAGCCGCTCGCCCCCGCCTTCAGCGCCTCCACCACGTACTCGTCCAGATCGAACGTCGTCAGCACCAGCACCTTCGCCGGACCGTCCCGGCCCGGACCCGTGATCTGGCGCGTCGCCTCCACACCGTCCATCCGCGGCATCCGGATGTCCATCAGCACCACATCCGGCTGCAGCGCCCGCACCTGGTCGAGCGCCTGCAGACCGTCACCGGCCTCACCCACCACCGCGATGTCCCCCTCCGCCTCCAGAATCATCCGGAAACCGGTACGCAGCAGCGGCTGGTCGTCGACCAGCAGGACGCGGATAGCCACGGACAACTCCTTCACGGGCCGAGGCGGCCCAGGGGCTTTAGACAGCGGGCGGAACGGGACCCATTCTGCCCTGCCCGCTTTCACCCGACTCCGCCGGGCGCGCGGGCACCACCGGCAGCGGATACACCGGGGGAGTGCCCCCGAACTCCGGACACACCGCCCGGTGATCGCACCAGCCGCACAGCTTCGTCGGCCGCGGCCGCCAGTCACCCGTCTCCGTCGCCAGCCGGATCGCCTCCCACAGCGCGAGGAGCTTGCGCTCCACCCGCAGCAGATCCGCCTCCACCGGGTCGTACGTCAGCACGTCCCCACTGCCCAGATACACCAGCTGCAGCCGGCGCGGCACCACGTTCCTCAGCCGCCACACCACCAGCGCGTAGAACTTCATCTGGAACAGCGCGCCCTCGCTGTACTCCGGCCGCGGCGCCTTGCCCGTCTTGTAGTCGACGATCCGCACCTCGCCCGTCGGCGCCACGTCGACCCGGTCGATCACCCCGCGCAGCCGCAGCCCCGAATCCAGCTCCGTCTCCACGAACATCTCGCGCTCCGCCGGCTCCAGACGCGTCGGATCCTCCAGCGTGAACCACCGCTCGACCAGCGACTCCGCCTCCGACAGCCACTGCGCCAGACGCTCGCCCGCCGGATCCTCCGCGAACAGCTCGCCCAGCTCCGGACGCGACTCCAGCAACCGGTCCCACTGCCCCGGGATCAGCGACTTCGCCCGCGGCGCCGTCCGCTCCACCGCCGGCGCGTCGAACAGCCGCTCCAGCACCGCGTGCACCAGCGTGCCCCGCGTCGCCGCAGCGCTCGGCTTCTCCGGCAGCCGGTCGATCACCCGGAACCGGTACAGCAGCGGACACTGCATGAAGTCGCTCGCCCGCGACGGCGACAACGACGTGGGCGTCCGGGCCGCCGAAGGCTCCACGGGCGGCTGCTCGCTCGTACTCATGACGAAGACACTACGGCCCCCCACTGACAGCCCGGGCCCGTCCGACCCTGATCCGCTGACCGGGCACGCGCGGAATACCATCGACTCAGGACCCGTCGCACTGCATCATCGACATGATCGAACCGTGACCACGTGACGCGGGCCGAGCAGCTCGGCGACGAAAGGAACCCGTGAACCAGGACGAGTCCAAGCCGCAGCGGACCGAGGACCCGGGCGGCGGCATCCTCATGGGCCGGCCCTTCGGCGTGCCCGTCTACGTCGCACCCAGCTGGTTCCTGGTCGCCGCCCTCATCACCTGGGTCTTCGGCGACCAGATCGACCGCGTCCTGCCCGAGCTCGGCGCCCTGCGCTACCTCGTCTCCCTCTTCTTCGCGATCGCCTTCTACGCCTCCGTCCTCGTCCACGAACTGGCCCACACCCTCGCCGCGCTCCGCTTCAAACTCCCGGTCCGCCGCATCCAGCTCCAGTTCTTCGGCGGCGTCTCCGAGATCGAGAAGGAGACCGAGACCCCCGGCCGCGAATTCCTCCTCGCCTTCGTCGGCCCCCTGCTCTCCCTCCTCCTCGCCGGCCTCTTCTACGCCGGCCTCTACGCCGTCGAACCCGGCACCGTCCCCGCCGTGCTCCTCGGCGGCCTGATGATCTCCAACCTCATCGTCGCCGTCTTCAACCTGCTCCCCGGGCTGCCCCTCGACGGCGGCCGCATGCTCCGCGCCATCGTCTGGAAGATCACCGGCAACGCCATGAGCGGCACCGTCGCCGCCGCCTGGGTCGGCCGCGCCCTCGCCGTCACCGTCCTCATCGGCCTGCCCCTGCTCACCCGCACCGGACTCCTCGGCAACAGCACCGAAAGCGTCTCCGGCTTCACCACCGTCACCGACGCCCTGCTCGCCGCCATCCTCGCCGCCATCATCTGGACCGGCGCCGGCAACAGCCTCCGCATGGCCCGGCTGCGCGAACACCTCCCCGAACTGCGCGCCCGCACGCTCACCCGCCGCGCCATCCCCGTCGAATCCGCCACCCCCCTCTCCGAAGCACTCCGCCGCGCCAACGAGGCGGGCGCCCGCGCCCTCGTCGTCGTGGACGGCCACGGCACCCCCACCGGCATCGTCCGCGAGACCGCCATCGCCGGCATCCCCCAGCACCGCCGCCCCTGGGTCGCCGTCAGCGCCCTCTCCCAGGACCTCACCGACGGCATGAAGGTCCCCGCCGACCTCACCGGCCAGCCCCTCCTCGACCACCTCCGCGCCAGCCCCGCCACCGAATACCTCGTCGTCGAGGACGGCGGCGAGATCTACGGCGTGCTCTCCACCACCGACGTCGAGAAGGCCTTCGTGAAGGCCATGGCACGACCCTCCTCGTAACACCGGCAGACCACTTCCGAGCCCAAGGGGCGCGGCGCTGCCGAAAGGAAGAGCGCGCCGAGGCGCCGAGGAACCAGCTGCCGAGCACGGCCGACCGCCGGCAGTGACATGAGCGCTCCGGAGGGGAGGAAGTGCTTGATAAGGTGGCTCACATGTCCGAACCGACCGGTGCCGCCCGCCGTCGCGGGCCCTTCAAGGTCGGGGACCAGGTCCAGCTCACCGATCCCAAGGGACGCCACTACACCTTCACGCTCGAAGCCGGGAAGAACTTCCACACCCACAAGGGTTCCTTCCCGCACGACGAGCTGATCGGTGCTCCCGAGGGCAGTGTTGTCCGTACCACGGGAAACGTCGCCTACCTCGCGCTGCGCCCCCTGCTCCCCGACTACGTCCTGTCCATGCCCCGCGGTGCCGCCGTGGTCTACCCCAAGGACGCGGGGCAGATCCTGGCCTTCGCCGACATCTTCCCCGGCGCCCGCGTCGTCGAGGCCGGCGTCGGCTCCGGCTCGCTCAGCTCCTTCCTGCTGCGGGCCATCGGCGACAGCGGCATGCTGCACTCCTACGAGCGCCGCGAGGACTTCGCCGAGATCGCCAAGGGCAACGTCGAGCGCTACTTCGGCGGCCCGCACCCCGCGTGGCAGCTGACCGTCGGCGACCTCCAGGACAACCTGTCCGACACCGACGTCGACCGCGTCATCCTCGACATGCTCGCCCCCTGGGAGTGCCTGGAGGCCGTCTCCAAGGCCCTCGTCCCCGGCGGCATCCTGTGCTGCTACGTGGCCACCACCACGCAGCTCGCCCGCACCGTGGAGTCCATCCGCGAGTTCGGCTGCTACGCCGAGCCGCAGCCCTGGGAATCCATGATCCGCAACTGGCACGTCGAGGGCCTGGCCGTCCGCCCGGACCACCGGATGATCGGCCACACCGGCTTCCTCGTCACCGCCCGCCGCCTCGCGGACGGCGTCGAGCCCCCGATGCGCCGCCGCCGCCCCGCCAAGGGCGCCTACGGCGAGGACTACGAAGGCCCCAACAAGGGCTGAAGGCCCCGACAAGGGCTGATGCCGCCAGGGGCTGACGCCCCGACAACGCAAGCGTGCCGCCGTCGACTTCCCGCCCACGGGCCGGAAGAACGACGGCGGCACACGCGCATCCTGAGCGACTCCCCGAGGCCCCCGACCGTCCCCCGACGGCCACCCCGGCAGGAAGCCACCCCGACTGTTCCGCCCGCCTGTGACGTGTGGCACGATGCCCGCAACTCCTCCTTCCGCACCACCCTCACAGGAGACTCCTCGCGTGCAGACCTCCGCCGTCACGGACCTGGCGCACACCCACGCCCGGCCGGTGCACTGGCTGGCCACCGCCACCGCGATGGCCGGAGTCGTCGCCCTCGCGGGCATCATCCAGCCCGGACCCGCCGGAGCCACCGCCGCACCGCCCACGCCGCGGCCCGCCCCCGACGCCGCCACGGCCCACTACCCGCTCCAGTGCGGGGGAGCCCCCAGCAGGATCGCCCAGAAGGCCACCGGAGACCTCGACGGCGACGGAAACCCGGAAACCGTCGCAGTCGTACACTGCGAAGCCGGCTCCGGCACACCGCCCAGCGGCATCTACGTCCTCACCCACGGCAAGGGCCCCGGCGCCCCCGCGGCCCGGGTCGTCGCCACCCTCGTCGAGCCCGCCCAGCAGAAGAACGTCACCGGCTTCGCCATCCGCGACGGCATCGTCCGGGCCACCCTGCTCGGCTACTCGTCCCCCGACGTCCCCAGCTGCTGCCCCGACCAGAGCGAACAGGTCACCTGGCGCTGGCGTGGGGGAACGTTCGTCCGCACCGCACAGGACGAGGCCCGCGCGATCTGAACCGCCGGGCCCGCCCCGAGACCGTCACCCCGCCGTCACGCGGCGTCGGGACCGTACACCTCGACGCCGTCCCGCACCCGCCGCACATGGATGCAGTCGCCCGGGCACTCCTTCGCGGAGTCCACCACGTCGACCAGCAGCGGCAGCGGCACCGGCGTCGTCGCCCCCGGCTCCTGCAGCAGCTCGTCGTCCGCGCTCTTCACATAAGCGAGCCCGTCGATGTCGAGCTCGAAGACCTCGGGAGCGTACTGCACACAGATCCCGTCCCCGGTGCACAGGTCCTGGTCGATCCAGACCTCCAGCGCCTCCTCGGCGCCCACGGCCGGGGCCTCGTGCTGCACGCTCATATCTCCTGCCGTTCCTGCGTCGCGCGGACAAGTCGGGCCAAGCCTGACGGGTGTTGACCACCCATGACGATACCTCCGGCCGCTTTTGCGGACTGCGCCGGTGGGTATTCCCCTGGCGTGAGGGGAAGCGCAAGGGTGAAGATCGGACACACCCCGGAGTCTTTTTGATCTAGGGGTTTCAATCATCACCCGCCCAGGTAGGGTCAGGAAGCGTCCAGCTCCCCTTGGAGGAGGTGAGGACCGTGGCAGCCCACGACGACGACATCAACCGCGGCATCCGGCCGGGGCGGGGGTCTGAGGACCCCGCCGGCCAGGTTGCCTATCTCGAGCAGGAAATCGCCGTCCTGCGCCGCAAGCTCGCCGACTCTCCGCGTCACACGAGGATTCTCGAGGAGCGGATCGTCGAGCTGCAGACGAACCTGGCCGGCGTGTCCGCGCAGAACGAGCGGCTCGCCAATACCCTCCGTGAGGCCCGCGACCAGATCGTGGCCCTCAAGGAGGAGGTCGACCGGCTCGCACAGCCGCCGGCCGGCTTCGGTGTCTTCCTGCAGGCCAACGAGGACGGCACATGCGACATCTTCACCGGGGGCCGCAAGCTCCGGGTGAACGTCAGCCCCAGCGTCGAGCTCGACGAGCTCAGGCGGGGCCAGGAAGTCATGCTCAACGAAGCGCTCAACGTGGTCGAGGCCATGGAATTCGAGCGCGCCGGGGACATCGTCACCCTCAAGGAGATCCTCGAGGACGGCGAGCGCGCCCTGGTCATCGGCCACACCGACGAGGAGCGGGTGGTGCGGCTCGCCGAACCGCTGCTCGACATCACCATCCGCCCCGGCGACGCCCTGCTCCTGGAACCCAGGTCGGGCTACGTCTACGAGGTGGTCCCGAAGAGCGAGGTCGAAGAGCTCGTCCTCGAAGAGGTCCCGGACGTCGACTACGACAAGATCGGCGGCCTGGGCAACCAGATCGAACTGATCCGCGACGCGGTCGAGCTCCCCTACCTCTACCCGGACCTCTTCAAGGAGCACGAACTGCGGCCCCCGAAGGGCATCCTGCTCTACGGCCCGCCCGGCTGCGGCAAGACGCTGATCGCCAAGGCCGTCGCCAACTCCCTTGCCAAGAAGGTCGCCGAGGTCACCGGCCAGCCCGCCGGGAAGTCCTACTTCCTCAACATCAAGGGCCCCGAGCTCCTCAACAAGTACGTCGGCGAGACCGAGCGGCACATCCGCCTCGTCTTCCAGCGTGCCCGCGAGAAGGCGAGCGAGGGCACCCCCGTCATCGTCTTCTTCGACGAGATGGAATCCCTCTTCCGCACCCGCGGATCCGGAGTCAGCTCGGACGTGGAGAACACCATCGTCCCGCAGCTGCTCGCCGAGATCGACGGCGTGGAGGGCCTGGAGAACGTCATCGTCATCGGCGCCTCCAACCGCGAGGACATGATCGACCCCGCGATCCTCCGCCCCGGCCGGCTCGACGTCAAGATCAAGATCGAGCGCCCGGACGCCGAGGCGGCCAAGGACATCTTCGCCAAGTACCTCACCGCCTCCCTCCCGCTGCACTCCGACGACCTCGCCGAGCACAGCGGATCCAAGGAGGCGGCCGCCCACGGAATGATTCAGTCCGTGGTCGAGCAGATGTACGCGGAATCCGAGGAGAACCGCTTCCTCGAGGTCACCTACGCCAACGGCGACAAGGAAGTCCTCTACTTCAAGGACTTCAACTCCGGCGCGATGATCCAGAACATCGTCGACCGGGCCAAGAAAATGGCCATCAAGGCATTCCTCGACCACGACCAGAAGGGCATCCGCGTCTCCCACCTCCTCCAGGCCTGCGTGGACGAGTTCAAGGAGAACGAGGACCTGCCCAACACCACCAACCCCGACGACTGGGCCCGGATCTCCGGAAAGAAGGGCGAGCGGATCGTGTTCATCCGCACCCTCGTCACCGGAAAGCAGGGCGCGGACACCGGCCGCTCCATCGACACGGTGGCCAATACCGGTCAGTACCTGTAGTGACGCGCACCGGCTGCGGATGTCCGGAAACCGGGCATCCGCAGCCGTCGCTTTCCACTCACCCGCCACACACGGATTCGCTTCGATTCGCTTCTGATCTCCCCGTACGCGCGAGGCCGCTCTAGGCTCGTGGGTACCGCCGATTCACGCACTGTGCGGGAAGCGGCGCCGGGCAAGGAGGGCCGCATGACCGTACGGCGAGTAATGGGCATCGAGACGGAGTACGGGATCTCCGTCCCCGGGCATCCCAACGCCAATGCCATGCTCACCTCGTCCCAGATCGTCAACGCCTACGCGGCGGCGATGCACCGGGCGCGCCGCGCCCGCTGGGACTTCGAGGAAGAGAACCCGCTGCGGGACGCCCGCGGCTTCGACCTCGCCCGCGAGGCCGCCGACAACAGCCAGCTCACCGACGAGGACATCGGCCTCGCCAACGTCATCCTGACCAACGGGGCCCGGCTCTACGTGGACCACGCCCACCCCGAGTACAGCGCCCCCGAGGTCACCAACCCCCGCGACGCCGTCCTGTGGGACAAGGCCGGCGAGCGGATCATGGCCGAGGCGGCCGAGCGGGCCGCCCAGCTCCCGGGCGCCCAGCCCATCCACCTCTACAAGAACAACACCGACAACAAGGGCGCGTCCTACGGCACGCACGAGAACTACCTGATGAAGCGGGAGACCCCCTTCTCGGACATCGTGCGCCACCTGACGCCGTTCTTCGTCTCCCGCCAGGTCGTCACCGGCGCCGGCCGCGTCGGCATCGGCCAGGACGGCCGGGAACACGGCTTCCAGATCAGCCAGCGCGCGGACTACTTCGAGGTCGAGGTCGGCCTGGAGACCACGCTCAAGCGCCCGATCATCAACACCCGCGACGAACCGCACGCGGACGCCGAGAAGTACCGGCGGCTGCACGTGATCATCGGCGACGCCAACCTCTCCGAGATCTCGACGTACCTCAAGCTGGGCACGACGGCGCTCGTCCTGTCCATGATCGAGGACGCCTTCATCACCGTCGACCTCGCCGTCGACCAGCCCGTCCGCACCCTCCACCAGGTCTCGCACGACCCGACGCTCCAGTACCTGATCACGCTGCGCAGCGGCCGCACACTCACCGCGGTGCAGCTCCAGATGGAGTACTTCGAGCTGGCCAGGAAGTACGTGGACGAGCGCTACGGGTCGGACGCCGACGAGCAGACCAAGGACGTCCTGGTCCGCTGGGAGGACACGCTCAACCGGCTGGAGAACGATCCGATGAGCCTGGCCGGCGAGCTGGACTGGGTCGCCAAGCGGGAGCTCATGGAGGGCTACCGGCGCCGCGACGACATCGACTGGGACGCGGCCCGGCTGCACCTGGTCGACCTGCAGTACGCGGACGTGCGGCCCGAGAAGGGCCTGTACAACCGTCTGGTGGCCCGCGGCCGCATGAAGCGCCTCCTGGACGAGCCGGCGGTCGAACGGGCCGAGACGAGCCCTCCGGAGGACACCAGGGCCTACTTCCGCGGCCGCTGCCTGGAGCAGTACGCGGACGACGTGGCCGCGGCCTCCTGGGACTCGGTCATCTTCGACCTCCCCGGCCGCGACTCCCTCCAGCGCGTCCCCACCCTGGAACCCCTCCGGGGTACCCGGAACCACGTCAAGGAACTGCTCGACCGCTGCAGGACCGCGGAGGAACTGGTCCGCGTCCTTTCCGGCGGCTGAGTACTTCTGAGTAGCCCGAGCGCGGCTGAAATGCCCGGGCACTGGGAATCATGAGACCAGTGCCCGGACGTTGCAGAAACTGCGGGGCCGATGTCAGTCCCGGCTTGTAGGGTCTGATCTTGTACAGATCCAATCGAGCGGGCCGATTCGAGCGGGGTGAGGTTAATGGCGACCAAGGACACCGGCGGCGGACAGCAGAAGGCGACGCGTTCCACCGAGGAGGTCGAGGAGACCACGGCGGAGGCGAGCTCCGACCTCAAGGAACGCCAGGAGAAGCTTTCGGACGACGTGGACTCCGTTCTGGACGAAATCGACGACGTCTTGGAGGAGAACGCCGAGGATTTCGTGAGGTCGTTCGTACAAAAGGGTGGCCAGTAAGATCATTTGACCTTCGAATCGAAGGTGCATGGGGGGCTCGTGGTCAATCCGGTGCCGCAAGGCATGAAGCGGTGCTCGCGTTGTCGGCGGGTCCAACCTCGCGAGGCTTTCGCCAGCAATCGCGCGATGCGCGACGGATTGCAGGCGTACTGCCGAGAGTGTCAGGCCGCGCATTACAAGGCGCGCCAGGAGGCGGTGGGGCGGACGGTGCGGGTCAAGGTGCCCGTGCCGTCTGGCCATAAGCGGTGTCCTCAGTGCGGAGAGGTCAAGTCTCACTCTGAGTGGGAGCGGAACAGGACCAGCTCGGATGGTTGGGCCAGTTACTGCCGGGAGTGCCGGGCGCAGCGCAATCGTGCCTCGTACTTCAAGCGCAAGTACGGCATCACCGAAGCCGAACGCGACCGGATGATCGCCGTCCAAGGCGGTGTCTGCGTGATCTGTCAGGAGGGGCCGGCGGAGCATGTGGATCACGATCATCGGACGGGTAAGGTCCGGGGCGTGCTCTGCTTCAGTTGCAACGCGGCTCTGGGGCAACTCAAGGACCGGCCGGACGTCATAAGACGTGCAGCCGCTTACGTGGAAGGAAACCTGTGGAACCCAACACTCGTAGCACAGGGCGTCTACCGGCAGCCTTCCTGACGCCGGGCTCGTCCTCCTTCATCGACTTCCTGGCGAGCCACTCGCCGGAGCTCCTCCCGGGCGGCCGGAAGCTCCCCGAGGGGATCGTCGAGGCGCCGCACGGGACGACCATCGTCGCCGCCACCTTCCCCGGGGGCGTCGTGCTCGCCGGTGACCGGCGGGCGACCATGGGGAACATGATCGCGCAGCGGGACATCGAGAAGGTGTTCCCGGCGGACGAGTACTCGGCGGTCGGCATCGCCGGCACCGCCGGTCTCGCGGTGGAGATGGTGAAGCTGTTCCAGCTGGAGCTGGAGCACTTCGAGAAGGTGGAGGGCGCCACGCTCTCCCTGGAGGGCAAGGCGAACCGCCTGTCCACGATGATCCGCGGAAACCTGGGCATGGCCATGCAGGGCCTCGCCGTCGTCCCGCTCTTCGCGGGCTGGGACGAGGGCCGGGAGAAGGGGCGGATCTTCTCCTACGACGTCACCGGCGGCCGCTCCGAGGAGCACGGGTACGCCGCCACCGGCTCGGGTTCGATCTTCGCGCGCGGGTCGATGAAGAAGCTCTACCGGAACGACCTGACCGAGGAGCAGGCCACCACGCTCGTCGTGCAGGCGCTCTACGACGCGGCGGACGACGACTCGGCGACCGGTGGCCCGGACCTGGCGCGCAGGATCTTCCCGATCGTCACCGTCATCACCGAGGACGGCTTCCGCAGGCTCACGGAGGAGGAGTCCTCCGAGCTGGCCCGGTCGGTCACCGAGCGGCGTCTGGAGCAGCCCGACGGGCCGCGCGCCGCGCTGCTGTGACCGTTCGTGACCGTTCGTCGATTCTCCGTCGATCCTCGTAGAAGCCTCTCAGGCCGGAAGAACCGGTAGATCCGGTAGAAAGGGACGGTAGCCGGTGTCCACGCCGTTCTATGTCTCACCCCAGCAGGCCATGGCCGACCGGGCGGAGTACGCCCGCAAGGGCATCGCCCGCGGTCGCAGTCTGGTCGTCCTCCAGTACGCCGACGGCATCGTCTTCGTGGGCGAGAACCCGTCGCGCGCGCTGCACAAGTTCAGCGAGATCTACGACCGGATCGGCTTCGCCGCGGCCGGCAAGTACAACGAGTACGAGAACCTGCGCATCGGTGGCGTGCGCTACGCCGATCTGCGCGGCTACACCTACGACCGTGACGACGTCACGGCGCGTGGTCTGGCGAACGTGTACGCGCAGACGCTGGGCACGATCTTCTCCAGTGCGGGCGAGAAGCCGTACGAGGTGGAGCTGGTCGTGGCCGAGGTCGGCGCGGAGCCCGATGGCGACCAGATCTACCGGCTGCCGCACGACGGGTCGATCGTGGACGAGCACGGTTCGGTCGCGGTCGGTGGCAACGCGGAGCAGATCAGTTCGTTCCTGGACCAGCGGCACCGGGACGGGATGTCGCTCGCGGAGGCGCTGAAGCTGGCCGTGCAGGCGCTGTCGCGGGACACCAACGGGACGGAGCGGGAGATTCCCGCCGAGCGTCTGGAGGTGGCGGTCCTGGACCGGACGCGTCCGCAGCAGCGGAAGTTCAAGCGGATCGTCGGCCGGCAGCTGAAGCGTCTGCTGGAGGCGTCCGACGTGTCCGTGGTGAAGACGGACGACCCGTCGGACGAGGCTCCCGAGGAGTAGCGGGAGTAGTCGCCGCGGGTCGGTGACGAGGGCCCCGGTGCCGTACGCGCGCGTACGGCACCGGGGCCCTTTCGTGTGTGTGTCAGGCGGCCGGTGCGGGGCCCGAGGAGCCTCGTACGGTCAGGGTGACGGGCAGGTCGCCGGCGTCGGGCTCGCGGCCGTCGAGGACGGCGAGGAGGGCGGCCATGCCGCGTTCGCCGATGCGTTCGGCGGGCAGGCCGACGGTGGTGAGTTCGGGTTCGACGGCGGTGGCGAGGGCCAGGTCGTCGAAGCCGGTGACGGAGAGGTCCTCGGGCACGCGCAGGCCGAGCCGGCGGGCGGCCTTGCAGGCGCCGGCGGCGAGGATGTCGTCGTCGCAGATGACGGCGGTGGGCCGGGGGCCGGGTGCGGTGAGGGCGTGTTCGGCGGTCTTGCGGGCGCCCTGGACGTCGAGGGGGGCGCGGACGGTCGTGACGGAGGCGTCGCGCAGGGCGTGGGCGAGGGCGGCGGCGCGGACGTCGAAGGTCCAGGACGGTACGGCCGAGGCGAGGTGGAGGAAGCGCCGGTGGCCGAGGGCGAGCAGGTGGCCGGTGACCTGGCGCATGCCGTCGGCGATGTCGAGGTTCACGTGGGCGGCGGCGCCGCTGGCGGTGGGGTCGCTGTCGAGCATGACGAGCGGCAGGTCGGTGGAGTCGAACGCCTTGAGGGCGTCGGTGGCCATGGAGGAGGCGATGACGCCGTCCAGGGCGGCGCGGGCGGAGGCGAAGGGGTCCCGGGCGGGGCCGATGCCGTCGGGGGAGGGGTAGAGGACGACGCCGAAGCCGTGCCGGGCGGCGACGGTGGCGGCGCCGGTGTAGACGCGGGCGAAGAACTCGTTGGTGAGGGCGGGGACGACGAGGAGGGCCGTGCGGGTGCGGCCGAGGCGCAGGTTGCGGGCGGCGAGGTTGGGGCGGTAGCCGAGCCGGGCGGCGGCTTCGCGGACGGCGCCGGCGGTGCGTTCGGAGACCCGGCCGCGCCATTTGTCGCCGAGGACGAGGGAGACGGTGGCCTGGGAGACCCCGGCCGCGGCGGCGACGTCCCGGCTGGTGGGGCGGTGTGCGCCGAGGGGTTCCGGGCTGTGCACGCGTACCTCCGCGGCGGCTGGCTGCTGGTGGGTCGGCACGCGCGGGGTGGACCGGCGTGGTGTCGACATGGTACGTATGACGCCGAACGTTATACGTAAAACTTGAGACGTGAGACGACGACGCAGACCCTGGGACAGGACCTGCGACACGAAACCTGGGGCGGATGCCCGGGGAGGGAGACGGCATGGCCACCGAGGCCAAGGCGAGCGGCGGCTATCTCGACATCCTGCGGGCGCCCCATGCGGCGCGCCTGCTCGCCGGCACCCTCGTCGGCCGGCTTCCCAACGGCACCGGTCCCATCGCCATCACGGTCTTCACCCGGGCCGAGGGCGGCAGCTACAGCCTCGCGGGCGGTCTCATCGCCGCGTACGGCCTCGCCACCGCCGTCGGCCAGCCGCTGCTCGGCCGGGCCGTCGACCTGAAGGGCCAGCCGCGCGTCCAGCTGCCCGCCGCGGTCGTCTCCGCGGTCGGCATGGCCGCCCTGGCCGTCACGGGCATCGGCAACCTGTTCCTCGCCTACGCCGCCGTGCTGGTCGCCGGGCTCTTCACGCCGCCGCTGGAAGGCGGTCTGCGGGCCCTGTGGCCGAGTGTCCTGGGCCGGGAGGACCGGGTGCACCGCGCGTACGCCATGGACGCCGTCGCGCAGGAGGTCATGTTCACCGTCGGGCCGCTGCTCCTGACGCTGATCGTGGCGCTGTGGTCACCGGCCGCGGCGCTCGTCGTCATCAACGTGCTCGGCGTGCTCGGCGCGCTGTCGGTGGTCGTCTCCAAGCCGTCCCGGGCCTGGCGCTCGGCCACCCGGGAGGCCCACTGGCTGGGTGCGCTGCGCTCGCCCGGGCTGCTCGCCCTGCTCGGCTCGTTCTTCTTCGTCGGGCTGGCCCTCGGCTCCATCACCGTCGCCGCCGTCGCCTACGCGGACGACCGCGGAAACCAGGCCGTGTACGGCTGGCTGATGGCCGCGCTCGGCCTCGGCGCCCTCATCGGCGGCACGGTCTACGGGGCCCGCCAGTGGGCCGGTGCGCCGGAGCGGCGGCTGCGGGTCCTCGTCCTGCTGCTCGCGCTCGGCTACCTGCCGCTGCTGCTGGTGCCCGGCCCCCTCGCCATGACGGCCCTGACCGCCCTCGCGGGCGTCTTCCTGGCCCCGGCCCTCGCCTGCGCCTTCATCGTGGTCGACCGGCACGCCCCGACCGGCACCGTGACCGAGGCGTTCTCCTGGCTCGTGACCACCTTCGGCGTCGGTGCCGCCCTCGGTTCGGCCGTCTCGGGCCCGGCCGTGGAACTCGCCGGGACGCCCGCCGGATTCGCCGTGGCCGGCGTCGGCGGCTTCGTCGCCTTCCTCGTCCTGCTCGCCACCGGCCGGGTCCTCGACGCCTCTCCGCGGCCGCGACACGCCGTCAGCGGGGGCGGCGGGAACGAGGGGCCGCGGGCCGCGGAGGCCGAAAAGAACGCGCACGCCTCGTAAATCGATCGGAACGGGGTCGTCGAACCCGGTTTCAGAAGAGGCCGTCAGGCGTAATGTTCTGACATGGACCGCCGCATTTTCGGGCTGGAGAACGAGTACGGCGTCACGTGCACGTTCAGGGGACAGCGCCGACTGTCTCCTGACGAAGTGGCGCGGTACCTCTTCCGCCGTGTCGTGTCATGGGGCCGCAGCAGCAATGTCTTCCTGCGGAACGGCGCCCGCCTGTACCTTGACGTGGGTTCGCATCCGGAATACGCAACTCCCGAATGCGACAACGTGGTCGAACTGGTCACCCACGACAAGGCCGGCGAGCGCATTCTCGAAGGACTCCTCGTCGACGCGGAACGCCGCCTGCACGAGGAGGGAATCGCGGGCGACGTCTATCTCTTCAAGAACAACACCGACTCCGCCGGAAACTCCTACGGCTGCCACGAGAACTATCTCGTCGCCCGCCACGGCGAGTTCTCGCGGCTCGCGGACATCCTCATTCCGTTCCTCGTCACCCGTCAGCTCATCTGCGGCGCCGGAAAGGTGCTGCAGACCCCGCGTGGTGCCGTCTTCTGCGTCTCCCAGCGTGCCGAGCACATCTGGGAGGGCGTCAGCTCCGCCACCACCCGTTCGCGCCCCATCATCAACACCCGCGACGAACCGCACGCGGACGCCGAGCGCTACCGCCGGCTCCACGTCATCGTCGGCGACTCCAACATGTCCGAGACGACCATGCTGCTCAAGGTCGGCGCCACCGACCTGGTGCTCCGCATGATCGAGGCGGGCACGGTGATGCGCGACCTGACCCTGGAGAACCCGATCCGGGCCATCCGCGAGGTCAGCCACGACATCACCGGCCAGCGCAAGGTCCGCCTCGCCAGCGGCCGCGAGGCGTCCGCCCTGGAGGTCCAGCGGGAGTACTTCGAGAAGGCGTCCGACTTCGTCGACCGCCGCGGCATCCGCAGCGGCACCGTCGCCCAGGTCCTGGACCTGTGGGGCCGGACCCTCGACGCCGTCGAGCACGAGGAGCTCGACAAGATCGGGACCGAGATCGACTGGGTCATGAAGTACCAGCTCATCGAGCGGTACCGGGCCAAGCACAACATGACCATGTCGCACCCGCGGGTCGCCCAGATAGACCTCGCGTACCACGACATCCACCGCCGCCGCGGGCTGTACTACCTGCTCCAGAAGAACGGGCAGGCGGCGCGCGTGTGCAACGACGTGAAGATCTTCGAGGGCAAGTCCGTGCCCCCGCAGACCACCCGGGCCCGGCTCCGCGGCGACTTCATCCGCCGCGCGCAGGAGCAGCGCCGGGACTTCACCGTCGACTGGGTCCACCTGAAGCTCAACGACCAGGCGCAGCGCACGGTGTTGTGCAAGGACCCGTTCCGTTCGGTCGACGACCGGGTGGAAAAGCTGATCGCCGGAATGTAGGACGCGGACAACGATCCGTACGGCAGCACCGTCGGCCCCGCACGTTTCACGTGCGGGGCCGACGGCATCACAGAGCGGTCCCCTCGGGGGTGTCTTGTCGATCATGCCGGGCTCGCGGCGCCTGGCACCGCTCCCCGATCCGGCCTGATCGACAAGACACCCCCTAGAGTGTCCGGACAACTACTGTGCCGTCTGAGATCTGAGGAACCAGTGCGCCGACTTGCCGGCCTCCTCGTCGTTCCGCTGCTGCTGCTGACCACAGCGGCGTGCGGCAGCGACGAAAAGGGCTCCGATTCCGGTTCGATGAAGAACGGGCTTCCCGCCATCACCGCGGGCGAGAAGTTCGGCGAGAAGCCGACCCTCTCCAAGGGCGTGGGAGACCCGCCCAAGGCCCTCAAGGTCAACGTCATCAGCGAGGGCACGGGCGCGGTGACGAAGAAGGGCGACGCGCTCCAGGTGAACTACCTGGGCCAGGAGTGGGACGAGACCACGCCCTTCGACAACAGCTTCGACCGGAAGCAGCCCTTCGAGCTGACCCTCGGCGCCGGCCAGGTCATCAAGGGCTGGGACCAGGGTCTGGAAGGCCAGAAGGTCGGCAGCCGCGTCGAGATCGGCATCCCGCCGGAGCTCGGTTACGGTGCGCAGCCGCCGGAGGGCATCAAGCCCAACTCGACCCTGGTGTTCGTGGTCGACATCCTGAAGGCCGTCAGCATCCCGAAGTCCGCCGAGGGCACCGTGGTGGCCCAGGACGACAAGGACCTGCCGAAGGTCGGCACCAACACCGACGGCAAGCAGCCCTCGCTGACCATCCCCAAGGTGGCCCCGCCGACCAAGCTGGTCTCCAACTACGTCCTGGAGTCCAAGGGCGAGGTCGTCAAGGACACGGACACGGTCGTCGTGAACTACGTCGCCGCCCTGTGGAAGGACGGCAAGGTCTTCGACTCGACCTACGTCCAGGGCAAGCCCGCCAACTTCCCGCTCGGCCAGCTGACCCTGAAGGGTCTCAAGGACGGCATCGCGGGCAAGAAGGTCGGCAGCCGCGTCCTGATCGTGGCGCCGCCGTCGGAGGCGTTCGGCGACCAGGAGAAGCAGGGCATCCCGAAGAACTCCACGCTCGTCTTCGCCGTCGACATCCTGGCGAAGATGTAAGACTGTCCGGGTCGCGTGGGCCATCGTCCGCGCGGTTCAATCGGTATGAGGAGCACACTGCAGTGAGCATCGAGAAGCCCGAGGTCGACTTCCCGGGCGGCGAGCCGCCGGCCGTTCTGGAGATCAAGGACATCTGGGAGGGCGACGGCGCCGTTGCCGAGGCCGGGAACCAGGTCCTCGTCCACTACGTGGGTGTGGCCTTCAGCACCGGCGAGGAGTTCGACGCGTCCTGGAACCGCGGCAACCCGCTCGGCTTCCAGCTCGGTGTCGGTCAGGTCATCGCCGGCTGGGACCAGGGTGTGCAGGGCATGAAGGTCGGCGGCCGCCGCCAGCTGGTCATCCCGCCGCACCTGGCCTACGGCGAGCGTGGCGCCGGTGCCGCGATCGGCCCGAACGAGACGCTGATCTTCGTCTGCGACCTGGTGGCCGTCCGCTAGGGCTGATCCCACCCCGGCCTGACGAGGTCCGTGGTTCCGAGGACCCCCGCCCCTGTGGTGGGGGTCCTCGGGCGTTTGTCCCGGCTTTTGTCAGGGCCGCGCGGAGCGGTACGGTCGGACGTCTCAGGAAGTTCGAGAAGTCACCGAGAAGTCAATCCGGCAGAAGAGGGTGCGGGGCGTCGATGGCGATTGCCAAGGCCGAGCGGCTGATGAATCTTGCGCTGTGCCTGCTCGGAACCCGCCGGCCGCTCAGCAAGAGAGAGCTCCGCGGCTCCATCGAGGCGTACATGGAGGCGACCGGCGAGGACGCCTTCAACCGGATGTTCGAGCGCGACAAGGACGATCTGCGCGAGCTCGGCCTGGTCATCGAGACCGTCGAGAACCTGGACGGCGAGACCGGCTACCTGGCCCGCCGCGACTCCAACCGGCTGCCGCCCATCACCCTCGACGCCGAGGAGGCCGCCGCCCTCGGGCTGGCCGCCAAGGTCTGGCAGCAGGCCCGCCTCGCGGGGGCCGCGAGCGGCGCCCTGCAGAAGCTGCGCGCCGCCGGGATGCCCGAGGCGGAGGACTCGTTCGACGACCGGCACAGCGCCCTCGAACCGCGCATCCCGGTCCACGAGGCCGCCTTCGAGCCGCTGATGCTGGCCTGCCGCGACCGCCGCCCGGTCGTCTTCGACTACCGCAAGGCCAACGCCGCCCGCCCCGAGACCCGGCACGTCGAGCCGTGGGGCCTGGAGTGCTGGCGCGGTCACTGGTACCTGGCGGGCTGGGACCGGGACCGGGGCGCCGAGCGCGTCTTCCGGCTCTCCCGCATCACCGGCAAGGTGCGCTCCCGGGCCGGCGCCTTCACCGCGCCCGTGCCCGACGTCGTCACCGTCCGGGAGACCGTCGAGAGCTGGGCCGGCGAGACCGCCACGCGCTCGGCCCGGATCCGGCTGCGGGCCGGCTGCGGCTATCCGCTGCGCTCCCGCGCCCGGTCGGTGACCGAGGGCGCCGACGGCTGGGACGAGCTGGAGATCCCGTACGGGCACGGGCTCGACGCCTGGCTGGTGGAGTTCGGCCCGGACGTGGTCGTGCTGGAGCCCGCCGATCTGCGGGCCGACGTGGTGGACCGGCTGCGCGCCGTGGCCAAGGGCTGAGGGGGAGAGGAACGATCATGGCCGTCAACGCCATCGACCAGACGAGGCGGATGCTGTCCCTCGTCACCTATCTCCGCGAGCGGCCGGGCGCGCACGTCGCCGACGTCGCCCGCGCCTTCGGGATCACCGAGGACGAGCTGATCTCGGACCTGGACGTGCTGCCGATGTGCGGCACCAGCTTCCGCGGCGGCGACCTGCTCGACATCGACACCGACGGCGACCGCATCTGGTGGCACAACCCGGACGACGTCGCGGAGCCGCTGCGGCTGGCCGCCGACGAGGCGACCGCGCTGCTCGTCGCCGCGCGCGCGGTGGCGACGCTGCCCGGGCTGCGCGAGGGCGACCGGGAGGCGCTGCTGCGCGCCACGGCCAAGCTGGAGGCGGCGGCCGGCGAGGCGGCCGGGGCCAGCTCCCGGCTGTCGGTGACCTTCGAGTCCGAGGGCGGCGTCTTCGCCGAGGTCGACCGGGCGATCTCGGAGCGGCGCCGGCTGTGGCTGCGCTACTACTCGCCCGCGCGCGACGAGCTCACCGAGCGCGAGGTGGACCCGATCCGGCTGTTCGCCGTCGGCCACACCTACATGGAGGCGTGGTGCCGGCTCTCCGAGGCGCGCCGCACCTTCCGGCTCGACCGGGTCGCCGAGATCCGGATCCTCGACGCGCCGGCCGCGCCGCCGGAGATCGAGCTGCGGGACCTGTCGGAGGGGCTGGTGCAGCCGTCCGCCGAGGACCCGGAGGTCGTGGTGGAGGTCGGGCCCGGCGGCCGGTGGGTCGCCGAGTACTACCCGCACGACGCGGCCGAGGAGCTGCCCGACGGCGGTCTGCGGATCACCCTGCGCACCCCGGCCCCGGCCTCGCTGCGGCGGCTCGCGCTGCGGCTCGGCAGCGACGGGCGGATCGTGGCCCCGGCCGAGCTCGCGGACAGCGCGCGGGAGGCGGCGACCGCGGCGCTGGCCGCGTACGAGGGCTGAGCGGGCCCCGACACCAGGGGAACGTGACGTTCCGGGGGCGCCGGGCGCTGTTTCCAGTGAGAGGCTTCGATCGGCGCGTACCCGCATCGGCGCACCCGTGCCAGCGCACCCGTAGCGGGCACCCGAACCGGCGTACTCGTACCGCAGTGGGGAGAGTTAGGGAAATGTCCGTGATGTCTACGATGTCCGGTCTTACGGCGGCGGTCGCCCCGGTCCTCTTCAAGGCCGCCTGCCCCGACTGCCGCGCCCGCTTCGAACTCTCCGCGGGCGCCCTGCGGCTCGCCATCGGCGCGAGCCGCCGCACCACCTTCTACTCCTTCACCTGCCCCGAGTGCGGCAGCGCCGTCCGCAAGCCGGCCGGCGACCGGATCGTCGAACTCCTCACGGGCGGCGGCGTGAACACCCTGCGCCTGCACACGACCGGCTGACGGCCGGCCCGCCCGGAGCGTCTAGGCTCGACGCATGTTCTGGCCCATGCTCGCCATCGCTCTCGGCTTCCTCGGCATCGCCGTCCTCGGCCTCCTCGGCATCAAGGTCTTCCTGGAGGCCCAGCGGCTCGGCCGTCAAGTGGCCCGCACCACAGAGCGCATCCACCGGGCCGCCGAGGACCTGGAGCGCGCCGCGGGCGACCTCGCGCGAACGGGCCAGACGCTGCCCTGACTTCGCGCGCCCGCCACGGGCGGGCGGCGCGGCGGACGCAATCGCCCGTATGCAAGGCCATTGCCGCCCGTTTACTCCTGCGGGTTACGATCGCTGGCAGCGCGGTGGACGGACGGCTGTCCGGACGGCCGGGCACGTACGTTCCATATCGCCTCGGTGAAGAAGGTAGACAGCTATGGGTAGGCTCGGCCCCACCGAGATCATTCTGATCCTCGTCGTCGTCATCCTGCTGTTCGGTGCGAAGAAGCTGCCGGAGATGGCCCGTTCGCTGGGCAAGTCCGCCCGCATCCTCAAGAGCGAGGCCAAGGCGATGAAGTCGGAGGAGCAGCAGAGCGCCCCCGCCGACGCGTCCCAGACCGCCGCTCAGGACCAGGCCGCGCCCCGCACCATCCAGGCCGCTCCCGGCGACGTGACCAGCGCGCGTCCCGTGACCGAGCCCACCGACACCACCAAGCGCTGAGCCGGCCCGCCGCAGCCGCCGCGCAGCGCGGCGGCTGCCGCACGAGATGAGGACGTGGGTTGCTCAAGTCTGCCCGCAAGCAGGAGAAGGACCCCGAGGGCCGCATGCCCCTCGTGGAACACCTGCGTGAACTTCGCAACCGCCTCGCGAAGGGCCTCCTGGCCATCGCCGCGGTCACCATCGTGGCCCTCGTGTACAGCGAGGACATCATGCAGTTCCTGACCCGGTCGGTGCCCAAGTGCCCGCCGGGCGTCACCAGCGACGGCGGCAACTGCGCGATCGTCTCCTTCAACACGCTGATGGCACCGTTCAGCACGACGATCCAGCTCTCTCTCACGACGGGCCTCGTCGTGGCGAGCCCGGTCTGGCTGTACCAGCTCTGGGCCTTCGTCGCGCCCGGACTGCACAAGCACGAGAAGAAGTACACGTACCTCTTCACCGGCGCCGCGGTCCCGCTCTTCGCGGCCGGCGCCTACATCGCGTACCTCATCCTCCCCATCAGCGTGCAGGTGCTCATCAGCCTCACGCCCGCGGGATCCGCCAACATCCTCTCGCTCGGTGACGTCCTCGACTTCACCCTGCGCATGGTGCTGGTCTTCGGCCTCGCCTTCGAGCTGCCGCTCGTGCTCGTGATGCTGAACCTCTCCGGCGTCCTCAGCGGCCGCCGCATGGCCCGCTGGTGGCGCGGCGTGATCATGGGCGTGTTCATCTTCGGCGCCGTGATCACCCCGACCACCGACCCGGTCGGCATGCTCGCGCTCGCCATCCCGATCAGCATCCTCTACCTGGGTGCCGTCGGCTTCGCGCTGCTCAACGACAAGCGGCGCCGGCGCAACAACCCCGACGCCGAGCTCGACGACGACGAGGCCTCGCAGCTGGACCTCACGCCCGAGCCCATCGGCCGGACCGAGACCGTGCCCGCCGCCCGGGCGCTGCCCGAGCAGGCGAGCGGGGAGCAGGACGGCGCCGGATCGCAGCGGCTGAACGGCTACGACGACATCACCTGACGGCAGACCCGACGGCACGCCCGACGGTCGTGACGTGCGAAGGTCCCCCCGGATCCGTCCGGGGGGGGCCTTTCGTATGCGCGCAGCCGGGTCCCCTGCCCCGGATCCCCGGATCCCCGGATCCATTGATCCCGATCCCAGGAGGCGGATCCCGGGGAATCGAAGCCGCTCGATAAAGATCGCGTCACTGTCAGAGGTGGCGGGTAGGCTCGACAACAAGATGACAGAGGACCTCACACCAGCCGAAGCGTACGCAGCCGCTCTGAACCGCAACCGCGAGCAGGCCACCGCGCTGGCCCCCTTCCGCGAGATGTACGACTTTGGTCTGGACCCCTTCCAGATCGAGGCGTGCCAGGCCCTCGAGGCGGGCAAGGGCGTGCTCGTCGCCGCTCCCACGGGCTCCGGCAAGACCATCGTCGGCGAGTTCGCCGTCCACCTCGCCCTCTCCCAGGGCCGCAAGTGCTTCTACACGACGCCCATCAAGGCGCTCTCCAACCAGAAGTACGCCGATCTCGTCAAGCGTTACGGCCACGACAAGGTCGGCCTGCTCACCGGCGACAACAGTGTCAACGGCGACGCCCCGGTCATCGTCATGACCACCGAGGTCCTCCGCAACATGCTGTACGCGGGGTCCCAGGCGCTCTCCGGTCTCGGGTACGTCGTCATGGACGAGGTCCACTACCTCTCGGACCGCTTCCGCGGCGCCGTCTGGGAGGAAGTGATCATCCACCTCCCCGAGTCCGTGACCCTGGTGTCGCTCTCCGCGACCGTGTCCAACGCCGAGGAGTTCGGCGACTGGCTGGACACCGTGCGCGGCGACACCGAGGTCATCGTCTCCGAGAGCCGCCCCGTGCCGCTGTGGCAGCACGTCCTGGCCGGCCGCCGGATGTACGACCTCTTCGAGGAGGAGACCGACCATGGCGGCCGCGGCGCCTCGCGCCGCGAGGTCAACCCCGACCTGCTGCGCCTCGCCCGCACCGAGAACTCGCGCACGTACAACCCGCGCGAGCGGCGCCGCGGCAAGATGGTCCGCGAGGCCGACCGCGAGCGCGAGCGGCGCCAGCGCTCCCGCATCTGGACCCCGGGCCGGCCCGAGGTCATCGAGCGGCTCGACGCCGAGGGACTGCTCCCCGCGATCACCTTCATCTTCAGCCGCGCCGGCTGCGAGGCCGCCGTCCAGCAGTGCCTCTACGCCGGCCTGCGGCTCAACGACGACGACGCGCGCCGGCGGGTCCGTGAGATCGTCGAGGAGCGCACCGCCGCCATCCCTGACGAGGACCTGCACGTCCTCGGCTACTACGAGTGGCTGGAGGCCCTGGAGCGGGGCATCGCCGCCCACCACGCCGGCATGCTCCCGACCTTCAAGGAGGTCGTCGAGGAGCTCTTCGTCCGCGGCCTCGTCAAGGCCGTCTTCGCCACCGAGACCCTGGCGCTCGGCATCAACATGCCCGCCCGCTCCGTGGTCCTGGAGAAGCTCGTCAAGTGGAACGGCGAGCAGCACGCCGACATCACCCCCGGCGAGTACACCCAGCTCACCGGCCGGGCCGGCCGCCGTGGCATCGACGTCGAGGGCCACGCCGTGGTGCTCTGGCAGCGCGGCATCGACCCGGCGCACCTCGCCGGACTCGCCGGCACCCGCACGTACCCGCTGCGCTCCAGCTTCAAGCCCTCGTACAACATGGCGGTCAACCTGGTCGACCAGTTCGGCCGGCACCGCTCGCGCGAGCTCCTGGAGACCTCCTTCGCCCAGTTCCAGGCCGACCGCTCGGTCGTCGGGATCTCCCGGCAGGTGCAGCGCAACGAGGAGGGCCTGGAGGGCTACCGGGAGGGCATGACCTGCCACCTCGGCGACTTCGAGGAGTACGCGCGGCTGCGCCGCGAGCTCAAGGACCGCGAGACCGATCTCGCCCGGCAGGGCGCCGCCCAGCGGCGCGCCCAGGCCGCCGCCTCCCTGGAGCGGCTCAAGCCCGGCGACATCATCCACGTGCCCACCGGAAAGTTCGCCGGCCTCGCCCTCGTCCTCGACCCGGGCGTCCCGGCCGGGCGGACCGACGGACACCGCGGCTTCGAGTACCACGACGGGCCGCGCCCGCTCGTGCTCACCGCCGAGCGGCAGGTCAAGCGGCTCGCCTCGATGGACTTCCCGGTGCCCGTGGAGCCGCTGGAGCGGATGCGGATCCCGCGGTCCTTCAACCCGAAGTCGCCGCAGTCCCGCCGCGACCTCGCCTCCGCGCTGCGCAGCAAGGCCGGGCACATCAACCCGGAGCGGCACCGCAAGCAGCGCTCGGCCGCCGCCGACGACCGCGAGATCGCCCGGCTGCGCACCGAGATCCGCGCCCATCCCTGCCACGGCTGCGACGAGCGCGAGGACCACGCCCGCTGGGCCGAGCGCTACTACCGCCTGCAGCGCGACACCAAGCAGCTGGAGCGGCGCATCGAGGGCCGGACGAACACCATCGCCCGCACCTTCGACCGGATCGTCGCGCTCCTCACCGAGCTCGACTACCTGCGCGACGACGACGTCACCGACAACGGCAAGCGGCTCGCCCGGCTCTACGGCGAGCTCGACCTGCTCGCCAGCGAATGCCTGCGCGAGGGCGTCTGGGAGGGGCTCACCCCTGCCGAACTGGCCGCCTGCGTCTCCGCGCTCGTCTACGAGGCCCGGCAGTCCGACGACGCCGTGGCGCCGAAGCTGCCGACCGGCAATTCCAAGGCGGCGCTCGGCGAGATGGTGCGGATCTGGGGCCGGCTCGACGCGCTGGAGGAGGAGTTCAAGCTCCACCAGGCCGAGGGCGTCGGACAGCGCGAGCCCGACCTGGGCTTCGCCTGGGCCGCCTACCAGTGGGCCTCCGACAAGGGGCTCGACGAGGTGCTGCGCGAGGCCGAGATGCCGGCCGGCGACTTCGTCCGCTGGTGCAAGCAGGTCATCGACGTGCTCGGGCAGATCGCGGCCGCCGCGCCGAGGGAGAACAGCACCGTCGCGAAGAACGCGCGCAAGGCGGTGGACTCGCTGCTCAGGGGTGTGGTGGCGTACAGCTCGGTGAGCTGACGGGGAGCCGCCGGCGACGCCTTCGAGGGCGCCGCCGGCGGACGCCGTTGATGGTGAACTGACAAGGGTTTCCACAGGGCTGGCGGAGTGTCAGCTCCTTCCGCTTCCATGGTTGTGGCGACGCCGATAGGGCGGCGCCACAACTCCTGCGGAAGGAAACGCACGTGACCACGCAAGCCGGTCCGTCCGCCGTCGGCGAGGCCACGCCCTCGACGGCGGACGGGCGGAAGACCGTGCCGGGCCCGCGCGGTGTCCCGGTGCTCGGGAATCTGCCGGAGTTCGGCAAGGACCCGCTCGCCTTCTTCGAACGGCTGCGTGAGCGGGGCGACTTCGTCCGCTGGCGCTTCGGGCCCGGGCCCGCGCTGTTCATCGCCCACCCCGAGTCCATCGGGGAGATGCTCACCGAGGTCGAGCGGACCTTCGACCAGCCCGACCTCGGCATCGCCGTGCGTACGCTGCTCGGCGAGGGGGTCGTGGTCGCCAAGGGCGCGGACTGGCGGCGCAAGCGCTCGCTCGTGCAGCCCTCCGTGCGGCCCCGGCAGGTCAAGTCGTACGCGGCGACCATGGCCGAGTGCGCGGTCGACGCGGCCGGGCGCTGGGCCGACGGGCAGCGCATCGACGTCAAGCGGGAGATGGCCGCGCTCACCCAGCTCATCGCCGTCCGCACCATCTTCGGCGTCGACACCGCCGCCGACGCCGAGTCCATCGGCCGCGCGATGGACGTGGCGCAGCACGAGATCGGCGCCGAGTTCAGCGGCCTCGGCGCGATCCTGCCCGACTGGGTGCCCACGCCCGGGCGGGCCCGCATCAAGCGCGCCGTCGCCGTCATCGACGCCGAGGTCGCCCGGGTCGTCGCCCGTCACCGCGACGGCGACACCGACCGTCCCGACCTCCTCAGCCGGCTGCTCGCCGCCCGCGACGAGACCGGCGCGCACCTCTCCGACCGCGAGATCCGCGACGAGACCGTCACGCTCTACATCGGCGGCCACGAGACCACCAGCTCCACCCTCGTCTGGGCCTGGTACCTGCTCTCCCGCAATCCGCGCGTCGCCGAGGCGCTCGGCGCCGAGCTCGACCGGGTCCTCGGCGACCGCGACCCCGGCTTCGACGACTACGCCGAACTCGCCTACGCCCAGGCCGTGGTGAAGGAGACCCTCCGCCTCTACCCGACGATCTGGCTCCTCACCGGCATAGCCAAGGAGGGCGCCACCCTCGGCGGCGCCCCGGTCCGCCCCGGCACCCGCGTCTGGTCCAGCCAGTGGGCCACCCACCGCGACCCGCGCTGGTTCCGCGACCCGCTGGAGTTCCGCCCCGAGCGCTGGCTGTCGCCGAAGGACGGCGGCACCGAGGGCGAGGCCGAGGAGATACCGGAGTACGCCTGGTACCCCTTCGGCGGCGGCCCCCGCGTCTGCCTCGGCACCCGCTTCGCCATGGTCGAGTCGGTCCTCGTCCTGGCCGTCGTCGCCCGCCGCTTCCGCCTCGAACTGGACGCGGAGGAGATACGCCCGGTGCCGGGCCTGACGCTGCAGCCGGACCGGGAGGTGCTGGCGACGGTGCGGGCCCGGCATGACCGGCAAGACACCCGGTAGGGGCTTCCCGGCCCTGGTCTGCCGGTGAGCCCTAGGGGCTTTCCGGCCGGATCAGCGCCGTCGCGAGGTCGCTCAGGTCGCCGGCCCGCAGCACCCGGTCGCCGAAGCCCGGCAGCGGGACGTGCAGAGGGCCGGTCCAGCGGGCGGGGATGGCGTCCGGGCCGTGGACGGCACCGGCGAGCATGCCCGTGACGGCGGCGACGGTGTCGGTGTCGCCGCCCAGGTCGATCGCGGCGGCGAGAGCCGTCTCGTAGGAGTCGGTGGTGCGCAGCGCCCACAGGGCGGAGCCGAGGCAGGGCCAGACGGCGCCGTTGAACTCGGTGGCGTCCTCGGGGCGCCAGCCGGGGGCCAGGACGGTGGCCCAGCGGTCCCGGTGGGCGTCCGCCACCTCGGCAAGCGCGGCGGGGACGGCCGCGAGCGGGTCCTCGCCGAGGAGGGCGACGCGGACCAGCTCGTGGAGCACCGCCGTGCCCTCCCAGGCGGCGCGGTCCCCATGGGTGAGGGCGGCGATCCGACGGCCCGCCGCCATGGTGGCGGCGCGGCCGGCGGCCGCGAAGTACACGGCCGGGGTGGCGGCCCGCATCAGCGAACCGTTGCCCGCGCCACGCCCGTTGACCTGGAAGTGCACGGCGGCGGCGGTGTCCCAGGGATCGCCGCCGAGGAGCACCGCCTCGGTCTGCAGGCCGATGTCCTTCGGTTCGGCCTGCGCCCAGCGGCGGAAGCGGGCGAAGAGGTCCGGCAGGTCGAGCCCGCCGCGTTCGAGGAGCGAGTCCGCGACGAGCACGGCCATCTGCGTGTCGTCCGTGGCCTCGCCGGGCTCCCAGCCGCCGCCCCCGCACATCTCGCCGCGCCCGTCCGGGAAGCGCTCCCGGAACACTCCGGGGAGCCCGAACTCGAAGGGTGCCCCGAGTGCGTCGCCGACGGCGGAGCCCAGGACGGCGCCGATGGCGCGGTCGTCGTATCGCATGCGGTGAGGCTACAGAGGGACCGGCGCGGTGGGGCGGGCCCGGCGGGCAGCGCGGAGCGGCACGAAGAGGAGGAGGGCGAAGGGGGACAGCAGGATCGTCAGGACGAGAAGAGGGCTCGTGAGGAAGGGAGGAAGGCCCAGGCGGCGGGACTCGCGGTAGATCCACTGGCCGAGCAGCAGGTCCCAGGCGATGACCTGGGCCCACAGGGCGGCCGCGCCGTTCGGGAGGGCGGTGAGGGCCTGGAAGCCGGGCAGGTCGGGGCGGCTGACCGCGGCCCAGAGTTCGGGGAGGACCGGGACGGCGAGGAGGAGGTAGACGGCGAGCACCGGCAGGACGGTGAGCGGGGAGGCGGCGACGCGGTCGGTGACGCGCCGGCCGGGGGCCAGGATCATCAGGAGCCAGACCGGCGCCGCGAGGAGGAAGGCCAGGTCGAAGAGGAGGGCCGGGTCGGTCATGCGGCGAGCTCCAAGCGGCGCGGAGTGCGCAGCGCCAGGGCGGCGCCCGCGAGGGTGAGGGCGGCGATCGCGGCGGCGGCCGTGAGGGTGGTGGCGTCGGGGGAGAGGAGCGGCTGGCCGCGCAGGGCCTGCCAGGTGAGGAGGGCGAAGGTCGCTGCGTACGAGCCGGCGCCGACCAGGACCAGGCGCAGCCGGACGCGGTCGTCGGCGAGGCGGGCGTAGCGCGGGGCGAGCGCGGCGAGCACGAGCAGGACCAGCGGGACGAGCTGCAGCGCGTGCATGCCGAAGAAGTGGGCGATGCGCAGGTCGCCGCCGGTGGTGGACCAGCCGGTCAGCGGCAGCCCGGGGCCGCCGTCGGGCACGCCGACGCTGTGCGCGCCGATGGTCGGCGAGTCGGGCCGGGCGAGCTGCTCGGGCGTGGGGACCACCATCACGAAGCCGACGGCCGCGCCCGCCAGGGCGATGAGCGAGGAGAGCCGTACGGCCCAGGCGGTGGCGCGGTCAAGGATGCGGGCGCGCAGCAGCAGGACGGCGATGAGGAGCGCGGCCAGCCAGAGCACGACGACGGTGAGGCCCATGGTCCGGAAGACGGCCGTGTCGAAGGGCGTCGCGTTGTTGAAGTGGCTGCGCCGGCCGCGGATCACCTGGCCGGTGATGAGCACCATCTCGACGACACTGGCGGCGGTGAGGACGGTCCCGGCCCACCAGCCGACCCGCCGGGCCCGGGCGCCGGGGAGCAGGGAGAGCATCCAGGCGAGCGAGAGCCCGTAGGCGATGAACGACAGCGAGAACTTCAGCGGCTTGGCCCAGATCGGCTGGCCGAGCAGGATCCGGTCGTCGAGGACGAGCCCGGCGGCGGAGACGAGCGCGAGACCGGCCATGGAGGCGACGAACCAGAGCAGCGGCCGGTGGAGCGTGCGGAGCTGGGGCGCCGAGTGCTGCGGGTGCGAGAGCTGTGGTGCCGAGGACATGGATCCCCCCGTGGGATGCGTCAGTGAAATGGATAGTGGCACTTTCTGCTATCCGATAGCGCCACTATCTATGATGGAGGGTCGGTCGGCAAGGCCGGAGTCCGGCCGGAAAGGTGAACACGCGGTGCGCATCGGAGAGTTGAGTCGCAGGACCGGGGTGTCGGTGCCCACGATCAAGTACTACGTGCGGGAAGGGCTGCTGCCCGCCGGGCGGTTGACGAGCCCCAACCAGGCTTCGTACGAGGAGACGCACGTCCGGCGGCTCCGCCTGATCCGTGCCCTGCTCGACGTCGGCGGGCTCTCCGTGGCGGGCGTCGGCGCGGTCGTCGCCGCGATCGACGACGAGGAACGGTCGCTGCACGACGTGCTGGGCGAGGCGGCGGAACGGGTCGTGCCGCGCTACGAGGAAACGCGGGACCGGGACGCGGCGGCCGACGAGGAGACCGCCGAGGATTCGCGGCCGTCCCTGGTCGCCGCGCGCGCGAAGGTCGCCGCGCTGATCGACCGGCGCGGCTGGCGCACCGAACCCGAGGCCCCGGCGTCCGAGGCCCTCGCCTTCGCGCTCGCCGCCCTCGACGACGCCGGCCACGGCGGCTTCGCCGACCTGGTCGACGACTACGCCGAGGCAGCCGAGCGCGTGGCGCACGCGGACCTCGACTGGGTGGCCCGCAACGTGGTCCGCGAGGAACTCGTCGAGAGCGTGGTCATCGGCACGGTCATGGGCGACGCGGTGTTCTCGGCGCTCCGGCGGATGGCCCATGTCGACGCCTCGGACCGGCTGTTCGGCATGGAGCGCTGACACCCGGTAAATCGCGGGAGGTGGGGGAGGCGGGGAGGGGGGGGAGGTGCGCGCGAGGCCCCCGGTCGCCGCACGCCGGAGGCCAGGAAGGATCCGGAAGGCTTCCGGGGGTCGTACGGGGGCCCGGGAAGCACGGAGGGCCCTGGACTGAAGCGAACGTATCGGAAGGCCCCGGAAAGCCCCGGAATGCGCCCCGGAAACGTCCCGGAAAGCCCGAGGGGGCGGGAGCCCCTCGGCTCCCGCCCCCTCGGGCGTACGCGACGCGTGCGTCAGCTCTCCTGCTCGCGCTCCACCTGCTCGTTCCACTCGCGCTTGATCGCGCGCCACGCCTCGTCCGACTTGCCGAGCCGCCAGTAGCCCGAGATCGACAGCCGCTCGCGCGGCACCTCGCGGTCGATCCGCAGGTGCCGGCGCAGCTCCTTCACGAAACCGGCCTCGCCGTGCACGAAGGCGTGGACGTCCCCGGCCGGGAAGTCCAGGCCGCGCACGGCCTCCAGAAGGGCCTCGCCCACCGGGCGGGAGCCGCGGTGCAGCCAGGTGACGTCGATCCCGGCCGCGGTCGCGAACTTCTGCTCCTCGGCCGCGTCCGCGACCTCCACGAAGGCACGCACCGTCGCCCCCTCCGGCAGCCGCTCCAGGGCGGTCGCGATCGCCGGCAGGGCGCTCTCGTCGCCGACCAGCAGGTGCCAGCCGGCGGCCGCGTCCGGGGTGTAGCCGCCGCCGGGGCCGAGGAAGCGGATGGTGTCGCCGGCCTGCGCCCGCGCCGCCCACGGGCCGGCCAGGCCCTCGTCGCCGTGCACCACGAAGTCGAGCGTCAGCTCGCGCTGGACCGCGTCCCAGGCCCGCACCGTGTACGTCCGGGTCGTCGGCCACTGCTCGCGCGGGAACTCGGCGCGGATCCGCTCCATGTCGAACGGCAGCGGGTACTCCACGCCCTCCGGCGCGAACAGCAGCTTCACGTAGTGGTCGGTGTAGTCGCCGGCCTCGAAGGCGTCGAGCTGCGGGCCGCCGAGCACCAGGCGCACCATGTGCGGGGTGATCCGCTCGGTGCGGATCACCTGGGCCTCGTAGGCCCTCGGGGCCTTGCGGGCGGGCTGTGCGGCGGACTGATCTGCCACGGGCGGTCTCCCCCTAGTCGGTCTCATGCTTAGGCTTGCCTAAGCTAGCACCCTGCGGTGAACCGGCCGGCGCCATCGGATCACCATCGGATCACCATCGGATCAAGGCCCCCGCAGCCCCCGGACCCCCGCGACCCGGACCTCGGCCCTCCGGTGTCCCGAACCCCGCGACCCAGAGCCCGGGCCTCCGGTTCCCAGATGCCCGCCCGGACGCCCTCCTCAGCCCGCCAGCACCGGCAGCAGCCGGCCCACCGCGCCGCCCAGGCCCCACCGCTCCACCAGGCCCGCGAGGGCCTCCGGGTCCCGGGGCGTCCTCGGCAGCGCGGCCGTGAACTCCGCCAGCGGTGCGTCGCGGGCGACGCGGACCACCGTCGGGGCCACGTCGAGGTACGCGGCGGCCTCCAGGATGCCGCGCCGCTTCGCCGGGGTCAGCTTCGACGTCCGGTCGGCCGCCGCCGACCGGACGCCGGCCAGGTCCCCGTACTCCGTGATCAGCTGCGCGGCCGTCTTCTCGCCGATGCCCTTCACGCCCGGCAGGCCGTCGCTGGTGTCCCCGCGCAGCGCCGCGAAGTCCGCGTACTGGTCGGCGCGCACCCCGTACTTCGCGAGGATCAGCTCCTCGTCCACCAGATCGCAGTCGCCGACGCCCTTGCGCGGATACAGCACCCGCACGCCCCGCTTGTCGTCGACCAGCTGGAACAGGTCGCGGTCGCCGGTGACGATGTCGACTGGGCCCGAGGCCCGCTCCGTCAGCGTGCCGATCACGTCGTCCGCCTCGAAGCCCGCCGAGCCGACCCGGGCGATGCCGAGCGCCGCGAGGACGTCGACGATCACCGGCACCTGCGGCGACAGCGTGTCCGGGACCTCCTCGATGTCCGGCCCGGTCTCCGTCACCTCGGCCACCCGGTGCGCCTTGTACGAGGGGATCAGGTCCACCCGCCACTGCGGGCGCCAGTCGTCGTCCCAGCAGGCCACCAGGTCGTCCGGCCGGTGGTCCTGCACCAGCCGGCCGATGAAGTCGAGCAGCCCGCGCACGGCGTTCACCGGCGACCCGTCCGGCGCCCGGACCGAGTCCGGCACGCCGAAGTACGCGCGGAAGTAGAGGCTGGCGGTGTCGAGGAGCATCAGGCGTCGCGTCACACCCCGATCATGCCGCACCCCACCGACAACACCCGCGCCGATCATGCCGCACCCCACCGACAACACCCGCGCCGATCATGCCGCCCCGCACCGACAACACCCGCGCCGATCATGCCGCCCCGCACCGACAACACCCGCCCCGGTCGTGACGCCCGTCACCTTCGCGTTTGCACAGTTCAAGCCCGGGCAGGCGCGAGCCCGGAGCGAACCCGGTACGGGATTCCGGCAACGGATCCGGTACGCGACGGGTCGCGCGGGCCGATCCCGCCACGCTCCACGGCCCGGCCGCTGCGGGGGTGGCAGGCCGTTTTTCGTTGCTACCCGTGAGGTGTATGTGTCCAGGCTCCAGGCCGACCATCTGTACAAGGTGTTCGGCAGACGACCCGACGAAGCAGTCCGCAAACTCGCCGAAGCCGGCGCCGACCGGGACGCCCTGCGTTCCGACGGCACCACGGCGGCCGTCATCGACGCGTCCTTCACCGTCGACGCCGGCCAGATCTTCGTCGTCATGGGTCTGTCGGGGTCCGGCAAGTCCACCCTCCTGCGCATGCTGAACGGGCTGCTCCCGCCCACCGCCGGCCGTGTCCTCTTCGACGGCCGCGACCTCACCGCGCTGTCCGCGCGCGAGCTGCGCGAGGTGCGGTCCACGAAGATCAGCATGGTCTTCCAGCACTTCGCGCTCTTCCCGCACCGCAGCGTCCTCGAGAACGCCGCCTACGGCCTGGAGGTCCAGGGCGTGCCGCGCGCCGAGCGCGAGAAGCGCGCCGCCGAGGCCCTGGAGCTGTGCGGCCTGGCCGGCTGGGAGAAGTCCTGGCCCGACGAGCTGTCCGGCGGCATGCAGCAGCGCGTGGGCCTCGCCCGCGCGCTGGCCACCGACGCCGACCTGCTCCTGATGGACGAGTCCTTCAGCGCGCTCGACCCGCTGATCCGCCGCGACATGCAGGACCAGCTGCTCGTCCTCCAGCAGAAGCTGAAGAAGACCATCGTCTTCATCACCCACGACCTCAACGAGGCCATGCGCCTCGGCGACCGCGTCGCCGTCATGCGCGACGGCCGGATCGTCCAGCTCGGCACCGCCGAGGACATCCTGGTCCGCCCGGCCGACGACTACGTCGCCTCCTTCATCCAGGACGTCGACCGCACCCGTGTGCTCACGGCCGAGTCCGTCATGACCGACGGCACCGTCGCCCCCGAGGACTGCCCGCCCGGCTGCGGCTGCGCCCCGGTCGCGCCCGAGACGCCGCTCGCCGAACTGTGCGCCGTCTCCGCCCGCTCCCTGCACCCGGTGCCGGTCGCCGACGGCGACGGCGAGATCCTCGGCGTCGTCGCCCAGGACCGCCTCCTCGGCGTCATGGGCGGCCTCGACGCCGACGTACGCCCCACGGCCAAGTCCACGGCCGGCTCCACGCTCAAGTCCACGGCCGAGTCCACGGCCGAGTCCACAGCCGGCTCCACGGCCGACGGCGCCGCCACGGCCGATACCGGCTCCGAGCGGGAGGTGGCCGCCCATGCCTAGGCTTCCCCTCGGCCAGTGGGTCGACAGCACCGTCGGCTGGCTCCAGGTCCAGCTGTCCTGGCTCTTCGACGCCATCAGCGCCGTCGTGACCGGTCTCTACGACGGCATCGACGCCGTCCTGTCCGCGCCCCAGCCGCTGCTCTTCGCCGGCATCCTCGCCGTCGTCGCCTGGTGGCTGCGCGGCATCGGCGCCGGCGTCCTCGCCTTCGCGGCCTTCGCGCTCGTCGACTCCATCGAGCTGTGGGACGACGCCATGGCGACGCTCTCCCTCGTGCTCGTCGCCACCCTCGTCACCCTCGTGATCGCCGTACCGCTCGGCATCTGGGCGGCCCGCTCCAAGACCGTCAGCGCCGTGCTGCGCCCGGTCCTGGACTTCATGCAGACCATGCCGGCGATGGTCTACCTGATCCCCGGCATCCTCTTCTTCGGCGTCGGCGTCGTCCCCGGCATCATCGCCACCATCGTCTTCGCGCTGCCGCCCGGCGTGCGCATGACCGAACTCGGCATCCGCCAGGTCGACGGCGAACTCGTCGAGGCCGCCGAGGCGTTCGGCACCACCCCGCGCAGCACCCTGCTGCGGGTCCAGCTGCCGCTCGCCCTGCCGACCATCATGGCCGGCATCAACCAGGTGATCATGCTCGGCCTGTCCATGGTCGTCATCGCCGGCATGGTCGGCGGCGGCGGGCTCGGCGGCGCCGTCTACCGCGCCATCGGCAACGTCGACATCGGCCTCGGCTTCGAGGCCGGCATCTCCATCGTCATCCTCGCCATGTACCTCGACCGGATGACCGGCGCGCTGGGCCGCCAGGTCTCCCCGCTCGGCCGCCGCGCCGCCGCCAAGGCCCGCGCCGCGCGCGCCGCCCGGGCCGGCGCGAAGCTCTGGGGCCACCGCCCGCAGCCCGTCACCGCCCTCGTCGGCGTCGTCGTCCTCGCGCTCGTCGCCGGCGGCATGGGCTTCCTCGGCGGCAACGGCGGCTCCTCCGCCACCGCCTCCGGAAACGGCAGCGGCCACGGCAAGAAGGTCACCCTCGGCTACATCCCGTGGGACGAGGGCATCGCCTCCACGTTCCTGTGGAAGGAGCTCCTGGAGCGCCACGGCTACCAGGTCGAGACGAAGCAGCTGGAGGCCGGCGCCCTCTACACCGGTCTCGCCGGCGGCCAGATCGACTTCCAGACCGACTCCTGGCTGCCCGTCACCCACGCCCAGTACTGGGAGAAGTACCGCAACAAGCTGGAGGACCTCGGCTCCTGGTACGGCCCGACCTCGCTCGAACTCTCCGTCCCCTCGTACATGAAGGACGTCAACACCCTCGCCGACCTCAAGGGCAAGGCCGGGCAGTTCGACGGGCGCATCGTGGGCATTGAGCCCAGCGCCGGCATGATGGGCATCCTCAAGGACAAGGTCATGAAGGACTACGGCCTGGAGGGCGAGTACAAGGTCGTCGACGGCTCCACGCCCGGCATGCTCGCCGAGCTGAAGCGCGCGTACGACAAGAAGCAGCCCATCGCCGTCACCCTCTGGTCGCCGCACTGGGCGTACTCGACCTACGACCTCAAGAAGCTCAAGGACCCCAAGGGCAGCTGGGGCAAGGGCGACGGCGTGCACACCCTGGCCCGCAAGGGCTTCGCCGCCGAGAACCCCGAGGTCGGCGCCTGGCTGAAGAAGTTCAAGCTCAGCGAGCAGGAGCTGACCGGCCTGGAGGCCGTCATCCAGCAGACCGGCAAGGGCAAGGAGCAGCAGGCCGTCCGCACCTGGCTCGACCGGAACCCGGGCCTCGCGGAGCGGCTCGCCCCGCAGTAGCTCCCGAGTAGCTCACGCAGTAGCTCCCGCAGTAACGCCCTGTCCCACAGCGGTCGCCGCCACGACTGCTGTCCGAAAAGGGGTGGTCGCCGAGCGTGTTCGGAACGCGTCCGGCGGCCACCCCTTTTCGCCACGACGCGAAACCCCGGCCCAAAGCTGCGTAAGGTTCAGGTAACCGACCAGTACACCTGAGGCACACGAGGGAGGGGGCCGACATGGACGACAAGGAGTCGCTGCGCGTGGGCGCGGCCGTCAAGAGGCGCCGTCGCGCGCTCCAGCTCACCCTGGCCGTCGTCGCCCAGCGCAGCGGCCTGTCCGTGCCCTTCCTCAGCCAGGTCGAGAACGAACGCGCCCGGCCCAGCGACCGCTCCCTCCAGCTCGTCGCCGTGGCCCTGGAGACCACCGCCGCCGAACTCCTCGCCGCCGCCGAGGCCGCCCGCACCGTCGACGTCGTCCGGGCGGAGGAGGAGCTGTGGGAGATGCCCCCGGGCGTCCGGCCCCTGGTCCGCGGCCGGCACCAGCTCCAGGCCCTGGAGTTCACCGGCGAACAGGACGCGGGACGCGAATTCCTGCACCGCAACGACGAGTTGCTGTACGTCGCCGACGGCGCCGTCGAGGTCGAGGCGGAGGGCCGCGCCTACCGGCTCGACCGCGGCGACAGCCTCTACCTGTCCGGCGGTGTACGGCACCGCTGGCGGGCCACCGCCGCCGGCACCCGGCTCGTCTTCGTCTCCGTCGCCGATCACATCGAGGCCGCGGAGGGGTGAGGTCCACCGTGCGGGTGGTGTCCCTGGTGCCGTCGCTGACGGAGGCGGTCGCCGTCTCCGCCGCGCCCGGCACCCTCGTCGGCGCCACGGACTGGTGCACCCATCCCGCGGACCTCGGCGCGGCGGTACGGATCGGCGGCACCAAGAACCCGGACGTGGCGGCCGTCGCCGCCCTGCGCCCCGACCTCGTCGTCGCCAACGAGGAGGAGAACCGGGCGCCCGACCTCGACGCGCTGCGGGCCGCCGGGATCGACGTGCTCGTCACCGAGGTCCGCGGCCTGGAGCAGGCGTTCGGCGAGCTGGACCGGGTCCTCGCGGCCTGCGGCGTACGGAGCCGGCCCGGCTGGCTCGACGCCGCCGAGGCCGCCTGGGCGGACCTGCGGCCGTACGACCCGCCGCGCACCGCCGTCGTACCGGTCTGGCGCCGCCCCTGGATGGTCCTCGGCCGCGACACCTTCGCCGGCGACCTGCTCGCCCGGCTCGGCATCCGCAACGTGTACGCCGGCCACGCCGAGCGCTACCCGCGCGTCCCGCTCGACGAGCTGAACGCCGCCGCGCCCGACCTCGTCGTGCTGCCCGACGAGCCCTACCGCTTCACCCGCGACGACGGCCCCGAGGCGTTCCCCGGGGCCGCGGCCGCGCTCGTCGACGGACGGCACCTCACCTGGTACGGGCCGTCACTGGCCGAGGCCCCGGCGTCACTGGCCCGGGCCCTGCGAGCAGCGCACCGCTGAACAGGCCGCGCACGGTGTGCGTGCCGGCCACCAGCCAGGCCGCCACGAGCAGCCCGTACAGGCCGACCGCCAGCCAGCGGAAGACCGCGAGACCCGTGTGCTGGGCCAGGCCTTCGGCGCCCGTCACGCACGTGCCGACGGGGAACGTGAACGCCCAGAACGTCATCGCGAACCCCATGCCCCCGCGGCGGGCCCGCGCCACCAGCGTCGCGGCCAGCGCCAGCCACAGCAGCGCGAAACCCATGACCGGGACGCCGTAGAGCACCGCGAACACCGCGAAACCCTGCTCGTACGGGGCCGGGAACACGCCCTTGGCGGCGTCGGCGAACTTGTTCACGGCCGTCGTCGACTGGCCGAGCGGCCCGAGGGCCAGGAACAGCGTGGGCGTCAGGGCGAGGGGCAGCGGCGCGCCCATGACGAGGCGGCCGAAGACCAGCGGCAGCATGACCAGCGTCGCCAGCAGGCTCATGCCGAACATCGCGTGACAGAGGATCAGCAGCGTCTGCTGGGCCGGGCCCTGGGGGAGATGGGGCAGGAGCAGCGGGCCGACGGCCGCCGAGACCATGGGCGCCACCACCGGCAGCAGCCACACCGGCGACGCCTCCGTGATCCGGTGCCGGGCCACCATCAGATACGGGACCGCCACCGCGGCCGCCAGGCCGGTCACCGTGCCCGCCGTGAACAGCACCGCGTCCACCGCCACCGCCGCCGGCAGCCCGATCCAGTCCCGGCCCACCAATATCGTGGCGCCGCCGACCGCGAGCAGCGCCATCGCCAGACAGCCGTAGAACGGGGCCATGGCGGGATCGAGGAGATGGGCGCGGGCCTGGTCGCGGTGGTGCGCCCAGTGCGCCGCGCGGGCGGCGAGCAGCGCGACGAGCATGAGCAGGGACAGCGCCCAGACCGCCGTGCAGGCGGTGCGCAGACCCGGCAGGTCATATGGGAGAGCCGCTCCCGCGTTCGCGACGATGGCGGTGCCCATGACGGAGGCGTACCAGTTCGGTCCGAGGTGACGGACCGTGTGCCGACGGGTGGCGCCGGGGGTGGTGACGCCGGGGGCCGGGAGACGGGGAGCGAGGGTTGCCATGCGTCCACTTTTTCGCGCGATCACGGCCCCCACCAGGGACATCGCGACTATGAGGTCATAAGCTGGCGTTATGAGCAGTGTTCCGGGCGACGTCCCCAGCCTCCTGTCCCACCGCGTCCCCGACCTCGGCGCGCTCGAACTGCTCCTCGCCGTCGCCCGGCACGGCAGCCTCGGCCGCGCCGCCCGCGACGTCGGCATCAGCCAGCCCGCCGCGAGCAGCCGCGTCCGCTCCATGGAACGCCAGTTGGGCGTCGCCCTCGTCGACCGCTCGCCCCGCGGCTCCCGGCTCACCGACGCCGGCGCGCTCGTCACCGACTGGGCCCGGCGCATCGTCGAGGCCGCAGAGGCGTTCGACGCGGGCGTCCAGGCGCTGCGCGGGCAGCGCGACTCGCGGCTCCGGGTCGCCGCGTCCATGACCATCGCCGAGTACCTGCTGCCCGGCTGGCTCATCGCGCTGCGCGCCGAGCGGACCGACACGGCCGTCTCCCTCCAGGCCGGGAACTCCGCCGCCGTCGCCGAACGGCTGCTCGCCGGGGACGCCGACCTCGGCTTCGTCGAGGGCCTCGCCGTGCCCGACGGCCTCGACGGCGCCGTCGTCGCCCACGACCGCCTCGTCGTCGTCACCGCCCCGTCCCACCCCTGGGCCCGCCGCCGGGGGCCCCTCGACCCGGCGGAACTGGCGGCCACCCCCCTCGTCCTGCGCGAACGCGGCTCCGGCACCCGCCAGGTCCTCGACGCGGCCCTCACGGGCCACGGCGGCCTCGCCGAGCCGCTCCTCGAACTCGCCTCCACCACGGCGGTCAAGGCCGCGGCCGTCAGCGGCGCCGGGCCCGCCGTCCTCAGCGAACTGGCCGTCGCCGAGGAGCTGGCCTCCCACCGCCTCGTGTCCGTGCCGGTCGCGGGCGTCGTGCTGCGCCGCGACCTCCGGGCCGTGTGGCCGGTGGGCCACCGCCCGACGGGCCCGGCGCGCGACCTGCTGTCGCTGACGAGGGCGCGGCCGGCGGGGTGAGCCGGGGCGGGTGAGCCGGGGCGGGTGGGGGGCCGCGCCCCGGCGACGCCGCGCCGGGTGGAGGGTCGCGCGGGTGCCGTTCCGTTGGCCGGCCCCGCTCCACGTCCGCCGGGGCGGCTTCGGCCACCCCCGGTGCACGGGTGTCAGACGCTCTCGCTCCGGTGCGTCACCCGGCCGTCCACCGCCGTCAGCACCACCGGCACCTCCGCCAGCTCCGCCGCCCCCGTCGTCAGCGGATCCGCTCCGAGCACCGTCAGGTCCGCGCGGTAGCCGATCGCCACGCGTCCCGCGTCGTGTTCCTCGCCCGCGGCGAAGGCCGCGTTGACGGTCATGCCGCGCAGTGCCTCCAGCGGGGTGAGGGCCTGGTCGGGGCCGTGCGGGGGCTGGGTGAGGTCGCGGGTGGGGCGGCGGTGGCGGGCGCCGGCCATGACACCGAGGGGCGGGAAGGGGGCGATAGGCCAGTCGGAGCCGAGGACGACCGTGGCGCCGGAGTCCCACAGGTCGCGGCAGCGCCAGGCCCGTGAGGCCCGCTCCTCGCCGAGGCGGCGGGACCAGTTGTCGGTGTGGTCGGCGCGGGTGAAGTCGCAGCAGTGGGTGGGCTGCATCGAGGCGAGGACGCCCAGCTCGGCGAAGCGGTGCAGGGTGTCGTCGGGGACGGTCTCGATGTGCTCGACGCGGTGCCGGAGGCCGCGGCCCGTGGCGCCGGCCGCTTTCTCGACGGCGTCGAGCGCGTGGCGTACCGCCGCGTCGCCGATCGCGTGGGTGGAGGTGGGCACGCCGGCCCGGTGGAGTTCGCCGATGACGTGGGTGTAGGCCTCCGGGTCCGGCCAGAACGCGTGCGTCGACTCGCCGTGGCAGTCGGGCCGCTCCAGCCACGCCGTGCCGTTGTCGATGGTGCCGTCCATGAAGAGCTTGACGCCGTCGACGCGCCACAGCGCCCCGCCCGTGCCCTGCTGCTCGATCAGGGCGCGGATGCCGTCGGCGTCGACGCCGGGCTGGCACCAGGGCGCCACGCGCAGGCGGAGGGGGAGCTCGCCGGCCGCGTCGAGCTCGGCGAGCAGGTCGAGGCTGTCGCCGTTGGCGTCCATGACGTGCCCGCCGGTGAGGCCGGCCGCCGCCATGGCGCGCAGCGCGGTGGCCAGGCGGGCGTGCTTGTCGGCCCGCGTGGGCCGGGGCGCGACGCGCTCCACGAGTTCGCAGGCCGCGTCCTCCTGGAGCAGGCCCGTCGGGCGGCCCCGCTCGTCGCAGACGATCTCGGCGGACGCCTGGTCGAAGGTGCGGGGTCCGTCGATCCCGGCCAGTTCCAGGGCGCGGCGGCTGGCGAGGGCCGAGTGGGCGTCGAAGAGGAGGAGGAAGGCGGGGATCTCGTCGAGGACGGTGTCGAAGGGCGCGATGCCGACGGCCGTTCCGCCGAAGACGTTGGGGTCGAGGCCCCAGCCGAACAGCCAGTCGCCGCGGTCGAGTTCGGCCACGGCGCGGGCGAGGGCCGCCGTCACGTCGGAGAGGTCGGCGCACGTGGAGAGGTCGAGGCCGTGCGTCAGTTCGGCGCCCGTGACCGGGTGGACGTGGCCGTCGACGAGCCCCGCGGTGACCACGGCGCCCTTCAGGTCGACGACCTCGGTCCCGGCGCCCGCCAGGGCGCGGATCTCGCGGTCGTCGCCGAGCGCGGCGATCCGTCCGCTCTCGGACACGGCGAGCGCCGTCTGCGGCAGGAAGGTGCCGGTGCCCGGGTCGAGCAGCCGGGCGGAGGACAGGACGAGACGGGTGCGCACAGGGGCTCCAGGAAGGAACGGGCAGAGGGTGGGGAGGGGCTATTCGGCGGGGGCGGCGGGTGGCGGGCCGGCGGCCGGCAGGACCTCCGGCAGCGCGGTCGCCTCGCGCTCCAGCGTTCCCGCCGGCAGGCCCAGTTCGCGTTCCGCCGTGGTCACGGCCATCCGCCGCACCGCCTCGGGCAGTTCGTCGCGGTCGTGGTGCTCGGTGTTCGCGTGGGCGCCGAGGCCGTCGAGGACGACGAGGATCTGGATCGCGGTGACGTGCGGGTCCGTGGTGCGGAACTCGCCGCTCGCCACGCCGTCGCGGATCAGCCCTTCGAGCCGTTCGTCGGAGGTGCGTTCCTGCTCGGTGACCCGGTCGCGGAGCACCGGGCGGTAGCGGCTGAGGTGGCGGGCGTTGATCCACAGGCGGCTGATGTCGTCGTACGACTCGCCCGAGGACAGCGCGAAGTAGCGCGCGAGGTACTGCGTGGGGGTCCCGTCGGGGCGGGCGGCCGGCAGCAGGGCGTCGAGTTCGCCGGTGGCCGCGGTGCCGAAGGCCTCGGCCACCAGGTTCTCGACGGACGGGAAGTAGTGGCTGATCAGGCCGGGCCGGACGCTGAGTTCGTCGGCGATCCGCCGCAGGGTCACGCATTCCAGGCCCTCGGTGAGGGCCACGGCCGCGGCCGTGGCGACGATCTCGGCGCGGCGGGCCTCGGGGGACTTGCGGACACGTTTGCGCTCGACGCTTGACGACATGGGAGTGATGCTATTGAGTGTGCGACCAATAAGCAACCAGGTCGCATGGCACGCATCCGGAGGGCCGCATGGCAGCTTCCACCACTCCCGGTCGTCCGGGTCCCGGCGTCGACGTGCCCACCCGCGTCGAGTCCCACGGCATCGACCACATCCCCGACTCCGAGCGCCACGGCCACCCGCGCGAGCTCTTCGCCGTCTGGGCCGCGGTCAACGTCAACTACCTGAGCCTGGTCGTCGGCGGCGCCCTCGTCCTGATGGGCCTCGGCCTCGCCCAGGCGCTCGCCGTGATCGTCGTCGGCAATCTCTTCTGGCTGCTCACGGGCTTCCTCGCGATCTCGGGACCGGCGGCCGGCGCGCCCAGCGAGGTGATCACCCGGGCCATGTTCGGCGTGCGCGGCAACCGGGTGAACAACGCGGTCGCCGGCTGGGTGATCTCCGTCTGCTACTTCGCGCTCAATCTGGCCGCCGCGGCCGGCGCCGCGTTCGCCCTGGTGGAGGAGGTGGGCATGCCCGCCTCGACGGGGGTGAAGATCGCCGTCGTGCTGGTCATCGCCGCCGTCACGCTCGCCATCGGCGTCTACGGGCACGCCCTGATCGTCCGGCTCTACCTGCCGATCACCCTCGCCCTCACCGCGGTCTTCGGCGTCGTCGCCTACGCCGTGCTCGGCCGCGCCGACTTCCACTACGCGCCGGACGTGCCGCTGACCGGCACCGGGCTGTGGGCCGTGCTCCTCGCGGGCGTCACGCTGATCGCGGCGGGCCCGCTCTCGTACACCACCAGCGCCGACTTCTCCCGCTATCTGCCGGCGACGAGCTCGCGCGGGGCGGTCATCGGCTGGACCGCGTTCGGCGGCTTCCTGTCGAGCGTGCTCGTCAGCTCGCTCGGGGCGCTGGCCGCGACCGTCGTCGACATGACGGATCCGCAGGCCGCGCTGCGCACCATGCTGCCCGGCTGGTTCACGCCCGTGTTCCTGCTCGCGCTCGTCCTCGGCACGATCGCCATCAACGCCATGACGGCCTACAGCGCCGGACTCGCCCTGCAGGCCGTCGGGGTGCGGATCCGCCGCTCGCGCAGCGTCCTCGTCGACGGCACGGTCTCCGTCGCGCTCACCCTGTACGCGCTGCTCGTCTCGAACTTCCTGGACACCGTCAGCGACGTCCTCCAGCTCACCGTCGTGCTGCTCGGCCCGGCGATGGCGGTGTACGCCGTCGACATCGTGCTGCGCCGGGGCCGCTACGACGGCCGGGCGCTGATGGACGAGACCCCGGCCGGGCCGTTCTGGTACGCGGCCGGGGTCAATCCGGCGGGGGCCGTCGCCGTCCTGGTGGCCGCCGGCGCGGCGGCGCTCTGCGTCGACACCGCCTACACGGGGCCGGTGGCCCGGCTCGCCGGCGGGATCGACCTGTCGCTGCCGGTCGGCATGGTGCTCGCCGCCGTGCTGTACGCGGCCCTGATGCGCGGCCGGGTCACGGCCCCGGTCACGACCGGAAGGTGACCGCCGCCTCCACCAGGCCGCGCATCACCCGCTGGTCCTCGCCCATCTCCGGGTGCCACTGGACGCCGAGGACCCAGGCGGGGGAGGGGAGCTCGATCGCCTCGACGGTGCCGTCGTCCGCGTGCGCCGAGGTGAGGAGGTTCTTGCCGAGGATCTCCACGCACTGGTGGTGGTAGGTCGGGACCTCGGTCCGCTCCGGGGCCAGGGCGGCGTAGCGGGTGCCGGGGACCGGGGTGACCGGGTGGCGGCCGATCACGCCGACCGCCTCCGTGTGGCCGTCCAGGTGCTGCACGAGGGTGCCGCCGAGGGCCACGTTGAGCAGCTGCATGCCCCGGCAGATGCCGAGCAGCGGGGTGCCGGCGGCGAGCGCCGCGTCGATCAGGGCGAGCTCCCAGCCGTCCCGCTCGCGGGCCGGCGGGCCGGTCCGGGCGTCGGGCTCGGCCCCGTACCGCACCGGCTCCACGTCCGCGCCCCCGGCGATCACCAGCCCGTCGAGCCGGGCCACCGTCTCCGCCGCCGCGGCCGGGTCGTCCGGCGGCAGCATCACGGCGAGCCCGCCGCTGTCTTGGACCAGGCGCGGGTACTGCGCCGGGAGCAGCGCGGCCGGCATGTCCCACACGCGCCAGCGGGCCTGGTCCAGATAGGTCGTCACGCCGATGAGCGGCTTGGGCACGGATTCCTCCGGAGTGCTGGGTACGGGAAGGGTCAGCGTTCGAGTTCGGCCTCGGCCGCGGCGAGCGCCGCGAACTCCTCCTCGGGCGCCTTCGCCACCAGATGGTGGCGACTGTAGAGCGCGAAGTAGGCGAGGGCGATCACATAGACGGCGAGTGCGATGAGCGCCGCGTCCTTGTCCACCAGGAAGGTCGCCACCAGCGCGGAGAGGGCCAGGACGAAGGCGACGGAGGAGGTGAGCACACCGCCGGGCGTGCGGTACGGGCGGGCGAGGCCCGGCTCGCGGCGGCGCAGCACGATGTGGGAGAGCGCCATCAGGGCGTACGAGATGGTCGCGCCGAACACCGCGATGTTCAGCATCCGCGCCCCGTTGCCGGTGGCCGCGGCGAGCGCGAAGCCGATCGCGCCCGGGATCAGCAGGCCCAGGTACGGCGACTTGCGGCGGCTGGTGAGGGACAGGAAGCGGGGCAGGTAGCCGGCCCGGGACAGCGCGAAGAGCTGGCGCGAGCCCGCGAAGATCAGCGAGAAGAACGAGGCGACCAGGCCCGCGAGGCCGGCGTAGTTGACGAAGCGGCTGAGCGCCGTCGGCTGCCCGTCGCCCTGGAGCGCCACCACCAGCGGGTTGCCGGCCTCCTGCACGGCCGCCGCACCGCGCGCGCCGGTCGCCGCGAGGAAGGTCACCACGGCGAGCAGCACCAGGATGCCCATGGAGAGGGACAGTGCCCGTGGCATCGAGCGCACCGGGTCCTTGGCCTCCTCGGCCGCCAGCGGCACGCCCTCGACGCCGAGGAAGAACCACATGCCGAAGGGGAACGCGGCCCAGATGCCGAGGAGTCCGAACGGCAGCCAGGAGTTCGATCCGGTGGCCGCCTCGTCGACCGGGATGTCGTTCAGGGCGCTGACGTGGAAGTCGCTGAGCGCGCCGAGCGCGAAGACCAGCAGCGCGGCGACGGCGACGGCGGTGACGACGAGGCTGAAGCGCAGCGCCTCGCCCACGCCCCACAGGTGGATGCCGATGAACAGCGCGAAGCAGACGAGGTAGACCGGCCAGCCCGACGTGAGGCCGAAGAGGCCGAGGGACTCGACGTAGTCGCCGATGAAGATGGAGATGGCGGCGGGCGCGAGCACGTACTCGATGAGGATGGCGGTGCCGGTGAGGAAGCCGCCCCAGGTGCCGAGCGCGCGCCGGGCGAAGCCGTAGCCGCCGCCCGCGGTGGGCAGGATGGCGGACAGCTCGGCGAGCGAGAAGACCAGACAGGCGTACATCGCGCCCATCAGGACGGTCGCGATGGCGAGCCCGCCGAATCCGCCCTTGGACAGGCCGATGTTCCAGCCGGAGTAGTCGCCGGAGACGACGTACGCGACGCCGAGCCCGGTCAGGAGCAGCCAGCCCGCGCTGCCGCGGCGCAGGGTCCGGCGCTCCAGATAGTCGTCGTCACTGGTGGTTCCTGTGGTGCCGGTGGTGCCTGAGGTGTCGTCCAGCGTCATGGCAGCGGTCAGCTCCCCGCAACGGGCCCAATGGATTGGTTGCATACCTTTGCGTCGCGAGGGCGGGCGGCGCAAGACCCGCGCGTTACTTTCGGGTTACGTCAGGAAGCCCCGGAGCAGCGCCGCGGTCCCCGCGCAGTGCTCCCGCATCACCTCGCGCGCCGCGTCCGCGTCGCCCTCCAGGACCGCCTCCACCAGCGCCTCGTGCTGGTGCTGGGAGTGCTCCAGATTGCGCACGAGCAGCGGGATGCAGTCGAGCAGGTCGTTCACCGTCGCCCGGACCGCCGCGTACTGCGCCATCAGCGACGGGGACCCGGACAGCTCGGCGAGCGTGAGGTGCAGCAGCGTGTCCTGGCGCCGGTAGTCGGCGAGCTGGGCGTCGTGCGTCGCCGCCAGCGCCGCCTTCAGCCGCTCCGCGCCGTCCGCGTCCAGGCCGTGGGCCGCGCACAGTCCGGCCGCCCCCACCTCCAGGACCTCGCGGAAGCGCAGCGTGTCCTCCACGTCGACGCTCGCGATCCGGCGCCGCAGCTCCGCCTCGTCCGCCGTCTGCGGCCGCCGCAGCACGAACGTGCCGCCGTACCGCCCGCGCCGGCTCTCCACCAGGCCCTGCTCCTGCAGCACCTTCAGGACCTCGCGCAGGGTGACCCGGCTGATCCCCATCCGGTCCGCGAGCTCGCGCTCGGCCGGCAGCCGCTCGCCGCCGGGCACCAGACCGAGCCGTACCACCTGGAGGATCTGCTCCAGGGCCTCCTCGAAACCGTTGCCCGCCCGCACCGGCCGCAGCACGGGCGTCAGCCGGTCCGCCGATTCACTCGTACTGGCCACCTCGTCGATTCCCCTTCCCAAGCAATGGTCCTTGGCAATACCTTATGGCTCCCGGCACGCCGAAGGAGGAGTAATCCCGTGGCAGACCGCACACCCCCGCTCACCGTCGACGAGCTCCGCTCGCTCGTCGCGAGCGGCGAGATCGACACCGTCGTCCTGGCCTTCCCCGACATGCAGGGACGGCTCCAGGGCAAGCGGTTCGCCGCACCGTTCTTCCTGGACGAGGTCCTCGACCACGGCACCGAGGGCTGCAACTATCTTCTGGCCGTCGACACCGAGATGAACACCGTCGACGGCTACGAGATGTCCTCCTGGGACCGCGGCTACGGCGACTTCGCCATGCACCCCGACCTCACCACCCTGCGCCGCCTCCCCTGGAACGAGGCCACCGCCATGGTGACGGCCGACCTCGCCTGGGCCGATGGCAGCCCCGTCGTCGCCGCCCCGCGCCAGATCCTGCGCCGCCAGCTCGACCGGCTCGCCGCCCTCGGCCTCACCGCCCACGTCGGCACCGAGCTGGAGTTCATCGTCTTCAAGGACACCTACGAGCAGGCGTGGGACGCCCACTACCGGGACCTGACCCCGGCGAACCAGTACAACATCGACTACTCGGTGCTCGGCACCGGCCGGATCGAACCGCTGCTGCGCCGCATCCGCAACGAGATGGCCGCCGCCGGCCTCACCGTCGAGTCCGCCAAGGGCGAGTGCAACCCCGGCCAGCACGAGATCGCCTTCAAGTACGACGAGGCCCTCGTCACCTGCGACCAGCACGCCGTCTACAAGACCGGCGCCAAGGAGATCGCCGCCCAGGAGGGCTGCTCGCTCACCTTCATGGCCAAGTACAACGAGCGCGAGGGCAACTCCTGCCACATCCACCTGTCGCTGCAGGACGCCGACGGCGTCAACGTGATGGCGGGGGACGGCCCCGACGGGATGTCCGAGACCATGCGGCACTTCCTCGCCGGACAGCTCGCCGCACTCCGGGACTTCTCCCTGCTCTACGCGCCCAACATCAACTCGTACAAGCGGTTCCAGCCCGGCTCCTTCGCCCCCACCGCCGTCGCCTGGGGCCACGACAACCGCACCTGCGCGCTCCGGGTCGTCGGCCACGGCCGCTCCACCCGCTTCGAGAACCGCCTCCCCGGCGGCGACGTCAACCCGTACCTCGCCGTCGCCGGCCTGATCGCCGCCGGCCTGCACGGCATCGAGCAGCGCCTCGAACTCCCGGCCGCCTGCACCGGCAACGCCTACAGCGGCGACTACGAGCACGTGCCCACCACGCTGCGCGAGGCCGCCGAGCTCTGGGAGAACAGCCAGATCGCCAAGGCCGCCTTCGGCCCCGAGGTCGTCGCCCACTACCGCAACATGGCCCGCGTCGAACTCGACGCCTACGACGCCGCCGTCACCGACTGGGAACTGCGCCGCTCCTTCGAACGCATGTGAGGACCACCCCCTTGGAACGCACTCAGCTCCAGGTACTCAACCCGGCGACCGAGGAGCTCGTCGCCACCGTCCCCGCCGCCACCCCGGCGGACGTCGACGCCGCCGTCGTACGGGCCACGGCCGCCCAGCGGTCCTGGGCCGCCGCCGCGCCCGCCGACCGGGCCCGCGCGCTGCGCCGCTTCGCCGCCGTCGTCGACGCGCACATCGAGGAACTCGCCCTCCTGGAGGTCCGCGAGGCCGGCCACACCATCGGCAACGCCCGCTGGGAGGCCGGCAACGTCCGCGACCTGCTCGACTACGCGGCCGGCGGCGTCGAGCGCCTCAACGGCCGGCAGATCCCGGTCCCCGGCGGCCTCGACATCACCCTCCTCGAACCGCTCGGCGTCGTCGGCGTCATCGCGCCGTGGAACTTCCCCATGCCGATCGCCGCCTGGGCCACCGCCCCGGCCCTCGCCGCCGGCAACGCCGTCCTCCTCAAGCCCGCCGAGACCACCCCGCTCACCGCGCTCCGGCTCGCCGAACTCGCCCTGGAGTCCGGACTGCCCGAGCACCTCTTCCAGGTGCTCCCCGGCGAGGGCCCCGTCGCCGGCACCGCCCTCGTCGAACACCCCGGCGTCGCCAAGGTCGTCTTCACCGGCTCCACCCGGGTCGGCAAGGAGATCATGGCCAGGGCCGCCGGACAGGTGAAGCGCGTCACCCTCGAACTCGGCGGCAAGAGCCCCAACATCGTCTTCGCCGACGCGGACCTGGAGGCCGCGGCGGCCGCCGCCCCGATGTCCTTCCTCGACAACAGCGGCCAGGACTGCTGCGCCCGCACCCGCATCCTCGTGCAGCGCTCCGTCCACGACCGCTTCCTGGAACTGCTCGCCCCCGCCATCGAGGAGATCGTCGTCGGCGATCCCCTCGACGAGCGCACCCAGATGGGCCCGCTCATCTCCCGCGCCCAGCTCGACCGCGTCCGCTCCTACGTCACGGACGACCTCGCGGCCATCCGCGGCAAGGCCCCCGAGGGACCCGGCTTCTGGTTCCCGCCGACGCTCCTCACCGACGTCGCCGAGGACGCGCCCTGCGCCGTCGAGGAGGTCTTCGGCCCGGTCGCCGTCGTGCTGCCCTTCGACGACGAGGCCGACGCCGTACGCCTCGCCAACGCCACCCCGTACGGCCTGGCCGGCTCCCTGTGGACCCGCGACATCGGCCGCGCCCTGCGCACCTCCCGCGCCGTCCGGGCCGGCAACCTCTCCGTCAACTCCCACTCCAGCGTCCGCTACTGGACCCCGTTCGGCGGCTTCGGCCAGTCCGGACTCGGCCGCGAACTCGGTCCGGACGCCCTGACCGCCTTCACCGAAACCAAGAACGTCTTCATCAGCACGGAGGCCTGAGCACTCATGACCGACACCGACATCATCTGCCGCCGGCTCGTCGGCCGCACCGCCGTCATCACCGGCGCCGGCAGCGGCATCGGCCTCGCCACCGCCCGCCGGCTCGCCTCCGAGGGCGCGAACGTGGTCTGCGGCGACATCGACGAGCGGGCCGGCAAGGCCGCCGCCGAGGAGGTCGGCGGCACCTTCGTGAAGGTCGACGTCACCGACCCGGAGGAGGTCGAGAACCTCTTCAAGGTCGCCTTCGACACCTACGGCTCCGTCGACATCGCCTTCAACAACGCCGGCATCTCGCCGCCCGACGACGACTCCATCCTGGAGACCGGCCTGGAGGCCTGGAAGCGCGTCCAGGACGTCAACCTCACCTCCGTCTACCTGTGCTGCAAGGCCGCCCTGCCGTACATGCGGCGCCAGGGCAGGGGTTCCATCATCAACACCGCCTCCTTCGTCGCCATCATGGGCGCGGCCACCAGCCAGATCTCCTACACCGCCTCCAAGGGCGGCGTGCTCGCCATGTCCCGCGAGCTCGGCGTCCAGTTCGCCCGCGAGGGCATCCGGGTCAACGCCCTGTGCCCCGGGCCCGTCAACACCCCGCTGCTCCAGGAGCTGTTCGCCAAGGACCCCGAGCGCGCCGCGCGCCGCCTGGTCCACATCCCGGTCGGCCGGTTCGCCGAGGCCGAGGAGATCGCCGCCGCGGTCGCCTTCCTCGCCAGCGACGACTCCTCCTTCATCAACGCCACCGACTTCCTCGTCGACGGCGGCATCGCCGGCGCGTACGTGACCCCGCTCTAGACCTCAGCGTTCACCTCGCCTCCATCCTCCCGACAGCCGGGCGTCGCAAGGCGCCCGGCTGTTCTGCGTACACACAGGAGCGTGATCATGAACAGCAAGCTGCGCACCTCCGCCGCCGCCGCGGCCCTCGCCCTCGCCGCGACCGCCCTGACCACGACGGCGAGCGCCGAGCCCGCGGGCGCCAGGACGGCGGAACCCGCCGCGTGCCCCACCCTGAAGGTCTCCGAGGGCTGGTACGGCGACAACAAGGCCCGCATCGAGCGCCTGATCGCCGACCACTGCGGGACGAAGGGCGGCAAGGGCCACAAGCCGGTCGCCGTCTTCGACTGGGACAACACCGTCATCAAGAACGACGTCGGCGACGCCACCCTCTACTGGCTGCTCCGCAACGACCGCGTCAAGGCCCCGCGCCACGGCGACTGGACCACCACCAGCCGCTGGCTCACCCCCGACGCCGCCACCGCGCTCGCCGCCGCCTGCCCCACCGGCGTCCGCACCCTCCCCACCGCAGCCCCCACCGCCGCAGGCACCCGCTGCGCCGACGAGATCCTCTCCGTCTACGGCAAGGGCGCCACCACCGGCGGCAGGACCGCGTTCGCCGGCTACGACCACCGCCGCATCGAGCCCGCCTACGCCTGGCTCGCCCAGCTCCTGCACGGCTGGACCACCCGCCAGGTGCGGTCCTTCGCCGCCGCCGCCCGCGCCGAGAACCTCGCCGCCCCGCAGGGCGCCACCCAGCGGGTCGGCAGCGCACAGGTCACCGCCTGGGTCCGCTACTACGACCAGCAGCGCGACCTCATCCGCGCCCTCAAGGACGGCGGCTTCGACGTCTGGGTCGTCTCCGCCTCGCCCGAACCCGTCGTCGACGTCTGGGCCGAGGGCGTCGGCGTCAGGCCCTCGCACGCCGTCGGCATCCGCAACACCACCGAGGACGGCCGCCTCACCACCCACCTCAAGGGCTGCGGCACCGTCCGCGACGGCGACGACGCGATGATCACCTACATCGACGGCAAGCGCTGCTGGATCAACCAGGAGATCCTCGGCGTCCACGGCCCCGCCGCCGAACGCGTACAGCCCGCCGCCCGCCGCCAGGTCTTCGCCGCCGGCGACTCCGACACCGACGTCTCCTTCCTCCGCGACGCCACCGGCCTGCGCCTCGTCCTCAACCGCAACAAGAACGAGCTGATGTGCCGGGCGTACGACGACGCCGACGGCCGATGGATCGTCAACCCCATGTTCATCGAGCCCAAGAAGCAGAAGACCACCGCCTACCCCTGCGCCACCACCGGCTACACCGACGGCGACGGCACCGCCCGGCCGGTCCGCCGCGGCGACGGCAGCGTCGTCCCCGACCAGCAGGACTCGGTGTACTGATCCCGCCTCAGAGGAACGTCCGGCCCTCGCCCCGGTACGTCGGCACGGCGGCCGTGACCCGGTCGCCCTCCACCAGGTGCAGCGTGTCGAAGCGCTCGCACAGCTCACCGGCCTTCGCATGGCGCAGCCACACCTTGTCGCCGATGCGGAGGTCGTCGGCGGGTGAGCCGAGCAGCGGCGTCTGCACCTCGCCCGGGCCCTCCCGCGGGTCGTAGCGCAGCCCCTCCGGGAGGTAGGGGACCGGGAGCCGGTCCCGGCCCGCCACGCCCGAGGCGGGATAGCCGCCGCCGAGGACCGTCACCGCGCCGACGCCCGGGCGGCGCACCACCGGCAGGGCGAAGAGCGCCGCCGGACGGCCGGCGAAGGACGTGTAGTCGTCGAACAGCCGCGGGACGAACAGGCCCGAGCCCGCCGCGACCTCCGTCACCGCGTCCTCCGCCGCCGTGTACTGCACGCTGCCCGTGCCGCCGCCGTTGACGAACCGAAGGTCCGGCGCCACCGCCCGGACCGCCCGCGCCACCGCCGCCCGGCGCGCCGCCAGCTCCCGGCGAGCCGCCGCCTGCATCAGCCGGATCGCCCGCGACCGCACCGGCCGCCCCGCCACCGCGTCCCCGATGCCCGCCACATGCCCCTCGTACGCCATCAGCCCGACCAGCCGGAACCCCGGCCGCCGCACCACCGACCGGGCCAGCTCGGCCAGCTCGGCCGGCTCCCGCAGCGGCGAGCGCCGCGCCCCGATCCGCACCCGGCCGCCGAGCAGCCGCAGCGCCGTGTCCATCTCCAGACAGACCCGGATCTCCTCCGCGCCCCCGGCCCGCGACGCCTCGATCAGATCCAGCTGGGCCACGTCGTCGACCATCACCGTCAGCGAGGCGGCGAGCTTCGGATCGCCCGCGAGCTCTCCGAACCCGGACCGGTCCGCCGACGGATACGCGAGGAGCACGTCGTCGAACCCGGCCCGCGCCAGCCACAGCGACTCGGCGAGCGTGAACGACATCACTCCCGCGAAGCCGTCCCTCGCCAGCACCCGCTCGAGCAGCGCCCGGCACCGCACCGACTTGCTCGCGACCCGGACCGGCTTCCCGCCCGCCCGGCGCACCAGATCCGCCGCGTTCGCGTCGAACGCTGCCAGATCGACGATCGCGAGGGGCCCGTCGAGATGCGCGGTGGCCCGGTCGTACCGGGCCCGGTCGGTGGCACGAGGCGTCATGGCCAGAGCCTGCCAGACCGGTTTGCACGTGGGTAGCCCCCGGCTTCCCGCCCGCCTCCCGCCCGGTTCCCGACCTGCCGGGAACAGCCCGTAGAGTGACGCCCATTGCTTTCGCGGAACGACCAGGGGGACGGGGATGAGCACCGAGCCGCAGCACCCCGCGCCCACCTCCCGGACCCCCGGGCCCCCGGCCGCCGACACCCCCGCCCCCGGCCGGTTCCTGCCCGCCCGGCGCGAGCGCTCCCTGTCGCAGCCCCTCCCGCCCGAAGAGCCGCCCCCGGCCCCCGCCACGCCCCCGGCCCCCGCCACGCCCCGGGCTCCCGCCACGCCCCAGGCCGTGGCCACGCCTCCGGCCCCCGCCACGCCTCCGGCACCGGACAGGCCCCAGGCCCTGGCCACGCCCCAGGCCCCCGCCACGCCCCAGGCCCCCGCCACGCCTCCGGCCCCCGCCACGCCTCCCGCTCCGGCCCCGGTCGCCGAGCGGCCGACGGAGACCACCACTCGGCTCCGTCCCGTACGGGAGCCCCGCGCCGCCGAGACGACCACGCGACTGCGGGCCGTACGGCACCACCAGCAGCCCGCCGCGCCGCTGCCCGCTCCGCCCGCCCAGGCCTGTGACACCTGGGCCCTCGCCGCCCGCACCGGACCCGAGACGCCGGCGGAGACCACCACGCGGCTGCGCCCGGTCCGGGACCGCGGCGCCGGCCGGGTCGTGGCCGCGGCCGCCTGCGCCGTGCTCGCGCTCGGCCTGGTCGGCGGGGCCGTCGCCGGGGCGCTGCTCGCCGGGAGCGGGGTCGGCGAGGCCGACGAACCGGCCGGATACGGCGCCTCGCGCGCGCTGTGGCACGACGTGCCCGTGGACACCCTCTTCCCGCGCACGCTGCCCGGCCCCTCCGCCGGACCGGGCGGAGCCACCCGCACCTGGACCCGCATCGTCGTCGCGCCCGACGCGCCCTGCACGCCGGCCACCCTGCCCAGGGCGCTCGGCACGGCGCTCGGCACCGTCGGCTGCGACCGCGTGCTGCGCGCCACCTACACCGACGCGACGGCCTCCCACGTCACCACCGTCGCCCTGGTCTTCACCCAGGCCGACCCGGCCACGATGCGCACCCTCGGCTCCCGCGCCGACGACGAGCCGCCGCCCGCGCTCGCCGGCCCCGGCACGGTCGCCGACGGCTTCGGCGCCGCCCAGCGGGGCAGCTGGTGGCGGCACATCCTGCCGGACCTGCCCGTCGTCGTGACCGCCGTGTCCGGCTTCGCCGACGGCCGCCCGGTCGACGCCCCCGAGCCCGCCGCCAAGGCCATGACCCCCAAGCGCACCACGGCCGTCGCCCAGGCCGGCCTCGGCCACGAGGCCAAGGGCGTCGCCGACGCCGTCGAGCGGGCCCTGCGCCGCACCGTCGTGAGGACCGTCGAGGAGGACGAGCGGTGACCCCGCGCCGTACCGTCACCACTGCCGCCGCCGCCCTGCTCGCCGCCGCCTTCGCCGTCCTCCCGGCGACGGCCACGCCCGCGTACGCCGACACCATCCGGGCCCGCCAGTGGGGCCTCGACGCCCTGCACACGGGCCGGGTGTGGCAGACGACCCGCGGCGAGGGCATCACCGTCGCCGTCCTCGACACCGGCGTCGACGGCACCCACCCCGACCTCGCGGGCTCGGTCCTCACCGGCACCGACCTCATCGGCTTCGGCGCCACCCACGGCGACCGCGCCTGGGCCCGGCACGGCACCGCGATGGCCGGCATCATCGCCGGCCACGGTCACGGTCCCGGCGACCAGGACGGCGTGCTCGGCGTCGCGCCGAAGGCCCGGATCCTGCCCGTGCGGGTGATCCTCGAAGGCACCGACAAGCAGCGCGACAAGGCCCGCAAGACCCGCGGCACCGCCCTCGCCGAGGGCATCCGCTGGGCCGCCGACCACGGCGCCGACGTCATCAACCTCTCCCTCGGCGACGACTCCGAGTCCGCCCACCCCGACGCGGGCGAGGACGCCGCCGTCCAGTACGCGCTCGCCAAGGGCGTCTCGGTCGTCGCCTCCGCCGGCAACGGCGGCGAGAAGGGCGACCACATCTCCTTCCCGGCCGCCTACCCCGGCGTCATCGCCGTCGCCGCCGTCGACCGCTACGGCACCCACGCCGCCTTCTCCACCAGCCGCTGGTACGCCACGGTGTCCGCGCCCGGCGTCGACATCGTCATCGCCGACCCCGACCGCCGCTACTACGAGGGCTGGGGCACCAGCGCCGCCGCCGCGTTCGTCTCCGGCGCCGTCGCCCTGGTCCGCTCCGCGCACCCCGACCTCACCCCGGCCCAGGTCAAGGACCTCCTCGTGGACACCGCGCGCAACCGCCCCAAGGAGGGGCACAGCGACGAGAAGGGCTACGGCACGGTCGACCCGGCCGCCGCGATCGACGCGGCCGGCACGCTGAAGGGCGCCGACACCAAGGCCGCCGTCGCGGGATACCAGGGCCGCTACTTCGGGCCCGGTCCGCAGCCCGCCGCCGACGACTCCCGGCCCCTGGGCCTCCTCGCGCCCCTCGCGGGCGGTGTCGGCGTGCTCTTCCTCGCCGCCGCGGTCGCCCTGTGGCGGGGCGGCCGCACCACGCGCTGAGCGAGGCCGCCGAGCAGGGGCGCCGGGCGGGGCCGATCGGCCCCGGGCCGATGGCCGGATCCCGGACCGTTAGGCTCGGGGCGTGGCGCTCAAGAACATCCCCGACCCCGGTTTCTCCGACGACGACGGCACCGCCGACCCGCGGCTCACCGCGGCCCTGGCGGCCTGGGCGGAGGACCGGACCGCCCATGGCCCCGTCCTCGCCGCCCTGAAGGACGCGCGGCTGCTCGTGCCCGTCGTCGCGATGCTCGGCGAGGTCGAGACCGACCCGGTGACCGGGCTCAAGCAGGAGAAGACCAGCGACATGGCGGTGCCCACGCTCACCGCGGGTGACCGGCGGGCGCTGCCGGCCTTCACCTCGATCGCCTCGCTCGCCCTGTGGGACCCGGCCGCCCGGCCCGTCGCCGTCCCGCTGCACCAGGCGCTCGCCGCCCTCGTCCACGAGAAGGCCGACACGCTCGTCCTGGACCTGGCCGGCCCGGTGCCGTACCAGGTGACCGGTTCCGCCCTGCTCGCCCTGGCCGAGGGCCGCACCAGCACGGACCCGCTGGACGACCCGGCGGTACGGGACGCGGTCCGCGCCGCCGTCGCCGCCGAACCCGCCGTGCTCCGCGCCCACCTGGGCCCCGGCACCGCCGACGGCACCCTCGCCCTGGTCCTGGCCGACGACGCCGACCCGGCCGGGCCCGCCCAGCGCGTGGCCCGCGCGCTCGCCGCCGACGAAACACTGAGGGCCCGCCTGGTGCGCGGCCTCGACCTGGCACTGCTGCCGGCCTCGGCCACGCCTCCGGGCGAGCCCTTCTACGTAAAGAACTGACTATTCCGAACCCTCAGCCGTAAACGGGCCCGGTGTACTTCTCGCCCGGGCCCTGGCCCGGCTCGTCCGGGACGAAGGACGCCTCGCGGAAGGCGAGCTGGAGGGACTTCAGACCGTCGCGCAGCGGGGCCGCGTGGAAGGACGAGATCTCCGTCGCGCCGGCGTCGAGCAGACCGGCGAGGGCGTGGATCAGCTTGCGGGCCTCGTCGAGGTCCTTGTGGTCGTCGCCCTCCTCGGTGAGCCCGAGCTTCACCGCGGCGGCGCTCATCAGGTTGACGGCGACCGTGACGATCACCTCGACCGCCGGGACCTCGGCGATGTCGCGCGTCATGGCCGCGAAGTCAGGGCTGTCGGGGGAGTCGGTGGACTCGTGCTGGGGCGTCTCGCTCATGCCCACACGATAAGCGGACCGGCGCCCGGAACCGCTCGCACCGTCCCCGTTCGCGCCAGGGCCCGGCTCCTGCTAACCTTGTGTGACGACCGGCCGAGCACTACCGTGCCCGGCCCACAAGTGGAGGCTCCGACTTCCCACCTGACCACCCTCATGGGCGGCGGGTCACCGGTCAGGCGGTCCCCATCGTTCCGTACGGACGATGGAGCCGTCCGAATGTGCGCCCCGCGGCTGGCCGCGGCGGTGCTCCGGTTTCATGGAGCCCCGCCTGTGTCCCGTCCCGGGGCATTTTTCATGCACCGGAGCGGTTGGTCCCGACAGTTCTACCGTGACGTGTCCGTCCGCCCGGCGGTCGCGTTGGTGCTACCGAGGAGGATCCATCAGCGCCGAGCCCCGCATCAACGAGCGGATTCGCGTTCCCGAGGTGCGTCTTGTCGGCCCCAGTGGCGAGCAGGTCGGCATTGTGCCGCTTGCCAAGGCCCTGGAGCTCGCGCAGGAGTACGACCTCGATCTCGTCGAGGTCGCGGCGACCGCCCGTCCGCCCGTGTGCAAGCTCATGGACTACGGGAAGTTCAAGTACGAGTCGGCCATGAAGGCCCGTGAGGCGCGCAAGAACCAGGCGCACACGGTCATCAAGGAGATGAAGCTCCGGCCGAAGATCGACCCGCACGACTACGACACCAAGAAGGGTCACGTCGTCCGGTTCCTCAAGCAGGGTGACAAGGTCAAGATCACGATCATGTTCCGTGGTCGTGAGCAGTCCCGCCCTGAGCTCGGCTACCGACTGCTGCAGCGTCTCGCTGAGGACGTTCAGGAGCTCGGCTTCATCGAGTCCAACCCGAAGCAGGACGGCCGGAACATGATCATGGTTCTGGGTCCGCACAAGAAGAAGACCGAGGCCATGGCCGAGGCTCGCGAGGCCCAGGCCGCGCGCAAGGCCGAGCGCCAGGGCGTTTCGCCCGCGGCGGCCGAGGCCGAGGAGCAGGCCCCGGCCGAGGAGCAGGCTTCGGTCGAGGAGCAGGCTTCGGCCGACACGTCGGCCGAGAACGCCGAGGCGTGATCCCGCGGGGCTGCCGGACCGGCAGCCCCAGGGTTCCGCCCGGAACCACCAATCGAAGAATTGACGCTCCCGGTTGCCCGGTGCCCGCACCGGGGGGAGCGCCACTGACGAGGAGATAACGGCGCCATGCCGAAGAACAAGACGCACTCCGGTGCCAAGAAGCGCTTCAAGGTCACCGGCTCCGGCAAGATCCTGCGGGAGCGCGCCGGCAAGCGCCACCTGCTCGAGCACAAGTCGTCCAAGCTGACGCGTCGCCTCACCGGCAACGCCGAGATGGCCCCGGGTGACTCCGCCAAGATCAAGAAGATGCTGGGCATCTGAGCTGATCTCCCGCCCTCCGCCCTGGAGGGCATCCGGTCGAGACCGGGACCCATCCGTTTTTTCGGGTCGTGTGAGGACCACCACGACCCCGCTGCAAGGAGTTAAGAAGTGGCACGCGTCAAGCGGGCAGTCAACGCCCACAAGAAGCGCCGGGCGATCCTCGAGCAGGCCTCCGGCTACCGCGGTCAGCGTTCGCGCCTCTACCGCAAGGCCAAGGAGCAGGTCACCCACTCGCTGGTCTACAACTTCAACGACCGCAAGAAGCGCAAGGGCGACTTCCGTCAGCTGTGGATCCAGCGCATCAACGCCGCTGCCCGCCTGAACGGCATGACGTACAACCGCCTCATCCAGGGTCTGAAGGCCGCCAACATCGAGGTGGACCGCAAGATCCTCGCCGAGCTGGCCGTCAACGACTCCAACGCGTTCGCCGCGCTGGTCGAGGTTGCGCAGAAGGCCCTCCCGGCCGACGTCAACGCTCCGAAGGCCGCCGCCTGATCTTCCAGGCCGCAGTACTTCTGCCCGGACCCGCAGGCCCTGCGCCTGCGGGTCCGGCGCGTTGAGCGCCCCCTCACGCCGTACGCCACCCGACGAGACAGAGAGCCGCAGGCACATGTCCACCCCCGAGCTGATCTCCCCGCGTTCGCCGCGCGTCGTCGCCGCCCGACGGCTCGCCAAGCGCAATTTCCGGGGCAAGGACCGCCTCTTCCTCGCCGAGGGCCCGCAGGCCGTCCGCGAGGCCGTCGAGCACCGCGGCAGTGGCGGTGAGGCCACCCTCGTCGAGCTCTTCACCACCGTCGAGGCCGCCGAGCGCTACGCCCCGATCGTCGACGCCGCCCGCGCCGCCGGCGCCCGCGTCCACCTCGCCTCCGACACCGTCCTCGCCGAGGTCTCCCAGACCGTCACCCCGCAGGGCCTCGTCGGTGTCTGCCGCTTCCTCGACTCGCCGTTCGAGGACATCCTGGCCGCCCGGCCCAAGCTGGTCGCCGTCCTCGCGCACGTCCGCGACCCCGGGAACGCCGGCACCGTGCTGCGCTGCGCCGACGCTGCCGGCGCCGACGCCGTGATCCTCACCGACGCCTCCGTGGACCTCTACAACCCGAAGTCCGTGCGCGCCTCCGTCGGCTCCCTCTTCCACCTCCCGGTCGCCGTCGGCGTCCCGGTCGAGCAGGCCGTCGCCGGCCTCAAGGGCGCCGGCGTGCGGATCCTCGCCGCCGACGGCGCAGGCGAGGACGACCTCGACGACGAGCTGGACGCCGGCACCATGAGCGGCCCGACCGCCTGGGTCTTCGGCAACGAGGCGTGGGGGCTGCCCGAGGAGACCCGGGCCCTCGCCGACGCCGTCGTCCGCGTCCCGATCCACGGCAAGGCCGAGAGCCTCAACCTCGCGACCGCCGCCGCCGTGTGCCTGTACGCCTCCGCGCGCGCCCAGCGCCCCCGAACCACCTCCTGAGCACACCACGGGGCCGTCGCGCCTAGTAGGGTGACGAGCTCGGGGCCCACTGCGCTACACGGAGGGGTGGGATACGGGGATGACGGTCGGTACGGGCAGTCCCGCACAGGCACGGAGCGCCGCGCCGCACGCGCCTGAGCCGCCACCCGTACCGGATCCGGGGGGAGCGCCGCAGCCGCACCGCGGCACCGCCCCGTACGTGCCCGGAGGCGACGGCGGCCCCGGGCTCGGGATCGACCCGGACGACCTGCCCGACGGTCTCGTCGTCGCCGACGAGACCGGCCGGATCATCTGTTTCAACGCCGCCGCCAGCCGCATCACCGCCGTCCCCGGCGACCGGGCGCTCGGCCGGCCGCTCGACCAGGCGCTGCCCCTGGAGGACCTCAAGGGCCACCGCTGGTGGGCGCTCACCGACCCCTACGGCGGACTCGCCACCCGGAGCGGCCAGCCCGAGCGCAACCTGCTGCTGCCCGGCGGGCGCGAGGTGCTCGTCTCCGCCCGTTACGTGCGCAGCCGTCCCACCGGCCCCGTGCAGCGGGTCGTGGTCTGCCTGCGCGGCACCGAGGCGCGCCGCCGCACCGAGCGCAGCCACGCCGAACTGATCGCCACCGTCGCGCACGAGCTGCGTTCCCCGCTGACCTCCGTGAAGGGCTTCACCGCGACCCTGCTCGACAAGTGGGAGCGGTTCACCGACGACCAGAAGCGGCTGATGCTGGAGACCGTCGACGCCGACGCGGGCCGCATCAAGCGGCTCATCGCCGAGCTGCTCGACATCTCGCGGATCGATTCCGGCCGTCTGGAGGTGCGCCGCCAGCGCGTCGACATCGCCGCCGCCGTGGGCCGCCACGTGCACGCCCACATCACCCGCGGTCAGTCCCCGGACCGCTTCTTCGTGCGGGTCAGGCCCGATCTGCCGGACCTGTGGGCCGACCCCGACAAGATCGACCAGATCCTCGGCAACCTGCTCGAAAATGCGGTGCGCCACGGCGAGGGAACCGTCACCATCGAGGTGGCACCCACCACGGCCACCACCGACGGAGAGAAGGGGACGGAGGTCAGCGTGAGCGACGAAGGACCCGGCATCCCCGAGGAGTCGATGGGCCGCGTCTTCACCCGCTTCTGGCGGGGCAGCAAGCGCGGCGGCACCGGGCTCGGCCTCTACATCGTCAAGGGCGTCGTCGAGGCCCACGGCGGCACCATCACCGTCGGACGCGGTCCCCGCGGCGGGGCCGAGTTCCGATTTATCCTGCCCGTCGGCACCCCGGCCCACCTCCTCTGACGTCCTTCGCGACGTCGCCTCCCGTCTCGCCTGACGAGACCGTACGAGGTCAGGAGCCGCCCGGGGCCGCCCACGGGCTCATTCGCGTCCCCGCGCCCCGTTAGACTCGTCCTTTGGCACGTTTGCGCCCTTGACGTCGAGCGGGGCCGCCCAGCCAGCCAACGGAAGCACGGGAAGAGATGTCGGCACCCAATAAGTCGTACGACCCGGTCGAGGTCGAAGCCTTGAAACCGGAAGAGATCGAGCGCATGCGGGACGAGGCGCTCGCCGCCTTCGCCGCCGCAGGCGACCTCGACGCGCTCACCCACGCGAAGACCGCGCACACCGGCGGCACCTCGCCGCTGGCGCTCGCCAACCGCGAGATCGGCGCCCTGCCCCCGCAGGCCAAGGCCGCGGCCGGCAAGATCGTGGGCCAGGCCCGCGGCGCCGTCGCCAAGGCCCTCGCCGCCCGCCAGGCCGAGCTGGAGGCCGAGCGCGACGCCCGCGTCCTCGTCGAGGAGGCCGTCGACGTCACCCTGCCGTACGACCGGATCCCGGCCGGCGCCCGCCACCCGCTGACCACCCTCATGGAGCGCGTCGCCGACGTCTTCGTGTCGATGGGCTACGAGGTCGCCGAGGGCCCCGAGGTCGAGGCCGAGTGGTTCAACTTCGACGCCCTGAACTTCGTGCCGGACCACCCGGCCCGGCAGATGCAGGACACCTTCTTCGTCCGGGGCCCCGAGGGAACTACGGGCGACGAGTCCGGCGTCGTGCTGCGCACCCACACCTCGCCGGTCCAGGCCCGCACCCTCATCGACCGGGAGCCCCCGGTCTACGTGGTGTGCCCCGGCCGGGTCTACCGCACCGACGAGCTCGACGCCACGCACACCCCGGTCTTCCACCAGATCGAGCTGCTCGCCGTCGACGAGGGCCTCACCATGGCCGACCTCAAGGGCACCCTGGACCACATGGTCCAGGCGCTCTTCGGGCCCGACATGAAGACCCGGCTCCGCCCGAACTTCTTCCCGTTCACCGAGCCGTCCGCCGAGATGGACATGCTCTGCTACGTGTGCCGCGGCGAGTCCGTCGGCAACCCGGACCGGCCCTGCCGCACCTGCGGCAGCGAGGGCTGGATCGAGCTCGGCGGCTGCGGCATGGTCAACCCGAAGGTGCTCGTCGCCTGCGGTGTGGACCCCGAGAAGTACAGCGGATTCGCCTTCGGGTTCGGCATCGAGCGGATGCTGATGTTCCGCCACAACGTCGAAGACATGCGAGACATGGTCGAGGGTGACGTCCGGTTCACCCGGCCTTTCGGGATGGAGATCTGATGCGGGTCCCGCTTTCCTGGCTGCGGGAGTACGTCGACCTGCCGTCGACGGAGACCGGCCGTGACGTACAGGCCAAGCTCGTTTCGGCCGGCCTCGAGGTCGAGACCGTCGAGCAGCTCGGCGCGGGCCTCACCGGCCCGCTCGTCGTCGGCAAGGTCCTCACCATCGAGGAACTGACCGAGTTCAAGAAGCCGATCCGCTTCTGCACCGTCGACGTCGGTCAGGCCAACGGCACCGGCGAGCCGCAGGAGATCATCTGCGGCGCCCGGAACTTCGCCGAGGGCGACAAGGTCGTCGTGGCCCTGCCCGGCGCCGTGCTGCCCGGCGACTTCCGCATCGCCGAGCGCAAGACGTACGGCCGCGTCTCCAAGGGCATGATCTGCTCCGGCGACGAGCTCGGCATGGGCGACGACGGCACGCACGGCATCATCGTGCTGCCGCCGGAGTACGAGGTCGGCATCGACGCCACGGTCCTCCTGGAGCTGTACGACGAGGTCCTCGACATCGCCGTCACCCCGGACCGCGGCTACTGCCTCTCGATGCGCGGCATCGCCCGCGAGGCCGCCATCGCCTACGGGCTGCCGCTGCGCGACCCGGCGCTGCTCGACGTGCCCGCGCCCAACGCGTACGGCTACCCCGTGCAGATCGCCGACCCGATGGGCTGCGACCGCTTCACCGCCCGCACGGTCACCGGCCTCGACCCCGAGGCCCACAGCCCGATCTGGCTCAAGCGCCGCCTGCAGAAGGCCGGCATGCGCCCGATCTCGCTCGCCGTCGACATCACCAACTACGTGATGCTCGAGCTCGGCCAGCCGCTGCACGCCTACGACCGCAGCCGCGTCGACGGCCCCATCGGCGTCCGCCGCGCCGAGCCCGGTGAGAAGATCACCACGCTCGACGGGACCGTCCGCGTCCTCGACCCGGCCGACCTGCTCATCACCGACAACAGCGGGCCGATCGGCCTCGCCGGTGTCATGGGCGGCGCCAACACCGAGATCGCCGACCCGGTCACCGACCCGGAGACCGGCGTCGTCACCGGCACCACCGAGGTCGTCATCGAGGCCGCGCACTTCGACGCGATCGCGATCGCCCGCACCGCGCGCCGCCACAAGCTGTCCTCCGAGGCGTCCAAGCGCTTCGAGCGCGGTGTCGACCCGCTGGCCGCGGCCGCCGCCGCGCAGCGCACCGTCGACCTGCTCGTGCTGCTCGCGGGCGGCACGGCCGAGGCCGGCGTCACCGAGATCGTCGCCCCGTCCGCGCCCCGGACCATCGCCATGCCGGCGAACCACCCGGACAAGGTCGCGGGCGTCGACTACGGCCGCGAGACCGTCGTCCGCCGCCTCCAGGAGGTCGGCTGCGACGTCTACGGCCAGGACGCGCTCGTCGTCACCGTGCCCTCGTGGCGCCCCGACCTCAACGAGCCGAACGACCTCGCCGAAGAGGTCATCCGGCTGGAGGGCTACGAGAACCTGCCCTCCACGCTGCCCAAGCCCCCGGCGGGCCGCGGCCTCACCGAGCGCCAGCGCACCCACCGCCGGGTGGGCCGCGCGCTGGCCGGCGCCGGCTACGTCGAGGCGCTGAACTACCCGTTCATCGGCGAGCAGGTCCTCGACCAGCTCGGCCTGGACGCGGACGACGCCCGCCGCCGGGTCGTCAAGCTGGTCAACCCGCTCTCCGACGAGGAGCCCGCGCTCCGCACGACGCTGCTGCCGGGCCTGCTCGGCGCGCTGCGCCGCAACGACGGGCGCGGCAGCCACGACCTGGCGCTCTTCGAGACCGGTCTGGTCTTCCGGCCCACCGAGGGCCAGCCGGGCGTCGCCGTCCGCCTGGGCGTCGACGGCCGTCCCTCCGACGAGGACATCGCCCGCGTCAACGCCGCGCTGCCCGCGCAGCCGCGCCGCGCCGCCGTCGTCCTCGCCGGCGCCCGCGAGCAGGCCGGCTGGTGGGGCAAGGGCCGCCCGACGGACTGGGCCGACGCCATCCAGGCGGCGCGCCTGATCGCCGCCGAGGCCGGTGTCGAGCTGCTGATCGACAGCGACCAGCACGCCCCCTGGCACCCGGGCCGGTGCGCCGCCTTCCACGTCGTCATCGACGGCGCGAAGGTCCTCGCCGGTCACGGTGGCGAGCTCCACCCCCGCGTGGTGAAGGCGCTCGGCCTGCCGGCCCGCACCTGCGCCATGGAGCTGGACCTCGACGTCCTGGAGCGCGCGAGCGAGGGCCCGGTCAAGGCCCCGCGCATCTCCGCCTTCCCGGTCGCCACCCAGGACGTCGCCCTGGTCGTCGACCAGGACGTCCCGAGCGCCATGGTCGAGTACTACCTGGCCGGCGGCGCGGGTGAACTCCTGGAGTCCATCCGCCTGTTCGACGTCTACACCGGCGACCAGCTCGACGCCGGCAAGAAGTCCCTGGCCTACGCCCTGCGCTTCCGCGCCGCCGACCGCACGCTGACGGTCGAGGAGGCCACGGCCGCCCGCGACGCCGCGGTCGCCATGGCCGCGGAGCACACGGGAGCGGTGCTGCGCGGCGCCTGACGGCCCGTGTGACACGCGCGCGTGACCGAAGGGGCCCTGCCCCGGGCGAGAAGCCCGGGGCAGGGCCCCTTCGCGGTCCCGGGCTACTCCCCCCGGGGCTCGCCTTCCGGGGCTACTCACTCCTTCGGGTGAGATCCCAGGGCGGGGCTCCCGCAGGTCCCGACCCCGCCGCGAGAATCGACGCGGCCACAGGGGCGAGCCTGTGCGCCACAGGGTCTTCGGGCGCTGGCGGGCCTCGGGAAGGGCCGTGCATGTTCCGTGACAGGTCATTGGTTGCCGAAGGCTCCTGGGCGCGGCGGTCCGCTCCGTGGGCGCTTCCCGTCGGATGGGGAGTCGTCGCCGTCGCCTGGAGGATGTGGTGCCCGCTGGCCCGGGAGCCCGGGCTCGCCGTGCGGGGCGCGACCGGTGCGGTGTTCTTCGGCGTCGGGATGGGGCTCGTGTACGGGGCGCGCCGCGGGCTCGCCCGGGAGCTGGCGCGGGTACGGGCCGTCGCCGACGCCACCCAGCAGGTGCTGCTGCGCCCGCCGCCCGCCCGGCTCGACGGGCTGACCGTCGCGGCCGGGCAGCTGTCGGCGTCGCGCGGGGCGGCGGTCGGCGGGGACCTGTACGAGGCGGTGGCCACGCCGTACGGGGTGCGGATCGTCATCGGGGACGTGCGGGGCCACGGGCTCGCCGCGCTCGGCGCGGTGGTGGCCGTGCTCGGCAGCTTCCGCGAGGCCGCCCACGACGAGCCCGAACTCGCCGGCGTGCTGCGCCGGCTCGACCGGGCGCTCGGGCGCCATCTGCGCGAGCGGGCCCGCGAGGAGCACCCGGCCAGGGCCGGGCGGGCGCCCGAGCATCCGGCGGCCGAGGAGTTCGTGACCCTGCTGCTCCTCCAGATCCGCCCGGACGGCGCGGTCGACGTCCTCGACTGCGGTCACCCCGGCCCGTACCGGATCCGCGGCCGCCGGGTCGAGCCCGTGCCCGTCGGTGACCCGCTGCCGCCGCTCGGCGCCTTCCCGCTGCCCGCCGACCTCGTGCCGTACCGGGCGCCCGGGCTGCGGCCCGGCGAGACCCTGGTGCTGCACACCGACGGCGCCGAGGAGGCCCGCGACGGCCGTGGCCGGTTCTTCCCGCTGGCCGCCGTGCTCGCCGGGGCGCGCCGCGAGCCGCCGGCCGCCGTCGTCCGCCGGGTGCACACCGCGCTGCTGCGCCACACGGGCGGCCGGCTCACCGACGACGTCGCGCTGCTCGTCCTGCGCAACGACCGGGTACGGGTACCGGCGCAGCCCGCCGAACCCGGGCTGCGCCGTACCCGGCCCGCGCCCTCCCCGCACTAGCGGGAGAAGGACGGTGACCGGCGCCGCCCGCGCTGCCACGGAGTGTCGGGCAGAAGACAGCGCGGACGGCGCGGGACCGGGCGGCCGCACTGTTCGAGGGGGAGCCCGGCGGCCCGGTCGTTCTCGCCCTTGTGGCGAGGAGCCAAGTCAACCCGTACCGGGGCGACTTCGGCACCGTGCGCGGAACGGAAAAACGAGTATGTCGTTCACACCCCGTGCGAAAGCGGCATTTACTACGCTGAGCGCGATCCCTCCCCCCGCCGCAGCCAGGAGCCACCGGAGCGGTCCCATGAAGCACAACTCCCTCCTCGATGCGATGCTCGTCGAAGCGGGCATCTCGCACGCCGGTCTCGCCGCCCGGGTGAACCAGGCGGGCCGGTCCCGGGGCCTCGCCCTGCGCTACGAACACACCGCCGTCGCCCGCTGGCTGAAGGGCCAGCGGCCGCGCGGCCAGGTGCCCGACCTGATCTGCGAGGTGCTCGCCGGCCGGCTGCACCGCGCGGTGACCCTCGACGACATCGGACTGGGCACGGCCACCGCGCCCGGGGTGCCCGGCACCCCGCTCTCCGGCTTCGTCGAGCGGGCCACCGCCCTGTGGCGCTCCGACGAGCCGGGCCGCCCGCACGCCCGCGGCGCGCCCGCGGTGACCGGCACCCCGGCCGTGCTGCCGGTGTGGGAGTGGGAGAACCCGCCGGAGGACGGCGACGTCTCCCGGGACGGCCCGGCCCGGGTCTCGGCCGCCGACGTGTCGCTGCTGAGCACGGCCCGGGCGCACTACGAGCAGATGTACCGCAAGGCGGGCGGCCTGGCGACCGGCGCCCTGATCGTCGGCTTCCTGGGCTCGCAGACCGCGCCGCTGCTGCGCGGCGGCTACGGTGACGCGCTCGGCCGGCGGCTGCACCGGGCGGCCGGCGGGCTGGTCGCGGTGGCCGGGATCTGCGCGTACGACTCCGACGCCCAGGGGCTCGCCCAGCGCTACTTCCACCAGGCGCTGCGGCTCGCGAAGGCGAGCGGCGACCGGGGGCTCGGCGCCTATGTGGTGGCGCTGCTCGTCAACCAGTCGCTGTTCATGGGGGAGTACCGGCAGGCGGTGGCCTTCGCCGAGGCGGCGCTGCGCGCGGCGGGAGGGGAGCTCACGCCCGCGCTCGCCGCCGATCTGACGGCGATGCAGGCGAAGGCGTACGCGCGGCTCGGCGACGGCGCCGCGGCGCTCGGCTGCGTCCGGCGGGCCGAGGCGGAGGCGGAGCGGATCCGGCCGGGCGGCGAACCGGCCGAGACCGGCTACGTCCAGCCGGGGCTGGTGAACGTCCAGGTCGCCGAGGCGCTCCTCGGCCTGGGTGAACTCGCCGCGGCCCACGAGCACGCGGCGGCGGCCGTCGGGACCCCGGCGCACGACCGGGGCCGGGTGCACCGGCTCGCGATGCTGTGCCGGATCGAGCTGCGGCAGGGCGAACCGGACCGGGCGGCGGGCACGGCGGTGGAGATGGCCGAGCGGGCCCGCGGGATGGAGTCGCGGCGGCTGTGGGACCGGCTGCGGCTGGTCCGCGAGGAGCTGCTGGCGAGCGGGGGCGCGGACGCGCGGGCGGCGGCGGAGGTCGTCGACAGCGCGCTGCGCGTGCAGTGGACGAAGTTAGCCGGATCGCCAGCCGGGTTCCCAGCCGGATGCGCGGCCGGATCCCCGGCCGGATTCCGAGTCGGTTCATCGGCCGGATCCCGAGCCGGATCCCGAGCCGGATCCCCGGCCGGTTCATCGGCGGCCGGATCGGGAGAGAGCCGGACGACCCGTACCTGTGCGGTGGTACGGGCCGTCCGATCGGCACTCCCGGGGTCAGGGGAGTGGCGTTTCGGGGGGCGCCCCGGGACTCGCGTCCCGGGCGGACCCGGACCGGTCTCAGGCGTACGGGTAGAAGCCCGAGCCGGTCTTGCGGCCGAGACGGCCCGCGTCCACCATGCGCTGGAGCAGCGGGGGAGCGGCGTACAGCGGCTCCTTGTACTCGGCGTACATCGAGTCGGCGATCGACGCGATCGTGTCCAGACCGATCAGGTCGGAGAGCTTCAGCGGGCCCATCGGGTGGGCGCAGCCGAACTCCATGCCGTTGTCGATGTCCTCACGGCTCGCGATGCCGGACTCGAACATCCGGATCGCGGAGAGCAGGTACGGCACGAGCAGCGCGTTCACCACGAAGCCCGAGCGGTCCTGGGCGCGGATCGCGTGCTTGCCGAGCACCTTCTCGGCGAACAGCTGCGCCCGGCTGATCGTGCCCTCGGAGGTGGTGAGGGCGGGGATCAGTTCGACGAGCTTCTGCACCGGCGCCGGGTTGAAGAAGTGGATGCCGATGACGTTGTCGGGGCGGGAGGTCGCCACCGCCAGCTTCACCAGGGGGATCGAGGAGGTGTTGGAGGCCAGGATGGCGTCCGGCCGGGTCACCACCTGGTCGAGCACCTGGAAGATCTCGGTCTTGACCTGCTCGTTCTCGACGACCGCCTCGATCACCAGATCGCGGTCGGCGAACTCGCCCAGGTCGGTGGTGAAGCTGAGGCGCGCGAGCGTCTGGTCGCGCTCCTCCTCGCTGATCTTGCCGCGTTCGGCGGCCTTCGCGAGGGAGTTGGTCAGCCGGGTGCGGCCGATCTCCAGCGCCTCGCCGGTGGTCTCGGCGACCTTCACCTCGAGCCCGCTGCGGGCACACACCTCCGCGATGCCCGCGCCCATCTGGCCGCAGCCCACCACTCCGACGCGCTCAATGTCGGCCATGGAGTCCGTCACCTCGTGCCTTTCGCTCTGTGCTGGCGGCGGGCCCGTGTGATTCCGGTGCGTCCGCCTCGACCCCACGACGTTACTCCCGACACGCGCGATGATCGATCGTTCTGGGGTGGCCATGGTGTCCGATGGGCTGTGACGTATCCGATAGCGAGGGGTGACAAATGCCGCCGATCGGGAGAAGAGGGTTCGTGGCGGGCGCGGCCCTGGCCGCGCTCGGGCTCGGTGGCGGGGACGCCGCGGCCTCGGGTGGCGGCGGCGCCACGGCCTCGGGCGGCGGCGGCGCCACGGCCTCGGGTGGCGGTGTGAGCGGGAGCCGCCGGGCGGAGGAGTTCCGCGGGCTGTGGATCGCGACGATCACCAACCGCGACTTCCCGTCCCGGCCGGGCCTGACCGCCGCGGAGCAGCGCGCCGAGCTGATCGGTCTGCTCGACCTCGCGGTACGGCGCCGGATGACGGCCGTCGTCCTGCAGATCCGGCCCTCCGCCGACGCCCTGTGGCCCTCCCCGTACGAGCCCTGGGCCCAGTGCCTCACCGGCACGCAGGGCGCCGATCCGGGCTGGGACCCGCTCGGCACCGCCGTCGCCGAGGCGCACGCGCGCGGGCTCCAGCTGCACGGCTGGTGCAATCCGTACCGGGTCGCCTCCCACGCCGACCCGTCGCGACTGGCCCCGGGCCACCCGGTCCGGCGCCACCCCGAGTGGGCCCTGGTCTACGACGGGGCGATGCTCTACGACCCGGGGCTCCCCGAGGTCCGGCGCCACGTCCAGGACGCCATGCTCGACGCCGTGCGCCGCTACGACCTCGACGCGCTGCACTGGGACGACTACTTCTATCCGTACCCGGTCGCGGGCCAGGTGATCGCCGACGATGGCGCGTACGCCCGCTACGGGGCCGGCTTCGCGGACCGGGCGGCCTGGCGGCGGAACAACGTCGATCTGCTGGTGTCGGAGATGGCGCGGCGGATCAAGGAGGTGAAGCCCTCGGTCGACTTCGGGATCAGCCCCTTCGGGGTCTGGCGCAACGCCGGCACCGACCCCGAGGGCTCGGACACCCGTGGCGGGCAGAGCTTCGACGACCTGTACGCCGACACCCGGCGCTGGATCCGCGAGGGCTGGACGGACTACGTGATCCCTCAGCTCTACTGGAACATCGGCTTCCCGGCCTGCGACTACGCCAAGCTAGTGCCGTGGTGGGACGCGGTGGTCCGGGACACGGGCGTACGGCTCTACCTCGGCGAATCGCTGTACAAGGTCGGCGACCCGGCGCAGCCGGACGCCTGGCAGGACCCGGCGGAGCTGACCCGGCACGTCCGGCTCGCGCGCCGGTACGCGTCCGTCGGAGGGCACTGCTACTTCGCGGCCCGCGAGGCCGCGAAGGACCCGCTCGGCGCACTGACGGCCGCGGTGAAGGCCTGAGGTCAGGGGAGGGGCCAGAGGCCGGGTGTCGAGGGACCAGAGGTCGGAGGCCGGGGCGGGGGACAGGGGCCGGGGAAGGGCCCCCGGGGGCTCAGCGGCCCCCGGCCTCCTTGGTGTGGCGTACCTGCGAGTCGGGGCCCGGCGACACCACGGCCTCGTGGCCGTCGTCGTCGAACTTCACGCGGAACGGAGGATCGCCGTTCTCACCCATTACCTGAAGGACCTCGGCCGTACGGTCGTGCTGTCCGACCGTACGGCCGTGCACGACCAGCTTGTCGCCCTTGGACGCACGCATCGGTGACCTCCTCGCGGCCGGGCTTGTCCTGCTTGCAGAGTCCATGTCTGCCCATGTCTGCCTACGTCTGCCATTGTGGCCCGCGTCTCAGCTCTTCGCCCGCTGGGTCACCGCGATGCAGACCAGGACGCCCACGGCGGCGAGCGGGGCGGCCGGGGCCAGGTCCTCGCCGAGCACCGTCACCGACCAGACGAGGGTCAGCAGCGGCTGGGCGAGCTGGAGCTGACTGGCGCGCGGGATGCCGATCGCGGCCATGCCCCGGTACCAGACGTACAGACCGAAGAAGGTCGAACCGGCCGCCACCCACACCAGCCCGATCACCCCGTGCGCGGTGAGGCGCACCGGCTCGTGCGCGAGCGCCACGGCCGCGGCCGCCGCCATCAGCGGCAGGCACAGCACCAGCGCCCAGCCGATCACCTGCCAGCCCGGCATCAGCCGCGCGAGCCGGCCGCCCTCCGTGTAGCCGGCGGCGCACACGAGCAGGGCGCCGAAGAGGTACAGGTCGCCGGTCGACAGTGCGCCGCCGCTCTGCTGGAGGGTGAACGCGAGGACGACGACCGCGCCGGCGATCGCCGCGATCCAGAACGTACGGGACGGGCGCCGGCCGGTGCGGATCGCGGCGAACGTCGCGGTGGTGAGCGGCAGCAGGCCCACGACCACGGCGGCGTGCGAGGTCGTCGAGGTCTGCAGGGCCAGCGTCGTCAGCAGCGGGAAGCCCACCACGACCCCGCCGCCGACCACCGCCAGCCCGGCCCAGTGGCGCCGCTCCGGCAGCGGCACCCGACCAGCCAGCAGAAACGTTCCCGCGATGAGTGCGGCGAGCACCGAGCGGACGGCCACCAGGGACCAGGGGCCGAAGCTCTCCAGGCCCCAGACGGTGGAGGGGAAGGTGAGGGAGAAGGAGAGCACGCCGAGCGCGGCGAGCAGCGTGCCCTGGTTCACGGCCGGCCGGGGAGTGGTGACCGCTATCGTGCTCGGGCTGGTAGCGCTATTCTGTGCTGTCATGCAACAGCGTAGCAGTGTCGGCGAATTGGCGAACTCCCTGAAAGTGGAGCTGAACCGCTACTCGATAGGTGAGAAGCTGCCGTCGAGCAGGGCGCTGGTCGAGCGCTACCGCGTCTCCCCGGTCACCGTCACCCGGGCCCTCGCCCAGCTCGCCGCCGAGGGCCTCGTCGTCACCCGCCCCGGCGCCGGCGCCTACCGCGCCGAACCCCGCACCGCCCCGCCCGCCGCCGGCGACACCTCCTGGCAGCAGCTCGCCCTCAGCGCCGACACCGGGGCCGGCGGCGACACCGCTCCGCGCGCCGTCGACGCCTCCGGCGTCCTCGTCACCCTCGCCGCGCCCCCGCCCGGCGTCATCGAGTTCAACGGCGGCTACCTCCACCCCGCCCTCCAGCCCGAACGCGCCCTCGCCGCCGCCCTCGCCCGGGCCGGCCGCCGCCCCGGCGCCTGGGGCCGCCCGCCCGCCGACGGACTGCCCGAACTGCGCGCCTGGTTCGCCCGCGAGATCGGCGGCAGCGTCACCGCCGCCGAAGTCCTCGTCACCGCCGGCGGCCAGTCCGCCCTCACCACCGCCCTGCGCGCCCTCGCCGCGCCCGGCACGCCCGTCCTCGTCGAATCGCCCACGTACCCCGGCATGCTCGCCGTCGCCCGCGCCGCCGGCCTGCGGCCCGTGCCCGTCCCCACCGACGCCGACGGCATCCGCCCCGACCTCCTCGAAGCCGCCTTCCGCGCCACCGGCGCACGCGTCGTCGTCTGCCAGCCGCTCTTCCAGAACCCCACCGGCGCCGCGCTCATCGCCGAACGGCGGGCCGCCGTCGTCCGCATCGCCCGCGCCGCCGGCGCCTTCGTCGTCGAGGACGACTTCGCCCGCCGCCTCGTCCACGAGGACGCCGCCCCGCTGCCGCCGACCCTCGCCGCCGACGACCCCGACGGCGTCGTCGTCCACGTCTGCTCGCTCACCAAGATCACCTCCGCGAGTCTCCGCGTCGGCGCGCTCGCCGCCCGCGGCCCCGTCCTCGAACGGCTCCGCGCCATCCAGGTCGTCGACAGTTTCTTCGTGCCCCGCCCGCTCCAGGAGACCGCCCTCGAACTCGTCGGCTCACCGGCCTGGAACCGCCATCTGCGGGCCGTTTCCCAGGAACTGAGGAACCGCCGCGACACCATGACCGCCGCCGTCGCCCGCCACCTCCCCGAACTCGCCCTGCCCCACGTCCCGTCCGGCGGCTTCCACGTATGGCTCCGCCTCCCCGACACCCTCCCGGAAGCCGCCCTCCTCCCCGCCGCCCTGCGCACCGGCGTCGCCGTCGCGCCCGGCCGCCCCTACTTCGCCGCCGAACCGCCCGCCGGCCACATCCGGCTGAGTTTCGCGGGTGTCGCGGGCCCCGCGGAGATCGCCGAGGGCGTGCGGAGACTGCGCACCGCGATCGACGAGCTGACGAACTGAGCGCGGGGCGCCACACGGGTGCCGCTCCGCGCTCGTCACAGCCGCCGGCGACCACCCGGAGCCCCGCGCACCGCACCGCGTCATGCCGCCACCGCCGAACCCACGGCGGCCACGCCACCGTCGGATTCGCGCCACCGCGAAATCCGGACAAGTGGAGGGCACTCGGACAGGAGTGACCTACCGTCCCGTACGACCGCATCGCCGACCCCTTGACCAGCGGCGCCACCGGCCTCACGATCCCGCCATGGGTCCTCGGGTCACGCTGGTCGCGGCGGCACGCAGCTCCTCCCCGCTCGCCGAACGCTTCGACGACGACCGGCCGCTCGACCAGGCCGGCTGGTACGAGGTGCAGCTCGCCGCACCACGGCTGATTCCGCTCGGCGCGGCCGAGCTCCGCTACTGCTCCCCGACGCCCCGCAGCCGTGCCACCGGCACCGCACTCGGCTACGCCCCGCTCGCCCAGCCGGCGCTCCGCGACTGCGACATGGGCCGCTGGCGCGGCCTGACCCTCGCCGAGGTCGCCGCCCTCGAACCCGCCGCCGTCGACGCCTGGCTGCGCGACCCGCGCAGCGCGCCGCACGGCGGCGAGACGCTCCTCTCCTTCATCACCCGCGTCGGCGGCTGGCTCGACACCCGCCCCGCCGACGACGGCGAAGCCGTCGTGGCCGTCGCCGAACCGGCCGTGGTCCGCGCCGCCCTCGTCTACGCCCTGAAGGCCCCGCCCGCCACCTACTGGAGCGTGGACGTCCGCCCGCTGTCGACGGTGACGCTGACGGGCGGCCCGGGCGCGTGGCACCTGCAGCTGGAGGCGGCGGTGGGGTGAGGTGCGCGGGGGCCGTCCCGGTGGCGGGCGCCCGGCCGTCGCACACCCCCCGTACCCGCTAGCCTGGTGCCCACGATGAACCGTTTGACCACGTCATGGGGCACCTTCCCGCTCACTCGCCACCCGGTGGACCCGCGCGACCCGCTGCGCGCCTGGGACGCCGCCGACGAGTACCTCCTCGGCCACCTCGCCGAGACCGGCACCGACCTCTCCGGCACCGTCGTGGCCGTCGGCGACCGCTGGGGCGCCCTCGTCACCGCGCTCGCCGCCGCCGGGGCGGGCGCGTCCGGCGAGCTGGTGCAGATCTCCGACTCGTACCTGGGCCGCACCGCCACCGCCGAGAACCTGGCCCGCTCCGGCGCCGCCCCCGGCGCCGTGCGCCTGCTCACCACCCAGGACCCGCCGCCCGAGCGCGTCGACGTGCTCCTCGTCCGCGTGCCGAAGAGCCTCGCCCTCCTGGAGGACCAGCTCCACCGGCTCGCGCCCGCCGTGCACGAGGGGACCGTGATCGTCGGCACCGGGATGGTGAAGGAGATCCACACCTCGACGCTGAACCTGTTCGAGACGATCCTCGGCCCCACCCGCACCTCCCTCGCCGTGAAGAAGGCCCGGCTGATCCACACGACGCCGGCCCCGGAGCGCACACCCGACGCCAACCCCTGGCCGTACGCCTACGCGCTGCCCGGCGACGCGCCGGCCGGGCTCGCCGGCCGCACCGTCGTCAACGAGGCCGGCGTCTTCTGCGCCGACCGCCTCGACATCGGCACCCGCTTCCTCCTCCAGCACCTCCCGACCGGCCTCGGCGCCGCCCGCGTCGTCGACCTCGGCTGCGGCAACGGAGTCGTCGGCCTCGCCGTCGCGCTCGCCGAGCCCGACGCGGAGCTGCTGTTCACCGACGAGTCGTACCAGGCCGTCGCCTCCGCCGAGGCGAACTTCCGCACGCACGCGGGGCAGGACCGCAAGGCCGACTTCCGGGTCGGCGACGGGCTCGCCGACGCCGCGCCCGGCTCCGTGGACCTGGTGCTCAACAACCCGCCGTTCCACAGCCACCAGGCCACCACCGACCGCACCGCCCGCCGGATGTTCGCCGACGCCCGCCGCGCCCTGCGGCCCGGCGGCGAACTGTGGGTGGTCGGCAACCGGCACCTCGGCTACCACGTCACCCTGCGGCGGATCTTCGGGAACAGCGAACTGGTCGCCGGCGACCCGAAGTTCGTGATCCTGCGGGCCGTGAAGCGCTAGCGCGCGTCCGGCGGGTCACGGTCGGGGCTGAGGTCGGGGTCGGGGTCGGGGCTGGGCTGGGCTGGGGTCGGCGGACCGGCGGACCGGCGGACCGGCCCCAGGGCCCGGCTGCCGGTCAGGTGCCAGGGCCCAGCCGCCGATCCGGGTCGGACAGGCCCTCGCGGGCTACGCCAGGGACACCAGCTCCCGGTAGTCCTCGTTCCACAGGTCCTCCGTCGCCTCCGGCAGCACCAGCACCCGCTCCGGACGCAGCGCGTCGATCGCGCCCTCGTCGTGCGTGACCATCACGATCGCGCCCGGGTACGTGCCGACGGCCGCCAGGACCTCGTCGCGCGAGGCCGGGTCCAGGTTGTTGGTCGGCTCGTCGAGGAGCAGCACGTTCGCGCCCGAATGGACCAGGCCCGCCAGCGCGAGCCGGGTCTTCTCGCCGCCCGACAGGACACCGGCCGGCTTGTCGGCGTCGTCGCCCCGGAACAGGAACGCGCCGAGGACGCGGCGGACCTCGCTGTCTGTCAGATGCGGCGCGGCGGCCGCCAGGTTCTCCCGGACCGTGCGGGCCGGGTCGAGCGTCTCGTGCTCCTGCGCGAAGTAGCCGAGCCGCAGCCCGTGCCCGTGGACGACCCGGCCCGAATCCGGCGTCTCCTGCCCCGCGAGCAGGCGCAGCAGCGTCGTCTTGCCGGCGCCGTTCAGCCCGAGCACGACCGTGCGGGAGCCGCGGTCCACGGCGAGATCCACCCCGTCCAGGACCGGGCGCCCGGCCCCGTACCCCTTGGTGAGCGAGACGGCACCCAGTGGCGTACGACCGCAGGGCGCCGGCTCCGGCAGCCGGATGCGGGCCACCTGCTCGGTGCGCCGGACCGCCTCCAGGCCCTCCAGGAGCCGGTCGGCGCGGCGCGCCATGCTGCGCGCGGTGACCGAGGTCGACGAGCGGGCCTTCATCTTCTCCGCCTGCGCGTGCAGCGTCGCCGCCTTGCGCTCGGCGTTGGCCCGCTCGCGGGTACGGCGCCGCTCGTCCGCGTCCCGCTGGGTGAGGTACGCGGCCCAGCCGGTGTTGTGGACGTCGATCGTGGCGCGCTGCGGATCGAGGTGGAAGACGCGGTTCACGGTCGTGTCGATCAGGCCGAGATCATGGCTGATGAGCACCAGACCGCCCTGGTGCGAGGCGAGATGGCCGCGCAGCCAGGCGACCGAGTCGGCGTCCAGGTGGTTCGTCGGCTCGTCGAGCAGCAGCGTGCCCTCCCGGCCGTGGCCCGCGAACAGGATGCGGGCCAGCTCGACCCGCCGCTTCTGTCCGCCGGACAGCGTGCCGACCGGCCGGGCCAGCGTGTCGGCGGGCAGCCCGAGCCCGGCGGCCACCCGGGCCGCCTCGGCCTCCGCCGCGTACCCGCCGCACGCCTCGAACGCGGCCTCGGCCCGCGCGTACGCCGCCATGGCCCGCTCGTCGCTCCGCTCCGCGAGCCGCTCGGCGGCCTCGCGCAGCCCGCGCACGGCCGCGTCCATCCCGCGCGTGGACAGGATCCGGTCGGTGACGGTCTGGGCGGGATCTGCGGCGCGCGAATCCTGCGCCAGGTGCGCGACGGGGCCGGTCCGCGTGACGGCGCCGGCGGCCGGCGCGCGCAGCCCGGCCAGGGTGTGCAGCAGGGTCGTCTTGCCGGCCCCGTTACGGCCGACCAGACCGATGCGGTCGCCGGGCGCGACGGTGAAGGAGACCTCGGACAGGAGGAGACGGGCGCCGACGCGCACGTCGACACCACGGATGGTGATCATGGGATGACGCTCCGAACAAGCTAGAGGACACACGGGTGGCGTGGAAGCGGGTCCTGTAGCTAGGAGATTCGGGGCGTGGACATGGAGCCGAGGGTACGGGGGAGGGGCGGGGGCCGCACGGGGTTTTCGGAGGGGCGGCCGGACGGCCTCATCGACGACGTCCTGGCCAGCCACGCGGGCGCGTGGTGCCGGCTTACGCGGTGCTGGCTCAGGCGATGCCGGCTTACGCGGTGCCGGTTCAGGCGATGCCGGCTTACGCGGTGCCGGTTCAGGCGGTGCCGGCTTACGCGGTGCCGGTTCAGGCGGTTCCCGCGCACGCCGTACTCGCTCACGCGGTGCTCGCTCACGCGGTGCTCGCTCACGCGGTGCCGGTTCAGGCTGTGCCCGCTCACGCGGCACGCGCGGACACGGCACCCGCACATACGCCACCCCTCACGTGGGACCCCTCACCCCTCACACGTCCGGGAACGTCAGCGCCAGGCCCCGTACCCCCTGCTCGCCCGTCGTGATGTCCAGCGCCACGATCCGGTCGCCGTGCAGCGTGAACGCCACCGCGGCGACCGGCCGGCCCGCGGCGAAGGCGACCACGCCGATCGCGCCGTCGATCAGCGCGGGCCGGGTCGTGGCGGGCGCGGTGCGGGCGAAGGCGGTCGCGGCGTTCTCGGCGACGGCGGCGGGGCCGTGGGCCGTGCCGTGGGGCGAATGGGCGACGACGTCGGGGTGGAGGAGGGCGGCGAGGGCGCGGGGGTCGCGGGCGCGGGCGGCGGCGAGGAAGGACTCGACCAGCGCGCGCTGCCGCGCCGGGTCGCCGCCCGGCCGACCGCCGCCCGGACCGCCGCCGCGCACCCGCCGCCGGGCCGCGCGGGCGAGCCGGCCGGCCTCCTCGGGCGCGGTGCCGGTGATCCGCGCGGTGTCGTCCAGGGGCAGGCCGAACAGGTCGTGCAGGACGTACGCGAGACGCTCGGCCGGCCCGAGGGCGTCGAGGACCACGAGCAGCGCCAGCCACACCGCGTCGACCTCGCCGGAGGGCCGCGCCGGGCCCGGCGGTTCCGTGTCGACCTCGCCGGAGGGCCGCGCCGGGCCCGGCGGTTCCGTGTCGACCTTGCCGGAGGGCCGCGCCGGGCCCGGCGGCTCCGCGTCCACCCGGCCCTGGAGCCGCCGCACACACGCCCGCCCGACCACCGAGTCCAGCCACTCCCGCACCCCGTCGCCCACCCCCGCGCGCGCCTGCGCGAGCACGCCGTCCACCTCCCCGTACCCGCCGAGCATCCGCCGGGCCACGGCCCGCAGCCGCTCCTCCTCGGCGTCGAACCGCGCGGCGAGCGCGGTCACGAAGGCGTCCTCGGTCATGGGGCACCACTCCTCTTCGATCGGTCGTCGCTGCGTTGACGCCGCGACCGGCACGGATGTGACAGCGAGCGCGGCGACGAAACGGCAACGGAACGTGAGCGGCCGCTGCCAGCCTGGAACCCGGTCCCCACAGCCGCCGCACGCGAGGAGTCACCCATGTCCGCCCTGCCCCAGCCGCAGTCCCGGTCCCCGTTCCGCTCCGGGCCGGCCGCTCTCTCCCGGAGGTCCGTACTGACCACTGCGGGCCTGGTGGCCGCGGGCGTCGCGCTCGACAGCGCCCTCGCCGCGCCGAGCGCCTCCGCCGCGACCACCCCGGCGATCTTCTACTCGCCGCACCAGGACGACGAGGCCATCGGCCTGGCCGGCTCGATCCTGGAGCACAAGGCGGCGGGCCGGCCGGTCTACCTGGTCCTGGTCAGCCGGGGCGAGAACGGCGACCTCGCCGCGATCATGAACCAGGGCGCCTGCCGGACCCTCGGCGACCGCTGCTCCGCTCCCGGCCACACCCACGATCTCGGCTGGCAGGAGACCTGGCCGACGCCCGAGGTCGTCTCGGGCCGCACCGCCGAGTTCAAGGCGTCCGCCAAGGCGCTCGGCGTCGACAAGGTCATCAACTTCGACCTCTCCGACGAGGCGTTCGGCGACTACGACGGCTTCGTCAAGAAGGTCATGGCCAAGGTCCGGGCCCTCGCCCAGCAGTACCCGGGCGCCTCGCACAAGTTCGCGGCCGGCTGGCTGGACAAGACCGCCACGCACAAGGCGTGCAGCGACGCCGCCTACTGGCTGATGAAGAACGGCGAGCTCACCGACGTCCGCTTCAACCACATCTACGCCTACCAGCAGTTCCCCAACCCGGCCGACCGCGGCCGCGGCGCCGCCTACGTGCTGGACATCCCGGCCGCCCAGATGGCGAAGAAGCGCGCCGCGATCCTCGCGTACAACACGTGGGACCCGAGCCGGAACCTCTACACCCTCGGCTACCACAGCGTGCCCACCTGGCTGGAGCAGGCGTACGCCGACCCGCGCGAGTTCGTCTACACCCTGCCGTCGGGCTACAAGCCGGGACCGGCGGCGTAAGGTCCGTCGTCACGGGACACCGCGGTCGGCCGGGACCGGGTCGCCGGCACGGGCGAGGCCCACGACAGGACCGGACCGGGCCGCCCGACCGGCCTGGACCGGCGTCCTCAGCGAGGCCGCGGTCCCGCGGCGGCCAGCGCTTCCACCACGACCTCCGCGGTCCGTCGCGGCTCCTCGCCGGGAAGGAAGAAGCTGCTGCCGGGGGTCGTGACGACCGTCGTGTGCGGGCAGGCCTCCAGCACGCGCCGCTCGTCGGCGGTGAGTCCGCCGTCGCCCTTCTTCTCCGCGTGCACGACCCAGACCGGTACACCGGCCGCGCACAGGCGCGTCGCCGGCTGCTCCTGCGCGCGGAGGTAATCCAGGTAGGCGCGGAGGATCCGGCGCATCACGTGCGGATCGTTGCTCCGCAGGTCGCCGAGCAGTTCGGCCCGGCGATCGGGCGACACCCTGAAGCCCTTCGAGGCCGGGCCCATGAACTTCAGCAGGGCGGCGGAGGGCAGGGAGCCGAGGACGTCCCCCAGCCGGCAGACGGCCCGGAAGAACGCGGGTTCGTCCGCGGGCGACATGCTGATGCCCAGCAGCACGGCCGGGCCGGTGAACGCGCCCGTCGCGACCATCTCCAACGCGACCGTGGCGCCCATGCTGAATCCCACCACCACGTCGCAGGACCACTCGTCGGCAAGCCGGGCGGTGTGCCGGGCCAGGGTGCCGATCGTGAAGTCCTCCGGCGGCGCCGTCCCAGCGTGTCCCGGCAGGGTCGCGGCGACGAGCCGGGTCCGGGCGAGCGCGGGCTCGGCCATGACGTCGGCGTACGACCGGGCGCGCATGAGCCCGCCGGGGAGCAGCAGCACGGTCTGCCGGGCATCGGCCGGCCCCGAGACGAGCAGGTCCCACGCGATCGTCACGTCCATCGGGTGTCCTCTCCGCACGCGATCGGCCCGCCTCCCGCACGCCGGCCCGATGCCCCGGCCGCCCGGGCCGCCGGCGCGGCGCCCTCCTCTTCAGCGTGACGTCATCCCACCCGCCGGGCCACCCGATCGGGTGGCCATGATCCGGGCCGTTGCCGCGGACATCGACGGCAACGGTGGTGCGACGGCGGCGGTTCAGCTCTCCGGGAGCAGCTCGGGCATGCCCGCCACCGGCACCACGACGCCGACCACCTCGCCGGCCTCGGAACGGCCGACCCAGACGGGATAGGTGCCGTCCCCGGTCGTCGCGAAGGCCACCAGTTCGCCGCCGGAAGCCCGGTCCCGGGTGCGCAGCAGGTACATGGAGTCGTCGATGTCCTCGTACGCGTCCGGTTCCAGGTCCGGGTCTGCCTGGATCAGCCCTCTCTCGAAGAGTGCGAGGAGCGGCTCCCAGGCGCCCGCGTCGCCGAAGCACCCCGTGGCGCCGTCGGTGTCGAATCCGAAGATCCCGTTCTCCGGGAGCAGGCGGGGGTCGTCGTCGGGCCGGCGGGCCATCTCCCAGGTCGCGGCGGGGATGTCGCTGACGAGGACGCGGACGGCCGTGGCGTCCGCGCGCGTGACCTGCTTGCCCTCCCACTCGCAGTGGTAGGTGTGCCGGGCCCGCGCCTCCTCCAGCGCGTACTCCCCGGGCGGCACGGGGACCGTGAGGTGCGGCCCGTCGCCGTCGTCGATGTCCGGACCGGAGACGGCCAGCAGCCCGCTGGGCACGCGCAGGGTGCCGATGCGCCGGGGCTCCACGACCGTCATCTCGGGGTGGTACCCGTCGGTCACCCGCACGCCGGGCCGGAACAGCTCGCCGACCGGGCCGGGCCGCGCCGCCCGGGGCGGACGCCAGCACGTGGCGGGCGCGGGGCCGTCGTCGTCGCCGGCCGCCTCCGCGATCGCGAAGGCGGCCGGTTCCGTGACCTCCGCGATCGCGAAGGCGGGCGGTTCCGTGAGCCCGTGGACCTCGGCCGAGAGCAGCGGCCATTCTCCGAAGGCGGGCCGGTCCAGCCAGCGCTCGCTGTCCGGGACGCGGGGCACGGTGGAGCGGGCGCTGCCGTGGATGCCGCTGGGCTCCTCCGTCCGCCGGCCCCTTCCGTCAGGGAAGAGCTCCACGGTGACGCGCGGGCACGAGTCGTCGAATTCCGCCATCTCCGGACCGGTGTAGCTCCAGCCGACGGTGCACCGGCGCAGCAGCCGCGCCGGGTCGTCCAGCAGCCGCATGTCCAGGTCGTACGTACGGCGGCCCTGGGCGTCGTAGACCCACAGTCCGGCGAAGTGGTCCCGCCAGGAGACGAGCCGGACCTCCAGCGGAGCCTCCCGGCCCGCCGTCCGGTACACCACCACGTACGGAAGCCCGGCGGCATCGCGCTCACGGGCCTCCTCCACCGGTATCGGCCACCAGGGAGAGCGGGCCTCCGGGTCCCACGCCCGCGCGTACCCCACCTCGATCACCATCGCCGCTCCCCGCTCCCGCCCGCTTGCCTGCCGAGCCGCAACATAGCCGCCGCCTGTGACAACGGCCCGTCCTTCGCGGCCGCGGGCGAGGCGCCGTGACGGCCGCGCCGCTCCGCAGCGGGCCTCACTTCCCTGCCGGGCGAGGCACGAGCCGAGGGCTTTGCATAAAACTGCGAGAGCTCGTATAGTCATGCCATCCATGAGGAGGATGTCGATGACGGTACGAGCAGCAGTCGCGGGCGCGAGCGGATACGCGGGCGGAGAGCTCCTGCGCCTTCTCCTCGCCCATCCCGAGGTCGAGATCGGCACCCTGACCGGCCACTCCAACGCCGGTCAGCGGCTCGGCGGCCTCCAGCCGCACCTGCTGCCGCTCGCCGACCGGGTGCTCGCCGAGACCACTCCCGAGGCCCTCGCCGGGCACGACGTCGTCTTCCTCGCGCTGCCGCACGGGCAGTCCGCCGCCGTCGCCGAGCAGCTCGGCCCGGACGTCCTCGTCGTCGACATGGGCGCCGACTTCCGGCTGAAGGACGCGGCCGACTGGGAGACCTTCTACGGCTCCCCGCACGCCGGCACCTGGCCGTACGGTCTTCCCGAACTGCCGGGCGCCCGTGCCGCGCTGGAGGGGTCCAAGCGCATCGCGGTGCCCGGCTGCTATCCCACCGCCGTGTCCCTCGCGCTCTTCCCGGCGTACGGAGCCGGGCTCGCCGAGAGCGAGGCCGTGATCGTCGCCGCCTCCGGCACCTCCGGCGCCGGCAAGGCCGCCAAGCCCCATCTGCTCGGCAGCGAGGTCATGGGCAACATGTCCCCGTACGGCGTCGGCGGCGGCCACCGGCACACCCCCGAGATGATCCAGAACCTCAGCGCGGCGGCGGGCGAGCGGATCACCGTCTCCTTCACGCCCACCCTCGCGCCGATGCCCCGCGGCATCCTCGCCACCTGCTCGGCCACCGCCCGGCCCGGCGTCACCGCCGAGTCGCTGCGCGCCGTGTACGAGAAGGCGTACGCCGACGAGCCGTTCGTCCACCTGCTGCCCGAGGGGCAGTGGCCGGCCACGGCGTCCGTCCACGGTTCCAACGCCGTTCAGATGCAGGTCGCGTACGACCCGGCGGCGAACCGGATCATCGTGATCAGCGCCATCGACAACCTCACCAAGGGCACCGCCGGCGGCGCGGTGCAGAGCATGAACATCGCGCTCGGGCTTCCCGAGACCACCGGACTCTCCACGATTGGAGTCGCTCCATGAGCGTCACCGCAGCGAAGGGATTCACGGCCGCGGGCATCGCGGCCGGGATCAAGCAGAACGGCAATCCGGACCTGGCCCTCGTGGTCAACACCGGACCGCGCCGCGCCGCCGCGGGAGTCTTCACCTCCAACCGCGTCAAGGCCGCCCCGGTCCTGTGGTCCCAGCAGGTCCTCGCCGACGGCGAGCTGACCGCCGTCGTCCTCAACTCCGGCGGCGCCAACGCCTGCACCGGCCCGCAGGGCTTCCAGGACACCCACGCCACCGCCGAGAAGGCCGCCGAGGTCCTGGACATCGGGGCGGGTGAGGTCGCCGTCGCCTCCACCGGGCTCATCGGCGAACTGCTCCCCATGGACAAGCTGCTCCCCGGCGTCGAGAAGGCCGCGGCCGAGCTGTCCGCGCACGGCGGCGAGAAGGCCGCCATCGCCATCAAGACCACCGACACCGTCCACAAGACCGCGGTCGTCACGAGGGAAGGGTGGACCGTCGGCGGCATGGCCAAGGGCGCGGGCATGCTCGCCCCCGGCCTCGCCACCATGCTCGTCGTCCTCACCACCGACGCCGACGTCGACGCCCCCGGCCTCGACGCGGCCCTGCGCCACGCCACCAGGCTCACCTTCGACCGGGTCGACTCCGACGGCTGCATGTCCACCAACGACACCGTGCTGCTCCTCGCCTCAGGCGCCGCCGGCGTCACCCCGACCCAGGACGCGTTCGCCCAGGCCGTCCAGGAGGTCTGCGCCGACCTCGCCCGCCAGCTCATCGGCGACGCCGAGGGCGCCAGCAAGGACATCCGGATCGAGGTGATCAACGCGGCCACCGAGGACGACGCCGTCGAGGTCGGCCGCTCCATCGCCCGCAACAACCTGCTCAAGTGCGCCATCCACGGCGAGGACCCCAACTGGGGCCGGGTGCTCTCCGCCATCGGCACCACCTCCGCCGCCTTCGAACCCGACCGGCTGAACGTCGCCATCAACGGCGTCTGGGTCTGCAAGAACGGCTCCGTCGGCGAGGACCGCGAGCTCGTCGACATGCGCTTCCGGGAGGTCGTCGTCACCGCCGACCTCGCCGCCGGGTCCGAGTCCGCCGTCATCTGGGCCAACGACCTCACCGCCGACTACGTCCACGAGAACAGCGCGTACTCGTCATGAGCGATCCTCGGAACCCGGGCGCGAACCCGGCCGCGCGCAAGCACACCGCCCTGCCCAAGGCGCAGACCCTCATCGAGGCGCTGCCCTGGCTCACCCGCCACCACGGCAAGACCGTCGTCATCAAGTTCGGCGGCAACGCCATGATCGACGCCGACCTCAAGGCCGCCTTCGCCCAGGACGTCGTCTTCCTGCGCCACGCCGGCCTCAAGCCCGTCGTCGTGCACGGCGGCGGCCCGCAGATCAGCGCCGCGCTCGACAGGCACGGCATCGTCAGCGAGTTCAGGGCCGGCCTGCGGGTCACCACCGAGGAGGCCATGGACGTCGTACGGATGGTGCTGGCCGGACAGGTCCAGCGCGAGCTGGTCAACCTGCTCAACCAGCACGGCCCGCTCGCCGTCGGCCTCACCGGCGAGGACGCCCACACCATCACCGCCACCAAGCACCTGCCGGAGATCGACGGCGAGACCGTCGACATCGGCCGGGTCGGCGAGATCACCCACATCGACACCGGCGCGATCGAGGCACTCCTCGCCGACGGGCGCATCCCCGTCGTCTCCTCCATCGCCCGCTCCCAGGACGACGACCATGTCTACAACGTCAATGCTGATACGGCGGCTGCGGCACTCGCTGCTGCGCTGGGCGCCGAAACGCTGATGGTCCTGACCGACGTCGAGGGCCTCTACGAGGACTGGCCGAACAGCGACGAGGTCATCAGCCGGCTCACCGCGAGCCAGCTGGAGAAGCTGCTGCCCGAGCTCTCCAGCGGCATGGTCCCCAAGATGGAGGGCTGCCTGCACGCCGTGCGCAACGGCGTGCGCACGGCGCGCGTCATCGACGGCCGGGTACAGCACTCGATCCTGCTGGAGATCTTCACCGACGAGGGCATCGGCACCATGGTCGTGCCCGACGACCGGAACGTTCAGGGGGAAGCATGAGCGTCAACCAGGAGCTGACCCAGCGCTGGCAGGGCTCGCTGATGGACAACTACGGCACCCCGCGGCTGCCGCTCGTCCGCGGCGAGGGCGCCACCGTCTGGGACGCCGACGGCAACGCGTACCTCGACTTCGTCGGCGGCATCGCCGTCAACGCCCTCGGCCACGGCCACCCGGCCGTCGTCGACGCCGTGTCGAAGCAGATCGCCTCCCTCGGCCACGTCTCCAACCTCTTCGTCGCCGAGCCGCCCGTCGCCCTCGCCGAGAAGCTGCTCCAGCTCTTCGGCCGGCCCGGCCGGGTGTTCTTCTGCAACTCCGGCGCCGAGGCCAACGAGGCCGCCTTCAAGCTCGGCCGGCTCACCGGCCGCCGACACATGGTCGCCACCACCGGCGGCTTCCACGGCCGGACCATGGGTGCCCTCGCGCTCACCGGCCAGCCCGGCAAGCAGGGCCCCTTCCAGCCGCTGCCCGGCGACGTCACGCACGTGCCGTACGGGGACGCCGACGCGCTGCGCGCCGCCGTCACCGAGGACACGGCCTTCGTCATCATCGAGCCGATCCAGGGCGAGAACGGCGTCGTCGTCCCGCCCGCCGGCTACCTCAAGGCCGCCCGCGAGATCACCCGCGCCACCGGCACCCTGCTCGTCCTCGACGAGGTGCAGACCGGCATCGGCCGCTGCGGCACCTGGTTCGAGCACCAGGCCCACGAGGGCGTCGACCCCGACATCGTCACCCTCGCCAAGGGCCTCGGCGGCGGCCTCCCGCTCGGCGCCACCGTCGCCTTCGGCCCGGCCGCGGAACTCTTCACGCCCGGCCACCACGGCACCACCTTCGGCGGCAACCCGGTCGCCTGCGCCGCCGGACTCGCCGTCCTGGACACCCTCGGCGGCGACGCCGTCCTCGACGAGGTCAAGCGGCTCGGCGAGAAACTGCGCGACGGAATCGAGGGTCTCGGCCACCCGTTGGTCTCCCATGTCCGTGGCGCGGGCCTGCTCCTGGGTATCGTGCTCACCGAGTCCCTCGCGCCGCAGGTGCAGCAGGCGGCTCAGGACGCCGGACTCCTGGTGAACGCGCCCGCCCCCGATGTCGTACGGCTCATGCCGCCGCTGATCGTCGGAGACGCGGTGGTGGACGCCTTCCTGCAGGCCCTGCCCGGTGTCCTCGACGTGGTGAACGGGGAAGGACGAACCGGAGAATGAGACGACGATGACCGACGCGCAGGAACACGAACACGCCGGGCCGTCCGTTCCGCAGACCCGCACCGCCCGCCACCGCAGGATCGTCGACATCCTCAACCGGCAGCCGGTGCGCTCGCAGAGCCAGCTGGCCAAGCTCCTCGCGGACGACGGACTGAGCGTCACCCAGGCGACGCTCTCCCGCGACCTCGACGAGCTCGGAGCCGTGAAGATCCGCAACACGGGCGGCGAACTGATCTACGCGGTGCCAAGCGAGGGCGGCTTCCGCACCCCGCAGGCCCCGCTCGGCGAGTCCGCCAAGGAGGAGCGGATGCGCCGCCTCTCCGGTGAACTGCTGATCTCCGCCGAGGCGTCCGCCAACCTGGTGGTGCTGCGCACCCCGCCGGGCGCCGCCCAGTTCCTCGCGTCGGCCATCGACCAGGCCGAACTGAACGCGATCCTCGGCACGATCGCGGGCGACGACACGCTGCTGCTCATCTCCCGCGACCCGGCCGGCGGCCAGGCGCTCGCCGACCACCTGCTGCGCCTCGCGCAGAAGGAGCGCTGAGCCCCGCTCAGTAGCGCGTGATCGCCGTCGGCCCGCCCCGCGTGCCGACGGCGATGTGCGGCCGGCGGACCGGATCCGCCCAGGCCAGGATCCGGCGCATCGCCTCCGCGGGCACGGACACACAGCCGGCCGTCGCCCCGCGCCCGTTCACGTGCAGGAAGATCCCGGCGCCGCGCCCGCGCACCGGGCGGTCGTAGTTGAACCCGATGACCAGCGCGTACGCGTACTGCCTCGGGTACGAGGCGAGATGCTCCGCCTCGCCGGCCCGGCAGTCCCCGGGCAGCCCCTCCACCCAGCGGTTGTAGGCGCGCGCGTCGTTGTCCTGGCACCACCAGGACCGGTCGGTCACCCGGGCGTAGCGGTACGCCGTCCCGGCGGGCGCGGGCGCGGTCCCGAAGGCGTACGGAAGCCGGTAGAGCCCGGTCGGCGTGGTGTTCGTGCCCTGCCGCCGCGTCGCCCCCTCGGCCAGCCCGTTCGCGCCGAAACGCGCGGCCGCCGATCCCGCCCGCACCCAGCGCCCGCCGCGCCGGTCCCACCAGGTGACGGTGCCGGACGTGGCACCGGTGTCCGCGGCCTCGGCCGTGATCAGCTGCGAGCCGCCGCCGGTGTCCGCCATCCGCGCGGGCAGCGGCGCGGGCGACAGGGCGGGCGCGGGTGCCTGGGCGAGCGCCGTGACGAGGACCCCGAGCGCGAGAAGGGTACGCATGCGGCGACGCTAGAGGCCGGGCACCCGCCCCGCCAGGCTACTGACCCGTGCGGGGGAGCGGCGGCAGCGGCAGCGGCAGGCCCGGGAGCCCGTCGATGCTGGCGGCGATGTGCTCCTTCTTCGTGAAGTACTCGCTCAGCGAGGCGTCGTCCTCGCGCCCGAAGCGCTTCCCGTGCAGGTCGCGTTCCTCGTCGTACGTCATGAGCGGCACGGTGAAGCCGCAGGTGTCCCGCACCAGCTCGACCCGCACCACGATGATCGCCCGCGGCCCGTGCGGCTCCGGGTCGATCCCGTCGAAGTGCCCGAGCAGCTCGCCCCAGCGCTCGTCATCCCGGAACACCGGCTCGCCGCGACCGTGGATCCGCACGATGTTCGGCGGCCCCTGGAAGGCGCACCACATGAGCGTGATGCGCCCGTTCTCGCGCAGGTGCGCCACGGTCTCGGCGTTCGATCCGGCGAAGTCCAGGTAGGCGACGGTGTGTTCGTCGATCACGGCGAAGGAACCGCGCAGTCCCTTGGGGGAGAGGTTGATCGTGCCGTCGCCGGCGAGCGGCGCGGTCGCGGTGAAGAAGAGGGGCTGTTCCTCGATGAAGTCCCGCAGACGTCTGTCGATGCGTTCATACGCTTTTCCCATGTGGCTCATTCTGTACGCGCGGCGCCGGAACCGCCCAGGCGTTTCAACGGCCGGGCCGCAGCGGTCGGTTCCACCGGAACCACCGCCGGACCCGGGCCCGTGGCACCGGCACCGGACCCGGCTCCGCGTCCTCGACGAGCTGCCGGGCCGTCTCCTCGTACGCGGTCGAGCCCAGCGCGTCCAGCAGCCTCCGGACCCGCTTGCGGACGTGCGCCGGCCGGTCGGCGCCGGCGCGGCGCAGCAGCTCCGCCTCCGGCAGCCGGTCCGCCCACGGCAGCAGGGCCCGCGCCGCCTCCCGCACGACACCGGGCGCGGGGTCGTCGAGCAGGGGCAGCAGCCGGGCGATGTCCGCGACCTCCAGGACGCGCAGGCCCATGACGGCGCAAGCGCGCACCGCCGCCCGGTCGTGCCCGGTCAGCTCCCACAGCACCGCCGCGTCCGTCTTTCGGTCACCGCACTCCGCGAGCCCGAGCGGCGCCCGGTCGGGCACCGTCGCGGGATCGGCGCAGGCCGCCCGGTAGAGCGGCAGCGGATCCCGGCCGTCCTGGCGCAGCACCCAGCGCGCGCAGGCCCGCACCAGCCCCGACCGGTCGAAGAGGTACGGCTCCGCCTCCGCCGCCCGCCCGGCCCCGCGCAGCGCGGTCACCCCGGCCGAGCGCACCGCGCCGGACCGCGCGCCGAGCAGCAGCGGCAGCGTCTCGTCGGGCACGCCGGCCGCGAGCGCCGCGTCCGCGGCCCGGGACCGGACGGCCACGTCCTCGTCGTGGGCGGCGAGGTGCGCCAGTTCGGCGGGGGAGAGCAGCCCGCGCTCGACGGCGAGGCCGAGGGCGATCCGGCGGGTGCGCCGGTCCGGGTTGCGCAGGAGAGCGGTGAGGGAGGCGGGCGGTGCGGCGCGCAGCAGCTCCTGGAGCATGCCTGCCGCCATGCCGCCGCGCTTGCGGTCGCGCAGCCGGAGGATCACGGGGACGGTGGCGGCGAGGGTCCGCTCGTCGGCCGCGGGCAGGGCGGCGGAGAGGACTTCCCATGCCCTGGCCCGTACCGCCGGGACCCAGTCGGTGGTGCGCACGGCGACGAGCGGCAGGACGGCGGGGAGGCGGGCGGCGTGGGCGAGGGCGGCCTCGCGGAGGTGGCCGTCGGCGTCGCACAGGGCGAGGGCGAGCTCCGCCTCGGCCGGCGCCGGGCCGTCCGGGAGACCCGGTGGGGCGGCGGGCCGCCGGCTCGCGGCGAGCCGGCGGGGGTCGGGGCGCTCGATGCCATGGTCGGTGCCGGACCGGATGCGCTCGTCGAGGGCGAGCCAGGTGACCGGCTGCCACAGGTCGACGAGCTCGCCGAGCGCGCACCCGCGCGCGAGTCCCCGTACCGCCGCCGTCAGCGAGCGCTCCTCGTTTGTCATGCACGCACGCTAGGGCCCGCGCACCTCTTCCCGCCTGCGATTTTCCCTCCGTGGCCAAGGTGCTTTGACAAAACATACGGAGGACTGCATAGTTATACCCATCAGTGGTTGCAAGGTAAGGAGAACCCCGTGACCGAGCGCGTCGTACTCGCCTACTCGGGCGGCCTGGACACCTCCGTCGCCATCGGCTGGATCGCCGAGGAGACCGGTGCCGAGGTCATCGCCGTCGCCGTGGACGTCGGCCAGGGCGGCGAGGACCTGGACGTCATCCGCAAGCGCGCGCTCGCCTGTGGCGCGGTCGAGGCCGAGGTCGCGGACGCCAAGGACGAGTTCGCCGACGAGTACTGCCTCCCGGCGATCAAGGCCAACGCCCTCTACATGGACCGCTACCCGCTGGTCTCCGCGCTCTCGCGGCCGGCCATCGTGAAGCACCTCGTCGCCGCCGCCGAGAAGCACGGCGCCTCGATCGTCGCCCACGGCTGCACCGGCAAGGGCAACGACCAGGTCCGCTTCGAGGCCGGCATCCAGGCCCTCGGCCCCGGCCTGAAGTGCATCGCCCCGGTCCGCGACTACGCGATGACCCGCGACAAGGCCATCGCCTTCGCCGAGAAGGCGAACCTGCCGATCGCGACCACCAAGAAGTCCCCGTACTCCATCGACCAGAACGTCTTCGGCCGCGCCATCGAGACCGGCTTCCTCGAGGACATCTGGAACGCGCCGATCGAGGACATCTACGAGTACACCGAGAACCCGGCGGCCGTCCGCGAGCCCGACGAGGTCGTCATCTCCTTCAAGGAGGGCGTCCCGGTCGCCATCGACGGCAAGCCCGTCACCGTCCTCCAGGCCATCCAGCAGCTCAACGAGCGCGCCGGCGCCCAGGGCGTCGGCCGGATCGACATGGTCGAGGACCGTCTCGTCGGCATCAAGTCCCGCGAGGTGTACGAGGCTCCCGGCGCGATCGCCCTGATCACCGCCCACCAGGAGCTGGAGAGCGTCACCGTCGAGCGCGAGCTGGCCCGCTACAAGCGGCAGGTCGAGCAGCGCTGGGGCGAGCTCGTCTACGACGGCCTGTGGTTCTCGCCGCTCAAGCGCGCCCTGGACGGCTTCATCGACGAGGCCAACCAGCACGTCACCGGCGACATCCGGATGACCCTGCACGGCGGCCGCGCGGTCGTCACCGGCCGGAAGTCCGCCGAGTCGCTCTACGACTTCAACCTGGCCACGTACGACACCGGCGACACCTTCGACCAGTCGAAGGCCCAGGGCTTCATCGACATCTTCGCCCTCTCGGCGAAGATCGCCGCGAAGCGTGACCTCGCCTGATCCACCGTCGTTCGACAGCCGCCTCCCCGATCCGTCCGCGGCGGGGAGGCGGTGGCACATCCAGAGACCTGTCCTGAGGAGCAACAGCTGTGAGCAGCAACAACGGTGACGTCCGGCTCTGGGGCGGCCGTTTCGCCGACGGTCCCGCCGAGGCCCTGGCGAAGCTGTCCGCGTCCGTCCACTTCGACTGGCGGCTCGCGCCGTACGACATCGCCGGCTCCCGTGCCCACGCGCGCGTGCTCCACAAGGCCGGCCTGCTCACCGAGGACGAGCTGACCCGCATGCTGGCCGGGCTCGACCAGCTGGAGGCGGACGTCGCCGACGGCTCCTTCACCGGCACCATCGCCGACGAGGACGTCCACACCGCCCTGGAGCGCGGTCTCCTGGAGCGGCTCGGGGCCGAGCTCGGCGGCAAGCTGCGGGCCGGCCGGTCCCGCAACGACCAGGTCGCCACGCTCTTCCGGATGTACCTGCGGGACCACGCCCGGATCATCGGCGGGCTGATCGCCGAGCTCCAGGACGCGCTCGTCGGCCTCGCCGAGGCGCACCCGGACGTCGCCATGCCGGGCCGCACCCACCTCCAGCACGCCCAGCCGGTGCTCTTCGCCCACCACGTCCTCGCGCACGTCCAGTCGCTCTCCCGGGACGCCGAGCGGCTGCGGCAGTGGGACACCCGGACCGCCGTCTCCCCCTACGGCTCCGGCGCGCTCGCCGGCTCCTCCCTCGGGCTCGACCCGGAGGCGGTCGCCAGGGACCTCGGCTTCGAGCGGGGCTCGGCCGGCAACTCGATCGACGGCACGGCCTCCCGTGACTTCGTCGCCGAGTTCGCCTTCGTCACCGCGATGATCGGCGTGAACCTCTCCCGGATCGCCGAGGAGATCATCATCTGGAACACGAAGGAGTTCTCCTTCGTGACCCTCCACGACGCCTTCTCCACCGGCTCGTCGATCATGCCGCAGAAGAAGAACCCGGACATCGCCGAGCTCGCCCGGGGCAAGTCCGGCCGGCTCATCGGCAACCTGTCCGGCCTGATGGCGACGCTGAAGGCGCTGCCGCTCGCCTACAACCGGGACCTCCAGGAGGACAAGGAGCCGGTCTTCGACTCCTGCGACCAGCTGGAGGTCCTGCTGCCCGCCTTCACCGGCATGATGGCGACCCTCACCGTCAACCGGGAGCGCATGGAGGAGCTCGCCCCGGCCGGCTTCTCCCTCGCGACCGACATCGCCGAGTGGCTGGTCAAGCAGGGCGTGCCGTTCCGGGTGGCGCACGAGGTGGCCGGCGAGTGCGTGAAGGTCGCCGAGGCGGAGGGCAAGGAGCTCGACGGCCTGACGGACGACCAGTTCGCCAAGATCTCCGAGCACCTCACCCCCGAGGTCCGCACCGTCCTCAACGTCCCCGGCGCCCTCGCCTCCCGCGACGGCCGCGGTGGCACGGCCCCGTCGGCGGTCGCCGCGCAGCTGGTCGAGGTCAAGGCGGACCTGGTCGTCCAGCACGCCTGGGCGAACGCCAAGAACTGAAACCACGCTCCTACAGCGCCGCCGCCCAGTCCGCGAGCACTGTCGAAGCCCGGCCGGAGCAGTCCGAGCCGGGGATCGACGTGCAGCGGCGGGGCGGCGGCGTCGTTGTTCCGCCGCGTGGCCACGGCATTCTTCCAAGCCCCTGTGAGGCATCGATCTTTCGAATGAGACATCAATGTCTCATTCGGTGTATGGTTGTCTCATGTCAGTCGATCGCACCCAGGTGCTCCACGCCGCCGCAGCCCTACTCTCCCGCAAGGCGACCGCCACGCTGGACGAGGTCGCCCGGGCCGCCGGGATCGGCCGTGCCACGCTGCACCGGCACTTCGCGGGGCGGGACGCCCTGATCCGGGCGCTGGAGCAGCTGTGCATCGAGGAGACCGAGGTCGCGCTCGAGAAGGCGCGCCTCGACGAGGGGCCGGCCGACGAGGCCGTACGCCGCCTGATCGGCGCGTCGGAGCCCGTCGCCCCCCTGCTCGCCTTCCTCTACACCGAGAACCAGCTGTTCGAGGGCGAGGGGCAGAACGAGGGCTGGGCCCGGCTCGACGACCGGCTCGCCGGGCTCTTCCGGCGCGGCCAGGAGGAGGGCGTCTTCCGGATCGACCTGACGCCCGCCTGGCTCTGCGAGGCCTTCTACGGGCTGGTCGGCTCGGGCGCCTGGGCCGTCGCCGACGGGCGGGTCGCCGCCAAGGACTTTCAATTCATGATCGCCGAGCTGCTGCTCGGCGGAGCGCGCAGGAGCGTGGAGAAGTGACCATCGACAGCGTCAAGGACGCGACCGTACGCGAGAGCCATATCGAGGGCGTCCGCCGCCGTGGCCGGTGGCTCGCCCTCGCCGTGCTCGTCCTGGCCGTGCTGCTCGTGGCCGTGGACGCCACCGTACTCGGCCTCGCGACGCCCTTCCTCTCCGAGGACCTCAAGCCGTCCGGCACCCAGCTGCTGTGGATCGGCGACGTCTACTCCTTCGTCATCGCCGGACTCCTGGTCTCCATGGGCAGCCTCGGCGACCGCATCGGCCGCAAGAAGCTGCTGCTCAGCGGTGCCGTCGCGTTCGGCGCCGTCTCCGTGCTCAACGCGTACGCGACCAGCCCCGAGATGATGATCCTGGCCCGCGCCCTGCTCGGTGTCGCCGGTGCCACCCTGATGCCGTCCACGCTCGCCCTGATCCGCAACCTCTTCCACGACCCGCGCGAGCGCAGCCTCGCCATCGGCATCTGGGGCGCCATGGCCTCGGCCGGCGCGGCCGTGGGCCCGGTCGTCGGCGGCTTCCTGCTCGAACACTTCTGGTGGGGCTCGGTCTTCCTCATCAACCTGCCCGTGATGGCCGTCCTGGTCCTCGTCGGCATCAAGCTGATCCCCGAGTCGAAGAACCCGAACCCCGGCCCGTGGGACCTGCCCAGCGTCGGCCTCTCGCTCGTCGGCATGATCGGTGTCGTCTACGCGATCAAGGAGCTGGCCTCCCACGGCCTCACCGCCGAGGTGGGCCTCGCCGCGGTCGCCGGCATCGGCGGTCTCGCCTGGTTCGTGCGGCGTCAGCTCACCCTGCCGACCCCGCTCCTGGACATGCGCCTGTTCCGCAACCGCGGCTTCTCCGGCGCCGTCCTCGCCGACCTGCTGACCATCCTCGGCCTGTCCGGCCTGGTGTTCTTCCTGTCCCAGTTCTTCCAGCTGGTCCAGGGCCGCCAGCCGCTGGAGGCGGGACTCGCCGAACTGCCCGCCGCGGTCGGCGCGGTGACGGCCGGTCTGGTCGCGGGCAACGTGGCCCGCCGGTTCTCCGTCAGGTCCGTCGTCGCCGGCGGTCTCGCCGCCATCGGACTCGCCCTCGCGGCCCTGACCGCCCTCGGCCAGTCCACCGGCTACCCGCTGCTCGGCGCGAGCCTGCTCGTCGTCGGCGTGGGCGCGGGCTTCTCGTTCACCGTCACCGCCGACGTCATCCTGTCCGGCGTCCCGAAGGACCAGGCCGGTTCGGCCTCCGCGGTCTCCGAGACGGCGTACGAGCTGGGCGCGGCCCTCGGCATCGCGATCCTCGGCTCCATCGTGACCGGTGTCTACCGGGGCTTCACCGCCCCGGCCGGCCTCCCCGCCGACACCGCCGTCGCGGCGCACGACTCGCTCGGCGGCGCCGTCGAGGCAGCCGCCGGCCTCGACCCGGCCCAGGCCGACGCCCTGGTCACGGCCGCCCAGGACGCCTTCGTCCACGGCCTGCGCATCGCGTCGGGCGTCGGCGCGGCGGTCCTGCTGGCGACGGCGGTCGCGGCCTGGTTCCTGCTGAAGGGCCAGAAGCTGGCCGACGGCGTCGAGCACTGACGCGCCGCCGCGCACGTGCGCGGCGTATACGACAGGAGGGCGCCCCCGGATCCCCGGGGGCGCCCTCCTCGTGCGCAAGGCCTTCGCGTCCGCTACGCGGCTTCCTTCGCCTTCGTGGCGTACATGTCCACGTACTCCTGGCCCGACAGCCGCATGACCTCCGCCATCACCGAGTCCGTCACCGCCCGCAGCACGTACCGGTCGCGGTCCATGCCGTCGTAGCGGGAGAACTCCATCGGCTCGCCGAAGCGGACGGTCACCCGGCCCGGGCGCGGGATGCCCGAGCCGCCCGGCTGGACCTTGTCGGTGCCGATCATCGCGAACGGCACCACGGGCGCGCCGGTCATCAGGGTGAGCCGGGCGATGCCGGTGCGGCCGCGGTAGAGCCGGCCGTCGGGGGAGCGGGTGCCCTCGGGGTAGATGGAGAAGATCTTGCCCTCCTCCAGCACCCGGCGGCCCGTCATCAGCGCGGCCACACCGCCGCGGCCGCCGTCGCGGTCCACCGGGATCATGCCGACGCTGGTGAAGAACCAGGCCATCAGCCGGCCCTTCACGCCCTTGCCCTTCACGTACTCGTCCTTGCCGATGAAGTACACCGGACGGTCGAGACAGATCGGCATGATCATCGAGTCGATGAAGGTCAGGTGGTTGCCCGCGAGGATGACCGGACCGGTGCCGGGGACGTTCTCGGCGCCCTCGACGCGAGGCCGGAACATGAGGCGCAGGACCGGGCCCAGGGTGCCCTTCATGATCGCGAAACGGGACAACGGTTCCTCCGGTGCCGGGGCGGTGTCGGGGCGGTGCGGCTCGCAGTGGAGCCGACGGTGTGCAGGTGGCGACGATACTCGCGGGTCACGGCGTGTCGCACATCGGGTTCACTGAGTGGATACACCGTGTTGACGTGTGTTTCCGCCATGTTCCGCCCAGGTCTGCCGCGTGTAGGGCGGCGACGCCTAGCGTCGTGGACGTCTTTGACAGGTGCGGGACATCACACCGAAGCACACCGGAGGAGTGTTCATGACTCAGCCCGAGCGCCGGACCCCGGCCCGACGAGCGGTCCTCGGAGCGGCCGGAGCCGCCGTCCTGGGCGGCTCCACGGTCCTCGCCGGCGGCACCGCGCAGGCCGTCCAGTCGGCCGTCGCCGCCGACGGCGAGACCGGCTCCCGCGTCCAGGGCCACGGCCGCGGCTACCGCGCGCTGCCCGTCCCGTACGTCATCGGCCACCGCGGCGCCAGCGGCTACCGCCCCGAGCACACCCTCGGCTCCTACCAGCTCGCCCTCGACCTCGGCGCCCACGTCGTCGAGCAGGACCTCGTCCCCACCAAGGACGGCCACCTGGTCTGCCGCCACGAGAACGAGATCGGCGGCACCACCGACGTCGCCGACCACGCCGAGTTCGCCTCCCGCAAGACCACCAAGACCGTCGACGGCACCGCCATCACCGGCTGGTTCACCGAGGACTTCACGCTCGCCGAGCTCAAGACCCTGCGGGCCAAGGAGCGCATCCCCGCCGTCCGCCAGAAGAACACCCTCTACGACGGCCGCTGGACCGTGCCCACCTTCGAGGAGGTGCTGCGCTGGGCCGAGGACGAGGGCCGCCGGCTCGGCCGCGAGGTGTGGCTGCACGTCGAGACCAAGCACCCCACCTACTTCCGCTCCATCGGCCTGCCCCTGGAGGAGCGCCTCGCCAAGCTGCTGCGCCGCTACGGACGCCACCGCGCGAACTCCCCGCTCTTCCTCCAGTCCTTCGAGCCCAGCAGCATCCAGCGGCTCGCGAAGCTCGTGGACTCCCCGGGCGTCGTGCTGCTCTCCGGCGCGAGCACCCGCCCCTACGACTTCGTCGCCGCCGGCGACCCGCGCACCGTCGCCGACCTGGTCACGCCCGAGGGGCTGCGCTGGATCGCCTCGTACGCCCAGGGCATCGGTCCCACCATCGACCTGATCCTGCCCCGCGACGCGAGCGGCCGGCTCGGCACCGAGACCACGCTGGTCCGCGACGCGCACGCCGCCGGCCTGATCCTCCACCCGTACACCATGCGCAACGAGAACACCTTCCTGCCGGTGGAGTACCGCAGGGGCACCGACCCGACCGCGTACGGCGACGCGTTCGGGGCGCTGAAGCGCTACTTCGCGACGGGCATCGACGCGATCTTCTCGGACAACGCGGACACGGCGCTGCTCGCCGCGGCGGACTTCGCGGGGCGCTGACGCCGACACCTCGTACGCGCCCCGTACCCCCGCCCGGGTGATTCACGGCCGGGCCCGCAACCGGGCCCGGCCCGCCCCGCATCGTCGCGGGCATGACCTCCCGCGCCTCCCGTGAAACCCTGCTCGCCACCCTCACGCCGCTGCTCGCCGCCGAGTCCCGGGCCGAGGCGTCCGCCGCCGGTGTCGAGGCGGGCGACCTCGAACAGGCCGTGTGGCTGCGGCTCCTGGAGCGCATCGACGAGGACGGGGCCGCGCCCGAGCGCCCCGCCGAGTGGCTGCGCGGGGCCGTGCGGGCCGAGGCGCGCCGGGCCCGCCGGGCGCACGCGCGCGAGCGGCCGTACCGGGGCGAACCGGCTCCTGAGACGGCGTCACCGGAGAGCTCCGCGCTGGTCGCCGAGCGACGCCGCACCGTGCGGGCCGCCGTCCGCCGCACGCCCGGCCACTGCCCGCGGCTGCTGACCGCGATGCTGCACCCGGACGACCCGACCTACCGCGAAATCGCAGGGGCGTTGGGTATCTCACAGGGGAGTCTGGGGCCGATGCGTTCCCGTTGCCTGGGATGCCTGCGCAGAATGCTGGCTGCGGAGGTTCCCGGCCCCGACGGGCGGGGAAGGGTGCCGTAGACCGACGGCGGACCAGGTGAGCGGGAGGCATGCACACATGGGCATGAGCGTGACGATCTCAGCGGCGGACGCGGCCGAGGACGCGGAGAGCATCCTCAAGCTGCAGTTCCTCTGCTACCAGCGGGAAGCCGAGATCTACCAGGACTGGTCCATCGAACCGCTCACCCAGTCGCTGGCCGAGCTGCGCGCCGAACTCGCCGAGGGCCGGGGCTTCGTCGCCCGCCTCGGCGACGAGATCGTCGCCTCCGTGCGGGGCCGGCTCGACGAGGACGGCACCGTACGGATCGCCAAGCTCATCGTGCACCCGCGGATGCAGCGCCACGGCCTCGGCGGACGGCTGCTCGACGCCATCGAGAACCACTTCGCCGACGAGCCGGCCCCGGCCGCCGCCAAGCGCTTCCAGCTCTTCACCGGCCACCGCAGCGAGGGCAACCTGCGGCTCTACCGCAGCAAGGGCTACGAGCAGGTCGCCACGCGCGAGGTGGGTCCGAAGCTGACCCTGGTCACCCTGGAGAAGGCCGCCTAGGCCGCCTGGACCGCCCGGGCCCCTTCGCGGGCCCGGCGCAGCCACCAGATGCCGGTCAGCGGCAGCAGCACCGGGATGAAGACGTAGCCGTAGCCGTAGTCCGACCACACCGTCGCATCCGGGAACGCCGACGGTTCGACCAGCGTCCACGTCCCCACGGTCAGTACGCCCGCGAGCTCGGCGACGCAGCACACCAGCGCCGCCTTCCGGGCCGTCTCCCCGCCCCGGACGAGCGTGTACGTGATGAAGACGTAGACCACGGCGGCGACGGCGGACAGGCCGTACGCGAGCGGCGCGCGGTCGAAGTCGGTGGCGATCTGGTAGATCGAGCGGGAGACCGCGCCCACCGACATCACGCCGTACAGCCAGACGACCAGCATGCCCGGGCCCGACACCAGGCGCCCGGCCCGCCGCGTCCCCGCCCCGGTCGCCGTCCCGGCCTCGGTCCCGGCCTCAGTCCCGGTCCCGTTCTCGGTCGCGGTCATGATCAGCCCACCGTCCAGATGTCGTAGAGACGCACTTCGAGCACGGCGAGCACGATCGCGCCCGCCGTCACCGTCGCCGAGCCCCACTTGCTGCGCTCGGTGAGCGACATGAGACCGGCCGCGGGCACCGCGCACAGCGCGCCGATGAGATAGGCGATGAAGATCGCCGTGCCCTCGTCGGCCTTCTCGCCGCGGGCCAGCTGCACGATGCCGACCACGAGCTGCACCAGGGCGAGGAAGGTCACCACGGCCATGCCGATGAAGTGCCAGTCCTTGGTGGACTGGTCACGGCTGAAGGCGAAGCCGCACCAGGCGGCGAGGGCGAGCGCGGCCACCGAGACCGCGACCGTCAGGGCGTCAAGCATGCGCCCGAGGGTATTACGGGCCGAATGGCCCGATGCGCGCGCCCCCACCACCGCGGCCCCCCGGGCCCACCGCGCGCCCCCCGGGCCGTGGCCTGTGCCACACCCGCCCCTCAAGGCGCCCGTCCCGCCGTCCGCGCGGCGACCGGTCCGGCCCCCGCAACGGCCCAGGCCACACCCGGGGGAGCGGGGCAACCGCCGGCCCGCGAGCCGCACCCCCGTGGACCCCCGTGTCCGGATGGCGTCTCAGCGCTGTCCGCTATTCGGACAACTCTCTTTCGTTCGCACCTGCGCATGCTTTACTTGCAGCCATGACCACGACGAGCAGCCGCACCCTTGCGACCGAGGCGAACCAGACGCCCGGTGCTCGTTGTATGTGTCGAATGTGCGCCAACTGAGGGCCCCCGCCTGAGCTCGCGCCCCGAAGCGAGCCCCGACGGCCGAGCCGGTCCCGCCCACCCAGGCGCAGGACCGAGCCGCCCCGCGCACGCGCTGCCCGCCGGTTCACCCCCGCGTCCAGCCGCCCTGCGCCTGACTGTCCGAATGACGAAATGCCGTGCACGGCGGACCCACGCGCCGCGCACTCGACAGTGACGGAAACCCCTGTGATCACCACTTCGGGCCTGACCAAGGTCTACGAGTCGCGAGGCCGCCAGGTCACCGCTCTGGACGGCGTCGATCTCCACGTCCGCGAAGGCGAGGTCTTCGGCGTGATCGGCCAGAGCGGCGCCGGCAAGTCCTCGCTCATCCGCTGCGTCAACCTCCTGGAGCGCCCCACCTCCGGCACCGTGACCGTCGACGGCGTCGACCTCACCGCGCTCGCCGGCAGGGGCCGCCGCGCCGGGAAGGACCTGCGCCGGGCGCGCAGCAGCATCGGCATGGTCTTCCAGCACTTCAACCTGCTGTCCTCGCGCACCGTCAAGGACAACATCGAACTTCCCCTGGAGATCCTCGGCGTCTCCGGCGCCGAGCGCTCCCGCCGCGCCCTGGAACTCCTCGACCTGGTCGGCCTCGCCGACAAGGCCAAGGCCTTCCCCGGCCAGCTCTCCGGCGGCCAGAAGCAGCGCGTCGGCATCGCCCGCGCCCTGGCCGGGGAGCCCAAGGTGCTGCTCTCCGACGAGGCCACCAGCGCCCTCGACCCGGAGACCACCCGCTCCATCCTCCAGCTCCTGCGCGACCTCAACCAGCAGCTCGGCCTCACCGTCCTGCTGATCACGCACGAGATGGACGTCGTCAAGACCATCTGCGACTCCGCCGCCCTGATGCAGAAGGGCCGCATCGTGGAGTCCGGCACCGTCGGCGAACTGCTCGCCACCCCCGGCTCCCAGCTGGCGGCCGAGCTGTTCCCGGTCGGCGGCGCCGCCACCGGCCCCGACCACACGGTCGTCGACGTCACGTTCCAGGGCGAGACCGCCACCCAGCCGGTGATCTCTCAGCTCTCCCGTACGTACAACATCGACATCTCGATCCTCGGCGCGGCCATGGACACCGTCGGCGGCCGCCAGATCGGCCGGATGCGCATCGAGCTCCCCGGCCGTTACGAGGACAACGTCGTCCCGGTCGGCTTCCTGCGCGAGCAGGGCCTCCAGGTCGAGATCGTCGAGGAAGCACACGTGCCCGCGCAGACCGCTGCCGAGGCCCCCACGCTGGTGAAGGAAGGTGCCAAGTGACCTGGTCCGAGATGCAGCCGCTGCTCGAGCAGGGCACCGTCGACACCCTCTACATGGTCCTGTGGGCCACCGTCGTCACCATCCTCGGCGGCCTCCCGCTCGGCATCCTCCTCGTCCTCACCGACAAGGGCGGACTGCTGCAGAACCGGCCGGTGAACAAGGTCGTCGGCGCGATCGTGAACGTGGGCCGCTCGCTGCCCTTCATCATCCTGCTGATCGCCCTGATCCCCTTCACCACCCTCGTCGTCGGCACCTTCATCGGCCCCACCGCGATGATCGTGCCGCTTGCCATCGGCGCCATCCCGTTCTTCGCGCGGCTCGTCGAGACCGCGGTCCGCGAGGTCGACCACGGGCTCGTCGAAGCCGTCCAGGCCATGGGCGGCGGCATTCCCACCATCGTCCGCAAGGTGCTGCTCCCGCAGGCCCTGCCCTCGCTGGTCTCCGCCGTCACCACCACCGTCATCGTGCTCATCGGCTACTCCGCCATGGCCGGCGCGGTCGGCGGCGAGGGCCTCGGCTCCAAGGCCATCACCTACGGCTACCAGCGCTTCGACACCACCTTCATGCTCGTGACCGTCGTCGTCCTGATCGCGATCGTGACCGTCGTCCAGCTGATCGGAGACGGCGCCGTCCGCCTCCTCGCCCGCCGCGGCCGCACCGCCTAGGCGACCCCCGGCCGCAAGGCCGCCCCGGACTTCGCAACCCGAAGAAACAGCCCGGACTTGTTGTCCAGGCGAAGAATCCGCTCCACCCGGAAAGAGGCACTCTTCGTGCGCAAGAACATCAAGCTCGCCGCCGGCATCGCCGCCACCGCCGCCCTCGCCCTCGGCCTGACCGCCTGCGGCACCTCGTCGGACCCGTCCTCCACCAAGGACGCGGCCGGCTCCGCCGACAAGCCCCTCGTCGTCGCCGCGTCCCCGACGCCGCACGCCGACATCCTCAACTTCGTCAAGGACAACCTGGCCGCGAAGGCCGGCCTGAAGCTGGAGGTGAAGGAGTTCACGGACTACGTCCTGCCGAACACCGCCACCGAGTCCGGCCAGGTCGACGCCAACTACTTCCAGCACAAGCCGTACCTCGACGACTTCAACAAGAAGAACGGCACCCACATCGTCCCGGTGGTCAACGTCCACCTGGAGCCGCTCGGCCTCTACTCCAAGAAGGTCGCGTCGCTGAAGGACATCAAGGCCGGCCAGACCGTCGCCGTCCCCAACGACACCACCAACGAGGGCCGCGCCCTGCACCTGCTCGCCGACAACGGGCTCATCACCCTCAAGGCGGGCATCGGCACCGACGCCAAGCTCTCCGACATCACCGACAAGAAGGGCCTGGAGTTCAAGGAGCTGGAGGCCGCCACCGTGCCCCGCGCCCTGAACGACGTCGACGCCGCCGTCATCAACGGCAACTACGCCATCGAGGCCAAGCTGTCCCCGGCGAAGGACGCCCTCGCCCTGGAGAAGGCGGAGGGCAACCCCTACGCCAACTTCCTCGCCGTCAAGGCCGGCAACGAGAAGGACGCCCGCGTGCAGAAGCTGGTCAAGCTCCTGAACTCGCCCGAGGTGAAGAAGTACATCGAGGACACCTACAAGGGCTCGGTCGTCCCGGCCTTCGGCGCTCCCGCCAAGTAGTCCTCGCGCACCTCCCGGACCCGCCGCCCACGCGGCAGCGTCCACTGCCCAGAAGGCCCCGCGCGCCCCGTCCGGCGCACGGGGCCTTCGGCTCGCTCGTGTCACCCGCGCATGCGCGGCGACAGCCGCATGCTGCATGCTGTGCGTTCACGGTCATTCACGTATGGAGTTGCGCATGACTACGACCTTCCCGTCCCTCTCCATCAGCACGGACCGGTTGGTGCTGCGCCCCTACGAGGAGGCCGACCTCCCCGCGTTCACCGACATGATGAACGACGAACTCGTGGTCGCCTGGACCTCCGTACCGCACCCGTACACCCGCGCCCACGCCGAGGAATGGGTGCGCAGGATCGCTCCTGCAGAACGCGCCGAGGGCCGCGGGATCGTCTTCGCCGTCACCGAGTTCCTCACCCAGCGGCTCGTCGGCACCGTCCACCTCCACCACACCGACTGGCGCACCCGAGCGACCCAGGTCGCCTACGTCACCGCCCCCTGGGCCCGCGGCGAGGGCTACGCCACCGAATCCGTCCTCGCCGTCGCCCAGTGGCTCTTCGGCGACCGCGGCTTCGAACGCCTCGAACTGCGCACCGCCGCCGACAACACCGCCTCGCAGCAGGTCGCCCAGAAGATCGGCTGCATCAGCGAGGGCGTGCTCCGCAACGCCTGGATAGCGCGCAGCCAGACCGAGACCGGCGAATGGACCGACTTCCGCACCGACCTCATCGTGTGGAGCCTGCTCCCCGAGGACCTTGACGGCGTCGCCGACCAGATGGCCGAGGCCGGACTCTCCACGTACGCCGACTGGAGCTGACCACCCGTCCGGAGCCGGCCGCCGGGCGGACGTTCCCGTCGGCCGGATGTTCCCGTCGGTCGGACGATCCCGCAGGAGCCGGACCCGATCGCCGGCCGGAGCCGACCGCCCCGGCCCGCCCCGGCCGCTCGACCGGACTCGGCCGCTCGACCGGACCCGATCGCCCGGCCGGAGCCGGCCGCCCGGGTACGCTCGACAGGCCCCGCCCGCACACCCCCAGGGAGACAGACGCAGATGGCCGACCGGGTCACGGTGATCGGCTGGGACGGCTCGCCCCTCACCGAGGCGGCCCGGTCCGCGCTCGCCGCGGCCACCCTCGTGGCCGGCGCCGCCCACCACCTGGCGCTTCCCGAAGTACCGGTCGCCGCCGAACGCATCCGGCTCGGCAGCGTCGACCTCGCCGCCCGCCGCATCGCCGGCCACCGCGGCACCGCCGTCGTCCTCGCCGACGGCGACCCCGGCCTCTTCGGCGTCGTCCGCACCCTGCGCGCCCCCGAACACGGCCTGGAAGTCGAGGTCGTGCCCGCCGTCTCCTCGGTCGCCGCCGCCTTCGCCCGGGCCGGCATGCCCTGGGACGACGCCCGCGTCGTCGTCGCCCACCAGCGCACCCTGCGCCGCGCCGTCAACGTCTGCCGCGCCCACCCCAAGGTCGCCGTCCTCACCTCGCCCGGCGCCGGGCCCGCCGAACTCGCCCTGCTCCTCGACGGAGTCCACCGCACCTTCGTCATCTGCGAGGAACTCGGCACCGAACGCGAACAGGTCTCCGTCCTCACCTCCGACAAGGCCGCCGACCACGTCTGGCGCGACCCCAACGTCGTCCTCGTCATCGGCGGCGGCTCCACCGGGGGCTGGCTGATGGGCCACGACACCCCTGCGGTACGCGGCTGGGCGCTGCCCGGCGCGGACACCGGCGGCCGCGCCGGCCAGGACCCCACGCTGCGCGCCGCCGGACTCGCCCGCCTCGGCCCCCGCGACGGTGACCTCGTCTGGGACATCGGCTGCGCCACCGGCGCCTTCGCCGTCGAGGCCGCCCGCCTCGGCGCCGCGGTCATCGCCGTCGACGCCGACCCCGAGGCGTGCGCCCGCACCGAGGCCGCCGCGCGCGCCGCCGGCGTCCAGCTCCAGACCGTCCCCGGGCGCGCCCCGCACGTCCTGGAACGGCTGCCCGAGCCCGATGTCGTACGCATCGGGGGCGGCGGCGTCCCCGTCGTCACCGCCTGCACCGACCGCCGGCCCGAACGGATCGTCGCGCACGCCGCCACCCGCGACGAGGCCGAGGCGATGAGCCACGCCCTCGCCGACGGCGGCTACGAGGTCGAGTGCGCCCTGCTGCAGACCGTCGGTCTCGATCCGGCCGACTGGACCGAGCGGGCCCGTTCCGTCGTCTTCCTCCTCTCGGGCCGCCGGAGCTGACGCTCCCTCGCGAACACGCGCGTGCGCTCCCGCGCACTCCCGCGTGAACTCTCCAGCGGCAACTCCCCGCGGACTCCGGCGTGCACTCCCCGGCGGACTCCGGCGTGCGCTGCCCGGCGGACTCCGGCCCGTCTCACGGGCGCCCACCCGTGATCGCGCCGCCCACCGGGCGAGGTAGGCTGGCCGATTGTTGTACCGCCCCCGGGTGGCCGGAGATTTGCTCTCCAATGTCCGGAAAAAGGGGCCCTCTTGGGCGCCTTTTGTGGTACGCAGCAACCGGAAAACCGCGCGACGTGGCGCAGTCCACAGCGCACCGTGGCGGATCCGCCTGCCACGATGGCCGAAGGCCGCGACAATGCATGGGTGTCCGCGCGTCTCGTGCCGCGCGGCGCGCACGCTCGTTCTTGTCGACGGGCGCAGGTCTGAAGGAGCACAACCGATGGGCGAGGGGTACGCAGCATGACGGACACCGGCCAGGTCCCGGGCGAGGGGCTGCCGGAGAACGCGGCCATGGTCGAGCAGCCGGGCGTCCCCGCTCCCGGCGCGTTCACCTACCCCGACCCCTCCGAGAACATGGCAGACGCGGCGCACCAGGCCGAGGACGACGAAGTGCTCCTGATGCCGGGCGCCCAGGGCGCCTGGAGCGAGCAGCCGCCGGGCGTCGTGCCCGCGCCGCCGGTCACCGTGCCGGCCCCGCCGATGCTCGACGTCGACCCGCTGACCGCCCCCTTGGAGCAGGTCACCGGCGCCACGCCGCCGCAGGGCGTCCCGCTGCCTCCGCTGCCCACTCCCGCGCACGGCGTGCCGCTGGCCGCCCCGCAGGAGCAGCCGCTCGTCACCGAGCACGGCTACGAGCCCGGCATCCTCGACACCGGCGCCCACGAGGCGGCCGGCCGCGACACCGGCTCCGTCGACCTCGGCGGCGTCCGCATGCACGAGGCGCAGACCCCGCCGCCCGCCCGCCGTCCGCTGCACATGGGTCCGCCCGTGCCGCCGGACGCCACCGGCGGCGTGGTCCGCTCCCTCGCCGACCGCGGCCCGGCCGCCGCGCCGCAGCCCGCGCCCGTCCCGGCGCCCGCCGCCCCGGCCCCGATGCCGGTGGCCGCCGCCGCGCCCGCCCCGATGCCGGTGCGCACCCCGGGCCTGCCGACCGCCGGTCCGGAGTACCTGGACATCCCGCAGGACCAGCAGACGGCCCCGCAGGGCGCCGTGCCGTGGACCGTCCCGCCGCAGGAGGCCCCGGCCGCCCCGGCCGAGGCTGCCGCTCCGCCGGTCGCCCAGTTCGTCCCGGTCGAGGGCTCCGTCCCGACCGCCCCGCACCTGGCCCCGACCCCGCAGCCGGAGCCCGCTCCCGAGCAGCAGCCGGCCGCCGAGGAGGGCGCTGAGCCCGTGGCGGTCGCCGAGGCCGTGGAGGCGCCCGTGGCGGAGGCCCAGGCCGTCGCCGAGCCGGTCGTCGCCCAGCCGGTGGCCGCCGAGGCCCCCGCCGCCGAGCCGGTCGTGGAGCCCGCACCCGTACCCGTACCGGCCGCCGAGCCGGTCGCCCAGGAGGCCCAGGCCCCGGCCCAGCCCGCCCCGGTCCAGGTCCCCGCCCCGCGCGAGGCCGAGCCGGAGGCACCGGCCGAGGCCGCCCCCGAGCAGCCCGCCCCGGTGGCGGAGGCCGCCGTCGTGGAGCAGCCCGTGGCCGAGGCCCCGGTTCCGGCCGCCGAGGAGCAGCCGGCCGCGGTCGAGGCGGTCGCGGTCGAGGCGGTCGCCGAAGAGATCCCGGTCGTCGCCGAGGACGCCCCCGAGCAGCAGCCCGAGGCCGCGCCCGAGACGCCGGAGCAGCCCGCCCCGGTGGCGGAGGCCCCGGCGGCGCCCGCGGCCGAGGCGCCGCGGGAGGCCGTGGAGGCCCCGCAGCCCGCGGCCGTCGCCGAGCTCCAGCCGGAAGCCCCGGTGGCCCCGGCGGAGCCCGAGGCCGGCGCCGAAGCCCAGCCGCAGCACGAGATCCCGGCCGAGGACCCCACCCAGGCCGATGTTCAGACCGAGGCCCGGACCGAGGCCGAGGCCCAGGTCGTGGACCAGGCAGCGGTCGAGGCCGAGACCGCGGACCCGGCCCAGGCGGAAGCCCAGGCGCAGACCCAGGCGGAGGCCCAGGACGAGGACCCGGACCAGGCCGAGGCACAGCTCCCGGTCACGGAGCGGGCCCCGGGCTACGACGAGGCCGAGCGCGAGGCCGTGCTGCGCGTGATGCGCGAGCGCCGCGACATCCGCAACGGCTTCCGCTCGGACCCGATCCCGCACGAGGTGCTGCTCCGCGTCCTGGAGGCGGCCCACACCGCGCCGTCCGTCGGCCACTCGCAGCCGTGGGACTTCGTCGTCATCCGGTCCGCGGAGACGCGCCGGGCGATGCACGAGCTGGCCGAGACGCAGCGCGAGGCGTACGCCAAGTCCCTTCCCAAGGGCCGGGCGAAGCAGTTCAAGGAACTGAAGATCGAGGCCATCCTCGACACGCCCGTGAACATCGTCGTGACCGCCGACCCGACCCGGGGCGGCCGCCACACCCTCGGCCGCTACACGCAGCCGCAGATGGCCCCGTACTCCTCGGCGCTCGCCGTCGAGAACCTGTGGCTCGCCGCCCGCGCCGAGGGCCTCGGTGTCGGCTGGGTCAGCTTCTTCGACGAGCGCGAGATGGTCCGCGCCCTCGGCCTGCCCGAGCACCTCGAAGTGGTCGCGTACCTGTGCGTCGGCTACGTCGACGAGTTCCCGGACGAGCCCGAGCTGATGCAGGCCGGCTGGTCCAAGCGCCGCCCGCTGTCCTGGGTGGTCCACGAGGAGACGTACGGCCGCCGCGCGCTGCCCGGCGAGGAGCCGCACGACCTGCTCCAGGAGACCGTCTCCAACATCCGCCCGCTGGACGCCAAGGCGCTCGGCGAGGCGTGGGAGCGGCAGAAGCGCATGACGAAGCCCGCCGGGGCGCTCGGCATGCTGGAGATCATCTCCGCGCAGCTGGCCGGCCTGTCCCGGGTCTGCCCGCCGCCGATCCCGGAGCCGGCCGCCGTCGCGATCTTCGCCGGCGACCACGGCGTGCACGCCCAGGGCGTCACCGCCTGGCCGCAGGAGGTGACCGGCCAGATGGTCGCCAACTTCCTCGGCGGCGGCGCGGTCTGCAACGCCTTCGCCAACCAGGTCGGCGCAGAGGTCTGCGTCATCGACGTGGGCGTGGCGAGCGAACTGCCCTCCACCCCGGGCCTGCTGCCCCGCAAGGTCAAGGCCGGCACCGCCGACTTCACCATCGGCCAGGCGATGACCCGCGAGGAGGCGGTCGCCGCCATCGAGGTGGGCATCGAGACCGCCCGCGACCTGGTGGCCGCCGGCAACAAGGCGCTGCTCACCGGCGAGATGGGCATCGCGAACACCACCGCGTCCGCTGCCCTCATCTCCGTCTACACCGGCGTGGACCCGACCGAGGTCACCGGCCGCGGCACCGGCATCAACGACGAGATGCACGCCCGCAAGGTGGACGTGGTCCGCCGCGCGCTCGACCTCCACAAGCCGGACCCGGCGGACCCGATCGGCGTCCTCGCGGCCATCGGCGGCCTGGAGCACGCGGCGCTCGTCGGCCTCATCCTGGGCGCGGCCTCGCTCCGCACCCCGGTCATCCTGGACGGCGTCTCCACCGGCGCGGCCGCGCTCGTGGCCCGGGCCATCGCGCCCGAGTCCCTCGCGGCCTGCATCGCCGGCCACCGCAGCGCCGAGCCGGGCCACGTCGCCGCGCTCAACAAGCTGGGCCTGCGACCGCTGGTCGACCTGGACCTCCGCCTCGGCGAGGGCACGGGCGCGCTGCTCGCCCTGCCGGTGGTGCAGAGCGCGGCGCGCGCGATGCACGAGGTCGCGACGTTCGACTCGGCCGGCGTCACGGAGAAGTAGCAGCAGCGAGACGTCCCCCGGTCCCCCCGCTCGCCGGGGGGACCGGGGGACCGGTTCGTCCTGCCGGCACCGACCGACGGCGCTCGGCCGAGGGACATCCGTCACAGCGAGAAACCCCCAGGTCACCGATATCGTGAGGTGCACCGCACCGCCCTCCAGAGGAGCCGCCCGCCCCATGGCCGAGCACGCCGAGCACGCCGAGCACCCCGCCTACCCCGTCGGACTGCGCCTCGCCGGCCGCCGCGTCGTCGTGTTCGGCGGCGGCCAGGTCGCCCAGCGCCGGCTGCCCGCGCTGATCGCGGCCGGCGCGCGGGTCACCCTGGTGTCCCCCTCGGCCACGCCCTCCGTGGACGCGATGGCCGAGACCGGCGAGATCACCTGGATCAGGCGCCGGTACGAGGAGGGCGACCTGACCGACGCCTGGTACGCGCTCGTCGCGACCAGCGACCCGGTCGCGAACGCCGCCATCTCCGCCGAGGCCGAGCGGACCAGGACGTGGTGCGTGCGCTCGGACGACGCCGAGGCGGCCACCGCGTGGACCCCGGCGACCGGCGCCAGCGAGGGCGTGACGGTCGCGGTGCTCACCGGCCACGACCCGCGCCGCTCGGCGGCCGTGCGGGACGCGATCGTGGAGGGCCTGCGCGACGGTTCGATCGCCGCGCCCGCGCACCGCGCCCGCACCCCGTTCGTCGCCCTGGTCGGCGGCGGCCCCGGCGACCCGGACCTGATCACCGTGCGCGGCCGCCGGCTGCTCGCCGAGGCGGACGTGGTCATCGCGGACCGGCTCGGCCCGCGCGACCTGCTCTCCGAGCTGCCGCCGCACGTCGAGGTGATCGACGCGGCGAAGATCCCGTACGGCCGGTACATGGCCCAGGAGGCCATCAACAACGCGCTCATCGAGCACGCGAAGCGGGGCAGGTCGGTGGTCCGCCTCAAGGGCGGCGACCCGTTCGTCTTCGGCCGCGGCATGGAGGAGGCGCAGGCCCTGGCCGCCGCGGGCATCGCGTGCACGGTGGTGCCGGGCATCTCCAGCTCGATCTCGGTGCCGGGCGCCGCCGGCATCCCGGTGACGCACCGCGGCGTGGCGCACGAGTTCACGGTCGTCAGCGGCCACGTGGCACCGGACGACCCGCGCTCGCTCGTCGACTGGGCCTCGCTCGCGAAGCTGACCGGGACCCTCGTGATCCTCATGGGCGTCGACAAGATCGGCAGGATCGCCGAGGCCCTGATGGCGAACGGCAAGGCGCCCGAGACCCCGCTGGCCCTCATCCAGGAGGGCACGACCGCCACCCAGCGCCGGGTCGACGCGACCCTCGCGACGGTCGCGGAGACGGTGAAGGCCGAGGAGGTGCGCCCGCCGGCGGTGATCGTCATCGGCGACGTGGTGCACGAGGGCCCGAGCAAGCCGCCGCAGCCGTCGGACCACTAGGGCACAGCCCCCCACACCTGTACGCATTGGCACCATCCCCGGAACAAGGCAGTATCACCCCGTGGCCGAACTCATCACGATCGACGACCCCGACGACCCGCGTCTGCGCGACTACACCGGACTGACCGACGTCGAGCTGCGCCGCAGACGCGAGCCCGCCGAGGGCCTGTTCATCGCCGAGGGCGAGAAGGTCATCCGCCGCGCCAAGGACGCCGGCTACGAGATGCGCTCCATGCTGCTCTCGGCCAAGTGGGTCGACGTCATGCGCGACGTCATCGACGAACTCCCGGCACCGGTGTACGCGGTGAGCCCGGACCTCGCCGAGCGCGTGACGGGCTACCACGTGCACCGTGGCGCCCTGGCCTCCATGCAGCGCAAGCCGCTGCCGACGGCGCCGGAGCTGCTCGCGGGCGCCCGCCGGGTCGTGGTCATGGAGGCGGTCAACGACCACACCAACATCGGCGCGATCTTCCGCAGCGCGGCCGCGCTCGGCATGGACGCGGTGCTGCTGTCGCCGGACTGCGCGGACCCGCTGTACCGCCGTTCGGTGAAGGTGTCGATGGGCGCCGTGTTCTCGGTGCCGTACGCCCGCCTGGACACCTGGCCGCGCGGCCTGGAGGCGGTCCGCGAGGCGGGCTTCAAACTGCTCGCGCTGACCCCGGCGGACCGCGCGATGTCGATCGACGACGCCGCCCCGCACAAGCTCGACCGGGTCGCCCTGATGCTCGGCGCGGAGGGCGAAGGCCTCTCGACGCAGGCGCTGCGCGCGGCGGACGAGTGGGTCCGCATCCCGATGGCCCACGGCGTGGACTCGCTGAACGTCGGCGCGGCGGCCGCGGTCGCCTTCTACGCGGTGACGGCCGGCCGCCCGCAGGACTGACGGACGCCGCCGCAGGGCCGTAGGACCCGGAGGCCGTAGGACCCGGGGGAGCGGCGCCGGGTCCGGAGGCCGTACGGCCCAGGGCCGGCGGCCCGGGGTGCGTGCCGGCGCTAGGGCCTGTCCGGCGGATCAGGGTCGGACAGACCCTAGCCCTGCAGCGCCTGCGCGGCCGCGATGCCCAGTGCCACCACGAGCGTCACCACCACGAAGACGAAGATCCGCTGGCGCAGCAGCCGGGGGTTGGCGGGGCGCAGGCCGGTGGAGGTGTTGCGTCCGCCGGGCCGGGACTGCGGGGCCCGGGAGCTTCCGCCCGTACGCGGCGACGACGGCCGGGACGCGGAGGGCCGGGCACCGGCCGGTCGCCCCTGTCCACCGGTGGGCCGGTCGCCGGCCGGCCTGCGGGCGGCGCGCTCGCCGGCGCGCTCGGCGCCGCCTCGCTCGGGCGCCCGCTCGCCGTCCCACTCCACGGCCGACCGCTCCGTCGTCCGCTCGGTGTACCGCTCCGTGGGCCGTACGGCCCCGGCGCCGCGCTCCTCGTTCCGCTCGCGGCCCTGCGGCGCGGAGGGCCGGGCGGCGGCCGGCAGGCCCTGGGCCTCGCGGGCGGCGATCTCCTTGAGCCGCATGGACAGCTGGAGCGTGCTGGGACGTTCCTCCGGATCCTTGGCCAGGCAGGCCCGCACGAGCGGCGCGAGGGCGTCGGGCACGCCGTGCAGCTGCGGCTCCTCGTGCACGACGCGGTAGAGCATGACCTCGGAACTGCCGTGCCCGAAGGGCGAGTCGCCCATGGCCGCGTACGCCAGGGTGGCGCCGAGCGAGAAGACGTCGGTCGCGGCCGTGACGGGCGCGCCCCGCACCTGCTCGGGCGCGAGGAAGCCGGGGGAGCCGACGGCGGTGCCCACGTGCGTTAGCGTGCTGGCGCCGGTGGCCCAGGCGATGCCGAAGTCGATGATGCGGGGGCCCTTGGGGGAGAGCAGGATGTTCGACGGCTTGAGGTCGCGGTGCACCACCCCGGCCTCGTGCACGGCGACCAGGCCCTCCGAGAGGGCGGCGCCGATCGCGGCGACGTCGGCGGCCCGCAGCGGACCCTCCTCGGCGACCCGGTCGTGCAGGGAGGGCCCGGGCACGTACTGGGTGGCGAACCAGGGACGGTCGGCCTCCAGGTCGGCGGCGACGAGCCGGGCGGTGCAGCCGCCGCGGATCCGCCGAGCGGCGGACACCTCGCGGGCGAAACGCGAGCGGAACTCCTGGTCCTCGGCGAGGTCGGGCCGGATGACCTTGAGCGCCACCCGCTGCCCGCGCCGGTCCGAGCCGAGGTACACGACCCCCATCCCGCCGGCCCCGAGCCGGCGGTGCAGCCGGAAGGACCCGACGATCCGCGGGTCCTCGCGCCGGAGCCGCATCATCGCCATGTCCGTCCCCTCGTCCGTTCGACGTGGCACAGCTTACGTACCGCCGCACCGGCGTGCTCACAGGCCGCGCCCTCCTGGCCGCATCGATTGTCAGTGCTGAGGGGGACACTTGAGGCCCGGTCAGCACAAGCGGCCGCCAACACCCTCTCGTATCAGGCTTGTTGGGATTCCGTCCGGCCGACACCCCGGGCGCGCGGGTGAAACGTGACCGACGTCACGCATCCCCTCGGGGAAGACCCTGGGTCCGGCGGACCGGTCTCCACCCTGGGGAGTACGCCAGGCGGAGTGGGGTCATCCTCCGGGAGGCCCGGAAGTCGGTACGCGGGCATGACGTCCGTGCGGCCGTCGCTGCCTAGATTTGAGGTCAAGCGGCGGGTGCAGCACTCGTCCCCCGAGGTCACCGCACCCGCCGCGCCGACCTACCAGTCCGATCAGCACGAGCCGACAGGAGAGGAACCATGGCGTTCCCGGCCCCGCGGACGAATCCCCGTCCCACCGGCCACCGTCACCCTCTGGTGGCGACCGCCATGGTCCTCCCTCTCGCGGCTCTGCTCGTGGTCGTCTTCGGCGGCTGGGACGCGGTGGTCACACAGGCGTCGTCCGTGGGCGTGATGCTGGGGCGCTGAGCGGCGCCCCGGACCCGGGAGAGCGGCCCGGGTCGGGGACATCCGGCCAACAACCCCGTGGGGACGGGGGTGCGGCGGACGGCAGCGTGCGGCCGGTCAGCTGGGGAGCTGACCGGCCCTCGCGCTTTTCCGGCACGGCTCGCCCGCCCCGTAGGCTCCCGCCGTGGAGGAAACCGATCTCACCCGCCTGCACGCGCTCGCCCGCGAGGCGGCACACCCCGACGGGGCGCCGTCGTGCCGCTGCACGGTGGACCTGCTCGCGGACCGGGACGACGGCACGGTCGTACGGCACGGAGACCTCGTCCTGAAGGCCCACGCGCCCGGCGGCGACCCCGACGAGCTGCGGTCGCGCACCGCGGTGGCGGCCCTGCCGTCCCTGACCGACGTCCTCCTCCCGCCACTCCCGGTACCGTCGTCGGCCTCGCCTCTCCCCGCGCCTCGCACCCCCTTCCCCGCCGGCCGGCCGCTCACCGCCTGGCCGTACGGCACGCCCGTCGACCCGGACGATCCGGACGCGGCGCCCTGGGAGGCGGCGGCCCGGCTGCTCGCGTCGCTGCACCGGGTCCCGGTCCCGCCCGGGCTGCCGGCGATGCGGGCGCCCGTGAAGGCGGCCCTCGCGGTGGCGCGGATGCGCCGCGCCGCGCCGGACCATCCGGCCGCGGCCGCGGTGCTGCGCGCCTGGCGCACCGTTCCGGAGCCGGGCAGTGGGCCGGGGGCGTACCGGGCGCTCTGCCACGGCGACTTCCATCTGGGCCAGCTGGTCCGGCCGGGCGGCGGCCCGTCCTGGCGGCTGATCGACGTGGACGACCTCGGCCTCGGCGACCCGGCCTGGGATCTGGCCCGCCCGGCGGCGTGGTTCGCGGCGGGCCTGCTGGCGCCGGAGGTCTGGGCGCGCTTCCTCGGGGCGTACGAGGCGGCCGGCGGCCCGGCGAGCGGCGGCCCCGGCGCCGACCCCTGGTCCCGGCTCGACGTCCCGGCCCGCGCGCTCACCGTGCAGACCGCGGCGCTCGCCGTCGCCAAGTCCACCGTCGAGGGGCGCCCGCTGGACGAGGTGGAAGAGGTGATGATCGACACCTGTGCCCGAATCGGTACGCTCCGAACCGAGTTGGCCCCGCCTGCGTCCCCCTAGGGTGAGAGCACCATTCGAACGGCAGGGAGTTGAGACCCGCATGCAGTGTCCCAAGTGCCACGCGCCCATGCACACCTACAACCGCAACGGTGTCCAGATAGAGCAGTGCAGCGGCTGCCGCGGCATCTTCCTGGACTACGGCGAGCTGGAGGCCCTGACCCGCCTGGAGTCGCAGTGGGTGCAGCAGGCCCCGCCGCCGGCGTACCCGGCGCAGCCCGCGGCCCCGGCCTGGGGAGCCCCGCACCACGGCGGTCACCACGGTGGGCACCACGGCGGTCACCACGGCCACCACAAGGGCGGCTTCGGCCGGCTGCTGTTCTCCTCCTGAGGCGTCGGGTCCTGAGGCGTCGAGCCGCCCCTCCGGGGGCGGCCCCCCTCTCCGGGCGGGGGAGCGGACACGACGAAGCCCCCGGCCGCGAGCAGCGGCCGGGGGCTCATCTCTGGTGCGCGATACTGGGATTGAACCAGTGACCTCTTCCGTGTCAGGGAAGCGCTCTCCCGCTGAGCTAATCGCGCGGGGTGATCCGAGAGCCGGGATCCGAGGATCCGGTGCGCGATACTGGGATTGAACCAGTGACCTCTTCCGTGTCAGGGAAGCGCTCTCCCGCTGAGCTAATCGCGCGGGGTGACTCGAAGATCACGAACCCGAAGGTCCGGTGCGCGATACTGGGATTGAACCAGTGACCTCTTCCGTGTCAGGGAAGCGCTCTCCCGCTGAGCTAATCGCGCGGGGGATCCGAGGATCCAGGACCCGAGGGTCCAGTGGACGATACTGGGATTGAACCAGTGACCTCTTCCGTGTCAGGGAAGCGCTCTCCCGCTGAGCTAATCGTCCTTGGAGGTGGAGACGGGATTTGAACCCGTGTAGACGGCTTTGCAGGCCGTTGCCTCGCCTCTCGGCCACTCCACCAGGAGTGATAACAGGGGTTCGGGAAGATCCCCCACATCGAGCGGACGACGAGATTCGAACTCGCGACCCTCACCTTGGCAAGGTGATGCTCTACCAACTGAGCCACGTCCGCTTGTCGTTTCCGTTTCGCTTGCGCGTCCCGGCGACGTGTTGAACTTTAGCGGATTCCTCGGCCAGTACAAAAACGCGTTTGCGCAGCGTGCTGACCTGCACCCCCTCCAGACCCCCTCCAGGCCGCCGGCCGGGTCCCGGCGGGGGCGCGCGCGGCGTGGTGCGGGAGCGTTCGTACGGCGTTCACTCCCCGTGTCCCGGGGGTGGCGGTGAGGCGTCCGCCGGCGGCCCCCGGGTCCCCTTCCGGCCACCGTCCTAGACTCGCAAGAGTGCACCCCCTCACCCCTATGGCGCGCTTCGGCGGCCTCCTCGCCACCGACCTCCGGGACGTCACCCATGATCCCGAGGCGCTGGACTCCACCGGCTTCTGGGCCGTCTGCGCGGACTTCGAGGGCCGCCTGACCTGCGCCCGCTTCGGTGACGTGCGACCCGACCCGGTCCCCGCGCCGCTGCCCGGCGCCTGGCGCGGCCCCGCCGCCGGCGACTGGACGTCCTCGCTCGACCGCGCCGCGTACACGGCGGGCGTGCGCCGGGTGCGCGAGCACATCGCGCGCGGCGAGGTCTACCAGGCGAACCTCTGCCGGGTGATGTCCGCGCCGCTGCCCGACCCGGCCCACGCCGACGTCGACGCGCTCACCGCCCTGCTGGCCCGCGGCAACCCCGCCCCGTACGCCGGAACGATCCGGCTGCCCGCGCACGGCGTGGAGATCGCCACCGCCTCGCCCGAGCTGTATCTGCGCCGCACCGGCCGCACCGTCGAGTCCGGCCCCATCAAGGGCACCGGCAGGACCGCCGAGGACCTCCTGGAGAAGGACCACGCCGAGAACGTGATGATCGTGGACCTGGTGCGCAACGACCTGGGCCGCGTCTGCGCCACCGGGTCCGTCACCGTGCCCGAGCTCTGCGCCGTCGAACCGCACCCCGGCCTCGTCCACCTGGTCTCCACCGTCCGCGGCGAGCTGCGTGACGAGGCCGGCTGGCGCGAGCTGCTCACCGCCACCTTCCCGCCCGGCTCCGTGACCGGCGCCCCCAAGTCCAGCGCCCTGCGGATCATCGAGGCCCTGGAGACCGCCCCGCGCGGCCCCTACTGCGGCGGCATCGGCTGGGTCGACGCCGACCGGCGCACCGCCGAGCTCGCCGTCGGCATCCGCACCTTCTGGATCGACCGCGCCGCCGGCCTGCTCCGCTTCGGCACCGGTGCCGGCATCACGTGGGGCTCCGACCCCGAGCGGGAGTGGGCCGAGACCGAACTGAAGGCGTCCCGGCTCGTCGCGATAGCGTCGGGCGGGTACGAGGCGAGCGACGCGTACGAGGCGAGTGGAAAGGCCATATCTCGATGAAACTCTGGGTCAACGGCGCACTGCACGACGCCGGGGCCGCGCTGGTGTCCGTCCTGGACCACGGGCTCACCGTCGGCGACGGCATCTTCGAGACGGTCAAGGCCGAGCGCGGCGAAACGTTCGCTCTCACCCTGCACCTGGAGCGGCTCACCCGCTCCGCCCGCGGCCTCGGACTCCCCGACCCGGACCTCGACGAGGTCCGCCGCGCCTGCGCCGCCGTCCTCGCGGCCAACCCGATGGAACTCGGCCGGCTCCGCATCACCTACACGGGCGGGCTCTCCCCGCTCGGCTCCGAGCGCGGCACGTCGGGCCCGAGCCTGGTCGTGGCGCTCGGCGAGACCGGCCGCCGCCCGGACTCCACCGCCGTGATCACCGTCCCGTGGACCCGCAACGAACGCGGCGCGCTCACCGGCCTGAAGACCACCTCGTACGCCGAGAACGTCGTCGCCCTCGCCCGGGCGCACGAGCGCGGCGCCTCCGAGGCGCTGTTCGCCAACACGGTCGGCCGGCTCTGCGAGGGCACCGGCTCCAACGTCTTCGTGGTCGTCGGCGGCCGCGTCCTCACCCCGCCCGTCTCCTCCGGCTGCCTCGCGGGCATCACCCGCGCCCTCGCCGTGGAATGGACGGGCGCGGAGGAGACCGACCTGCCGCTCGACGTCCTGGACAGCGCCGACGAGATCTTCCTGACCTCGACCCTGCGCGACGTCCAGGCCGTGCACCGGGTCGACGACCGGGAACTCGCCGGGGCGCCGGGCCCGGTCACCGCCAAGGCCATGCGCGTCTTCGAGGAGCGGGCGGCCCAGGACCGCGACCCGAAGCTCGGTTAACCGGATGACGGTGGGGCGGCGGGGTGGGTAGAACACCGGTGATGACCACCACCCTGCGGCCGTCCGAGCCGCTCCAGCAGTCCGCCGACGGCGGCCGCTCGCGCACGTACGACATCTGCGTGAACAGCCGCCGGGTCGGCTCCGTGCACGTCTCCACCGACCCCGGCTTCGGGCCGACCACGGGCGTCATCCAGCGCCTCCGGGTCGACGAGCCGGACCGCGGGCGGGGCCGCGGCACGGTCGCGGCGCTCGCCTCGGAGGAGGTGCTGCGCGACTGGGGCTGCCGGCAGGTGCTGATCCAGGTGCCCGCGGCGGCGGAGCCCGCGCTGCGGATGGCCCGCTCGCTCGGCTACACCGAGCGCAGCCGGAACATGGTCAAGGAGCTCCCGGAGCGGCCCGCCGCCCTGCCGCCCGGCTTCCAGGCGCGGCCCATGACCGAGGCCGAGTTCGGGCCGTGGGAGGCCGCGGCGCGGGAGGGCTACGCCCGCAGCTGGATCGACCGCGGCATGCCGGCGGACCTGGCCCGCGCCAAGGCGGAGGCCGGGCACCGGGAACTGCTCCCGGACGGGCTCGCGACCCCGGGCATGGCATTCCACCTGGCCGTCCTGGACGGGCAGGTGGTCGGCCGGGTGTGGACCGGCCCGCGCGAGCTGGAACCGGGGACGCGCGGCGGGTACGTGTACGACATCGAGGTCGCCGAGGAGCACCGCGGCCACGGCCACGGCCGGGCCCTGATGCTGCTCGCCGAGCAGACCGCGCGGGCGGCCGGGGAGAGCCTGCTCGGACTCCACGTCTTCGCGGGCAACACCCCGGCGCTCCGGCTCTACGAGTCGCTGGGCTACCGCACGACCTGCCTCAACAGCGCCAAGCCGCTCTAGGGAGTACCTGGCCGGACGCCGGCGCCCGTCCGGCGGGTCAGGCCGCCAGGAGACGGTCGGCGATCTCCTCGATGCGCGCGCGCAGGCCGTCCTGGCTCTGGCCGCCGTCGAGGCGCTCGCCGCCGACGACATAGGTCGGGGTGCCGGTGACCTTGATCGCCTTGCCCTCGGCCTCGTCGGCGTCGACGGTGAGCAGGTGCCGGCCGTCGATCAGGGCGGTGTCGAACTCCTCGGAGTCCAGGCCCAGTGCGCCCGCCACCTCCAGGAGCACCGGCTCGCCGCGCTCGCCGAGCTCCGCGGTCCTGGCGAGCAGCGCCTCCGTGTACTCCCAGCCCTTGCCCTGGGCGAACGCCTCCTCGGCGGCCTGGGCCGCGGCGTAGGCGTGCTTGTGCTTGGCCAGCGGGAAATGGCGCAGCTGCACGTCGAGGCGGGCGCCGTACTTCTCGCGCAGCGCGCGGACGTCGTCGAGGGCCTGGAAGCAGTCGGGGCACTGCAGGTCGAACCAGGTCTCCAGGACGACCGGGGAGGCGGGGGTGGTGGACTCACTCATGGGAAGAGTCTCCCATCCGGCGATCCCTGGGGGACGACCCGGAGATCTCCCTGATCCGGGGCCCGGGCCATGGCCGCGGGCGGCCCGGGCGGTGCAGGATGGAAGGGACGAACCACCCGTGGCGTGCCACCCGTGACGTCCCACTCGTGACCAGGAGGACCGCATGCTTGCCGAGACCATCTGCTCCGCGGCCGCCGTGGCGGGCCTCGGCATCGCCGCGGTCACGGCCTTCCGCAAGAAGTACCTGGCCGCGGCCCGGATAGCCGCCTACGCGCTGGTGCCGCTCGGCCTGGTGATGACGGGTGCGGTGCAGTGGCTGGCGGACACGGCCTTCAGCCCGGTCGCCTGGGCCGGCTTCGGTGTCCTCGGCGCGGCCTGGCTGCTCCTGTCGTCCACGCGGGCCGTCGAGCGGCGCCGGGCCGGGCGGGCGGAGACCACCGCGGGCGAGGGGCGCGGGGCCGTGGCACCGGCCGCCTCGGCGCCGTCGCTCGGCGCGGGGCGGCGTGGCCCGACCGCGAAGCCGCAGGCCAAGACCGGCGACGAGGACTTCAGCGACATCGAGGCGATTCTGAAGAAGCACGGAATATGACCGGGACCGGTCGTCGATCCGACCGGTTCTGACGGTTCTCGTTCCCCGCGTCCACGGGATGGGGTGAACGGGCGTGCCCGTGGGGTGTGTTGCGGGATTTCCGGGCCGCCGTGTGCGCGATCATCCCCGCGAGATGCTCGATACCTCGCGGGACCCCGTCCCCACCTCCGCCGCGCCCCCCACCGCACCTCCCGCCGAGGAGCCGCGCGGCTGTCTGTTCGCGCTCTCCCAGCCGCCACTGATGATCTTCCTGGCGGTGATCGGCGGGCTGCTGCTCATGGCCGCCGTCCACGATCTGTTCCTGCTGTGAGGGTCAGCCCGCGGCTTCCTTGCGGCGCGCCCGGTAGGCGGCGACGTGGAGCCGGTTGCCGCAGGTGCGGCTGTCGCAGTAGCGGCGGGAGCGGTTGCGGGAGAGGTCGACGAAGGCCCGGCCGCAGTCCGGCGCCTCGCAGCGGCGCAGCCGCTCCTGCTCGCCCGCGACGACGATGAAGGCCAGCGCCATGCCGCAGTCGGCGCCCAGGTGGTCGGCGACGGAGGCGCCCGGCGCGAAGTAGTGCACGTGCCAGTCGTAGCCGTCGTGGTCGGTGAGCTGCGGCGTCGTGCCGGCGGCGGCGACCAGCTGGTTGATCAGGCTGGCGGCGATCCGGGCGTCGGGGGCCGAGAAGACGGCCGTGAAGCGCTCGCGCACGTCACGGACGGCCTTCAGATCGTCGGCGTCGAGCTCACCGACGTCGCTGATCTTGTGCCTGTGCACGAAGGACCGAAGCGCCGGGATGTCCTCGAGCTCGTCGTCGCGGTCGCCCTGGGGGGCGGTGTTCATCAGATCGACGACGGTGTCGAGGGCGATGCGGGTGTCGTGGGGGATCAGCACGATGCGCTCCCTGGCCGGCTGCGGGCGGGTGCCCGCGGATTTGCGCTGACTCTAGCGCGACCCGGAAACGCGCATCGGCGCCCTCCGCCGCGCCGGCTGCGCGGTGGAGGGCGCCGATGGAAAGGCGTAAGCGACTGCCCGCGCGGCGCCGTCTCCCCGAGTCGGACGGCGCCGTGCGGCTCTCGGGCTGGCTCAGCTGTCGGCCAGGATGTGGGAGAGCTCCGTGTCGAGGTCGAAGTGCCGGTGCTCGGTGCCCGGTGGCACCGCGGCGTCGGTCCGCTTCAGGAACGACTCCAGGGCCCTCGCCGGGGCCTCGAGCAGGGCTTCGCCCTCGGGGGAACTCAGCGCGATGCAGACGACTCCCTGACCGTGGCTGCGGGACGGCCAGACCCGGACGTCGCCCGTGCCGGTGGGCCGGTGCAGCCCCTCGGCGAGAAGGTCGCGGGCGAAGACCCATTCGACCGTCTCCTCGGCTCCGGTGTGGAAGGTGGCGTGCACGGCATACGGATCGGCCGTGTCATACCGCAGGCCCGCGGGTACAGGCAGTGAGGACTCGCTCGACACAACGAGGCGCAGGTGCAGCTCGCAGCTGACCGTGGTGTTCATAAGCGCCAGGGCCTTTCGCTCAGTGTGCGCTCGGGGATTCGCACGTCGGCGAAATCGACATGCCACCTACGGTGCCGTTGTAAACCCCTCTGTCTGTTTTGTGATCGTTCAGGTAGCTCGATCGGCGGCGTGTGACTTTGGGTAATACCGCCATTTCAGCGGGCCTCGTCGGGACGGGCGGTCCGGTAGGTTGGGATGCATGAATGCGGACAGTGACGAGCGGGCGGGGGAGTCCGTGGCGAGCGCGGCGCCCGGCCCGGAAAAGCCGGAGCAGGCTGACGAGACGCCGCTGGGATCCCGGGCGCCCGAGTTCATCAAGGCGCGCCGGACCCTGCACATGAGCTGGCAGGTCGGCGTCTTCGTCGTCGGACTCGCCGTGGTCGGCGCCGGCATCGTGATGCTGCCCCTGCCCGGCCCCGGCTGGCTGGTGATCTTCGCCGGCATGGCGATCTGGGCGACCGAGTTCGTCTGGGCCCAGCTGGTGCTCCGCTGGACCAAGCGCAAGGTCACCGAGGCCGCCCAGAAGGCCCTCGACCCGAAGGTCCGGCGCCGCAACATCATCCTCACCACCATCGGCCTGGTGATCATCGCCGCGCTCGTGGGCTTCTACGTCTGGAAGTTCGGCCTCGTCATGCCGTGGAAGATCGATCAGTGACCCGGACGTGGTTCGGGAGCCCCGCTGACATGCGGTAATGTTTGCGGTGCGCCCGGGCGATTAGCTCAGTGGGAGAGCACTTCGTTCACACCGAAGGGGTCACTGGTTCGAACCCAGTATCGCCCACCACCCGGCCCGAAGGCCCGGAGACGATCACGTCTCCGGGCCTTCGGCGTTCCCGCGCCTCCCGGCCGGGCCCGCCCGCCGTCAGCGCATCCTGCCGAGCCGCTCCCGCAGCCGGCGGGCGTCGCGCAGCCGCTGCTCGTACGTCGCCCCCACCGCGAGCAGCAGCAGCCCGGCCAGGGCCGGCGGCAGCCAGCGCGGCAGCGCGCCCACCACCTGCACCACGTACGGCGCCAGCTCGTGCAGGCCGTCCAGGACGAGCACCGCCCCGCCGAGCACCAGCGGCGCCTGCAGCCGGAACCGGGCGCCGAGCAGCGTCACCGCCAGCGCCGCGAGCCCGAGCAGCAGCGGGCGCGTCCCCTGCGCGTCCGTCCAGGCCGCGAACAGGCTCGGCACCAGCGTGACCGCCAGACCCGGTCCGTACGCCGCCCAGGACGACGCCTCCGGATCGCGGCGCCGCCGCAGCACACCCACCGCCAGGGCCGGGACGGTCACCGGCAGCGCGTACGCCTCCGGGGCCGTCACGCCCCACACCGCGAGCCGCACCCACGCGGCCAGGACGAACAGCACCGCCGCCGTCGCCGCGGCCACCGTGCGCCGCTCGGGCCGCAGCGCCGTCGCCGACGCGATCACCCCGGCCAGGCCGAGCCCGAGCGCGAGCAGCGCCGGCCGCCCCGCGGCGACGCCGAGCCCCAGACCGCACAGCGCCACCCCGGCGCCCGTCGCCTCCACCACCACGGCCACCGGATGCCGCCGCAGCCACGCCCCGGCCGCCGCCGTCCCCGCGGGCACGGCGAGCAGCACCAGCCCGCTCACCGCCACTCCCAGCCGCCCGGCCGCCGCGCCCGCACCGACGAGCCCGGCCACCGCGAGCACCGCTGCCGACGCCCCGACCAGGCGCCGCACCCCGGCCCCGTACCCCGCGACCCCGCCGCACAGGACCGCGAGCACCCCGAGCACCGCGAACGTCGCCGCCCGCGCGTCGAGCCCCAGCGCCACCGCCGACAGCGCCGACGCCAGCCCGCATCCGAAGGCGAGCCACGCCAGGACCGACGCCGGCTCCGCCGGGACGGCCGCCGCGACCGCGCCCGGCGGCACCGCCCTGGACGTCCCGGGTGCCTCGGGCCGGACCAGGCCGCGCGCCAGGACCGCCGGGCGCACCGAGACCGCCAGGCCCGTCGCCGCCGCCAGGAGCTGGAACGCGAGCCCCGCCGCGTACGGCAGCTCCAGCGACACCGGCAGGGCGACGAGCAGCGCCCAGCCCAGCGCGACGGCGCCGCAGCGGGCCCAGACGCGCGGCACCACCGCGAGGGCGCCCACCGCGAGCAGCAGCACCAGCGGAGCCGCCGCCGGGAAGCCGGACAGCATCCGCCCGCTGTCCGTGTGCGTCCCCGACCACACCGGTGACGTCCGGCCCAGCGGACCGAGCACACCCACGAGGGACGGCGGCAGCGCCCACACGACCGTGAGGCCCAGCGCCCCGCCGCCCGCCAGCGCGAGCCCCGTGCGCAGCGCCGGCACACCCGCGAGCAGCCGCCACGCCGCCCCGGCGAGGACCACCGCGACCAGCGCGTACGCCGGCACCGCCCACGCGACCGGCACCACCGCGCGCAGCAGACCGCCCACGGCCGCGATCCCCGACAGGCCCGCCCCCGTGGCCGCGGCGACGGCCGCCGGGGCGTGGCGCGTGGCCAGGTACAGCAGCACCCCGGCACACACGAGCAGCAGCAGGGCGCCCCGCACCGGGGACGAGAGGGAGAGGGCCAGGCCGGTCAGCAGCGCCCAGCCGCCCAGACCCGCCGCGCCCGCACCGGCCGTCACCCGCGGCGCGAGCGGCGCCGTGAAGAGGACCACCACCAGGTCGAGCACCGCCGTCGCGAGCGCCGCCCACGCCACCGGCACCACACCGCCACCGGCGGCCAGCACCCCGAGCGGCAGCGGCAGTTGGGCCGCGACCACCCCGGCCGGGACCGGCATCCGCAGCCCGGACAGCGCCGCGCCGTACCCCGCCCAGGCACCCGCCAGGACCGCCGAGGCCACCGCCGTGTACGCGAGCGCGTCCGTGTCCGGCAGCGCCACCCGGTGCAGCGCGTACGCGTCGAGGACCGTCAGGACCAGACCGAGCGCCGCCACCGCCTCCGCCGTCGACGCGAGCCCCCGGCGCAGCAGCAGCGCCGGCGCGGCAAGCGCGGCCGAGGTCACGACCGCGAGCACCGCCGACCGGCCGCCGATGCCCATCGTTCCCCAGCTCACCAGCGTGAACACCAGCGCGGCGACCGTGAGCAGCACCCCGCCGAGGGTGAGCAGCACGTTCTGCGTGCTGCGCGGCGTCGCCTCCGGACGGGTCGGTACGGGTGCGGGCCACGGCGCCGTCGCCGGGCCGGCCGCCGGCACCCGTGGGGCGAGCACCCGCAGCAGCCAGTCGCGGCGCAGCAGCAACTGGGCCCGGCGGGCGTCGAGTCGGGCCAGTTCGCGGTCGACGAGCACCAGCTCTTCCGCGGGAGGCAGGGAGGAATCCATAGCCGGAGTGTGGCCCCGGACACAGCCCCGGGGAATGCGCGCGGATACTCAGATCCGGCCCTGAGTAGCCCACACTGGCTCCATGGACTGGTGCCACTACCGATTCCGCACCGTCTGGCGGCTCGCCGTCCCGCCCGACGCCGTCTACGCCGTCCTGGAACGCGCCGAGGAGTACCCGAGCTGGTGGCCCCAGGTCCGCGAGGTCGTCCCGCACGACGAACGCACCGGCACCGCCCGCTTCCGCTCGCTGCTCCCGTACGACCTCCACGTCACCGCCGAGGCCCGGCGCCGCGACCCGGACGCCCGCGTCCTGGAGATCCGGCTCGGCGGCGACCTGGAGGGCTGGGCCCGCTGGACGCTCACCGCACTGCCCGGCGGCACCGGCACCCGCGCCCTCTACGAGCAGGAGGTCGAGGTCAGGAACCCGCTCATGCGCGCCTTCGCCGTACCCGGGCGGCCGCTGTTCCGCGCCAACCACGCCCTGATGATGCGCGGCGGCCGCCGCGGACTCGCCGCCCGGCTGCGCCGCCAGGACCCGTCCCGGTCCGCGCCGGTCCGGCCGGTTTGAACGAAACCCCGGCGGGCCTGTATGGTTTCACCCGTTGCCCGGGCGATTAGCTCAGCGGGAGAGCACTTCGTTCACACCGAAGGGGTCACTGGTTCGATCCCAGTATCGCCCACCGGGTAAGGCAGGCCGGTCCGTCGAAAGACGGACCGGCCTCCTTCGTTTCCGGCCCCGCTTCCCGCGCGCGCTTCCCGCACCCCGCCTCCGGTACTCGCCTCGAACGCCCGGCTCACGCCGCCGTCCGCAGCTCCGGACGCAGCGGCCACGCCGGATCCACCGTCTCCGGCGTGCCCTGCCGCGCGAACCACGCCTGCAGGCCCCGCGCCTGTGCCGCGTGCCACACCGACTGCAGCGTGTGCAGCTCACTCGGTGTCAGCCGCTCCAGCCGCGAGGCGAACCGCCGCCCCACCGCCCGTACGACGTCCATCGCGGCCCGCGCGTCCGCCGCGGCGTCATGCGCGCCGTCGAGCACGACCTCGTAGTGCTCGCACAGGTCCGTCAGCGTCCGCCGGCCCTTGCGGTACCGGTCCAGGTGCTTGTCCAGGACCCGCGGGTCGAGCACGCACAGCGGCACGTGCTCCATGTAGCGGCCCAGCGACGACGCCCGATGGCGGCGCAGCTCGCGGTCGAGGATCGTCAGGTCGAACGGCGCGTTCATCACCACCAACGGGCGGCCCGCCGCGCTCTGTTCGGCTATCGCCCGGGCCAGCTCCTCCACCACCGGCGACGGCCACCGCCCGTTGCGCTGGAGGTGATCGTCCGTCAGGCCGTGTACGGCCGTGGCCTCCGGCGGCACCGGTATGCCCGGGTTCACCAGCCAGCGCGTCACCCGCGGGCGCATGCCCGCCGCGTCCTGGACGACGAGGGCGGCGGACACGATGCGGTCCTGCTCGACGTCCACTCCTGTGGTCTCCGTGTCGAAGGCGGCCAGGGGCCCCTCGTACCAGTGCGTCGTCATCCCCGAACTCCTCGCACGTGCGCGGCAGATGGCCATCCCCCTGCCCGAATCGTTGATACCCGGGCTGTTTGCGCCGTACGCGGACAGGTCACAACAGAGGTGACGGGGAAGGGAATCGACATGGCGCTCGCCCAGCCCGAGTCGGGAGGGCTGCCGCCCCAGCGGGCAGCACCGCTGCGCGGCTCGCTCGCCACCACCGCCTGCATGGAGACCCTCCAGGTCGGATACCTCCACGCGGTCGCGGCGGCGGCCGGCTGCTCGCTCGCGCAGCCGTTCCCCGACAACGGCATCGACTGGCACGTGAGCCACAGCGCTCCGGGACACACCGTCGACGACGAAGTGACGATCAAGGTGCAGCTCAAGTGCACCTACCAGATACCGCCGCGCACGACAGGCCCCGGAGCCCCCACCGCGTTCTCGTTCACGCTCGACAACGAGCACCTGGTGAAGCTCGCCCGCAGCCCCGTGGCCGTCCACAAGATCCTGGTCGTGATGCTCGTCCCGCGGGACCGGGAGGAGTGGCTGCGGGCCGGCCACGACGGGCTCGACCTGCGCCACTGCTGCTACTGGATCAACCTGGCCGGCCACCCGGTCACGGGACGCCGCCGGACCACCGTGCGGATCCCGACGACGCGGATCTTCGACGACCGGGCGCTCTGCGAGATCATGGCGCGGGTCGGCGTGGGAGGGAGACCCTGATGCACCGGCCGATCGACGAACCCGAGAACGGTGCCGGTCACGGCCCCGGCCCCCTGCTCCCGCCCACCCACCCCGTACCGCCCGTGTCGCCGCCCTTTCGCCCGCACCCCGCGCCCGGCGAACTCCCCGGCCACTGGACCGGCGTCCCCGCCGCGCCCCTCGGACCCTGGGCCGACGCGGGCGACACCCCCGACCCCGGCCGGGTCGACCCCCGCGTCCTCGGCGCGCTGCTCGCCCGGCACGGCTGGCGGCGCCGCGGCGGGGCCGCCGGCCGCTACAGCCGCTGGAGCCCGCCGGGTCCCGAGGCCGGCAGCCGCGGCACCAGCCTCCTCGTCCCGGACAGCCGCGCCTTCCCCGACTGCGAGGACCTGATCGGCGAGGCCCTCACCGCCCTCGCCCGCAGCGCCGCGCCCTCCGCCCGCGAGGTCCTCACCGGCCTCACCGTGCCCAGCGACGAGATCCGCTGGTGGCGCGACGTGCCGCCGGGCCCGGCCGGGCCGGTGCCCTGGCCCGTACAGGAACAGCTGAGGTCCGCCGCCCGGGGCGTGCTGCTCGCCGGCGCGCTCGCCGTCCGCGGCCGGGCCGGCTACCACGGCGCCCGGCACCGGCGGCAGGCCCAGGCGTCCCTGGAGTCCGTCGTCGTCGGCGCCGCCCCCGGCGGCCGCGGGCTGACCGCCTTCCTGCCCGTCGACCCCGGCCGCGCCGTCACCGTGCGGCTCTACCACGCTCTGTACGCGGCCCGCGAAGCCGTCGACTACCGGCGCGCCACCGGCGGCATGGAGGCGTTCGACACCGCCGTCGAGGCCGGCGTCAGCCGCGAACTCACCGACGCGCTCGTCGCGCTCGTGCGCGGCACGGAGGGCGCCAGCATCACCCTGGAATGGTCCCCGGCGGCCGGCACCCCCGAGGGCTGCGCCGCCCGCCCCGAGCCCGTCGAGTTCTCGCCCGGCGACCTGCCCGCCCTGCGCGAGGCCGGCACCCGCTACCGGGCCGGCGAACCCTCCGTACCCGTACGCATCACCGGCACCGTCGTCCGCATGCGCCGCTCCGGCCCGCGCGGCGAGGGCACCGTACGGCTCCGGGTCCTCGCCGGCGCGGAGGTCGGCCACGTCCGCGTCACCCTCGACGAGGAGGGCTACCGCACCGCCGGCCACGCGCACCTCGTCGGCCTGCCGATCCGGGTCGTCGGCCGGCTGGAGAGCCGCGGCGGCTTCCGGCGCCTGACCGACGCGAGCGGAGTCGTACCGGTGCAGGTGGACGAGGCCGAACGGGACCGGCTGATGAAGTCGATCCACGGGACGGCCGGGGACGGGGACTTCTTCGAGGAGGCGTGCGGGCCGGGCGAGGAGTGATCACCGGGACACCGGGGCCGGAGGTGACGCACGGGTAGGATCGACAACCGTGCGGCACCTCGTCTCTGCCGCGCACCGCCGGCGCCGGCACCTCGTGTCTGCCTGCGCCCCTATGTATGGAGCACCCGTGTCTGAAGTCCGTGTGACCGTCCAGTCCGCCTCCGGGCCCGAGGAGAGGACGGTGAGCGCGGGCACCACGGCCGGCGCCCTGTTCGCCGACGACCGCACCGTCATCGCCGCCCGTGTCGCGGGCGAGCTGAAGGACCTGTCGTACGAGCTCGCCGAGGGCGATGCCGTCGAGGGCGTCGAGATCTCCTCCGAGGACGGCCTCAACATCCTGCGCCACTCGACCGCGCACGTCATGGCCCAGGCCGTGCAGGAGATCTTCCCCGAGGCCAAGCTGGGCATCGGCCCGCCGGTCCGGGACGGCTTCTACTACGACTTCGACGTGGCGAAGCCGTTCACGCCCGAGGATCTCAAGGCCATCGAGAAGCGGATGCAGGAGATCCAGAAGCGCGGGCAGAAGTTCGCCCGCCGCGTCGTCACGGACGAGGCGGCCCGCGAGGAGCTCGCCGACGAGCCGTACAAGCTGGAGCTCATCGGCATCAAGGGCGCCGCGTCGACCGACGACGGTGCGAACGTCGAGGTGGGCGGCGGCGAGCTGACCATCTACGACAACCTGGACGCGAAGACCGGCGAGCTGTGCTGGCGCGACCTCTGCCGCGGCCCGCACCTGCCCACCACCCGGAACATCCCGGCGTTCAAGCTGATGCGCAACGCCTCGGCGTACTGGCGCGGCGACGAGAAGAACAAGCAGCTCCAGCGCATCTACGGCACCGCCTGGCCGTCGAAGGACGAGCTGAAGGCCCACCTCGACTTCCTCGCCGAGGCCGAGAAGCGTGACCACCGCAAGCTGGGCAACGAGCTCGACCTCTTCTCCATCCCGGACGAGATCGGTTCGGGCCTCGCGGTCTTCCACCCGCGCGGTGGCATCATCCGCCGGGTCATGGAGGACTACAGCCGCAAGCGGCACGAGGAGGAGGGCTATGAGTTCGTCTACTCGCCGCACGCGACCAAGGGCGCCCTCTTCGAGAAGAGCGGCCACCTGGACTGGTACGCGGAGGGCATGTACCCGCCCATGCAGCTCGACGGTGGTACGGACTACTACCTCAAGCCCATGAACTGCCCGATGCACAACCTGATCTTCGACGCGCGCGGGCGCTCCTACCGTGAGCTGCCGCTGCGCCTGTTCGAGTTCGGCACCGTGTACCGGTACGAGAAGTCCGGTGTCGTGCACGGCCTGACCCGTGCCCGTGGCTTCACCCAGGACGACGCGCACATCTACTGCACCCGCGAGCAGATGTCGGAGGAGCTCGACAAGACGCTCACCTTCGTTCTGAACCTGCTCCGCGACTACGGTCTGACCGACTTCTACCTGGAGCTGTCGACCAAGGACCCGAAGAAGTTCGTCGGCTCGGACGAGGTGTGGGAGGAGGCCACCGAGACGCTGCGGCAGGTGGCCGAGAAGCAGGGCCTCCCGCTGACCCCCGACCCGGGCGGCGCCGCGTTCTACGGCCCGAAGATCTCGGTCCAGGCGAAGGACGCCATCGGCCGTACCTGGCAGATGAGCACCATCCAGCTGGACTTCAACCTGCCGGAGCGCTTCGACCTGGAGTACACGGCGGCGGACGGCTCGCGCCAGCGGCCGGTCATGATCCACCGCGCGCTCTTCGGCAGCATCGAGAGGTTCTTCGCGGTGCTCCTGGAGCACTACGCGGGCGCCATGCCGCCGTGGCTGGCCCCGGTGCAGGCGGTCGGCATCCCGATCGGCGACGCGCACATCGAGTACCTGCAGGAGTTCGCCGCCGAGGCGAAGAAGAAGGGTCTGCGGGTCGAGGTGGACGCCTCGTCGGACCGCATGCAGAAGAAGATCAGGAACTGGCAGAAGCAGAAGGTCCCGTTCATGATCATCGTCGGCGACGATGACATGAACGCGGGCACGGTCTCCTTCCGCTACCGCGACGGTTCGCAGGAGAACGGGGTTCCGCGTGACCAGGCGCTGGCCAAGCTCGTTGACGTGGTGGAGAAGCGCGTCCAGGTGTGACCTGCTCCCCGCGTGAGCGGGGATGGCCCCATGCATGAGATGCAGAATCGGGGACAGTAGTTGTGCTCCCTGCTTCGGCGGGGTCAAGAGGCCCCCGGGAAATCCCCCGGGGGCCTCTTCCCGTCCCCGCGCTCGTCCTCCCGGGTGAAGACCTGGATCAGCCACGACGAGAACGAACCCGTCACCGCGCCGAGCAGCGCGAGCCCGCAGGCCATCAGACCCACGGCGACCACGCGGCCCCAGGGGGTCACCGGGGTCACGTCGCCGTAGCCCACGGTCGCCAGGGTCGAGCAGGCCCACCACACCGAGTCGCCGAAGGTACGGATCGTCGCGCCGGGTGCGCCGTACTCGGCCTGGTAGACGGCGAGCGCGCCGGCGAAGCCGATCAGGGCGGTGGAGAGGCCCGCGTACGCCATGACGCGGGCGTAGAGGGTGAGCCGGGGCTTGTCGTGGCGGCGCTGCATCCGGTCGTAGACGCGTACCACCTGCAGCGGGCGCAGCAGCGGCAGCACGAGGACGACGGTGTCGAGGAAGTGCCGGCGCACGAAGCGCCAGGCAGTGAGGCCGCTGAGCCGGAGGCGTACGGCGTAGTCGACGACGAAGACCGCCCAGGCGGCGAAGATCAGTGCCAGGCAGAGGTCCCGCCAGGCGTCGGGCAGGTCGTGGGCGAGCACATGGATCGCGTACCCGCCGAGGTAGACCAGGGAGGCCACCGCCAGCGGGGTCTCCATCCGTCGGTCCCAGCGTTCCTGGCGGGGCGGTTTCGGCGGACTGTCGCTCATCGGATCAGCATGGCCCGTGCACGGATCTTCCGCCCCGGCGACACGTTCCGAACGGGCGACGCAATATGCTGCACAGCATGACGACTGAGCCGGAACAGCAGATCGGAGTGGGGACGCAGGACGCGTTCCAGCGCCTGTGGACGCCTCACCGGATGGCGTACATCCAGGGCGAGAACAAGCCGACCGGGCCGGGGGCCGAGGACGGCTGTCCCTTCTGCACGATCCCGTCGAAGTCGGACGAGGACGGTCTGGTGATCGCGCGGGGCACGAGCGTCTACGCGGTGCTCAACCTGTACCCGTACAACGGCGGGCACCTGATGGTGGTGCCGTACCGGCACGTCGCGGACTACACCGATCTGGACGCGGACGAGACCTCGGAGCTGGCGGAGTTCACGAAGCGGGCGATGGTCGCGCTGCGGGCCGCGTCGGGGGCGCACGGGTTCAACATCGGCATGAACCAGGGTTCGGTGGCGGGCGCCGGGATCGCCGCGCATCTGCACCAGCACGTGGTGCCGCGCTGGGGCGGGGACACGAACTTCATGCCGGTGGTCGGGCACACGAAGGTGCTGCCGCAGCTGCTCGCGGACACCCGGAAGATGCTGGCCGACGCCTGGCCGGCCGGTATCTGATCCGTACTGCCGTATCCCGGATCCGAGATTTCGGATCCGGGATTTCGCATTTCTGATCCCGGATCCGGGATGTTGGATCCAGGATGTTGGATCCGAGATTTCCGATCCGGGATGGTGGATTTCGGATCCGGGATAGTGGATCCAACATCCCGGACACGGGATCCCGTCCGACGCCCTACGCGTCGTAGAGGTCCGCCTTCTTCGGGCCCGGATCCTGGATCCCGCCGCTCAGCAACAGCGAGCGCGTGTTGAAGCGTTCCGTGTCGACGTTGTGGTCGTCGAGCACCTTGATCGTCGCCGCGTGGACCGCCCGCAGCACCGGAGTGGCGGCGCGGATCGCGTCGTCGGCCATGAAGCGGTGCCGCCAGGGCTGGCCGGCCCAGGCGTGGCGCAGGCCGAAGGGCTCGGGCAGGACGAGCTTGCCGCCGAGGAAGTCCAGGACCGGCGGGAACCAGGTCAGCGGGGCGCGCACGGCCTGGCGGACGACGTCGTCGGTGTCGGTCAGCGGCAGCTTGATCTCGCGGGTCTCCCAGAACCGGACGGTCTTGGAGACCTCCTTCGTCTTCGCCTTCGGCTTCGTCGTGAACAGGCCGTGCACCGGGCCGAGGGCGTGGCCGGTGACCTCGACGCGCAGGGTGTGGTGGAGCGAGGTGACCGTCACCATCATGGTGAGGACGAGCTGGCCGTCCCACAGCGTGAACTGGACGCCGAGGTAGTGGCGGTTGCCGGCGCCGAACTGCTGGTCGTTGCAGATGCGCTGTATCTCGTGCGGCTTCACCTGGTAGTGGACGATGTTCTCGCCCTCGGGGCGGGCGACCTCGTCGGCGCCCTCGCCGACGGGGGAGACGATCCAGTGCTTGACCGTGGGCTTGGGGAAGCCGGTCTTGAGCGAGCCGCGTTCGAGCAGGGTGAGCTCGGTGTGGATCTGGCGGACGACGTCCCAGGCGCGGAAGTCGTGGATCTCCTTGCCGTTCTGCGGGATCAGCTCCTCGGCGAGGGTCCAGCTGCCCCAGCGGGTGCCCATGCCCAGTATTCCCTTGGGGCCGGCGTAGAAGACGACGTTGGACTGCTGCTCGGCGGTCAGCTTCTCCAGGTTGACGCGGAGTTCCTCGGCGGTCTTCTCGGTGGGGTCCTTCGGCACGGCCTCGGGGATGGCGGCGCCGATGCCGCCGCCGCTGAGCAGGCCGGTCCAGCGGTCGCGCAGGTCGACGGCGGTGGTCTCGCAGATGCGGCGGGCCAGGAACCAGCCGACGACCGGCGCCACGATCATCGCGCGCAGGTAGTTGGGCAGCAGCCCGTCCCACGGCAGCTTGAGCAGTACGAGCACCGCGAAGAGGCCGGCGGCGGCGAGCAGCACGGTGCCGACGGTGCTGGTGCGCTTGTTCTCGGAGCCGGCGGCGACGCGGCGGAGCTGGATGACGCCGAGCCAGAGCAGCAGCCCGGGCAGGAACAGCACGCCGAAGACGAGGGTGACCAGGGTCAGTTTGGTGTCGCGCCGCTTGCGGATGCCGGTGGCCGCGAGGCAGTGCTCGACGACCGGCTGCGGGTCGGCGCCGAAGGACTGGATGAGCGGCTTGCGGGCGCCGCCGAGCATCCGGACCTGGACCGCGCGGGAGAAGGCCTCACCGAGGTCGGGCCGGAAGAGCTTGGCCCATTTGCCTTCCTTGACCGTCGACTTGTGCCACTCGTTGTTGGCGTCCAGGATCGTCTCGACGGGGCTGTCGCGGTACGCGGCGGAGGCGAGGGCATGGGTCGCCGCCGTCTGTGCGTCCGAGCCCTGCAGGGGGATCTGTGCCCCGGGTCCGAAACTGCCGATCGTCACTGCCGCCCCCATCGCCACGGTTCCTGTGCGGGCTGTTCCCAACCGCCGGGCCCCGCACACCTTCTGAGCTGGGCACCACAGCGTAACCGGGCGACACCGGATGCGTCACGGGAGTGCGCCGGGACGGCCGAATGGCCGAATGCCGCCCGCCGGAGGGGAGTTGGGCGGGCGGCACGGGCTGCCGGTGCGTCAGGAATCACTCCTCGTCAGCGGATCGTGCGCCAATCGTGTGCCGGCCGGCTGTCGGTCAGGCGCCGCTCCGGCGCCGGTCCGGTGCCGCTCCGGTACTGGTCAGGCGCCGTTCTCCGCCCGGGTGCGGATCTTGTCGGCGAGGTGGGCGGGCATCGGTTCGTGCCGGGCGTACGCGCGGTCGAAGCTTCCCGTGCCGTGCGACACCGAGCGCAGGTCGATCGCGTACCGCCCGATCTCGATCTCCGGGACCTCGGCGCGCACCATGGTCCGGCCGGGGCCGGCCTGCTCGGTGCCGACGACCCGGCCGCGCCGCCCGGACAGATCGCTCATCACCGGGCCGACGTAGTCGTCCGGAACCAGGACGGTCACCTCGGCGACCGGCTCCAGGAGGTGGATGGGCGCGTCGGCGGCGGCTTCGCGCAGGGCGAGGGCGCCGGCCGTCTGGAAGGCCGCGTCCGAGGAGTCCACCGAGTGCGCCTTGCCGTCGCGCAGGGTGACCCGGATGTCGACCAGCGGATGGCCGGCGGCGACCCCGCGGGCCGCCTGGGCGCGGATGCCCTTCTCGACGGAGGGGATGAACTGGCGCGGGACGGCGCCGCCGACGACCTTGTCGACGAACTCGATGCCGCTGCCCGGCGGCAGCGGTTCGACGTCGATCTCGCAGATCGCGAACTGGCCGTGCCCGCCGGACTGCTTGACGTGCCGGCCGCGGCCGGCGGAGGCGGCGCCGAAGGTCTCGCGCAGCGACACCTTGTGCGGCACGGTGTCGACCTGCACGCCGTACCGGCCGCGCAGCCGCTCCAGGGCCACGTCGGCGTGCGCCTCGCCCAGGCACCACAGCACCACCTGGTGGGTGTCCTGGTTCTGTTCGAGCCGCATCGTCGGGTCCTCGGCCACGAGCCGGGCGAGGCCCTGCGAGAGCCGGTCCTCGTCGGCCTTGCTGTGCGCCTCGATCGCCAGCGGCAGCAGCGGCTCCGGCATCGACCACGGCTCCATCAGGAGCGGCGCGTCCTTGGCGGAGAGCGTGTCGCCGGTCTCGGCCCGGCCCAGTTTGGCCACGCAGGCGAGGTCGCCGGCGACCGCGTGGGCGAGGGCGCGCTGCTGTTTGCCGAACGGCGAGGTCAGCGCGCCGACCCTTTCGTCGACATCGTGGTCCTCGTGCCCGCGGTCGGTGAGCCCGTGGCCGGACACGTGCACGGTCTCGTCGGGCCGCAGGGTGCCGGAGAAGACCCGGACCAGCGAGATCCGGCCCACGTACGGGTCGGAGGAGGTCTTCACGACCTCGGCGACCAGCGGCCCGTCCGGGTCGCACACCACCGCGGGGCGGGCCGCGCCCTCGGGGGTGGTGACGGCCGGCGCCTCGCGCTCCAGCGGGGTCGGGAAGCCGCGCGTGATCAGCTCCAGGAGCTCGACCGTGCCCAGGCCCTGCTTTCCGCCGTCGCCCGCCGGGGCGGCGGCGAGCACGGGATGGAAGGTGCCGCGCGCGACCGCCTTCTCCAGGTCGTCGACGAGCGTCTTGAGGTCGATGGTCTCGCCGCCGAGGTAGCGGTCCATCAGGGTCTCGTCCTCGCTCTCGGCGATGATCCCCTCGATGAGCCGGGCCCGGGACTCCGCGATCAGCGGCCGCTGCGCCTCGTCGGGCGGGTCCTCGCGCCGTGCCCCCGTCGAGTAGTCGAGGATCCGCTCGGTGAGCAGCCCCACCAGGCCGGTGGCCGGGGCGTGCCCGTCGGCGGCCTCGGCGCCGCGCACGGGCAGGTAGAGCGGGAGCACGGCGTCGGGGTCGTCGCCGCCGAAGAGCGAGGCGAGGATCTCCGTGAGCTGGGTGTAGTCGGTGCGGGCCGTGTCCAGATGGGTGACGACGATCGCCCGGGGCATGCCGACGGCCGCGCACTCCTCCCACACGGCTCGGGTCGAGCCCACGAGCGCGTCGGGCTCCTGGGCGGCCGAAACGACGAAGAGGGCCGCGTCCGCCGCGCGCAGACCGGCCCTCAGCTCTCCGACGAAGTCGGCGTATCCGGGGGTGTCCAGAAGGTTGATCTTGCAGCCGTCCCATTCGACGGGGACGAGCGAGAGCTGTACGGAACGCTGCTGGCGGTGCTCGATCTCGTCGTAGTCCGAGACCGTGCCGCCGTCCTCGACGCGCCCGGCCCGGTTGACCGCGCCCGCGGTCTGCGCCAGGGCCTCGACGAGGGTCGTCTTGCCCGATCCGCTGTGGCCGACCAGCACCACGTTCCGTACGGCCGAGGGCCGGTCGGCCGTTGGAGCCCTGCCGGCGGCTCCGGAGTGGGGGTTCGCCTTGTCGCCCATGATGTTCCTCCCGACTGCTCGCACGGTGAGGTGGCGGCGCGGGCGCGGGGGAGCGCGAGGACGGCCCGGTGGGGGCGCGTGTCGCGTGCGGCTCCTTCGGACGCCCGCGGTCGTCCTTCGAGCTTTGCACCGACGTCACGGTGCGTCCATACGTCGTACGCGCGACGGCTCCGTACCGTTCTCCCGTGCCGTGCCCGGGTGCCGCCGCTGCGGCCGGGGCCCGCGTGGCTACGATGGGTGAGCCGGTGGTCATCGGGACCGCGCGGCCGCCGAACCTCGGGAAGGCCATGCTGAACAAGTACGCGCGTGCGTTTTTTACGCGTGTCCTCACACCGTTCGCCGCGTTTCTGCTCCGCCGGGGCGTGAGCCCCGACACCGTCACGCTCATCGGCACTGCCGGTGTGGTGGCCGGCGCACTGGTCTTCTTCCCGCGCGGAGAGTTCTTCTGGGGCACGATCGTCATCACGCTGTTCGTCTTCTCGGACCTCGTGGACGGCAACATGGCGCGGCAGGCGGGCATCTCCAGCCGCTGGGGCGCCTTCCTCGACTCGACGCTCGACCGGGTCGCCGACGGGGCGATCTTCGGTGGCTTCGCGCTCTGGTACGCGGGCAAGGGCGACGACAACATCCTGTGCGCCGTGTCGATCTTCTGCCTGGCCGCCGGTCAGGTGGTGTCGTACACCAAGGCGCGCGGTGAGTCGATCGGCCTGCCGGTCGCCGTCAACGGCCTGGTCGAGCGGGCCGAACGCCTGGTGATCTCGCTGGTCGCGGCCGGTCTGGCGGGCCTCCACACGTTCGGCGTGCCCGGCATCCAGGTGCTGCTGCCCATCGCCCTGTGGATCGTGGCGGTCGGCTCGGCGGTGACCCTCGGACAGCGGGTCGTGACGGTACGCAGGGAAGCGGCGGAGGCGGACGCCGCCGCCCGGGGGAGCGAGGCGGCGTCGTGAGCGACGGCATGCGGGAGAAGCTGGCGGACGGCCTCTACGGGCTCGGCTGGGCCACCGTGAAGAAGCTGCCCGAGCCGGTGGCCAAGGGCCTCGGCCGGCGGATCGCCGACACCGTGTGGAAGCGGCGCGGCAAGAGCGTGCTGCGCCTGGAGGCGAACCTCGCGCGCGTCGTGCAGGACCCGACGCCGGCGCGGCTCCAGGAGCTGTCGAAGGCCGGCATGCGCTCGTACATGCGCTACTGGATGGAGTCCTTCCGGCTGCCGACCTGGAGCAAGGAGCGGGCGGCCAACAGCTTCGACCCGAAGGACGTCCACTACCTGACCGACGGTCTCGCGTCCGACCGGGGAGTGATACTCGCCCTGCCGCACATGGGCAACTGGGACCTCGCCGGCGTGTGGGTGACCCGGGCGCTCGGCACCCCCTTCACCACCGTCGCCGAGCGGCTCAAGCCCGAGACGCTGTACGACCGGTTCGTCGCCTACCGCGAGTCCCTCGGCATGGAGGTCCTGCCGCACACCGGCGGCTCCGCCTTCGGCACCCTGGCGCGCCGGCTGCGCGCCGGCGGACTCGTCTGCCTGGTCGCCGACCGCGACCTGTCCGCCTCCGGCGTCGAGGTCGACTTCTTCGGGGAGAAGGCGCGGATGCCCGCCGGCCCCGCGATACTCGCCCAGCAGACCGGGGCGCTGCTGCTGCCCGTCACGCTCTGGTACGACGACACCGACGTCATGCGGGGCCAGGTGCACGCGCCGATCGAGGTGCCCGAGTCGGGCACCCGGACGGAGAAGACCGCCGTCATGACGCAGGCCCTCGCCGACGTCTTCGCCGGGGGCATCGCGGACCACCCGGAGGACTGGCACATGCTCCAGCGGCTGTGGCTCGCGGACCTGGAGGCGAACCGCTCTTGAGGATCGGCATCGTCTGCCCGTACTCCTGGGACGTGCCGGGCGGCGTCCAGTTCCACATCCGCGACCTCGCCGAGCACCTGATCCGGCTCGGCCACGAGGTCTCCGTCCTCGCGCCCGCCGACGACGACACGCCGCTGCCGCCGTACGTCGTCTCCGCCGGCCGCGCCGTGCCCGTGCCGTACAACGGCTCCGTGGCCCGCCTCAACTTCGGCTTCCTGTCCGCCGCGCGGGTCCGGCGCTGGCTGCACGACGGCACCTTCGACGTCGTCCACATCCACGAGCCGACCTCCCCGTCGCTCGGGCTGCTCACCTGCTGGGCGGCGCAGGGCCCGATCGTGGCCACCTTCCACACCTCCAACCCGCGTTCGCGCGCGATGATCGCCGCGTACCCGATCCTCCAGCCGGCGCTGGAGAAGATCAGCGCCCGGATCGCCGTCAGCGAGTACGCCCGCCGGACCCTGGTCGAGCACCTCGGCGGCGACGCCGTCGTCATCCCCAACGGCGTCGACGTCGACTTCTTCGCCCGCGCCGAGCCGAGGAAGGAGTGGCAGGGAGGCACCCTCGGCTTCATCGGCCGCATCGACGAGCCGCGCAAGGGCCTGCCGGTGCTGATGAAGGCCCTGCCGAGGATCCTCACGGAGCGCCCCGACGCCCGGCTGCTCGTGGCCGGGCGCGGCGACGAGGAGGAGGCCGTGGCCTCCCTGCCCGCCGAGATGCGCTCGCGCGTCGAGTTCCTCGGCATGGTCAGCGACGAGGACAAGGCCCGTCTGCTGCGCAGCGTCGACGTGTACGTCGCGCCGAACACCGGCGGAGAGAGCTTCGGCATCATCCTCGTCGAGGCCCTGTCGGCGGGTGCGCCGGTGCTCGCCGCCGACCTGGACGCCTTCGCCCAGGTCCTCGACCAGGGCGCGGCCGGCGAACTCTTCGCCAACGAGGACGCCGACGACCTCGCCGACCGCGCGATCCGCCTCCTCGGTGACAAGGCCCGCCGCGCCGGACTCGCCGAGCGCGGCTCGGCGCACGTACGGCGCTTCGACTGGTCGACGGTCGGCGCGGACATCCTCGCCGTGTACGAGACGGTGACGGACGGCGCGGCCTCGGTGGCGACGGACGAGCGTGCGGGCGGGGGGCTGCGGGCGCGGCTGGGCCTCTAGGCCCGGCCCCCCGGCGTGCCGATCGCCCGGACAGGGGCCGCGCTGTCGTGGCAGCCTGGGTCGATGATCTTCGTGGAGACGATCGACCTCGGCCACTTCACCCGTCCCGCCGCCGAGTGGGGCGGTCCCCACGACCGCGACGAGCCCGCGCTCGCCTACCTGGTGCGCCACCCGCGCGGCACCGTGCTCTTCGACACCGGCATGGGCGAGGGCTCGCCCGAGACCGACGCGCACTACCGGCCCGTGCGGCGGCCGCTGCCCTTCGGGCCCGGGGACGTGGACGTCGTCGTCAACAGCCATCTGCACTTCGACCACATCGGCGGCAACCAGCGCCTCGCGGACACCCCCGTCCTCGTCCAGCGCACCGAACTCGCCACCGCCCGTGCCGGCGGCCACACCATCGACTCCCTGCTCCCCGGGGTCCGTTACGAGGAGATCGACGGCGAGTACGAGATCGCGCCCGGCGTACGGGTGGTGCCCACGCCCGGGCACACCGACGGCCACCAGTCGCTCCTCCTCGACCACGGCACGGACCTGACCCTCCTCGCGGGTCAGGCGTACGACGTCGCCGCCGAGTTCGGGACGCCGTACCGGCCCTGGCTCGCGCGGCTCGGCGAGCTCGCGGCCGGGCGGCCGGTGCGTGTCCTGTTCGCCCATGACCGGGGGCTTTGGGAAGGTGTGCTGCCGGCGCCCCGGTAGCCTGTGCGCCCGTGACCGAAACCCTGATCTGGACCGTCGTCGCGCTGATCGTCGTCGGCGTCTACCTGAGCTGGACCGCCGGACGGCTCGACCGGCTGCACACCCGTATCGACGCCGCGCGCGCCGCGCTCGACGCGCAGTTGCTGCGGCGCGCCTCGGTCACCCAGGAGCTGGCCACGTCGGGGATCCTCGATCCGGCCGCCTCGATCGTGCTGTACGAGGCCGCGCACGCGGCCCGGCAGGCCGAGGAGGACCATCGGGAGGTCGCCGAGAGCGAGCTCAGCCAGGCGCTGCGGGCGGTGTTCGGGGAGCCCGAGCAGGTCGGCCTGGTGCGGCAGGCGCCGGGCGGCGAGGACGCGGCGGGGGAGCTCGCGGCGGCCGTGCGCCGGGTGCCGATGGCGCGGCGGTTCCACAACGACGCCGTGCGCGCCGCGCGGGCGCTGCGCCGCCACCGCAAGGTCCGCTGGTTCCGGCTGGCCGGCCACGCCCCGTTCCCCATGGCCTTCGAAATGGACGACGAACCGCCCGTCGCCCTTGCGGATCGTCCCGCCTGACCGCGCTCGGCCTTCGTAACCAGTCAAAACGAGCCACCGGGTGTGCATTGGCCCTTGATGTGGACCGGGCGTGGCCTGTTTCCTCGCTCTAGTCGTCAACCCCGTTGTCACGAGTGAGGTACCCCGTGTCCACCACGCCTTCCATCAACGCCCAGTCCCCCGAGACGGGCACCGCCCGCGTCAAGCGCGGCATGGCCGAGCAGCTCAAGGGCGGCGTGATCATGGACGTCGTCAACGCCGAGCAGGCGAAGATCGCCGAGGACGCGGGCGCCGTGGCCGTCATGGCCCTGGAGCGGGTCCCGGCCGACATCCGCAAGGACGGCGGCGTGGCCCGCATGTCCGACCCGAACATGATCGAAGAGATCATCGAGGCCGTCTCCATCCCGGTCATGGCCAAGTCCCGCATCGGCCACTTCGTCGAGGCCCAGGTCCTGCAGTCCCTCGGCGTCGACTACATCGACGAGTCCGAGGTCCTCACCCCGGCCGACGAGATCAACCACTCCGACAAGTGGGCCTTCACCACCCCCTTCGTCTGTGGCGCCACCAACCTGGGCGAGGCCCTGCGCCGCATCGCCGAGGGCGCGGCCATGATCCGCTCCAAGGGCGAGGCCGGCACCGGCAACGTCGTCGAGGCCGTCCGCCACCTGCGCCAGATCAAGAACGAGATCGGCCAGCTGCGCGCCCTCGACAACAACGAGCTGTACGCCGCCGCCAAGGAGCTGCGCGCCCCGTACGAGCTCGTCAAGGAGGTCGCCGAGCTCGGCAAGCTGCCGGTCGTGCTGTTCTCCGCCGGTGGCGTCGCCACCCCGGCCGACGCCGCGCTCATGCGCCAGCTCGGCGCCGAGGGCGTCTTCGTCGGCTCCGGCATCTTCAAGTCGGGCGACCCGGCCAAGCGCGCCGCCGCCATCGTGAAGGCCACCACCTTCTTCGACGACCCGAAGGTCATCGCGGACGCCTCCCGCAACCTGGGCGAGGCCATGGTCGGCATCAACTGCGACACCCTGCCCGAGGCCGAGCGCTACGCCAAGCGCGGCTGGTAATCACCGATGAACCACACTCCCGACAGCCCCGTCATCGGGGTTCTGGCCCTGCAGGGCGACGTACGGGAGCACCTGATCGCCCTGGCCGCGGCTGACGCCGTGGCCAGGCCGGTCCGGCGCCCCGAGGAGCTCGCCGAGGTCGACGGCCTGGTCATCCCGGGTGGCGAGTCCACCACCATCTCCAAGCTGGCCGTGCTGTTCGGCCTGATGGAGCCGCTGCGCGAGCGGATCGCCGCGGGACTCCCGGTCTACGGCACCTGCGCGGGCCTGATCATGCTCGCCGACAAGATCCTCGACCCGCGCTCGGGCCAGGAGACCTTCGGCGGCATCGACATGATCGTCCGCCGCAACGCCTTCGGGCGGCAGAACGAGTCCTTCGAGGCGGGCGTCACCGTCACGGGCATCGACACCCCCGTCGAGGGCGTCTTCATCCGTGCGCCGTGGGTCGAGTCCGTGGGCGCCGAGGTCGAGGTGCTCGCCGAGCACGGCGGCCACATCGTGGCCGTGCGCCAGGGCAAGGCCCTCGCCACCTCGTTCCACCCCGAGCTGACCGGCGACCACCGGATCCACGAGCTCTTCGTGGAGATGGTGCGCGCCGAGAGCTGATCCGTTCCCGGTAGGATCTCTGGGGTTCGTTCAGAAATTGGTTACGCGAAGGAGACAGGCAGATGTCCGGCCACTCTAAATGGGCTACGACGAAGCACAAGAAGGCCGTGATCGACGCCAAGCGCGGCAAGCTCTTCGCGAAGCTGATCAAGAACATCGAGGTCGCGGCCCGCACCGGCGGCGCCGACCCCGAGGGCAACCCGACGCTCTTCGACGCCATCCAGAAGGCGAAGAAGTCGTCGGTCCCCAACAAGAACATCGACTCGGCCGTGAAGCGCGGCGGCGGCCTCGAGGCCGGCGGCGTCGACTACGCGACGATCATGTACGAGGGTTACGGCCCGAACGGTGTCGCGGTGCTCATCGAGTGCCTCACCGACAACCGCAACCGCGCCGCCTCCGACGTGCGCGTCGCCATGACCCGCAACGGCGGCTCGATGGCCGACCCGGGCTCCGTCTCGTACCTGTTCAACCGCAAGGGCGTCGTCGTGCTGCCCAAGGGCGAGCAGACCGAGGACGACGTCCTGGAGGTCGTGCTCGACGCGGGCGCCGAGGAGGTCAACGACCTCGGCGAGAGCTTCGAGGTCATCAGCGAGGCCACCGACCTGGTCGCGGTGCGCACCGCGCTCCAGGAGGCCGGCATCGACTACGACTCGGCCGAGTCCAGCTTCGTCCCGACCATGCAGGTCGAGCTCGACGAGGAGGGCGCGCGCAAGATGTTCAAGCTCATCGACGCCCTCGAGGACAGCGACGACGTGCAGAACGTCTTCGCCAACTTCGACGTCAGCGACGAGGTCATGGAGAAGGTCGACGCCTGATCGCGGGCCGATCGCGTTCCATCTCAGCAGCGGGCCGACGGGGACACACCCCGTCGGCCCGCTGCTTTGTGCCGCGTTGTCAGTGGCAGCCGATAGCCTGCACAAACAGACTTGCGAACCGTGCGAGCGGTGCGACCAGGGAGGGGCGGCGTGCGCGTACTCGGGGTGGACCCCGGACTCACCCGATGCGGTGTGGGCGTGGTCGAGGGCGTCGCGGGACGCCCGCTGACCATGCTCGGCGTCGGAGTCGTCCGCACGCCCGCCGACGCCGACATCGGCATGCGGCTCGTCGGCATCGAGCGCGGCATAGAGGAGTGGCTCGACCGCTTCCAGCCCGAACTCGTCGCCGTGGAGCGGGTGTTCAGCCAGCACAACGTGAGCACGGTGATGGGCACGGCCCAGGCCAGCGCCGTCGCCATGCTCTGCGCCAGCCGCCGCGGACTGCCCGTCGCCCTGCACACCCCCAGCGAGGTCAAGGCCGCCGTCACCGGCAGCGGACGCGCCGACAAGGCGCAGGTCGGCGCCATGGTCACCCGGCTGCTCCGGCTCTCCGCGCCGCCCAAGCCCGCCGACGCCGCCGACGCCCTCGCCCTCGCCATCTGCCACATCTGGCGCGCCCCCGCCCAGAACCGCCTCCAGCAGGCCGTCGCCCTGCACGCCTCGAAAGGCCGCCCGTCATGATCGCCTTCGTCAGCGGCCCGGTGGCCGCCCTCGCCCCCACGACCGCCGTCGTCGAGGTCGGCGGCGTCGGCATGGCCGTCCAGTGCACCCCGAACACCATCGCGGGCCTCCGCGTCGGCGAGCACGCCCGCCTGGCCACCTCCCTGGTCGTCCGCGAGGACTCGCTCACCCTGTACGGCTTCGCCGACGACGACGAGCGCCAGGTCTTCGAGCTGCTCCAGACCGCCAGCGGCGTCGGCCCCCGGCTCGCCCAGGCCATGCTCGGCGTGCACAGCCCCGACGCGCTGCGCCTCGCCGTCTCCACCGGCGACGAGAAGGCGCTGACCGCCGTCCCCGGCATCGGCAAGAAGGGCGCCCAGAAGCTCCTCCTCGAACTCAAGGACAAGCTCGGGGCCCCGCTCGGCAGCAGCGGCCTCGTCGGCGCCCAGCGCGCCGCCGCCACCGGCCCCGCGCCCTGGACCGAGCAGCTCTCCGCCGCCCTCGTCGGCCTCGGCTACGCGAGCCGGGAGGCGGAGGAGGCGGTCGTGGCCGTCACCCCGCAGGCCGAGGCCGCGATCGCCGCGGGCGGCTCCGCCCCGGTGCCGCAGCTGCTGCGGGCCGCGCTGCAGACCCTGAACCGCGCGCGCTGACGGGGCTGGTTCTCAGCCCGTCCGGCGTTCGAGGACACGGCCGCAGGCCGTTCGGGGTCCGGGACGGAGCCCCGGTTCCGGGAAGGGGCGGGGTGGGGAACGGCCCGCCGCAGGCGCTCCCTACCGCCCGCACCCCACCGCCCCGCACCCCCCACCCCACCGCACCACCACCGAGAAGGCAGACACCGTGAACTGGGACGACGAGACGGACACCGCCGAGCCGGACGCGCGCCTCGTCGGCGCCTCCGCCGAGGGCGACGACCAGGCCGTCGAGGCCGCGCTGCGGCCCAAGGACCTCAGCGAGTTCGTCGGCCAGGAGAAGGTCCGCCAGCAGCTCGACCTCGTCCTCAAGGCCGCCCGCCAGCGCGGCGCCACCGCCGACCACGTGCTGCTCTCCGGTGCCCCCGGCCTCGGCAAGACCACCCTGTCGATGATCATCGCGGCGGAGATGAACGCGCCGATCAGGATCACCAGCGGCCCCGCCATCCAGCACGCCGGCGACCTCGCCGCGATCCTCTCCTCCCTCCAGGAGGGCGAGATCCTCTTCCTCGACGAGATCCACCGGATGTCCCGGCCCGCCGAGGAGATGCTCTACATGGCGATGGAGGACTTCCGCGTCGACGTCATCGTCGGCAAGGGCCCCGGCGCCACCGCCATCCCGCTGGAGCTGCCGCCCTTCACCCTGGTCGGCGCCACCACCCGGGCCGGCCTGCTGCCGCCGCCACTGCGCGACCGCTTCGGCTTCACCGCGCACATGGAGTTCTACGAGCCGCACGAGCTGGAGCGGGTGGTGCGCCGCTCCGCCGGGCTGCTCGACGTCGAGATCGACACCGCCGGCGCCGCCGAGATCGCCGGCCGCTCCCGCGGCACCCCGCGCATCGCCAACCGGCTGCTCCGCCGCGTCCGCGACTACGCGCAGGTCAGGGCCGACGGCGTGATCAACCGCGAGATCGCCGGCGCCGCCCTCGGGGTGTACGAGGTCGACAGCCGCGGCCTCGACCGGCTCGACCGCGCGGTGCTGCAGGCGCTGCTCGGGCTCTTCGGCGGCGGACCGGTCGGCCTGTCCACCCTCGCGGTCGCCGTGGGGGAGGAGCGCGAGACCGTCGAGGAGGTCGCCGAACCCTTCCTCGTACGGGAGGGACTCCTGGCCCGTACGCCCCGTGGCCGGGTCGCCACTCCGGCCGCATGGACCCACCTCGGAATGGTTCCGCCGCAGGCCGCGGGCCCGGGCGCGGCGGGCAGCGGGGCGGGAACGGGACAACAGGGTCTCTTCGGGGCGTGACGGCGCGGAGACTCGCCCGTTCGGGAACGGACCTGCGATGCTGGGCGTTGTTCCATCGATGCGGACTCGCCTAGACTCCGCCGATGCCGCCCTTATGGTCGGCGCATCCACCCCCGAATCAGGCCGCGGAGTCTTCCCCGGCCTTGCGAAGGAAATTCCGTCCCGTGAATAACATCGGCATGCTCCTCCCGTTCATCGTGCTCATCGGGGCCATGTTCCTCATGACCCGCTCTGCCAAGAAGAAGCAGTCGCAGGCGGCGGAGATGCGCAACCAGATGCAGCCCGGAACCGGCGTACGCACGATCGGGGGGATGTACGCCACCGTCAAGGAGATCGGCGACGAGACGGTCCTCCTCGAGGTCGCGCCCGGCGTCCACGCGGTCTACGCGAAGAACGCCATCGGCGCCGTCCTGGAGGACTCCGAGTACAACCGGATCGTCCACGGTGACGACCCGGAGACCGTCGTCCCGGACGACGCCTCGTCGCTGACCGAGACCGCCGACGCGGCCGCCGAGGACACCTCGGCCGAGGTCAAGACCGACCTCACCAAGAAGGCCGACGCCGGCGAGGGCGACAAGGACGGCAAGGCGGACGGCGAGACCGAGGCCAAGTAGTCGCGCGCGGGAGCCGTGCGTCGCCGACCCGGCGCGCGCGGCTCCCGCGACGGTCTCACGTCTGCGGGGGCAGGTCCCCACACACACTTCGTGGCCGTCTCCCGCCCAACCGGTGGGGGCGGTTTGGACAGGGAGAAACGACAAGGTGGCAGCACCGAAGAAGGGCCGAAGGCCGGCGGGGGGCCAGAGCCGGCCGGGCCGCGCCCTGGCACTCATTCTGATCGCCATGGTCGCGCTCACCGGCGGCATGTTCTGGTCGGGGCACACCACCCCGCGCCTGGGCATCGACCTCGCCGGCGGCACGTCGATCACGCTCAAGGCGAAGGCGGAGCCCGGACAGGAGTCCGCCGTCAACGAGACCAACATGAACACGGCGGTCGGCATCATCGAGCGCCGTGTCAACGGTCTGGGTGTCTCGGAGGCCGAGGTCCAGACGCAGGGCCGCGAGAACATCATCGTCAACATCCCCAAGGGGACGAACGAGCAGCAGGCCCGCGACCAGGTCGGCACCACCGCTCAGCTGTACTTCCGGCCGGTCCTCGCGGTCGCGGCCGCCGAGCAGCCGCAGCCGAACCCGAGCGCCACCCCGAGCGGCACCAAGTCCGGCTCGCCCAAGCCCACCGCCTCCGCGCCCACCGCGGACCAGGGCAAGGACGGCAAGGGCGGGAAGTCCGCCACCCCGACGGCCACCGCCTCCACCCAGGGCCGCGCCGTCACCGAGGCCCTGAAGGCCCCGACCCCGACGGCCACCGCGAGCTCCTCCTCGTCGCCGAAGGCGACCGGCACTCCGAAGCCGAAGCCGACGGCCGACGCCGCCACCGCCGCCCTGCAGCAGAAGTTCGCGGCGCTGAACTGCCTCGACCCCAAGCAGCGCTCCGCCGCCGGCCAGGGCGTCAAGCCGGCCGACCCGGCCGTCGCCTGTGGCAAGAACTCGATCGGCCAGTGGGAGAAGTACCTGCTCGGCCCGGCCGAGGTCGAGGGCAAGGACGTCGACGACGCCAAGGGCGTCTTCGACCAGCGCCGTGGCATGTGGATCGTGACCATGGACTTCACGGACTCCGGTTCGAAGAAGTTCCAGACGATCACCAGCAAGCTGTCGACGCAGACCGAGCCGCAGAACCAGTTCGCGATCGTCCTCGACGGCGAGGTCGTCTCGGCCCCGTCCGTGCGCCAGACGCTCTCCGCGAGTGCCGAGATCTCCGGCAGCTTCAACCAGCAGTCGGCCCAGGACCTCGGCAACATCCTGTCCTACGGTGCCCTGCCGCTCTCCTTCCAGACCCAGAGCGTCGACACCGTCACCGCCGCCCTCGGCAGCGACCAGCTCCAGGCGGGTCTGATCGCCGGCGCCATCGGCCTCGGCCTGGTCATCATCTACCTGGTGGTCTACTACCGCGGCCTGTCGCTGATTGCCATCCTCAGCCTCGCCGTCTCGGCCCTGCTCACCTACGTGATCATGGCCCTGCTCGGCCCGGCCATCGGCTTCGCGCTGAACCTGCCGGCCGTCTGTGGTGCCATCGTGGCCATCGGCATCACCGCGGACTCGTTCATCGTGTACTTCGAACGCATCCGTGACGAGCTGCGCGAGGGCCGCACCCTGCGTCCGGCCGTCGAGCGCGCCTGGCCGCGGGCCCGCCGCACCATCCTGGTCTCCGACTTCGTGTCGTTCCTCGCCGCCGCGGTGCTCTTCATCGTCACCGTCGGCAAGGTCAAGGGCTTCGCGTTCACGCTCGGCCTGACGACGCTGCTCGACATCGTCGTGGTGTTCCTCTTCACCAAGCCGGTCATGACGCTGCTGGCCCGTACGAAGTTCTTCGGCAACGGCCACAAGTGGTCCGGTCTGGACCCGAGGCGTCTCGGTGCCAAGCCGCCGCTGCGCCGCTCCCGCCGCACGTCCGCCCCCGCCGCTGGCCCTGTCGACACGAAGGAGGCGTGAGATGTCGAAGCTCGGAGATCTCGGCGCCCGGCTCCACCGAGGCGAGGTCGGCTACGACTTCATCGGCAACCGCAAGATCTGGTACGGCCTGTCGATCCTGATCACCATCACGGCGATCCTCGCGCTCTCGGTGCGCGGCCTGAACATGGGCATCGAGTTCCAGGGCGGCGCCGTCTTCACCACCCCGAAGACGGACGTCTCGGTCTCCCAGGCGACCGAGTACGCCAAGGACGCCTCCGGCCACGAGGCCCTCGTCCAGAAGCTCGGCAACGGTTCGCTGCGCATCCAGGTCGGCGGCCTCGACACGGACAAGTCCGACCAGGTCCGCGGCGAGCTCGCCAAGGACCTCAACGTCCCCCAGACGAAGATCGCGGCCGAGATCGTCGGCCCGAGCTGGGGTGACCAGATCGCCACCAAGGCATGGACGGGCCTCGCGGTCTTCATGATCCTCGTGGTGATCTACCTCGCCATCGCCTTCGAGTGGCGCATGGCCGTCGCGGCGCTCGTCGCGCTCATCCACGACCTCACCATCACCGTCGGCATCTACTCGCTGGTCGGTTTCGAGGTCACGGTCGGTACGGTCATCGGTCTGCTGACGATCCTCGGTTACTCGCTCTACGACACGGTCGTCGTCTTCGACTCCCTCAAGGAGCAGACGAAGGGCATCACCAAGCAGACCCGCTGGACCTACAGCGACGTCGCCAACCGCTCGATCAACGGCACCCTGGTCCGCTCGATCAACACCACGGTCGTCGCCCTGCTGCCCGTCGCCGGTCTGCTCTTCATCGGTGGCGGCGTGCTCGGCGCCGGCATGCTCAACGACATCTCGCTGTCGCTGTTCGTGGGTCTCGCCGCCGGCGCGTACTCCTCGATCTTCATCGCCACGCCGCTGGTCGCCGACCTCAAGGAGCGCGAGCCGGCCATCAAGGCGCTGAAGAAGCGCGTCCTGGCCAAGCGGGCCGCCGCTGCCGCCAAGGGCGAGGCCGCCGAAGGCGAGGAGTTCGGCGACGCCGAGCCGGCCGTCGTCGGCCAGCGGGCACGCCGCGGCCGCTCCTCGGAGCGTCGCGGATGACCACCGAACTGCTGCTCAGCCGCATCCGGGACGTCCCCGACTACCCGAAGCCCGGGGTGCTGTTCAAGGACATCACCCCGCTGCTCGCGGACCCGGAGGCGTTCACGGCGCTCACCGACGCGCTCGCGGAGCTCTGCGAGAAGGCCGGCGCCACGAAGATCGTCGGCCTGGAGGCCCGCGGCTTCATCCTGGCCGCGCCGGTCGCCGTCCGCGCCGGACTCGGCTTCATCCCGGTCCGCAAGGCCGGGAAGCTGCCCGGGGCCACCCTGCGGCAGGCGTACGAGCTGGAGTACGGCACCGCCGAGATCGAGGTGCACGCCGAGGACCTGGCCGCGGGCGACCGCGTCATGGTCATCGACGACGTCCTCGCCACCGGCGGCACCGCCGAGGCGTCCATCGAGCTCATCCGCCGCGCCGGCGCCGAGGTCGCGGGCGTCGCGGTCCTCATGGAGCTCGGCTTCCTGCCGGGCCGCGCCCGCCTGGAGCCCGCGCTCTCCGGAGCCCCGCTCACCGCGCTGATCACCGTCTGACGCGTCAGCGTCACACCGGTACGGGAAACCGCCCCGGCCGAGGCCCAGAGCCTCGCGCCGGGGCGGTTTCGCGTACCGGCCCGGGAATTCCCCGCACCACCCCCGTCGTTTTCCGGACAAGCCCCGCAGGCGGGCCCGTACGGAGCACCATGGTCTTGACGGCGGGCGTCTCAACCCTCAGCCGCGTGAGCAGCGACACCGTCAGCTCGATACGATGGGCTTTCCGGGCCTGACCGGGGGACCCGGACATTCCCCCAGACTCCGTCCGGGGGTAGCCCCAAGGAGCGCTCTTGCCAGACGAGGCCCAGCCACTCTCCGCCGCGCAGCCCGACAAGCAGGCCGGCCAGGCCGCGCCGGGAGGCGCCGCGCCCCAGAACCCGCCGGCGGAGACCACCAGGCCCCGGCCCTCGGCGCCCGCTCCGGCTCCGGCCGCCCGGCCCGCGCCGGCGCCGCCGGCCCGCTCGGGCGGCTCCTCCAGCCGCGTCCGCGCGCGCCTCGCCCGGCTGGGCGTCCAGCGCTCCTCCCCGTACAACCCGGTCCTCGAACCGCTGCTGCGGATCGTCCGCTCCAACGACCCGAAGATCGAGACGGCGACCCTGCGCCAGATCGAGCGCGCCTACCAGGTCGCCGAGCGCTGGCACCGCGGCCAGAAGCGCAAGAGCGGCGACCCGTACATCACGCACCCGCTCGCCGTCACCACCATCCTCGCCGAGCTCGGCATGGACCCGGCGACCCTGATGGCCGGATTGCTGCACGACACGGTCGAGGACACCGAGTACGGCCTGGAGGACCTGCGCCGTGACTTCGGCGACCAGGTCACGCTGCTCGTCGACGGCGTCACCAAGCTCGACAAGGTCAGGTTCGGCGAGGCCGCCCAGGCCGAGACCGTCCGCAAGATGGTCGTCGCCATGGCCAAGGACCCCCGGGTCCTCGTCATCAAGCTCGCCGACCGCCTGCACAACATGCGCACCATGCGCTACCTCAAGCGGGAGAAGCAGGAGAAGAAGGCCCGCGAGACCCTGGAGATCTACGCCCCGCTGGCACACCGGCTGGGCATGAACACCATCAAGTGGGAGCTGGAGGACCTCGCCTTCGCGATCCTCTACCCCAAGATGTACGACGAGATCGTCCGGCTCGTCGCCGAGCGCGCCCCCAAGCGCGACGAGTACCTGGCCATAGTGACCGACGAGGTCCAGGCCGACCTGCGGGCCGCCCGCATCAAGGCCACCGTCACCGGCCGCCCCAAGCACTACTACAGCGTCTACCAGAAGATGATCGTCCGCGGCCGTGACTTCGCGGAGATCTACGACCTGGTCGGCATCCGCGTGCTCGTGGACACCGTCCGCGACTGCTACGCGGCCCTCGGCACCGTCCACGCGCGATGGAACCCGGTCCCCGGCCGGTTCAAGGACTACATCGCGATGCCGAAGTTCAACATGTACCAGTCGCTGCACACGACGGTCATCGGACCCAACGGCAAGCCGGTCGAGCTGCAGATCCGCACCTTCGACATGCACCGCCGCGCCGAGTACGGCATCGCCGCGCACTGGAAGTACAAGCAGGAGGCCGTCGCGGGCGCCTCCAAGGTGCGCACCGACGTGCCGAAGAAGGCCGGCAAGGACGACCACCTCAACGACATGGCGTGGCTGCGCCAGCTGCTCGACTGGCAGAAGGAGACCGAGGACCCGGGCGAGTTCCTGGAGTCCCTGCGCTTCGACCTGTCCCGCAACGAGGTCTTCGTCTTCACCCCCAAGGGCGATGTCATCGCGCTGCCCGCCGGCGCCACCCCGGTCGACTTCTCGTACGCGGTCCACACCGAGGTCGGCCACCGCACCATAGGAGCCCGGGTCAACGGCCGGCTGGTGCCGCTGGAGTCGACCCTCGACAACGGCGACCTCGTCGAGGTCTTCACCTCCAAGGCGGCCGGCGCCGGGCCCTCCCGGGACTGGCTGGGCTTCGTCAAGTCGCCGCGCGCCCGCAACAAGATCCGCGCCTGGTTCTCCAAGGAGCGCCGCGACGAGGCCATCGAGCAGGGCAAGGACGCCATCGCCCGGGCCATGCGCAAGCAGGGCCTGCCGATCCAGCGCATCCTCACCGGCGACTCGCTGGTCACCCTCGCCCACGAGATGCGCTACAGCGACATCTCCTCGCTGTACGCGGCGATCGGCGAGGGCCATGTCACGGCCCAGTCCATCGTGCAGAAGCTGGTCCAGGCCCTCGGCGGCGAGGAGGCCGCCACCGAGGACATCGCCGAGACCCACCCGCCGGCCCGCGGCCGCTCCAAGCGCCGCGCCGGCTCCGACCCGGGCGTGGTCGTCAAGGGCGTCGACGACGTGTGGGTGAAGCTGGCCCGCTGCTGCACCCCGGTGCCCGGCGACCCGATCATCGGCTTCGTCACCCGAGGCAGCGGCGTCTCCGTCCACCGCAGCGATTGCGTCAACGTCGAGTCCCTGTCCCGGGAGCCCGAGCGGATCCTGGACGTCGAGTGGGCGCCCACCCAGTCCTCGGTCTTCCTGGTCGCCATCCAGGTCGAGGCCCTGGACCGCTCCCGGCTCCTGTCGGACGTCACCCGCGTCCTGTCGGACCAGCACGTCAACATCCTGTCCGCGGCGGTGCAGACCTCCCGCGACCGGGTGGCCACCTCCCGCTTCACCTTCGAGATGGGCGACCCCAAGCACCTGGGGCACGTCCTGAAGGCCGTGCGGGGCGTGGAGGGCGTGTACGACGTGTACCGCGTCACCAGCGCCCGCAGGCCGTAACGACGGATACGAGGAAGGGCCCCCGGCGGGAGTCGCCGGGGGCCCTTCTCGTACCGCTACGGCCGGCGCGTCAGCCGCCGAACTCCTGCAGACCCTTCAGGGCCTGGTCGAGCAGCGCCTGCCGGCCCTCCAGCTCCTTGGCGAGCTTGTCGGCCTTGGCGTCGTTGCCCGTCGCGCGGGCCGCGTCGATCTGCTTGCGCAGCTTGTCGACCGCGTCCTGGAGCTGACCCGTCAGACCCGCGGCACGGGCCCGCGCCTCCGGGTTGGTGCGGCGCCACTCGGACTCCTCGGCCTCCTGGATCGCGCGCTCCACGGTGTGCATCCGGCCCTCGACGCGGGGACGGGCGTCGCGCGGGACGTGACCGATGGCCTCCCAGCGCTCGTTGAGGGCACGGAACGCGGCGCGGGCCGCCTTCAGGTCCGTCACCGGCACCAGCTTCTCCGCCTCGACCGCGAGCTCCTCCTTCAGCTTGAGGTTCTCGGTCTGCTCGGCGTCGCGCTCGGCGAACACCTCGCCACGGGCCGCGAAGAACACGTCCTGGGCGCCGCGGAAGCGGTTCCACAGGTCGTCCTCGTGCTCGCGCTGGGCCCGGCCCGCCGCCTTCCACTCCGCCATCAGCTCGCGGTAGCGGGCGGCCGTCGTGCCCCAGTCGTTCGAGTTCTGCAGCGCCTCGGCCTCGGCGACCAGCCGCTCCTTGGTCTTGCGGGCGTCCTCGCGCTGCGCGTCCAGCGCGGCGAAGTGGGCCTTGCGGCGCTTGGAGAAGGCCGAGCGGGCGTGCGAGAAGCGGTGCCACAGCTCGTCGTCGGACTTCCGGTCGAGCCGCGGCAGGCCCTTCCAGGTGTCCACGAGCGCCCGCAGCCGCTCGCCGGCGGCCCGCCACTGCTCGCTCTGCGCCAGCTCCTCGGCCTCGGTGACCAGGGCCTCCTTGGCGGAACGGGCCTCGTCGGCCTGCTTCGCCTTCTGGACCTTGCGCTCCTCGCGGCGCGACTCCACCGTCTCGACCAGCTTGTCCAGCCGGACCTTCAGCGCGGCCAGGTCGCCGACCACGTGGTGCTCGTCCACCTGGTGGCGGATGTGGTCGATGGCCGCCATCGCGTCCTTGGCCGAGAGGTCGGTGGTCTTCACCCGCTTCTCGAGGAGGCCGATCTCGACCACCAGGCCCTCGTACTTGCGCTCGAAGTAGGCCAGCGCCTCCTCGGGGGTGCCGGCCTGCCACGATCCGACGACCTGCTCGCCCTCGGCCGTACGCACGTACACGGTGCCCGTCTCGTCGACGCGGCCCCACGGGTCGCTGCTCACAGCGCCTCCTCAACATGATGCCGGCGCGGGGTTCCCGCCCCTGGCATCGTCCACGGTTTCCCGGCGGGCCTCGCCCGCCCTCCACAGCACGGCCGGCGGCCTGCGCTGCACAACGCCAATCTAGGCGAACGGCGGCCCGGCTGTCCGCACTCAGCGCGACCGAAATTCAACGGTCACACGCGGGTGCGCCGGCCGGGCCGCCTCCGTGTCGCCCCCTGCTCACTTCTTGGCGACGGTCGCCTTCTCGATCGTGACGGCCTTCTGCGGTGCGCCGTCGCCCGAGCCGCCCTGCACGCCGGCCTTGGCCACGTCCTCGACGACCTTGACGCCGGCCGCGTCGAAGGTGCCGAACGGGGTGTAGTTCGGGGGCAGCTTGGTGTCCTTGTAGACGAGGAAGAACTGGCTGCCGCCGGTGCCCGGGCCGGCGTTCGCCATCGCCACGGTGCCCTTCGGGAAGGTGACCGTGCCGTCGGCGCCGGCCTTGCCGAGGCCGTTCAGGTTCTCGTCCGGGATGGAGTAGCCCGGGCCGCCGGTGCCGTCGCCCTTCGGGTCGCCGCACTGGAGCACGTAGATGCCCGAGGTGGTGAGGCGGTGGCACTTGGTGCCGTCGAAGTACTTCTTGTCGGCGAGGTGCTTGAAGGAGTTCACGGTGCGCGGGGCCTTGGCCGCGTCCATCGTGACCGTGATGTCGCCGACGTTCGTCTTGAGGGCCATCGTGTACGAGGCCTTCTTGTCGATCGCCATCGCGGGCTCGGGCTGCGCGGGCGTGGTCGGCGCCGCGCTGGGCGTCTGCGAGGCCTCCGACGCCGCGTTGTCCGTGGCGGAGTCGCCGCCCGACAGCCCGATCGAGGCCCACACGGCGCCGCCCGCCGCGAGCACCACCGCGAGCGAGGAGGCGATGATCGTGTTCCGGCGCGCCTTGCGCCGTGCGTCCTCGCGGCGCTGCTGCTGCCGCACGTACTTCTCCCTGGCGAGCTGCCGCCGCCGCTGATCGCTGCTGACCACCGGGTCCGCTCCTTGTCGCGTTCGTCGATGTCGACCGTCTGTTCAGTCCCGGTCGGATGTGCCCGTACCGTATACGGGTTGGCTGTGGAACAGACACCGCCGGTAGGCTCTGATCTGCTGCATTCCGGTGCTTTCCGCACCGCCGCGGCCATCTGCCGGACGACACAGAAGGACGATCGTGCTGATTGCCGGGTTCCCCGCCGGGGCCTGGGGCACCAACTGCTACGTGGTCGCCCCCGCCGCAGGCGAGGAGTGCGTCATCATCGACCCGGGCCACCAGGCCGCCCAGGGAGTCGAGGAGACGCTGAAGAAGCATCGGCTCAAGCCCGTCGCGGTGGTCCTCACCCACGGCCACATCGACCACGTCGCCTCCGTCGTGCCCGTCTGCGGCGCCCATGACGTACCCGCGTGGATCCACCCCGCGGACCGGTACATGATGAGCGACCCGGAGAAGGGCATCGGCCGCTCCATCGGGATGCCCCTCATGGGCGAGCTGACCGTGGGCGAGCCGGACGACGTGCGCGAGCTCACCGACGGCGCCGCACTGAAGCTCGCGGGCCTCGATTTCTCCGTCGCGCACGCCCCTGGTCATACCAAGGGGTCGGTGACCTTCAGGACCCCGGAGACCTCGGAGATCCCCTCCGTGTTCTTCTCCGGCGACCTGCTGTTCGCCGGCTCCATCGGACGCACCGACCTGCCCGGCGGTGACATGGACGAGATGCTCGGATCGCTGGCCCGCGTGTGCCTGCCGCTCGACAACTCGACCGTGGTCCTGTCGGGGCACGGTCCCCAGACGACCATCGGCCAGGAACGCGCCACCAACCCGTATCTGCGGCAGGTGGCGGCGGACCGGCAAGGGAGCGGAAGCGATTTCCAGGCTCCCCGACGAGGAATGTGACGAGAGACTTCCGTGAGCACCTTCAAGGCCCCCAAGGGCACGTACGACCTGATCCCGCCGTTCTCCGCGAAGTACCTGGCGGTCCGTGACGCGATCGCCGCGCCGCTGCGCACCTCCGGCTACGGCTACGTCGAGACGCCCGGCTTCGAGGACGTCAACCTGTTCGCCCGCGGTGTCGGCGAGTCCACCGACATCGTCACCAAGGAGATGTACGCCTTCGAGACCAAGGGCGGCGACAAGCTCGCCCTGCGTCCCGAGGGCACCGCCTCCGTGCTGCGCGCGGCCCTGGAGGCCAGCCTGCACAAGCAGGGCAACCTCCCGGTCAAGCTCTGGTACTCCGGCTCGTACTACCGCTACGAGCGCCCGCAGAAGGGCCGCTACCGCCACTTCTCGCAGGTCGGTGCCGAGGCCATCGGCGCCGAGGACCCGGCGCTCGACGCCGAGCTGATCATCCTGGCCGACCAGGCCTACCGCTCGCTCGGCCTGCGCGACTTCCGCATCCTGCTGAACTCGCTCGGCGACAAGGAGTGCCGCCCCGTCTACCGCGAGGCCCTGCAGACCTTCCTGCGCGGCCTCGACCTGGACGAGGAGACCCTGCGCCGCGCCGAGATCAACCCGCTGCGGGTGCTCGACGACAAGCGCGCCGACGTGCAGAAGCAGCTGGTCGACGCGCCGCTGCTGCGCGACTACCTGTGCGACGCGTGCAAGGCGTACCACGAGGAGGTGCGCGCGCTGATCACCGCGGCGGGCGTGGTCTTCGAGGACGACCCGAAGCTGGTGCGCGGCCTGGACTACTACACGCGGACCACCTTCGAGTTCGTCCACGACGGTCTCGGCTCGCAGTCCGCGGTCGGCGGCGGCGGCCGCTACGACGGCCTGTCCGAGATGATCGGCGGCCCCGCGCTGCCCTCCGTCGGCTGGGCGCTCGGCGTGGACCGCACGGTCCTGGCCCTGGAGGCGGAGGGCGTCGAGCTCGACATCCCGCCGGCCACCAGCGTCTTCGCCGTGGCGATCGGCGAGGAGGCCCGCCGGGTGCTGTTCGGCAAGATCACCGAGCTGCGCCGGGCCGGCATCGCCGCCGACTTCTCCTTCGGCGGCAAGGGCCTCAAGGGCTCGATGAAGGACGCCAACCGCTCCGGCGCCCGCCTCACCGTGGTCGCCGGCGAGCGCGACCTCGCCGAGGGCGTGGTCCAGCTCAAGGACATGGAGTCCGGCGAGCAGCAGCCGGTCGCGCTGGACGGGCTGGTGGACGCGGTCAAGGCGAAGCTCGCCTGACCCCGTCCCGTACGGCTTGACGAGAAGGGCCCCCGGCAGCGTGCCGGGGGCCCTTCCCGTACGAAGATCACACAGGGCGCCGGACGCTCGCACGCGGCCGCGCCCGCCGTCGAGATCCCGCCCTTACCCACCGCTCACGCCGCCCGTGCGACCGTGTGCGGCAGAATGATCGTGCCTGTGCCCCGCAGCGAGAAGAGCGAGTAGACCGACATGACCAAAGCAGCGGCCGCGAACGAGACCGCCGGGCACGGCACGGGGCCGGAGGACTCCCGCACGATCGGGGCCGGCCGCGGCTTCGCCTGGCTCCTGGTGATCACCGCCGCCGCCGGGCTGCTGGCCGCCTGGGTGATCACGCTCGACAAGTTCAAGCTCCTGGAGAACCCGAACTTCACGCCCGGGTGCAGCCTGAACCCGGTCGTCTCCTGCGGCAGCGTGATGAAGAGCGCGCAGGCGTCGGTCTTCGGCTTCCCTAACCCGATGCTCGGCCTCGTCACGTACGCCGTGGTGATCGCCATCGGCGTCGGCCTGCTCGCCGGCGCCCGCTACCGCCGCTGGTACTGGCTCGGCCTCAACGCCGGCATGCTCTTCGGCGTCGGCTTCTGCACCTGGCTGATGCAGCAGTCGCTGTACGAGATCAACGCCCTGTGCCTGTGGTGCTGCCTGGCCTGGGTCGGCACCATCGTCATGTTCTGGTACACCACCTCGCACAACGTCCGCCGGGGCGTCATCCGCGCCCCGCAGGGCCTGCGCACCTTCTTCGACGAGTTCACCTGGGTCCTGCCGGTGCTGCACATCGGCATCATCGGCATGCTGATCCTGACCCGCTGGTGGGACTTCTGGACCAGCTGAGCCGGCACCGGTCCCGGACCGGACTGTCAGTGCTCTCGCATAGGCTTCATGACCGTGGAGCCCGACCTTTTCACCGCCGCCGCGGAAGAACGCCAGGAGAAGGACCCGGCCAGCAGCCCGCTGGCCGTCCGGATGCGCCCGCGCACCCTCGACGAGGTGGTGGGCCAGAGCCATCTGCTCAAGCCGGGCTCGCCGCTGCGCCGGCTCGTCGGTGACGGCACCGGGGGCCCGGCCGGCGCCTCCTCGGTGATCCTCTGGGGGCCGCCCGGCATCGGCAAGACGACCCTCGCGTACGTGGTCTCCAAGGCCACCAACAAGCGCTTCGTCGAGCTGTCCGCCATCACCGCGGGCGTCAAGGAGGTCCGCGCCGTCATCGACGGGGCCCGGCGCGCCGTCGGCGGATACGCCAAGGAGACCGTCCTCTTCCTCGACGAGATCCACCGCTTCTCCAAGGCCCAGCAGGACTCGCTGCTGCCGGCCGTGGAGAACCGCTGGGTCACGCTCATCGCCGCGACCACGGAGAACCCGTACTTCTCGGTGATCTCCCCGCTGCTCTCCCGCTCGCTGCTGCTCACCCTGGAGCCGCTCACCGACGACGACCTGCGCGGACTGCTGCGCCGGGCGCTCGACGAGGAGCGCGGGCTCGGCGGTGCGGTGACCCTCGACGAGGACGCCGAGTCCCATCTGCTGCGCATCGCCGGCGGCGACGCCCGGCGCGCCCTGACCGCCCTGGAGGCGGCGGCGGGCGCGGCGATCGCCAAGGGCGAGCCCGCGATCACCCTGGAGACGGTCGAGGAGACCGTCGACCGGGCGGCCGTGAAGTACGACCGGGACGGCGACCAGCACTACGACGTGGCGAGCGCCCTCATCAAGTCGATCCGCGGCTCGGACGTGGACGCGGCGCTGCACTACCTGGCCCGGATGATCGAGGCGGGGGAGGACCCGCGGTTCATCGCCCGGCGCCTGATGATCTCCGCGAGCGAGGACATCGGCCTCGCCGACCCGAACGCGCTGCCGCTCGCCGTGGCCGCCGCCCAGGCCGTCGCCATGATCGGCTTCCCCGAGGCGGCGCTGACCCTCAGCCACGCCACCATCGCCCTCGCTCTCGCCCCGAAGTCCAACGCGGCGACGACCGCGATCTTCGCCGCGCGGGCGGACGTCCAGGCCGGCCTCGCCGGCCCGGTGCCGCCGCATCTGCGCGACGGCCACTACAAGGGCGCCGCCAAGCTCGGCCACGCCCAGGGCTACGTGTACCCGCACGACGTCCCGGGCGCCATCGCCCCCCAGCAGTACGCCCCGGACACCGTCCACGGCCGCCGCTACTACGAGCCGACCCGCTACGGCGCGGAGGCGCGCTACGCGGACGTGGTGGAGAAGGTCCGCGAGCGCCTCAGGGGCGAGGGGAGCTAGGCGCCGGTGGGGACGCCGGGCCGCCTCGGGTACGGGCCGTCCCGCGGACCCGGTACACTCGTCGGAAGTGCTGCGTCCCGTGTCCGGCTTCGGCCGGCATCACCAGAACGGGACAGGCAGCCGGAGCCCCGGCCTTCGGGTCAGGTCTCCAGGAGCGTCGCGCACCTTCGAAGGTGTCGCGTGCAACCCACCACCACCGGGATCCCCGGAGCGGGCGGTGGGTCGTTCGCGTGCTGCACGTATGTGCCCAGACCAGGGAGCGGCTGCCCGGCAGGTCCCTCGTGGACCCGGCGGGTTTCCCGGCTGCGGATTGCGACCTCCCTAACCCTGGTGAAGCCGTATTCGAAACAGTAGAGAGGTTGGTTCATGCCGAACCAGTCCCGTCCCAAGGTCAAGAAGTCGCGTGCCCTCGGCATCGCGCTGACCCCGAAGGCCGTCAAGTACTTCGAGGCCCGCCCCTACCCGCCGGGCGAGCACGGCCGTGGCCGCAAGCAGAACTCGGACTACAAGGTCCGTCTGCTCGAGAAGCAGCGTCTGCGCGCCCAGTACGACATCAGCGAGCGCCAGATGGCCCGCGCCTACGACCGCGCCAAGAAGGCCGAGGGCAAGACGGGCGAGGCGCTGGTCGTCGAGCTCGAGCTCCGTCTCGACGCCCTGGTCCTGCGTTCGGGCATCGCCCGCACCATCTACCAGGCCCGCCAGATGGTCGTCCACGGCCACATCCAGGTCAACGGTGGCAAGGTCGACAAGCCGTCCTTCCGCGTCCGTCCCGACGACGTCGTGATGGTCCGCGAGAAGTCCCGCGCCAAGACCCTCTTCCAGGTCGCTCGCGAGGGTGGCTTCGCCGCCGAGGGCGAGACCCCGCGCTACCTGCAGGTCAACCTGAAGGCCCTGGCCTTCCGCCTCGACCGCGACCCGAACCGCAAGGAAATCCCGGTCATCTGCGACGAGCAGCTGGTCGTCGAGTACTACGCCCGCTGATCCCGGCACGGCAGTAGTACCACCCCCGCGGTGTTCAGCCCGCCGCTTCCCCACCCGTCGTGGTGGGGGAGCCGGCGGGCTTCCGCGTGTCCGGGACCGGTGCCCGGCCGGTACGGAACGGGCGCGGCTGCGCCCCCGCCCCGGCGGCCCCGGGCGCGCCCGGGGCCCACGGCGCGGCGAGCGCCCGGTCCACCGCCGCGTCGAGCGACAGCGCCCGCCCCTCGCCGTACCAGGCCGCGTACCCCTCGCCGCCGAGCGCCTCGCTCGCCCGCCGCTCGCACAGCAGCCGCGGCCCGTTGAAGTGCGCCGAGCCGAACAGCGGCAGCCCCACCGCGTCCCACACCGGCACCGCCGCGCCCTGCAGCACCGCCGCCTCCGCCGGATCGCCCTCCGACAGCGTCACCAGGGCCAGCAGTTCGAGCGCGAGGACCAGGCCCACCAGGTCGTGGAAGGCGTGGTTGATCGTGACGCACTCGGTGAGCAGCCCGCGTGCCGCCGTGTGGTCGCCGCCGGCCAGCGCCGCGTACGCCAGGACGTAGAGCGCGTACGCCCGGGTCCACCGCTCGCCGCGCTCCTCGCAGATCTCCCGCACCTCCGCGCACAGCGCCACCGCCCCCTCCAGGTCGCCCTGGAAGGCGCGCGCGAGCGCCAGCTCGACCTGGCCCATGAGCACGTTGCTGTTGAGCTCGCCCATCTCCCGGTACGCGTCGAGGGCCCGGCCGATCAGCTCCTCGGCCCGCGGCAGGTCGTCCGAGAGCAGCGCCAGACAGCCCATCCGGTGCGTCGCGTACGCACCCGCCATCGCGTTGTCCGCGGCCCGCGCCCGCTCCGCGCACTCGTGCAGCGCCGCCACCGCCGCCGTGTCGTCGCCCTGCAGGATCGCCACGTAACCGAGCACCCACAGCGCCTTCAGCCGGGCGTCCTCGTGCTCCGCCGCCACCCCGAGCGAGCGGTCCAGCCAGTGCCGGCCCTCCGAGAGCCGGCCGCAGCCCGCCCAGTAGAACCACAGCGTGCCCGCCAGGTGCTGGGCGAGCGAGGCGTCCTCCGGCACCTCCAGGCACAGTTCGAGCGCCGCCCGCAGATTGGGCAGCGCCACGTCCGTCGCCGCCGCCACCTCCGCCTGCCGCGGGCTGAACCACTCCAGCTCGCACCAGGTCGCGAGCCCCATGTACCAGTCCCGGTGCCGGCGCCGCATCCGCGCCGTGTCGCCGAGCGCGGAGAGCCATTCCGCCCCGTACGCGGCGACCGTGCCGAGCATCCGGTAGCGCGGGCCCGCCGCCGTGTCCTCCCGGGCGACCAGCGACTGCGCCAGCAGTTCGCCGAGCACGTCGAGCACCCGGTCCGCGGGCAGCTCGGCGCCCCCGCACACGTACTCCACCGCCTCCAGGTCGAAGGGCCCCGCGAACACCGAGAGCCGCGCCCACAGCAGCCGCTCCTCCGGCGTGCACAGCTCGTGGCTCCAGCCGATCGCCGTCCGCAGCGTCTGGTGCCGGGCGAGCGCACCGCGCCGCCCGCCGTCGAGCAGCCGGAAGCGGTCGTCGAGCCGGCGCAGCAGCTGCTCCGCGGTGAGCAGCGGCAGCCGGGCCGCCGCCAGTTCGAGCGCCAGCGGAATCCCGTCGAGCCGCCGGCACAGCTCCCGCAGGACCCCCGCCTCGCTCCCGGCCGGCCGCGCACCCGCCTCCGCCGCCCGGCCCGCCAGCAGCTCCACCGCGTCCGCGTCGGTCATCGGCGGCAGCGTGAGCACCGCCTCGCCGTCCACCCGCAGCGGGCGGCGGCCCGCCGCGAGGACGGTGAGCCCCGGGCAGCCGCGCAGCAGCTCCCGCAGCAGTCCGGCGCACTCCTCCACCAGGTGCTCGAAGCCGTCGACCACGAGCAGCAGCCGCCGCTCGGCCAGGTGCTCCACCAGCACCTCGCGCGGCCCGCGCACGGTGTGGTCGGTCAGGCCGAGCGCCTCGACCAGGGCGTGCGCCACCAGGTCCGGGTCGCGCAGCGAGGCCAGCTCGGCGAGCCGGACCCCGTCGGCAAAGCGTTTCTGCAGTGCCGCCGCGGAGCGCAGCGCGAGCCGGGTCTTGCCGACCCCGCCCACCCCGACGACCGTGACCAGCCGGAACTCGCCGAGGAGCAGGGCCAGTTCGTCCTGTTCGGCGGCCCGGCCCACGAACCGGTTCAGCTCCGCCGGGAGATTGCTCCGTCGCATGGGACACGGAGCGTACTCATCCGCGCGCGCTCCGTACAATCGGGCCCGCGCAACTCCCGCCCCACGAGCGCTAATGCGGTACGGCGGGAACCCTTCGGCGCGATAGGGTCGGAGGACGTTTATCAACAGGGTTCCGACGACCGTCGAGGGCCCGACGACAGCAGAGAGCGGTGCACAGTGACCGGTGGTGAGGTTGCCGGGATCCTGGTGGCCGTGTTCTGGGCGATCCTCGTCTCCTTCCTCGCCGTGGTGCTGGTGAGGCTGGCGCAGACGCTCAAGGCGACCACCAAGCTCGTCGCGGACGTGACCGACCAGGCCGTTCCGCTGCTCGCCGACGCCTCCACGGCCGTGCGCGCGGCACAGACCCAGCTCGACCGGGTCGACGCCATCGCCTCGGACGTCCAGGAAGTCACCGCCAACGCCTCCGCGCTGTCCTCCACCGTCGCCTCCACCTTCGGCGGCCCGCTCGTCAAGGTCGCCGCCTTCGGTTACGGCGTGCGCCGCGCGCTGGGCCGCGGCCGGCAGGACGCGCCGGCCGCGACCGAGCGGCGTACGGTGATCGTCGGCCGCGCCGTGCCGTCCGCGAGGCGCCGGAAGCAGAAGGGCTGAGCAGCATGTTCCGCCGTACGTTCTGGTTCACCGCGGGCGCCGCAGCCGGCGTGTGGGCCACCACCAAGGTCAACCGGAAGCTCAAGCAGCTGACCCCGGAGAACCTCGCCGTCAAGGCCGCCGACAAGGCCGTCGAGGCCGGCCACCGGCTCAAGGACCGCGCCGTGGACTTCGCCCTCGACGTGCGGGCGAACATGGAGCGGCGCGAGGCCGAGCTCGGCGAGGCACTCGGCCTGGACGCGCCCGTGGACCCGGAGCACGACCGCGCGCTCCCGGCCCAGCGCCGCCGCGCCGCGCTCGGCGCCCGTACCACCACCGCAGACACGACAGACACGACCGGCGTATACACGCTCTCGTACAACCGGAATGAGGACCACTGATGGAGTCGGCTGAAATCCGCCGCCGCTGGCTGAGCTTCTTCGAGGAGCGCGGGCACACCGTCGTCCCTTCGGCGTCGCTCATCGCGGACGACCCGACTCTGCTGCTCGTCCCGGCCGGCATGGTGCCCTTCAAGCCCTACTTCCTGGGTGAGGTCAAGCCGCCCTTCACGCGCGCCTCCAGCGTGCAGAAGTGCGTGCGCACGCCCGACATCGAAGAGGTCGGCAAGACCACCCGCCACGGCACGTTCTTCCAGATGTGCGGCAACTTCTCCTTCGGCGACTACTTCAAGGAAGGCGCCATCAAGCTCGCCTGGGAGCTGCTGACCACGAAGGTGGAGCACGGCGGCTACGGGCTGGAGCCGGAGAAGCTCTGGATCACCGTCTACCAGGACGACGACGAGGCCGAGGCCATCTGGCGCGACGTCGTCGGCGTGCCCGCCGAGCGCATCCAGCGCCTCGGCAAGAAGGACAACTTCTGGTCCATGGGCGTCCCCGGCCCCTGCGGCCCCTGCTCCGAGATCAACTACGACCGCGGCCCCGAGTTCGGCGTCGAGGGCGGCCCGGCCGTCAACGACGAGCGGTACGTCGAGATCTGGAACCTCGTCTTCATGCAGTACGAGCGGGGCCGGGGCATCGGCAAGGAGGACTTCGAGATCCTCGGCGACCTGCCGTCCAAGAACATCGACACCGGCCTCGGTCTCGAGCGCCTGGCGATGATCCTCCAGGGCGTGCAGAACATGTACGAGACGGACACCCTCAAGGTCGTCATCGACAAGGCCACCGAGCTCACCGGCGTCGCCTACGGCAAGGCCCACGACTCCGACGTCTCGCTGCGCGTGGTCGCCGACCACATGCGCACCTCCGTCATGCTCATCGGCGACGGCGTCACCCCCGGCAACGAGGGCCGCGGCTACGTGCTGCGCCGCATCATGCGCCGCGCCGTCCGCAACATGCGCATGCTCGGCGCCACCGGCCCGGTCGTCGGCGAGCTCGTCGACACCGTCATCAAGACGATGGGCGAGCAGTACCCGGAGCTGGAGACCGACCGCAAGCGCATCGAGACCGTCGCCCTCGCCGAGGAGGCCGCGTTCCTGAAGGCCCTCAAGGGCGGCACGAACATCCTCGACACCGCCGTCACCGAGACCAAGGCCGCCGGCGGCACGGTCCTCGCCGGCGACAAGGCGTTCCTGCTCCACGACACCTGGGGCTTCCCGATCGACCTCACCCTGGAGATGGCCGCCGAGCAGGGCCTCTCCGTGGACGAGGACGGCTTCCGCCGCCTGATGAAGGAGCAGCGGGAGCGCGCCAAGGCCGACGCCCTGGCCAAGAAGACCGGCCACGCCGACGTCACCTCGTACCGCGAGATCGCCGACACCGCCGGCGCCACCCAGTTCACCGGCTACACCAACACCGAGGGCGAGACCACCGTCGTCGGCCTGCTCGTCAACGGTGTCCCGTCGCCGGCCGCCTCCGAGGGCGACGACGTCGAGGTCGTCCTCGACCGCACCCCGTTCTACGCCGAGGGCGGCGGCCAGCTCGCCGACCACGGCCGCATCAAGCTGCACTCCGGCGCCGTCATCGAGATCCGCGACGTGCAGCAGCCGGTCCCCGGCGTCTCCGTGCACAAGGGTTCGGTCCAGGTCGGCGAGGTCACCGTGGGCGCCACCGCCTACGCCGCCATCGACGTGCGCCGCCGCCGGGCCATCGCCCGCGCCCACAGCGCCACCCACCTGACCCACCAGGCGCTGCGCGACGCCCTCGGCCCGACCGCCGCCCAGGCCGGTTCGGAGAACTCCCCGGGCCGCTTCCGCTTCGACTTCGGCTCGCCGAACGCCGTCCCCGGCACCGTCCTCACCGATGTCGAGCAGAAGATCAACGAGGTGCTCTCGCGCGAGCTCGACGTGCACGCCGAGGTCATGCCGATCGACGAGGCCAAGCGCCAGGGCGCCATCGCCGAGTTCGGCGAGAAGTACGGCGAGCAGGTCCGCGTCGTCACCATCGGCGACTTCTCCAAGGAGCTGTGCGGCGGCACGCACGTCCACAACACCGCCCAGCTGGGCCTGGTGAAGCTGCTCGGCGAGTCGTCGATCGGCTCGGGCGTGCGCCGCATCGAGGCCCTGGTCGGCGTCGACGCGTACAACTTCCTGGCCCGTGAGCACACGGTCGTCGCCCAGCTCCAGGAGCTGGTCAAGGGACGCTCGGAGGAGCTGCCGGAGAAGATCTCCGCCATGCTCGGCAAGCTGAAGGACGCCGAGAAGGAGATCGAGAAGTTCCGCGCGGAGAAGGTCCTGCAGGCCGCCGCCGGTCTGGTCGACTCCGCCCGGGACGTGCGGGGCGTGGCCCTCGTCACCGGTCAGGTGCCGGACGGCACCGGCGCCGACGACCTGCGCAAGCTCGTCCTCGACGTGCGCGGCCGCATCGCCTCGGACCGCCCGGCCGTCGTGGCCCTGTTCACCACGGCCAACGGCAAGCCGCTGACGGTCATCGCCACCAACGAGGCCGCCCGTGAGCGCGGCTTCAAGGCCGGCGAGCTGGTCCGCACGGCCGCCAAGACCCTCGGCGGCGGCGGTGGCGGCAAGCCGGACGTCGCCCAGGGCGGCGGCCAGAACCCCGAGGCCGTCGGCGCCGCCATCGAGGCCGTCGAGCGTCAGGTGCTGGAGATCGCGTGACGATGCGCCGAGGCCGCCGTATCGCGGTTGACGTCGGGGACGCCCGGATCGGGGTCGCCTCGTGCGACCCCGACGGGGTGCTCGCCACGCCGGTGGAGACCGTGCCGGGGCGTGACGTCCCGGCCGCCCACCGGCGGCTGCGTCAGATCGTCGAGGAGTACGAGCCGATCGAGGTCGTCGTGGGCCTGCCCCGCTCGCTCAGCGGGCGGGAGGGTCCGGCCGCGACGAAGGTCCGTGCCTTCGCCCGTGAGATGGCCAAGGGCATCGCCCCGGTACCGGTCCGGCTGGTGGACGAGCGGATGACCACGGTGACGGCGACCCAGGGGCTGCGGGCCTCGGGCGTGAAGTCGAAGAAGGGACGGTCCGTCATCGACCAGGCCGCCGCTGTGATCATCCTTCAGAACGCTCTTGAGTCCGAACGGGTATCAGGTAATCCGCCCGGTGAGGGCGTCGAAGTGGTCATCTGATCGCGATACGGTAACGTTCCGCGCGATGCGGCGGTGTTCGAACAGCTGCCGCACTACGTAGAGGCGGAACGTCCGGAAGCCTCGCGGCTGTTTGGGGATCGATGACTGAGTATGGCCGGAGCCCCGGCTCCGAACCGTGGCACCCCACGGACCCCTTGTACGGGGACCAGGGGTGGGAGGGCCAGCAGCAGCAGTACCCGCAGCAGGCGCAGTACGGCCACCAGGACCCGTACGGCCACCAGGATCCCTACGCGCAGCAGCAGCCGCAGCAGGCTCACCAGCCCCAGCAGCCGCAGCAGCCCTATTCCGACGGCACGTACCAGCAGCAGGCGCAGGGCTACGGCGCACAGCAGTACGGCGAACAGCAGTACGGCGGACAGCAGTACCCGGAGCAGTACGGACACGGGAACCCGGGCGGTTACGACACGGCCGGGTATCCCGCACAGCAGTACGACGGCGGCAACTGGGAGACCGGTCAGGCCGCCATGCCGTACAACGCCCCGCCCGCCGACCCCTACGGCGGCCAGCAGCCCGACCTCTACGGCACCCCCGAGGCGTACCCCCCGCCCCAGCCCCCCGGCCGGCGCCAGGTGCCGCCACAGCCGGTGAACGACTGGCAGGCGGAGCCGGAACCGTCCGAGCAGGAGCCCGAGCCGGAGGAGAACCACCCCTTCTTCACCGGCGACGACGGCCACGACGACGAGGACGACGACGGCTACGTCCCCGAGGAGGCCCCGGGCGGCCGCCGCGGACGGCGCAGCGGCACATCCGGGAAGTCCGGCAAGGGCGGCGGGAAGGGCGAGAAGGGCCGCAAGGCCAAGAACGGCATGGCCTGCCTCGTGGTCGCCGCCGTCATCCTGGGCGGCGTGGGCGGACTCGGTTACGTCGGCTACAAGTTCTACCAGGGCAAGTTCGGCGCGGCGCCGGACTTCGTCGGCGAGGGCAGCGGCGACGTCCAGGTCGAGATCCCGAACGCCGCCGGCGGCTACGAGATCGGCAACATCCTCAAGAAGGAGGGTGTCGTCAAGAGCGTCGACGCCTTCGTGTCCGCTCAGCAGAAGAACCCCAAGGGCCTGACCATCCAGGAGGGCGTCTACACCCTGCGGAAGGGGATGTCGGCGGAGAGCGCGGTCGCGCTGATGCTGAGCCCGGCGAGCAAGTCGAACTTCGTCATTCCCGAAGGCAAACGCAACGCCTGGGTGTACGAGCAGATCGACAAGCGGCTCGACCTCAAGCCGGGCACGACCAAGGACATCGCGGTCAAGCAGGCGAACAGCCTCGGTCTGCCCGACTGGGCCAAGAACCACGAGAACGTGAAGGACCCGCTGGAGGGCTTCCTCTTCCCCTCGAGCTACCCGGTCGCGAAGGGTGCCAAGCCGCAGGACGTGCTCCGCAAGATGGTCGCCCGCTCGAACGCCGAGTACACCGAGCTCGACCTGGAGGCGAAGGCCAAGGACTTCGGGCTGAAGAGCCCGTGGGAGCTCCTGACCGTCGCCAGCCTCGTCCAGGCCGAGGGCAAGACCCACGACGACTTCACCAAGATGGCCGAGGTCGTCTACAACCGCCTCAGCCCGGAGAACAAGGAGACCTACCAGCTCCTGCAGTTCGACTCGACGTACAACTATCTGATGGGTCAGAGCAAGATCAAGATCACCCGCAAGGAGATCCTGAACAACCCCGACCCGTACAACACGTACCGGCAGAAGGGCCTCACGCCCGGGCCGATCGACAACCCGGGCAAGGAAGCCCTGGTGGCCGCGATGAACCCGACGAAGGACGGCTGGATGTACTTCGTCGCCACCGACGGCATGAACAAGACAGAGTTCGCCAAGACCCTCGCCGAGCACGACAGGCTCGTCGAGAAGTTCAACGCGGGAAGCTGAGATGACCACCAGTCGGCGGGCGGCCGTGCTCGGCTCGCCCATCGCCCACTCGCTCTCCCCGGTCCTGCACCGGGCCGCCTACCGGGAGCTCGGCCTCGACGACTGGTCGTACGACCGGTTCGAGGTCGACGAGGCCGCGCTCCCCGGCTTCGTGCGGGAGCTCGACGCGTCGTGGGCGGGGCTCTCGCTCACGATGCCGCTCAAGCGGGCGATCATCCCGCTCCTCGACGAGGTCACCGACACGGCGGCCTCCGTCGAGGCCGTCAACACGGTCGTGTTCGCGCAGGACGGCCGCCGGATCGGCGACAACACCGACATCCCCGGCATGGTCGCGGCCCTGCGCGAGCGGGGTGTCGAGAAGGTCGACTCGGCGGCGGTCCTCGGGGCGGGCGCCACCGCGTCCTCGGCGCTCGCCGCGCTCGCGCGGATCTGCGCGGGGCCGGTCACCGCGTACGTACGGAGCGAGGCGCGCGCCGACGAGATGCGCGGCTGGGGCGAGCGGCTCGGTGTCGACGTGCGCACCGCCGCCTGGGCGGACGCGGCCGAGGCGTTCGCCGCGCCGCTGGTCGTCGCCACCACGCCCGCCGGCACCACGGACGCGCTGGCCGCGGCCGTCCCCGACGCGCCCGGCACCCTCTTCGACGTGCTGTACGACCCGTGGCCGACCCGGATCGCGGCCGCCTGGTCGGCGCGCGGCGGCAAGGTTGTCGGCGGGCTCGACCTGCTCGTCCACCAGGCCGTGCTCCAGGTCGAGCAGATGACCGGCCGCGTACCGGGGCCGCTGGCCGCGATGCGGGCCGCGGGGGAGAAGGCGCTCGCCGAGCGCTGACCGCCGCACGGGCGGACGGGTGAGGAGACGGGGGGTGGTGACGTGCTGCTCGCGTCCAGGTGGGAAGCCGGTTTCGACCTGGTGCGCCTGCTGGCGCGGCTGGTGAGGACCGCGTACAGCGCGGTGCCGGACTGGATCCGGTATCCGTTGCTCGTCCTCGGAGGTGCCTTGTTCGTCTACGAGGTGGTGACCCACTGCCGCCGCTGGTGGCGGAAGCGGCGGGGAACCGCGACCAAGGGGGCGCACGAGGTGGCGGAAACCTCACTTGACTCGTGAGACGCGTGTTCCGACCTGTGGACCGGCGATCGATCAGCGGCGCGGACGTGGGAGGATCGGGGACGGCGGACCGGGGCCGCGCACCCGGGTCGCGCCGCAGTGCCAGGCGCGAGCATGAGGAGCATCGTTGAGCAGGTTGCGTTGGCTGACGGCGGGGGAGTCGCACGGCCCCGCGCTGGTCGCGACTCTTGAGGGACTTCCGGCGGGTGTCCCGGTCACCACGGAGCTGGTGGCGGATCATCTGGCACGGCGCCGGCTGGGCTACGGGCGCGGCGCCCGCATGAAGTTCGAGCAGGACGAGGTGACCTTCCTCGGCGGTGTCCGGCACGGCCTCTCGCTCGGCTCGCCGATCGCGGTCATGGTCGGCAACACCGAGTGGCCCAAGTGGGAGAAGGTCATGTCGGCCGACCCGGTCGACCCCGCGGAGCTGAAGGAGACGGGCCGCAACGCGCCCCTGACCCGCCCGCGTCCCGGCCACGCCGATCTGGCCGGCATGCAGAAGTACGGCTTCGACGAGGCCCGGCCGATCCTGGAGCGCGCCAGCGCCCGGGAGACCGCCGCCCGCGTCGCGCTCGGTGCCGTGGCCCGCTCCTTCCTCAAGGAGGCGGCCGGCATCGAGATCGTCTCGCACGTCGTGGAGCTGGCGCAGGCCAAGGCCCCGTACGGCGTCTACCCGACCCCGGCCGACGTCGAGAAGCTCGACGCCGACCCGGTGCGCTGCCTCGACGCCGACGCGTCGAAGGCGATGGTCGCCGAGATCGACCAGGCCCACAAGGACGGCGACACCCTCGGCGGCGTCGTCGAGGTCCTCGCGTACGGCGTGCCCGTCGGCCTCGGTTCGCACGTCCACTGGGACCGTCGGCTCGACGCGCGGCTCGCCGCCGCGCTGATGGGCATCCAGGCCATCAAGGGCGTCGAGGTCGGCGACGGCTTCGACCTCGCGCGCGTGCCCGGTTCGCAGGCGCACGACGAGATCGTCATGGGCCCCGACGGCATCAAGCGCGCCTCCGGCCGCGCCGGCGGCACCGAGGGCGGTCTGACCACGGGTGAGCTGCTGCGCGTGCGCGCCGCGATGAAGCCCATCGCGACCGTCCCGCGCGCGCTGGCCACCGTCGACGTGGCCACCGGTGAGGCCGCCGCCGCCCACCACCAGCGCTCCGACGTGTGCGCCGTCCCGGCCGCCGGCATCGTCGCCGAGGCCATGGTCGCGCTCGTCCTCGCGGACGCCGTCGTGGAGAAGTTCGGCGGCGACAGCGTCCCCGAGACCCGCCGCAACGTCCAGTCGTACCTCGACAACCTGCAGATCCGGTGACCGGCCCCCTCGTCGTCCTCGTCGGCCCCATGGGCTCCGGCAAGTCCACGGTGGGCGCGCTGCTCGCCGAGCGGCTCGGCGCCGGCTACCGGGACACCGACGCGGACATCGTCGCCGCCGAGGGGCGCGAGATCGCGGACATCTTCGTCGAGGACGGCGAGGACCACTTCCGCGCCCTGGAGCGGGCAGCCGTCCGCACCGCCGTCGCCGAGCACGAGGGCATCCTCGCGCTCGGCGGCGGCGCCGTGCTCGACGCCGGCACCCGCGCCCTGCTCGCCCCGCTGCCGGTCGCGTACCTCTCGATGGACGTCGAGGCGGCCGTCCACCGCGTCGGGCTCGGCGCCGCCCGGCCGCTGCTCGCCGTCAACCCGCGCCGTCAGTGGCGCGAGCTGATGGACGCGCGCCGCCATTTGTACGAAGAAGTCGCGAGCGTGGTCGTCGCCACGGACGAGCGCACCCCCGAAGAGGTCGCCCAGGCGGTCCTCGACGCACTGGAGTTGAAGGACGTATGACGGACCAGGAAGTGACCCGTATCCAGGTCGGCGGCTCGGCGGGCACCGATCCGTACGAGGTGCTGGTCGGCCGGCAGCTGCTCGGCGACCTCGGCGGGCTCATCGGCGCCGGCGCCAAGCGCGTCGCGGTGATCCACCCCGAGGCGCTCGCCGAGACCGGTGAGGCGCTGCGCGCCGACCTCGCGGACCAGGGCTACGAGGCCGTCGCCATCCAGGTGCCCAACGCCGAGGAGGCCAAGACCGCCGAGGTCGCCGCCTACTGCTGGAAGGCGCTCGGCCAGACCGGCTTCACCCGCAGCGACGTCATCGTCGGCGTCGGCGGCGGCGCCACCACCGACCTGGCCGGCTTCGTCGCCGCGACCTGGCTGCGGGGCGTGCGCTGGATCGCCGTGCCGACCACCGTGCTCGGCATGGTCGACGCGGCCGTCGGCGGCAAGACCGGCATCAACACCGCCGAGGGCAAGAACCTCGTCGGCGCCTTCCACCCGCCGGCCGGCGTGCTGTGCGACCTGGCCGCGCTCGACTCGCTGCCGGTCCACGACTACGTCTCCGGCCTCGCCGAGATCATCAAGGCCGGCTTCATCGCCGACCCGGTCATCCTGGACCTGATCGAGGCCGACCCGGCGGCCGCCCGCACCCCGGCCGGCCCGCACACCGCCGAGCTGATCGTGCGCTCGATCAAGGTCAAGGCCGAGGTCGTCTCCGGCGACCTCAAGGAGGCCGGCCGCCGCGAGATCCTCAACTACGGGCACACCCTCGCGCACGCCATCGAGAAGAACGAGCGCTACAAGTGGCGGCACGGCGCCGCCGTCTCCGTCGGCATGGTCTTCGCCGCCGAGCTCGGCCGCCTCGCCGGCCGCCTCGACGACGCCACCGCCGACCGGCACCGCGCCGTCCTGGAGTCCGTCGGGCTGCCGCTCACCTACCGCGGTGACCAGTGGGCCAAGCTCCTGGAGACCATGAAGGTCGACAAGAAGTCCCGCGGCGACCTGCTGCGCTTCATCGTCCTCGACGGCCTCGGCAAGCCGGTCGTCCTGGAGGGCCCCGACCCGGCCGTCCTCGTCGCGGCGTACGGAGAGGTGTCGGCGTGAGCGAGCCGAGCCGCGTCCTCGTCCTGAACGGCCCCAACCTGGGCCGGCTCGGCTCCCGCGAGCCCGACATCTACGGCGCGACCTCCTACAAGGGGCTCGTCGAGTCCTGCCGGAGCCTCGGCGAGCAGCTGGGTCTCGACGTCGAGGTGCGCGAGACCAACGACGAGGGCGAGATGATCCGCTGGCTGCACGAGGCCGCCGACGGCTCGATCCCGGTCGTCCTCAACCCGGGCGCCTTCACCCACTACTCGTACGGGATGCGCGACGCGGCCGCCCAGCGCACCGCGCCGCTGATCGAGGTGCACATCTCGAACCCGTACACGCGTGAGGAGTTCCGCCACACCTCGGTCGTCGCCGCCGTGGCCACGGGAACGATCGCCGGCTTCGGCATCGGCTCCTACCGCCTCGCGCTGCGCGCGCTCGTGGAGGAACTGGACGCCTGACCGGCCACTCCGCCCGATCCGGGCACCTCCCTCCGCCCCCGGCCGTTTCCCTTGCGGAAGCCGGGGGCGGTAACGTTCCGGCAACGGAACTGACGGCGGACGAGACGGAGTGGCACCGGATGCAGCACGGGACAGGGGCGCCGCTGCCGCCGCAGGTACCGGTGGGTCACCCGGCGGGCCCGCCGCCCGGCTCCCGGCCGCACGTCCCCGGCGTACCGGCGCACGGCCCTCATCCGCCGGTGCCCCCGCCGCCCGCTCACCTCCCGTACCCGCCGCCGGGCACGGCCCCGGTCGCCGCACCGCACGGGCCCGCGGCCGGCTGGAGCGGCGGTCCGGCCACCGGGCACGTCGTGCTGCCGCCGCCGGTCGTCGGCACCGGCGCCGCGACCATCGCCGTGCTGCTCATCGGCCCGGCCGGCGCCGGCAAGACCACCGTCGCCCGGCACTGGGCCACCCGCCGGCCGGTGCCCACCGCCCACATCAGCCTCGACGACGTGCGCGAATGGGTGTGCTCCGGCTTCGCCGACCCCCAGTCGGGCTGGAACGAGCACTCCGAGGCGCAGTACCGTCTCGCCCGCCGCACCTGCGGCTTCGCCGCCCGCAACTTCCTCGCCAACGGCATCTCCTGCATCCTCGACGACGCGGTCTTCCCGGACTGGCCGGTCGTCGGCCTCGGCGGCTGGAAGCGCCACGTGGGCCCCGGCCTGCTGCCGGTCGTGCTGCTGCCCGGCCTCGACATCGTCCTGGAGCGCAACGCCGAGCGCAGCGGCAACCGCCGCCTGGCCGACGAGGAGGTCGCCGCGATCCACGGCCGGATGGCCGGCTGGTACGGCTCCGGGCTCCCGATCATCGACAACTCCTCGTACGACGTGGAGACCACCGCCCGGGTGCTGGACGACGTCCTCGCCCGGGCGATATCCGGCCAGCCTCTCGGCTAGGGCCGGCCCGGCGGGCCGAGGGACGGATCGGGCCGCGGCGTCCGCCGGTCGGCGGCGCACAACAGGCCGCGGCGCTCCGGCGCTCGTAGGCTCGGAACATGTCAGAGGTGTATGCGGAGCGTCGGGTACGACTGCGCGACCGGTGCGCGGCCACGGGCAGCCCGGCGGCCCTGGTCTCCCGGCCCGCCAACGTCCGCTATCTCACGGGTGGTTCGCCCGCCGGCGCCGTGCTGCTGCTCGGCCCCGACGAGGACGTGCTGCTCTGTCCGACCGCCCCGGGCGCCGATCCGGCCGACGGGCACGTCGACGAGCTGCTGCGCCAGCTGGTGCTGCCCGTCGACGGCGGCGATCCGGCGGTCGCGGCCGTCGACTTCGCCCGCAAGGCCGGCGCCGACGCCCTGTCCGTCGAGGAACACCACCTGACCGTCGCCCGGCACCGGGCCATGGGCTCCGTCGCGCCCGGCCTGCGTCTCGCCGACCTCTCCACGGCCGTCGAACAGCTGCGGATCGTCAAGGACGAGGACGAGATCGCCTGTCTGCGGATCGCCGCCGAGATCGCCGACCAGGCCCTCGGCGAGCTCCTGGAGTCCATCCTGGTCGGCCGGACCGAGCGGCACCTCGCCCTGGAGCTGGAGCGCCGCCTGGTGGACCACGGCGCCGACGGCGCCGCCTTCCCCACCTCCGTGGCGACGGGGCCGCACTCCGGCCGACCCGGGCACAAGCCCACCGACCGGCGCGTGGAGGAGGGCGACTTCCTCTCCGTCTGCCTCGGCGCCATGTACCGCGGCTACCGCTGCGAGATCGGCCGCACCTTCGTCATCGGCACCACCCCGGCCGACTGGCAGATCGATCTGTACGAACTCGTCTTCGCCGCTCAGAGGGCCGGCCGGGAGGCGCTCGTGCCCGGCGCCGACTACCGCGACGTGGACCGCGCGGCCCGGCAGATCCTCGCCGCGGCGGGCCACGGAGACGCCACCGCGGCCCTCACCGGGCACGGTGTGGGCCTGGAAATCGACGAGGACCCGCAGCTCGCCCCCGCGGCCATGGGTAAACTGGACGCTTGCGTGCCGGTCACCGTCGAACCGGGGGTCCACCTCCCGGGCCGGGGCGGGGTCCGGATCGATGACACGCTCGTCGTACGCCAGGAGGCGGACGGCGGACCCGAGCTACTCACCATCACGACCAAGGAGCTGCTCGCGCTCTAGGCGCGCCCTGCCTTCTCGGTCACGTCAGTCCAGGAGATTCCGCAACCGTGGCTTCCACGAACGACCTCAAGAACGGCATGGTGCTCAAGCTCGAAGGCGGCCAGCTCTGGTCCGTCGTCGAGTTCCAGCACGTCAAGCCCGGCAAGGGCCCGGCCTTCGTGCGCACCAAGCTCAAGAACGTGCTGTCCGGCAAGGTCGTCGACAAGACCTTCAACGCGGGCGTGAAGGTCGACACCGCCACCATCGACCGCCGTGACATGCAGTTCTCCTACATGGACGGCGAGTACTTCGTCTTCATGGACATGGAGACCTACGACCAGCTGCACGTCGACAAGAAGGCCGTCGGCGACGCCGCCAACTTCCTCATCGAGGGCTTCACCGCCTCCGTCGCGCGCCACGAGGGCGAGGTGCTCTACGTCGAGCTCCCGGCCGCCGTCGTGCTGACGATCCAGCACACCGACCCGGGCGTCCAGGGCGACCGCTCCACCGGTGGCACCAAGCCCGCCACGCTGGAGACCGGCCACGAGATCCAGGTCCCGCTCTTCGTCACCACCGGTGAGAAGGTCAAGGTCGACACCCGCGACAGCAGCTACCTCGGCCGGGTGAACGACTAACCGTGGCCGCCCGGAGCAAGGCCCGTAGGCGGGCCTTCCAGATTCTGTTCGAGGCCGACCAGCGCGGTGCCTCGGTGCAGGAGGTCCTCGCGGACCAGGTCCGGCTGCACCGGAACGACGACCGCCAGCCGCCGGTGAACGAGTTCACCATGCAGCTGGTCGAGGGCTACGCCCAGCACGTGGCCCGGATCGACGAGCTCATCGCCACCTACGCGGTGGACTGGGACCTCGACCGGATGCCCGCCGCCGACCGGAACATCGTGCGCCTCGCCGCGTACGAGCTGATCTGGGAGGACGGCACGCCGGACGCCGTCGCGATCGACGAGGCCGTGACCCTCGCCAAGGAGTTCTCCACGGACGAGTCGCCGACCTTCGTCAACGGTCTGCTCGCGCGCTTCAAGGACCTGAAGCCGCGCCTGCGCCGCGACGCGGACGCCTAAGTCCGCCCCGCGCCCCCAAGGCAGCCGAAAGGGGCCCGCAGCACCTCGTGTGCTGCGGGCCCCTTCGTCATGCCGTTGCGGGCGCATACGAAAGCGCCGGGGGGCCGGGGGGGGGGGGGGGGGGCGCCCGGGCGGCCGGGGGGGGGGCGGCGGGGGGGTGGGGGGGGGGGGGGGGGGCGCGCCGGGGGGCGCGCCCGGGCCGGGCGCCCCCCCCGTGA
>NZ_JBIAME010000008.1:0-113249 GCF_042873935.1 Streptomyces sp. NPDC004327 | reverse complement strand
CCCGCCCCCCCACGGGGCCCCGCCCCCCCGGGGGGGGTGGGGCCCCCTTCGCCTGCCGTTGGGGGGGGCCCCCCCCCCCCCGGGGGCCCGGGGGGGGGGGGGCCGCCCCCGGGGGCCCCGGCGGCACGTTTCTGCGGTCAGTTGGCGTCCTCGTGGGCGACCGCGCGGCGCGCGTCCGCGTCCAGGACGCCCCAGCTGATCAGCTGCTCGGTGAGGACCGAGGGGGACTGGTCGTAGATGACGGCCAGGGTGCGCAGGTCGTCCTGGCGGATCGACAGCACCTTGCCGTTGTAGTCGCCGCGCTGCGACTGGATCGTCGCCGCGTAGCGCTGCAGGGGGCCGGCCTTCTCGGCGGGCACGTGGGCCAGCCGCTCCAGGTCCAGGACCAGCTTCGGCGGCGGCTCGGCGGCCCCGCCCGGCGTGGTGCCCGGCAGCAGCTCCTGCACCGGCACCCCGTAGAAGTCAGCGAGCTCGGCAAGCCGCTGCACGGTCACGGCACGGTCGCCGCGCTCGTAGGACCCCACCACGACCGCCTTCCAGCGGCCCTGGGACTTCTCCTCCACGCCGTGGAGGGAAAGGCCCTGCTGGGTGCGGATCGCACGGAGTTTGGCCCCGAGCTGCTTTGCGTATTCGCTTGACATAACGCTCCCGCTCGCTGTGACGATGTGCGGCTGCGCCGCGCGGCTGGTAACTCACTGTGAGGTTACGCAGCGTGACGCTCTTCCGTCAAGCCGAATGGTCCATACCGCCCCCTCCCAGGGGACGGCGCCCGGAGCGGCGCACGGGGGGTGAGCAGGCACGCCGTCCGTCCCTGGTAAGGTGGACGGCGCAATTCCGACGTCCTTTAAGGTCCGTCCCGTGAGGCGGAGAAGGAGGTCCGTTTCACATGGACACTCAGCAGCAGCACATCGATGCGGCGCGGCCCGTTCTCGAGGCCCCCGACATCGCGCGGGTCCTGACCCGCATCGCCCACGAGATCGTCGAGCGCGCCAAGGGCGCCGACGACGTGGTCCTCCTCGGCATCCCGACCCGCGGTGTGTTCCTCGCCCGCCGGCTCGCCGAGAAGCTCGAATCGATCACCGGCACCGCCATCCCGGTCGGCTCCCTGGACATCACCATGTACCGGGACGACCTGCGGCTGAAGGCCCCGCGCGCGATCGGCCGCACCGAGATCCCCGGCGACGGCATCGACGGCCGCCTCGTCGTCCTCGTCGACGACGTCCTCTTCTCCGGCCGCACCATCCGCGCCGCGCTCGACGCCCTCGGCGACATCGGCCGCCCCCGTGCCGTCCAGCTCGCGGTCCTCGTCGACCGCGGCCACCGCGAACTTCCGATCCGCGCCGACTACGTCGGCAAGAACCTCCCCACGTCGCTGCGGGAGACGGTCAAGGTCCAGCTCGCCGAGGAGGACGGTCGCGACACCGTGCTGCTCGGCAGCAAGCCCGCCTCCTGACACCTTCACCGGCCCTCATGACGGGAGCCGGGGCACCCCCCTGGGCACCCGTATGCCCTCATCCTCCCCATAACGGAGAAAAACCCCGATGATGCGTCACCTCATCTCGGCCGCCGACCTCACCCGCGACGACGCCGTCCTGATCCTCGACACCGCCGAGGAGATGGCCCGGGTGGCCGACCGGCCCATCAAGAAGCTTCCGACCCTGCGCGGCCGCACCATCTGCAACCTCTTCTTCGAGGACTCCACCCGCACCCGGATCTCCTTCGAGGCGGCCGAGAAGCGGCTCTCCGCCGACGTGATCAACTTCGCGGCCAAGGGCTCCAGCGTCTCCAAGGGCGAGTCCCTGAAGGACACCGCGCAGACCCTGGAGGCGATGGGCGTCGACGCCGTCGTCATCCGGCACAGCGCCTCCGGCGCCCCGTACCGCCTGGCCACCTCCGGCTGGATCGACGCCCCCGTCATCAACGCCGGCGACGGCACCCACCAGCACCCCACCCAGGCCCTGCTCGACGCCTTCACCATGCGCCGCCGCCTGGTCGGCCGCGACGCCGGACTCGGCAAGGACCTGGCCGGCAAGCGCGTCACCCTCGTCGGCGACGTCCTGCACAGCCGGGTCGCCCGCTCCAACGTCGACCTGCTGCACACCCTCGGCGCCGAGGTCACCCTGGTGGCCCCGCCCACCCTGGTCCCGGTCGGCGTGGAGAGCTGGCCCTGCGAGGTCTCCTACGACCTCGACCGGGTGCTGCCGAAGTCCGACGCGGTGATGATGCTGCGTGTGCAGCGCGAGCGGATGAACGCGGCCTTCTTCCCGACCGAGCGCGAGTACTCGCGCCGCTACGGGCTCGACGGCGAGCGAATGGCGAAGATGCCCGAGCACGCCATCGTCATGCACCCCGGGCCGATGGTCCGCGGCATGGAGATCACCGCCGAGGTCGCCGACTCCGACCGCTGCACGGTCGTCGAGCAGGTCGCCAACGGCGTCTCCATCCGGATGGCCGTCCTCTACCTGCTGCTCGGCGGCGCCGAGCCCGCCACCCCCGCCACCACCACCCGTACCGAGGAGAACTGACCATGAGCAAGATCCTGATCCGTGGTGCGAAGGTGCTGGGCGGCGAGGCGCAGGACGTCCTGATCGACGGCGAGCTCATCGCCGAGGTCGGCACGGGCCTGTCCGCCGAGGGCGCGGAGGTCGTCGAGGCCGAGGGCCGGATCCTCCTGCCGGGCCTCGTCGACCTGCACACCCACCTGCGCGAGCCGGGCCGCGAGGACTCCGAGACCGTCCTCACCGGCACCCGCGCCGCCGCCTCCGGCGGCTACACGGCCGTCTTCGCCATGGCCAACACCCACCCGGTCGCCGACACCGCCGGCGTCGTCGAGCAGGTCTACCGCCTCGGCAAGGAGGCCGGCTACTGCGACGTGCAGCCCATCGGCGCCGTCACCGTCGGCCTGGAGGGCAAGAAGCTCGCCGAGCTCGGCGCCATGCACGACTCCGCCGCCGGCGTCACCGTCTTCTCCGACGACGGCAAGTGCGTCGACGACGCCGTGATCATGCGCCGCGCCCTGGAGTACGTGAAGGCGTTCGGCGGCGTCGTCGCCCAGCACGCCCAGGAGCCCCGGCTCACCGAGGGCGCCCAGATGAACGAGGGCGTCGTCTCCGCCGAGCTCGGCCTCGGCGGCTGGCCCGCCGTCGCCGAGGAGTCGATCATCGCGCGCGACGTCCTCCTCGCCGAGCACGTCGGCTCCCGCGTGCACATCTGCCACCTCTCCACCGCCGGCTCCGTCGAGATCGTCCGCTGGGCCAAGTCCCGCGGCATCGACGTCACCGCCGAGGTCACCCCGCACCACCTCCTCCTCACGGACGAGCTGGTCCGCAGCTACAACCCGGTCTACAAGGTCAACCCGCCGCTGCGCACCGAGCGCGACGTCATGGCGCTGCGCGAGGCCCTCGCCGACGGCACCATCGACATCGTGGCCACCGACCACGCCCCGCACCCGCACGAGGACAAGGACTGCGAGTGGGCCGCCGCCGCCATGGGCATGGTCGGCCTGGAGACCGCGCTGTCCGTCGTCCAGCAGACGATGGTCGAGACCGGACTGCTCGACTGGGCCGGCGTCGCCGACCGGATGTCCGTCAAGCCCGCGCGGATCGGGCAGGCCACGGGCCACGGACGCCCCGTCTCGGCTGGTGAGCCCGCGAACCTGACGCTGGTCGATCCGGCATACCGTGGTGTCGTGGACCCCGCCGACTTCGCCTCCCGCAGCCGCAACACCCCCTACGAGGGCCGCGAGCTTCCGGGACGCGTCACCCACACGTTCCTGCGGGGCCGGGCAACGCTCGTCGACGGGAAGCTGGCGTGACACCACTCGTACCACTCGTAACCCTCGCCGCACCCCTCGCGGCCGAGCAGAAGTCCGCCGAGGTCACCGACTGGGCCGGACGGCTCGGCTGGGTCGCCGGACTGCTGCTCTTCGTCACCCTCGTCTACTGGCTGATGCGCCAGGGATGGAAGTGGCGCGGCAGCCTCCAGTCCGGCCTCCCGCCCCTCCCCGAGGTGCCGGAGGGCCCCGGTGAGGCCAAGCTGGCCCTGTCGGCCCCGTTGTCGATGAGCGGCCGCTACCACGGCTCCACCACCGCCGGACAGTGGCTCGACCGGATCGTCGCCCACGGCCTCGGGCTGCGCAGCCGCGCCGAGCTCACCCTGACGGACGCCGGGATCACCGTCGTACGCCCCGGGGCGAACGACTTCCTCATCCCGGCGGCGGCGCTGCGCGAGGCCCGCCTCGACAAGGGCATCGCCGGCAAGGTCCTCACCGAGGGCGGCCTCCTGGTCGTCACCTGGGAGCACGGCGGCACGCTGCTCGACTCCGGCTTCCGCGCCGACCGGGCGGACGAGCACGCCGCCTGGGTCGACGCCCTGAACAACCTGATCAACACGACGGAAGGCATCGCACGATGACAACCTCCACCAGGGGAGCCGCCAAGGTTCCCGCCGTACTCGTCCTGGAGGACGGTCGCATCTTCCGCGGTCGCGCCTACGGGGCCGTGGGGGAGACCTTCGGCGAGGCCGTGTTCTCCACCGGCATGACCGGCTACCAGGAGACCCTCACCGACCCGTCGTACCACCGCCAGGTCGTCGTGATGACCGCCCCGCACGTCGGCAACACCGGCGTCAACGACGAGGACCCCGAGTCCTCCCGCATCTGGGTCTCCGGCTACGTCGTCCGCGACCCCGCCCGCGTCTCCTCCAACTGGCGCGCACAGCGCTCCCTCGACGAGGAGCTGCGCCACCAGGGCGTCGTCGGCATCCAGGGCATCGACACCCGCGCCCTCACCCGCCACCTGCGCGAGAGCGGCGCCATGCGCGTCGGCATCTTCTCCGGCAGCGCGCTCCCCGACGAGGGCACCCTCCTCGCCGAGGTCCGCCAGCAGCCCGAGATGACGGGCGCGAACCTCTCCGCCGAGGTCGCCACCAAGGAGACCTACGTCGTCCCCGCGATCGGCGAGAAGAAGTTCACCGTCGCCGCCGTCGACCTCGGCATCAAGGGCATGACCCCGCACCGGATGGCCGAGCGCGGCATCGAGGTCCACGTGCTGCCCGCCACCGCCACCGCCGAGGACGTCTACGCCGTCCAGCCCGACGGCGTGTTCTTCTCCAACGGCCCGGGCGACCCGGCCACCGCCGACGGCCCCGTCGCCGTCATGCAGGAGGTCCTGCGCCGCAAGACGCCGCTCTTCGGCATCTGCTTCGGCAACCAGATCCTCGGCCGCGCGCTCGGCTTCGGCACCTACAAGCTGAAGTACGGCCACCGGGGCATCAACCAGCCCGTCCAGGACCGCACCACCGGCAAGGTCGAGGTCACCGCGCACAACCACGGCTTCGCCGTCGACGCGCCGCTCGACAAGGTCTCCGACACCCCGTTCGGCCGCGCCGAGGTCTCCCACGTGTGCCTGAACGACCAGGTCGTGGAGGGCCTCCAGCTGCTCGACCAGCCGGCCTTCTCCGTCCAGTACCACCCCGAGGCGGCCGCGGGCCCGCACGACGCCGCGTACCTCTTCGACCGCTTCGTTTCTCTGATGGAGGCCGAGCGTGCCTAAGCGCACCGATATCCAGTCCGTCCTGGTCATCGGCTCCGGCCCGATCGTCATCGGCCAGGCCGCCGAGTTCGACTACTCCGGCACCCAGGCCTGCCGGATCCTCAAGGCCGAGGGCCTGCGGGTCATCCTGGTCAACTCCAACCCGGCCACGATCATGACCGACCCGGAGATCGCCGACGCCACCTACGTCGAGCCGATCACCCCCGAGTTCGTCGAGAAGATCATCGCCAAGGAGCGCCCCGACGCCCTCCTGCCGACCCTCGGCGGCCAGACGGCCCTCAACACGGCCATCTCCATGCACGAGCAGGGCGTCCTGGAGAAGTACGGCGTCGAGCTCATCGGCGCCAACGTCGAGGCCATCCACAAGGGCGAGGACCGCGACCTCTTCAAGGGCGTCGTCGAGGCCGTCAAGGCCAAGATCGGGTACGGCGAGTCCGCCCGCTCGGTCATCTGCCACTCCATGGACGACGTCCTCAAGGGCGTCGAGACGCTCGGCGGCTACCCCGTCGTCGTCCGCCCCTCCTTCACCATGGGCGGCGCCGGCTCCGGCTTCGCCCACGACGAGGAAGAGCTGCGCCGCATCGCCGGCCAGGGCCTCACGCTCTCCCCGACCACCGAGGTGCTCCTGGAGGAGTCCATCCTCGGCTGGAAGGAGTACGAGCTGGAGCTCATGCGCGACAAGAACGACAACGTCGTGGTCGTCTGCTCCATCGAGAACTTCGACCCGATGGGCGTCCACACCGGTGACTCGATCACCGTCGCCCCGGCGATGACCCTCACCGACCGCGAGTACCAGCGCCTGCGCGACATCGGCATCGCGATCATCCGCGAGGTCGGCGTCGACACCGGCGGCTGCAACATCCAGTTCGCCGTCAACCCCGACGACGGCCGGATCATCGTCATCGAGATGAACCCGCGCGTCTCCCGCTCCTCGGCGCTCGCCTCCAAGGCGACCGGCTTCCCGATCGCCAAGATCGCGGCCCGGCTCGCCGTCGGCTACACGCTGGACGAGATCCCGAACGACATCACGGAGAAGACCCCGGCGTCCTTCGAGCCCACGCTCGACTACGTCGTCGTCAAGGCCCCGCGCTTCGCCTTCGAGAAGTTCCCGCAGGCCGACTCCACCCTCACCACCACCATGAAGTCGGTCGGCGAGGCCATGGCCATCGGCCGCAACTTCACCGAGGCCCTCCAGAAGGCCCTGCGCTCCCTGGAGAAGAAGGGCTCGCAGTTCGCCTTCACCGGCGAGACCGGCGACAAGGCCGAGCTGCTGCGCGCCGCGGTCCGCCCGACCGACGGCCGGATCAACACGGTCATGCAGGCCATCCGCGCGGGCGCCACGCCCGAGGAGGTCTTCGAGGCCACCAAGATCGACCCGTGGTTCGTCGACCAGCTCTTCCTCATCAAGGAGATCGCCGACGAGCTCGCCGAGGCCGAGAAGCTCGACCCCGAGCTGCTCGCCGAGGCCAAGCGCCACGGCTTCTCCGACGCCCAGATCGCCGAGATCCGCGGCCTGCGCGAGGACGTCGTCCGCGAGGTCCGGCACGCCCTCGGCGTCCGCCCGGTCTACAAGACGGTCGACACCTGCGCCGCCGAGTTCGCCGCGAAGACCCCGTACTTCTACTCGTCCTACGACGAGGAGACCGAGGTCGCCCCGCGCGAGAAGCCCGCCGTGATCATCCTGGGCTCCGGCCCGAACCGCATCGGCCAGGGCATCGAGTTCGACTACTCCTGCGTCCACGCCTCCTTCGCGCTCAGCGACGCCGGCTACGAGACCGTGATGGTCAACTGCAACCCCGAGACCGTCTCGACGGACTACGACACCTCCGACCGCCTGTACTTCGAGCCGCTGACGCTCGAGGACGTGCTGGAGATCGTCCACGCCGAGTCGCTCGCCGGCCCGATCGCCGGTGTCGTCGTCCAGCTCGGCGGCCAGACCCCGCTGGGTCTCGCCCAGGCGCTCAAGGACAACGGCGTGCCGGTCGTCGGCACCTCCCCGGAGGCCATCCACGCCGCCGAGGACCGCGGCGCCTTCGGCCAGGTCCTCGCCGAGGCCGGCCTGCCCGCCCCGAAGCACGGCACCGCCACCACCTTCGCCGGCGCCAAGGCCATCGCCGACGAGATCGGCTACCCCGTCCTCGTCCGCCCGTCCTACGTGCTCGGCGGCCGCGGCATGGAGATCGTCTACGACGAGGCGCGCCTGGAGGCGTACATCGCCGAGTCCACCGAGATCTCCCCGACCCGCCCGGTCCTCGTCGACCGCTTCCTCGACGACGCCATCGAGATCGACGTCGACGCGCTCTACGACGGCGAGGAGCTCTACCTCGGCGGCGTCATGGAGCACATCGAGGAGGCCGGCATCCACTCCGGCGACTCGGCCTGCGCCCTGCCCCCGATCACCCTCGGCGGCTTCGACATCAAGCGGCTGCGCGCCTCCACCGAGGCCATCGCCAAGGGCGTCGGCGTGCGGGGCCTGATCAACATCCAGTTCGCGATGGCCGGCGACATCCTCTACGTCCTGGAGGCCAACCCGCGCGCCTCCCGCACGGTCCCCTTCACCTCGAAGGCGACCGCGGTGCCGCTCGCGAAGGCCGCCGCCCGCATCTCGCTCGGCGCCACCATCGCCGAGCTGCGCGCCGAGGGCCTGCTGCCGAAGACCGGCGACGGCGGCACCCTGCCGCTCGACGCGCCGATCTCCGTCAAGGAGGCCGTGATGCCGTGGAGCCGCTTCCGCGACATCCACGGCCGCGGCGTGGACACCGTCCTCGGCCCGGAGATGCGCTCCACCGGCGAGGTCATGGGCATCGACACGGTCTTCGGCACGGCCTACGCCAAGTCGCAGGCCGGCGCCTACGGCCCGCTGCCCACCAAGGGCCGCGCGTTCATCTCCGTCGCCAACCGCGACAAGCGCTCGATGATCTTCCCGGCCCGTGAGCTGGTCGCCCACGGCTTCGAGCTGCTCGCCACCTCCGGCACCGCCGAGGTGCTCAAGCGCAACGGCATCAACGCCACCGTCGTGCGCAAGCAGTCCGAGGGCGAGGGCCCGAACGGCGAGAAGACCATCGTCCAGCTCATCCACGACGGCCAGGTCGACCTGATCGTCAACACCCCGTACGGCACCGGCGGCCGCCTCGACGGCTACGACATCCGTACGGCGGCGGTGGCCCGCGCCGTCCCGTGCCTGACCACGGTCCAGGCCCTCGCGGCGGCCGTCCAGGGCATCGAGGCCCTCGGACGCGGCGAGGTGGGCGTCCGCTCGCTCCAGGAGCACGCGGAGCACCTGACCGCGGCCCGCGACTAAGCAGCCCGAACGACGAGGGGGGCACCGGCACGATCTGCCGGTGTCCCCCTCGGCACGAGCAGACCTGGACATCCAAGACACATGTACAAGTTCTTCTTCAACCTGGTCTTCAAGCGCATGGACCCCGAGAAGGCCCACTACCTGGCCTTCCGCTGGATCCGGCTCGCCGCCCGCACCCCGGTCCTGCGCACCTTCGTCGCGGCCGTCCTCGCCCCCCGCCACAAGGAGCTGCGCACCGAGGCCCTCGGCCTGCGCATGCACGGCCCCTTCGGCCTGGCCGCCGGCTTCGACAAGAACGCCGTCGCCATCGACGGCATGTCCATGCTGGGCTTCGACCACGTCGAGATCGGCACGGTCACCGGCGAGGCCCAGCCCGGCAACCCCAAGAAGCGGCTCTTCCGGCTGGTCCAGGACCGCGCCCTGATCAACCGCATGGGCTTCAACAACGAGGGCTCCGCCGCCGTCGCCGCCCGCCTGGCCGCCCGCAACCCCGTCTTCAGGACGGTCGTCGGCGTCAACATCGGCAAGACCAAGGTCGTGCCCGAGGCCGAGGCCGCCGCCGACTACGTGAAGTCCACCGAGCGCCTCGCCCGGCACGCCGACTACCTGGTCGTCAACGTCTCCTCGCCGAACACCCCGGGCCTGCGCAACCTCCAGGCCACGGAGTCGCTGCGCCCGCTGCTCACCGCCGTCCGCGAGGCCGCCGACCGGTCCGCCGAGGGCCGCCGCGTCCCGCTCCTGGTCAAGATCGCCCCCGACCTCGCCGACGAGGACGTGGACGCCGTCGCCGACCTGGCCCTGGAGCTCGGCCTCGACGGCATCATCGCCACCAACACCACCATCGCCCGCGAGGGCCTCGGCCTGACCTCCGACCCGGCCCTCGTCGCGGAGACCGGCGGCCTGTCCGGCGCCCCCGTCAAGCAGCGCTCCCTGGAGGTGCTGCGCCGCCTCTACGCGCGCGTGGGCGACCGGATGGTGCTCGTGGGCGTCGGCGGCATCGAGAACGCCGAGGACGCCTGGCAGCGGATCCTGGCCGGCGCCACCCTGATCCAGGGCTACAGCGCCTTCATCTACGAGGGCCCGTTCTACGCCCGCGCGATCCACAAGGGCCTCGCCGCGCGCCTCGCGGCCTCCCCGTACGCCACCCTCGCCGAGGCCGTCGGCGCCGGCACCCGTACCCACTCCGACTCCGACTCCGGAAAGGCCGCCAAGTGACCCTGGCACCCTTCGGCACCCGCCTGCGCGCCGCCATGGACGCGCGCGGCCCGCTGTGCGTCGGCATCGACCCGCACGCCGCCCTGCTCGACTCCTGGGGCCTGGCCGACGACATCGCCGGCCTGGAGCGCTTCACGTACACCGTCGTGGAGGCCCTGGCCGACGCCGTCGCCGTCTTCAAGCCGCAGGCCGCCTTCTTCGAGCGCTTCGGCTCGCGCGGCGTCGCCGTCCTGGAGCGCGCCACCGCCGACCTGCGGCAGGCCGGCGGCCTGGTCGTCATGGACGCCAAGCGCGGCGACATCGGCTCCACCATGGCCGCCTACGCCGAGGCGTTCCTGCGCCCCGACTCGCCGCTCTTCTCGGACGCGCTGACGGTCTCCCCGTACCTCGGCTACGGCTCCCTGAAGCCGGCCGTCGACCTGGCCCGCGCGTCCGGCGCCGGCCTCTTCGTCCTCGCGCTGACCTCCAACCCGGAGGGCTCCGAGGTCCAGCGGGCCGTCCGCGAGGACGGGCGGACCATCGGCGCGACGATGCTGGCCCACCTGGCCGAGGAGAACGCGGGCGAGACCCCGATGGGCTCCTTCGGCGCGGTCGTCGGCGCCACGCTCGGCGATCTGTCCGCCTTCGACCTGGACATCAACGGCCCGCTGCTCGCCCCCGGCATCGGCGCCCAGGGCGCGACCCCGGCCGACCTGCCGAAGGTGTTCGGCGCGGCCGTCCGCAACGTCGTCCCGAACGTCAGCCGCGGGGTGCTGAAGGCGGGTCCGGACGCCGGTGCGCTGCGTGCCGCGGCGGAACGTTACGCGAACGAGATCAGGGAGTCCGTGGCCTGAGACACCTCGGCGGCCCTCCGATGCGCATTTTTGCCAATCCGCAGGTCGCAGCGGCGTGTCTGTGCCGTCTCACTCCTTGACAAAAGTTGGCCCAAAACCGGGTCGAAATGCCTGAAAAGTCCTGGTCGGTCGATGCTGACCAGGACTTTTCGTCTGTTCTCGCTGACTGGAGCGCCCGTGGCCGCTAGTCTCCGGGGCAGAGTCGGCGTTCGGCGTACTCCACGCGGTTCGCTGCTCCACTGGTGTGGGGCGCTCCACTCTCGTGTGGGGTGCCCGGCTTCCCACCGGTCCGTATCCGACAGTTCGACATCCGAGGTGACGTAGGCGTGGCTCTTCCGCCCCTTACCCCTGAACAGCGCGCAGCCGCGCTCGAAAAGGCCGCCGCGGCTCGCCGGGAGCGGGCCGAGGTCAAGAATCGACTCAAGCACTCCGGCGCCTCGCTCCACGAGGTCATCAAGCAGGGCCAGGAGAACGACGTCATCGGCAAGATGAAGGTCTCCGCCCTGCTCGAGTCCCTGCCGGGCGTGGGCAAGGTCCGCGCCAAGCAGATCATGGAGCGTCTCGGAATCTCCGAGAGCCGTCGTGTGCGTGGTCTCGGTTCCAACCAGATCGCCTCCCTGGAGCGCGAGTTCGGCGGCGCCGGCGCCTGAGTGCGCCCCGGCGGCAGCACCGGGCCGGGACCGCGCGTCCCGGGCACCCCGGTGAAGCTGGAATAATCGCTGCATGGCAGCAGAGGTACGTCCGCGGCTGACCGTGCTCTCCGGCCCCTCCGGGGTGGGGAAGAGCACGGTCGTCGCTCATATGCGCAAGGTCCACCCCGAGGTCTGGCTCTCGGTGTCGGCCACGACACGGAAGCCGAGGCCCGGCGAGAAGCACGGCGTCCAGTACTTCTTCGTCACGGACGACGAGTTCGACAAGCTGATCGCCAACGGCGAGCTGCTGGAGTGGGCCGAGTTCGCGGGCAACCGCTACGGCACCCCGCGCCGCGCGGTGCTCGACCGTCTGGATGCCGGCGAGCCCGTACTCCTGGAGATCGACCTCCAGGGCGCGCGTCAGGTGAAGGAGTCCATGGGCGAGGCCCAGCTGGTCTTCCTCGCCCCGCCGAGCTGGGACGAGCTGGTCCGCCGGCTCACCGGCCGCGGCACCGAGTCGCCCGAGGTCATCGAGCGCCGGCTCGACGCGGCGAAGATCGAGCTCGCGGCCGAGTCGGAGTTCGACACCACGCTCGTCAACACCTCGGTCGAGGACGTCGCGCGTGAGCTGCTAACGTTGATGCACGTTGTCTGATCTTTTATCCATCACGATCCGTGATCGGATATCCATCTTCGGAAGGTAGAGCGTGTCCTCTTCCATCACCGCGCCCGAGGGCATCATCAACCCGCCGATCGACGAGCTGCTCGAAGCGACGGACTCCAAGTACAGCCTCGTGATCTACGCCGCCAAGCGCGCGCGCCAGATCAACGCGTACTACTCGCAGCTGGGCGAGGGCCTGCTCGAGTACGTCGGTCCGCTCGTCGACACCCACGTCCACGAGAAGCCGCTCTCGATCGCGCTGCGCGAGATCAACGCGGGCCTGCTGACCTCCGAGGCCATCGAGGGCCCGGTCCAGTAAGCACCCTGCACGACCGACCTCAGGCCCGGCGGAACATCCGCCGGGCCTGTGGTGTCTCATGGAGACGTATCGCGTGGAACGCATCGCGGGTACGTACGCATCCGAGCCGTCAGGGGAGCAGTGACAGTGGCCAAGCCGAAGGTCGTCCTGGGCGTGAGCGGCGGCATCGCCGCCTACAAGGCGTGCGAGCTGCTGCGCCGGCTCACCGAGTCCGGGCACGACGTCCGCGTCGTCCCGACCGACTCCGCCCTGCACTTCGTCGGCGCGGCCACCTGGTCCGCCCTCTCCGGCAACCCCGTCTCCACCGAGGTCTGGGAGTCCGTCCACGAGGTCCCGCACGTCCGCATCGGCCAGGCCGCCGACCTCGTCGTGGTCGCCCCCGCCACCGCCGACATGCTGGCCAAGGCCGCCCACGGCCTCGCCGACGACCTGCTCACCAACACGCTCCTCACCGCGCGCTGTCCGGTGGTCTTCGCCCCGGCCATGCACACCGAGATGTGGGAGCACCCCGCCACCCAGGAGAACGTGGCCACGCTGCGCCGCCGAGGCGCCGTGGTCATCGAGCCCGCCGTCGGCCGACTCACCGGCGTCGACACCGGCAAGGGCCGGCTGCCCGACCCGGGCGAGATCTTCGAGATCTGCCGCCGGATCCTGGCCCGCGGGGTCGAGGCGCCCGACCTGGCCGGCCGCCACGTCGTCGTCAGCGCCGGCGGCACCCGCGAACCTCTCGACCCGGTCCGCTACCTGGGCAACCGCTCCTCCGGCAAGCAGGGCTACGCCCTCGCCAAGGCCGCCGCGGCACGCGGCGCCCGGGTCACCCTGATCGAGGCGAACACCGGGCTGCCCGACCCGGCGGGCGTCGACGTGGTCCGCGTCGGCACCGCGATCCAGCTCCGCGAGGCCGTCCTGAAGGCCGCGGCGGACGCCGACGCGGTCGTGATGGCCGCGGCGGTGGCCGATTTTCGCCCTGCCTCCTACGCGACCGGAAAGATCAAGAAGACCGACGACGGCGGCGCGCCCACCATCGAGCTGGTCCGCAACCCCGACATCCTCGCGGAGATCTCCGCGGAGCGCGCCCGGCCCGGCCAGGTCGTCGTCGGCTTCGCCGCGGAGACGGACGACGTGCTCGCCAACGGGCGCCTGAAGCTCCGCCGAAAGGGCTGTGACCTGCTGGTCGTCAACGAGGTGGGGGAGCGCAAGACCTTCGGCTCGGAGGAGAACGAGGCCGTGGTCCTCGCCGCCGACGGTGCCGAGACCCCCGTGCCGTACGGCCCGAAGGAAGCCCTCGCGGAGACGGTCTGGGACCTCGTGGTGCCCCGCCTGCGTGCCATGGAGGGGTGAATTCCGCACCAACGCGGCACGGCGTGGGCGCTACGCCGGGCTGACGACGAGAAACCCCGCACAGTCGGACAAAAGGCCAGGTCTGCGGCCTGATCATCATGCGGTTCAAGGTCAATTACCGCACAGATCACGCTATCGCTCGCCAGGGACCTGGCCATCTGCCCGATCGTGCCCGATAGACTGTTCTCGGAACGTCGCGGGGCGCAGCCCCCTGCCGGTCCGCAATCGATAGCCAGCAGCCGCTGCAACCCCAGGGAGCGTTGTGTCCCGTCGACTGTTCACCTCGGAGTCCGTGACCGAGGGTCACCCCGACAAGATCGCTGACCAGATCAGCGACACCATCCTCGACGCGCTGCTCAAGGAGGACCCCACCTCCCGCGTCGCCGTCGAGACGCTGATCACCACCGGCCTCGTGCACGTCGCCGGTGAGGTCACCACCAAGGCGTGGGCGGACATCCCGACCCTCGTGCGCGGCAAGATCCTCGAGATCGGGTACGACTCCTCGAAGAAGGGCTTCGACGGCGCGTCCTGCGGCGTCTCGGTCTCCATCGGGTCGCAGTCCCCGGACATCGCCCAGGGTGTCGACAGCGCCTACGAGGCGCGCGTCGAGGGCGACGAGGACGAGCTCGACAAGCAGGGCGCCGGTGACCAGGGCCTGATGTTCGGCTACGCGTCGGACGAGACCCCGGAGCTCATGCCGCTCCCGATCTACCTGGCGCACCGCCTCTCGCGCCGCCTGACCGAGGTCCGCAAGAACGGCACCATCCCGTACCTGCGCCCCGACGGCAAGACCCAGGTCACCATCGAGTACGACGGCGACAAGGCCGTCCGTCTCGACACGGTCGTCGTCTCCTCGCAGCACGCCTCGGACATCGACCTCGAGTCGCTGCTCGCGCCCGACATCCGCGAGTTCGTCGTCGAGCACGTCCTCAAGGAGCTCGTCGAGGACGGCATCAAGCTCGACACCGACGGCTACCGCCTCCTGGTGAACCCGACCGGCCGCTTCGAGATCGGCGGCCCGATGGGCGACGCCGGCCTCACCGGCCGCAAGATCATCATCGACACCTACGGCGGCATGGCCCGCCACGGCGGCGGCGCCTTCTCCGGCAAGGACCCGTCGAAGGTCGACCGCTCGGCCGCCTACGCCATGCGCTGGGTCGCCAAGAACGTCGTCGCCGCGGGCCTCGCCTCCCGCTGCGAGGTCCAGGTCGCGTACGCGATCGGCAAGGCCGAGCCCGTCGGCCTCTTCGTCGAGACCTTCGGCACCAACACGGTCGACACGGACAAGATCGAGCACGCCATCGCCGAGGTCTTCGACCTCCGCCCGGCCGCGATCATCCGCGACCTCGACCTGCTCCGCCCGATCTACGCCCAGACCGCCGCCTACGGCCACTTCGGCCGCGAGCTGCCGGACTTCACCTGGGAGCGCACGGACCGCGTGGACGCGCTGAAGAAGGCCGCCGGCCTGTAAGCAGCACACTGCTCGCACGTACGAAGGCCCGACACCCTGGGGGTGCCGGGCCTTCGGCGTCCCTGCCGCACTGTCGGTGGCGTCTGGTAGGTATGGGGCTGTGAGCAGCGAGAACGAGAAGTCCGCGGGGGAGCCGGGGCCGGCCGGGCAGCCGGAGGCCGAGCAGCTCGCGTTCATCCGGGAGAGCGTGCGGAAGGCGAAGGTGCCGCGGGCGAAGCCGCGGACGTGGCGGGGGGCCGCGCTGGCGAAGGAGTTGCCGGTGGCGCGGGTCGTGGTGAACAAGGGCGTGCTGCATCTCGACCAGTTCTTCGACTACGCGGTGCCCGAGGAGCTGGACGAGGCCGCGCAGCCGGGCGTGCGGGTGCGGGTGCGGTTCGGGGCCGGGGCGCATCAGGTGCGGGGCGGGCGGCGCGAGGGCGGGCGGCTGATCGACGGGTTCCTCGTGGAGCGGCGCGCCGCGTCGGACTACGCCGGGCCGCTGGCCGCGCTCGCCGACGTCGTCTCGCCCGAACCGGTCCTCGGGCCGGAGCTGCTCGGGCTCGCGCGGGCGGTCGCCGACCGGTACGCGGGGAGCCTCGCCGACGTGCTCCAGCTCGCCGTACCGCCGCGCAACGCGAGCGCCGAGCGCAAGCCCTCGCCCGCACCGCTGCCGCCGCCCCCCGCGCCCGAGGCCGGCAGCTGGGCGCGGTACGAGCGCGGGGCCGCGTTCCTGGAGTCGCTGGCGCGCGGCGGGGCGCCCCGGGCCGTGTGGAACGCGCTGCCCGGGCCGCACTGGGCCGAGGAGATCGCCCGGGCCGTCGCCGCGACCCTCGCCTCCGGGCGCGGCGCGCTCGTCGTCGTCCCCGACGGCCGGGCCGCCGCCCGCGTCGACGCGGCCCTCACCGCCCTGCTCGGCGAGGGCCGGCACGCCGTGCTCACCGCCGAGGCCGGCCCCGAGAAGCGGTACGGACAGTGGCTCGCCGTCCGGCGCGGCGCGGTGCGCGCCGTCGTCGGCACTCGGGCGGCCATGTTCGCGCCCGTGCGCGACCTCGGGCTCGCCGTCATCTGGGACGACGGCGACTCCAGCCACAGCGAGCCCCACGCCCCCCAGCCGCACGCCCGTGACGTGCTGCTCCTGCGCGCCGCCCACGACCGCTGCGCCTTCCTGCTCGGCTCCACCAGCTGCACCGTCGAGGCCGCCCAGCTCGTCGAGTCCGGCTGGGCCCAGCCCCTGCTGCCGGCCCGCGACCAGGTGCGGACGGCCGCCCCGCTGATCCGTACCGTCGGCGACACCGACCTCGCCCGCGACGAGGCCGCCCGCGCCGCCCGGCTGCCCACCCTCGCCTGGCAGGTGGTGCGCGAGGGACTGAAGACCGGCCCCGTGCTCGTACAGGTGCCGCGCCGGGGCTACGTACCGAGGCTGGCGTGCGAGCGCTGCCGCACGCCCGCCCGCTGCCGGCACTGCTCCGGGCCCCTGGAGGCCCCCGAGCAGCAGGAGCTGCACTGCGGCTGGTGCGGAAAGGGCGCGCCCGACTGGCACTGCGTGACCTGCGGGGCGAACCGGCTGCGCGCCCAGGTCGTCGGCGCCCGGCGCACGGCGGAGGAGCTGGGCCGGGCGTTCCCGGCCGTGCCCGTACGGACGTCCGGACGCGACCACGTCCTCGACCGCGTCCCCGGCCGCCCCGCCCTGGTCGTCAGCACCCCCGGCGCCGAACCGGTCGCCGACGGCGGTTACGCGGCCGCGCTGCTCCTCGACGGCTGGGCCATGCTCGGCCGCCCCGACCTGCGGGCCGGCGAGGAGGCGCTGCGCCGCTGGATCGACGCGGCCTCCCTCGTCCGGGGCCAGGGCGACGGCGGCACCGTGGTGGTCGTCGCCGAGCCGACCCTGCGGCCCGTGCAGGCCCTCGTCCGCTGGGACCCCGTCGGTCACGCCCAGCGCGAGCTCGCCGAGCGGGCCGAGCTGGGCTTCCCGCCCGTCTCCCGGATGGCGGCCGCCTCCGGCCCGCCCGACGCCCTCGCGGCCTTCCTGGCCGCCACCGAACTGCCCCCCGACGCCGAGATCCTGGGCCCCGTCCCGCTCCCCGTCACCCGCCCCGGCGGCCCCCGTCGCCCCGGCGACACCCCACCGGGCGAGCAGTGGGAGCGGGCCCTGATCCGCGTCCCGCCGGGCAGCGGCGCGGCCCTGGCCACCGCCCTGAAGAACGCCCGGGCGGGCCGCCTGGCGCGGGGCGGCGGGGAGCCGGTGCGGGTGCGGGTGGACCCGCCGGACATCGGCTGAGGGAAGGGCGCAAGCACGGCAGGGCGCGAGGGCGGAGGCGCGGCAGGGCGGAGGGACGGCAGGGCGGAAGGGCGGAGGTGCGGCGCTCAAGGCGCAGCGCCTGAGGTGGTGCCCAGCGCCCCGGGGCGGTGTGCCCAGCGCCTGAAGCTGTGGGACGCGCGTGAGCTGTGGGAGCCGTGCGACGAGCACGATGCGTGCGACGCGCACCACGCGCACCACGCGTGAAAGGCCGCCCGCAGGGGCGGGCGGCCTTCACCGGATGCGTCGGACCCGCTGCCGCAGGTCCGCCGCGGTCAGCCGTTGCGCGGCGCCGGGAACGCCGGCGGGCGCTGCTCCTCGCGGAGCGCCCGGCTGCCCGCGGTCGGCTGCGGCGGCATGCTGCGGGCCGGCGGGACGACCGGCAGTGTGCGGGTCGCGCCCTCGTCCGGCGTGCGGTCCGGCTCCAGCGCGCCGCCCGGCTGCGGGGCGCGGCGCGAGCCGTAACGGCGGTGCACCGCCTGCTTGGTGACTCCGAGCGCGGAGCCCACCGCGTCCCACGAGAACCCGAGCGAGCGGTCGAAGTCGACGGCCGCCGTCACCAGGGTTTCGACGCTGTCCCGCAGTTCCTGGGCGAGACGGACGGTCGGGGCGGGTGCGCGCCCGTAGACGACGAAGCCCGTCGAAGGGGCGGAGCGGCGAGGGCGGTAGACATTGCCCAGCTGGGCCGTCAGCGTGCGCAGTGCGTCCACCTGCCGCCGGACCCGCTCGATGTCCCGCACGAGCAGGTGCAGACTTGCCCGGGCCTGGGCGTCGTGGGTTGCGTGGTCGGCCATGGATGAGCCTCTCGAACCGGCGTGAAAAGGGGCGGGTCGCTGGGGGACGGCGGCCCGTTTCGGTCAATCTCCTTTGACCAACGCGCCACGAGGAGTTGGGTCACGCTGCGGGGGCGTATACGCATATGCGCGGAGCGCTCGTCCTCGCGTACGCCCCCCGACCGCCGGCGGCCGTCCCGCACCACCCCTGACCGGCCCCGATCGGCCCCCGCACCCCGCTCGGGCCCGTCGGGCCTAGACTGGTGCGCTGCCCTCCTGCACGCTCTCGGCTCCGCCCGAGCGGGGAGGTGCCCCATCGCCCCGAGATACGAGGTTTTCGCGCGTGAAGCTCGTCTTCGCCGGCACCCCCGAGGTCGCCGTACCCGCCCTGGACGCCCTGCTCGCCTCCGGGCGGCACGAGGTGGCCGCCGTCGTCACCCGGCCCGACGCCCCCGCGGGCCGCGGCCGGCGGCTCGTCGCGAGCCCCGTCGCCGAGCGCGCGGCGGAGGCCGGCATCGAGGTCCTGAAGCCGGAGCGGCCGCGCGACGAGGCGTTCCTGGCCCGGCTGCGGGAGATCGCGCCGGACTGCTGCCCGGTCGTCGCGTACGGCGCGCTGCTGCCCCGCGTCGCCCTCGACATCCCGACCCACGGCTGGGTCAACCTGCACTTCTCGCTGCTGCCCGCGTGGCGCGGGGCCGCGCCCGTGCAGCACTCGATCATGGCCGGCGACGAGGTGACCGGCGCGTCCACCTTCCAGATCGAGGAGGGCCTGGACTCCGGCCCGGTGTACGGGGTCGTCACCGAGGACATCCGCCCCACCGACACCAGCGGTGACCTGCTCACCCGGCTCGCCTTCGCGGGCGCCGGGCTGCTCGCCGCCACCATGGACGGCATCGAGGACGGCGCCCTCAAGGCCGTCCCGCAGCCCGCCGACGGCATCACCCTCGCGCCGAAGATCCAGGTCGAGGACGCCCACGTCGACTTCACCACGCCGGCCCTCCGCGTCGACCGCGTCATCCGCGGCTGCACCCCGGCCCCCGGCGCCTGGACCCTCTTCCGCGGCGAGCGCCTGAAGCTCATCCAGGCCGCCCTCCTCCCCGACCGCACCGACCTCGCCCCCGGCGAGCTCGCCGTCGGCAAGAACAACGTCCACGTCGGCACCGGCTCCCACGCCGTCGAACTGCTCTGGGTCCAGCCGCAGGGCAAGAAGCCGATGAAGGCGGCGGACTGGGCGCGCGGCGTCCGCATCGCGGCGGGCGAGCGGGTCGGAGCGTAGGGACGCCGATGCTCCCGCTGCCCGACGGGTCCTGGTGGGAGTGCACGGTCCTCGGGTGCGACGGCAGCCGGCTCACCCTGGCTGCCGGCCTCTGCTGCTGCTACCCGGCGCCGTAGGGCTACGCTGAGAGGGGCCGGCGCGGGTCGTCCGGCCCTCATCGGCCGCTCTTCATCAGCCGGTCGTCATCAGCGAATCCTTCTCACGACCATTTCTCACGATCATTTCTCACGATCACTTCTCACGCGGAGCACCTTTGAGCGAGCAGGCACGTCGTCGTGCGCCCCAGCCCTCCACCGGCAAGGCCCCCAGGCCCCACCGCCGGCCCAAGAAGGATCCCGTGCGGATCCTCGCGTTCGAGGTGCTGCGGGCCGTGGACGAGCGGGACGCGTACGCGAACCTGGTGCTGCCGCCGCTGCTGAAGAAGGCGCGGGAGAAGAACGAGGGGTTCGACGGGCGGGACGCGGCACTGGCGACCGAGCTGGTGTACGGGACGCTGCGGCGGCAGGGGACGTACGACGCGATCATCGCGGCGTGCGTGGACCGGCCGCTGCGGGAGGTCGACCCGCCGGTGCTCGACGTGCTGGCGCTCGGGGCGCACCAGCTGCTCGGGACGCGGATCCCGACCCACGCCGCCGTCTCGGCGACCGTGGAGCTGGCGCGAGTGGTGCTCGGCGACGGGCGGGCCAAGTTCGTGAACGCCGTGCTGCGCAAGATCGCGCAGGACGACTTCGACACGTGGGTGGCGCGGGTCGCGCCGCCGTACGACGAGGACGCCGAGGACCACCTCGCGGTCGTCCACTCGCACCCCCGCTGGGTGGTGTCCGCGCTCTGGGACGCGCTCGGCGGCGGCCGGGCCGGCATCGAGGCGCTGCTCGCGGCCGACAACGAGCGGCCCGAGGTCACCCTGGTCGCCCGCCCCGGCCGCGCCACCGTCGGCGAGCTGGCCGAGGCCGCCGAGACCGAGCCCGGCCGCTGGTCCCCGTACGCGCTGCGGATGGCCGAGGGCGGCGATCCCGGCACCATCGAGGCCGTACGGGAGAGCCGGGCCGGCGTCCAGGACGAGGGCAGCCAGCTCGTGGCCATCGCCCTCGCCAACGCCCCGCTCGACGGCCCCGACGCCCGCTGGCTGGACGGCTGCGCCGGCCCCGGCGGCAAGGCGGCCCTGCTCGGCGCCCTCGCCGCCGAGCGCGGCGCCGCGCTGCTCGCCTCCGAGAAGCAGCCGCACCGCGCCCGGCTCGTCGAGCGCGCGCTGGCCGGCAACCCCGGCCCGTACCAGGTCATCGCCGCCGACGGCACCCGTCCGCCGTGGGGCGAGGGCAGCTTCGACCGGGTCCTGATGGACGTGCCCTGCTCCGGGCTCGGCGCGCTGCGCCGCCGTCCCGAGGCCCGCTGGCGCCGCCGGCCCGGCGACCTCGACGGCTTCGCCCCGCTCCAGCGCGGCCTGCTCACCGAGGCGCTGCGGGCGGTCAGGGTCGGCGGCGTGGTCGGCTACGCGACCTGCTCCCCGCACCTGGCCGAGACCCGGATCGTCGTCGACGACGTCCTGAAGAAGGTCGGCGGCGCCGAGCTGATCGACGCCCGCCCGCTGCTGCCCGGCGTGAGCGACCTCGGCGACGGTCCCGACGTCCAGCTGTGGCCGCATCTGCACGGCACGGACGCCATGTATCTGGCGCTGATCCGCCGTACCGCCTGACCCCACGGCGCCTCCGGGACGGCCCGGAGGCGCCGTGGAGGCGATGCGGAAGGGATGTGGAGGTGACTCCGAAGGGGAGTTTTCACCTGGTCTGTACCAGTACGCTCGGTACCCCCTAGGATTCAAACTCCGCAGCGGCAAAGAAGTCCTCAAGAACATGGCAGGCTTGGCACATGGCGCAGATCAATCCCAGCATCCTGTCCGCGGACTTCGCCCGGCTCGCCGATGAGGCGAAGGCGGTCGACGGGGCCGACTGGCTGCACGTCGACGTGATGGACAACCACTTCGTGCCCAACCTGACGCTGGGCGTGCCGATCGTGGAGTCGCTGGCCCGGGCCACCGACACTCCGCTCGACTGCCATCTGATGATCGAGGACCCGGACCGCTGGGCCCCGCAGTACGTGGAGGCCGGCGCCGGTTCCGTCACCTTCCACGTGGAGGCCGCGGCCGCGCCCGTACGCCTGGCCCGGGAGATCCGCGCCAAGGGTGCCAGGGCGTCGATGGCGCTCAAGCCGGCCACGCCCATCGAGCCGTTCGAGGACCTGCTGCCCGAGCTGGACATGCTGCTGATCATGACGGTCGAGCCCGGCTTCGGCGGTCAGGCGTTCCTCGACATCATGCTGCCGAAGATCCGCCGCACCCGTGAGCTGATCTCCAAGCACGGTCTGGAGATGTGGCTCCAGATCGACGGCGGCGTCTCCGAGTCCACCATCGAGCGGTGCGCCGAGGCCGGCGCGGACGTCTTCGTGGCCGGTTCCGCCGTCTACGGGGCCGCCGACCCGGCCGCCGCGGTCCGCTCCCTGCGGGCCAAGGCCGAGGCGGCGAGCGCCTCGGCCGCGTGGGCGTGTGGCCACTGAGCCTCCACTGACCCACCGGCACGTGAACGCGGCCCGTCGGGCCGCCGACACGGCCGTTCAGGACCCGCCGGATCTGACAGGATGAACAGTGGGTCCAGAGTGTGAACAGCACCAGGAACAGCAGTAGCACTGGCAACACCAGGAGCAGCAGCCGCACCGGCTGCGTCAGCAGCACCAGCAGCACCAAGCAGGACCAGCACATGAAGCGCGGCAGCGGTACGTGAACAGCAGTGAGGAGATCGCGGTGGCGGGTATGTCGGCGGGACGGTCAGCCCTGCGGATGGGACCCGCGGAGCTCGTGCAGGCGGCGGCCATGGCCCGCCGTTTCTACCTCGAGGGCAAGTCCAAGATCCAGATCGCCGAGGAGTTCGGCGTGAGCCGCTTCAAGGTGGCCCGGGTCCTGGAGACCGCCCTGGAGCGCGACCTCGTGCGCATCGAGATCCGCGTGCCGGCCGAGCTGGACGCCGAGCGCTCCGACGCGCTCCGCGCCCGCTACGGCCTGCGTCATGCCGTCGTCGTGGAGTCTCCGGCGGACGGCGAGGAAGAGTCGCCCGACCCGGAGAACCTCGGCGAGGTCGCGGCCGACCTGCTCGGCGAGCTGGTCACCGAGGGCGACGTGCTCGGCCTCGCCTGGGGCCGTTCCACGATCCACATGGCGGCCGCCCTCGACCGGCTGCCGCCCTGTACGGTCGTGCAGCTCACGGGTGTGTACGACGCGGGCACGGCCGAGCGCGGCTCGGTCGAGGCCGTCCGGCGGGCCGCCCAGGTCTCCGGCGGCGAGGCGCACCCGATCTACGCGCCGATGCTGCTGCCCGACGCCGCCACGGCGAACGCGCTGCGCAGCCAGACCGGCATCGCCCGCGCCTTCGAGTACTTCGACAAGGTGACGGTCGCCTGCGTGTCCATCGGCTCCTGGGAGCCGGGCATCTCCACCGTCCACGACATGCTGTCGGAGGACGAGCGCGCCCACTACGCCTCGCTGGGCGTCGCCGCCGAGATGTCCGCGCACCTCTTCGACGCGGAGGGCCGCCGGGTCGGCCGCGACCTGGGCGAGCGCTGCATCACCGTCGAGGCGGACCGGCTGCGCCGGATCCCCGAGGTCGTCGCGATCGCCGGGGGCCACCGCAAGGCGGCGGCGATCGGCGCGGTGCTCCGCTCCGGCCTCGTCACGAGCCTGGTGACCGACCGCTCGGCCGCCGATTACCTCCTGACCGAGTTCAGCCCGGGCCCCCGCCCGGCCCTCGACCGCGCGGACCCGGACGGCATCTGAGCAGAGGCCCGGCAGGGGCCGGCCGGGCGCGTGAGGCGGGCTCGGCGTGAGGCCGGCCGGGCGTAGGCCTGCCGGGCCCGAGGCGGGCCTGACGCCGGGCGGAATCCTGGGCGAGGCCGGCCGGCGCGAGGCCGGTCTGACGCCGTGCGGGACCGGTGCGAGGCCGGGCCCTGTGCGGGGTCGGCCCAGACGCGGCCGGTCCGCCTTACTCCCGTCCCGTCCCGTCGTTTTATCTCGTCCCGGCCTCGTCCCGGCCTCGTCCCGGCCTCGTCCCGTCCCGTCCCCGCCCCTCCCCGCGGCGTGCCCCCGGCGCCGTCCCCGTGCCCCGATGACAGCATCGGGGCATGTTTTCTCGATGCGCCCGGTTCGGGCTCGCCCTGCTGGCCGGGCTTTCGCTGCTCCTGACGGGATGTTCCGGCGGCGGGGCCAGTACCGACTCGGCCACCCCGTCCCGTACGACGGCAGCGGCCTCCGCTCCCTCGGTCGCCCCCTCCGCCCGCTCCGGGCTTCCCACCGTCCGTGAGTCCCGGCTGCCCGCCGAGGCGCGCAAGACGCTCGTCCTCATCAGGGCCGGCGGGCCCTTCCCGTACGCCAAGGACGGCACGGTCTTCTCGAACTTCGAGCGCGTGCTGCCGCAGCACAAGCGTGGCTACTACCACGAGTACACGGTCAGGACCCCGGGCGAGCGCGACCGCGGGGCCCGGCGGCTGGTCACCGGCGGGGACGGGGAGATCTACTACACGGACGACCACTACGCGAGCTTCCGGGAGGTGGTCGGAGGATGAGGATCGACGACGCGGTGCTCCTGGACCTGCGCGAGGTCGTGGACAAGACCGGCTTCATGAACCGCTGTGCGCGCGTGCTCCCGCTCCCCGCCTGGTTCGGGCGCAACTGGGACGCGCTCGCCGACGGCCTCACGGACATGCGCCGGCCCATGGCCATCGTGGTGACGGGCTGGCAGGCTTATGCCGAGGCCGCACCGGACGAGTGGGCCGTCGCCCAGGACGTGTTCTCGGCGGCGGTCGACGCGAGCCCGGCGGGCCTCGCGGTCCTGCTCTCGCTCGGCGGCCGGCCCGCCGTTTTGGAGGATCCGACAGGCACCTCCGCGTCAGGCTCGGATGTTCCGTCCCCTCCGCCCCCGGCACCCCCCGTGGGAGAATGAACTACGTGCTTTTTCCCCTGGCTGAAATGCCTAGGGGCCGATCCGAACGACTGGGATGTCAGCACGTGCGTTTCCTCAATGACGTCAAGCCGCCGTACGACCTCACGTACGACGATGTGTTCATGGTGCCGAGCCGCTCGGCCGTGGGCTCCCGCCAGGCCGTGGACCTCTCCTCGCCCGACGGGACCGGTACGACGATCCCGCTGGTCGTCGCCAACATGACCGCCATCGCCGGCCGCCGCATGGCCGAGACCGTCGCCCGTCGTGGCGGCCTGGTCGTCATTCCCCAGGACATCCCGATCGACGTCGTCACCGACGTCATCGCCTGGGTGAAGTCCCGCCACCTGGTCCTGGACACCCCGATCGTCCTGGAGCCCCACCAGACCGTCGCCGACGCGCTCTCGCTGCTGCCCAAGCGCGCGCACGACGCCGGTGTCGTCGTCGACGAGAACCGCCGCCCGGTGGGCGTCGTCACCGACGCCGACCTGTCCGGCGTGGACCGCTTCACCCAGCTGTCCGAGGTCATGTCCAAGGACCTGCTGCTGCTCGACGCCGACATCGAGCCGCGCGAGGCGTTCAACACCCTCGACGCCGCCAACCGCCGCTACGCCCCGGCCGTCGACGCCGACGGCAAGCTCGTCGGCATCCTCACCCGCAAGGGCGCGCTGCGCGCGACCCTCTACACGCCCGCGGTGGATGCCAGCGGCCGGCTGCGCATCGCCGCCGCCGTCGGCATCAACGGCGACGTGGCGGGCAAGGCCAAGCTGCTGCTCGACGCGGGCGTGGACACGCTCGTGATCGACACCGCGCACGGCCACCAGGAGTCGATGATCAGCGCGATCAGGACCGTCCGGGCGCTCGACCCGCAGGTCGCGATCGTGGCCGGCAACATCGTCGCCGCCGAGGGCGTCAAGGACCTGATCGACGCCGGCGCGGACATCATCAAGGTCGGTGTGGGCCCCGGCGCCATGTGCACCACCCGCATGATGACCGGCGTGGGCCGCCCGCAGTTCTCGGCCGTCCTGGAGTGCGCCGCCGAGGCGCGGAAGTACGGCAAGCACGTGTGGGCCGACGGCGGTGTCCGTCACCCGCGCGACGTCGCCATGGCGCTGGCCGCCGGTGCGTCCAACGTGATGATCGGCTCCTGGTTCGCCGGCACCTACGAGTCCCCGGGCGACCTCCAGCACGACGCCAAGGGCCGCGCCTACAAGGAGTCCTTCGGCATGGCCTCGGCCCGCGCCGTGAAGAACCGGACCTCCGACGAGTCCTCTTACGACCGCGCCCGCAAGGCGCTGTTCGAGGAGGGCATCTCCACCTCCCGGATGTTCCTCGACCCGCAGCGTCCGGGCGTCGAGGACCTGATCGACTCGATCATCGCCGGTGTCCGCTCCTCCTGCACCTACGCCGGCGCGTCCTCGCTCGCCGAGTTCGAGGAGAAGGCCGTCGTGGGCATCCAGTCCGCGGCCGGTTACGCGGAGGGCAAGCCGCTGCACGCCAGCTGGAGCTAGTCGCCGGACCGCCGAACCGCCGAAACGTATCGGCGGCAGGCGGCGGCAGGCCGAGGGCCCCCGGGAAATGTTCCCCGGGGGCCCTCGGCGTTCCCCTGCGGTCGCTCCACGGACCCCGTGGGCCGTACGCGGCACGGACCAGGGCCGTACCGTACCGACGGATGGGTCCCTGCCGGTGACTGCCCGGATTCCCGGGGTCCCGGAGTCGCGGAGTTCAACGGTCTGGACGTACGGGCGGAGCTGCGCGGACAGGCCGGGCGGCCCGCCCCGCCCAGCCCGCCGCCCGCAGCGCCCCCGCCACCGCCGCCGCGATCCGCGCATGGCCGCGGTCGTCGGGGTGCAGGCCGTCGGCGAGGTCCTCGGGGCCGAGCAGCGGGCGTCCGGGCAGCAGGGCGAGGCGGGTGTCGCCGGCCGCCATCAGGTCCCGTACGGCCTCCTCCATGGCCGTACGGAGCTCCGCGAGGGTGGCGCCCAGGGCGTTGCCGCTGTGTTCGGCCGCCGGGCGCAGTACCGGGGAGAGCAGCAGCAGCGGGGTGTCCGGGTGGCCGCGGCGGACCAGGGCGACGAAGGCCCGGGTGGTCTCGTGCAGCAGCGGTGCCGAACTGGGCACGGCGGCCCAGCAGTTGGTGCCGAAGGCGAGGGTGATCAGGGCGCCGGGCAGGCGGGCGAGGTGCTCCGCCAGCGCGAGCTCGCCGCGCGCCCCGCCCGCGTAGCCGAGGTTCACCGGATCGAGGCCGAGCGCCCGGCCGGCCACCGCGGGCCAGGCGTGCGCGGGGCGGGTCGCCCACCAGCCCTCGGTGATCGAGTCGCCGTGCACGAGCCAGCGCGGGCGGCGCGGCGCGGGGGAGAGGGCGCCGCCGCGCGAGGGGCGCAGGCCGAGCACCAGCGGCCGCTGCCCTTCCGGCAGATGGATGGTGAACTCACCTCCGCCGGGCGGGAGTTCGATGCGCACGGTGGCCTGCTCGGCGGGCTCCGCGAACACCTCCGCGAGACAGCGCCCGCCCCGCCAGAGCGCGAAGCCGTGCCGCAGCGCCCGCAGTGGATCGCCGGGCCCGGGCACGGCCGCCCGGTAGCGCAGCTCCACCGCCCGGGTGCCGGGCGCGGCCGTGAACTCCAGGCGCACCCCGACGGGCAGCGCGGCCCGCTCGGCGACGTCCCAGGGCAGCCGTGCCAGGTCGGCCGGATCGGCCCGTACGGAGCGGCCGGCGCGGTCCCGCCAGGCCGTGCCGCGCAGAAAGGGTTCGGGCTCCAGCCAGGGCGCCTGCCGACTCATGGGGACCTCCGATCGGGCGGGTGCGAGATGGCGCGCAGCGTGGGTCGGACGCCTTCAGGAGTCAAGGGGCGCGACGGGCCGCTTCATGCCCCCGATGTGTCGATTCATGCGGCAGCGCGCAATGTTTCCCCGTCTGTGCCCGAAGCGCGCAATGATCATCTGGCAGTGCGCAACAACCCTGCATTACGAGTGCGAAGCTCCAACCCTTAGGCTCATGCCCCGTACCAGGAGTGGCGGCGACCGCCTGCTCGGCGGTTCCCCCCTTTCCCGTGGGCTTGCTTTGGCATGCCCGCGCACCGCCGCGGTCCCCGCTCGTCCCCCATGGCAGCGATAAGGAGCCCCCGCAGTGCTTGACCACGGCGCAGCCCCGCCCGTCGAGGACACGTCCGTCCCGACCGCCCGTACGTCCTTTGGGCTCTCCGCCCTGATCCGCCGCAAGCCGGTGGAAAGCCTGGTCGCGGAGGGTGGTCAGGGTGAGGGCGGCTCGCTCCGCCGCTCGCTCGGCATGTGGCAGCTGACCATGATCAGCATCGGTGCGACGCTCGGCACCGGCATTTTCGTGGTGCTCGGCTCCGCGGTCCCGAAGGCGGGTCCGGCCGTCACGCTCTCCTTCGTCATCGCCGGTCTCACGGCGCTCTTCTCGGCCCTCTCGTACGCCGAGCTGGCCGGCTCGATCCCGGTCGCGGGTTCCTCGTACTCGTACGCGTACGCAACGATGGGCGAACTCGTCGCCTGGGTCTGCGGCTGGTGCCTGGTCCTGGAGTACGGCGTCTCGGTCGCCGCGGTGGCGGTCGGCTGGGGCGAGTACCTCAACGAGCTGCTCGACGGCACCATCGGCGTCACCATCCCCGACGTGCTGTCGTCGGCCCCCGGCGAGGGCGGCATCATCAACCTGCCGGGCCTCATCGTCGTGCTGCTCGCCATGGTGTTCCTGCTCGGCGGCGCCCGTGAGTCCGCCGTCGTCAACACGATCATGGTCGCCGTGAAGATCGCCGCGCTCGTGCTCTTCTGCGCCATCGGCTTCATGGGCTTCAAGTCCGGCAACTACAAGGACTTCATGCCGCTCGGCATGAGCGGCGTCGGCGCCGCCAGCGCCAGCCTCTTCTTCTCCTACATCGGCTTCGACGCCGCCTCCACGGCCGGCGAGGAGGCCAAGAACCCCAAGCGCGACCTGCCGCGGGCGATCATGCTCTCGCTGCTCATCGTCACCGTCCTCTACGTGCTCGTCGCCGCCGTCGCGGTCGGTGCCTGGCACTGGAAGGACTTCGCGGGCTCCGAGGCCACCCTGGCGGCGATCATGAACGACGTCACCGGGCAGACCTTCTGGGGCACCATGCTCGCCGCCGGCGCCGTCATCTCCATCGCGAGCGTCGTCCTCACCGTCCTCTACGGCCAGACCCGCGTCCTCTTCGCGATGTCCCGCGACGGCCTGGTGCCGAAGGTCTTCGGCAAGGTCAGCGCCAAGACCGGCACCCCGCGCGTCAACACGGTGATCGTCTCCCTGTTCTGCGCGATCCTCGCCTCGGTCATCCCGCTGGGCAAGCTCGTCGACGCCACCAGCATCGGCACCCTCTTCGCCTTCGGTCTGGTCAACATCGCGGTGATCGTGCTCCGCTTCACCCGTCCCGACATGCCGCGCACCTTCAAGGTGGCGTTCGGGCCGGTCTTCCCGGTGCTCGGCTTCATCTTCTGCGCGTACAACATGTTCAGCCTCGACACCGTGACCTGGGTGGTCTTCGGTTGCTGGATGGCCGCGGGACTCGTGTTCTACTTCCTGTACGGCATGCGCCGCTCCCGACTGGCCACGGCCACGGCCGACGCTCAGGCCCTGGCAGAGGCCCCTGCAGAGAAGTGATCCACCCGTAGTGCGACTCAACGACCTCGACGAACGCATCGTCCACGCCCTCGCGGAAGACGCCCGCCGCAGCTACGCCGACATCGGCTCGCTGGTCGGTCTCTCCGCGCCCGCCGTGAAACGGCGCGTGGACCGCCTCAGGGCCGAGGGCGCCATCACCGGCTTCACCGTACGGGTGGACCCGGCGGCGCTCGGCTGGGAGACGGAGGGGTTCGTCGAGATCTACTGCCGCCACAACACCTCGCCGGAGGACATCCGGCGAGGCCTGGAGCGGTATCCCGAGGTGGTGTCCGCGTCGACCGTCACCGGTGACGCGGACGCCGTCGTCCAGGTCTTCGCCTCCGACATGCGCCACTTCGAGCGCGTCCTGGAGCGGATCGCGGGCGAGCCGTTCGTGGAGCGGACCAAGTCCGTCCTCGTGCTCTCGCCGCTGCTGCGGCGGTTCTCCTCGGGCTCGCCCGCGTAGGGCCTTCTCGTCCGCCAGGAAGGGCGGACCGCCCACCCCCGTGGGGCGGTCCGCCCTTCCCGCGTTCTCACTGCGTCGGGTAGTCGAGGATCCACGGCAGCACGTGGAAGTCACCCGTGCCCTCCTTGACCTTCTCGAAGGGCGGCGCGGTCTGGCACTTCGGGACGTCACCCTTCTGCGGGTCCTGGGTCAGCCAGCTGTAGCCGAGCCGGTCGTGCGTCCCGAGGTCGTTCACCGAGACGCCGACCCGGGCGCCCTTGAACTGCGCCACGTCGGTCTCGATGATCCGGCCCGTCACGACGGCCACCTTGCCTCCGGTGGCCAGGCAGTCCACCTGCGCCACCGCGTAGCCGCCCCAGTCGCCCTTGTAGTGGCTGAAGCGGAAGGTGCCGGTCGCGTTCTCCGGGTGGGTGTTGTCCTTCGCCGCCAGATGCGCGTCGAAGGTGAACGTGATGTCGTCCCCGGCCGGCCGGTACAGCTTGGCCGTGCCGGTCAGCGCGGCCGCCTCGCGCGGCCCCTTGCCCTCCCAGGTGCCGGACGCGGTGGCGGAGCCGGCCGCGCCCGCGGTGATCAGCAGGGCGGCGGCGACGGCGGCGATCCCCGTGCTGCGGGTCGTACGGCGGTTCAGGCGGAGGTTCATCTCTCGTGGTCCCTTTCGGCAGGTCGCCGGCCCCTCGACCGGACGACCACCACTCTTCCGGCCCGGCCCCGCCCGTACATCGCGCCCCGGAACGGTCCCCTTCTCCGCCACGCGGCGGAGCCCCGTCCTTCCGGCGGACGATCATGCTCCGGGACCGCGCGCAACGAATCGCCGCCGGGACGGGTGAGCGCGCAACGGTTCGACGGTCGGTCCGCAACGCTCCCGCCTTGTCCCGGACGAGCGCGAAACCGTACCGTTTTTGACGTCTTCCCCCTCAACTCCGACCTCCGAGGAACGCACATGCCCGCGCTGCGCACCGCCCTCCTCCAGAGCTCCGGCGAGCTCGGTGACGTGGCCGCCAACCTCAAGGTCCTCGACGAGGCCGCGGGCCGCGCGGCCGCCGCCGGCGCCGCCGTGCTGCTCGCCCCCGAGCTGTTCCTGACCGGCTACGCCATCGGCGACGCCATGGCCCGCCTGGCAGAGCCGGCCGACGGCCCCTCCGCCGAGGCCGTCGCCGCGATCGCCGCCCGCCACGGCCTGGCCGTCGGCTACGGCTACCCGGAGCGCGACACCGAGCGGCACGGCGTGATCTACAACTCCGCCCAGCTCTTCGGCCCCGACGGCACCCGGCTCCTCCACTACCGCAAGACGCACCTCTTCGGTGACTTCGAGGCCCAGTGGTTCACGCCCGGCGACCAGCCCGTCGTCCAGGCGGAGCTCGGCGGCCTCAAGGTCGGCCTGATGATCTGCTACGACGTCGAGTTCCCGGAGAACGTACGCGCGCACGCGCTGGCCGGCACCGAGCTCCTCCTCGTGCCCACCGCGCTGATGCACCCCGCCGAGATCATCCCGCTCTCCGTCGTCCCGGTCCGCGCCTTCGAGAACCAGCTCTACATCGCGTACGCCAACCGGACCGGCCCCGAGGGCGACTTCGAGTTCGTCGGCCTGTCCGTCCTGGCCGGCCCCGACGGCACCGCCCGGGCCCGCGCCGGGCGCGGCGAGGACCTGGTCCTCGGCGACGCCGACCCCGACTTCCTCGCGGCCTCGCGCGCGGAGAACCCCTATCTCCGCGACCGCCGCCCGGGCCTGTACGGCTCCCTCGTCTAGAGCCGTCCCCCGCCCGCCCCCGCCTCACCCCGCTTCGCGCAAGGAGTCCGTACCCCATGACGTCCACGGTGCCCACTGCCGTCCAGCACACCGACGGCCAGCCGCCGATCACCATGTTCGGTCCGGACTTCCCGTACGCCTACGACGACTTCCTGGCCCATCCGGCCGGCCTCGGCCAGGTCCCGGCCACCGAGCACGGCACCGAGGTCGCCATCATCGGCGGCGGCCTGTCCGGCATCATCGCCGCCTACGAGCTGATGAAGATGGGCCTGAAGCCCGTCGTCTACGAGGCCGACGAGATCGGCGGCCGGCTGCGCACCGTCGGCTTCGAGGGCCCGGAGACCGAGGGCCTGACCGCCGAGATGGGCGCCATGCGCTTCCCGCCCTCCTCCACGGCGCTCCAGCACTACATCGACCTCGTCGGCCTGACGACCCAGCCGTTCCCGAACCCGCTGGCCGAGGCCACCCCGTCGACCGTCGTCGACCTCAAGGGCGAGTCGCACTACGCCGAGACCATCGCCGACCTCCCGCAGGTCTACCGCGACGTCGCCGACGCGTGGAACAGGTGCCTCGACGAGGGCGCCGACTTCTCCGACATGAACCGCGCCATGCGCGAGCGCGACGTCCCGCGCATCCGCGAGATCTGGGCCAAGCTCGTCGAGAAGCTCGACAACCAGACCTTCTACGGCTTCCTCTGCGAGTCCGAGGCGTTCAAGTCCTTCCGGCACCGCGAGATCTTCGGCCAGGTCGGCTTCGGCACCGGCGGCTGGGACACCGACTTCCCGAACTCCATCCTGGAGATCCTGCGGGTCGTCTACACCGAGGCCGACGACCACCACCGCGGCATCGTCGGCGGCTCGCAGCAGCTGCCGCTGCGCCTGTGGGAGCGCGAGCCCGAGAAGATCGTGCACTGGGCGCAGGGCACCTCCCTGGCCACGCTGCACGAGAACGGGCAGCCGAAGGGCGCCGTCACCCGGCTGACCCGCGCCGCCGGCAACCGGATCACGGTCACCGACGCGTCCGGCGACATCCGCACGTACCAGGCGGCGATCTTCACCGCCCAGTCCTGGATGCTGCTCTCCAAGATCGCCTGTGACGACTCGCTCTTCCCGATCGACCACTGGACCGCGATCGAGCGCACCCACTACATGGAGTCCTCGAAGCTCTTCGTCCCGGTCGACCGGCCGTTCTGGCTGGACAAGGACGAGGAGACCGGCCGGGACGTCATGTCGATGACGCTGACCGACCGGATGACCCGCGGCACGTACCTCCTGGACGACGGCCCGGACAAGCCGGCCGTCATCTGCCTGTCGTACACGTGGTGCGACGACAGCCTGAAGTGGCTGCCGCTGTCCGCGAACGAGCGCATGGAGGTCATGCTCAAGTCGCTCGGCGAGATCTACCCGAAGGTCGACATCCGGAAGCACATCATCGGCAACCCGGTGACGGTCTCCTGGGAGAACGAGCCCTACTTCATGGGCGCCTTCAAGGCCAACCTGCCGGGCCACTACCGCTACCAGCGCCGCCTGTTCACGCACTTCATGCAGGACCGGCTGCCGGAGGACAAGCGGGGCATCTTCCTCGCGGGCGACGACATCTCGTGGACGGCCGGCTGGGCCGAGGGCGCGGTGCAGACGGCGCTCAACGCGGTGTGGGGCGTCATGCACCACTTCGGCGGCGCGACCGACGGCACCAACCCGGGCCCGGGCGACGTCTACGACGAGATCGCCCCGGTCGAGCTGCCGGAGGACTGACACCTCAGGGGCGTGCCAGTGGGGTGAGCAGCATCCGCCCCACCAGGCCGACCGACCGGTCGAGGCGTTCGGTGAACTCCTCGGCCAGGTCGGGCAGCCGCCGCAGCTGCCACAGCGAGCGGGCGGCGAGCCAGGCCCCGTCGCGGGCCCGGTCCAGGCTCCAGCAGCCGAGCAGATGCGTCAGCGGGTCCGCGACCTCCAGGAGGTCCGGGCCCGGCATCAGTTCGTCCCGGATGCGCTCCTCCAGGAGGACGAGGACGTCGCCGACCCGGTCGAACTCGTCCTCCAGGTCCTTCGGCGCGCAGTCGAGCGTCCGGCAGGTGTCGACGACCGCGAGCGCCAGGTCGTGGCCGATGTGCGCGTTGATCCCGGCCAGGGCGAACTGGAGCGGCCGTACGCCGGGATGGCGGCGGTAATGGAACAGCGGCCGCCAGCAGGCGGGCGCCGGGCAGCCGGTGGCGACGGCGTCGACCACCGCGAGATAGCGCTGGGCGAACCGCACGTCGAGGGTGGCGGCGGCCCTGCGGTCGGCGAAGGTGCCCGCCTCGATGGCCCGGCCGATCTCCTCGGTGACGGTCAGATAGACCCGGTTGAACACGGCGACCCCGTCGGCCGGATGCCAGGACGCGCGGAGCGTCCGCATCCGGTCCGCCACGGGGTCGACGGCCGTGAAGGGCCCGAGTCGGAGGTGCTGCGTCTGCGCCATGGGTGCAGGGTGGCAGCCGGAGGGCCGGACGGAGGCGTTCCGCCGTCCGGCTTCCCCAGAACGGGCGAACGTGCCCCTACTTGGCAGCCGGCTCCTCGCCGGGGCGGCCCGCCTCGCCGGCCCCGCCTGTCTCCGCCGCCCCGCCGGTCCCCTTGGCTCCGCCCGTCTCCTTGGCTCCGCCCGTCTTGTTCGTCTCGTCCGTCTCGTCCGTCTCGTACGAGCTGGTGCCGGAGTCGAGCAGCGGCTCCTGCTCCTTCATGTGGGCCGGGGCGAAGGCGCGCAGCACGTGGTAGCCGGTGATGACCACGATCGTGCCGAGCGCGATGCCGCCGAGCTCGAAGCTGTCGGTGAAGGTCAGCTTCACGCCGCCGACGCCGATGATGATGCCGGCCGCGGCCGGGACCAGGTTGAGCGGATTGCGCAGGTCGACCTTGGCGTTGATCCAGATCTGGGCGCCGAGCAGGCCGATCATGCCGTAGAGGATCACGGTGATGCCGCCGAGCACACCGCCCGGGATGGCGGCCACGATCGCGCCGAACTTGGGGCAGAGGCCGAAGAGCAGCGCGAAGCCGGCCGCGGCCCAGTAGGCGGCGGTGGAGTAGACGCGGGTGGCGGCCATGACGCCGATGTTCTCGGAGTACGTGGTGTTCGGCGGGCCGCCGACGCCGGTGGACAGCATGGACGCGACGCCGTCGGCGGCGATCGCGGTGCCGAGCTTGTCGTCGAGCGAGCGGCCGGTCATCTCGCCGACGGCCTTGACGTGGCCGGCGTTCTCGGCGATCAGCGCGATGACCACGGGCAGCGCCACGAGGATCGCGGACCACTCGAAGCTGGGGCCGTGCAGCGACGGCAGGCCGATCCAGTCGGCCTTGCCGACGCCGGAGAGGTCGAGCCGCCAGTGGTCGGTGACCTGGCCGCCCGGCGACACCGAGTGGATCTTGCCGAAGACCAGGTCGAAGACCCAGGAGATGGCGTAGCCGAAGATCAGGCCGAGGAAGATCGCGATCCGCGACCAGAAGCCGCGCAGACAGACCACGGCGAGACCGGTGAACAGCATCACCAGCAGCGCCGTCCACTGGTCCTGCGGCCAGTACGTGGAGGCGGTGACCGGCGCCAGGTTGAAGCCGATCAGCATGACCACGGCGCCGGTGACGACCGGCGGCATGGCCGCGTGGATGATGCGCGCCCCGAACTTCCGCACCGCGAGACCGGCGAGGAACAGCACCGCGCCGACCACGAACACCGCGCCGGTCACCGTGGCGCTGGTGCCGCCGGACGCCCGGATCGCCGCCGCCACGCCCACGAAGGAGAGCGAGCAGCCGAGGTACGAGGGGACCGTGCCGCGCGTCGCGAGCAGGAAGATCACGGTGGCGACACCGGACATCATGATCGCGAGGTTCGGGTCGAGGCCCATGAGCACCGGGGCCACGAACGAGGCCCCGAACATGGCCACCACGTGCTGGGCGCCGAGCCCGGCCGTACGCGGCCACGACAGCCGCTCGTCGGGCCGGACGACGGCTCCCGGAGCGGGTGTCCTCCCGTCGCCGTGCAGGGTCCAGCGCACGCCGAGGCTCATGTGCTCGCTCCAGTTCTCAGGGGTGGATCCAGGGGAAATTCAGGGTGAAACCGGGTGAATCCGGGGGCGGACTCGGGGGTGGATCCGGGGACGAATATCAGCCATATGGTAAGGGCCGCAGGTCAGCGCACTCCTTCCGTGGCGGTGGGCTCGGCCGCGGAAGCCCGGGCGCGCGCCCCGGACCGCAGCACGCCCGCGCCGAGCACCAGGCCGAGGGTCAGCAGCGTGACCAGGCCGAAGGAGCCCACCAGCGAGGTCGCGTCCGCGATGCCGCCGATCGCCGACGGGGCGATCAGGCCGGAGGTGTACGTGATGGTGGCGACACCCGCGATGGCCTGGCTCGGGTTCGGGCCGCTGCGCGCGGCGGCGGCGAAGGCGAGCGGGACGACGACCGCGACCCCGAGGCCCATGAGCCCGAAGCCGGCCATCGCCACGGCCGCGTGCGGGGCGAGGACCACGAGCAGCCCGCCGAGGGTCGCGGCCGCGCCGCCGACCCGTACCGTACGGACCGCGCCGAAGCGGTCCACCACCCGGTCGCCGGCCAGTCGCGCCACCGCCATGGTGAGCGCGAAGGCGGTGGTCGAGGCGGCCGCGAGACCGGCCGAGGTGCCCAGCTCCTGCTTGAGGTAGACCGCCGACCAGTCGAGGCTCGCGCCCTCCGCGAACACCCCGCAGAACCCGATCGCGCCGATGACCAGCGCGGACTTCGGCGGCAGCGCGAAGCGCGGCGGGGCCTCCTCCTCGGGTGCGCTGCGCAGGTCGAGCACGCCCTGGCAGGCGGCCAGGCCGAGGGCGGTGAGGACCAGGGCGGCGATCAGGTGGTGGACGCGCGCGTCGCCGCCGAGATGGGCGGCGACGGTGCCGGCCGCCGAGCCGAGCAGGGCGCCCGCGCTCCACATGCCGTGCAGTCCGGACATGATCGAGCGGCCGAGCCGGTTCTCGGTCTCGACGCCGAGCGCGTTCATGGCGACGTCGGACATGCCGGCGGTGGCGCCGTAGACCAGGAGCGCCCCGCACAGGCCGTACACGTTCGGCGCGAGCGAGGGCAGGGTGAGCGCCAGGGTCCACAGGGCGAGCAGTCCGCGCAGCGCCGTGCGGGCGCCGAAGCGGTGGCTGATCGCGCCGGCCAGCGGCATCGCGAGCGAGGCGCCGATCGCCGGGAAGGCGAGCGCGAGTCCCAGCTGACCCGCGCTGACGCCCGCGTGCTCCTGGATCCACGGGATCCGGGTCGCGAAGCTGCCGGTGACCGCCCCGTGGACGCAGAAGACGGCGGCGACGGCGAACCGGGCCCTCCGCAGCCGTGGCGCGCTGATCACATCCATCGGTCCCTCCCTGTGTGTCCCTGTCGGTGGGATGCGTGCCGCGTAAACTATCAGGGACCCTGCCTGATAAATAGTGCCGAGACCGGCCCGACGGCGGGCGGGCATCTGAGAGGATCACCGCATGGCCGCATCCCCGAGCACCGCGCGGGCCATCAACGACCGCCTCGCCCTGCGCCTGCTCCAGGACGAGGGCCCGTTGACGGCGACCCAGCTCAAGACCCTCACCGGACTCTCCCGCCCCACCGTCGCCGACCTCGTCGAGCGGCTCAGCGGCTCCGGGCTCGTCCATGTCGTCGGCGAGGCCGGCGCCGAGCGCCGCGGCCCCAACGCCAGGCTGTACGGGATCGTCGCCGACCGTGCCCACCTCGCCGCGCTCGACGTGCGCACCGACTCCGTCTCCGTCGTGGTCGCCGACCTCCTCGGCACCACGCTCGCCGAGGCCGCCCTGCCCGTCGGCGCCGGCGCCGCGCCGGGACCCGCCGCCGACCGGGTCGTGGAACTCCTCGAACGCACCGCCCGCGAGGCGGGCGCATCCCGGCTGCACAGCGTGGCCGTCGGCGCGCCCGGCCTGATCGACCCGGCCACCCGCGAGCTGCGCGACACCGCCAAGCTCCCCGAATGGCACCGCCGCCTCCTCGCCGCCCTGCAGGAACGCCTGCCCGCCACCGTCCTGGTGGAGAACGAGGTCAACCTCGCCGCCGTCGCCGAGCTGCGCGAGGGCGCGGCCCGCGCCCGGGCGGGTGGCGACGGGGGCCGGACCGGGGACCGGGACGAGGGGCGCGACACCTTCGTCCTGCTCTGGCTCGGCCAGGGCATCGGCGCGGCCGTCGTCCTCGACGGGCGGCTGCGCCGCGGGGCCTCCGGCGGTGCGGGCGAGATCGGCTTCCTGCCGGTGCCGGGCACCTCCGGGCTGCCCTCCGCGCACGGCTGCGACGGCGGCTTCGACGAGCTGGCCTGCGCGGCCGCCGTCGCCGCCCTCGCCCGCGACCACGGGCTCGACCCGGCCGGTGCCCTGGAGTCCGGCCACGGCCCCTTCCTCGACGCCCTCGCCGGCCGCCTCGCCCTCGGCGCGGCCGCCGTCGCCGCCGTCCTCGATCCCGGCTGCGTCGTCCTCGCGGGCGAGACCGGCCACCGCGGCGGCCCGGCCCTCGCCGCCCGCGTCGAGGCCCGCCTCGCCGAGCTCTCGCCGCTGCGCACCGAGGTCCGCGCCACCACCCTCGGCGACACCGCCGTCCTGCGCGGAGCCCTGCTCACGGCCCGGGACGCGGCCCAGGACGCGCTCTTTCCCTGACGGGAGACGGAAAACGCGCCCGCGCCGCGCCCCGGACAGGGGAGCGCGGCGCGGATTCGGGGGCATCGGGCGTCGTGAGCGACGGGACACCCTCAGGGAGGCCCGGCGGCGGCAAGGGCCGTGAGACCGCCACCGGGGGTCATCGGGGAGTGCGGGCTAGCAGACGCCGAGGTCCTGCCAGACGCCCCAGTCGCCGGTCGTGCCCGGCTCCTCGTTCTGCGTCCACCACTTGGCCTTCCAGTTGTGGCCCTTGTGGGAAACGGTCTGGCCGCTGTTGTAGACCTGGCCGGCCACGTACGCCGGGTTGGCGCAGCCGGTGGGCGGCGTCGTCGGGGGAGTGGTCGGGGGAGTCGTCGGCGGGGTCGTGGGCGGAGTGGTCGGGGGAGTGGTCGGCGGGGTGGTCGGCGGTGTCGTGGCACCCGGCTCCACGACGGTCGTGCCGCGCGCCAGGTCACCGGCGAGCGCGTACGCCGTGCCGTTGACCGTCACCGTCCAGTTCGACGGGGTCGAGACCGGCAGGTAGTAGTTGAAGGCCACGTCGACGGTGGCGCCCGGGGCGAGCGACTGCCAGGCCGGGAGCTTCAGGGAGACCCGGTGGAAGTCGCCCTTCAGGCCGCCCGCGTTGCTGCCCGTGTGGTCGCTGCTGATCACCTTCGTACCGAAGCCGGACTGGTCGGAGGCGTTGTTCGGGGCCGAGGTCGAGTAGTCGAACTGGAACTCCGTGCCGCCCGGCAGCGCCGTCTGCGTGTTGTTGGTGATGCGGAGCTTCGGCGTGATCGGGTAGTTGGAGTCGCCGAGCTTGAAGTCGGTGAACTCCACGCCCACGTTCACGGCCTGGGCCGGCAGCGCCTTGTTCGACTTCTTCGCGCCGTACGGGGTGGCCGCCTTGAACTTGTCGTACATCAGCGAGGTGAGCGTGGAGCCCATCTCGTACTGGCCCTTGGCCGCGTTCCAGCCGTAGTCGCCGGCCAGCTCCCAGATCATCGTGCCGCCGATGCCGCGGTCGACCACGTAGTCGGCCTTGGCGCCGACCGACTGCTCGTCCTCGGTGGACAGGAAGACCTTCCTGTCGGCGTTCCACAGCCACGGGGCGACCAGCGTCGGGTCGTACTTGCGGGCGTAGGTGCCGGTCAGCGTGGTGTTCGCGGGGAAGCCGTACTTCGTGACGTAGTCGCCGACGATCCCCTTCTCCAGGTTCTTGGCGTGCCACATCGGGTTGGAACCGGCGGGCGACTCCTGCCCGTTGGTGTCCTTGTCGTGCCACAGGTTGTCGATGCCGGCGGCGCCGTCACCGCACTTGGTCAGGCCGGAGCCGGCCGGGCAGGTGGTCGTGGCGGCCTTGCCCCACAGGCCGTCGGTGCCGCCCTGCACGTTCTTGAAGCCGCGGGTGTAGTACGGCAGGCCGATGTTGATCCGGCCGGACGGCATCGAGCCGCGGAAGTAGTGGTAGGCCCAGTCGGTGTTGAGGTAGCCGATGGAGCCGTACTGCTGGCTGCCGTAGACGCCCGCGGCGGCGAGCTCGGCGTCCTTGCCGTCGTCGAAGAGCGAGGCGTTCGGGCCGACGTACTCGTTCCAGGCGCCGTGCAGGTCGTAGGACATGATGTTGACGTAGTCCAGGTACTTCTGCATCTGGAACGTCTCCATGCCGCGCAGCAGATAGCCCGAGGAGGGCGCGGCGACGGTCAGCATGTAGTGCTTGCCGTCGGCGGCGCCGGCCCGGTCGAGCTTCTCGCGCAGCGACTTCATCAGGGCCGCGTAGCCCTGGACGAGCCCGGCGCGGCGCGCGTTGGAGAGCTGCCAGTCGAGCGGGTTGCCCGAGTCCTTCATCGTCGTCGGGTACTCGTAGTCGATGTCGACGCCGTTGAAGCCGTACTTGCGGATGAAGTCGACGGACGAGTTCGCGAACGTGTCGATCCCGGCCTGGTTGACCGAACCGTCGGCGTTGGTCGCCATCGCGTAGAAGCCGCCGGAGCCGACCCGCTTGCCGCTGTCGTCGAAGTAGCCGCCGGTCTCCGCCCAGCCGCCGACCGAGATCAGCGTCTTCACGTTCGGGTGGCTCTTCTTGAACTTGTTGAGCAGGTTGAAGTGGCCCTTGTAGGGGTACGCCGGGTCCATCTCGGCGCCCGCGACACCGGGCCAGGTCATCCCGGTGGCCGCGTTGTCGGGGCCGTCCGTGCCCACGGACAGCTTGTTGTCGCCGCCGACGTGGCCGAAGGCGTAGTTGATGTGGGTGACCTTGTCCCACGGGATGTCGGAGGCCAGATAGGCGGGCTCGCCGTTCTTGCCGGTGCGCCAGCCGGTGAAGTAGCCGATGACCCGGCGCTGGTGGTCCGCGCCCATCTTCTCGCGGCCCTCGGTGTCGTAGAGCGAGCAGTACGGGACGTCGACGCCGGGCGTCTTGTAGAGCCCGTCGGGGCGACAGGACTCGTTGTCGGCCGCGTACGAGACGCCGCCGGAGGCGAGCGAGCCGATCAGCAGCCCGGCGACGGCCGCGCCGGACGCGAGCAGCGTCGCTCTCTTCTTCGTGGGGGACAACACGATCGGTTCCTCCAGGGGAGGTCATCGGAACACAACGAACAAGGGGGTGGGTCGTGTTGGGCCCGTGGAGTGCGCACACCGGCGGGCCGTACCTCGGAGGTGACTCGGAGATTAAGAGGACTAGACCAGTGCGTCAATAGGTCTGGACCAAAGAAGGATTCCGTGACAGGCTCATGGCGGGCTGTGAGTCAGCCCACAGGGCCTCACCCGTATGGCCGGTCGCCGTCCGTGGCACACTGGCCCTGTATCAGCAGCAGCGCACTCCGGGGTCGGTGTAATTCCGAACCGGCGGTATAGTCCGCGACCCGTCCGCAGCCAGCGGCCGGTTGACCAGGTGAGATTCCTGGACCGACGGTGAAAGTCCGGATGGGAGGCAGTGCGCGGCGGGCGACCCCTTCATCCGGGGTGAGCCGGCCGTACGTCCGCTGGTCGCCGTACCCGTACGCGGGAGCGGCGCACCCAGGGGGCATCCGGCCTCGGCGCACCCTGCGCGAGGCCGTCGTACCCGCTCTCTGTCGTCATCGACAGGCCCCGGAGTCCGTGCCCGAAGAGGCAGGAGGACCCGGTGGCCACCCAGGCCGACATCACCGCCATGCGACGCGCGATCGCGCTCGCCGCCCGCGGTCTCGGCTCCACCAGTCCCAACCCCGTCGTCGGCTGCGTCATCACCGACGCCTCCGGCCACCAGGTCGGCGAGGGCTGGCACCAGCGCGCCGGCGGCCCGCACGCCGAGGTCCACGCCCTGCGCGAGGCCGGCGTCCTGGCCCGCGGCGGCACCGCGTACGTCACCCTCGAACCCTGCAACCACACCGGCCGCACCGGCCCCTGCGCCCAGGCCCTGATCGAGGCCGGGATCGCCCGCGTCGTGTACGCGGTCGCCGACCCGAACCCGCAGGCCATGGGCGGCGGGGACACGCTGCGCGCGGCCGGCGTCGAGGTCGCCCAGGGGCTCCTGCAGGACGAGGCCGAGGCCGGCAACACCGCCTGGCTCACCTCCGTGCGCGAGGGCCGCCCCTTCGTCCGCTGGAAGTACGCCGCCACCCTCGACGGCCGGATCGCCGCCGCCGACGGCACCTCCCGCTGGATCAGCTCCGCCGAGTCCCGCGCCGACGTCCACCGGCTGCGCGCCGAGGCCGACGCCGTCGTCGTCGGCGGCGGCACGCTCCGTGCCGACGACCCGCACCTCGCCGTCCGCGGCATCGAGGGCGCCACCCAGCCGCTGCGCGTCGCCGTCGACACCCGCGCCGGCCTGCCGCCCACCGCCCGGATCCTCGACGACGCCGCGCCCACCCTGCTGGTCGTCGGCGAGGACGCCGACACCCGCCACCTGCCCGGCGTCGAGCTGCTCCGGCTGCCCCTGCACGACGGCCGCATCGGCGTCCAGGAGCTGCTCACCCAGCTGTACGCGCGCGGCGTCCGCTCCGTCCTCCTCGAAGGCGGCCCCACCCTCGCGGGCTCCTTCGTCGCCGGGGGCGCCGTCGACCAGGTCGTCGGCTATCTCGCCCCGGTCCTCCTCGGCGCGGGCCCCGCGGCCCTCGCCGACGCCGGAATCAACACCATCACGCGCGCGTTGCGCCTCGACGTCATCGACACCGCGCGCATTGGATCCGATATCCGCGTCACTGCCGTTCCCACCGCCGTTCCCGCCGCCCCTGCCGTCCCGACCCCCAAGGGAGCCTGACCGTGTTCACCGGAATCGTCGAAGAGCTGGGCGAGGTCGTCGCCGTCGAAGAGCTGACGGACGCCTCCCGCTTCCGTCTGCGCGGCCCCGTGGTCACCGAGGGTGCCCGGCACGGTGACTCCATCGCCGTCAACGGCGTCTGTCTCACGGTCGTCGAGACCGGCGACGGCGAGTTCACCGCCGACGTCATGGCCGAGACCCTCAAGCGGTCCTCCCTCGGCGCCCTGGAGACCGGCTCCCGCGTCAACCTGGAGCGGCCCATGGCCGTCGGAGGACGCCTCGGCGGCCACATCGTCCAGGGCCACGTCGACGGCACCGGCACCATCCTGGAGCGCGAGCCCTCCGAGCACTGGGAGATCGTCAAGGTCGGCCTGCCCGCGCAGCTCGCCCGCTACGTCGTCGAGAAGGGCTCCATCACCGTCGACGGCGTCAGCCTCACCGTCGTCGAGGTCGGCGACGACTGGTTCACCATCAGCCTCATCCCCACCACCCTCGCCCTGACCACGCTCGGCATCAAGCAGCCCGGCGCCCCGGTCAACCTCGAGGTGGACGTCATCGCCAAGTACGTCGAGCGGCTGCTCGGCCCGAACGCACAGGAGAACGTCAAGTGAACTGGCTCAACTCCGAGGCGTTCGCCGTCTTCGGCCAGCACATCATGTGGTCCGACATGATCGGCAACACGATCGGTCTGATCGCCCTGGCCCTCGGCTGGCGCCGCTCCATCCTCACCTGGCCCGCCCAGCTGCTCTCCGGCCTCATCCTCGTCGGCGCCTACGCCTCCGCCCACCTGTCCGGCGGCGTCGGCAAGCAGCTCCTCGTCATCGGCGTCGCCGCCTGGGGCTGGTGGCAGTGGAACCGCGGCAAGCAGCAGGCCCAGGACGGCTCCATCGCCGTCCGCTTCGCCACCTGGAAGGAGCGCGGCGTGCTCCTCGGCGGCGCGGCCCTCGGCACCATCGCTGTCGGCGGCCTGTTCACCCTCTACCCGCAGCTCTCCTGGAGCCCGTGGGCCGACGCGTACATCTTCGTCGGCACGCTCGTCGCGATGGTCGCCCAGGCCCGCGGCCTGGTCGAGTTCTGGTTCGCCTGGCTCCTCGTCGACCTGGTCGGCGTCCCGCTCGCCTTCAGCAGCGGCCTCGCCTTCTCCGGCCTCGTCTACGTCATCTACTTCGCCCTCGTCATCTGGGGCATGCGCGACTGGTGGCTCCGGTCCCGCGCCGCCGCCCCCGCCACTCTGGAAGGAGCCCACGCATGAGTGCGCTGCCTCTCTGGGACGCCACCGACCTCACCCTCGACCCCGTCGAGCAGGCCATCGCGGACATCGCCGCCGGCCGCCCCGTCGTCGTGGTGGACGACGAGGACCGCGAGAACGAGGGCGACCTCGTCATCGCCGCCGAGAAGGCCACCCCCGAGGTCGTCGCCTTCATGATGAGCGAGTGCCGCGGCCTGATCTGCGCCCCCATGGAGGGCGACGAGCTGGACCGCCTCCGGCTGCCGCAGATGGTCGACCACAACACCGAGTCGATGAAGACCGCCTTCACCGTCTCCGTCGACGCCACCGCCGCCCACGGCGTGACCACCGGCATCTCCGCCGGTGACCGCGCCACCACGCTGCGGATGCTCGCGAGCGGCGCGTACGAGCCCGGCGACTTCGTCCGCCCCGGCCACATCTTCCCGCTGCGCGCCAAGGACGGCGGCGTGCTCGCCCGCAACGGCCACACCGAGGCCGCCGTCGACCTCGCCCGGCTCGCAGGACTCCGCCCCGCCGGCGCGATCGTCGAGATCGCCGGCGAGGACGGCGCGATGCTGCGGCTGCCCGAGCTGATCCCGTTCGCCCGCAAGCACGGCCTGACGATCATCTCCATCGAGGACCTGATCGCCTACCGCCGCTCCGCCGAGCCGACCGTCCGCCGCGAGGCCGAGGTCCAGCTGCCCACCGCGCACGGCGAGTTCACCGCGTACGGCTACCGCTCCACCGTCGACGGCGTCGAGCACGTCGCCCTCGTCCACGGCGAGATCGGCGACGGCCGGGACGTCCTCGTCCGGGTCCACTCCGAGTGCCTCACCGGCGACGTCTTCCACTCGCTGCGCTGCGACTGCGGCCCCCAGCTCCAGGCGTCCATGGACCGGATCACCGAGGCCGGCCGCGGCGTCGTCGTCTACCTGCGCGGCCACGAGGGCCGCGGCATCGGCCTGCTGTCCAAGCTCCGCGCGTACGAACTCCAGGAGCGCGGCCGCGACACCCTCGACGCCAACCTGGAGCTGGGCCTGCCCGCCGACGCCCGCGACTACGCGGCCGGCGCGCAGATCCTCGCCGACCTCGGCGTCCGCAGCCTGCGCCTGATGACCAACAACCCCGACAAGGTCGAGGCGCTCACCCGCCACGGCCTCAGCGTCGAGGGCCGCGAGCCCATGCCCGTCCAGGCCGGCGAGCACAACCTCCGCTACCTGCGCACCAAGCGGGACCGGATGGGCCACGACCTGCCCTGGCTGGACGGCTCCTCGGCCTCCACCTGCGGAAACCAGTAACCCCTCGGCATTCCTCACGTCATCCCCCATCCCCCATCCACCGACGTACCACCGGCAAGGAGCATCATGAGCGGCAAGGGCGCACCCGTCCTCAGCGTGAAGAACTGCGGCGACCTGCGTGTGGCGGTCATCGCCGCCCAGTGGCACGAGAAGATCATGGACGGCCTCGTCGACGGCGCCCTGCGCGCGCTGAACGAGCTGGGCATCGAGGAGCCCACCCTGCTCCGCGTCCCCGGCAGCTTCGAGCTCCCCGTCGTGGCCAAGGTGCTCGCCGAGCGCGGCTACGATGCCATCGTGGCCCTCGGCGTCGTCATCCGCGGCGGGACGCCGCACTTCGAGTACGTGTGCCAGGGCGTCACCCACGGCCTCACCCAGGTCTCGATCGACACCGGCGTACCCGTCGGCTTCGGCGTCCTGACCGTGGACAACGAGGAGCAGGCCCTGGACCGGGCCGGCCTGGAAGGCTCCCGCGAGGACAAGGGCCACGAGGCCGTCACCGCCGCCGTCGCCACGGCGACCACGCTGCGCACGGTCAGCGAGCCCTGGCGCTGAAACCCTGACGCCGAGTGCCTCCATAGCACCCCGTACTCTTAGGACATCATGGCGAACAAAACCTTCGAAGAGCTCTTCGCCGAGCTCAAGATCAAGGCCGAGACCGGCGACCCGGCGACCTCCCGTACCGCGGAACTGGTCGGCAAGGGCGTCCATGCCATCGGCAAGAAGGTCGTCGAGGAGGCCGCCGAGGTCTGGATGGCCGCCGAGTACGAGGGCAAGGAAGCCGCCGCCGAGGAGATCTCGCAGCTGCTGTACCACGTCCAGGTGATGATGGTCGCCCGCGGGATCTCGCTCGACGACGTCTACGCCCACCTCTGAGTACACCCCACCCCACACACCCGACAAGCTCCGCGAACACCTGAGGCAAAGGAAGCCCACCCCATGCTGCGCATCGCCGTCCCCAACAAGGGTTCCCTCTCCGGACCTGCGATGGAGATGCTCCATGAGGCGGGCTACCGGCAGCGCAAGGAGTCCAAAGAGCTCGTCACCGTCGACCCGGACAACGAGGTGGAGTTCTTCTACCTCCGCCCCAAGGACATCGCGATCTACGTGGCGTCCGGCCGGCTCGACATCGGCATCACCGGCCGCGACCTGCTCCTGGACTCCGGCGCCAACGCCGAGGAGATCCTGCCGCTGAACTTCGGCCGCTCCACCTTCCGCTACGCCACCCGCCCCGGTACCGCGGGCGGCCCGGCGGACTTCCACGGGATGACGATCGCCACCTCCTACGAGGGCATCGTCGCCAAGCACCTCGCCGACCAGGGCGTCGACGCCTCCGTCGTCCACCTCGACGGCGCCGTCGAGACCGCGATCCAGCTGGGCGTCGCCCAGATCATCGCGGACGTCGTCGAGACCGGCACCAGCCTGCGCAACGCGGGCCTGGAGGTCATCGGCGAGCCGATCCTCACCTCCGAGGCCGTCGTCGTCCGCCGCACCGGCGCCCCGACCGACGACCCCAAGGTGCAGCAGTTCCTCCGCCGCCTCCAGGGCGTCCTCGTCGCCCGCAGCTACGTGATGATGGACTACGACTGCCGCGCCGAGCACCTGGAGCAGGCCGTCGCCCTCACCCCGGGCCTGGAGTCGCCCACCGTCTCGCCGCTGCACAACGAGGGCTGGGTCGCCGTCCGCGCCATGGTTCCCTCCAAGGAGGCGCAGAAGGTCATGGACGACCTCTACGAGATCGGCGCGCGCGCCATCCTCACCACGGCCATCCACGCCTGCCGCCTCTGAGCCCACCCGCCTCACCGCCCCACCTCCGCGAGGAACCGATGTCCGACGCCACGCCGCCCACCCTCCCGGTCACCTTCCGGCCGGCCCGCACCCGGGTCGTCCTGCTGACCCTCGGCGTGACGATGTTCGTCGTCATCACGGCCGTCGGGCTGCTCCTGGAGAAGCTCGGACCGGGCGAGCGGGCCAGCTTCGTCTTCACCGCCGCGCTGTTCCTGGGCGTCCTGGTGCTGCTCGCGCGTCCCAAGGTCGTCGCCGACGACGCGGGTGTGACGGTCGTCAACATCACCCGGACGCGCCGACTGGCGTGGGCCGAGATCCTGCGGGTCAACCTGCGCCCCGGCGACCCCTGGGTCTTCCTGGACCTGAGCGACGGCACCAGCCTGCCGGTGCTCGGCATCCAGCCCGGTGTCGCCAAGGAGAAGGCCATCAGCGACGCCCGTGCCCTGCGGGCGCTCGCCGAGAACCGCGGCACCGGCGCGGAGGCCACCCGCGCGGGCGGCCGGCCCTGATCCGGAGGCGGACAGCCCCGATCCGGGGGCGGACGACCCTGATCCGTCCCCCATACGGGGCCGACCCCCTGCCCGAGGCGGCGGGGGCGTGACTACTCTTGAGGCGGTGGTGCCGAGCGGCACCACCGCCTCGCATGTTCAGGGCCGCCCGCCGGCGGCCCGCGAGGCCGCCCTTCGACCCGAGGAGTGACTCCCTCCGGCAATGGACGGATCGTCCGGTAGTACCTGCGCCGCCCCCTCCAGCGAGGCGGCGGCATGATCGTCTCCCTGTCGCTGCTCGCCGCAGCCTTTCTCCTGATCCTCGCCAACGGCTTCTTCGTGGCCGCCGAGTTCGGCCTCGTCACCGTGGAACGGGCCGACGCCGAGCGCGCCGCCGCCGAGGGCGACCGCCGGGCCCGCACGGTCGTGACCGCACTGCGCGAGCTGTCCTTCCAGCTCTCCGGCACCCAGCTCGGCATCACCATCACCTCGCTCGTCACCGGCATGCTCGCCGAGCCCGCGCTCGCCGGCCTGCTCGACGGGCCGCTCACCGCCACCGGACTGCCCGAGGGTGCCGTCTCCGGCATCTCCGTGCTGGTCGGCATGCTGCTCGCGTCCGCCGTGCAGATGGTCGTCGGCGAACTCGTGCCCAAGAACTGGGCGGTCTCCCGGCCGCTCCAGGTGGCCCGCTTCGTCGCCGGCCCGCAGCACGTCTTCTCCGCGCTGTTCCGGCCGGTGATCTCCGTACTGAACACCGTCGCCAACCGGCTCGTCCGGCTCTTCGGCGTCGAACCGGCCGACGAGCTCGACTCGGTGCGCACCCCGGGGGAACTGGTCTCCCTCGCCCGCCACTCGGCCCAGGCCGGCGCCCTCGAACAGGACACCGCCGACCTCTTCGTACGGACCCTGTCGCTCGGCGGGCTCACCGCAGAGCAGGTCATGACCCCGCGGGTGAAGATGAGCGCCCTGCAGTCGGACGCCACCGCGGCCGACGTCCTCAACCTCACCAGGGCCACCGGCCTGTCCCGCTTCCCGGTCTACCGCGAGCGGATCGACGAGATCGTCGGCATGGTCCACCTCAAGGACGCCCTCGCCGTCGTCCCGCGCGAACGCCACCGGACCCCGGTCGGCCGGATCGCCGTCCCGCCGCTGCTCGTCCCCGAGTCGCTGCCCGCCCAGGCCCTCCTGGAGCGGCTGCGCCGCGAACAGCCGATCGCGGTCGTCGTCGACGAGTACGGCGGCACCGCCGGCGTCGTCACCCTGGAGGACATCGTCGAGGAACTCGTCGGCGAGGTCCGCGACGAGCACGACACCGCCGCCGACGAACGGCCCGAACTCGCCCCCGTCCCCAGCGAGGACGGCAAGGAGGTCTGGGAGGCCGACGGCTCCTGCCGCGTGCACACCCTGCACCGGATAGGACTCGACGTGCCCGACGGCCCCTACGAGACGGTCGCCGGGCTCGTCGCCGACCTGCTCGGGCGCATCCCCGCCCCGGGCGACCGGGCCGAACTCCCCGGTTGGCGGCTCTCGGTGCGCCAGGTCGACCGCTACCGCGCCGAACGCGTGCGGATCATGCGCACCGCCCCGGTGCCCGTCCCCGCGGAGGCCGTCCGATGAGTCTGCTCCCGCTGCTCTTCGCCGTCCTGCTCGTGCTCGCCAACGGCTTCTTCGTCGGTGCCGAGTTCGCCCTCGTGTCCGTGCGCCGCAGCCAGATCGAGCCGCTCGGCGGCAAGCGGGCCCGCCAGGTCCTGTACGGCCTGGAGAACCTGCCGCAGATGATGGCCGCCGCCCAGTTCGGCATCACCGTCGCCTCGCTCACCCTCGGCGCCGTCGCCGAGCCGACCGTGGCCGCGCTGCTCGAACCGGTCTTCCACGCCGTCCACGTGCCCGAAGGCCTGATCCACCCCCTCGGGTACGTGTTCGCGCTCGCCGTGGTGGTCTTCCTCCACCTGGTGATCGGCGAGATGGTCCCGAAGAACCTGGCCATGGCCGACCCCGAGCGCACCGCGCTCCTCCTCGGCCCCGGCCTGGTCGGCTTCGCCCGGCTCTGCCGGCCCGTCACCACCGCGCTCGGCGCCTGCGCCCGGCTGGTCCTGCGGGCCTTCAAGGTGGAACCCAAGGACGAGGTCGAGGCCGTCTTCACCAGCGCCCAGCTCGGGCGCCTCGTCGAGGACGCCGGCCAGGCCGGACTCCTCGACCCGGCGGAGCAGGAGCGCCTGGAGGACGCCCTGGAACTGGGCACCCGCCCGGTCACGGACGTCCTCATCCCCTCGTCCTCGCTGGTCACGGTCCCCCCGTCCGTCACCCCGCGCGAGATCGAGGAACTCACCGTCCGCACCGGCTACTCCCGCTTCCCGGTCCGCCGCGCCGGCCGGGGCCCCCTCATGGGCTTCGTCCACGTCAAGGACGTGCTCGACCTGGAGGACCGCGAACGCGCGGTGCCCCAGCACGTCTGGCGCCCCATGCCCACCCTGCGGGCCGAGCTGCCGCTCGACGACGCCCTCACCGTGATGCGCCGCGCCGCCACCCACCTGGCCCAGGTCGCGGACGCCTCCGGCCGGGTGCTCGGCCTGGTGGCCCTGGAGGACGTCCTGGAGATGCTGGTGGGCGAGGTCCGCGACCCGGCACACCGGCTCGCGCCGGCGCCGAGGCCGGAGCGGGCGGCGGAGGCGCTGGCGGGCTGAGGCGGTTGGATCCCCTGTCCCTCTGGATAGGGGATCCCGGATCAGATCGCCGGTGGTTCCTGGGGGCCGCGGTCCGTCGGGCCGCGCCCCGACAAGACCTCGCCGTACGCCTGCATCAGGTCCGGAAGGCGCAGCGTCGCGAGGTCGTCGCGGGTGGGGGTGGTCGCGTAGCCGGACAGCCGCAGGTCCCGGTACGCGCAGGACTTCTCGTACAGGGTGCGCAGGAAGCGTCCGTTGCCGAGCTCGTCGATCCAGCCCTGCTCGACGACGTGTGCGCTGATCGAGCCCAGCTCCTCCAGGGCCTCCTCGTCCCAGCCGTCGCCGTTCGCGGCGGCCAGGACCTTGCCGATCTCGGTGAGTTCGAGCGGGCGGTACGAGGGGAAGTCGACGCGGGTCGTGAAGCGCGAGGAGAGCCCGGGGTTGGCGGCGAGGAGCCGGTCCATGCCCTCCGGGTAGCCGGCGAGGATCACGACCAGGTGGTCGCGGTTGTCCTCGGCGCGCTTGAGGAGGACCTGGAGGGCCTCGTCGCCGTAGGCGTCGCCCTTGCTGTAGCCGGTGTTGGAGAGGGAGTAGGCCTCGTCGACGAAGAGCACGCCGCCGATCGCGGAGTCGATCAGCTCGTTGGCCTTGACGGCGGTCTGGCCCAGGAACTCGCCGACCAGGTCGGCCCGCTGGGCCTCCACGAGGTGGTCGCCGCCGAGCAGTCCGAGCGCGTAGAAGACGCGGCCGAGGATGCGGGCGACGGTGGTCTTGCCGGTGCCGGAGGGGCCCGAGAAGACAAAGTGACGTTTCGGCGGCTGGACGGGAAGGCCCTGCCCGGCGCGGAGCCGGGCCATCTCCAGCTGCGCCGACAGGGCCTTGACCTGCCGTTTGACCGGCTCCATGCCGACCATCCGCTCCAGCTCCGCGAGCGCCTCGGCGAGCAGCGCCGGGTCGGTCGGGCTGGCCGGGAAGCGCGGCGGCACCGGCTGCGGCGGGATCGCCGCCTTCTGCCGGACGACGTCGGGCGGCTCCGACGGCGCGGGCGGCGGGGGCACGGCCTCGGGCTTGAGCAGCAGACCGTCGCCGGCCGGCGCCTCGGGGACGAACCGGTCGCCGTCCACCACGTCCTGGCCGAGCCCGCCGTACACCGCGGTGGTGAGGCCGGCCGGGTCGTCCGGGCCCTCGAAGCCGTCGTACTCGGCGATCGCGGCCAGCCGCGCCGCCGTGTCCATGAAGGCCGGGTCGATCCGGTGCACCGCCCGGTAGAGGGGCAGCGCGGCGGCGGACCGGCCGGTGCCCTCGTGGGCCCGGGCCAGCCAGTACCGCAGCTCCTTGCGCTGCGGCTGTTCGCTGCGGCATCGCATCAGGGCCGCCGCGAGCATGGGTTCGGCCTGCCCGTACATCTCCAGGCGCACCCGCGCCATGCCACCGAAGAGCCCCGCCTCGATGCCGAGGAGCGGGTCGTCGACGAGCGGCTCGGTGTGCCGGACCAGCTGGTCCCAGTCCTTGACCAGATAGGAGCGACAGGCGTGCAGGAAGCGGACCTGCGGGTCGGTGTCGACCGGCGGGAGCCCGGCGAGGGCCCGGTCCAGCTCGGCCACATGGCGGCCGTCGAGCCAGTGCGAGGCGTGCGCGAGCAGCAGGTCACGCGGGCTCTCGAGCACCGGCTGCACCCACCAGCCCAGCCAGTACCAGGAGTTGAGCGTTCTGCGGTGGCGGGTGCGCTGTTCGCCGAACCGTTCGCGGTTGCGGTACATGCGCAGCAGGGCGGTGGTGGTGTCGACCCGCAGCGCGTGCAGACCGAGCCAGCCGTCGGCCATGCCGGGATCGATGCGCACCGCCGTGCGGAACTCCTCCTCGGCCTGCGGATAGGCGCCCATCGTGTAGGCGTCGATGCCGCGCAGCCAGGCGAGTTCGGCGGGGGCGTGCGCGCCCTGTGTGCCGAAGTCCATCGGGTCCCCCACAACCGTCTACACGTGGACGGGAATTGACCGCACCGAGGGGCATCGTACCTGCGCAGGGGGTGCGTGATGAGGGAGAAGAGCGCGATCTCCCGTGATCGGCGCGATCGGCCGGCAGCTCAGGGGTGGTGACCCACGGTGAGCGCGGGGGCGGAACGAAGCCCCCGATCACGGGGGAACAACCGGGGGCTTCGCGTCCGCGGCGGCTCCGGAGAGCCGCACATTGAGAACGTAAGACCTGTACACCCCTTGGGTCAAGCGGAGTTGAGGCACTTGCGGAAGCGGACTGGGGGCCACTCAGTTTGCGGCCGGGGAGCCGTCACGGTGCGTGATGATCTGGTCCGGACTTGCTGTCACAGCAGGCCCTGGCAGCCACTCGTAACCCTCGTCGCGCTCCCGCACCAGGGTGTCGGCGAAGGGCCGTGAGGGGTCCACGGAGAAATGGCGAGTCTCCGCCACCGTCCAGCCGTCCCAGAAGCCGGCCAGCCCGGGCCCGTCGCGGTGACGGCCGCGCGCCCATGACGCCTCGGGACCGCGCTCCAGCCACATCAGCCGCGCCAGATGCGGCCGCACCGCCCGCCGCCCGGCCCCCACGCCCTCCACCAGCACCACAGGCGCCGGAGCCAGCGGCCGGGGCGCGCCGAAGCGGCGCAGAACCCAGTCGTACGGGTGGTAGAGCGCCGTCTCGCCCCGGGACAGCGGCCCGATCACCTCTTCGAGCAGCCGGCCGGTCCACTCGAAGAGCTCCTCGTGCGTGGCGAGGTCGTCGAGATGGAGCACGGGGGCGTCGTCCAGCGCGGCGGCGAGCCGGGCGGCGAGCGTCGACTTGCCGGACCCCGCGTGCCCGTCGACCGCGACGAGCCGCACCGGGCCGCAGGAGGGCGGCAGCCGGCGCAGGGAGGCGGCCACGCGGTCGAGATCGTTCATGGCCCCCAGGGTAGGGGAGCGGGCGGCCGGGATCCGCCGCAGGTCAGCGCGGCGGGGGCCGCCACTGGTGGAGACCAATATTGGCCGCGCGGCACGTGTCGAATCGCTGGCAGAAGCCGTCCGCCAGCCGCGATAGTGGGGCGCGCAGCCCGTCCGTTCGCCACCACCGACTGGAGGGTCACCGCCCATGCCCCCTGCCACCCCGCGCAGAACCGTCCTCGCCGCAGCGCTCGCCGCCGCCACCGCCGCCACCGCGGGCACCGCGGTTCCCGCCACCGCGGCGGAAGCCTGCGCCGACCGCGAGACCTGCACCGACGAGCCCCCGGGCCACGCCCCGGCGCCCGGCCTCGTCGACAACCGCTTCTGGTCCACGTACACCGACTGGCGCTGCGGCACCCCGGCCGGCACCCGGGCCGTCTCCGGCCACCGCCCCGGCCTGGTCATCGACACCCCGGCCGGCCGCACCGACTACACCGACCCGCACACCGGCCGGACGGCCACCTGGGAGTACGCCCGGTGGACCTCGCCCGTGCACACCTCCACGGCGCCCGCCACCGAGGTCATCGCCTCCTGGAACGCCGACACCCCGGCCGGCACCTGGCTCCAGGTCGAGCTGCGCGGCACCTACGGCGACGGCACCGACACGCCCTGGTTCGTGATGGGCCGCTGGGCCGCGGGCGACGCCGACATCCGCCGGACGTCCGTCGACGACCAGAGCGACGGCAAGGCGTCCGTCTGGACCGACACCTTCTCGGTCGACGACCCGGCGAGCGGCCTCCGGCTCGTCTCGTACCGGCTGCGCCTCACCCTCCACCGCACGCCCGGCACCACCCTCACCCCCACGGTCTGGCGCCTCGGCGCGATGGCCTCCGACGTCCCCGACCGCTTCACCGTGCCCGCCTCGACGCCCGGCCCCGGCCACGAGCTGGTCGTGCCGCGCTACTCGCAGAACATCCACGTGGGCCAGTACCCCGAGTACGACAACGGCGGCGAGGCCTGGTGCAGCCCCACCTCCTCGCAGATGATCGTCGAGTACTGGGGCCGCCGCCCCAGCGCCGACGACCTGGCCTGGGTGGACCCCTCGTACGCCGACCCGCAGGTCTGCCACGCGGCCCGCTCCACCTACGACTACCAGTACGCGGGCTGCGGCAACTGGCCCTTCAACGCCGCCTACGCCGCGACCTACCCCGACATGAACGCCGTCGTCACCCGGCTCCACTCGCTCACCGACCTGGAGACCCTGATCCGCGCGGGCATCCCGGCCATAACGTCCCAGTCCTTCCGCAAGGACGAACTGACCGGCGCCGGCTACGGCACCTCGGGCCACCTGATGACCGTCATCGGCTTCACCGCCGACGGCGACGTGATCGCCAACGACCCCGCCTCGCCGAACGACGCGGCCGTCCGCCGGATCTACCGACGGCGCGAGTGGGAGAACATCTGGCTGCGCACCAAGCGTTATGACGCAAACGGCAAGGTCAGAGGCGGTACAGGCGGTGTCTGTTACCTGTACTTCCCGGACCGGCCGACCCCCGTGCAGCGCAAGGCGCTTGAGGCGGTCGGCGTGTTGTAGCCGCCCGCGGCCGGCACGCGGGCGGGTGCCCGGATGCCGGCCGCGGGCGGCCCGCCCGGCCCGCTCGGCGGGCGGGTGACCCCCACCCGCCGAACGGGCATACTCCTCCCGCCACCGCGCCCGCCGCCCCCGCGCGCGCCGTGCCCCGGGGCAGCATCGGCGCAGTGTCGAAGCCCGGTCGGGCCCGCGAGGGCGCGGACCGGGCCCCGAGAGGGAGGAGTGCGCCGCATGCCCGACAGCGCCGACAGCGCCGATCACGCCCCGCGGCCCGTGGAACGCCGGCTGCCCACCGAGGAGGCCGGGGAGCTGTTCGCCCTGGTACGGGAGATCGCCGCGCGGGAGATCGCACCGCGCGCCGCCGAGGAGGAGGCGGCCGGGCACTTCCCGCGTGAGCTGTTCTCGCTGCTGTCCGCCTCCGGCCTCCTCGGTCTGCCGTACGACTCCGCGTACGGCGGCGGCGACCAGCCGTACGCCGTCTACCTCCAGGTCCTGGAGGAGCTGGCCGCGGCCCGGCTCACCGTGGCGCTCGGGGTGAGCGTGCACAGCCTGTCCTGCCACGCGCTCGCCGAGTTCGGCACGGACGAGCAGCGGGCCGGGCACCTCCCGGCGATGCTGGGCGGCGGGCTGCTCGGCGCGTACTGCCTGTCCGAGCCGTCCTCCGGCTCGGACGCGGCCGCGCTGCGCACCCGCGCGGTCCGCGACGGCGACGCCTGGGTGCTGGACGGTACGAAGGCGTGGATCACGCACGGCGGGATCGCGGACTTCTACACGGTGATGGCGCGCACGGGGGCCGCGGGACCGAAGGGGATCACCGCGTTCCTGGTGCCGGGGGACGCGCCCGGGCTGAGCGCGGCCGCGCCGGAACGCAAGATGGGCATGAAGGGCTCGCCGACGGCGCAGGTGCACCTGGACGGCGTCAGGGTGCCGGACGCGCGGCGGATCGGCGCGGAGGGCCAGGGCTTCACGATCGCGCTGGCCGCCCTGGACTCGGGGCGGCTGGGGATCGCGGCGTGCGCGGTGGGCGTCGCGCAGGCCGCGCTGGACGCGGCCGTGGCGTACGCGCGGGGCCGGCGCCAGTTCGGCCGGCCGATCGCGGACTTCCAGGGCCTGCGCTTCCTGCTCGCGGACATGGCGACGCAGATCGAGGCCGGGCGGGCGCTGTATCTGGAGGCGGCGCGGCTGCGGGACGAGGGCCGGCCGTTCGGGAAGCAGGCGGCCATGGCGAAGCTGTTCTGCTCGGACGCGGCGATGCGGGTCACGACGGACGCGGTGCAGGTGCTCGGCGGCTACGGCTACACCGCGGACTTCCCCGTCGAACGGTTTCTGCGCGAGGCGAAGGTGCTGCAGATCGTCGAGGGCACCAATCAGATCCAGCGGGTGGTCATCGCGCGTCACCTTGCCGGACCAGAATCCCGCTGACCCGCACGGTGCGGTCGGCCCAGACGGGGCCGGCCGCGAGCCGGCTCCACTCCTGGTCCTGATGGCCGGGCAGGGTCCGGCCGCGGCTGGCCCACAGCTGGAGCACCGCCGAGTAGATGGGCGGGTCGGAGGGATGCGGCGCGGGCGGGGACACGGGCGCGGGCGCCGCCTGCGCGGGTAGGGGCAGCGGTGTGGGCACCGGCGCGGGCGCCGTCTGCTGAACCGATTCTTCAAAGCGCGGCTCGGACTGTCGGTGCCGGCCGTATGCGCTGGGTGCCGTATACAGCGTGGTCATGCCGGGATCAACGTTCCGGCCCGACCCCCGGTCACCGCCGGGCGGGGTCGAGCGGCAGTTCGACGCGTCCCCGGGTCTTCCCGGGGTGCACGGCTCTGGCCCTCCGTCCGAAGTCTGACGTACCGTCAGATCCCGTTCGCCGCCCAGGGGGTCACCCAGGAGGTAACACGTGTCAGACGACCGGCCCGTCCCGCTCGACGAATACCCCGTGCACCAGGCACCGCTCTCCATGAAGCACCACGTCAGCGGTGACCGGAACGCCTACGACCGGTGCATCTTCCACGTCTTCGACCACCAGGGCCGCGCGCTGCTCATCGCCGGCCTCGGCGTCTACCCCAACACCGGGGTCGTCGACGCCTACGCGACCCTGCGCGTCGGCGACCGGCTGCACGCCGTCCGCGCCTCCGACGCCCTCGGTGACGACCGGATGAACCTCGCCGTCGGCCCGCTCCGCATCACCGTCGACGAACCGCTGCGCCGGCTCACCCTGCACTGCGACCAAGTCCCCCACAGCCCCGACAACCCCGACGACGTCGACGGGCTCTCCTTCGACCTCACCTGGACCGGCGACTTCCCCGCCGTCTGGGAGCCCCACCACACCCAGCGCCGCGGCGACCGCCTCACCCTGGAGGGCCGCCGCTTCGTGCAGGCCGGCCGCTGCGACGGCGTGATCCGGGCGGGCGGCGAGGAGTTCACCGTCACGGCGGGGGAGTGGACCGGCACGCGCGACCGCAGCTGGGGCGTCCGGCCGCTGCCCGGCGAAGAGCCGGGCCGCGCCGAGGAGTTCCGCCCCGAGGGCTTCCACTGGCTCTGGATCCCGATGCGCTTCGACGACCGTTTCCTCATGGTCATCGCTCAGGAGGACGCCGACGGCTACCGCACCCTCAACGAGGCGTTGCTGGTGCGCGAGGGCCGGCGCGACGTCCAACTCGGCTGGCCCCGCACCGACATCACCTACCGCCCCGGCACCCGCGACCCCGAACGCGCGGTCGTCCACCTCACCGACCCGGCCGGCAAGCCCCTGGAGATCGGCGTCGAGATCCTCGCGTCCTCCCCGCTCGCCGTCGGCGCCGGCTACCCGCCCGCGCCCGACTGGCAGCACGGCAGCTGGCAGGGCCGCGGCTGGACCGACCGCCGGGTGTACGACCTCTCCGACCCGGCCGCCCACCCGATGGCCGCGTACGGCGTCACCGACCACGCCGCCCGCTTCACCCTCGACGGCCGCACCGGCTACGGCATCTTCGAGCACGGCTCCTTCGGCCGCCACGACCCCAGCGGCTTCGCCGACCACACCTCGACAGCGCCGTAAGGAGCCCCGATGACGTCAGCGCCCCGTCCCCGCACCACCACCCGCGACCCCGAGGAGCTCGGCCGCCGCCTCACCGCCTGGCTCGACGGGCGCCTGCCCGGCGCGCGGGTGGCCGGTCTCGCCGTCCCCGGCTCCAACGGCATGTCCAGCGATACGCTGCTCTTCGACCTGGAGCACCCGGACGCCCCGGTCCGCGGCTGCGCGCTGCGGCTGGCCGCCGACCCCGCCGCGTACACCGTCTTCCCCGTGTACGACATGGCCCGCCAGCACCGCGTGATGCGACTGGTCGCCGAGCACACCGACGTACCCGTGCCGCGCGTGCTGTGGCTGGAGCGGGATCCCGGGCCGCTCGGCGCGCCCTTCTTCGTGATGGCGCGGGCTGAGGGGCGGGTGCCGCCGGACGTGATGCCCTACACGTACGAGGGGAACTGGCTGCACGCCGCGAGCGACGCCGAACGGGCCGCCCTGGAGGCCGAGTCGGTCGCGGTCCTGGCCCGGCTGCACGAGCAGTTCCCGGCGAAGGAGGCGGAGTTCCTGCTGCCGGACGGCCCGGGGGGCTCCGGGAGCCCGCTGCGGCGGCACGTCGAGGCCCAACGCGCCTACTACGCCTGGGTGGTGGACGGACTCGCCCCCTCACCGCTCATCGAGTCGGCCTTCGACTGGCTGGAGGCGCACTGGCCCGCGGACGAGGGACCGGCCGTGCTGACCTGGGGCGACGCCCGCATCGGGAACATCGTCTACGACGGCTTCACGCCCGCGGCCGTCCTCGACTGGGAGATGGCCGCCCTCGCCCCGCGCGAGGTCGACCTGGGCTGGACGGTCTATCTGCACCGCTTCTTCCAGGACCTCACGGTGAGCTTCGGCCAGCCCGGCCTGCCGGACTTCCTGCGCCGCGACGCGATCGAGCGGCGGTACGCCGAACTCACCGGGCACGCGCCCCGGGACATGGAGTTCCACACTCTCTATGCCGCGCTGCGGCACGCGATCGTCATGCTCAGGATCGCGTACCGCCAGGCGTACTTCGGAGAAGTGGAGGTGCCGGAGAACCCCGACGGCCTGATCCTGCACCACGCCACGCTCGCGGCGATGGTGCGGGGACGCTACTGGTGAGGGCCGGGCGCCGCGGGGCTCAGGCCGCGCGGCGCAGCGAGGCCCGCTTGATCGGGCGCGAGCCCGGGCCGCCGACGTGCGAGAACGGCTGCATCCGCCAGTCCAGGCCCTGGGGCAGCGTCAGGAGCAGCGCGGTGTCCTGCTCCTGGACCTCCAGGGTCTCGTCCGCCGGGCTGAGGTCGGCGGCGGGCCGGCCCGTACCGGAGCAGACGGTGAGGACGAAGGGGTTCCACGGCGTCGGGCAGAGCGCGTGCTCCGGCAGGACGTCCTCGTCCGCGAGCAGCGCGATCGGCTGCTCGCAGTCCGGGCAGATCACCCGGAACATCTCAAAGGTGTCGTACGCGTCGAGCTCGCCGGGCATCTCGCCGGACAGGTCGTCGGACGTGTCGACGGAATCAACAGGCTCCTGCATGGAGAATCTCCCCCTCGAACGGGTCGGCCGGATCTGATCGGCCTCGACCACAGCAACCAATTCCCATGCGGGCGGCCGCATAACCGTGAGGCCCTCTCCGAGACCCCGCGAAGCCTGTGTCCTTCGTCACATGCCGCTCGCAGGTGCCTCACGGATGTCCGATCCGTGGCATACAAGCAGCCCCCGGCTGTCCCCCGGCCCCTCCGGGGCAATAGGGTCACCGCATGGAGGAGCTGGATCGTCAGATCGTCGAGTTGCTCGTCAAGGACGGACGCATGAGCTACACCGACCTGGGCAAGGCCACTGGCCTGTCCACCTCGGCCGTGCATCAGCGCGTTCGCCGGCTCGAGCAGCGCGGAGTCATCCGCGGCTATGCCGCCGTCGTCGACCCGGAGGCCGTCGGCCTGCCGCTCACCGCCTTCATCTCGGTGAAACCCTTCGACCCCAGCGCCCCCGACGACACTCCGGACCGGCTCGCCGACATCCCCGAGATCGAGGCCTGTCACAGCGTCGCGGGCGAGGAGAACTACATCCTCAAGGTGCGCGTCGCCACCCCGCTGGAACTGGAGCACCTGCTCAGCCGCATCCGCTCCCAGGCCCATGTCTCCAGCCGCACCACCGTCGTCCTGTCCACCCCGTACGAGGCCAGGCCGCCCCGCATCTGAGCCCCGGCGGCCCGGTGTCCGGGGCCCGCGGGCCTGGTGTCCGGGGTGCGCCGGCCCGATGTTCCGGGGTGCGCCGACCCGATGTCCTGGGGTGCGCCGGCCCGGAACGCGGGGCCCGGCGGACAAAGCGGGTCCCATCAGGTCCTAGCCTGGTGGGATGAGCGCGTACGAACACCGCACCGTGCTGCTGCGCGGTGGAGAAGTCCACAGCCCCGCCGACCCCTTCGCCACCGCCATGGTGGTGGAGCGCGGGCACGTCGCCTGGGTGGGCTCGGAGGGCGCCGCCGACGCCTTCGCCACCGGCGTGGACGAGGTGGTCGACCTTCAGGGCGCGCTCGTCACCCCCGCCTTCGTCGACGCCCATGTGCACACCACCGCGACCGGCCTGGCCCTCACCGGCCTCGACCTGTCCGCCGCCGCCTCGCTCGCCGAGGCTGCCGAGCGGATCCGCGCGTACGCCGAGGCCCGCCCGGCCGACCGGATCCTCATCGGCCACGGCTGGGACGCCGCCCGCTGGCCCGAGCGCCGCCCGCTGACCCGCGACGAGCTCGACGCACTCACCGGCGGCCGCCCCCTCTACCTCACCCGGATCGACGTCCACTCGGCCGTCGTCACCACCGCCCTGCTCGACCTCGTCCCCGGGATCCGCGCGCTCGACGGCTTCCACGACGGGCAGCAGCCGCTCACCGGCGACGCCCACCACGCCGCCCGCGCCGCCGCCTACGCCGCGCTCTCCCCGCGGCAGCGCACCGAGGCCCAGCGCGCCGCCCGGGAGCACGCCGCCTCGCTCGGCATCGGCACCCTGCACGAGTGCGGCGGCCCGGAGATCTCCTCCGAGGACGACTTCACCGGCCTGATGGACCTCGCCCGCAGCGAGCCCGGCCCCCGGATCGTCGGCTACTGGGCCGACCTCGACATCGACCGGGCCCGCGCGCTCGGCGCCCTCGGCGCCGCCGGCGACCTGTTCGCCGACGGCTCGCTCGGCTCCCACACCGCCTGCCTGCACGAGCCGTACGCCGACCGCACCGGCGCCGGCGTGTCCCATCTCGACGCCGCGGCGATCGCCGCCCATGTCGTCGCCTGCACCGAGGCCGGGCTCCAGGCCGGCTTCCACGCCATCGGCGACGCCGCCGTCGACGCGGTCGTCGAGGGCGTCCGTGCCGCCTCCGAGAAGCTGGGCCTGGCCCGCATCCGCGCCGCCCGGCACCGCGTCGAGCACGCCGAGATGCTCAGCCCCGAGTCGATCGCCGCCTTCGCCGAGCTGGGCCTCACCGCCTCCGTGCAGCCGGCCTTCGACGCGTACTGGGGCGGCGACGAGGGCATGTACGCCGACCGCCTCGGCGTCGAGCGGGCCCGCGCGCTCAACCCGTACGCCGCGCTGCTGCGCGCCGGCGTGCCGCTCGCCTTCGGCTCGGACAGCCCGGTCACCCCGCTCGACCCGTGGGGCACCGTGCGCGCCGCCGCCTTCCACCGCACGCCCGAGCACCGGATCTCCGTCCGTGCCGCCTTCACCGCGCACACCCGCGGCGGCTGGCGCGCGGTCGGCCGGGACGACGCCGGCACCCTGGTGCCCGGCGCGCCCGCCGACTACGCGATCTGGCGCACCGGCGAGCTGCTGGTGCAGGCGCCGGACGACCGGGTGGCCCGCTGGTCGACCGACCCGCGCTCCGGCACGCCCGGCCTGCCCGATCTGTCCCCCGGCTCCGAGCTGCCGGTCTGCCTCCGCACCGTCGTCTCCGGACAGACCGTGTTCGCCCGGCCGAACGAGTGATGTAAGGCCGTTCCGTACCGCCGCACGGCTGTTTCCGGGCTCGCCCATTGACCTGCGGATCTTCCCGGCATATCGGCGGAGACCGGTCATCGCCGCAGGTCAAACGGGTGTTGACAGCAGGCCGTCGGCGGCCGGTAGGTTCGGCGCGTCCACCACGGACGTCCGACCGGTTGCAGACCTCCACGCAGGCACCGAACGCCGCCCGCGCCTCGGGGGCGAGGGAAGGTTTTTCCGGCGGAGGGTGCGACCCGGGTGGGGTACCGGCGTTCAGTAGACAACGGCCTCGGCCGATCCGCAGCCAGCGGGTCCCGGGTCGGCCCGAAGGACGCCGGGCCCCGATCCCGCACTCTGTGCGTGGGGCTCGCTATGGTGGGGGCTCGCGTACGTATCCCGAAGGGGCAGTAGTGAACGACGGTGGCCAGAGGCGTTACGGCCCGCTCGGCAAGGCTTTGGTGATCATCCCCACGTACAACGAGGCGGAGAACATCGGGCCGATCGTCGCGCGCGTGCGGAAGGCGGTGCCCGAGGCCCACGTCCTCGTCGCCGACGACAACAGCCCCGACGGGACGGGCAAGTTCGCCGACGAGATCGCCGCCGAGGACGATCACGTCCACGTCCTGCACCGCAAGGGCAAGGAGGGCCTCGGCGCCGCCTACCTGGCCGGCTTCCGCTGGGGCATGGACAACGGCTACGGCGTCCTCGTCGAGATGGACGCCGACGGCTCCCACCAGCCCGAGGAGCTGCCCCGGCTGCTCACCGCCCTCAAGGGCGCCGACCTGGTGCTCGGCTCCCGCTGGGTGCCCGGCGGCCGGATCGTGAACTGGCCCAAGTCCCGCGAGTTCATCTCCCGCGGCGGCAGCCTCTACTCCCGCATCATGCTCGACGTCCCCCTCCGCGACGTCACCGGCGGCTACCGGGCCTTCCGCAAGGAGACCCTGGAGGGCCTCGGCCTCGACGACGTGGCCTCGGCCGGCTACTGCTTCCAGGTCGACCTCGCCCGCCGCGCCGTCGCCGCCGGCTTCCACGTCGTGGAGGTCCCCATCACCTTCGTGGAGCGCGAGATCGGCGACTCCAAGATGAGCCGGAACATCGTCGTCGAGGCGCTGTGGCGGGTCACGGGCTGGGGCCTCAGCGCCCGGGCCGAGAAGGTCGGCAAGCTGCTCGGCCGCAAGTCCTCCTGAGGTTTCCGCGGGACACGGCGGGGCGAGCGGGGCGCGCAGGCCCCGCCCGCCCCGCCGTGCGCTCCGCGCCCGCCGCGGGCTCCGCGCCCGTACTGATCCGTCCTTTACGACGTTCCTGCGGGCGCCCAGGCACACTGGGGACCATGACGACCGGCGCATCTGCTCCCCTCGCCCCCCAGCGCTCCCGGGCGCGCACCTTCCTTCCCCTGGGCATCGCCGCCTGGCTGGTCCTGGAGATCTGGCTGCTCACCGTCGTGGCGAACGCGGCGGGCGGCCTCACCGTCTTCCTGCTGCTCGTGGCCGGCGCCGTGCTCGGCGCGACCGTGATCAAGCGGGCCGGCCGGCGCGCCTTCGCCAACCTCACCGGGACCTTCCAGCGGGCCCAGGAGGCGGCGCGGCGCGGTGAGATGCCCCAGGCCGACGACCGGGCCGGTGCGGAGGACCGCAACGGCTTCCTGATGCTCGGCGGCCTGCTCCTGATGATCCCCGGCCTGCTCTCGGACGCGGCCGGCCTGCTGCTCCTGATCCCGCAGGTCCGTGCGGCCGTCGGGCGGTACGCGGAGAAGCGCGTCGAGCGGCGGATGAGCGCCGCGCCGCCGGGAAGCCTCCAGGACGCCTTCCAGCAGGCCCGCATTCACCGGCCGGACGGCAAGGTCGTGCAGGGTGAGGTCATCCGCGAGGACGCGCCCCAGGCGCCGCGTGAGCCCCGCGACCCGCGTCCGCCGCTGATGCCCTGAGTTCTGCGTCCCCTGAGTTCTTCGCCGATGCGAGGCCGGGCCCGGGCTTCCCGGGCCCGGCCCCGCTCGGGCTCGTCGGCGGGCACTCGGGTTCGCGCTCGGGCTCGTCGGCGCCGGCCGGTGTCGTACGTACGCAGTGCCTGGTCCCGTACGCGGTCACGCGCGAACGCGGACACGGACACGCCGCGGGGCCCGGTACACGGATCGTGTACCGGGCCCCGCGGCGTCATCTGTCGTGGCCGTGCCGGCAATCCTGGGGCGGACTGCCGTCAGGCGGGGTCCGTCAGGCGGACTTCCGGCTGTCGCGCGGATGCACGGCGATGTTCATGGCGCCGGACCGAAGGACCGCCAGCCGTTCGGCCAGCACCTCCTCCAGCTCCTCGCGGGTACGCCGCTCCATGAGCATGTCCCAGTGCGTACGCGCAGGCTTGGCCTTCTTCTCTTCCGGGCCGTCTCCGTCCACCAGGAGCGCCTGGATCCCGCAGACCTTGCACTCCCACTCCGGCGGAATCTCCGCCTCCACCGAGAAGGGCATCTCGAAACGATGGCCCTTCTCGCATGCGTACTCCACGGCCTGGCGCGGGGCCAGATCGATGCCGCGGTCCGTCTCGTAGCTGGTCACCACGAGGCGCGTGCCGCGAAGAGCTCGCTCACTCATGAATCGTGCCTCCCGGGCTTGTCGCCCACAGGACAGGTGTCGCTGTCGTCGTCATCCGGTCAACGTCCGGTCGGCGGTAAAGATTCCCGTTCCCGGTCATGCGTCGCCCGTCGTGCCGCCCGTTTTTGTACCCGCCATCGCCCGTTTTGTCACATCTGGCAGCAGATGTCACCTAACGTCTTCACTAAGTCAGCACGCAGTAACGGTCCGCCTGGCAGGCCAAAGGCGTACACTACCGCCCAATCAGTTCCGCGTCTAAATCCGGGCCGGTACCGGGTTGCCCGCCTCCGCCACCGCACGCCTCACCGGCACCCGCGCGAGCAGCACGGAACCGACGACGAAGAAGATCACCAGGGAGATGATGGCATCCCGGTAGCTCCCGGTCAGCTGATACGCGAGACCGAACACCAACGGACCCAGCCAGCTCAGTCCCCGGTCGCTCATCTCGTAGGCCGAGAAGTACTCCGCCTCCTTGCCGCGCGGCACCAGATGTGAGAAGAGCGACCGCGACAGCGCCTGGCTGCCGCCCAGGACCAGGCCGATCGCCGACGCCAGGCAGAAGAAGGCCACCGGAGCCCCGGCGGGCAGGAAGTAGCCGGCCGCCAGGATCGTCGTCCATACGCCCAGCGAGCCCAGGATGGTCCGCTTCGCCCCGTACGAGCGGGCGAGCCGCCCCATGGCGAGCGCGCCCGCCACCGCGAGGATCTGCACCAGCAGCACCGCCGTGATCAGCGTCGTCTGGTCCAGGCCCAGCTCCTCGGAGCCGTACACCGACGCCTGGGAGATCACTGTCTGGATGCCGTCGTTGTAGATCAGGTACGCGAGCAGGAACGACAGCGTCAGCGGATGCCTGCGCATGTCCCGCAGCGTCGCGAGCAGCTGCTTCCAGCCGCTGCCCACCGCGCCCTCGCCGTGCGTGTCACCCGTCCGCTCGGTCCGCCGGTCGCGCAGCCGGCGGAGCGGCACCAGCGTGAACGCGCCCCACCACAGCCCGGCCGAGGCCAGACAGATCCGCACCGCCATGCTCTCGGAGAGGCCGAAGGAGTCGTGCCCGGAGAACAGGACGAGGTTGAGCACCAGCACCAGCGCGCCCGAGGTGTAGCCGAACGCCCAGCCGCGCGAGGAGACCGCGTCCCGCTCGTCCGGCTCGGCGATCTGCGGCAGGTAGGCGTTGTAGAGCACCATCGAGACCGACAGCGACGCGTTCGCCAGGATCAGCAGGAACGCACCGAGCAGATAGCGGTGGCCGTCCAGGAAGAACATCCCCGTGGTGGCCGCCGCGCCCACGTACGCCGAGGCCGCGAGCAGCGGCTTCTTCCGGCCCGTACGGTCCGCCGCCGCGCCCACCAGCGGCATCGCGAGCACCGCGACGACGATGGAGACCGAGACGGTGTACGCGAAGAGGGAACCGGCCCGCACCGGTATGCCGAGCGGGTGGACGAAGCCGTCCGCGTCGGCCGCCGCCTTGGCGATCGCGGTCAGGTACGGGCCCAGGAAGACCGTCACGACGCTGGTCGAGTAGACCGAGCAGGCGAAGTCGTAGAAGTACCAGCCGCGCTGCTCGCGGCGGCGTTCGGCCGGATCGGCGGCCTGGCCGTCGTCCTGCCGGCCGGTGGTGTCGACGTCGGTCAAGGCCGCGCCCTTTCGCTCGTCCCCGTGGGTCCCCGTTGCGGTGCGCACGCTCAGAACCACAGACCCCGGTCGGTGAGGACGGCGCGCAGCGTCTCCAGATGATCGGTCATGATGCCGTCCACGCCAAGGTCCAGAAGGGCGTGCATACGTTGCGGTTCGTTCACGGTCCACACGTGGACCTGCAGGCCCCGCGCGTGCGCCTCCCGCACGAAGCGGCGGTCCACCACCGGGAGGCCCGCCTGCCGCTCCGGCACCTGCGCGGCGACCGCGCCGGCGCGCAGCGCCGCCGGGATGCCGAGCGAGCGCAGCCGGAGGCCGAGGACACCGGCCACGCCGTACGAGGTCGCGAGCCGCGGCCCGGCCAGCTTCTGCGCCCGGGCGATCCGCGACTCCGTGAAGGAACCCACGCAGACCCGGTCCCAGGCGTCGGCCTTGCGGATCAGCTCGATCAGCGGCACCAGCGCCGACTCGGCCTTCAGGTCCACGTTCCAGCGCGCGTCCGGGAACTCGTCGAGGAGGTCCGCGAACAGCGGCAGCGGCTCCTTGCCCGCCACCCGCACCTGCTGGATCTCCGACCACGGCAGATCCCGGATCTTGCCCCCGGTGTCGGTGACCCGGTCGAGCGTCGAATCGTGGAACGCGACGAGCCGGCCGTCCGCCGTGGTGTGCACATCGGTCTCGAAATAGCGGTATCCGGCGGCGGCGGCCCGCCGGAAGGCGGCCGCGGTGTTCTCCAGGCCGTCCGCCGTGCCGCCGCGGTGGGCGAAGGGGAGGACGGGTGCCGGGTGGTCGAGATAGGGGTGGCGTTCGCGTGTCACGGGCGCAGTATGGCGTGCCCGGGTTACTCGGCGGTAGATGCTTTGAGCTCGGGAACCTGAACACTGGATCCAGGCTCCTGAACACTGGATCCAGAGTTCTGGGCATCGGATCCGAGGTTCTGGATCTCGGATCCAAGCTCCTGGACATTGGATCCAGCGTCCTGGCTTCCGGATCCAACCTCCTGGACATCGGATCCAGGATCCGGCTCCGCCACGGCGAACAGCTTCAGGAAGAACTGCGCCAGCGGGCCGATCGCCAGCGCGTACACCACCGTCCCCACGCCCACCGAACCGCCGAGCAGGAAGCCGGTCGCGACCACCGCCACCTCGATCGCCGTCCGGACCAGCCGGATCGACCGCCCCGTCAGCCGGTGCAGTCCGGTCATCAGGCCGTCGCGCGGGCCGGGACCGAAGCGGGCCGCGATGTACAGGCCGGTCGCGACGCCGTTGAGGACGATGCCGAGCACCATCAGGGCGATCCCGGCCGGCAGGCCGTCCGCCTCCGGCAGGAGCGCGAGCGTGCCGTCCATGGCCAGGCCGATGACGAAGACGTTGGAGACCGTGCCGAGGCCCGGCTTCTGCCGGATGGGTATCCACAGCAGCAGCACGATCGCGCCGACGATGATCGAGACGACGCCGATGCTGAGCCCGGTGCGCTCGGCGATGCCCTGATGGAGGACGCCCCAGGGCTCCAGGCCGAGGCCGCCGCGGACCAGCAGCGCCGAACTGACCCCGTACAGGGCGAGGCCGGCGTAGAGCTGGACGAGCCGGCGGGAGAGGTGCCGGCCGTGGAGACCGGAGGCGATGGACAAGGAAATGCCCCCTTGGGCGATGGTGTGAATCGTGACGTGGGTGAGGACCCGGGTGGTGCGGGTGGACTGGCCCGTGCCACTCTGTGGCGGGAGGCATCACGCCAACCATGGCCAATTCGCGGAAGGTGGACTGATTTCCATGGCCCAGTGGACTTCGGCCGTGGGTGCGGCGCAGCTCGCCCGGCAGCTCCAGGCCCAGCAGGACAGGCCCGCCACGCCCGGCGCCCGCAAGCCGCCCGCCTACCGCGCCCTCGCCGACGGCATCCGGCTGCTCGTCCTGGAAGGACGCGTCCCGGTCGCCGCCCGGCTGCCCGCCGAGCGCGAGCTCGCGCTCGCCCTCACCGTCAGCCGTACCACCGTAGCCGCCGCCTACGAGGCGCTGCGCACCGAAGGCTTCCTGGAGTCCCGGCGCGGCGCCGGCAGCTGGACCGCCGTCCCGGCCGGCAACCCGCTGCCCGCCCGCGGCCTGGAACCGCTGCCGCCCGAGTCCCTCGGCTCCCTCATCGACCTCGGCTGCGCCGCCCTGCCCGCGCCCGAGCCGTGGCTCACCCGCTCCGTCCAGGGCGCCCTGGAGGAACTGCCGCCGTACGCGCACACCCACGGCGACTACCCGGCCGGACTGCCCGCGCTGCGCCAGATGCTCGCCGACCGCTACACCGAGCGCGGCATCCCCACCATGCCCGAGCAGATCATGGTCACCACGGGCGCGATGGGCGCCATCGACGCGATCTGCCATCTCTTCGCGGGCCGCGGCGAGCGGATCGCCGTGGAGTCCCCCTCGTACGCGAACATCCTCCAGCTCATGCGGGAGACCGGCGCCCGGCTCGTGCCCGTCGCCATGGCCGAGGGGCTCAGCGGCTGGGACCTCGGCCGCTGGCGGCAGGTGCTGCGCGACGCCGCGCCCCGACTCGCGTACGTCGTCGCCGACTTCCACAACCCCACCGGCGCCCTCGCCGACGAGGACCAGCGGCGCCAGCTGGTGGAGGCCGCCCGCTCGGCCGGCACCGTGCTCGTGGTCGACGAGACGATGACCGAGCTGTTCCTCGACGACGACGTGCGGATGCCCCGCCGCGTCTGCGCCTTCGACCCGGCCGGCGCCACCGTGCTGACCGTGGGCTCGGCGAGCAAGGCGTTCTGGGCGGGCATGCGGATCGGCTGGGTGCGGGCCGCGCCCGACGTGATCCGCTCGCTCGTCGCCGCCCGCGCCTACGCGGACCTCGGCACCCCCGTCCTGGAGCAGCTCGGCGTCAACTGGCTGATGCGCACCGGCGGCTGGGAGCAGGCCGTGGCCCTGCGCCGCCACCAGGCCCGCGAGAACCGTGACGCCCTGGTCGCCGCGGTCCGCAAGGAGCTGCCGGACTGGGAGTTCGAGGTGCCGCGCGGCGGCCTGACGCTCTGGGTGCGCACCGGGGGCCTTTCCGGCTCGCGGCTCGCCGAGGTCGGCGAGCGGGTCGGCGTCCGGGTCCCCTCGGGCCCGCGCTTCGGCGTCGACGGCGCCTTCGAGGGCTATGTGCGGCTGCCGTTCACGGTGGGCGGCCCGGTCGCCGAGGAGGCCGCCGCCCGTCTCGCCGCCGCGGCCCGCCTGGTCGAGTCGGGCGCCGGAGCGGGCGTCGAGAGCCCCCGCTCCTTCGTGGCCTGACGGCGGCGCACGCGTCGCGTCGTACGAAGAGGGCGGCCGCACCGATCGTGGTGCGGCCGCCCTCTTCCGTGTCCGGGATCCGGGATTTCGTATCCCGTATCCGCTATGCCTGATCGTGGATCCGATATCCCGTGTCCGGGACCGGATATCCGACATCCGACATCCGGGATCCGGGATCCTGGATCCGGGATCCTGGATCCAAGGTCGTGGATCCAGGATGTTGGATCCAGCAGCTCGGATCCGATATCCGATCCACCTCAGCCCTCCGCCGGCACCGGCGACGGCACCGCGGCCCCCGGCTCCTTGCGCAGCGTCGGCGTCGTGTCCGTGTCCAGGTCCGCGTCGAGGTCGGGCTCCGGCGCCGTCGCGATCGTTGCCGTCCGCCGCTCGGGCAGCAGCTCCAGGACCGCCTGCCGGTGTGCCTCGCTCGTGGCGTCGTCGTAGGGGTCCGGGGTGGCCGGGACCTGGAGGCGGAGGACGGGACCGGTGCCGAGGCGGGCGTAGCCGCGGCCGGGCGGGACGTCGGGGACCGGGGTGGTGTGCGGGCCTGTGCCCAGGACCGCGGTGATCTGGTCGGGGGCGGCGGGGCCGAGCACGACGCGGGCGCGGGTGTGGCTGCGCACCGTCTCGGTGAGCGCGCCCACGCTGTCGAACTGCTCCGCGACCACGACGGTGACCTGCGCGGCGCGCCCGTGCCGGAGCGGCAGCTGGAGCAGTTCCTGCGGGTCGGGGCGGCCGTCGGCGGCGGCGAGGTCGCCGAGGACGCTCGGGCGGTCGAGGAGGAGCCACAGCGGGCGGCGGGTGTCCTCGGGGGCCGGGTGGCCGGACTGACGGGCCCGGTTGGCGGCGATCAGCCGGCGTTCGGTCTCGTGGGCGGCCCACTCCAGGCTGGCGAGGGCGCCGGAGAGGCCGCACTCGACGGCGAGCACGCCGTCCCGGCCGACCAGGCACGCGTACTCGCCGGTGCCGCCGCCCTCGATGACGAGGACGTCGCCGTGCGGCAGCGCCTGCAGGGCGATCGAGCGGAGCAGGGAGGTGGTGCCGCTGCCGGGCTGGCCGACGGCGAGCAGGTGCGGCTCGGTGGAGCGGGGGCCGGTGCGCCAGACGACGGCCGGCGCGTCCTCGGTGCCGTCGAAGGCCCGTACCGGCACGGTCCGCTGCACGGCGTCGGCGTCGGTGAAGCCGAGCACGGTCTCGCCCGGCACCGTGACGAAGCGCTGGGCGGCGATCGTGGTGGGCAGGGCGGGCAGCACGCGCATGGTGAGCCGGTTGCCCTCCTCGTCCCAGTCGAAGAGGTACTCGCGGCCGCGCCCCGACTTGGCGTGCAGCAGCTGTTCGACGCGGGCCCGGGCGGCGGGCTCGCCGTCGGTGAAGTACGGGGGGTAGGAGATGCGCAGCCGGGTCAGCCGGCCGTCCTCGTCGAAGGCGTGGTCGTCGAACGCGGCGGCCCAGTCGCCGCCGTGCGAGAAGAGCGGATCGGGGTCCTCGGGCAGCGACAGGTACGGCACCAGGGCCTCGTAGAGGCCCTTGAGCCGGGCGATCTCGGCGTCGTCCGGCCCGGTCTTGACGATCGGGCGCTCACGTCCCTGCCAGGCGGCCGCGCCCATCAGCGCGACGAGCGCGAGGAGCGGTCCGTACGGCACGAGGGCGACGACCAGGACGCAGGCCGCGACCAGGAACAGCGTGGGACCGCGCCGCTCCTTGGGGGTCGCGGCCCACTTGGCGCGCGCGGTCGCGGCCAGCTTCCGCAGACCACGCGAGATGGTGATCAGCGGATGGAGCACGTCGGTGGCGCTGTCGGCGGCCGTGCGCGCGATCTCTCGGCTGCGAGCGATCTGTGCGGTGCCGCTGCTCAGAATGCGGGGGAGTGGTCGCCGGGCCACGTCGTACTCCTGGAGTGGTGGAAGGGGTGGAGAGGCGTCAGAACTTGATCCCGCCGAGGAGGCTGGCGAGGCTCTGGCCGCCGGCGGTGATGCTCGGCGCGATGGCGGTGCCCGCCAGGTAGAACCCGAAGAGGGAGCACACGAGCGCGTGGCTGACCTTGAGGCCGTCCTTCTTGAAGAACAGGAAGGAGACGATGCCGAGCAGGACGACGACTGAGAAGGACAGGATCATGAGCGGTTCTCCTGGTTGAGGGGGACAGTCACGATGAGTCCTTCCAGGTTCACGGCAAGTATCTATATGACTAAAGGTGCAAATGGGTGAATTGCTCGCCTTTTCACTTGACCGGCCGACATCGGGGTCCTTTCCGGGTGGCGAAACGCATCGTTTGAGGTAAGGCGTCCGGTCATCGCGGACCGCGACCATCCTTGCCACGGACGCGCCCCCTCATGTCGTGTCGCGGGCAGTACCCTGTCGATTCACTCGTACGGCCGCGCTTGCCGTGCGCAGGTCAAGCACGAAGGGCGGTTGTGAACGATGAGCGAGAACGAGACCCCGGACCCCGAGGTCGTCGAGCTGGCCTCCAAGGTCTTCGACCTCGCGCGCGCCGGGGACGCGGTGACCCTCGCCGCCTATCTGGACGCCGGCGTTCCGGCCAACCTCAGCAACGAGAAGGGCGACTCGCTCGTCATGCTCGCCGCCTACCACGGCCACGCCGCGGCGGTCACCGCCCTGCTGACCCGCGGCGCCGACGCCGACCGCGCCAACGACCGCGGTCAGACCCCGCTCGCCGGTGCCGTCTTCAAGGGCGAGGACGCCGTCGTCCGCGCCCTGCTGTCCGGCGGGGCGAATCCGGAAGCCGGGACTCCGTCCGCCGTGGACACCGCGAGGATGTTCGGCAAGACCGAACTCCTGGAGCTGTTCGGAGCCCGGTGAACGCGGGCTGAACCCCAGGTGAGACGGTGCCGTAAATGTGGTCGCGGTGGCGAAATGGGTGGGTCATCATGACGTCGGGCCCGCACGGGGCCACCGACGAGAGGCAGAGGAAGATGATCACTGGCAAGCGCAGGACGACGGGCGGCCCGACATGTTGCCGCACGGCCTAGGCGAACAGCCTGACCCGGTTCATCCCGGATACCCCCCGGTCGTGTCGACAGCTTGATGTGAGGCGTCTTCCATGTTCGATCCAGTCATAGCGCCGAGCGGCACCCTGCTCGGTCTGCTGCAGCGGGGCCGCGGCGACGGCACCCTCCACGCGCTCGCCGCGCCACGTGCCGAGGCCCTCGCGGCCCTCAACCACTGCGTGCTCGACGATCCCCGCCAGGACTGGCGGGTCGAGAACCGCTCCCTCTACTACGCCCGGCTCTTCCTGGACCTCGCCGGAGGTCTGGAGGAGATCGAGGCGCACCTCTTCGGCGCCGAGGACCACCTCGACGACGAGGAGTCCAGGACCGGGCTCGCGCTGTCCGTCCTCGGCCACCTGGCCTCGTACGGGCGCCAGGACGCCCTGTTGCTCCTGCGGCGCTACGCCGCCACCGGGACCAACTGGGCCTGGGCCCTGGACGAGCTCGCGCTGCGCGACGACGACGCGGGCCTGCGCGCCCTCGCCCTGCCCGTGCTCGCCCGCTTCCCGGCCACAGCCGAGGGCGAGGCCGAGCTCGGCGCCACGATCCGCGACGCCTACGAGCCGCGGCCCTGGCGGCTGTGGGCCGAGGACCCGCGCGAGTCCGTCGGCGCCCGCATCCGGGCCGCCCGCGAACAGGGCTCCTTCGACCGCTGGCAGCGACAGCTGACCCCCACCGGGCCGCGCCCCGGCTGGAGCGTCCGGGCCGTCCTCGACTGGGCCCAGGAGGGCCACGAGCGCGGCGCCGAACTGCATCTGCCCGCCGCCCGCTGCCTGGCCGCCGTCGCCGCCCCCGAAGACCGCGCGGCGATCCTCGACGCGGCCCGCAGCGGCCCCGACGGCGCCCGCGGCGCCGCCCTGCACTACCTCGCCGAGGCCCGGGACCCCGCCGTCCTCGACCTCGTCGAACTCGCCGTCAACGACGGCCCGCGCGTCGTCGCGGACGCCGCCGTCGCCGCGTACCGGCGGATGACCGGCGAGGCCGCCGTCGACCGCGCCCGCGGCTGGATCCACCGCCCCGACGCGCTCGGCGCCGCCGCCGCCGGGACGCTCGCCTGCCGCGGCGGCTCCGAGGACTCCCCCCTCGTCCTCGGTGCCCTCCGCGAGACGATCCGCTCCCAGGGCCCCGACGCCCCCGCGCTCTACCCCCTCGTCGACGGCGCCGGCCGGCTCGGCATCGCCTGCGCCGCGCCCGTACTGCGCCACGTCTACCGCGAGACCTCCTCCTCCGAGCTGCGCGGCCGCACCGCCCGCGCCCTCGCCGCCACGGACGCCGGCTTCCCCACCGGCTTCGCCGTCGAGTGCCTCTGGGACTGCGAGGAGACCACCCGCGAGGTCGCCGCCCTGCACGCCGAGACCGGTGACGTGCGCGTGGCCGAGCGCCTGCGCCGGCTCGCCGCCGACCCCGCCGAGGAGGCGGAGGTACAGACGGCCGTGCGCAGCCGGATAGGGACGGGCCCGGACCTCGACCGCCAGGTCTGACGGGTCCGAGCACCCCGCTTCCCGCGGTACGCAGGGGGTGGCCGTCTGCGGCCACCCCCGCGCCGCGTGCCGCCGGCAGCCCCCGGGCCCCCGCTCCCGGGGCAAACGCTCATGGGACGTTCCCCGTCCGTCCAGATCCACTTTGACGGGGACACGCCGAGCGCGACGAGAACACCCGTATGCGTGTCGTCATCGTCACCGAGTCCTTCCCGCCCGATGTCAACGGCGTGGCCCACACCGCCCTGCAGACCGCCCGCCACCTCGTCCGCCGCGGACACGAGCCGCTCGTGGTCGCCCCGGCCGTCCCCGCCGCCGCCACGGATCCGGACGCGGGCGCGCCGTGCCCCGTCGTACGGGTGCCGTCGGTGCCGCTGCCCGGCTATCCGCAGGTGCGGGTGGCGCTGCCCAGCCGCCGGGTCGCGCACACGATCGCCGCGCACCGCGCGGACCTCGTGCACCTGGCCAGTCCGTTCGTGCTCGGCGTGCGCGGCATGACGGCCGCGGCCCGGCTCGGGCTGCCCGCCGTCGCCGTGTACCAGACCGATCTCGCCGGCTACGCGCGCACGTACGTGGGCGGTGGCGAGTCCGCCGCCTGGCGCCGGCTGCGGGCCGTGCACGGCGCGGCCGACCGGACGCTGGCGCCGTCGACGGCCGCCGCGCGCGACCTGGAGGCGCACGGGATCGGGCGGATCAGGATCTGGCGGCGCGGGGTCGACACCGCGCGCTTCCGGCCGGAGCTGCGCGACGAGGCGCTGCGGCGCGAGCTCGCGCCGGGCGGCGAGACCCTCGTCGGGTACGTGGGACGGCTCGCGGCGGAGAAGCGGGTGGACCTGCTCGCGGGGGTGTGCGCACTGCCCGGGGTGCGGGTCGTGGTCGTCGGGGACGGCCCGAGCGGGCCGGGACTGCGCGCGGCGCTGCCCGGCGCCGTCTTCCTGGGCCGCCGCACCGGCGACGACCTCGCGCGGATCTTCGCCTCGCTCGACGTGTTCGCGCACACCGGCCCGTACGAGACGTTCTGCCAGACCGTGCAGGAGGCCATGGCCAGCGGCGTCCCGGTCGTCGCGCCCGCCGCCGGCGGGCCCCTCGACCTGGTCGCCCACCGCCGTACCGGACTCCTCGTCCCGCCCGAGGACGCCGGCGCGGTGCGCGAGGCCGTCGCCTCGCTGGCCGCCGCGCCGGTGCTACGGGCCGCGTACGGCAGGGCCGGGCGCGCCGCGGTCGAGCAGCGCACCTGGGAGGCGATCGGCGACGAGCTGATCGGCCACTACCTGGAGGTGCTGCGCGAGCGGACGGCGGTGGCGGCGTGACGGGCACCGAGAACCGCACCCGGCGCCCCTTGAGGATCGTGCGCCTCGCGAACTTCGTCACCCCCACCTCCGGCGGCCTGCGCACCGCCCTCGACCAGCTCGGGCGCGGCTATCTGGCCGCCGGCCACGAACCCGTCCTCGTCGTCCCCGGCGACCGGCCGGACGACCGCGAGACCGCGCAGGGCCGGGTGATCACCCTGCCCGGACCGGAGCTGCCCGGCACCGGCGGCTACCGCGTCCTCGCCGACCGCCGCCGCCTGCGCCGCCTCCTGGAGGAACTCGCCCCCGACCGCCTGGAGGTCTCCGACCGCACCACCCTGCGCTGGACGGGGGAGTGGGCCCGGCGCGCCCGGGTGCCGTCCGTGATGGTCTCCCACGAGACCGCCGACGGCGTGCTGCGCACCTGGGGCCTGCCGGCGCCGGTCGCGGCCCGCGCGGCCGACCGGCTCAACCGCCGTACCGCCTGGGTGTACTCCCGGATCGTCTGCACCACCGAGTGGGCCGAGCGGGAGTTCGTACGGATCGGGGCCCGCAACGTCGTCCGCGCGCCGCTCGGCGTCGACCTGGACCGCTGCCGGCCCGGTCGGCGCGACACCGCCCCGCGCGCGAGGTGGGCGGACGGCGAGCGGGTGCTGCTCGTGATGTGCTCCCGGCTCTCCGTGGAGAAGCGCCCCGGAACCGCCCTCGACGCGCTCGCCGTGCTCCGCGCCCAGGGGCTGCGGGCCGCCCTGGTGGTGGCCGGCGACGGGCCGCTGCGCCCCGCCCTGGAGCGGCGGGCCCGTCAGCAGCGGCTCCCGGTGCGGTTCCTCGGCCACGTGGGCGACCGCGAGCAGCTGGCCGACCTCCAGGCCGCCGCCGACGTGTGCCTGGCCCCCGGCCCCGCCGAGACGTTCGGCCTCGCCGCCCTGGAGGCCCTCGCCTGCGGCACCCCCGTCGTCTGCAGCGCCTCCTCCGCGCTCCCCGAGGTCGTCGCCGACGCGGGCGCCTGCGCCGCCGACGACCCGGTCTCCTTCGCCCGCGCCGTCCGTACCGTGCTCGCCCTCGACGAACCCGCCCGCCGGGCCACCGCCCGCGGCCGCGCCGAACTCTTCTCCTGGCCCCGCGCCACCGACGCCTTCCTCGCCGCCCACGACGCCCTCCCGGCCCCCCGACGCGGCGGCGCCCGCCAGGGGGCCCTGCGATGACCCTCTCGGACCTGGCGGAGAGGGCCGCGCCGCAGCACGCCCCCCGGACCATCCGCTTCGTCGCGCTCGGCGACTCCCTCAGCGAGGGCGTCGGCGACCGCGTCGCGGACGCCTGGCGCGGCTGGGCCGCGCTGCTCGCCGAAGGGCTCGCCGACGCGCACGGCCGGGTCGCCTTCAGCAACCTCTCGTCCAGCGGGGCGCAGAGCAGGGACGTCGCCGAGACCCAGCTGCCCGCGGCGCTCGCCCTGCGGCCCCAGCTCGCCTCCGTCGTCGTCGGCGTCAACGACACCCTGCGCCGCACCTTCGACATCGGGCTGCTCGCCCGCCGCCTCGACCGGGTCTGCGCCGAGCTGACCGCGGCCGGCACCGTGCTGCTCACCGCCTGCCTGCCCGACCCCGGCCGGATGCTCGGCCTGCCCGCGCCGCTGGCCCGGCCGCTCGCCCGCCGGCAGCGGGCCGTCAACGCCGTCGTGCACGACCTGTCCGCCCGCTACGGCACCGTCCACCTGCACCTGGACGCGCCGCTGTGGACCGACGACCGCACCCTGTGGAGCGCCGACCGGCTGCACCCCGGCGAGCGCGGCCACCGCACCATCGCCGCCGCCTTCCACGCCCTGCTCCGCGAGCGCGGCCTCGCCCACGGCACGCCGCCGTCCCGCGAGCCCGAGCAGCCGCCGCCCACCCGCGCCGACGCCGCGCTCTGGCTGGCGACGGCCGGCACCGCCTGGGTGGTGCGCCGCTGCGGCGACCTGCTGCCCCAGCTGCTGATGCTCGCCGCCACCGAGGTCCGGCACTCCGCCACCGGCACCCGCGACCACCTCGACGCGCGCGCCGACCGCGCCCTCACCGAAGCCCTGAACGCGACAATTGGGACATGAATGGACGCTGGGAGTTCTGGATCGACCGCGGCGGCACCTTCACCGATGTCGTGGGCCGGCGCCCCGACGGGCGGCTCGTCACCCGCAAACTGCTCTCGCACGACCCCGCCCGGCGCGACGACGCGGCCGTCGCCGGCATCCGGCTGCTGCTCGGCCTCGCCCCCGGCGAGGCCGTCCCCGCCGACCGGGTCTCCGTCGTCAAGATGGGCACCACCGTCGCCACCAACGCCCTCCTGGAACGCCGCGGCGAACCCACCGTCCTGCTGATCACCCGCGGCTTCCGCGACGCGCTGCGCATCGCCTACCAGAACCGCCCGCGCCTCTTCGACCGGCACATCGTGCTGCCCGAGGCGGTGTACGCGCGCGTGATCGAGGTCCCCGAACGGGTCGACGCCCACGGCGGGACCGTCACCCCGCTCGACGAGGACGCCGTCACCGCCGCCCTGGCCGCTGCCCACCAGGACGGGCTGCGCTCGGCCGCCGTCGTCCTGCTCCACGGCTACCGGCACCCCGGCCACGAGACCCGCGTCGCCGCGCTCGCCCGCGCCGCGGGCTTCACCCAGGTCAGCTGCTCCCACGAGGTCAGCCCGCTCATCAAGCTCGTCCCGCGCGGCGACACCACCGTCGTCGACGCCTATCTGTCGCCGATCCTGCGCCGGTACGTCGACGAGGTCGCCCGCGAACTCGCCGGCATCCGCCTGATGTTCATGCAGTCCAACGGCGGCCTCCGGGAAGCCGCCCACTTCCGCGGCAAGGACGCCGTCCTGTCCGGGCCGGCCGGCGGCGTCGTCGGCATGGCCCGCACCTCCGAACAGGCGGACTTCGGCCGGGTCATCGGCTTCGACATGGGCGGCACGTCCACCGACGTGTCGCACTACGCGGGCGAGTTCGAGCGGGAACTCGGCACACAGGTCGCGGGGGTGCGGATGCGCGCCCCGATGATGAGCATCCACACCGTCGCGGCGGGCGGCGGGTCCGTCCTGCACTACGACGGCAGCCGCTACCGGGTCGGCCCCGACTCGGCCGGCGCCGTCCCCGGGCCCGCCTGCTACCGGCGCGGCGGCCCGCTGACCGTCACCGACGCCAACGTGATGCTCGGCCGGATCCAGCCCGACCACTTCCCCGCCGTGTTCGGCGACGACGGCGACCAGCCGCTCGACGCCGACGTCGTCCGCGAGAAGTTCACCGCCCTCGCGGCCGAGGTCGGCGGCGGCCGCACGCCCGAACAGGTCGCCGCGGGCTTCCTGGAGATCGCCGTCCTCAACATGGCCAACGCCGTCAAGAAGATCTCCGTCCAGCGCGGCCACGACGTCACCCGCTACGCCCTCACCAGCTTCGGCGGCGCCGGCGGCCAGCACGCCTGCGCCGTCGCGGACGCGCTCGGCATCGACACCGTCGTCGTACCGCCGCTCGCCGGTGTCCTCTCCGCGTACGGGATCGGGCTCGCCGACGCCACCGCCATGCGCGAGCGGTCCGTGGAGGCCGGACTCGACGACGCCGGCACCGCCGAGCGCGTCGACCGGCTCTGCGCCGAACTCGCCGACCGCACTCGCGAGGAGCTGCGCGCCGACGGACTGCCCGACGAGGCGATCACCACCCGCGCGCGCGTGCTGCTGCGGTACGCCGGAACCGACGCGAGCCTCCCGGTGCCGCTCGCGCCCGCGGAAGAGATGAAAGCCGGGTTCACAGCCCTGCACCATGAGCGGTACGCCTTCACCATGGACGTGCCGGTCGTCGTCGAGGCCGTCTCCGTGGAGGCGGTCGGCACGGCGGGACCGCACGGCCCCGTCGTCGTCCCCGAAGGCAGCCGCGAAGGAGATCTCGCCCCCCGCGCCACCGTCACCATGTACGGCGGCGGAGCGACCGCCGGCACACCGCTGCACCGCCGCGAGGACCTCCGCCCCGGCGACACCGTCACCGGCCCCGCGATCCTCGCCGAGGCCGACGCCACCACCGTCGTCGACCCCGGCTGGGCCGCCAGCGCGGCCGAGGGCGGCCACCTGCTGCTGCGCCGCGTCACCCCGCGCCCCGCCCGCACCGCCGCCGGCACCGACGTCGACCCCGTCCTCCTGGAGGTCTTCAACAACCTCTTCATGGCGATCGCCGAGCAGATGGGCGTCCGCCTGGAGAACACCGCCCACTCCGTCAACATCAAGGAACGCCTCGACTTCTCCTGCGCGCTCTTCGACCCCGACGGCAACCTCATCGCCAACGCCCCCCACATCCCCGTCCACCTCGGCTCGATGGGCCAGTCCATCAAGGAGGTGCTGCGCCGCAACGACGGCACGCTGCGCCCCGGCGACGTGTACGCCATCAACGACCCGTACCACGGCGGCACCCACCTCCCCGACGTCACCGTCGTCACCCCCGTCTTCGGCGACACCGCCGACAGCGGCGGAGGCGAGCTGCGCTTCCTCGTCGCCTCCCGCGGCCACCACGCCGAGATCGGCGGCATCACCCCCGGCTCCATGCCCGCCTTCAGCCGCACCGTCGACGAGGAGGGCGTCCTCTTCGACAACTGGCTCCTGGTCCGCGACGGAAAGCTCCGCGAGGCCGAGACGCGGGCGCTGCTCACCGAGGCCCCGTACCCCTCGCGCGACCCCGGCACCAACCTCGCCGACCTGCGCGCCCAGATCGCCGCCAACGAGAAGGGCATCGAGGAACTCCGCAAGACCGTCGACCAGTTCGGCCTCGACGTCGTCCACGCCTACATGCGGCACGTGCGGGCCAACGCCGAGGAGTCCGTGCGCCGGATCGTCGCCGGGCTCCGCGACGGCTCCTGCCGGTACGAGACCGACGCCGGCGCCGTCGTCCAGGTCGCCGTCCGCGTCGACCGCGAACGGCGCTCCGCCGTCCTCGACTTCGCCGGCACCTCGCCGCAGCAGCCCGGCAACGCCAACGCGCCCACCTCCGTCGTCATGGCCGCCGTGCTCTACGTCTTCCGCACCCTGGTCGCCGACGACATCCCGCTCAACAGCGGCTGCCTGGAACCCCTCGACGTCCGCGTCCCGCCCGGCTCCATGCTCGCTCCGGCCCACCCCGCCGCCACCGTCGCCGGAAACGTCGAGACCTCCCAGGCCGTCACCGGAGCCCTCTACGCGGCCCTCGGCGTCCAGGCGGAGGGCTCCGGCACCATGAACAACGTCACCTTCGGCAACGACCGCGTGCAGTACTACGAGACGGTCGCCAGCGGCTCCGGCGCCGGCGAGGGCTTCGACGGCGCCGACGCCGTCCAGACCCACATGACCAACTCCCGGCTCACCGACCCCGAGATCCTGGAGTGGCGCCATCCCGTCCGCGTCGACTCCTTCGCCGTCCGCGCGGACAGCGGCGGCCGCGGCCGCTGGCACGGAGGCGCCGGCACCGAGCGCCGCATCCGCTTCCTGGAGCCCATGACGGTCGCCCTGCTCACCGGCCACCGCCGCGTCCCCCCGTACGGCATGGCGGGCGGCGAACCGGGCGCGCTCGGCGCCAACAGCGTGGAGCGCGCCGACGGCACAGTCGACCTCCTCGGCGGCGTCGACACCACCGACGTGGGCCCCGGCGACGTCCTCGTCGTGCGCACGCCCGGCGGCGGCGGCTACGGCCCGCCGCCGCTGTGAACCGTGCTTTAGGCGAACGGGTGCACATGGAGCGACGCCCCGGCGCCCCGTGCCGTCAGCGCCGCGGCACGAACCGCACCACCGTCCCCGGCACCGCCTGCGCCGCCCGCGCCAGGTCGTCCTCCCGCACCACCGCGACCACCGGATAGCCGCCGGTCGTCGGATGGTCGGCGAGGAACACCACCGGGCGCCCGTCCGGCGGCACCTGCACCGCGCCCAAGGGCATGCCCTCGCTCGGCAGTTCGCCCGAGACGGCCCGCTCCAGGGCCGGGCCCTCGGTGCGCAGCCCGATCCGGTTGCTCGCCGGGGACACCCGCCACGCGCGCGTGGCGAGCGCGTTCAGGGCGGCGGGCGTGAACCAGCCGTCGCGCGGACCGAGCCGGACGCGCAGGACGAGTTCGTCCGGCGGGCCCGGCCAGGGCGGAGCGTCGGCCGGCGCCCGTACGGCCGTGGGCGCTCCCAGTGGCAGCACCACCCCGTCCGCCAGCGGCGCCGGGCCGAGCCCGGACAGCAGGTCGGTGGAGCGGCTGCCGAGCACCGGGGCGACGGCGACCCCGCCGGCGAAGCCCACGTACGAGCGCAGCCCGCGCTCCGCCGGGCCCACGTCGAGCAGCTGCCCCGCCCCGACCCGTACCGGCGCGCCCCAGGCGGCGGCTCGCCCGTCGACCGTGACCCGGCACGGCGCCCCGCCCACCACCACGGTCACCGCGTCGAGCGGCCGCACCGCGCAGCCGGTGAGCGTGGTCTCCAGGACGGCGCGGCCCTCGTCGTCGCCGAGCAGCCGGTTGACGAGCCGCACCGCGCCCGGATCGAGGGCGCCCGAGCGCGGCACCCCGAGATGGGCGTGACCCGCGCGGCCCAGGTCCTGCACGGTGGTCAGCGCCCCGGCCCGTACGACGGCGACGGCACGGCCGGTCATCGGACGGCCGCCGTGAAGCGCACCCGGGTGCCGGGGGAGAGCAGCGCGGCGGGCTCGCGGGCGGTGTCCCACAGGGCCGCGTCCGTGGTGCCGATCAGCTGCCAGCCGCCCGGCGAGGAGCGCGGGTACACGCCCGTGTACGGCCCCGCGAGCGCGACCGAGCCGGCCGGCACGGCGGTGCGCGGAGTGGCCCGGCGCGGCACCTCGTACCGCGCGCCGAGGCCCGTGAGATAGCCGAAACCCGGCGCGAACCCGCAGAAGGCGACCCGGAACTCGGTCGCCGCGTGGATCCGCGCCGCCGCCTCCGTTGACACCCCCCACAGGGCGGCGACCTCGGCCAGGTCCGGCCCGTCGTAGCGCACCGGCAGCTCCACCGACGCCGCCACGCGCGCGCGGCCCTCGGGAACCTCCCAGGAGCGCAGCTCGGCGGCGAGCCGCTCCGGCGCGGCCACCCCGTCCAGGAGCACGGTCCGCGCGGCCGGCACGATCTCCCGTACGCCGGCCAGCGCGCCGGCCGCCCGGCGCCGCAGCAGCTCCGCGTGGAACGCCTCCGTGGCCTCGCCGCTCACCAGCTCGACGAGCAGGCCGTGTTCGCCGACCCGGAACACCTCGCGCGCGTTCACGCGAACGCCTCCACCAGGACCCCGGCGGACTCAAGGCCCGAGCGCACCCGCCGGGCCAGGTCTACGGCGCCGGGCGTGTCGCCGTGCAGGCACAGCGAGCGGGCCCGGACGGCGACGGGCCGCCCGCAGTGGGCGGTGACCGTCCCGGACCGGGCCATGGCCACCGACCGTGCGACGACCTGGTCCGCGTCGTGCAGCACGGCGCCCTCCTGCCCCCGGGGCAGCAGGGTGCCGTCGGCCCGGTAGGCGCGGTCGCCGAACGCCTCGCCGACGACCGGCAGTCCGGCGCTCACGGCGGCCTCGTGGAGCCGCGAGCCGGGCAGCCCGAGCACGGGAAGCCCGGCGGAGCCGGGGGCACGGGACGCGCGCGTGGCGAGCAGCACGCCGTCGACGACCGCCGCCGCCTGCTCCTCGTCGCGCACCACCCGGTTGTAGAGCGCGCCGTGCGGCTTCACGTAGGCCACCGCGGAGCCGGCCGCGCGGGCGAACACCTCCAGGGCGCCGATCTGGTACGCCACTTCCGCCGCCAGCTCGGCCGCCGGCACGTCCATGGCGCGCCTCCCGAAGCCGGCCAGGTCGCGGTAGGAGACCTGGGCCCCGATCCGTACTCCCCGCTCCGCCGCCAGCTCGCAGACGCGCCGCATGGTCGCGGCGTCGCCGGCGTGGAAGCCGCAGGCCACGTTGGCGCTGGTCACCACCGAGAGCAGCCGTTCGTCGTCGGTGAGCGTCCAGCGGCCGAAGCCCTCGCCGAGGTCGGCGTTGAGGTCGATCGAGACCGGGGTCATCTGCACCTCGCAGAAGGAGAGGAGGAGGTCCGGGGAGGGGGAGGCCCAGGGAGGGTCGGTCAGGGGTGTGCGGTGTCGTTCAATGTAGGGATCGTTCAACAATCCGACAAGAGTCGGGTCGGCACGTCCTTGTTCCCGGACGGCTCCTGCGGTTGACTCGGCCGCGAACGACGGAGGGACGAACGGCACCATGGACGCACTCGGCGAACTCGCGGACGACCGCGCCCTGCTCGGCCGCACCAGCACGGCGGAGCGGGTCGCCGACATCCTGCGCACCCGGATCGCCGAGGGCTTCTTCCCGCCCGGCACCCGCCTCTCCGAGGACGGCATCGGCGGCGCCCTCGGCGTCTCCCGCAACACCCTGCGCGAGGCGTTCCGGCTGCTCACCCACGAACGGCTGCTCGTCCACCGGCTCAACCGGGGCGTCTTCGTCCGCCTCCTCTCGGCGGAGGACGTCGAGGACATCTTCCGCGTCCGGCGGCTCGTCGAGTGCGCCGTGGTCCGCGGGCTCGGCGAGCCGCCGTACCCGGCCGCCCCGCTGGCCGCCGCCGTCGCCGAGGGCGAGCGCGCGGCCGCGGCCGGGGACTGGACCGGCGTCTCCACCGCCAACATCCACTTCCACCGCGCACTCGTCGCCCTGGCCGGCAGCGCCCGCACCGACGAGCTGATGCGGGGCGTGCTCGCCGAACTCCGGCTCGCCTTCCACACCGTGGACGACCCCCGCGGACTCCACGAGCCCTATCTCGCACGAAACCGGGAGATTCTGGACGCGCTGCGCGCCGGTGAACGCGACCGGGCCGAGCGGCTCCTCGCCCGCTACCTCGACGACTCCCGCACGCGGATCACCGACGCGTACGCCAGGGCGGCCGGTGCGCCGGGCATGTGAGACCGGCCACGGCGGCGGGACGGGACGGCGGCCCGGACCGGGGCCGTATAAACGCCGTTTCGACCGTTGTCAGTGCGAGGACCTAATCTGTGCACCGTGACTTCGCCTGCCTCGACGGACCTCGCTCCGCCCCAGCTCAGCGCGGGGCCGCGCCCCGCCCAGGGTCCGGCCGCCGACGAAGGGCTCGCGCGGCGGCTCCGCGCGCTCGCGTGCACGGCCCCGCTGCACGACCTCGACGTGCGCAAGGCGAACCTGGCCGGCGAGTACTCGGTCTACGCGATGGCGGAGGTCGCCCTCGCCGCGATCGACCTGGTCACGCTCAACATGGACTTCGACACCGGCGCCGACCACGAGCAGATCATCGCCCGGCTGCTGCCCCGCGTCGCCGCCCAGGCCCCCGAGCGCCCCGCCGCGGAGCACGAGCGGGTCGCCCGCTGGGTCCTCGAGAACCTGATCAACGTCGGCAGCGTCGACCGCGGCTTCCGCGCCGTCTACGGCACCTTCGGCGCCGACGGTGTCTACACCCGCCGCGACTACGACTTCAAGCTCGTCGAAGAGGTCCCGGGCTACGGCGGCGGGGTCTATCTGCGCACCACCGACGAGGCCGTCAACGTGCTCGTCGGCGCCCTCGACACCGACGTCACCAGCGCCCAGATCGCCGCCGAGGTCAAGCTGGAGGTGCTGATCAGCCGGGGCCGGCTGGCCGACGCCCAGCTCGCCGCCGAGCAGGCCCGCTACCGGACCGTGCAGTACGCGGAGACCCTCCGCCGCACCCTGGAGGCCACCCGGCGCAACGTCCGCGCGGTCGACTGGCTCCACGCCGTGCCCGACATGATCGCCGAGGCGCTCGACCACGTGGCCGACCGCTACCGCCACGAGAACGCGATCCTCACCAACATCCGCAAGGCCCGCGACGAGGCCGAAGACCAGGAACACAAGCGCCGCGCCGCCGAGCTCGTCGACATCGTCAAGGACTGCATCCGGCGCCACACGCAGCTCCAGTCCCGCCTTCTGGAGGCCGGACCGCTCTTCCGCGCCGAGCAGGACCGGCAGGCGTTCGCCACCCCCACCGTCTACACCGGGCTCGACCTGTACGGACAGCTGGTCGCCCCGATCCTGCCGCTCCCGGTCGAGCAGGCCACGAAGGTCACCGACGCCTTCTTCGCCCACGGCACCGGACTGCGCACCCCTGCCTCCGTGCGCGTCACCGACCTCGTCGACCTGCTCCTCACCCCGCCCGTGGAGCGCCAGCACCTCGGCGCCGAGATGCCCGAGCCGGACCTCATCGCCACCCCCGACGACAGCCGCTTCAGCGAGGAGCAGCTGGCCACCGCGATGGAGCTGCTCGACCTGGAGCACGACGCCCCGCGCCGGCTCTCCGGCCTGCTCGCCGACGCCCGCCGGCTCGACCCCGACCTGCCCTACCTCGTCGCCCTGCTCGCCGTGCACGCGGCCAGCCCGCCGGTCGGCACCGCCTACCGCCAGGGCGAGGAGCGCCTCCTCTTCGCCGTCGACGACGGCACCACCCTCGACGACCACGAGTTCGGCGGCGCCGACCTCATCGTCGGCACCGCCCTCCTGGACGCCGTGGGCATGGCCGCCGACCGCACGGAGGCCACGTGACCCCGCCCGGCCCGGACGACAGCACCGCGGACGCGCCCGCGGACGACGCCGCCCCGAAGGACGAGGCGCCGAAGGACGAGGCTCCGAACGGCGAGACTCCGAAGGACGCCACTCCGAAGGACGAGGCTCGGAACGGCGAGGCCACCGCTGGCGGCTGCGCGTCCGCCGCGCTCCGCCCGGTGCCCGGGCCCCGGGTGGCCCATGTGGCCGTGACCCGGCCCAGCCCGGGCATCGCGGCCGAGGTGTCGCTGCCCGAGCACGGACCCCGGGTGCGCGGCGTCGACGTCCGCACCCCGGCCCCGCCCGCCCCGCGGGCGTTCGTCCGGCCCGTACCGCTGCCGCGCAACCAGCGGCCCGCGGACGAGACCGCCGCCACGGTGCCGCCCGTCACCGTGACGCCCGTACGACTGCCCCTGCCCGCCCCCGCCACCGAGTCACCGAACCGCCGCACCGAGGAGCCCCAGCCGTGAGCGAACACCACGTCGAGCACACCGACGCGTGGAGCGAGCCGGAGGCCCCGCAGACACCGGCCGCGGCCGCACCGGCGCTCACCCCCGCCGACGCGGCCGACGCCGCCCGGCTCGTGGCGTTCGGGCTCCAGCCCAAGCTGCTGCCGGCCCGCGACGCCGAGTACGGCGAGCTGCTCCGCCGCTACCGCGAGGACCCCGGCTTCGCCCGGCTCGCCGACGCCGTCGCGACCGGCCTCGGCCTCGTCGTCCTGGAGGTGTCGACCCGCGCCGGCATGGCCGTCACCGCCGCCGAGGACTCCGTCTTCGCCGTACGCATGGGCGACTACGCCCGCCGCGCCTCCACCGACTCCGCCGACCGGTTCCTGCACGGCCTCGCCCACCTCGCCGTCGCCACCATGGCCTTCCCGCGCCCCGAGGACCTCGCCGACGACGGCTACATCGGCCGCCTCACCGTCAACGGCGTCGACGCCTTCGTCCGCCAGGCGTGCCGCCGCCTGGAGGAGCGCGCCGAGCAGCAGGGCGACAACACCGACCCCGAGACCGACGCCCCCGGCCTGGAGGCCGCCTGGCGGATCTACGCCCGGCGCAGCGCCACCGGTGCCACCAAGGACGCCCGCCGCCTGGCCGGCTCCACCACCGGCATCGTCGGCAAGGCCGTCGCCTTCCTCACCGACTCCGGCTTCCTCCAGCGCACCGGCGACGAGTCCGGCGGCTCCTACCGCACCACCGCCCGCTACCAGCTCCAGGTCCGCGACATGGCCGGCAGCGCCGCCATGGCCGAACTCCTCGAACTGGGCGTGGTCCCCGTCAGCGACGGCTCCGCGACCCTCCTGCCGCCGCCCGAGGGCGACGACCTGGAGCTCGCCGCCGACGCCGGCCTGCCCTTCCACGCGTAACAGCGCCCCGCGTCACCGCCCCGCGTAACCGACCACTCCCAGCACGAGAGTCCGCCGCAATGTACGAGCTGTCCCGGGTCCGCCTCTACTCCATCGGCCCGGCCGGTGCCCGCTACGCCGACACCGTCCTCGACCTGCGCGGGGTCGGCGCGCCCGTGCCCCATCCCGCGCCCACCCAGGCGGAGTTCTTCGAGGAGGAACCGGTCGGCCCGCCGCGCCGTCCCGCCCCCGCAGGCGTGCTCTTCCTGGAGAACGGCGGCGGCAAGTCCGTCCTGCTGAAGCTGATCTTCTCGGTCATGCTCCCGGGTCACCGCAACACCCTCGGCGGCGCCAGCTCCGGCGTGCTGCGCAAGTTCCTGCTCGCCGACGACTGCGGCCACGTCGCCCTGGAGTGGCAGCACACCCTCACCGGCGAGCTCGTCGTCGTCGGCAAGGTCAGCGAGTGGCGCGGCCGCCAGGTCTCCAACGACCCGCGCAAGTTCGCCGAGGCCTGGTACTCCTTCCGCCCCGGTCCCGGCCTCAGCCTCGACAACCTGCCCGTCGCCGAGGCCACCTCCGTCCGGCCGCCCGTCGAGGGCGCCTCCGGCGCCTCCGGCCGCCGCCGCACCATGAAGGGCTTCCGCGACGCCCTCACCGAGGCCGGCAAGGCGTACCCGCACCTGGAGGTCTCCTGGGAGGAGATCCACGACCGCTGGAACGAGCACCTCGGCGACCTCGGGCTCGACCCCGAACTCTTCCGCTACCAGCGCGAGATGAACGCCGACGAGGGCGAGGCCGCCGGCCTCTTCGCGGTCAAGAAGGACTCCGACTTCACCGACCTGCTGCTGCGCGCCGTCACCGACACCCGCGACACCGACGGCCTCGCCGACCTCGTCAGCGGCTTCGGCAACAAGCTCGGCCGGCGCGCCGAGCTCACCGCCGAACGCGACTTCACCGCCGGCTCCGTCGACCTCCTCACCCGCATCGTCGAGTCCGCCGAGACCCGCGCCCGGGCCCGTGACGTGCACGCCGCCGCCGAGCGCCGCACCCGCACGCTCGCCCGCCGGCTCTCCGCCCGCGCCGACGAGGAACGCGGCCGCGCCGCCGAACTCGCCCAGCAGGTCACCTCCGCCGCGCACGCCGTCTCCGACGCCGAGACCGCCCGCGGCCGCGCCTCCCTCGTCGCCGCCGAACTCGCCTACCGGCACGCCTCGCTGGCCCTCGCCGCCGCCGAGAAGGGCGCCGCCGCCCAGCGCCGCGAGCTCACCGACGCCCGCACCCTGCACGCCGCCTGGCAGGCCGCCGAGTCCGTGCTCCGGCACCGCGCCGCCGGCGACCGCTCCGCGCGCGTCGCCGCCGCCATCCGCGAGGCCGAGCGGGACGCCGCCCCGGCCCTCGCCGCCCGCGCCAAGGCCGCCGCCGACCTCGTGCGGGCGCTCGCCGGCGCCGCCGAGGAGGGCGAACGGCAGGCCGCCGAGGAGGAGGAGCGCTCCGCCGCCCTCCAGGAGGCCGGCGAGACCGCACACCGCGACGCCACCTCCGCCGCCACCGAGGCCCAGCGCGCCCGCAGCGAGGCCGGCCATCTGCGCCAGCGGCTCGCCGAGGTCGAGCAGGAGACCGCCGAGGCCGTCCGGGCCGGCTGGCTCGACGACACCGCGCCCGACGCCGACCCGGCCCGCGCCGCGCTCGCCGCCAGCGACGCCGAGAAGACCACCGTCGCCGCCTGGGACGCGGCCCGCGAGGCCGCCCGTACCGCCACCGAACGCGCCCGCGAGGCCGCCGCCGCCGAATCCCGCGCCGAACTCGCCGCCGCCCGCGCCTCCGACGCCGCCGAGGCCGCCGAGAACGCCTACGACGCCGAGCGCCGCGCCGCCGAGTCCCTGGCCGCCGAACCGCGCCTCGCCGAACTCCTGAGCCTGCCGGGCGCCACCCCGGAGGCGGGCGGTTCGGCGCTGCCCGGCCAGCGGTCCAGCACGTCCGGCGAGGAGCACGGCACCACGGCCGGTGCCGGCACCGCGCCCGCCGCCGGCGCGGCCGAAGGACCGCTCACCGTCACCGAGTTCGACCGCGGCGCCGACGAACTGCGCGCCCTGCTCGACCAGTCGATCGCCTCCGCCGAGCGCCAGCTCTTCGACCTGCGCACCGCCGCCGCCGACGACAACCGCATCCTCGGCGCCCTCGGCGACGGCGGCCTGCTGCCGCCCGGCCCCGACGTCCTCGCCACCGTCGAGTACCTCGGCGAGCACGGCATCCCCGCCCTCCCCGGCTGGCGCTACCTGGCCCAGGCCGTCGACCCGGCCGACCACGCGGCCGTCCTCGCCGCCCGCCCCGAGCTCGTCGACGGCGTCGTCATCACCGACCCCGTCTCGTACACCCGCGCTCGCGAGGTGCTGAGCGGCGCCGCGCTGCTGCCCCGCTCCACCGTCGCCGTCGGCACCGCCGCCGCCCTGCTCGCGCCCGTCCCCGCGCCGGAGACCGGACAGGACGCGGACGTCTTCCTCGTCCCGCCGAACCCGGCCATGCACGACGAGCACGCCGCCGACGAGGAGCGCCAGACGCTGCGCGCCCGCGCCGTCGCCCGTGACGAGGAGATCCGCGCCCTCGCCACCCGGCTCACCGGCGACCGCTCGCTCTCCGCCCGCATCGGCGCCTGGCGCGCCGACTGCCCGCTCGGCATGCTCGCCGAGCTCGCGGCCGTCGCCGCCACCGCCCGCACGGCCGCCGAGGCCGCGGTCGCCGCGCTCGCCGAGGCCCGTACGGCACGGGCGGAGGCCGACGAGGCCGCCGCCGACGCCACCCGCGTCCGCGACGAGCGCCAGGAGGCCGCCCAGCGCGCCCGCCGCGCCGCCGACGCCCTCGCCGGCCTCGCGTTCCGGCTGCGCGAGCGCTCCGCCTGGCAGGTCAGGCTGCGCGAACTCGCCGACGAGGCCGCCGAGTCCGAGGCCCGCGCGCAGACCTGCCTGGAGCGCGCCCGCGCCGCCGACGAGGACCGCCGCGCCGCCCAGCGCGCCGCCGACGACGCCCACCGCACCGCCCGCGCGCTGCGCGCCGAACGCGCCGAGATCGCCGGCGCCCCCGAGCAGCTCCCCGAGGAGGACGCCGCCGCCCCGCGCGCCGCGCTCCCCACCCTCCGCGAGGCCTACCGGGCCGCCTCCCAGGTGTACGAGAAGGTCGGCGTCGGCGCCGACCTGCGCGCCGAGCAGGCCCGCGCCGAGAGCGACGAGTCCGCCGCCCGCGCCGAGCTCGACCGGCTCACCAACAAGGTCCGCACCCGCGCCGAGCAGCTCCTGGAGTCCACCGACGGCGCCGACGGCCCGTCCCGCCAGGCCGCCGCGGCCCGCGCCGAAGCCCTGGTCCAGAAGCTGGAGACGCGCGCCTCCGAGGCGAGCGAGAAGCTCGGCCGGCTGCGCGGCGAGGCCGAGCGCCTCGCCCCCGAGGACGCCGAGGCGCACACCGAGCTGCCCGAGGAGCTCATCCCGGCCGACGCCGAGCACGCCCAGACCCTGCTCCGCACGGCCACCACCGAACTCGCCGCCCGCACCGACGCCCTGGAGGCCGCGCGCGCCGCGCACACCGGTCTGCTCCAGGGCCACCGGGCCGCCGAGGACGCCGCCGGCGGCTTTGACGAGGCGGCGGCACTCCTGCGCGACCTCCTCCGCGACCACGCGGAGGAGGAGCAGGACGCGCCCGAGCCGTACCCCGGCCCGCTCGCCGAGGCCCGCGACTCGGCCGCCGAGGCCCGCCGCGCGCTGCGCGGCTGCGCCGCCGAGCTGTCGGCCGCCGACGCCGCCGTCCGCGAGGCCGGCGACATCCTCGTCCGGCACGCCAACTCCACCCGCTACGAGCAGGTCCGCACCCCGGCCCGGCAGCAGATCCGCGAACTGCCCGCGGCCGCCCTGCCGGAGCACGCCGCCAAGTGGGCCGAGGCGTTCGCGCCCCGGCTGCGGGTGCTCACCGACGAGCTGGCCCAGCTGGAGCGCAACCGCGACTCGATCGTCGACCGCCTGCGCGGCCTCGTCGAGTCCTCGCTCGCCACGCTCCGCTCCGCCCAGCGGCTCTCCCGGCTGCCCGAGGGCCTCGGCGAGTGGTCCGGCCAGGAGTTCCTGCGCATCCGCTTCGAGGAGCCCGACCAGGCCACGCTCACCGAGCGGCTCGGCGAGGTGATCGACGAGGCAACCCGCGCCGCCCTGAAGAAGAACTCCGACCTGCGCCGCGACGGCATGTCCCTGCTGCTGCGCGGCGTCCAGGCGGCGCTCGAACCGCGCGGCATCGCGGTCGAGATCCTCAAGCCGGACGCGGTGCTGCGCGCCGAGCGCGTCCCCGTCGGCCAGATGGGCGACGTCTTCTCCGGCGGCCAGCTGCTCACCGCCGCCATCGCGCTCTACTGCACGATGGCCGCGCTCCGCTCCAACGACCGGGGCCGCGACAAGCACCGCCACGCCGGCACCCTGTTCCTCGACAACCCCATCGGCCGCGCCAACGCCACGTACCTGCTGGAACTCCAGCGGGCCGTCTCCGACGCGCTCGGCGTCCAGCTGCTCTACACGACCGGCCTGTTCGACACCACGGCCCTCGCCGAGTTCCCGCTGGTCATCCGGCTGCGCAACGACGCCGACCTGCGCGCGGGCCTGAAGTACATCAGCGTGGAGGAGCACCTGCGGCCGGGCCTGCCGCAGCCGAGCGCGGAGGGCGAGACCATCCACGGCGAGATCACGGCGACCCGGATGTTCCGCCGTACTCCGGTGGAGGCGGCCACCGCGTCGGAGGACTGACCGGGCCCCGCTGTTCCCGGGAGCGCGGCGCTTCTCCCGGGTTCAGCGCTGCTGGGCGAAGGCGGCACGCACCGCGGATCGCCGGGCGAGGACCGCGACGGCGGTGACCGGCAGCATGCAGACGATCTGCGTCGCCGCGTACCAGGGCGGGCAGATTCCCGGGATCAGGTCCACGCCGATGATCGCGACGGGCAGGATCACGGAGACCTGGCTCACCCGCTCGTAGGCCCGGCGCGCGCCCCGGGAGGCGGCGACGGCCTGCCGGTGGAGCACCACGGCGACCAGCGGCAGCAGCACCGCCCTGATCCACATGAACGCGTTGACCGGGTGACCGGTGCCCGCGAGGACGACGACGGTGCCGAGACCGGCGGCGGCGAGCGCGCCGTAGAGCGCGAAGCAGCGCCTGACGGTGGCGAAGGCGGTGCCGGCGGGGGAGCCGGCGGCGATGCGCACGGCGCTGGACGCGGCGGTGACGTTGTTCGTGTGGGTTTCCATGCCGGCGACGCTACGGAGCGGGCCGCGGCCCCGGTATCGGCCTGGACCCACGACCCGGTGGGTCTGGCCCCACTCCCCGGGCGGGCGGGCGACGGGCGGGCTCGGCGCGGTGCACAGTGGGTGCACCGACGAGAGCACGGGGGAGTCCATGGGCGAGTTCACGGGACGGCTGGGCGGGTGGGCGGTACGGGCCGCCACCGGATTCGTACGGGCCACGGCCGTCGCGGTCGTGACGCTGCTCGTCCCGGCCGTGTGGGCCGCCGCGGTGGCCCTGGGCCTCCACTGGGGCGCGGCCAATCCCTGGTCCTGGCTGCTGCCGCTGCTCCTCGGGTGCGGCGGCAGCTTCGCGCTGTCCCGGCCGGTGTGCCGGGCGGTCCGCTTCCTCGTCGCCCGCTGGACCGGCACCGTCGTCCCCGCCGGTTACCGGACGGCGGGGCCGGTGACACGGCTGTCCACCGGCTACTGGTGGAACGGCTTCTCCTACGAGCGCACCCGCCGCGACGCCCTCATGGACCAGCGGCTCCGGCTCCGTCTGGGCGACCCGGCCCTCTGGCGCGACCTCCGCTTCACCGCCGTCGCGCCCCTCACCGCGGGCCTGGCCGCCGCCCTCCCGCCCGCCGGACTCGCCGCGGCCGCCCTCGCTCTGACCCGGCCGGAGCCCGCGGCCCGGCTCGCCGGGGCGCTCGGCCTGCTGCTCGCCGTCGGCTCCGCCCCGTACGCGTGGCGGCCCGTCCGTCCGGTCGCGGTCCGCTTCCTGCGCCCCTCGCGCGCGATGGCCCTCGCCGACCGCGTCGACGAACTGACCGCCCAGCGCGCCGACGTGACGGTCGCGCAGGCCGCCGAGCTCCGCCGCATCGAGCGGGACCTGCACGACGGCGCCCAGGCCCGGCTCGTCGCGCTCGGGCTCTTTCTGGCGACCGCCGAGAAGCTGATGGAGACCCGTCCCGAGCAGGCCAGGGCGCTGCTGAAGGACGCGCGGGCCGGCGCCGCCGCCTCGCTCGCCGAACTGCGCGAGCTGGTACGGGGGATCAGCCCGCCCGTCCTGAGCGAGCGGGGACTCGTCGACGCGGTCCGCGCCCTCGCCCTGGACGTGCCCCTCGACGTCACCGTCACCGCCGCGCAGACGGCTGCCGTGGACGCGGAGAGCGCACCGCGCCCGGAGCCGCCGATCGAGTCCGCCGTCTACTTCGGCGTCGCCGAACTGCTGACCAACGCCGTCAAGCACGGCCGGGCCACCCGCGCCCGCGTCACCCTGACCCGGGACGACCAGGGCATCGTCGCCGAGATCGAGGACGACGGCCGCGGCGGCGCCGGCCTGCGGCCCGGCGGCGGGCTCGACGGACTGCGCCGCCGCCTCGCGGTCTTCGACGGCACCCTGGAGATCACCAGCCCCACCGGCGGCCCGACCCGTGTCAGGATGGCCGTGCCATGCGCGTACTCGTAGCCGAAGACCTCTACCTCCTGCGTGACGGACTGGTCCGCCTGATCGAGGCGTTCGGGCACGAGGTGGTCGCCACCGCGGCCACCGGGCCCGAGACGCTCGACGCCCTGCGGACCCGGCGGCCCGACGTGTCCGTCATCGACGTCCGCATGCCCCCGACCCGGACCGACGAGGGCCTGCGCGCCGCGCTGACCGCCCGCGCCGAGCTGCCCGGACTGCCGGTGCTGATCCTCTCCCAGCACGTCGAGCAGCTGTACGCCCGCGAATTGCTCGCCGACGGCTCCGGCGGCGTCGGCTATCTGCTCAAGGAGAGCGTCTTCGACGCCGACCAGTTCATCGGCGCGCTGGAACGCGTCGCGGACGGCGGGACCGCCCTGGACCCGGCCGTGATCGCGAAGCTGCTGTCCGGCGGCGCGCCGGGCCGGGGCCTGGAGCGGCTGACCGAGCGCGAGCACGCCGTGCTCGGTCTGATGGCCGAGGGCCTGTCCAACCAGGCCATCGCCCGCCGGCTCTTCCTCAGTGAGGGATCCGTCGGCAAGTACACGACCTCGCTCTTCGGCAAGCTCGGCGTCACCGACGACGACAACACCAACCGCCGCGTCCGCGCGGTCCTCGCGTACCTGGAGAACGGCCCGGCGCGCGACGGGAGATGAGTCCGGGGCGGGACGGGAGATGAGTCCGCGGCGGCCTGCTCGACGCCCGCGTCAGGCGAGATCAGGCGGCCTCCGACAGCGCCCCCGCGTCGGCGGCCCGTCCGGCCTGCTCGCTCCGCCCGGCCTGCTTCGCGGCCCGCTCCGCCTTGCGCCGCTCGCGCCGCGGCCCGCGCTCCGCGCTGCTCGGCTCCGACACGACCCCGTTGCGCTGCCGCCACACCTGGCGGGTGATCCACACGTCGAGCACGCCCCAGGTCGTCACCACCGTGCTCGCCACGGCCGCGACGGTCGCCGGGAACGCGATCCACGAACGGGTCACCGAGAAGAGGAACGCGACCGTCGCCAGTATCAGCGTCACCGACGTCAGCAGCACCGCCCGTACCGCGGCCGTCCGCACGGGGTCGGGCATCCGGCGCCGGCCCCTCTCGTCGTCCACCCACAACTGCCGCACCGGCCGCGCCTCGTGCTCCATCGCGCTGTCACTCCCCACCCACCGACGTCTCCAGGGTGGCTGCCCGTCTTCCGCCGCTTTACGCGGAGACAGCCCTCCCCGGTACAGAATGACGCACGAGGGTGGGAAAAGGTTTCGTCGGGGCCCTGTTAACCGGGCGACACTCACGAGCGGAACGAACAGTTCCAGCCATCCGTCAGGAGACGGAAAATGCCGGACTGTCACCGGACTGTCAGGTGTCCTCCGCCACACTGACGGAACCCAACTCCCCGAATACCGGGACATCTCATGATCAACGTTCACTCGACCGGCTGAAAATCGTCCGGACGCGTCTTCGAGATGGCTGTGATGCAGTAGTAGGCTCGCGCCGCCGTTTGTTGAAGCCGAAGATTGACGCCGCGTGTTGACCTCACGTGTTGACGCCGGTCGCGACGATGTGAGGAGCCTCCGCGGCCGCGGAGGCCGAGCTGGGGGAGGCCATGCGCTTTCGCGGGAAGTCCATCCGCCGGAAGATCGTGGCACTGCTGCTCGTGCCACTCGTCTCGCTCACCGGCCTGTGGGGCTTCGCGACGGTGCTCACCGGCCGGGAAGCGCGTCAGCTCCTCGACGTCGGGTACATCGTCAAGAAGATCGGCTACCCGATCGAGGACACCGCCCGCGTCATCCAGAAGGAACGCCGGCAGTCCCTCGTCTACCTCGCCGACCCCCGCGCCGCCGAGGCCATGACCCGGCTGCGCGAGCAACGCGAGGCCACCGACCGGCAGATCGCCCTCATCCGCCGCAACGCCGCCGAACCCGGCGTCCAGGGCGACATGGAGCCGATCACCGCCCAGCGGCTGGCCGCCGTCCTCGACGGCCTCGACGGGCTCTCCGCGCTGCGCCGCTCCGTCGAGAACCGCAGCATCGGCCGGATGCAGGCCCTCGACTTCTACAGCCGCCTCGTCGACCCCTGCTACGGCCTCCTGCTCAGCCTCCACGCGCTGGAGAACGTGGAGATGGACAAGCAGGGCCGCGCCCTCGTCGGCGTCACCCGCGCCCGCGAACTCCTCTCCCGCGAGGACGCCCTCGCCGTCTCCGCGCTCATCGCCGAACGCGTCACCACCGAAGAGGCCCGCACCCTCGGCGACCTCGTCGCCGGCCGCAAGGTGCTCTACGAGACCAACCTGGAGATCCTGCCGACCTCCGAGCGCGACCGCTTCGAGAAGTACTGGGCCGGCGCCGACACCGCGCCGCTGCGCAAGGCGGAGGAGTCGCTCATCACGGGCGGCGCCACCGACCACCCGCGCGCCGTCACCGCCGAACGCTGGCAGCAGCAGGCCACCCCGGTCCTCGACGAGCTCGCCCGCGCCAACACCGCGGCCGGCGACCGCTACCAGGAGCGCGTCCAGCCCGTCGCGTACAACGTGCTGATCAAGGTCGGCATCGCCGGCGTCCTCGGCTTCGTCGCCCTGCTCGTCTCCGTCATCGTCTCCGTCCGCATCGGCCGCGACCTCGTCCGCGACCTGCGCCGGCTGCGCAAGGAGGCCCAGGAGGTCTCCGGCGTGCGGCTGCCCAGCGTCATGCGCCGCCTCGCCGCCGGCGAACCCGTCGACGTCGAGACCGAGGTGCCGCACCTGCGCTACGAGGACGACGAGGTCGGCCAGGTCGGCCAGGCCCTCAACACCCTCCAGCGCGCCGCCGTCGAGGCCGCCGTCAAGCAGGCCGACATGCGCCGCGGCGTCTCCGAGGTGTTCGTCAACCTTGCCCGCCGCAACCAGGTCCTGCTGCACCGCCAGCTCACCCTGCTCGACACCATGGAACGGCGCACCGAGGACACCGACGAGCTCGCCGACCTGTTCCGGCTCGACCACCTCACCACCCGCATGCGCCGGCACGCCGAGGGCCTCGTGATCCTCTCCGGCGCCGCGCCCTCCCGCCAGTGGCGCAAGCCCGTCCAGCTGATGGACGTGGTCCGCGCCGCCGTCGCCGAGGTCGAGGACTACGAGCGCATCGAGGTCCGCCGGCTGCCCCGGCTCGGCGTCGGCGGCCCCGCCGTCGCCGACCTCACCCACCTCATCGCCGAACTCCTCGAGAACGCCACCGTGTTCTCGCCCCCGCACACCGCCGTGCAGGTGCTCGGCGAGCGCGTCGCCAACGGCTTCACCCTGGAGATCCACGACCGCGGCCTCGGCATGAACCCCGACGCCCTGCTCGACGCCAACCTCCGCCTCGCCGAGACGCCCGAGTTCGAGCTCTCCGACACCGACCGCCTCGGCCTCTTCGTGGTCAGCCGGCTCGCCCAGCGCCAGAACGTCCGCGTCTCGCTCCAGCCCTCGCCGTACGGAGGCACCACCGCGGTCGTCTTCATCCCGGCCGCGCTGCTCACCGACGCCCCCGAGACGCAGGGCGCGGGCTTCCGCCTGGACCGCAAGAACCTCGACCACAAGAACCCCGCGGACGCCGAGAGCGCTCACGGCACCGGACCGGAGACGCTGCCCAGCCGGCGTCCCGCGCTCACCAAGGTGCCGGCCCCGGCGCTCGACGGGCCCGTAGAGCTCGAACCGCCCTTCGGTAGCGACGCCTTCGACGAGCTGCTCGGCGGGGCGGGTGACCTGCTCGACAGCGAAAGCGAGCGCGGCGGCCTGTTCCGGGCGCGCGAGCACCGCCGCCGCGGTGAGCAGCACCAGCAGACCCCGGACGACGCGGCCGACGACCCCGTGCCGCTGCCCCGCCGCCGCCCGCCGACGCTCGTCGTCGACCACGGCCGCCGCCTCGACGAGCCGGGCGGCCGCCCCCACACCGGCAACGGTGGCCGCGGAACAGCCGCCTCCGGCACGCCGGCCCCCTCCGGTGGCTCGCGCGCCGAGGACACGATGGAGCTGGCCCGCGTCCGCCCCGCGCCCACGCTCGTCCCCGTACCCGGCCCGGGCTCCGGATCCGCACCCGGACCGGAGGGACCGGCCCCGTTCGCCGGGCTGCCCCGCCGCGTCCGGCAGGCCAGCCTCGCGCCCCAGCTGCGCGAGAGCGGCGAGCGGACCGGCGAGCACCCGGTCCAGGCCGCCGGCCCCGCCGAGCCCGACTCCTTCGAGCGCGACGCCGAGGAGGTGCGCAGCCGGATGGCCGCCATGCAGAGCGGCTGGCAGCGCGGCCGGCGCCGCAACGGCGAACCGGCCACACCTGCCTGCCCGTCGGCATCCGAGACGGCGATGCCCGACCCGACAGCTCCAGGATCGACAGCACCAGGAACGACACCCGAGGGGGACGGTCGATGACCGCACCGAACGCCGCAGCAACGCACAGCTCCGCCCAGGGCAACGGGGAGCTGAACTGGCTCCTCGACGAACTGGTCCAGCGCGTCGGCTCCATCCGCAAGGCCCTGGTGCTCTCCAGCGACGGACTGCCCACCGGCGCCTCCGCCGACCTCACGCGCGAGGACGGCGAGCACCTCGCCGCCGTCGCCTCCGGCTTCCACAGCCTGGCGAAGGGCGTCGGCCGCCACTTCGAGGCCGGCCGGGTCCGGCAGACCGTCGTCGAGCTGGAGGACGCCTTCCTGTTCGTCACCGCCGCCGGCGACGGCAGCTGCCTCGCGGTGCTCGCCGACGCCGACTCGGACGTCGGCCAGGTCGCGTACGAGATGACCCTCATGGTGAAGCGGGTCGGTGCCCATCTCGCCACGGCGCCCCGGTCCGGGCTGCCCACCGGAGGATGAGTCAGGGGGACGGCATGAGTGACGGCATGAGAGGCGCGGACCGGTCCCACGAGGACCCGGCCGGCCACTGGTACGACGACGAGGCGGGCCCGGTGGTCCGCCCGTACGCGATGACCCGCGGGCGCACCAGCCACGCGGGTCAGCACCGGCTCGACCTGATCGCCCTGGTGGTGCCCGAACCGGCGGCCGACGACCCGGGCCGCGACCAGACACTCTCCCCCGAGCACGTGGACATCGTCGAGCGCTGCTCCGAGCAGCCGCAGTCGATCGCCGAACTCGCCGCCGGGCTCGACCTCCCCGTAGGGGTGGTACGGGTCCTCGTCGGCGACCTCGTGGACGACCAGCTCGTCCACGTGACCCGCCCCGTTCCGCCGGCCGAACTGCCGGACGTGAGCATCCTTCGCGAGGTGATCAATGGCCTTCGGGCGCTCTAGCAGCCGCACCCACCCGCCGGTCGAGCCGACGACCCTGAAGATCCTCGTCGCGGGCGGGTTCGGGGTCGGCAAGACCACGCTGGTGGGCGCGGTCAGCGAGATCCGGCCGCTGCGGACCGAGGAGGTCCTCACGGAGGCGGGCCGGCCGGTCGACGACCTGCACGGCATCGAGAACAAGTCCACGACCACCGTCGCCATGGACTTCGGCCGGATCACGCTCCGCGACGACCTCGTGCTCTACCTGTTCGGCACGCCCGGCCAGGACCGCTTCTGGTTCCTGTGGGACGAGCTCGCGCAGGGCGCGCTCGGCGCGATCGTCCTCGCCGACACCCGGCGCCTGGAGGACAGCTTCGCGGCCATCGACTACTTCGAACGCCGCGGCATCCCCTTCACCGTCGCGGTCAACTGCTTCGAGGGCGCCCGCCGCTTCCCGGCCGAGGCCGTCCGCGGCGCCCTGGACCTCGACCCCGAGGTCGAACTGGTGATGTGCGACGCCCGCGACCGCGAGTCCGTCAAGAACATCCTCGTCGCCGTCGTCGAGCACGCCCTGGTCCTGGCCGAGCACCCCACGCCCGCCGGGACCCGCTAGGGCCCGTCCGGCCCTGATCCACCGGGCAGGCAGCCGCCGCAAGTACGTCCTACCGGACCGCCACCACCGCCGAACCATGGCCGAACAGGCCCTGGTTCGCGGTGATCCCGGCCCGCGCCCCCGGCACCTGCCGGTCGCCGGCCGCGCCCCGCAGCTGCCAGGTCAGCTCGCAGACCTGCGCGATGGCCTGCGCGGGCACCGCCTCGCCGAAGGAGGCGAGGCCGCCGCTCGCGTTGACCGGGACGCGCCCGCCGAGCGCGGTGACCCCGTCCCGCACCAGCTTGGCGCCCTCGCCCGCCCCGCACAGCCCGATGTCCTCGTACCACTCCAGCTCCAGGGCCGTGGACAGGTCGTACACCTCCGCGAGCGACAGGTCCTCCGGGCCGAGCCCCGCCTCCTCGTACGCGGCACGGGCGATCGACGCCCGGAAGCCGTGCGGCGCGGGGGAGACGGCCACGGCCGAGTCGGTGGCGATGTCGGGGAGGTCGAGGACCGTCCTCGGATAGGTGGGAGTCACCGTGGACACCGCCCGGATCCGCACCGGGTCCGGCGTCCCGTGCCGCCGCGCGAACTCCATGCTCGACAGGACCAGCGCGGCGCCGCCGTCCGAGGTCGCGCAGATGTCGAGCAGTCGCAGCGGATCGGCGACCACCGCCGACGCCGCCACTTCCGCCGCGCTCACCGCCTTGCGGTACCGGGCCAGTGGATTGAGCGCGCCCGCCGCCGCGTTCTTCACCTTCACCAGCGCGAAATCCTCCGGCGTGTCCCCGTACAGGGCCATCCGACGCCGGGCGTAGAGCGCGAAGTACGCGGGGTTCGTCGCGCCCAGGACACGGAAGCGAAGCCAGTCCGGGTCGTCCGGCCGGTCGCCGCCCGCCGGCGCGAAGAAGCCCTTCGGCGCCGCGTCCGCGCCCACCACGAGCACCACGTCCGCGAGCCCCGCGAGGATCTGCGCCCGGGCCGTGCCGATCGCCTGCGCCCCGGACGCGCAGGCCGCGTACACGCTCGTCACCCGCGCGCCCTGCCAGCCGAGCGCCTGCGCGAAGGTGGCCCCGGCCACGTAACCGGGATAGCCGCCGCGCACGGTGTCGGCGCCGACGACCGAGGCGACCTCGGACCAGTCGAGACCGGCGTCGGCGAGCGCGGCCCGGGCGGCGGCCGTGCCGTACGAGACGAAGCTCCGCCCCCACTTGCCCCACGGGTGCATCCCGGCACCCAGCACGGCGATGTCGTTCACGTCCGGTCCCCTTCCGCCGCCGCCACGGGCCGCCAGTGCCAGGTGGTCCAGGTGTGCTCGTCGTCCTCGTCGAGCACCCCCGGCACCAGCTCGACCTCCGCGCCCACCGCCAGGTCCGCCGTCCGCACGCCCGGCGCCGCCTGCCCGAGCACCACCATGGCCTCGGCCGCCAGCTCCACCGCGATCAGGGTGTACGGCACCCAGGGCGCGTCCGGGTCCGAGACGTACGGCGCGGGCGGGCGGTAGCGGCCGTCGGTGTACGACCAGATCGTGCCGCGCCTCGACAGCGGCGCCTCGACCAGCTCGCCCCCGCCGGGACAGCGCGGGTTGCGGCACCACTCGTCCGCGCGCGGGAAGAACACCGCCGCGCAGGCGGTGCAGCGGGTGCCGAGCAGCCGGAACTCGTTGTCCGGGACGCCGTCGTCGGTGAACCAGCCGGCCACCACCGGCCTGCGCTCGCGTGCCATCCGGGAACCCCTCCCGCAATCAGATATCTGACGAAGCGTCAGAAGTCTGCCACGGCCGCACGGGAGGGGGAAGGCGTCGGCGCCATCAGTGGCTTCGGTGCCGTCAATGCCGTCAATGCCGTCAATGCCGTCGGTGCCTTCAGTGGCCCGCGACCGACCGCCGCGCCACCGGGAAGTCGAAGAACGTCGACGGGAACGGCTCCGGCTTGAACGTGAAGTGCCACCACTCCTCGGGCAGATTGACGAAGCCCTGCTCGGTGAGCGCGCCGCGCAGCAGGTCCCGGTTGGCGCGCTGCGCGCCCTGGACCCGGGGATCGTCGGTGTGCGAGAGCGTGTCGAAGCAGTCGAATCCGGTGCCCATGTCCACCGAGTTGTCCGGGAACCGCTCCGCCTGCGGCCTGAAACACTCCACCTGGGGCTCGCCCGGCACATAGGGGCGCGTCGGCAGGGCCGGCAGCCGCACGATCGTCAGGTCCACCGTCGAACCGCGGCTGTGCCCGGACTTCTCGGCGATGTAACCGTCCGCGAACAGCCGCGACTTGTCCACCAGCGGATAGAACTCCCGCTTCATCCGCTCGTCCGCCAGGTCCTTCGCCCACCGCACGAAGTGGTCCACCGCCCGCTGCGGCCGGTAGCAGTCGTACACCTTCAGCGTGTAGCCACGGGCCAGCAGCCGCACCTGCGCCCGGTGCAGCGCCTCGGCGGCCGGCCGGGTCAGGATGCACACCGGCTGCCGGTAGCCGTCGACCGGCTCCCCGACGAAGTTGTGCGCCGTGGTGTAGCGCATCTCCTGAACGATCGTCCGGTCCACCCGGTCCAGCGCCACGAACTCCGGCGGAGCCTTGGGCTCCGGCCCCGCGACGGGCGCGGCACTCGCGGACGGTACGGCGGCGGTGGCGGCGAGCAGCCCCGCGACGGCGAGCGCGCCGAGCGCGCGGACGGCGGAGGCGAATCGGGTCAGTCGAGTCATGCGCCCCGTCTACCAGTTCCGGCAGCGCCGGGAAAGGGCGATCGCATACCGTCGGCCCCGTGACCGAATCCCCGCAGCCCCTCTCGCACTGCTCCGCGTGCGGCGCGCGCTACCCGGCCGACGCCGCCTGGCCCCGCACCTGCCCCGCCTGCGGCACCATCGCCTACCGCAACCCGCTCCCGGTCGCCATCGCCCTGCTCCCCGTCACCACCCCGCGCGGCGCCGCCCTCGTCGTCATCACGCGCGCGATCAGGCCCCACATCGGCCGCGTCGCCCTGCCCGGCGGCTTCGTCGACCACGGCGAGCACTGGCAGGAGGCCGTGGCCCGCGAACTGTGGGAGGAGACCGGCATCGAGGCCGCGGCCGCCGACGTCCGCCTCGCCGACGCCCTCAGCTCCCCGCCCGGCCACCTCCTCCTCTTCGGCCTCCTGCCGCCACGCCCGGCGGCCACCCTCCCGCCGTCGGTCGCGACGAACGAGACGAGCGGACACCATCTGCTCCACGGCCCGGAGGAGCTGGCGTTCCCGCTGCACACGGAGGCGGTGCGGCGCTTCTTCGCGGGCGTCTACGACTGACCCCGCACCCGTACCGGCAGCCCCGCCTCCTTTGTCCCCTCGTCCGTCACCCTCTCCACCACGACCCGCCCGTCCACCAGCCGCGACTGGTACCGCTCGATCTCCGCCGGCTCCCAGCCGTCACCGGTGTCCCGCACCACGAGGCCGCCGCCCGTGCGGCCCGCCGCCGGCGCCCACACCTCCAGGACCAGCTCCTCGTCCTCGCCCCGCACCGGGATCACCGCGCCGGCCCGGGCGAGGACGGGCACCCGGGACAGCGGCGCGTCGAGCAGGACCTGGCCGGGGCCCTCGTACGACCGGCCGGTCGCCGTGTCGTACCAGCGTCCGCGCGGCAGCCGCACCGCACGCCGGTCCGTGCCCCGCGACAGCACCGGGGCGACGAGGAGCGAGTCGCCGAGCAGGAAGGCGTCCTCGCAGTCCCGCAGCGCCCGGTCCTCCGGCGTGCCCCACCACACCGGACGCACGTACGGCGCGCCCGTCATCCGCGCCAGCCGCGCCAGGGTGACGAAGTACGGCCGCATCCGCTCGCGCTCGGCCAGTGCCGCGCGGGCGTGCTCCAGGACCTCCGGCCCGAACTCCCACGGCTCCCGGCGCCCCGCGCCGATCGCCGCGTGCGTACGGAACAGCGGCAGCCACGCCCCCAGCTGGTACCAGCGCAGGAACAGCTCCGGCGTCGGGCTGCCGTCGAAGCCGCCCACGTCGGGACCCGAGTACGGCACTCCGCAGAGCCCTAGCCCCAGGACGAGCGCCAGCGAGGCCCGCAGCCCCGGCCAGCCCGTCGACACGTCGCCCGACCAGGTGCCGCCGTAGCGCTGCATCCCCGCCCACCCGGAGCGCGAGAAGAGGAACGGACGCTCGTCCGGCCGCAGCCGGCGCAGCCCCTCGTACCCGGCCCGGGCCATGGTCAGCCCGTACACGTTGTGCGCCTCGCGGTGGTCGCCGCCCCGGCCCTCCAGGCTGTGCCGGGCGGAGCGGGGCAGCGTCTGGTCGCCGAACGGCGCGAAGGAGACCGGCTCGTTCATGTCGTGCCACACCCCGGAGAAGCCCTGCCGCAGCCGCTCCTCGTACAGCGCGCCCCACCACTTGCGCGCCTGCGGATCCGTGAAGTCCGGATAGGCGCACTCGCCCGGCCACACCACGCCGTGCACCTCGTCGCCCCGGTCGTCCCGGACGAACGCCCCGGCGGCCCGCCCGCCGTCGTACACCGGATCGCCCGGCTCCGCCTTCACCGCCGGGTCGACGATCGACACGAGCCGCACCCCGCGCTCGCGCAGCTCCGCCGCGAGCCCCGGCAGATCGGGAAACCGCTCCCGGTCCACGGTGAACACCCGGTGGGCGTCGTAGTGGTCGATGTCCAGGTGCAGCACCGACAGCGGCAGGCCGTGGTCCCGGTAGCCGTCCACCACCCGCCGCACCTCCCGCTCGCTGCCGAAACCCCAGCGCGCGTGCTGCGGCCCGAGCGCCCACGCCGGCGGCAGCGCGGGCGCACCGGTCAGCGCCGCCCAGCCGTGCAGCACCCGTGCCGGCGGCCCCACCACCACCCAGCAGCGCAGCGGGCCGCCCTCCATCCGCACCTCGCTGGTGCCCGGCCGGTCGTGCCCGGACCCGGCGCCCTCCTCGCCCTCGGCGAGGACCACGCGCCCGTCCCAGGTGCTGTCGTAGAAGGCCAGGTGCGTGCCGGCGTCCGCGACCACCAGCTGCACCGGCATCGTGATGTACAGCGGGTCGTCCCCGGGAGAGAAGTGGCCCTTGGGGTCGGTGTTCCACAGCCGGTACGAACCGTCGCGCAGCCGAGGCCCGGCGGCCCGCCCGCCGAGCCCGAAGAACCGCGCGTCCGCCGGCACCTCGCTGCGCTGCACCCAGCGCGCCTCCCCGCCCCGTATGGAGCCCTCGCGCACCGGCTCCCACCAGCGCGGCGGCAGATCGCGGCGCAGCACCACCCCGCCCGGCGTGCGCACCTCCACCGCCCCGTGCCGGGACACCGCGACCGTCACCCGCTCCGACACCACCCGCCAGCCGCCGTCGGTGTCCGGCTCCAGGACGGCCCGCGGGTCGGGCTCGGGCGGCTCGCCGGCCAGCGCGTACGACGGCAGCGGCTCCGCCCCGTCCCAGCCCCAGAACACGGTGCCGCTCGCCGACACCGAAACCCGCAGCTCGGAACGGGCGAACCGGACGATCCCGCCGCCCGCGAGCGGCTCCGCGCCCGCCACCGCACCCGGCACCCGGGCCCGCTCCGCACCCCGCGGCGGCAGCGCCCGCGCGTCCGCACGGCGCCGCCGCCACGCCGACCGCACCGCCCGCAATCCCTGCACCGAACCCAGCCCCCGTACCGAACGCACCAGCTCACGACCGTCCATGCGGCTCACCCTGCCACCCGCGATGGGCTGCACGAGCTCCGTTCAACTGCCGTTCACCCGTGGTGGGAGCACATGTTCAGCTGCCGGACCATGGGCGGGGAACCCTGGTGCGAAAGAGGATCACATGGCATCGTCCCTGTCAGCCGCGTCACGCGCACACCCCGCACGTGCGCGCGACACACGCAGACCCCGCGTACAGCCAGGGAGCCGACCCACATGACATCAGCGCAGACCGAGCCGCTTTGGCAGCCCGACGAGGACCGCGTCGCCGCGGCCGCCGTCACCCGCTTCCAGGCATGGGCGGCCGAGCGCCACGGAGCGCCCGCCGACGGCGGCTACGCGGCCCTGCACCGCTGGTCCGTCGAGGAACTCGAAGCCTTCTGGGCGGCCGTCGCCGAGTGGTTCGACCTCCGCTTCGCCACCCCGTACGAGCGCGTCCTCGGGGACCGCGCTATGCCCGGCGCCGACTGGTTCCCCGGCGCCACCCTCAACTACGCCGAGCACGCCCTGCGCGCCGCCGAGCAGCGCCCCCACGACACGGCCCTGCTCCATGTGGACGAGACACACGAGCCCACGCCGGTCACCTGGGCCGAGCTGCGCCGCCAGGTCGGCTCCCTCGCCGCCGAGCTGCGCGACCTCGGCGTCCGGCCCGGCGACCGGGTCAGCGGCTACCTGCCCAACATCCCGGAGGCGGTCGTCGCCCTCCTCGCCACCGCCGCCGTCGGCGCCGTGTGGACCTCCTGCGCCCCCGACTTCGGCGCCCGCAGCGTCCTCGACCGCTTCCAGCAGGTCGAGCCCGTCGTCCTGTTCACCGTCGACGGCTACCGCTACGGCGGCAAGGAGCACGACCGCCGCGACACCGTCGCCGAGCTGCGCGCCGAACTGCCGTCGCTGCGCGCGGTCGTGCACATCCCGCTGCTCGGCACCCCGGCCCCCGAGGGCACCTTGGAGTGGTCCGCGCTGACCGCCGCCGACACCGAGCCGGTCTTCGAGCACGTCCCGTTCTCCCACCCGCTGTGGGTGCTGTACTCCTCCGGCACGACCGGCCTGCCCAAGGCGATCGTGCAGTCCCAGGGCGGCATCCTCACCGAGCACGTCAAGCAGCTGGGCCTGCACTGCGACCTCGGCCCGGACGACGTGTTCTTCTGGTACACCTCCACCGGCTGGATGATGTGGAACTTCCTCGTCTCCGGCCTGCTCACCGGCACCACCGTGGTCCTGTACGACGGCAGCCCCGGCTACCCGGACACCGGCGCCCAGTGGCGCGTCGCCGAGCGCACCGGCGCGACCCTGTACGGCACCTCCGCCGCGTACGTGATGGCCTGCGCCAAGGCCGACGTGCACCCCGGCCGGGACTTCGACCTGTCCCGGGTGAAGTGCGTGGCCACCACCGGCTCCCCGCTGCCGCCCGACGGTTTCCGCTGGCTGCACGACGAGGTCCGCGAGGACCTGTGGATCGCCTCCGTCAGCGGCGGCACCGACGTCTGCTCCTGCTTCGCCGGAGCCGTACCGACGCTCCCGGTCCACATCGGCGAGCTCCAGGCCGCCTGCCTCGGCACCGACCTGCAGTCCTGGGACCCCTCGGGCAAGCCGCTCGTCGGCGAGGTCGGCGAGCTCGTCGTCACCAACCCGATGCCGTCCATGCCGATCCGCTTCTGGAACGACCCCGACGGCAGCCGTTACCGCGACAGCTACTTCGAGATGTTCCCGGGCGTGTGGCGGCACGGCGACTGGATCACGATCACCGACCACGGCTCGGTGATCATCCACGGCCGTTCCGACTCCACCCTGAACCGGCAGGGCGTCCGGATGGGCAGCGCCGATATCTATGAGGCCGTCGAACGCCTCCCGGAGATCCGCGAGTCCCTCGTCATCGGCCTGGAGGAGCCGGACGGCGGCTACTGGATGCCGCTCTTCGTCCACCTCGCCGACGGCGCCACCCTCGACGAGGAGCTGATCGGCCGCATCAAGAGCACGATCCGCAGCGAACTCTCCCCGCGGCACGTGCCCGACGACATCATCGAGGTCCCGGCCGTCCCGCACACCCTCACCGGCAAGCGCATCGAGGTCCCGGTCAAGCGCCTCCTCCAGGGCACCCCGATGGCCAAGGCGGTCAACCCGGGTTCGGTCGACAATATCGGCCTGCTGAGCTTCTACGAGGAGCTGGCCCGCACCCGCAAGGCCCGGTAGCCACCCGCCGAAGGGCCCCGCGCACCCGCGCGGGGCCCTTCGCGCTCTCCGGGATCAACCCCGGCGCATCAACCGCCGCGCATCAACTCCCGCGCATCAACTCCCGCGCATCAACTCCCGCCATCAACCCCCCCTGCATCAGCCCCCGTACGTCGCCTGTACGTCGCCGAGCACCGCCGCGAAGTCCGCGGCCAGCCGCTCGGCCTGGTCCGGCCGCAGCGTCGCCGTCGTGATCCGTACGGCCGTGGGCGCGGCGATCCGGAACCGGGCGCCCGCCGCCACCCACCAGCCGTGCGTCCGCAGCCCGTTCACGACCGCCGACTCGTCGCGGACCGGCACCCACACGTTCAGCCCGCTCTCCCCGAGCGCGCGGATGCCGTACGAGCCGAGCGCACCGGTCAGGGCCCGCCGCCGCTCCGTGTACGCGGCTTCGCCGGCCGCCACCAGGCGGGTCACCGCCGGGTCGGCCAGCAGCCCGGCGACCGTCTCCTGAAGGATGTGGCTGACCCAGCCGGACGTCATCACCATCCGGCCGTCGTGCCGCGCGAGCGTCACCGGATCGCCCGCGACCCCGGCCCACCGCAGGTCGACGCCGAGCCGCTTGGAGACGGTCCGCACCTGGGCCCACCGCTCCAGACCGGCGGCGGCCAGCGTGGAGGCGGGCGCTCCCTCGATCTCCGCGGTGTAGTCGTCCTCGACGACGAGCACCTCGGGGTACTCCCGCAGCAGCGCCACGAGTTCGTCCCGCCGGGCGGGGGAGAAGGACGCCCCGGTGGGGCACTGCGCGCGCGGGGTCACGACCACCGCCCGCACCCCGGCCCGCAGCGCCGTCCGCAGCGCCTCGGGCACCATCCCCTCGCGGTCCACGCTCACCGGCACCGTGCGCAGGCCCAGGGCCGGCACCAGGTCCAGGACATGGTGGAAGCCGGGATCCTCCACGGCCACCGCGTCCCCGGGTCGCAGCTCCACGGACAGCAGCCGGGCGATGCAGTCGAGCGCCCCGTGCGCGAACGTCACCCGCTCCGCGGGCACGCCGTCGCGCGCGAACCAGGCGCGGGTCAGCTCCTCGAGGGCCGTGAGCCGGGGCGCGGCGCGGTGCGAGCCGAACGCCGGGCGCACCTCGGCGGGCGGCCGGAGCACCGGCAGGAAGGCGGGGTCGGGCAGGCCGGTGGCCAGGTCCACGAGGCCCGGCGGGACCCGCGGCGGCCGCCGGGACGCCACCGAGGGCGCCTCCGCCACCACCGTGCCGCCCCGGCCGCGCGTGACGACCAGACCGCGCTGCCGCAGCTCCTTGTACGCCGTCGCCACCGTGCCCGGACTCACGCCGAGCTCGTCGGCGAGCCGCCGTACGGGAGGCAGCGCGTCGCCCGGCGCGAGCTCGCCCTCGGCCACGCCGCGCTCGACGGACGCGGCAATGCCCTTGGCCGTCGTCCCTGTGATCGCATATTGTGTTGCCACGTACTGAACTATGTATCAATACAAAGTTCGCGTCAAGCTCGTCGTCACAAGCTCGAAGTCAATGGGGGAACCGAGTGAGCCGTCCGACCGCGTGGCACCGCACCGCTCTCGACCGCATACCCGGAGGCCGCGACGGCCGCCGCATGCTCCTCGTCAGCATCATCGACAAGACCGGCACCGGCCTCTGGGCCGGCTGCACCGCGCTCTACTTCACCTACGTCTCCGGCCTCGGCCTCGGCCAGGTCGGCCTCCTCATGACCGTCTCCGGAGGCATCGGCATCGCCGGAGCCCCGCTCGCCGGCCGCCTCGCCGACCGCTTCCCCCTCGTCCGGGTCATCGCCGCCGCCCAACTCATGCGCGGCGCCGCCCTCCTGGCCCTCCTCACCACGGACAACTTCTTCCTCCTCACCCTCTACTCCGCCCTCGGCGCGCTGCCCGACCGCGCCGGCAGCGTGCTCATCAAGCTGTACGCCGCCCGGCTCGCCGGCTCCGACCGCGTCCGCTACCAGGCCATCCAGCGCACCACCGTCAACATCGGCTGGTCCCTCGGCGGCCTCGGCGCCGCCGCCGCGCTCGCCACCGGCAGCACCCGGGCCTACGGCCTCCTCCTCGTCGGCAACGTCGTCACCTACCTCGTCATCGCCGCCCTCACCCTGCGCTGCGCCGAACCCCCGGCCCCCACCCGCGTCGTCGCCACCGCCACCGCCACCGCCACCGCGACCACGGCCGACGGCCCGAAGCAGGTCCGCCCCGCCAACCCCTGGCGCGACCGCACCTTCCTCGCCTACACCGCCACCGAGGCCGCCCTCTTCCTCGACGACACGATCCTCCAGGTCGCCATCCCCCTCTGGATCGTCCACGCCACCGCCGCCCCGGTCGGCCTCGCCCCGCTGCTCCTGGTCCTCAACACCGTCCTCGTCGTCGCGTTCCAGGTCCCGCTCGCCCGCTTCGGCGCTACCACCCGCGCCGCCCGCCGCCTGCTCGTCCCCCTGGCCGTCCTCTTCGTCGTCGGCACCCTGGCCCTCGCCGCCTCCGCGGCCGGCGGCCGCGCCCTCGCGATCACGGCCCTGGCCGTCGCCGTCATCGCCCTGACCTTCGCCGAGATCCTCCACGCGATCTCCTCCTGGGAACTCTCCGTCGCCCTCGCCCCCGCCGAGGCCCAGGGCGCCTACCTCGGCGTGCACGGACTCGCCCAGTCCACCCAGCGCTTCGGCGGCCCCCTCCTCATCACCGGCGTCATGACCGCCGGCGCCCTCGCCTGGCCCCTGCTCGGCCTCGCCCTCGTCGGCGTCGGGGCCGCCCAGTACCGGCTGATCCGCGACCGCGTCGAACGGGCCGAGCCGACCGAGACCGCCGAGACCGCCCAGAACGCCGAGCAGACGTCACTGTCAGTGCCGGCGATTACGGTGAGTGAGCACTGATCGACCGTGCTCACACCCAGGGGGAGAGATGAACCAGCACCACCGCACACCCGGCGCAACCGGCAGGACCCGGACCACGACGGCCGCGCTCCGCCGCGCCCTGCGCCGCGAGACCGCCGGCACCGTCGCCCTCCTCACCGACGAGGAGGACTTCACCGCCATGCTGCAGTACGAGACCTTCGCCTTCGACGACCACGGCCGCTACCTCGCCCACGTCGAAGAACTCCTCGAAGCCCTCGCCCGCCAGGGCGGCCACACCACCGTCGCCCTCTTCGACCCCGAGGACTACGCCGACTACTGCGCCGACACCGGCCTCGACCCCGACCGCCCCACCAGCCGCAGCCGCTACACCGCCGAACGCGCCGCCACCGGCCCCCGCGTCACCTATACCGGGCAGTCCCTCGACGCCCTCGTCCCCCTCCTCGTCGACATCGCCGTCCGCCGCGCCACCTGGGAGTACGCCACCCTGCTCCTCACCGACGCCGGCAGCTGCGCCGACTGCGGACAGGACATCGGCCGCGCCTCCTTCGACCGCGCCTCCCAGCTCCTGCTGAGCCTCCTCGACGCGGCGGGGCCCGGCACGCACCACCTCGTCTGCAGCGTCCCCGCCGAGAGCGACCAGCTGATCGCCCTCCTCCACACCACCCGCGACACCAACGGCCCGGCCCGCCTCGACAGCGCCGAAAGCGCCGAGTTCGTCACCGTCCTCGCCGCCGGCATCGCCCTCCTGGCCCCCGGCGGACTCGTCCTGCGCACCAGCACCCGCGGCGCCCCGGACCGTCTCCACGGCTGGCGCCTCCACCACGGCCGGCTCGTCCCGCTCACCGAGGCCGAGGTCTTCGACGCCTACTGCACCGACGCCCGCACCGGCGAACCCATCGCCCCCGAACCCCACGTCGACTACCGCGCCGGCTTCCCCCTCACCCCCGACGATCCCACCCACCACCCCCACTGACGACGAAGGGGCTCCCCGCCACCTCGTGGCGGGAAGCCCCTTCACCTTCGACGACCGGTCACGGTCCGCCGGGGATCACTCCCCGGACAGGACCGCCTGCGCGGCCATCCGCGCGTCGTGCGCCGTGTCCGCGGCACGCGCCGCGGCCGCCGCACGCTCGCACTGCGCCAGCGTGTACTTCGCCAGCGTCGCCCGCACATACGGGATCGACGCCGCACCCATCGACAGGGAGGTGACACCCAGACCCGTCAGCACACACGCGAGCAGCGGATCCGACGCGGCCTCACCACACACACCACAGCTCTTGCCCTCGGCCTTGGCGGCCTCCGCGGACAGCGCCACCAGATCGAGCAGAGCCGGCTGCCACGGATCCTGCAGCCGCGACACCGCACCCACCTGACGGTCGGCGGCGAAGGTGTACTGCGCCAGGTCGTTCGTGCCCAGGGACAGGAACTCGACCTCCTGCAGGATCGAGCGCGCCCGCAGCGCGGCGGACGGAATCTCCACCATCGCCCCGAACTTGGCCCGCAGTCCCGCCTCACGGCACGCGTCGGCGAACGCCTTCGCATCCGTGCGGTCGGCCACCATCGGCGCCATGACCTCCAGGTACACCGGCAGTCCCTCGGCGGCCTTCGCCAGCGCCGTCAGCTGCGTCCGCAGCACCTCGGGGTGGTCGAGCAGCGTCCGCAGACCCCGCACGCCCAGCGCCGGGTTCGGCTCGTCCGCCGGGGTCAGGAAGTCCAGCGGCTTGTCCGCGCCCGCGTCGAGCACGCGCACGACCACCCGGCCCTCCGGGAACGCCTCCAGAACCTTGCGGTACGCCTCGATCTGCTTCTCCTCGGACGGCGCCTTCGCGCTGTCGTCAAGGAACAGGAACTCGGTACGGAACAGGCCCACGCCCTCGGCACCGGCCTCGACCGCCGCCGGAACGTCCGCCGGACCGCCCACGTTCGCGAGCAGCGGCACCTTGTGCCCGTCCGAGGTCGCACCCGGACCGCTGGAGGAGGCCAGCGCGGCCTTGCGCGCCTCGGCCGCGCGGGTCAGCGCGTCCTTCTTCTCCTCGCTCGGGTCCACGAAGATCTCGCCGGTGGAACCGTCCACCGCGATGACCGTGCCCTCGGCCAGCTCGCCCGCACCCGGCAGCGCCACCACGGCCGGTACGCCAAGGGCTCGCGCGAGGATCGCGCTGTGGCTGGTCGGCCCGCCCTCCTCGGTCACGAAACCGAGCACGAGCGCCGGGTCGAGGAGCGCGGTGTCGGCCGGCGCCAGGTCCCGGGCGATCAGCACGTACGGCTCGTCGCTGTCCGGCACACCCGGCATCGGCACGCCGAGCAGGCGCGCCACGATCCGGTTCCGCACGTCGTCCAGGTCGGCCACCCGGCCGGCCATGTACTCGCCGGCGCCCGCGAGCAGTTCCCGGTAGTGCGAGAACGCGTCGTAGATACCGCGCTCGGCGGTGCTGCCGACCGCGATCCTGCGGTCGACGTCGGCGATCAGCTCCGGGTCCTGGGCGATCATCGCCTGGGCCTCGAGCACTGCCTGGGCCTCGCCACCGGCCAGGTTGCCCCGAGCGATCAGGTCGGCCGCCACAGCCTCCACGGCCTGACGGGCGCGCCCCTGTTCGCGCTCCGCCTCATCGGCCGGAATCTGCTTGGCCGGCGGTTCCAGGACCGCCGTGCCCATGTGCCGGACCTCGCCGATGGCCACCCCATGGCTGACACCGACGCCTCGCAGCGTTGTCTCCATCTCACCGTCTCCGATAGAGCGGCGGCCGGGCCGCCGCGTCGTTCAATGTCCCGTGCGCGCTCGTCGGAAGAACGAGCCGGCGGTCACTGCCAGCTGAAGAGCTCGTCGCCGGCCTTCACGTCGCCGTCCTCACGGACCGAACCGAGGGAGTCGGCAGTGGCCTCGAGTGCCACGACGGGACAGATGGGGGACTTGCCGGCCTCCTCGACCGCGGCCGGGTTCCACCGCACGACCGCCTGTCCGCGGGTCACGGTGTCGCCCTTGTTGACGAGGAGCTCGAAGCCCTCCCCATTGAGCTGAACGGTGTCGATGCCGAGGTGCGTCAGCACACCGTGGCCCTCGTCGTCCACGACGACGAACGCGTGCGGGTGCAGAGAGACGATGACGCCGTCGACGGGCGAGACCGCCTCGCCGGGCTCACGGACGGGGTCGATGGCGGTGCCGGGACCGACCATCGCGCCGGAGAAGACGGGGTCGGGTACTGCGGCGAGACCGATGGCGCGTCCAGCGAGTGGCGACGTCACAGTGGTCATGGGATGCCTCCCAGGGGCGGAGATGTGTTGCGCCGTCACTACCTGTCCTGGACGGCGTACTGGTTCAGAAGCCTATGTCATAGGAAGTCCAGGTTCCGCATGAGACGTACCAGTTCGCGGACCTGGGGACTACCCGAAACGATTTGCCTCTACTGGCGGTGGGATGTACTGTCGTACTCCTGCCTGACCCCAACGCGGCTTTGAGTCGTGGGTCGGCAGCACCTATCAAGCCAGATCCTAACCCCAGTGGTCTACACCTCTGCATGCTCGCGGAGGACGTGGTCGGGGGGAGCGAAAAAGCCTGGTAGTGTTTGACCCCGCCGAAGGGCCCGAAAGGCAAATGCCAGGAATCGGGACCGGAAAGCACCGAGGAAATCGGATCGGAAAGATCTGATAGAGTCGGAAACGAAGGAAGCGCCCGGAGGAAAGCCCGCGAGGGTCGGTACA